>NZ_CP006704.1:2425081-3637621 GCF_000739375.1 Comamonas testosteroni TK102 | reverse complement strand
TGGGACGGCAACATTGCTCAGCCCACGTTCACGCGCAGCTCGGACCGCGAGATCGTGGTGCTGGAAAAAGGCCTTTCGGCGGCCACCCGCCTGCGGCCCACGGATGACCTGTCGGTGATTCTGGGTGCCCGCGCAAGCTGGTACGACATGCTGGACGCCACCACGGTCCTGGCCACGGGAAAGAGCTCTGTGGGCAATGACCTGCAGGTGAACCGCAAGATCACGCCCTATGCAGGCCTGGTCTATGACCTGAACCCGCAGTGGTCCGTGTACGGCAGCGTGACCAATATTTTCAACCCGCAGACCTATTACAAGGATGCAAGCGGCAACCCTTTGTCGCCGCTGACGGGGCTGAGCAAAGAGGTGGGCGTGAAGGGCGAGTTGCTGGATGGCAAGCTCAACACCAGCGTTGCGCTGTTCCACATCAAGCAAAAGAATGCGGCGCAGTACCAGGGCATGAACGGGGCCAGCGGTGAAGAGATCTACACCGCCATCGATGGCATCACCAGCCAGGGCCTGGAGGCCGAGTTGTCCGGCAGTATCGCGCCGGGCTGGAACCTGTTCGGGGGGTATACCTACCGCACGTCCAAGGCACCGGCACAGCCTGATGTGGTCACGCCAGCGGTGAATACCAATCAGCCCCGCCATCTGCTCAAGCTGGGCAGCACCTACCGCCTGCGCGGTGACTGGTCGCGCTGGACCGTGGGTGGCAATGTCACCTGGCAAACCGAAACCTATTACCAGCAACCCAGCGCCCCATACTGGCGTGCTACCCAGCCGTCATACGCCGTGGTGGGGCTGATGGCACGTTATGAGATGGACAAGCACTGGTCAATGTCGATCAACGTGAACAATCTGTTCGACAAGACCTATATGCCGGGTCTGGGCTCTTACGGTACGGGCGTCTATGGCGATCCGCGCAATGTACTGGTGACAGCGCGCTATCGGTTCTGAGGGCAGGGCGCGCAGCACTCGGCGATGCTAAACGTCGACTGGCTGTTTGGCATCGTCATTGATCTTCGGGGTGTCCGCCGCTGCCATGCAGGGAAGGCCGCAAATGTTCGTGTATGGCCGAAAGCAACCACTGCACAGGAACCGCAGAAGACGTCCATCCTCGCCCTAGCCGGTGCTATCGCCGCTCAGGTCCCCTCGGGTAGGTTCCGTTGACCTTTAAACTGTTCGCATGAATCGACGAAGTTTGGTCTTATCGGCCTTGGCTGCAGGGTTTGCTCAAATAGCAGTGGCGGGTCAGCCATTTCAGGAAATGACGGAATGGTCCCGGTTTTTCACGGAAGCCGATGCTCAAGGCAGCATTGTTGTACTTGATGCGCGAGCTCCAGCCGAAACGACTCTGGTCTACAACGTCTCGCGCGCCCATCGCCGTTACTCGCCGGCCTCTACTTTCAAGATCCCGCACAGCCTGTTCGCGCTTGATGCGGGGCTGCTGCGTGACGAATTTCAGGTCATCCCCTGGGATGGCATGAAGCGTCCCACGCCCGCATGGAACATGGACCAGAACCTGCGCTCGGCGATGAGGAATTCCACCGTCTGGGTGTATGAGCGCTTTGCCAAGGAACTCGGCGATGTGCGCGAGACCGGGTACCTGCGAAAGATAGGGTATGGCAATGCCATCGCCACGGGCGACAAGCCGTTCTGGGTTGAGGGAGAACTTGCCATCTCATCCTTCGAGCAGATTGCTTTCCTGCAGCGGCTGTACCTCAATCAACTGCCTTTCCAGCTCGAACACCAACGACTTGTGAAGGATGTGATGGTCAATGAAGCCGGCCCTGACTGGATACTGCGTGCAAAAACGGGCTGGACCGGCCAAATCGGATGGTGGGTGGGCTGGGTCGAGTGGCCCGGCGGCCCCGTCTTCTTCGCGTTGAACATGGATACTCCGAACAGGCTCGGCGACCTTGCCAAACGCCAGAGCATTGCCCGCAAGGTTCTGCGTTCCATGAACGCGCTGCCGACTGTGCCCTGATTCCGGCTCACGATTCGCAACATGCCGCCAGGCTTGCGTGCAGCAGAGCCTGCGCTGGCTTGCTGCCAGGTCCGCCAGCTCCGCTAGCTCCACGCAGACACCAACGCGAACATGGAGGACGGGCTTGCAAGCTCCGATCTTCCCATCCTCTTCAGCCGGCCTTCAAACCACGAGGTGGAGCCACTGCGGCGATGAGGGAGCGACGAGAAAAGTTCGCCTCCCGGCAAGCTATTTCGATTTCTCAATCACAACCACATCCTTGAACGCCAGGCTTCGTCCGTCAGCACTTTGCACTTGCAGGCGGGCAATGGGTTGACCGCTGGCTGTCTCCACAAGCCTCGAATGATGTTCATTGTGGTGAAAAAGGTTGTCCTCACCCCACTGGCGCAGCCCGACGACGATAGGAAACAGGGTCTGCCCTTTCGCCGTGAGCATGTACTGCTGATAAGCCGTACCGTCGGCTGCGGGTTGTGCCTCCAGGATGCCTGCTTCCACCAATGCCTTGAGTCTGCCGGCCAGGATATTGCGCGCCACACCCAGATTTTTCTGGAAGTCGCTAAACCGGCTGATGCCGTCAAAGGCGTCTCGCACGATCAGCAGTGACCAGCGGTCACCAATGACATCAAGTGCCCGCGCCACCGGGCAAGTCGCGGTATCCATGCGTTTGCGTTCTGCCATCAGACCAGCTCCATCAAGTTTTCCGTCTTTTCTGGTTGCATTTTAAAACTTACTTCACTATGCTCAATCTGGTTTTATATTGAAACCAGATTTGGCAATGTCTCAGAATTCTTCCCATGCTGCAGCGGCCATGCCCCGAAAGCTCGTGGCTCTTTTTTCCTGTACCAGCGGTGCAAGTGTCGCCAACGTTTACTTTGCGCAGCCGTTGCTCGACCGATTGGCGGCGGACTTTGGTGTCTCGCTCGGCGCGATTGGTGGTGTGGTTACTGCCACGCAGGCTGGCTCAGTGCTTGCCTTGCTATTCCTGGTGCCTCTGGGGGACCAGCTTGATCGTCGCCGGCTCGCCCGATGGCAGCTGGTAAGCCTCGTTCTTGCTCTTGTCTGGCTGGCGATGGTCCAGAACGCCGTCGGCCTGATGACGGGCATGCTGTTCGTGGGACTGCTTGGCACTGCGATGACACAGGGGATGATTGCCTACGCGGCAAGCGTTGCAGCGCCTTGGGAGCGAGGACGGGTGGTGGGGGCCGCTCAGGCGGGTGTGGTCGTGGGGCTGTTGCTCGCCAGAGTCTGGTCCGGAGTGATTGCGGATCTGAGCAGTTGGCGCGGCGTGTATGCCGGCTCGGCGGTGCTCATGTGCATGCTGGCCGCGCTGATCTGGCGAAACTTGCCGCCTCAGATAGCGCCTGTTCAGCGTCTTTCGTATTTCGAACTCGTCGGCTCGATGCTCGCACAGTTGCGGACGAACCGGGTGCTTCAGGTTCGAGGCTTGCTGGCGCTGCTGATGTTCGCCGTGTTCAGCATCTTCTGGAGCGCGCTGGCTCTGCCACTGAGTGCTCCACCGTTGTCGCTGCCGCATTCGGCGATTGGCGCATTCGGGCTGATCGGCGCAGCAGGGGCCTTCATTGCAGGCCGAGCCGGCCGATGGGCCGACCGGGGCTGGAGCCACAGAGTCAGCGCGGCGGCCCTGGTGTTGTTACTGCTTGCGTGGATACCGCTGAGTTTTCTGGACGTATCGCTGTGGTGGCTGGCTGTCGGCATCCTGCTGCTCGACCTGGGCTGCCAGGCACTGCATGTCACCAACCAGGCCATGATTTTTCAAAGTTCGACACAGGCGCATAGCCGGTTGGTCGCTTGCTACATGCTGTTCTACGCGATGGGCAGCGGCGCCGGTGCACTGGCTTCCACCGCGGTCTATGCGCGGGGCGGCTGGATTGGCGTCTGCATATTGGGCGCCTGCGTGAGTATGGTTGCGTTCATGGTCTGGGCAGCGAGCGTGCAACGAAGCGGCGCTCGCAGTGTCTGCGTTCAGTCATGAAGATGCTTGCCCATACCTGGGCCGGTTTCACTACCGGCGCAGCGCCGCACGCATCTCCTTGGCAAGCCGCAAGATCCGCTGTGGGCCGACGGCTCAGCCACAACCGGAGCAGGCGGTAGATTCAGCCGGAATATGCAGAGGCACGGCTGTGCTGCTTTTTGGTGGGCCCGGACCGCGTTAGCCATTGTTGTTCACTCGTGCGTGGCTGCTCACGCCAAGCATCTCTTCGAGAGTTGAGCCAGCTCATCATCGTTTTTGATGACATGCTTGAGCCACTCAAGCAGTGGCCATCGGGCCCAGCATGCGGCCCTCTGGGCCATATAGGCGGCCGGGCTGGATGGCTCGGTGTGTTCAAGAGAGGCGGCGACCTGCTCGAGAAGTGCAATCGCATCTGCACGAGTGCGGACAAGCGTGTCGGAGTGAGGCCCGTGCTCCGATCCGGTTGGCGCAGGCATCCGAGCGGCATTCTCGAAAGGTGCGGAATCGGCAGCTGCCTCATCAGCTGTGGGCAGCTGAACGGGTTCATCATTGGCGCCCCAACGCCGAGCCAGATGCTGAAGATCTTCCAATGCCGCCCATATGGCTGCAAAGCTGGGGGCATCATCGCCCAGTCTGTCATTCAGCGTATCCTCCAAGGACTTCGACGCTGCACAGAATTGAGCCAGCTGCGCGGCCAGCACTTTCAGACTGCTGTCGGGAACCGAGGATCGCTGTCTCTCCAGCTCTTCAAGAGTTGTCCTGCCCTTCACAATTTCATGCGCTTCGCAAGGATGGCGCCGTACTGCTTGATCCAGCGCCACTGCGGCTTGCCAGGCCAGCATATTGATGCGAATGCTGCCAGACTGCAGCAGAGGTGCATTTCCCAGCTGCTCTACGGAGCGTTTGAGAAACCAGCTGATATTGCCAATACGAGCCCCCATATCGCCAATCTTCCGGCTGCGGGTGAAGGCTGTCCCCATAGCGAGCGGCCAAGGCGTCGAGCAAGGCATAGCCTTGCGTCAGACCCGGTAGGCCGTGCTGGCTGGCCACGGCGTCAGTGAGCCATATCGCGAGTCGAAGGTCTTTGGTTTGCTCCTGAAGCAACTGGATGCAGCGCCGCGTGACAAATGGCAGGTCAGCTTCCTTGCGGGCCGTGATCCATTCGCCTTGATCGAGTGACGGATCTTCCTGTTGGAGCGCACTCTGTATTTCGTCGAACTCCGTGCTCAGCAGCATGTCTGTTCCACGAGGGTCCTCGCTGGTGACGGGCCGCAGAAGATCGTTGAGGTCAAAGAGTGTGATGGACTACATGGGCTGGGGTTGATGTGTGTCAGAGCAAAAAATGAAGCGCATATGCAATGAACTCTGAAAGCATTGAGGAATATCCAGAGTCTGCAAGATTTCACGGGCTCACCAATGCCGCCCGCCTGCGGGCAGGTGACTTCCTCGCTGTGCAGTATTTCTGGTAACCGATGTGCTGCCTCGCGGCAGCCGTCAGTCCGGCGATTGACTGTTTTCCAGGAGATCATGCTTCACGAAGCAGGGTTGGTTGGGGCCCGAGGGAAACGACAAAGACGGGCCTCAGGAGTCACTGGTCTACCGGTGCTTGAGACCTCGATGAAGTCTTCAGTGTCAGATGCTCCCAGTTCCCGTCATTGCGGGTACTGTTTCTTTGGTTCGACCGGCACCGATATAGTCATAGCCGGACTGAAGTTGCAGGGCGGGATGAGCAAGTTCTTGCGTGCCATCCATGCATCGCGTTTTGACGTGCCTGTTGCGAAACGCAAAAACAAAAAAGCCCGCTGTGAAGCGGGCTGTCTTGTTTGCAAGCTCTGGTTTTGCTTGCGATATTTGGTAGGCGCGATTGGACTCGAACCAACGACCCCCACCATGTCAAGGTGGTGCTCTAACCAGCTGAGCTACGCGCCTGTCGTCGATGGGATGAATTCTAGCAGCGGAAAAATGGTGGTTTGGGCAAAGTCGCGACTTTTTTGCGTTCGAGCCCCATTTTTCTCATTCTGCTACCCGCTCAAGGCTTGGCTGGGGACGGCTGATTCGCTACTAAACTTTGATGTGTTTTCCATCCAATGAATCGGCAACCCCATGACAAAAGCACAAGCAGGTATTCTGGCGTCTCTTCCTGAGCAGGGACGCTATGTTTTTTTCACCCTGGCCGGTGCAAGTACGGATTTGCAGGACAGCCTGAGGAAATTGCAGGCAAATGTTGACGGTCAGCAGGTAGTGGTGGGTCTGGGCCTGCAGGTGCTGCAGCAACTGGACAGGAAGCTGCCGCTGATGCGCGAGTTTCCCCCGCTCAAGGGCCCTGAGTTCGCAGTGCCCAGCACACCTTATGCGCTGTGTCTGTGGCTGCGTGGCGACCAGCGCGGTGAACTGATCACTTTGACGGCCAGGCTGGCGACCTTGTTGGCGCCGGCCTTCAAGCTTGATCATGTGGTGGATGCCTTTGTGCACCAGCGCTCGGATAACGGCCACGGCCGAGATCTGACTGGCTATGAAGACGGCACCGAGAACCCCGAGGAGGATGAAGCCGTGGCTGCCGGCATTGCTGCAGAGCAGGGGGCTGGGCTGGATGGCTGCAGCTACTGGGCTTTGCAGCAGTGGGAACACGACTATTCGGCCTTTGAAAGCATGAGCACCACTCAGCAGGACCATGCCGTGGGTCGCCGCCGCAGCGACAACGAGGAGCTGGACGATGCTCCGGAGTCGGCCCATGTCAAGCGCACGGCGCAGGAGAGCTTTGAACCTGAAGCCTTTGTGGTGCGCCGCTCCATGCCCTGGTGGAGCGTCAGTCCGCAGGGCAGCGATCGCAGCGGATTGATGTTCTCTGCCTTTGGTTGCAGCTTTGACGCGTTCGAGGCCCAGATGCGCCGCATGCTGGGCATGGATGACGGTATCAGCGACGGGCTGTTTCGTTTCTCCAGGCCGCTGACGGGCTGCTATTTCTGGTGCCCGCCGCTGTCTGGCGGCAAGCTCGATCTGACGGCGCTGGGCCTGCAGGCCTGAGTCAGGACGCGAGGGTAAAGAAAAACGGGCCAGATGGCCCGTTTTTTTGTATTTCACCCATAAGGGGATGGAGGCGGGGGCTAGTTGGCCTTGCCTGCGCTGGCCGATGACTGGGTCGCAAACGTGATCTGCGACATTCCGGCGTGGCGGGCCGCCTCCATGACGGTCACGACCGACTGGTGCGGGGAGTTGGCATCGGCGCTGATGATGACCACGCTGTCACGGCCTGCCGTTGCCGCGCCGGAAAGAGCGGCGGCGACGGAGGAGACGCTACGGTCATCCACGCCTTGCTTGTTGACGGAGTAGCGCCCGTCGGCAGAGACGCCGACAATGATTTCCTTGGGCCGGTCGCGTTGCTGATCGGCATCTGCCACGGGCAGGGTCAGTTGCAGCTCGGTGAACTTGCTGTAAGTGGTGGAAAGCATCAAAAAGATCAGCACCACCAGCAGCACGTCGATGAAGGCGATCAGATTGATCTCGGGCTCATCGCGGTGACGAGGACGGAAGTTCATGGTGGATGCGTTCCGCTTCTTACTTGGCAGGCTTGAGGCGGCCCAGATGGCGCACGAACTGCTCGGATGCCAGTTCCATGCCCAGCAGATAGCCATCCACCCGCGCGCGGAAATAGCGCCAGAAGATCAGCGAGGGAATGGCCACCATCAGACCGAATGCCGTGTTGTAGAGCGCGATCGAGATGCCATGAGCGAGCTGGGCGGGGTTGCCAGCGCCGGAGCTGGCACCGGGCTGGGAGCCGAAAATCTCGATCATGCCGATCACCGTGCCCAGCAGGCCCAGCAGCGGCGCCGCCGAGGCGATGGTAGCCAGGGCGCTCAAATACCTTTCCAGCTTGTGGGCGGCGGCGCGTCCTGCGCCTTCCATGGCCGAGCGCAGCTCTTCCTCGCTGCTTTCGGGGTGTGCCTGGCGGGTGCGCAGGCCGGTGGCCAGCACCTCACCCAGTACCGAGCTTTGCGCCAGTTGCTGGGTGGTTTCTGCACTGGGCAGGTTTTTGTTGGAGACCGAAATCGCTTCGTTGAGCAAATTGGCTGGCGCAACCTTGCTGGCTTTCAGCGAGGCAAAGCGCTCAAAAATCAGGGCCAGAGCCAGAATCGAGCAGGCAATCAAAGGCCAGATAGGCCATCCTGCGGCTTGTATGATCGACAGCAACGTTGCTCTCCCTCGTCGTTCTGAAATTGCAGCCGATGATTATCACCCACTGTCGTGCTGTTGCGAGCCGTTTTTGCGGGCCTGATATGTTGACTTGAGTCAGTGCAGCAAGATCGCCAAGCGAGGCTTGAGCGATGGAGCTTGTTCAGGCAGCAGGGCACGCAGAACTTGCGTTTCTTTGCGAATGTTTTCGCGTATAGCACAGAAATCTGTGGATAACTTTGTGATCTAGTCGCCGTGTCGGCAGTCTGTCGGCGTTGCAGTGAAGGCTTGTTACGAGTTTGACAGCTGTGTGAATGGCAATAAATTGTTTTAAATCAATGAGATGGGTTTTGTTCTTAAGGTGATTTTTAGAGTCGTTCCGGATTTGTCGCCGACAAGGCTGGACGCCGACATCTGTGGAGAATCCGGCCCGCGTATGACCTCGCTGACACCGCATGAATTCAATGTTTGAACGATCAAACCCAACAGCCACGCAGCATGTATGGGAAGTTGGCGCGCTATGCCACGCCATCGGTGATGCCTTGCAGGCGCGCTTCAATCCAGTCGCGGTGCGTGGCGAACTCAGTGGCTTTTCGCGCGCCGCCAGCGGGCATTGTTATTTCAATCTCAAGGATGCGAGCGGGCAGATTCGCTGCGCCATGTTCCGCCGTGCGGCCGAGCAGGTCGGTTTCTCGCCACGTGATGGCGAGCTGGTCGAAGTCAGAGGGCGTCTAGGCGTCTACGAGCAGCGCGGTGATTTGCAACTGGTGGTGGATACCATGCAGCGAGCCGGGCAGGGGGCTCTGTTCGAGCAGTTTTTGCGCCTCAAGGCCCAACTGGAGTCAGAGGGGCTGTTCGACGCTGCGCGCAAGAGGCCGCTGCCCCCCTTGCCGCGCGGCATCGGCTTGGTCACGTCCCTGGGCGCAGCCGCCTTGCACGACGTGGTGACGGCGCTGCGCCGTCGGGTGCCGCATATTCCGGTGGTGATCGTGCCTGCTCTGGTACAAGGCGCACAGGCGCCGCAGTCACTGGTGCAGGCATTGTCAAAACTGTATCGGCTGGCACAAGACGGTCAAGGCTCAAGCGGCAATTTGCCTGCTGACTCCGCACGGCAGCCGGTGATTGACACCATCTTGCTGGTGCGCGGTGGCGGCTCGCTGGAAGACCTCTGGGCCTTCAACGACGAACAGCTGGCGCGCACCATTGTGCAAAGCCCGGTGCCACTGATCAGTGGCGTGGGCCATGAGACTGATTTCACGATTGCCGATTTCTGCGCCGATCTGCGCGCGCCCACGCCCACGGCAGCGGCCGAGCTGGTGACCCAGCCGCGCGAGGTCTGGTTGGGCGCGTTGGGCCTGATGGGGGACCGTCTGGACAACGCCGTGCAGCGGGTGATGGATCGCCAGGCCCAGCGCCTGGATATGGCGGCCCAGCGCCTGGGCCGGCCCAGTGAGCAGCTGACACGCAACCAGTTGCAGCTCAGCCGGCAAGCGCAGCGTCTGCGCCATGCGATGCTACTTAAATTACAGCATCTATCGCAGAACCAGAAAGCGTTTCAGGCTAATTTTCCCAATATTCTCCGACGCAGCCTGGAGCAGCAAAGGCACAAGCTCGATCGTATCGACCTGCGCATGCAGTTGCTGGACCCTCGCCTGGTGCTGCAGCGCGGCTATGCCTTGCTGACGGATGAGCAGGGCAGGCCTGTGACTCAGGTTGGACAGGCCGTGCCGGGAGCGGCGCTGAAGGCCCAGTTGTCGGACGGAGCGGTGGATGTGGTGGTCACTCAGCCGCGTCTGCTTTGAGGCTCGCCAGCCACAGGCGGGTCACAAAACACCTCCACGCTCACCGGGTTCTTCATCAGAACTCTTTTGCAATCGGCGCAGGCAATGCAGCAGGGTCCAGCGTTCATGCGCTGTAAGCCGTTAGCGCATGCTTTTTCCCGCGTGAGCAATAGTCCTGATGAATGGCGCGCAGCCTCTCAGTTCTTTCTACAATGGTTCGGTTAGTGCAATACTTGACGTCTGCAGTACAGCAATGTGCTTGCCGCCCTGGCCGGCACAACGGTCACCGCTCAGGCGCCATGGCACTGGACGGCTCCCAAAAATTTCAACCACGAGGAAAACCATCATGGAACGCACCCTGCCCCCCCTGCCATACGCTATTGATGCACTGGCTCCGTTCGGCTACAGCCAGGAAACGCTGGAATTCCATCACGGCAAGCACCATAACGCCTATGTGGTGAACCTGAACAACCTGCAAAAGGGTACCGAGTTCGAAAACATGGATCTGGAAGAGGTCGTCAAGAAGTCTTCCGGTGGCATTTACAACAACGCTGCCCAGATCTGGAACCACACCTTCTTCTGGAACTGCATGACTCCCAACGGCGGTGCAGAACCTACAGGCGCGCTGGCCGATGCCATCAACAAGAAGTGGGGCTCCTACGCCGAGTTCAAGAAGGCTTTCGTGGCTTCCGCTGCGGGCAACTTCGGTTCCGGCTGGACCTGGCTGGTGAAGAAGGCCGACGGTTCCGTGGACATCGTCAACATGGGCGCTGCTGGCACCCCCCTGACCACCGCCGACAAGGCGCTGCTGACCGTGGACGTGTGGGAACACGCTTACTACATCGACTACCGCAACCTGCGTCCCAAGTTTGTCGAGACCTTCCTGGAAAAGCTGGTGAACTGGAAGTTCGCTGAAGCCAACTTCGCTTGATGCTGCACAGCTGCGGTCGCTGACTGCAGGCCGTCTGCAATGATCAATGGGCCCACGAGATTGCGATCGTGGGCCCATTGTTTTTTGCGTTGGTGCGCAGGGGGGCGGCGGTGAGGGTAGCCAGACAGTGCCCGGCCATGCCTCGCCGCCAATGCCCGCCGGCAGCTCCGATCTGCATTGCCTGGCTTCATTCAAGCTCGTCAAGTGGGCCGTTCAAGAACTCCTCTCTGTCGGAGTCGATGGAATCGGCTGCCGCCTGCAGGTAGGCACCGAAGCTGGGCGCAATCCACTGGATCTGGTCGGGGTCGTGTACGTAGGCAATGATCTGGCCACGCTGGCCTTCAGGACCGGGGTGTTGATCGACCAGCAGCACGATATCTCCGTAAAAGCTGGCAAATGGCTGCCAGCCGGCCTGCCACCAGCGCCCGCTAAGGCGCGGGTCCTGCGACGCAGGACCGGCCAGATCCCACATGCGCTGGGCCCGCTTTTCCATGCCGGCTGCCCGGGCCTTGGCCTGCGCTGGCGTGAGAAGGTCCAGCGCATCCACAAAGCCCGGCCGCTGGAACAAGGGCTGGGTGCGGTCGGAACTGCTGCTCGCCGTCAGACGCCAGAGGGCGGCGAGATCGGGATCCAGCGGCCCGAGCTCTGCCACCAGAGCGGCCAGCTCTTGCTCGCCGGCCGGAGGCATCGGATCGAAGGGCAACTGGAATGCGGCATACACGGCCTGCAAATGCGCAAGATACTGATCAGGTCTCATGGTGATTGGAGCGCCTTCATCGGAGGTGGATGGGTTGGAGCGAGGGGGCCGTTGGAGATCGGAGGGCGGAAATTCAGGGAGTGACCAATGTTCGCAGGAAACTGCGACCGATCGTGGCTTGGGAGACCTCGCGACGGGAGAGCTTCCAGAGGTACGCCAGTCAGGGGGACATTTCTGCGCTGAATGGGCCGACGCCAGTGATGCCGCATGTTTTTGGCGAGGTCTTGCAGCTAGTTCGGTGGACGCAGTGGCGCATCGATCGGCTTTTCGTGAGCGGGTCACTGTGAAGCGGGACATGGCCGGCTGCTCCCGTTGCTGAAATCAGGAGGGCTGGGCATGCACGCAGGCTCGTACCCGCGCGCAAGAGCACCCGGCTGGCAATCATTTGGCGGGATGCGAGGAGATTCAGCTTGGGGCAGCTCGTCCCGGACTCAGAGGATGCGCACAGATGGACTATGGCTGGCCACTCGATATTGATCGCGTCCGACGAGCTGTAGCAGCCAGATGAGGCGCAGCGTCATTGGTAGAAACTGGACGGCGGGGTCTTGAAGTGGCGCCTGAACATCGCTGCAAACGCGCTTGGGCTTGAGTAGCCGCAGTCCATGGCCACTTCGATGAGCTTGTCGCCCTCGGCGATCCGGCGCAAGGCGTGGAGCAAGCGCGCCTGTTCACGCCACTGCGCGAAAGTCATACCGGTTTCCTTGGCAAAAAGCCGGTGCAATGTTCGCTCGGCCACGCCTATGGATTGCGCCCAGTCGGCGGCACTGGATGTATCCGAGGGGCGTTTGGACAAGGCATCGCATATCGAGCGTATCCGCGTGTCGACCGGCATGGGCAGGTGCAGCGGTATGCTGCTGGAGACTCGAAGCTCGCAGACCAGCAGGTCCAACAGCAAGGCTTCGCGGCCTTCGACTTGCGCGGTTGGCGCAATTCTGACGGCTTCGACCAGCAGTTCGCGCAATAACGGCGATACGTTGATGACGCAACTTTCGGCTGGCAGATTCGCGATCTTTGTCTCGTCGATGTACGCGGTGCGCATCAGCACATCACCGGACATGGTCACATTATGTCGCAGCCCCGCGAGCATCCACAGAGCCCGGTTGGGCGGAACCACCCATGAGCCGATGTCCGAGTGCACCACCATCACACCATCGGTGGCGTAGAGCAGCTGCCCCCTCGGGTGTGAGTGCCATCCGGTAGAGCTTCCCGTCGGCCAGGCGTTCTCCATTACCACCAAAGGGCGCGGCAGGTTGTCGAAGTGCTTGTGCTTGTCTGATGGATGGGCGTGCATGGCAGAAACTCTACAGAAGTTGGCAGATCAGCGTGCGACTGCCGTGCAGCTTCTCGGTACGCTCCAGTGCTGGCTGTGACCTTGATCATCCTCAAGGCCTAGATGCCCGAATCCATTTTGTCCACTGGGCCTGTCGAACTTCTCGTCCGCAGGCTTCTGCTCTACAAGCCTTTTCATGTCTGCGAAATCTGCAACGCTCGACGCGCCGACCGTGTCATCTTCTGGATCAGTGGCGGAGCAAAAGCCACACGGCTTTTTGCTGCCCATCGTCGGAGGTGCGGCCTTTGCCCACCTGCTCAATGACCTGATCCAGGCCATGCTGCCGTCGATCTATCCTCTGCTCAAGTCGAATTTCTCGCTCAGCTTCGGGCAGATCGGCATCATTGCCCTTGTTTATCAGGTCACAGCCTCCCTGCTGCAACCCTGGATCGGTATGTACACCGACAAGCATCCCAAGCCCTACCTGCTGCCTTCTGGCATGGTGATGACCTTGATTGGCATTGCACTGATCGCCACGGCAAATTCCTTTCCCATGCTGCTGATTGCCTCGGCTGTCATCGGAGTGGGCTCTGCCACTTTCCACCCCGAAGCATCGCGCATAGCGCGTCTGGCGTCGGGTGGCCGCTTCGGCACGGCGCAGTCCACCTTCCAGGTCGGTGGCAATACCGGAAGCGCCATCGGACCGCTTCTCACGGCCGCCATCGTCATACCGCTCGGCCAGGGCGGAGTAGCCTGGTTCATGCTCGTGGCGCTGGTCGCCATTTTTGTGCTGTATCGCCTTACGGTGTGGGTGCAGCACCATGGTCAGGCCAAGGCCAAGAGTCTGGCCAGAAGCCATGGAGCCGGCCTCAGCCGGGCTCATGTGATCCAAGCCGTGATCGTCATCTGTATTCTGATGTTTGCGAAATTTGTCTACATCGCATCGTTCACGAATTACTTCACCTTCTACTTGATCGAGCGCTTCGACCTCAGCGTGCAGCAAAGCCAGATGTTTCTTTTCCTGTTCCTCGCTGCCGTCGCTGCTGGAACGTTCGTGGGCGGCCCGGTGGGTGATCGCATAGGGCGTAAGGCCGTCATCTGGATTTCCTTTCTCGGCGTTGCTCCGTTCGCTCTCGCGCTTCCCTACGCAAACCTGTTCTGGACGGCGGTACTGGCCATCACCGTGGGTCTGGTGATGTCATCGGCCTTCGCAGCACTCGTTGTCTACGCACAGGAGGCTGTTCCCGGCCGCGTGGGACTGGTATCTGGCCTGATGTTTGGTCTGATGTTCGGCATTGGTGGCATCGGCGCCGCCGGCCTTGGCGAACTGGCAGATATAAAGGGCATCGTCTGGGTTTACGGCGTCACATCGTTCCTGCCTTTGCTGGGGCTGGCCACCGCCTTTCTCCCCAGCACGCACCCCAAGGCGTGATCTTCAGGCCTGTGACGATCACTTCCGGGCCATGCCCTGCAAAGGCGCGTGGCTTCCAGATGCCCGCAATGCAAGTCCGCCGATGGCCTCCTGCTTCGCGCAGGCAGAGTCAAGGTCTGCTGGGGGCGATCCGGCCAGAAGCCGTCGGTCACAAACGTCAGCCTTTGTGCACAGGAGCAGCAGTACCATCGAACCCCTAGTCATCACCACCTTCCCGGCGATCCTGCCAATCAGGTCCAGGGCCAGCGTACTTGGGCATTGGTCTGGTTGCTGTTCGCCAAAGACAATGTTGAATGCTCAGGCTCGGCTCCTATTGCCCGAGCCTGAGCTGCGAGCCCAAAGGGTCCATGTTGAAAGCAATGCAGCGGTGAACCCGGCGGGCATTCTGTAGCGGTGCTGTTCAAGCACCGACGGGCCAACTTGGCAGGAGTGAAAACATGTCATATATCGATGGTTTCGTGATCGCAGTCCCCACCGCCAACAAGGAAAAATTCATCGAGCACGCACGCAAGCTCGATCCGATATTCCTCGAACTGGGTGCAATCCGCGTGATCGAGGGATGGGGCGATGATGTCCCCGAGGGCAAGGTCACGGATTTCCGGCGCTCGGTGCTGGCCACGTCCGAAGAGACGGTGGCTTTCTCCTGGGTTGAATGGCCGGACAAGGCCACGCGCGACGCCGCAATGAAGAAGATGATGGAAGACCCGCGCATGGACCCGTCAGCTCCCGGCAACCCGCCCATGCCCTTCGACGGCAAGCGCATGATCTTTGGTGGCTTTGAGCAGGTCGTCGAAGTGAAGGCATGAACCCTGCGCCGTGCCACTGATTGCGGCTTGCTGATTGGCTCGCCAACGGTCTCACTTCACATGTGACTGCGGCATCGGCTTGCGCCAATCCCTGGCGCAAGTGCAGCCGGGAATGTGCAACGCCCGACCCGGAACAAGGTCGGGTGTCTTTTCATGGCGATAGCACGCGAGGCTGGGCCGTAGCCCTTGCGGCCCAGGTCAGCTGCCGAGCTTGTGGCTGATGAATAGCTTGAGCCGTCTGTAGCCCAGCACGATGCCTGTGAATGCCAGCGCAAACGCACCCAGGCTGAGCAGGACCAGCATGACATCTCGCGGCCAAGCGCTGCGCAGCATCCACGGCAAGTCCCAGCTGTGCAGGAAATTGAACAACCATCTGCCTGTACGCTGGCTACGGTCCAGGCTCAGCACCACATCACCGGAGTACGGGCTGATGTAGACGATGGTGTTGCCCGGATCCTCGAACTGGACCCTGAGTACGGGTAGCTCGCGCGCCGCTGCAGCATACATGGAAGCCTCGCCCCGACGGTAGTAGTAGGCGTCGAATTCGTGCAACCAGGCGGTGGAGCGTATGGCAAAGGGCAGCAACCTCTGCGCTGCCTGCTCCAGCAGAGACTGCTCAAATGTGCGCTCCACCTTGGGCGCAACAGCATTTGCGGGCAGCACGCGGGTGTCGCCCGCTCCGCCAAAGGCCAGCAGATAGGGCTGCCCGTTCAGCCATTTCCATGTGACCTCGCGCGTGTCAAAGCCCTGGGCATCGAGCAGGGCCAGTGCCTGGTGCGTGGTGAGTCCAGCGCTCGTGGCACCAGGGCCTGCATGCTGATAGGTGTGCAGGTCGGGACGGGTTCCCTGCGGGCTGAAGAGTCCCAGTGGATTCATGGACATCAGGCCGCTGAAAATCCAGCAGGTCATCACTGCCCCGAATACGAGGCCCGTGATGTGGTGCCAGCGCATCTGGAACTCCCGGTAAGGAGTCTTGGAGCCAGATTTGTAGCGGCCATGGAAGCGCCATCGCCAGATGCCCACGAAGGTGCCAGTGATGGCACACAAGGTGCCCCAAGCGGAAAGGCCGATGACCAACCAGCTCCATAGGGGATCCCTGGAGCCATCGCGGAACATGTATACCCAGTGGAGCCAAGCCCCCACGTAGTTCCAGTAGCGTTGATGACGCGGCACATCCATGACCACCTCACCGGTGCTTGAGGAGATGTACAGCAGGCTTGATGCGGAATCATCCATCCGGACCTTGATGAGAGGCCTATGGGGATTCAGCAGGGCCGAGTGCGTCCAGCGATCGTCCTGGGTTCGACCTTGTAGAACGCCATTCGCTCCAGACGTGAATGCTCGGGCGCTATGCAGTGCGGTTGCGTCATCGGGTGGCGGAGCAACAGCTCCCGTCCCGGCATCAACGACTCGCAGCGTGCCGTCAGCCTCCTTGAGCCGGTAGCTGGGACGGCCTGCAATCGTGGTGAGGGTGATCTGCTGCACCTTGTCCGGCGATGGGCTGTGGTTCAGCGCTACCTCAACCGGCAGGCAGCACTGACCAGTGCTCAGAGAGGGCAGTGCGCGCAGGTGCTCGGACGGCAGCAGCTTGGGGTAGCCGACAAAGAGCATGACCACTCCGCTGAAGACCCAGAGGGCCATCAGTACACAGGCAGCCACTGCTGTCCATCGATGCACCAGGAACACCAAGCGTTTGGCATGGGCGTAAGTCCACATCAGCAGCCCGATCAGAAACGATGGTTCAAGGTCAGCTCGACACGTCGTCCTTCCCCGACAAACCACTGGGTATTGGTGTAGTAGGAAGTCGTGAAATAGTGCTTGTCGAAGAGGTTGAACCCGCGCAGTGTGAGCGTGGTGGCCTTGGCTGCCTTCCATTGCAGCGCCAGGCCAGCGGTGGTGTATGCCGGCAGCTTCAAGGTGTTTGCGTTATCTGCATAGCGCTTGCCCACATGGCGCAGACCGCCGGACAGTGTCCAGTCAGGCACGAGCTTCCAGCTGACCCAGACATTGGCAACACGTTCCGGTACGTCCGTCGGCACATTGCCGTTACGCGAGACCGTAACGCCGCCTGCCGACTCGCTGAAATCGTCATAGCGAGCCTTGAGCAAGGCGATGTTGGCATCGATCTGCACCGTCTTGCCAAGCGGCATCGATAGCGTGCCTTCAATCCCCCTGGACGAACGCTCGCCGACCTGCACGCGCAAGGCAGGGTTGGCAGGATCTCGTGTCAGCAGATTGTTCTTGGTGATGGAATATGCGGCAAGCGTCCAGTCTCCCTTGCCCTCCCAGAACGATTGCTTGACGCCGATCTCGAACTGTCTGCCGGTCGATACATCGAAGGTGGAGTTGGCCGCCGACAGTAGAAGCAGGCCGCTGACGGGATCTGCCGCCCTGGAAGCTTGCGCATAGAGTGACAGATCCGGGTTCAGCTTGTAGACGGTGCCAAGGCGCCATCCGGTATTGGAATAGCTTCGCTTGAAGGCTTGATTGCCGGCGACCAGATCCTGGCGCGAGAGGTCCGTGTGGTCGAAGCGCGCGCCCGCCACGACAGACCAGCGATCGGTCAGTTCCAGCCTGTCTTCCGCGAACAGCGCATACTGCTCGGCCTTGTTCTCATAGCGGGGAATGAAAGGGACAGAGCTGTTGTAGTTGCCGGGGACCGGGTTGTAGGGATCCACGGAGCCCGAGCTGCCTGTGTAGGTGTTGTTGGTGTGCTGAAACGATGCCCTATTGACGTCGAACCCCAGGGAGACCTGATTGGCGCGCCCGAACAGACTGCCGCTGAAGCTCACATCCGTCGTGTTGCCTGTCTGGGTCTGGTCGTGACCGATTTCCGTATTGTCCGAGCGGTCGATCAGCCCTGTGGCCATGTTGTATCGATAGGCTTCCGCATTGCGCCAATAGCGATCACTGCCGATGTGGTAGAGCTTGCTGCGCACCACCACCTTGCTGCTGGGGGCCCATTGGGCGAGCAGCTCGGTCCAGCGGTCCTTGTACTGAATGCGGCTGTCCGCGACGTTGTAGTTGCGCTCACGGATGGCTGGATCCTGGACCCCATTGATCAGCGGTGTGCCGAAGTAGCGCATGGGCTTTTGCCGGCCCTGCGCATGCGACAGCTGCAGGTTGAGATCAGGTGTCACATCCCAGCGCAATGCGCCAGAGACTGTGCGGTTGCTGGAGTCCCCGCGATCCACCCAGCCCTCTGATTGATCACCGCTGACATCCAGGCGGTAGGACCACTGGTCGTTGATTGCGCCGCCGCTGCCAAAGGCCAGCGCACGCCTGCCATTGGTTCCTGCGGTGGCCTGGATTTCGTTCTGAACAGGCCCGCGTGCCGGCTTTTTGGGGATCACGTTGACCACGCCGCCAATGGCGCCGTCACCATAGATCACGGATGCCGGTCCACGCAGAACCTCAATACGCTCGATGGACCAGGTGTCGAAAGGAAAGCTCACTCCGACGCCGCCGTACTGACGCGTGCCGTCGTATAGACGCATGACCGAGGTGGTGTCCGTGAAACCTCTGGCCGAAAGAGAACTGCCGCTATTGCCCGGATGTCCGAGGCTGGTGATGCCGGTAGATCGCGTGATGGCGTCGACGAGAGCCGTGTCGCCGCGAGCCTCCAGTTGCTCGCGCGTGGTGACCTCGACACTGGCCGGTGTATCGCGTGCACTGAGGTCAAGCCGGCTGCCGGTGCTTACCGCACGCTCCAAAGAGGTATTGCCCGAAGAGTGAACGGTGACCGTGTCCAGGGTGACATCGGCCTGCGCCCAACCCGCTGAAGAGGCCGCGAGAAGAGGCGCGGCTAGCGATAGCTGGGCAACCGTCAGCGCCACATGCTGGCGTTGGAGCGGTAGGGACGAAAAAGAGCGAGCGCTGCCATCAGGCATCGCACCAGAAGAGTAAGAGGTCATGGAAAAACTGCGTGCAAGTGGAATCGGCCGTGCAGGGCTGAGCCCGACGGCTAAGGTGCGGCCGTCTCAGTAGACGGGCACAGCGGACTTACACGAGTGCTGGTGGTCCTCGCGGGGGCAAAGCGGCCCCCACCAGCGCGGCAATGCGCGCCGAAACCACAGGATGCAGTGCCAGGCCAAGCGGCTGTGGCTGTTCAAGATGCTGGGAGGAGTAGGCCGGAGGTGCTGTGATGGTCAGGCACAGGGGGCAGTCCAGCGAATGATGCAGACCGGGTGTGGCTTGCCCATCGTCATCCAGCATGATCACCTGCATGCTGCCGCTCGAGGTACAAACAACCTCGATGACTTTGGGATGCACGATGGGTGACGCGACTGCAATTGCCAAAGTCAGTATGAACCACGCCAAAACCAGGCGGGTCAGTGACAGTGAGTTACGCAGCGCTTGCATGGTCGCGCATTATGAAGCCTTCGCGCGGGAACTGAGCAAAGACCTGCGTTTACCGCGTTTGAGCAGAGTCGAGTCACCCTAATCTTTCTGCAATCGAATCCAGCATTCTTGCCCAGGCCTGACTCTCAAAAGCCTGCGATAAAAACGATTGGTCTTCCAGAGGCCGGGTATGCCTTTGCTCCTGACCGCGGCAAGCGGTTTCCGGGGCAGCATCGTCCAAGTCTCTGCGGTCAATAATTTTGCGATGGCCGAGTGGCCAGGAGCAGGGTTAGCAAGCCGGTGCAGCCAGTATTTGACGAAGTGATAGCGAGAGAGACCAGGAGCCTCAGTGATGCACCAGAAAAGGTGTCGCCGACAGGCCGTCGGTCGTGAATGTCTCCATAAAGAAAAAGTGGCCACTAGGGCCACTTTTAAATCGCAAACTGCGAACGGTCTTGATCCTTGATCCAGTTCGGCGGCTTTCCTCGGCCGGTCCAGGTCTGGCCAGTCACGGGGTCGCGGTATTTGGGAGCCACAGTGCCTGCCTCGCGCTTTTGCTTGGCTGGAGGAAAGACATCGTCCTGTGTCAGGCCGAAAGCCTCAATCAAATTCTTGATCTTTTGCACCGCGTCTGCGACTTCAGTCTTTCGGGCCGCAGCAATCTGTTGCTCAAGAGCCTCGCGTTGCGCCAACAAATCCTTATAAGAATGTGTACTCATCTAAAAGAGGTCCTATGTAAAGTTATGAACCAGCACTAAAGGGATGCACCCATACATGAGATACGTCGTTTATGCAGTTGGTTCACTTTCAGTGGAAAGTGACCGCGTACATTGTGTCTTGGTTTGAGGCGGGTCAACTTCAAAAACTCAGGCGCGACACAAAAAAACGATTCTCGTGGGTTGCGCTGATCTGCGCTCAGTCATCTCGCAGGGCTCATATTCCATCGCAAGCGATGGAATGCCTGGCTGAGTTCATGTGGGGGAGTGACCGTTTTGGCACAGGGGCTGGTCCAGGGGAATTCTGGATTCGCTAATGCTGGCGCGGGTTTGCGGGCGATTTGGGCCGAGCGCGGGGTGTTGTCAGCTTTGGCTCGAACTGGGCCGGCCCAGCGCACAAATCGGCCAGAATGGGCAGATAGTGCCCGGGAGAGGGCTGGCACGCGACTGCCGGTTTTTCCTGTGCCTCGAGCGTTTACAGGCATGATTGGCTGCAAAGCTTGGAATTTTTCAATGCGCCAGGGTCGGAAGTTTTTAGGTCGGAAGATCTGTTGCTTCCAACCTTGGAAGCCTATGAAAATCAGATAGTTATCTGGAGATGCCCCGGAGCACCTGAACTTCCCACGTCGCGAACGTCGGAAGTGGAAGAATTAGCCCTTAAAGGCGCATCTCAAAGTAGTGTGCCCAGCTTGCCGAAGGTGACCTTTAAAACAAGGATCGTTGCCTTCGCTTTGGTGGTTCAGTCACCCCGCAAGCTTCCCACATATCTTCGGGAAGCAAATGCCGTCAGGAGAGCTCACGGCCAGTCTGGCTTGTCGAAGGCCTTGAGCGTATCTTGAACATCGCAACACGATCCATTGCGGTCGCTCGCAAGATCGCCAGCCAGCGTCTGCTCTCGGCGGGAGCAGTCACTCGACACTGGGCAATCTGGACGAGGTTTGGCCGCAAGTTTGCATGCCGGTTAGCGGTCGTTTGTGAGAGCCTGCGATCGACCCATTGCTCGGTGCGGCAACTGTTCTGACTCACCAGGACCGCCTGGCGGTACTACCACTGATGCATTGGCGCGAAGCCTTTCACACTCGATTCGGCTTCGCGCCTCGTCTCAATCAAGACTCTCTGATTTTTTGCTCGAATTCACGCCTCTTGGACTTAGGAAAATTGAGCATCCAATCCTATTTGGTTGTCCTGATACTGCATTTTGACCACTCAAATTTGTGGTCAGTGATCGAGACGATACCCTTGTGACAACCCTTCCGTTAATTGGGCAGTAGTACTTTATCGATCACATGAATCACGCCATTGGATTGGTATACGTTGGGAATGGTCACCGTGGCTGCGCCACCTTTTTCATCCATCAGCATAATTTTCTGTCCACTCGACTTGGCCGTAAGAGTGCCGCCACTGACGGTTTTGATCATGGCCTTGCCGTTTCCATCCTTGATCATCTTGCTCAGTGCTGCGGCATCCCACTTGCCCGGTACAACGTGGTATGTGAGGATCGTTGTCAGCATCCCCTTGTTTTCAGGCTTGAGCAGCGTGTCTACGGTGCCAGCAGGAAGCGCATCAAACGCCGCATTGGTAGGCGCAAAGACAGTAAACGGACCAGGTCCCTTGAGCGTGTCGACGAGACCAGCGGCTTTGACCGCTGCAACCAACGTGGTGTGATCCTTGGAGTTGACCGCGTTGTCGATGATGTCCTTGGTAGGCAGCATGGGTGCACCACCAACCATCACATCAGCCATCGCTGCGACGGAGGCCGCAGTCATCGAGATAGCCAGACCGAACGAAGCCAACTTGCGTGCAGATTGAATCGAGTACATGGATGCTCCTTGATGTACAAGCCGAAAAATGCCGGCTGTAAGGAATACGCAGCCAATTCCTGTCTGGATTCATTGATTTTTGCTATTCATTCTTTGTTGGCGATGAGACGGATGCGCGGACATACAGCAAGGTTGCCTCTGACTTTATTTCAGCGGTAGAAGTCAGTGCCCCGTCTGCGAGCTATTCGGGCGGTTCGTCTGGTCACGCCCTGCAATTTGTGGCGCTGCGATGTCCGACGCTTGGAGCATGCAGCCTTTGGCAAGATGCATTCAAGATTCTGAGAATATTTTTCTGTTAATTCGTGCGCTGCCCACATCCAGCAGCTCAGTTGCTGCGTATAGGTAAATACCCAAGGTCAGCAACATGCCTTGGCAGTTATCCAACAGCGCCGCATGAAGGATGTGCTTCTGATCACAATGGCTACATGAGCGCCAATACACCGGACCACGAACTGATGGACTTACTCGATCGCGTAGCAACCCGGGATGAGGTTGCTCTCAAGCTTCTATACGATCAGACTGCTTCCCGGTTGTATGGTCTGGCTTTGCGCATCCTCGGCAACAAGGAGTGGGCCGAGGATGTGCTGCAAGAGAGCTTTCTGGCCATCTGGCGCAGTGCGGGGACTTACCGGGACTCGCTCAGCCCACCCCTGGCCTGGATGGGCATGCTGGTGCGCAGCCGGGCATTGGATTTTTTGCGCCGCCGCAGAGCCGAACGCCTGCATCTCAATGTGCCTATTGAGGATGCCGATGCGTTGCCGCAGGACAAGGACACGCGAGGGCCAATGCAATTGGTGGAGGCCAGTGAACAAGCCGTCGTTTTGCATCAGTGTCTAGAAAAGCTGGAGCCGCCCCAGCGCCAAGTGGTGAGCCTGGCCTATCTGAGGGATTTGAGCCATAGCGAGCTGGCCAGCAGCCTGAAGCTGCCGCTGGGGACCGTCAAAACATGGGTACGCCGCAGCCTTGAGCAACTGCGCAAATGCATGGCGCGCCATGTCTGAGTGCCAGGAGTCCACATCATGAATCTGATCCGAAACCCTGAATTGCTCGATCGCCTGGCAGCCTCCTATTCGCTAGGTACCTTGCACGGCGGAGCGCGCAGGCGTTTTGAGCAGATGGCTCGTGAGTTTCCCCAGGTTCGTGCGGCGGCCTTGCTCTGGCAAGGTCGCTGGTCAGCCTTTTCCGAGGTGCAGGCTCCGGTGCAGCCCGACGCAGTAGTCTGGACACGCATCGCCAACTTGCTGCAGGCAGAGAAGTCCGGCGCCAGGCTGGCACGGCAGCGTGAAGCCGCTGCATCGAAGTCGCCTTCAGGAGCGCTGGCATGGTGGCGCGGACTGGCCCTGGCAGGCGGCTTGGCCACGGTGGCGGCTATCTCGGTAGGGCTTTGGTCGCATCAAGGTCTCAGGGAAGCCTCGCAACAGAAATTGTCTGCGCTGCAGACTCAGCTCCAGATGGCGCAGGCTGAATTGCAGGCAGTACCCCAAATTCAATATGTGGCGGTACTGGCCGATGGCAAGGCTGATGCATCCATGCTGGTGACCTTTGATCCCCAACACCAGCAACTGGTTTTGCAGCGCGTGAGCGGCTTCAAGGAGGCGGACAACAAGTCGCTGCAATTGTGGGCCTTGCCTCAGCAAGGCGCGCCACGTTCCCTCGGGATCATGGGTGATGGAAAGCTCGAGCAGCTCACGGCACAAGAATCCGAGATGAGAGCGATTCCTGCACTGGCCATCAGTCTGGAGCCCAAAGGCGGCGTACCCAGCTCAGCGGGGCCGACTGGCCCAGTGCTGTTCAAAGGGGCACTCATTCGTCGAGATCTTTGAACTATGTCTGCGCCAGCTCTGAGGCAAGCTGCACTTAATTAACTCAATGCAAAGCACAAGTCCTGGTGCCCTGACTGCTTTCAGTCATTGACACTTGATACTTGAACGACTACAGCCATCTGTGAATCAGCCGCTCGCGGCCACGTGTGGGGGAGTGACCGTTTTGGCACAGAGGCTTGTCCAAGCAAATTCTGGGATCGCTAATGTTGGTGCGGGTTTGCGTGCGATTTGGTGTCTGCGGGGCATCTTGGGCGCTTTGGCACCGAATGGGCCGATCAGGGGCACAAACGGCCGGAATGGGCCGATAGCTTGCTGAATAGGGCAGGTGCTGGGATTTCCTATTTCCCTTGTATGGCGGGCGCTTAGCGGGTATCAGCGCCGATAGGGCCGGGTTCCTGTCAGTTCACCGAGGTCGGACAAGATGAGGTTGGACATGCATTTATGTCCAACCTCATCTTCTCTATGTATATCAGTGACATAGGCGCAAGATCGGCTCAATGCAGCGACGTCCGACCTGCGTGGAGGTCGGACGCTGTTTATGCGTCTTGAAATTGGTAAAGGGCTTAAAACAAGGCTCATTGCCCTAGCGTCGGAGAGACGGTTACACGCAAGCAGGCCGCAGTTCTGCGCTCCTGGCTGTAGGTGTGGCGAGGCATTGCAAATATCTCGTGGCCAGACAATCTGCGGCTGTCGCTGTTCTACCCCTTGCGGTCATTCGCGGCATCATTTTCACGATACGATGCAGTACATCAATAGTGGTTGAACGGGTAGATCTATTTCATGCAAGTCTTTGTGGCCGGTACAGGAAAACTTGGTTCTGAATTGTTGAAATCTCTCACTTCTAAAGAGGGACAGGCAATTCTTCCCTGGCATGGCGGGCCGATTTCGAATGAAAAGAGCATCGTCATTCATGCGGGCTCTGGACGTGAGCTGCAAACAATTTCCACTTTCTGCTCCCGCACATCCTCCGTACTGATTGAACTGTCCACGGGTTCCGCAATTGAGTCCGTTGATGTCTGCTTTCCAGTTGTGCTATGCCCAAACACCAACATCCTCATGCTTAAATTTATGCATATGTTGGAATGCTCAGGCAGCTTGTTCAGCGGCTATGACATAAAGCTAACGGAATCTCACCAAGCATCTAAGAAGTCTGTTCCAGGCACTGCTGTTTCTATTGCCAACGCATTGAACATTCCTTTAGACAAGATTGCTTCAGTTCGTGATACAGCGATCCAAAAAGATGAGTTAAACATTCACGAAGAGCATCTGGGGCGGCATGCCCTTCATCAAATCAGAATCAATGACGGCTCGTGCCAAATCGAGATGGAATCGAGAGTAGTTGGCGACTCTCCTTACGTTCATGGCGTACAGCAAATCGTAAGTGCAGTGATAGGGCAAAAGCTACTAAATCGGATTTACTCGATTACTGAGTTCATTGAGAAGCGATGGCTCTGAACAAGCTCAGTCACGAGCTTCCGACGACCGCTTCTGGCCGCTAGTGAGCGGCAGGACGTACCATACTCCTGTCGCTGCTTTGCCCTCTCAAACCACCAACATGAACAGCCTCTCGTTCACCGCTGCTTGCATAGTCACAAAAGACCCTGAAGGCTTCTGCCACCTTGTCGGCTTCGCCGACAAAAAGCACGGCACGGAGCACTACCTGATGCTCCAACGCTCCTTCGCAGAGGACAAAGACGAACAGGATGAAGTGCTGGGCATGGACACCTACCATGTCGAGTGGAGCGGCCCGCAAAGTCCTTGCTATGGCGGCATCGCGGAGTTTGTGCTGAAACGTTCTGGTGTGGAGGTCACGTTCAAACGCGAGGGGGCGCAGGGCATGAATAGTCTGGAGCACATGTCCATCGACTTCGATCTTTCGGCCAGCGAATACGAGGAGCTGAAAGCAGCCTTGACGGATATTTTTGCTGGAGATGGCTGCTTTGAAATGACCGATAGTCAAGCTACCAGGACCTCATAGGCATGGCGGTAGAGTACTAGGGGTCTTTAGTTCGGATGGAGCGCAGCCAATTATGGTCGATTGTGCCTGTGCTTCAGTGAGTATTTTTACCGGCCCAGTTGGCGCGGTGGCCGGTAGCAGCCGGCCGCCGAAGGCCCCTTAGTAGACGTTAGCTGCTTTCTCATTCCAAGTATCGTTATACGGAATCTGATGCCCTTTCGCCTGGGTGAGCTCGATACAGAAGGTGTTCACGCAACGGGTGCCCCGTAGGCAAGGACGGGTGTTCAAATGTTCTAGGCTCTCGCTTCATGCCTAGGCGCTGCATAACGCGTTCGGAGGGTGTGTTATCCAAAGTTGTAAAGGAAACTACTTCAGGCAGGGCTAACTTATCAAATGCAAAGGAGAGTGCTGCGCTGGCCGCCTCTGTTGCAAAACCATTTCCCCATGATGCTCTGTCAAGGCGCCAAGCAATTTCAACACATGGAGTAAACGGAAGTTCATCCGTAGGCTTGTGCAATCCGGTAAAGCCGATGAATTTGGCCGTCGTCTTTTCCTCCACAGCCCAGACCCCCCAACCTTGCTGCTCGATGAGGCTACGACAATACCTCGCCAAGTCATTACTCTGTTCAACAGTAAGTGTCGCGGGAAAAAAGCGCATACCCTCCACGTCTGCATTGATGCTAGCAAATACAGGGTAGTCAGGGTCTCGCCATTGCCTGAGACGCAAGCGCTTGGTCTCTATTTCCTGAATGCGCATCACTAATCCTTTCGCGTCAACGTGTCTATGACCAAATTCTCACCATGTGCGACTGTTCCCGGCCTGACAACGACAGTCGCAGTTAGACCCAGAGGGGGCAGTGCATGACCAACCAAAGATGAGCCATAGAATTGGTTTTTTCGGGAGACTTCATAGTATGAAGGCTGTGCAACTCATCGTTTTAGTGATTGTCGTTGGCGCGATTTTTCTTGTGGTGAATGGATTATTTTCTGCTTGGGCTTTGCTGGAGCTGGCTTGGTCGATGTTGCTCAGCTTTGTAAATCTCTTTTGATGTAGCCCGCAATAATGCGTTCCACGCCATATGGTTGTCACATCCTTGGATGCTCCGACTCAATTTTCATCCCATTGGATGCATGACGGCACCGTTATCCCGGGCCCGGTGGCCCGATGTTTTAGGTGGTGTAACTGGGACGTTGAGCGTCGCTTTCATCTGCCGAGACCGACTGCTTCTGGCCGGACTGCGCCAGTCACAGATCGGCCCAGATCAGCCACTGAAACATTCACACAAAGCAGACGTAGAGTTCATCCGAATAAAAAGGCACTTTTCATATTGCATCATTCGCGGGTTAAGCTGCGACTGGCGAATGCTCGAATGTGGATCCACTAGCCTGCGTCCGAACAGACTCGATGATGCGGCCTTTGCCGGCGTGCTTTGCCATGTACATGGCCTCATCGGCACGCTCCAATAATGAGTCGCAGGACTCGTTGTCGCCCGCATAGTAGGCAATGCCGATGCTGCAACCCACCGTGGCGGCATGTCCATCCTCTACCACGATGGGAATCTGCACCATGTCCAAACAGCGCTGCATGATGCCCACCGCATTCTCGCGATTGTTTTTCCCCGTCAACACCACCACGAACTCGTCGCCACCCAGACGGGCTACACAGTCATGCGAACGCACTGCACTGTTCAACCTCTCGGCAATTGTCTGCAGCACAATGTCGCCTGCGTCGTGTCCGTGCGTGTCGTTCACGCTCTTAAAACCATCCAGATCGATAAAACACACGGCAACAGTGCCTTGGTCTCGATCAGCAAGCGCGATGGACTGTTTCATTTGCGCGATGACGAGACGGCGGTTAGGCAGCCCCGTCAGAGCATCATGAGTGGCTTGATATTCAATCTCTTTCTGGCGCTTTTTATGAGCTTCCACATCCACAAAAATCCACACTGAATCGGTATCAGTGATCTGTGCAGCATTGGCATCGACCCAGAAGATTTGACCACTGCTGTTTTGCAGCTGCACCTCGGTGCGAAAGCGCCTATTGTGGTTGAGTGCCTCGCTGGAAAGTCTCCCCATCCGCTCATATGTTTCATCGTTGGGATAAATGCAGCGCTTGGATTGCTGGAGTAACTCGGAAACGCGCTTGCCCACCATGCGTGCCATGGCTTTGTTAGCCCAGAGTATTTTGCGGTCGCGTACCTTGATCATGCCGATCAGCTCATTTTCCACAAAGAAGTTTTGCTCCTTAAGCAGCTGTGCGTTCTGGAGTTTGGCAGCGAGCTCCCGCTGCTGGTGCAAGAACAAGTTCCCAGCACCAAACGCCATAAGCAGCACGCAAAACGCGGTCAAGCTCCACGCGGACACCGCTTCACTGCGCCAAGGCTGAAGGTAGCTTGCAGTGCCCAGACCTGTATACACCGTCAATGGATAGGGGGCTGAAAGGCGTTGATAGGCGGTAATGCGCTCGATGCCGTCCAATGCCGTAGGCGTGATGTACCAGCCATGCTCTGGGTTGAGCCGCCGGGTTTCTTTGAGCGCCGAGGATGTCAAGGTTCCGCCGATACCTTTCGTCGACGTTGGGTCAGCAGCGGAGTAACGAGCCACTACCCGGCCCTCGGCAGAGCGCAAGGTGGTGGCGCTGTCTTCACCTGGTGTCAGCGTCTCAAACAATTTGCGGAAATGTTCCACCTCCAAAACAACAAAGACGGCCCCCTTGAATGCCCCATCACGGGACTCCAGCTTGCGGCCCAAGACAAGACTCCATTGTCTAAAAGAATGGCTGATCAGTGGCTCGGAGATCACCATCTGGTTTGAGTGCTTCAAAGCGTCGAAGTAGCCCCTATCCTTGATTGAGAAGGGGCGCTCGCCAGATAAAAGGCCAAGTCGAACCATGCCGGATTCATCAGCCACGCGTACGGCCTTGGAAAAAGGCAGCAAGGCCTGCTGATTGATAACGGCGTTTTCAAACTGAGGTGCGGTGAGTCCTGTCTCTTGGAATTCTTGAGCAATCGTCGCTAGAGCGTTATCGATAAGCCGCATCTCGGTGTTTAGCTCATAGCTCAACAGGCGAGCTTGGTTAACCGATGCATCCACTCCCCGCTGAACGTGATAGTCATACGACTCGTTCAGATTGTGCCAAGTAGTTGCTATCAATATAGAAGCAATAAAGACAACTCCTACAATGGTTTTCAGCAAAAGACATCTAGACTGGATAAGACTTCTAACTAAGCCATCTATCAGCTGATCAATGGAGCTGACTCCCTTCTTGTGCGGGGCGCGAATGCTCAACATGAATTCCGTTGTGTCAGGAGAAGCTCACTCAGCGAGTAGAGCACAGGCTCCAGCAACTGTCTCAGCCGATCTAAGCAACTTTTCTGCCCCACATCAATGCTCTGACACGTGAGTTTGTTGCGAAGAAACGTAGAGTTTTGATAGATGTCTGCTTTCTGCAAGAGTCACCGGCAGCTTCTGGCCGTCGGGGGACATGGCAGCTCATTTCGTTGAATACGCTGTGGACCTGATAGGCCAGCAAACTGGCACAGCTTTGTTGAATGAAAGACGCCCAACCAAGCATGGTCGGGCATATGTTAAGCGAGGTGTATGGCGGGCTTGAAAGAGCGCTCCTTGCCTCTGGTCAAGCGGGGCCGTCACTCCCATGCTGGCCACGATGCGAACGACTTGCCCCTCAGTAAGACCATATTCGGCAGCGATCTCCCGAGCGGTCTTGTTCGTCGCATACTCTGCCGCAATCCGTGCATTGCGCACGGCCTGGAGCGCTCTTTCCGCTTTGGACAGCTGGAAATGAGGCAGGCCTCCATACTCCTTTGCCAGCTTTAAAAGCGCGTCGACGCCAATCACCGCGGCATAGGGGTGATGTTCGGTGACGCGCTCTGGGGTGGGGAAGTACACCCGCAGCCCGCCCCATCTGCGCATCAGAGCCATGGTGGCCTGTAGACCCACCAGGCGCTCAAACTCCTGCAGCAGCGGTGGTAGCAGGTCAATGGGGATGGGAAGGCCTGATTCATTTCAATGCTGCCTGACACGACCGGCAACCCTGTCGAGCTGGTGTTTGGCGACGATGGCGGCGGCGCTCAGGTGCCCAATGCAACCCTGGCCGTTGCCGCGCGCATGCCAGGTCTGCGGGTCAGATCCCTGGTGCATGTACGCAAGGATCTGGTCGCAGCGGGCCGCATGCCGGGCCTGCGCTGCAGTGCGCTCGTGCGCTACCACACCGACACGCCCCGGTCTGTGGTGGCCGAGGTGGCCGCCAGTGCCCAGCAGGCGCAGCCTGTGACAGAGGGCTGGATCTCCGGCTGGCAGGACACGGATGCACTGCCTGCGGGTTGGGTGTCGACCGCGCAAGACGCCATGAGCATGCAAGAGCAGTTCGGCGTCGCCTGGCAGGAAGGCCAGCGGCAAGGGGCGGCCCAGCAGGGGCGGTTTCAACAGGCCCGGCCTCTAACTGGAGCAACAACCCAGGCCCGTTGGCAAGAGGCCCAGAGCGTTCGCGTGGGCCTGCAGGCCACGGCCCAGGATGCCGCGCCCGTGCGGGCGGGCTGGTCAGTGCGGTTTCAGGAAAGCCTGCGCGACCGTCGCCGCATGGTCGAGGCCACTGCCCAGGACGCGATGGGCCTGCAATACCTCTTCACTACGGGCGCAGGCCCATCGGTGCCGCTGTACCGGGGATTTGAGGGCCGCTATCAGCAGGCCATGAAGCCGCCTGCAGGCAAGTCACAGACCAAACCGCCAGAGCCGGAGAAGCCCGGTTGCTATGAGCAACTGGTGGGCGGCCCCATCCGATTGCTGTTCTGCAAGCCCTGGGCCGCGTCGACCGCGCTGGTCTTTGCGTGCTGCAGGGATGGAGGGCCGCAACCCGGCAAGGTCATCGTTCCCGTTCGAAAGGTTTACATCGTGCTCAATCAGATCATGCTCACGCGCCTGGATACCGGCGTCGAGCTGCCTGCTCTGGCCTTCAGTATGTCCTTGGACTTTCAGAGCTGGACGTGGAATTGGACGGCATCACTGCATAAGGATGCGGCTTTGCACCTTGGCCGTGATGTGGATGGCGACCCTGCGCAGTTCCTGGCCAGCGTCAATGGCGTGCCCTTCAAGCTGCGCCTGGAGCGCACCAGCCGCGACCGTAGGTTTTTGCCGCAGGAGCGCTGGTCTGTCTCGGGCCGGGGCCTGGCTGCAGTGCTGGCTGAGCCTTGGGCAAAGTCCATGTCCTTTGGCAGCACGGCGCAGACGCTGACGGCCCAGCAACTGGCGGCTGAGGTGCTCAAGGTCAATGGCGTCTCCATTGGCTGGGGTATCGACTGGCAGTTGGTGGACTGGCAGGTGCCTGCCGGAGCCTGGACGCTGCAGGGCAGCTATATCGACGCCATCAACGATATCGCGGCTGCGGCTGGCGGCTATGTGCAGCCCCATAACACCGACCAAGTGCTGCGCATCCTGCCCAAGTACCCCGCCGCACCTTGGCATTGGGGTGATGTGGTGCCGGATTTTGAAATTCCAGGGGCAGCGGCAGAGGTCGACGGCACGGAGTTCCTGGACAAGCCGGACTACAACCGGGTGTTTGTCGGTGGCATGAGCGCGGGTGTGTTTGGTCCGATCACTCGGGCTGGAACTGCTGGCGACCTGATTGCGCCTCAGGTCACGCATGCCTTGACCACCGACTCCACGGTGCACAGGCTGCGCGGCCTGGCTGAACTTGCCGATACTGGCCGCCAGGCGCGGGTGTCGCTATCCATGCAGGTGCTGCCCGAGACCGGTGTGATTCTGCCTGGGCAATTTATTCGCTATCTGGGGCCGGAGACCGTGATGGGGATTGTGCGGTCGACGTCGATCAACTGGGCGACCCCCAAGCTGCGTCAGACGCTGGAGGTCGAAACCCATGCCTAACCTCTACAAGCAGTTTATGGATCTGCAGTCGCCCAAGCCCTTGCTAGTGGGCACGGTGGCCTTTGTGATCAACGGTGTGGCCACGGTCAACCTGCCAGGCGGTGGTCGCCTGCAGGCGAGAGGACCGGCTCAGGCTGGCCAGCGCGTGTTTGTGCGTGATGGAGCGATCGAGGGGGAGGCTCCGAGCCTCACCTATACAGAAGGGGAGGTGTAGCAGCCTAATCGAGGCGGTGGCTACGGTAAGAAATAAAAAGTGGCCACTGGGGCCACTTTTAGATTGCGAACTTGGAACGGTCTTGATCTTTGATCCAGTTTGGAGGCTTTCCTCGGCCAGTCCATGTTTGACCTGTGGCGGGGTCGCGGTATTTAGGGGCGACGGAGCCAGTCTCACGCTTTTGTTTTTGCTTGGCGGGAGGGAAGACATCGTCCTGTGTCAGGCCGAAAGCCTCGACCAAGTCCTTGATTTTTTGCACCGCGCCTGCGACTTCGGCCTTTCGAGCGGCTGCAATCTGCTGCTCAAGAGCTTCGCGTTGCGCCAACAATTCCTTGTACGAATGTGTACTCATTTAAAAAGACATCCTCTGTAAATGTTTGAGATAGCACTAAATTGGTGCACTCATACATGAGATACATCGCTTATGCAGTTAGTTCACTTTCAATCGAAAGCGACCACGCACATTGTGTCCTAGTTTTGGATGTGTTAGATGTAAAAATAGGACCCAAAAAGCAAGCTCTTTGGTGGAGATGCTTTACTCGTTGAGGGTGAGATTTTTAGTCTGAGAAATTTCTGATTGCAAGCTGGGGCGTGATAGGCTATGTTCGATCAGAAATAGCCACTCAATGTGCCTGAATAATGATCTGGTGATTGAATATTAAACTATAAAAATAATTCAAATCATTGAGAAATTGATTTTTAAGTGAAACATTGTCTTTGGAAATCCAGTATGAATTCCGTTGCTATTGTAGAGACAAACGTGATAAACCACCCATTCCTTTGCGAGAGAGTTAGAGAGGGTAAGCGATCTGGAACTAGGGAGTTTGTTGCGTTAATCGAAGGTGTTGAGGCTGGCCTTTTGATTTTTGAGCACTTTCCCAGGGACTCTTGGGGATTGATATACGAGATCTATGTGCTAAATGAATTCAGGGGCTTGGGCATTGGTAACCTGATTTTGTCACATGCAGAAAATGTAGCTCGTGATTCTGCGTGTAAGACACTGCGTCTCACAGCGCGCTCACTCGATCAGCAGTTCATCAAGGATGATACTCTAATGTCTTGGTACGGGCGCAAAGGCTTTATTCGAGATACCAGCGAGTCTAGTGGGATGCTGAAGCATCTTGCCTGCTAATTCATAAGGTAGGGGTGTTGGTTTAGAATGGGGGATTAATGGTTTGCTTTTGAGTCGAGAGCTGTCTTGTATTTTTGGCAGCTCTCGGAGCTTAGTGGCTAAGCGAGGGCTAAGCTAGGAATTTAAATACCTCTTAGACCACTCATCGTCTAGATATTCAACCCTCTCTTTTGATAATCCACGGAACCATCTAAATTTTTTCCATTCGGCATGGCGTAAATGATATGCAAGGAATATTGATCTACCCCATGCCCGCCAACCATTTAACCTAAATGTTTCGGCTCGAACTCGGTCTCGATTTAAATGTCCGGTCAAGGCCTTGGCATCTGCTGCAGTGGCTAATTCGTAAGGAGGTAAATCTTCAAGTCTGGCGGCTTCGGCCCATAGAAGATCAATCAAGATCAGACAGCGCCGCCTGATTCCATCATGGCAAGCTAACCAGACTGACATCTCGCGGCGCAGATTGTCATGCTTGGCTTCCTCTTCTGTGGGGCCCATAGACCCATAACATCTGAGGTGCTCACTGGTACCGTCTAGCAATGTGCGCAATGGTGCCCCTTGGCGAAGCAGCTCTGTGCCAAATATCGGATAAATTTCATGTACTTTAATTTGCCCCTGCAATATTCTTGAGCAGAGGTCACTAAACATACCGCAGACATTTCTAACCGATGCTTGTGCCCATGAGGAAGCAAACTCATTTGATGTCGTCATTGATGCTCTGCGTAGTTCCTGAAGAGACTCATGATGAGCAATTTGGTAATAGTCCGTGACCCTTCTGCCCAGAAATACCACCGTAGCCCAATCTGCTTGAAGCTCAATCCATCTGCGTCGGTACATCTCGGACCAATCTAGTCGTTGCTGAAGCCGTTGCCCAAAAAGAATTACTACCTGTGCTGCACCAACAACTACCAGAAGTACAGTAGCTAAAGCTGACATTTCGGCATCTGACATGCTCCTCCCTTCTTTTTTATGTAGAAAATTCTGAGGCTATCTTTTCAAATGAATCTGAAAAAATTCCTCTAGACAGTGATTAACGATCTAAGCTCGAATGGCCTTGAATTTTAGCGGTGGTTAAATGTCAAGCCTAGGAAAAATTGCCCAAAGTCGATTTTGGCGTGCGCAGCAGAGTGGGGTGGCTGTCAGTAGTCGAAGTCACAGCGCCATTCCTGCGCATACCAGCCGCCGTCTACATATTCCAGGCCGCTGAATTTGATGGTTCCTGAACCCATGTACGTTATGCGCGGCTCAAAGAGCTTTCTGCGCTTTGCAGGCAAGGCGCTGCTGCCATCAAGAATGTGTAGAACAGGCACGGTGCGCTCGTCGGATGAGCTGGGGCGCTCGTGATAAAGCGTGATCGAGCCAGACGCTTTGTTGGCGATTCCCACCGGCACTTTGAGGTGGCCGAGCTCGCGCAGGATCAAAATTTTAGCTTCCATGGCTGTATATTTATACAGTATCTTTGGGCGCAGCTTGTTAGTAGATGCTTTCGCTAGCAGGCATACGTCAAAAGCACGACGCTTGTCTCAGAAGAACTTTGTCGATGACTAAGAGTGATGAGCAGAGATCCGAAGTCTTATATGGATCAGCGAGCTATTGATATGCAGCAAAGCAACACTTGTGGTGAAGTAATGCTTGCCGATTTGTCAGCCTTGGTGCCAAAGCCTGTGCTACTTTGTGCCAAAGATCGCGCAAATTTGTGCCAAAGGCCGCGCCACGCAACTTTAACTCGCAACTTTCATGGCGGCGATGGCCGCAGAATGACTGCAGGATGCGATATTTTTACATGGTCGAAAACACGGCGAAAAGGCCGGTTTCCCTATGAAAACAGCTGATGAAAGTTGAGCTAAATCCCTGAGTCTTGTACAAGACTTAAAAAAACCGGCCCGGTTGCGCGTAGAATTTTGTATTGTGGGAACGCATTGCATCAAGAAAGTGTCGTCCCGCTGTGTCAGGCCCCATTGCGCAAGCCCGGGATGCAGGCCCAAGGCACCTTTCCCCCTTTTTTCACAACCTGAGACAAGAGATGAGTACGCAGCAACCCACCATCATCTACACATTGACTGACGAGGCTCCCCGCCTGGCTACCAGCGCATTCCTGCCCGTGATCCGTGCTTTCGCAGCGCCGGCCGGCATCAATGTGGAGACCAGCGATATCTCGCTGGCAGGCCGTATCCTGGGCGAGTTTCCCGACTTTTTGACCGAAGCCCAACGCGCTCCGAACAATCTGGCTGAACTGGGCAAGCTGACGCTGACGCCTGAAGCCAATATCATCAAGCTGCCCAATATCTCCGCATCCGTGGGCCAGCTGCAAGACGCGATCAAGGAATTGCAGGGCAAGGGCTACGCCATCCCCGACTATCCTGAAACCGCCACGACCGATGCCGAAAAGGACATCAAGGCACGCTACAACAGGTGCATCGGCTCTGCCGTGAACCCCGTGCTGCGCGAAGGCAACTCGGATCGCCGCGCACCTGCTGCCGTGAAGAACTACGCCAAGAAGCACCCCCATTCCATGGGTGAGTGGAAGCAGTGGTCGCAAACCCATGTGTCGCACATGGAAGAGGGCGATTTCTACCATGGCGAAAAGTCCATGACGCTGGACAAGGCCCGCGAAGTGAAGATGGTGCTGGAGACCCAGTCCGGCAACAGCATCGTTCTGAAGGACAAGGTCAAGCTGCAGGCTGCAGAAGTGATCGATTCCATGTTCATGAGCAAGAAGGCCTTGTGCGCTTTCTATGAAAAGGAAATCGAAGACTGCCGCGAGTCGGGCATCCTGTTCTCGCTGCACGTGAAGGCCACCATGATGAAGGTGTCCCACCCCATCGTGTTCGGTCACTGCGTGAAGATTTTCTACAAGGAAGCCTTCGAAAAGCACGGCAAGCTGTTTGATCAACTGGGCGTGAACGTGAACAACGGCATGGCCAATCTGTACGAGAAGATCGAGACCCTGCCTGCTTCGCAGCGCGAAGAAATCATCCGTGACCTGCACAAGTGCCAGGAGCACCGTCCGCGTCTGGCCATGGTCGACTCCGCCAAGGGCATCACCAATTTCCACTCGCCCAACGACGTGATCGTGGATGCTTCCATGCCCGCCATGATCCGCGTAGGCGGCAAGATGTGGGCGGCTGACGGCAAGCCTTACGACTGCAAGGCCGTGATGCCTGAGTCCACCTTTGCCCGTATCTACCAGGAAGTGATCAACTTCTGCAAATGGCACGGCAACTTTGACCCCAAGACCATGGGCACCGTACCCAACGTGGGTCTGATGGCTCAAAAGGCCGAAGAGTACGGCTCGCACGACAAGACGTTCGAGATCGCTGAAGACGGCGTGGCCAACATCGTGGACATTGCCACCGGCGAAGTACTGCTGAGCCAGAACGTGGAAGCCGGTGACATCTGGCGCATGTGCCAGGTCAAGGATGCTCCTATCCGTGACTGGGTGAAGCTGGCTGTGACCCGTGCCCGCAACTCCGGCATGCCTGCCGTGTTCTGGCTGGACCCCTATCGTCCCCACGAAGCCGAGCTGATCAAGAAGGTGCAGACCTACTTGAAGGAATACGACACCAACGGCCTGGAAATCCACATCCTCTCGCAAGTGCGCGCCATGCGCTACACGCTGGAGCGCGTGGCCCGTGGTCTGGACACCATTTCGGTGACCGGCAATATTCTGCGTGACTACCTGACCGACCTGTTCCCGATTCTGGAGCTGGGCACCTCGGCCAAGATGCTGTCCATCGTGCCTCTGATGGCTGGTGGCGGCATGTACGAAACGGGTGCTGGCGGCTCCGCTCCCAAGCATGTGCAGCAGCTGGTGGAAGAAAACCACCTGCGCTGGGACTCGCTGGGTGAATTCCTGGCCCTGGCCGTCTCATTCGAAGACCTGGGCATCAAGGAAAACAATGCCCGCGCCAAGCTGCTGGCCAAGACTCTGGACGAAGCCACCGGCAAGCTGCTGGACGAAGACAAGTCGCCTTCGCGTCGCACCGGCGAGCTGGACAACCGTGGTTCGCAGTTCTACATCGCTCTGTACTGGGCCCAGGCTCTGGCTGCTCAGACCGAAGATGCAGAACTGGCGGCCAAGTTCGCCACTCTGGCTAAAACCCTGGCCGAGAACGAAGCCAAGATCGTGGCCGAGATGAAGGAAGTGCAAGGCAAGGCTGCCGATATCGGCGGCTACTACATGCCCGACGTGGCCAAGCTGGACGCCGTGATGCGCCCCAGCGCCACCTTCAACGCCGCCATCGCGTCGGTGTAAGCCAGCCTGCCTCGCAGAGCGGGTTGCCCCGCCTGCGTGCAGGCAGTGCCCCATAAAAGCCGGTGAGCCTGAAAAGGTCTCCGGCTTTTTTGTGTCCGGTCTCAGTGGTTGCTATATAAATAGAAGCTGCCTGTGCTTGATGTATGAGCGCTGTAGCTTGATTGATTCGAATTTATGAAAGGCGCTCCATGCCGCTGTATCAGTGTCCGTGCTGCGACTATTTCTCGCTGGATGAGCGTGGCGAGTACAGCATCTGCAGCGTCTGCTTCTGGGAAGACAGTGGCTGGGATGTGGACTGCCCGGATGAATACTCCGGCCCCAACCATATGACGCTGCGCGATGGTCGGCGCAACTTTCAGTACTTTGGTGCCTGCGACTACCGAATGCTCAAGAGCGTGCTCCCACTGGCAGCGCGCAACCGCTATCGGCATGGGCCGCGCGTTCTGAGTAAAGTGGCATCAATCCGCGTGGGGCAGTGATTGGCGTGCCTCTTCAACCCAGCGCAGAAATCGCATGCCTGGATGCTGGTGCAGCAGCGGATAGCGTTGGCGGTGGTAGCAATCCCAGTAACTGGCGGCCTGCTGCTTGCAGGCAGTCACAAACTCGGGGTTTTCGGCAGCAAAACGCCCGTAGTTGTGTGGCGATAGCCTATGGGTCTGGGCTGGCAGATGCTCGGCAATTTCCAGCACATACTCGCCAGCCGCGCGGACTACAAACGGTAGCACCCAGTCGCAGTCATGCGCCAGCAACTGGCGCAGACAGGTTTCGCGCACATGGCCGTTGGCGTGGCGGCTGCCCAGGCACAGGGCCAGTGGATGTGCGGGGCCGGTGCTTTTTTGAATGCATTGCTGCAGCTCACGTTCGTCGTAGTACACGCGGTAGGGAGCATGCAGCAATTCGCCATCAATCCTTACCGTGAAGCCGGGGCAGGGCTCAAGCGCCTGCGACTTGCCCAGTTTCTGCAGCAGCGCAGCGGCGGTATCGCTCAGCGCTTGCGGAAACTGGGGCCGGTAGAGCATGAAGGATGCTGACTCTGGCGGTGCTTAGCGATTGAAGGGAGCGCCGCCCAGTTTGGTGCCGGCCTTGATGCCGCGCTTGGTGAACCAGCCCTGGTTCATCTCCAGCACATAGCGCACGGGCTTGGCCGAGCAGTGGGAGTCTTCGCTCATGGGCTTCATGTCGGCCAGATTGACGATGGTGCCGTCATCGGCCACAAAGGCCGCCGTCAGCGGCAGGATGGTGTTGCGCATCCAGAAGCACTGCACGCCGGGCACCTCGAAGACAAAGAGCATGCCTTCCTGCTGCGGCATCTCCTTGCGGAACATCAGGCCGATCTCGCGCTGCTGCGGCGTGACGGCCAGCTGGGTGTCGATGCGGTACATGCCGGCCGTCAGGTCGATGCGGCGCAGATTCATCTGTGGCTGACCTTCGTCGCGGGCCATCGCGGGGCTGCCGAACAGGCCCAGCAGGGCGGTACAGGCCAGGGCCAGCAGCGGAGCGCGCCAGCCGGATTGTTGGGGTGTCTTGGTGGAGAGGGTCTTCATGAGCCTTGCTTGCCAAACAGGAAGTCGGAAGTCGCAAGCCTATAGCAATCCGGGCAGGTTGCGGTGCAAATCAGCGTCATGGGGATGCGGCCGTAGCCGGTCTGCAAAATGCAGAGCCCGCAGGACTTGCGGTCCGGCAGGCCCGGGGGCGAGTCAGATCCGGTTGTCAGGGCCATGGGCCCCTCGATGTCACCGGGCTGCTCTCAGTGAGCGATCAGGCGGGCTTGTGCATCTTTTTGGTGCTGTGCTGCATATGATGCTTTTGGGCTGGCTGGGCCTTCATATGCTTGACGGTAGGCGCCGCTGCTGCAGCGGCAGGGGTGGCAGGCTGCGCCGGCGTGGCGGTTTGAGCAAAGGCGCCAGCAGCGAACGAACCAGCAATCAGGACAGCGAGTAGTTTTTTCATGGATGCCAATTTCCCAAATATGCGGCAATGCCAGGCTTCAGGTTGAAGTGTGGAGCAGCCCATCTGCTGCCACAGCCTCTCAACGGCAGCCCTGTGCCGCCGTTGACAGATTTTTATGCGGCATTTCTTAAAATTTGCTGAGTTCAAGGTGCCAAAATCGGGGGCAAGAAGCAGCACCAAAAAGGTGCGCCGCCGCGCAGTATTCAAGACTAGGAGATTCCACAGCATGAGCAAGTCCCAGCACATCCAGGTTCCGCCGCAGGGTGAGAAGATCAGCATCAATGCGGACAAGACACTGAATGTTCCGAATCAACCCATCATTCCTTTCATCGAGGGCGACGGTGTCGGCGTCGATGTGACGCCGGTGATGCGCAAGGTGGCTGACGCTGCCGTGGCCAAGGTCTATGGCAGCCAGCGCAAGATCGCCTGGATGGAGGTGTATGCAGGCGAGAAGGCCACGCGCATCTACGGCCCCGATGTCTGGCTGCCCGAGGAAACCGTGGCCGCCGTGCGCGACTATGCCGTGTCCATCAAGGGCCCGCTGACCACGCCCGTGGGCGGCGGCATCCGTTCGCTGAACGTGGCGCTGCGCCAGGAACTGGACCTGTATGTCTGCCTGCGCCCCGTGCAGTACTTCAAGGGCGTGCCTTCGCCACTCAAGGAGCCCGAGAAGACGAATATGGTGATCTTCCGCGAGAACTCGGAGGACATCTACGCGGGCATCGAATACGCGGCCGGCAGCGAGAAGGCGAAGAAGCTCATCGACTTCCTGGCCAAGGAAATGGGCGCCAACAAGATCCGCTTTCCCGAAACCTCGGGCATCGGCATCAAGCCCGTCTCGCGCGAGGGCACGGAGCGCCTGGTGCGCAAGGCCATCCAGTACGCCATCGACAACAACAAGCCCAGCGTGACCCTGGTTCACAAGGGCAACATCATGAAGTACACGGAAGGCGCTTTCCGTGACTGGGGTTACGCGCTGGCGCAGCGGGAGTTCGGTGCCGAGCTGATCGACGGCGGCCCCTGGTGCCGCATCAAGCACCCGAAGACGGGCAAGGACATCATCATCAAGGACTCGATCACCGACGCCTTTTTGCAGCAGATTCTGATGCGTCCGGCCGAGTATTCGGTGGTGGCCACGCTCAACCTCAATGGCGACTACATCTCCGATGCGCTGGCCGCGCAGGTGGGCGGCATCGGCATTGCTCCCGGTGCCAACCTCTCGGAGAGCATTGCCTGCTTCGAAGCCACCCACGGCACGGCGCCGCGCTATGCGGGCAAGGATTATGTGAATCCGGGCTCCATGATTCTGTGTGCCGAGATGATGCTGCGCCACATCGGCTGGCGCGAGGCTGCGGACCTGATCGTCGAGTCGCTGGAAAAAGCCATTCAGAGCAAGCACGTGACCTATGACTTCGCCCGTCTGATGGACGGTGCGACCCAGGTGTCCTGCTCGGGCTTCGGGGATGTGGTGATCTCGATGATGGACTGAGCTGCGCTGCCTGCCCGGCAGCTGCAATAGTTGCCGGCACTGCGATCTGAGCGGCCGCACCGTCCCTACGGTGCGGCTTTTTTTGCGCCCGAGACCTGTCGCTTGTAGTCCTGAGGCTGGCGTGCAAACCCTCGAAAGTATGTCGATGTGTATCGGCGTTAAGGCGTGCAATACACAAATGGCAATTAATTTCAGGTGAGGCTATGGCTCCTTCATCCAATGACGGGCGCTGGTACTGGCTTGTGGTGGGGCTGCTGATGCTGCTGATGGGTCTGTACATGACCATAGGCGGCGGCATTCTGCTCGGCAAGGGAGGCAGCTGGTACTTTGTGTTGATGGGGCTGGCGCTGCTGGTCTCGGCGGCATTGCTGCTGGCGCGGCGCAGAGCCGGTGCCCATCTCTATGCGCTGGCCTTTGTGCTGACCCTGGTATGGGCCTGGTGGGATGCAGGCTGGGAGTTCTGGCCGCTGGTTTCGCGCCTGATGGTGTTTGCCGTGCTGGGCCTGCTGGTGGCCCTGGGCTATGCACAGCTTGAAGCGGGCAAGCTGGTCATGAACGACTATGGCCGCCTGGGCGCCGCAGTGTCGGTGGTGGTGCTGGGCCTGGCCATCGTCGCGACAGCCGTCAGCGCCTTCTCGCCCAAGGGAGTGATCGCCCCCGAGGTCACCGAGCTGCCATCGCTCGGCTCCATGGAGATCAAGGCCTCGGACTGGACCGACTGGGGACAGGGACCCGCAGGCCAGCGCTTTGCGGCCGTCGAGCAGATCAGCCGCAACAACGTCGACAAGCTGGCCGTGGCCTGGACGGCACGCACCGGCGATGTGCCCCAGAGCACCGGCTCGGGCGCCGAAGACCAGAACACGCCGCAGCAGATCGGGGACCGCCTGTATGTCTGCACGGCCTACGGCAAGGTGCTGGCGCTGGATGTGGACACGGGCGAGGAGAAGTGGAAATTCGACCCCGAGGCCAAGTCGCCCAACTGGCAGCGCTGCCGGGGCCTGGCCTACTTTGACGGCAACGAGGCCGCGCTCAGGGCGTCGGGCGCGTCCGGCAGGTCCGGTGATGTCGCACCGGGCTGCCGACGCCGGCTGTTTCTGCCCACCATCGATGCGCGATTGATCGCGCTCGATCCCGATTCGGGCAAGCCATGCACCGACTTTGGCAAGGACGGTGTGGTGGATCTGACCCAGGGCATGGGTGAGGTCAAGCAGGGCTGGTATCAGCAGACCTCGGCACCGCTGGTGGCCGAGAACCTGGTGATCGTGGGCGGCCGCGTGGCCGACAATTTCTCGACCGACGAGCCATCGGGCGTGGTGCGCGCTTTTGATGTGCTCAGCGGCAAGCTGGTCTGGGCCTGGGACCCGGGCAATGCCGGCATCACCGGGCAGCCGCCGCAGGGGCAGACCTATACGCGCAACTCGCCCAATGTCTGGGGCGGCATGTCCTATGACGCCAGACTGGGCCTGGCCTATCTGGGTACGGGCAATGCGACGCCGGACTTCTATGCGGCCCAGCGCACGCCGGAGATGGAGAAGAACAGCTCCGCCATCGTGGCCATGGACATCAGGACCGGCAAGCCGCGCTGGCTCTACCAGACCGTGCACCACGATCTGTGGGACTTCGACATTCCGTCCCAGCCCGCTCTGGTCGATGTGACCAATGCCCAGGGCGGGGTGGACCCCGCGCTGCTGCAGGTGACCAAGCAGGGCATGATCTTCATGCTCAACCGCGAGACCGGCGAGCCTCTGGCAGAGGTGCAGGAGCTGCCCGTGCCGCAAGGCCATGTACCCGGCGAGCGCTATGCGCCGACCCAGCCGCATTCCACGGGCATGCCCAATATCGGCAACCAGACCCTGAAGGAGTCGGACATGTGGGGCGCCACGCCCTTCGACCAGCTGCTTTGCCGGATTGCCTTCAAGGACATGGATCATCAGGGCGTGTTCACGCCGCCGGGCATGGGGCCGACACTGCAGTTCCCGGGCTCGCTGGGCGGCATGAACTGGGGCGGCGTCTCCATAGACCCGATCACCCAGACCATGTTCGTCAACGATATGCGTCTGGGCCTGGCGAATTACATGATTGCACGCGCCGATATGAAGCCCGGCGCCAGCGGTATCGAGATGGGGGCCGTGCCCCAGGAAGGCACGCCGTTTGGTGCCATGCGCCAGCGCTTTCTGTCGCCGCTGGGCATTCCCTGCCAGAAGCCGCCTTTCGGCACCATGACGGCCGTGGATCTGAAATCGCGCCAGATCAAGTGGCAGGTGCCCGTGGGCACGGTGCGCGATACCGGTCCTCTGGGCATTCCCATGTGGCTGACGATTCCCATCGGCATGCCCACGCTGGGGCCTTCCATGGTCACCAAGTCGGGGCTGGTGTTCTTCGCAGGCACGCAGGACTTCTATCTGCGTGCCTTCGACAGCGCCAACGGCAAGGAGATCTGGCGCTCGCGCCTGCCCGTGGGCAGCCAGGGAGGGCCGATGAGCTATGTCTCGCCCAGAACCGGCAGGCAGTATGTGGTGATCACCGCCGGTGGCGCACGCCAGTCGCCCAAGCGCGGTGACTATGTGATCGCCTATGCCCTGCCGCAGTAGCGGCAGGGTGCGGAGCCGTCGGTAGATGGATTAAAAAAGATAGCTGCTTGCGCTTTATAGATAAGGAATTCAGATTGAATAATGCCTGAAATCTTTAAATAACAAGCGCTGTAAGCTATAAATAAAAGAGTATCTACCGCGCAAGCCATGCCGCTCAGCGCGCTGGCAGCTCGCAGCCGTCGGGGCCGCAACTGGGGTCGCCACTGGTGTCGGTGTCGCCGGCCTGCTGCTGATTGAGTTCGGCAATCTGCTCGGCCCAGGCGGCCAGCTGCTGCTTCCAGCCGTCGACATCGCCCAGCCATTCGCCGATCTCGATGCGCTGCACGGCGCGTTGGCCAGCCTGCTCGGGGTGGTCGAACTCCAGCGCCAGGGTGGGGAAGCCCTGGCCCTGCACCATGCCCAGCCATTCGCGGCTTTCGGCGATATGCTTTTGCGTGGCCGCGCCGCTTTGCTCGGCGCAGGCTGCGTCATAGGCCGCGCTGTCCAGACCGATGCCGGCCGCCAGCTCGCGCAGCACGGCGGGCTCGCTGATGCGGCGGCCCTCCACGTAATGGGCTTTCTGCTCGGCAGCCAGCATTTCCAGGCCCTTGCCGGCCAGCGCTTCGGCGGCCAGCAGGGCCGTGGTCGGGGGTTCGGAATCCAGCGGCGCGCCGATGTCATTGAGTAGGCCGTTGAGATAGGCATCGCCAAAAGGCTGGCCCGTCATCTCGGCAATGCGCTGGTCGCTGGGCATGACTTTGTCACGCCAGTCTGCGGTGATGGTGCGCGTGTGGGCGCCGGTCAGCATGCCGCCGGCATGCCACTGCACGGCGATGCCGGGCACTTCGCGCGCGGCCTTGACCAGCGGGGCGGCGGCATAGCACCAGCCGCACAGGGGATCGAAAATATAGTGCAGCACCAGAGCGGGCAGCTGGGATGTGTTCATGGTTGGACGACCGGCAAGGCCGGTGGATTTTGCAGACAAGCTTCAATGTAAGCGCTGCCGGGGCCGCAGTGCCGTGATGCGGGGGATGACCTTGGCGCCGGTCTTGGCAAAATGGCTGCATTGTCCTCAGCTTCTTTGCCTGTCCATGCGCCTGAATGTCACGCCGCCGCCCCAGTCCTCGCCAGAGTCCGAGCCTTCCCCGCAATCCGTGGCACGGCGCAGCACCATGCTGTTTCTGCTGTTCTGGCTGGTGGTCATGGCAGCGATGTATCTGGTCATGCAGCATTTCCTCAAGCCGGCCCAGGCCAAGGTCCTGGCCGATGGCACGGTGCGCATCGAGCGCGGCATGGACGGGCACTTCCGCGCCAAGGGCTATGTCAACGATCAGCCAGTCACCTTTATGGTCGATACCGGGGCCACCTCGGTCAGCGTGACCGATGCGCTGGCCGAGCGTGCCGGCCTGGAGGGGGCGAGAAAGTGCGTTTTCGCACGGCCAACGGCGAGCGTGATGGCCGCATCGTCACGGCCGACGAGGTGCGCATTGCCAGCCTGCGTGTGCGCGATGTGCGCGTGGGCACGGGCTATACCGGCGACGACAGCGAAGACGCCTTGCTGGGCCAGAACTTTCTGCGCTTCTTCGATGTGCAGATGAGCGGCGACGAAATGCTGCTGCGTCCGCGCAAGTGAGTAGTGCCAGAGCTTGATTCGGTCTGGGCCCGGGTGTGCCGGGTTTTGGCTGCCGGCGCTGAAGCAGGCCGCCACATCTGCGAAAATGCAGCACACAGGGAATGACCGCTGCGGGCAAGCTTGCCGCAGCGGTGGTGCGTATCGAGGCTCGATCCACGCCCATGCTTCGTGACCTGCCGGGCTCCATCGTTGGAGGAGGCGGCAGGTTTTTCATGTTGCCGAGCCTCAAGTCGAATCGCAGCCCATCGCGATTGCCGCTTCACGCCCGAGCACACGCCATTTGCCCGGCGGCCCTGCAGGCCGTCAGGCCCAGCCATGGATAGTCTGCCGTGTCCCACCGCCAGCCCGTTCGCGTTCCTGAACGCCACCAGTTCGATGCCCTGATCGATGCCCGCTCGCCCGCCGAGTTTGCGCTCGACCATATTCCGGGCTCCATCAACTGCCCCGTGCTGAGCAATGCCGAGCGCGCCGAGATCGGCACCATCTACAAGCAGGTCAGCCCCTTCGAAGCCAAGCGTCTGGGCGCTGCCTATGTGTCGGCCAATCTGGCGCGCCATCTGCGGGAAACCTTTGCCGACAAGCCCGCCAACTGGAAGCCCCTGGTCTATTGCTGGCGCGGCGGCCTGCGCAGCGGCTCCATGGTGACCTGGCTGCGTCTGGTCGGCTGGGATGCCCAGCAACTGGCCGGCGGCTACAAGGCGTTTCGCGGCCATGTGATCGCGCAGCTCGAAAGCCTGGTGCCGCAGCTGCAGATGCGGGTGCTGTGCGGCGCCACCGGCTCGGCCAAGACGCGCGTGCTGCATGCGCTGGCCCAGAGCGGCGAGCAGGTGCTGGATCTGGAGGGCTATGCCAGCCACAAGGGTTCCTTGCTGGGCGGTCTGCCCGGTATCGAGCAGCCCAGCCAGAAGCGTTTCGAGACCCTGATTGCCGAGCAGTTGGAGAGCTTCGATCTCTCCCGCCCCGTCTATGTGGAGGGCGAGAGCGCCAAGATCGGCCGTGTCGGCTTGCCGCTGGTGCTGGTCCAGCATCTGCACAAGGCTCCGGTCATCGAGGTACGCGCCACGGCTGCCGCACGTCTGTCCTATCTGTTGCGCGACTATGCCTATCTGGGCGACGACCCTGAAGTGCTGGCCACCAAGCTGGGCTGGCTCAAGGAGTTGCAGGGCAAGGAGACCGTGAGCCGCTGGCAGCAATGGGCTCGGGAAGGGGAGCTGCCTGCGCTGTTCGAAGAGCTGATGCTGCGCCACTACGACCCGCACTACGAGCGCTCCCAGTCGAATCACTTCGAGCAATGGCCCCGGCGCCAGATTCTGGAGACAGACCAGCTCTCGGACGAGGCCATCACCGGTCTGGCGCAGCAGATCATTGCGATGCAGGCGCGCTGAGTCGGGCCGCCTATTCACTGCGAGCGGCTTGACCAGCCGTCAGGGGCTGGCCAGAGGCCGGCCCAGCTCCTGCACCATCAGCACTTCGTCAAAGTACTCGCCGCCCACATAGAGGGCCGCCGGCTCCAGCCCGTAGGCGCGAAAGCCTGCTTGTTCATACAGGCGCAGCGCCTTGTCGTTGCCGGCATTGCAGCCCAGCATCAGCTGGCGCAACTTCAGCACTCTGCCGTGGGCCACCGCCGTCTCCAGCAGGGCGCGGGCCAGGCCCTGGCCGCGCGCCGGTGCAGCCACATACATGGCAAAGAGATGGCCTTTGTGCGCGGTCTTCTCTCCCTGGTCGCGATACAGGCCCAGGCTGGCGCAGAGTCTGCCGTCTGCATCAAAGCCTCCCCACATGGCCTGGCCCAGGGCGCCGCTGAAGCGGCTCAGCAGCTGTGCCTCGCCGAGTGCCTGCTCGGTCGCGGGCGTGGCGCCGAAGGCGGCGGGGCATTCGGTCAGGGCCTGCAGGCGCAGGGCTCGATAACTGCAAAGATCGGACTTGTTCAGCTGGCGTATGGCATAGGACATGGGTGAGTCTAGAACGTGCTGACGATCTTCTCGCACCGCGACACAGGCTTTGCGGGATGGGATGCCAGGGGGCGGCCCCCCCGCGCGCGATACCGCAGCAACAGCCGCGCTAATGCGAGGATTCGCGCGGCCGGCGAGGCAACGCCGCAGACCGCCCCTGACCGGGCGTGCGCAAGGCACCTGTCCCGCAAGGTTGGCGCGAAATCGGGCGATCTGCTGCGCCCTGTCTCTTGCTTGCACCCCGGTGCAAGCGGCGAGCCATCGCTTCGAACTCATCCCGATGGCGCTCCAACGCGGCTGCGTAGAGCTCGCAGACAGGTTCTTAGACATGCTCGGCAAAGATGGGCACCAGCGACAGCAGCAGCAGGCCGGCCATCACGCCGTTGAACATGCGCAGCGCCTGTGGCGTGCGCAGTGCGCGCCCCACGGTGCTGCCGAACAGGGTCCAGACGCTGATGCTGGGGTAGTTGACCAGGCCCAGCACCAGGGCCGACAGCATCAGATTGACAAAAAAGCCTTCACGCGGCGTGTAGGTTGCTACCACACCCACGGCCATGATCCAGGCCTTGGGGTTGACCCACTGGAAGGCAGCGGCCTGCCAGAAGCCGAACGGACGGTTGCCCGACTGTCCCTGATCCACGCCGCCGGCACGGGCGATTTTCCAGGCCAGCCAGATCAGATAGGCGGCGCCCACATATTTGAGCAGGGTGTAGATGCGCGGCTCGGCCTCGAACAGCTTGCCCAGACCCGCGCCGATCAGCAGCACCATGATGACCACGCCCAGACAGATGCCCAGCATATGCGGCACGCTGCGGCGGTAGCCGAAAGTGGCCCCCGAGGCTGTCAGCATCACATTGTTGGGGCCGGGCGTCACGGAACTGACAAAGGCAAACATGGCCAGTGGCAGGATGAAGGCTGAGGATTCAGGCAGGAATGACATGGTGAACCTTGGGGCGACATAAGCGTTGTGCCTCTATGCTAAGCTTGGATATCAGTACACCATCAGTACACTTTTGCAGGCCAGTTGATGAGCTGGCCTGCTCTAATTGACCTGACACTTTGAGAAAGCGCCCGATGCTGGATGCACAGATCGACGGCGGGGCAGCGGCCCCGGCAACATTGCCCTTGGCCGGGACGGGATCCATGGGATGGCAGCCCATGCGCTCCAGTGCGGTGGGACTGGTGGATCAGCTGGTCGAGCATTTCGGCGGCCTGATCCGCAACCATGGCCTGCGTGTGGGCGTGCGCCTGCCTTCGGTGCGGGCGCTGGCGGAAAACGCCGGTGTCAGCCGCGACACCGTGGTCCAGGCCTATGACAAGCTGGCGGCCCAGGGTCTGCTGCAGTCGCGGCGCGGCAGCGGCTTTTATGTGGCGGCCCAGCGCCGCGTGATGGAGCCTGCGGCCGCCGCTGCAGCCTCGGCGCAGCCAGCGGACTTTGACACCGCCTATCTGCTGCGCGGCATTTTTCGCGACGACAGTGCGGGCACCGGAGGTGCGGGCTGCCTGCCTTCGAGCTGGATGGACCAGGGCCTGATCACCGGTGCCATGCGCGCCATCACCCGCAACAATGCGCGCGCCGAGCAGAGCTTTCTCAGCTATGGTCATCCCCAGGGCTTTTTGCCGCTGCGCCAGCAGATCGCCTCGAATCTGCAGGCCCATGAGGTGCCGGCCCATCCCGAGGCCAATCTCATGACGGTGGGCGGGGTGACCCATGGCCTGGATCTGGTCGTGCGCTGTTTTCTCAAGCCCGGCGATACCGTGCTGGTCGAAGACCCAGCCTGGTTCCTGATCTTCGGGCGGCTCAAATACATGGGCGTGAATGTGGTCGGTGTGCCGCGCCTGCCCGGCGGCCCCGATGTGGCGGCCCTGGCATCGCTGGCCCAGAGCCACAAGCCAAAGCTCTTCATCCTCAACACGGCGGTGCACAACCCCACGGGGCTGAGCCTGTCTGCCGGTGTCGCCCACGAGGTGCTGCGCATTGCCGAGCGCCATGATTTCCTGCTCGTCGAGGACGATACCTATGCCGAATTCCTGGGCGCCATGCCGCTGCGGCTGGCGGCCATGGACAGATTGCAGCGTGTGATTCTGGTGGGCGGCTATTCCAAGAGCTTGTCGGGCGGCCTGCGCGTGGGCTATATCGCGACCAAGCCCGAATATGTCCACCGTCTCACCGACATGAAGCTGCTGGCGGGGCTGACCTCTTCGCTGCCGGCGGAGCAGATCGTCCACCATATTCTGGCCGACGGTTCCTTTCGCAAGCATGTGGACCGGTTGCGCGAGCGGGTGGACAGGGCGCGCGGGCGCTGTCTGCGCAAGCTCGAAGCGCTGGGCTGCCATGCGGAGTACGAACCCGTGGCCGGCACCTTTGCCTGGGTGGACTGCGGCGTGGATACCGAGGTACTGGCGCGTCAGGCGGCGCTGAGCAATCTGCTGCTGGCGCCGGGCCTGCTGTTTTCGCCGCAGCAGGCAACGAGCAGCAAGCTGCGCGTGCCCGTGGCGATGGCCGACCAGGCCGAGCCGTGGCGGGTGCTGGAGCAGATCCTCAGGCAGCTGCGCAAATAGCGTCCTGGCCGGTGAGCGGGCCCGGGCTTTGTTCACGATTGATAACAATCGCGCGCCTTTGGCGTGACTGACCCGGCAGCATCTGCTGTTATGTTTGTAGCATGACAGCAGCACGAGCTTTGCCCCTTGCCGCCGCAGGCCACTGCACGCGCGATCCTCTGCGCGGCGGCTTGCGCATGGGGCTGTGGCTGCTGCCAGGGCTGGTGCTGTGCAGTCTGGCCGCCTGTTCCAGCGCCCCCACGAATCATGGCGAAGTAAAGGGCGAGAACTTTCACTCGCGCGAGCTGCTGCAGTCCGACAGCAACCGCATGGCGACGCTGGCCATGAAGGAGAACCTGGAGAGCCTGTTTCTCATCATGGACAAGCTCTACCGCCGCAATCCCGCCGAATGGAAAAAGACCGCCTCCAGCCGGGAAGCGGCCATGACCTATGTGCGCATTGCCGTCATGGAGCGCCAGCCCTGGCATGAGCTGCAGGACAAGCGCGACGTGGCGGCGCTGTCCCTGGCCTTGCAGCCCGAGTTCGCCGGGGACCGGGTCGCGGCCTTCGTACATGCTGCGGCAGATATGCTGATCACCGCGCATGGCGGGCGAACCAGCTTCACGCTGATCGACGGGCTGGACCCGCAGCATGTCTTCAATGCGGCGCGCAATCTGGAGATTGCCAACTGGATTCTCAACTCGCGCAAGGCGCCCGGTGGAAAGCCCTTGCTGCTATCGAACCAGATAGCAGAGGAAGGCCGCAATCTGAGCTTCGAGCGCGAGATGGGCAAGATCATCGGCCGGCTGGATCTGGTGGCGGACTACACCACCGAGCGCTACCGGCGCTCCGTCATCGGCTATGCCCAGGGCCTGCTTGCCGGCCCTTTCATGCAGTTTTTGCCTGTTCGATAGAAATGCTTCAGGCCTCACAGAGCACGATGGTGGCAATCGCAGACGAGTCTTCCATGGCACGCACGGCGTGGGGCATATTGGCTGGCAGATGCATGAGCTGCTTGGGGCCCAGTTCATGTACGGTCTGACCGATGAGAACCTCGAGCCGACCTTCCAGGCATTGCAGGCTGACGCTGCCAGGTACGCGATGCGGCGGCAGCGACTGGCCCGAGCGCAGCACGACGCGAATGACTTCCAGATCTTCCGCCTTGAAGAGCACGCTCGAGTGAGCGGCTGAAAGCCTGGCTCCGTAAGGAGCGACATCCAGAGCTTGGTGGGTGGGCGTGGAGTGGATATGGTCCATGACAGCACCTGAGCGAAAGCGGTAATAACGCATTCTCCCCCGAGCGTGGCCCAAGTTCAATCACCGTTTTGTGACAGCGCTGTAGGGCATCAGGCCTTATCGCCTCGCTTCGTTGCTCATCAGCGCTGGTCAGCGCGTATCACTCAGGTCCGGGTGCGCTGGCTGCGATCATGCAAACTGCCGTAGATTCTCGGCAGGCATGGGGCTGAAGCCCGCTGTAGAGAATGCTCCAGCCCAGCGTATCAGCAAGATCGAATGACGCAGGTACAGATCCGGCTCATTTGGCCTCAGAGGGGGTGGCGAGGCGCCGTGCGCAGCGGCCGCAAATGTCTAGCTGGATTTAATGATTGGAAAATCGAATCGTTCACTCTTCTTAAACAATTGGACTTGAATGCTTGAACGCTTCAGCATGCAGTGCAGGCACCGGTTACAGGTGCCGCAGCCTGAACAAGGAGACAAGCATGAACAAGCGATTCTTACTGCGTGCCTGTGCGAGCGCAGGCCTGGCTGCCACCATGGGCATTGGCCTTGCGGGGACAGCGCTGGCGCAGGAGGGCTATCCAGCGGCCCCCATCACGCTGGTGGTGCCGTTTGCTGCGGGCAGCGGCACCGATGCGGTGGCCCGCGTGGTGGCCAACAAGCTGGGCGAGCGGCTCAAGCAAGCCGTGGTGGTGGACAACCGGGCCGGGGCCAATGCCCAGATTGCGGCCGCGCATGTGGTCAAGGCCAAGCCGGACGGCTATACGCTGTTCATGACCACCAACACCTCGCATTCGGCCAACCCCTGGCTGGTCAAGGGCCTCAAGTACGACCCCATCAAGGACTTCACGCCCGTGGCGCGCGTGGGCGAGCTGCCGTTTGCGCTGGTGGTCCATCCCTCGGTGCCGGCCAGGACCGTGGCCGAGCTGATTGCCTATGCCAAGTCGCATCCGGACAAGCTCTCCTACGGCACGCCCAACAGTACCTCGCTGGTGGCTTCGGAAACCTTCAAATACATCACGGGTACGCAGATCACCGGCGTGCCCTACAAATCCAGTCCGCAGGCATTGACCGATGTGATGGGCAACCAGATCCAGATGTATGTGGCCGACCTGGGTTCGGCCTGGGGCACGCTCAAGACCGAGCGCGTGCGCACGCTGGCCGTGACGGCGGCCAAGGGATCGCAGCTGCTGCCCAACGTGCCGGCCATCGGCAAGACGCTGCCGGGCTTCGACATCACCTCGTGGAATGGCATCTTCGGCCCGGCCGGCATGCCCAAGGCCATAGCCGAGCGCATCAACGGCGAGCTGCAGCTCATCCTCAAGGACAAGGCCGTGCAGGAGCAACTGGCCCAGGTCGGCTTTGAAGTCTGGCCCACGGCCACGCCCGACGAGTTCGCACTCTATGTGAAGGAGCAGCTGGCCAAATGGGGGCAACTGGTCAAGCAGGCCGGCATCGAGGCGCAGTGAGATGACGAGCATGCACAGCGATAGCCGTCAGGCTGTAGGTACCTCAGCCGGACCATTGGCAGGCGTCAGGGTCGTGGACATGACCTCGGTGATCATGGGGCCGTTTGCCACGCAGATTCTGGCTGCCCTGGGTGCCGATGTGATCAAGGTGGAGTCCCCCGAGGGCGACAACATGCGCCATGTAGGCCCCATGCGCAACCCCGGCATGGGCCCCATTTTTCTCCAGGCCAACCAGGGCAAGCGCTCGGTGGTGCTGGATCTCAAGCAGGCCGCAGCGCGCCAGGCGCTGCTGCAGCTGCTGGCCGATGCCGATGTCTTCATCAGCAATGTGCGGCCTCAGGCCATGGTCAGACTCGGCCTGGACTGGCAGACGCTGGAGCCGAGCCATCCACGCCTGATCCATGTGAGCTGCTGCGGCTTCGATCAGGCCGGCCCCTATGCGGCCAAGCCGGCCTACGACGACCTGATACAAGGGGCGACAGGCGTGCCCTGGCTGGCCCAGCAGTACGGCGGGGGCGAGCCGTCCTATGCGCCCATGACGCTGGGCGACCGGGTCACGGGCCTGCATGCGGTCTATGCGGTCACGGCTGCGCTGTATGCGCGCGAGAAGAGCGGCCGGGGCCAGGCGGTGGTCGTGCCCATGTTTGAGGCCATGACGCAGTTCATCCTCGGCGATCACATGGCCGGGCTGAGCTTCGAGCCGCCGCTGGGCGATGCCGGGTATGCGCGGCTGCTGACGCGCCATCGCAAGCCCTACCGCACCAGCGATGGCCATCTCTGTGTGCTGATCTACAACGACAAGCACTGGCACAGCTTCTTCAACGCCATAGGGCAGGGCGAGCGCATGCATGAGCCCATGTTTGCCACCCACGGCCAGCGCGCAGCGAATATCGATGCCGTCTATGCCGAGGTGGCGAGCCTGATGCGCGAGCGCAGCACGGCCGAGTGGCGTGCGCTGCTCGATGCGGCCGACGTGCCGAATATGCCCATGGCCTCTCCAGAGGACTTGCTGGCCGACCCCCACCATGCGGTCACGGGATTCGTGCGCGAGATCGAGCATCCCAGCGAGGGGCGACTGCGCACCACGGCCAATCCCACGCAGTGGAGCGCAACACCCCCGGGCCGCGAAGCCAGCGCGGCGCCGCAGCTGGGCCAGCACACGCTGCAGGTGCTGCGCGAGGCGGGTCTTGGCGAGGCGCAGATCGCCGCGCTGCAGGCCAGCGGTGGCTGCATGCAGGCTTCATCATCCAACGATAAAAGAGAGACAGACATATGCCCCGCTATCTGATCCGCGAGCAGGACGTACAGGGATACAGCCCCGCCAACCACCACGGCACGGTGAACCGGCGCCTCGTCAGCCAGGGCAATGTCGGCGCGCAGCATATGGAAGTGGTGCTCGGAACGCTGGAAAAAGGCGGCGGTGCGCTGCCGCATGCCCACCCGGGCATGGAGCAGGCCTGCTATCTGCTGGACGGCACGGCCGAGGTGGAAGTGCAAAGCCAGGGCCAGACCGAGCGCTTTGCCATGCAGCCGGGCGATACCTGCTTCTTCCCGGAGGACTGCATGCATGTGTTTCGCGTCACCAGCGACACACCCGTGCGTCTGCTGGTCATCTACAGCCCGCCCTATGGCGAGAATCCGGCACGCGTGCGTCGACCTGATTGATAAAAATAATAGCTGATAGCGCTTGTAAGACGGGCGTTTGAGGCGGATTTCATTGAAATTCAACCGATAGAGAGAAGCCGCCATGGATTTTTTATGGAGCCCCGAGCAGGAACAGATCCGGGATGCCGTGCAGCGGGCCTGCGCGCCTTTCGACGATGACTACTGGCTCAAGAAGGACAGGGACGGCGGCTTTCCGCACGATTTCCACCAGGCCCTGGCAGAAGCCGGCTGGCTGGGCATTGCCATGCCCGAGGAGTTCGGCGGTGCGGGTCTTGGCATCACCGAAGCGGCACTGATGATGCACACCATCTCGGCCACGGGGGCAGGCCTGTCGGGCGCATCGGCCGTGCACATGAACATCTTCGGCCTTCACCCGGCCGTGGTCTTCGGCACCGACGAGCAAAGACAGCGCTGGCTGCCGCCGCTGATCGCTGGCCGGGACAAGGCCTGCTTCGGCGTGACCGAACCCAATGCCGGGCTCAACACCCTCAAGCTGCAGACCCGTGCCGTGCGCGACGGCGATGTCTATGTGGTGCACGGGCAGAAGGTCTTCATCTCCACGGCCCAGGTGGCCAACAAGATATTGCTGCTGGCTCGCACCAGGCCCGTGGAGGAGTGCCAGGGCACCGAGGGCCTGTCGCTGTTCTATACCGACCTGGACCGCAGCCGCATCGCCGTGACCGAGATCGAGAAGATGGGCCGCAAATGCGTGGACACCAACCAGCTCTTCATCGACGGGCTGCGCATCCCGGTGCAGGACCGCATCGGCGAGGAGGGCAAGGGCTTTTCGTACATCTTGCACGGCCTCAACCCCGAGCGCATCCTGATCGCGGCCGAAGCCGTGGGCCTGGGCCGTGCGGCCCTGGCGCGCGCCACCCAGTATGCGAACGAGCGCGTGGTCTTCGACCGGCCCATAGGCCAGAACCAGGGCGTGCAGCACCCACTGGCCCAGGCCTGGATGGGCCTGGAGGCCGCACATCTGATGGTGCAGAAGGCCGCCTTCCTCTACGACAAGGGCCTGCCCTGCGGCGCCGAGGCCAATGCCGCCAAGTACCTGGCCGCAGAAGCCTGCGCCAAGGCCTGCGAGACCGCCATCTTCACGCACGGTGGCATGGGCTATGCCAAGGAGTTCCATGTGGAGCGCTATATGCGCGAGTCGTGGATTCCGCGCCTGGCGCCCGTGAGCCCGCAGCTCATCATGTGCTTTATCGCCGAGAAGGTGCTGGGCTTGCCCAAGTCGTATTGACTGGCCGAGGTGCAGGGGATGGAGGGTCGAGCCAATGACCTGATTGACCTTTCTTCGCCAAGGTCAGAGGGCGGGTCTCGGCCCGCCAGCCGCCTTACTTTCTGGCAACAGAAAGTGAGTCGCCCGCCGCGGCGAAATCTCGGCCCGGCCGGCAAGGCCTCTGTCGCCCGCGATCAAGCCATGCTGTTTTGATAGCTGCTTGCGTTTGCTGTAAGTGGGTTAGAGGGTGATTTTGCTTGGATTTCTGCTTCGGCAACATGCCGGATCTTTAGACAGAGGGCGGGGCGCCCCCGGCGGGTCTCGGCCCGCCATGCCGACCTACTTTTCTTGCTTCGCCAAGAAAAGTAGGCAAAAGAAGGCGACCCCGCTGCCCCCGTCCCTGCGGCTTCGCCTGCGGGCAACCTGCGCCGTCAAGCTCTTGCGGCTATGCGGCCCAACTCACTTCGCGGCAAGCCGCTTCGCTCAGACACACGGCCGCAGATTTGATGACGATGCAGCTGCACTCTGCGGAGCAGCTGCACGCCGCAAGAGCTTGCCGTCACAGGCGTGGGCACAAGGGGTGAGACCAACAACCGGCTTCGTCCCAATTCTTGCAGGCCGCCCGTACCTACCCGTGTGTCTGCGCCTGCGGCACGGGGTTCGGGATGCGGGCAACGCTGCCGCAGGACAGCGTTGCATCGTGAACTGGCTTGCCGCCGTCTGTTTGAGCGAAGCGGCTTGCCGCGCAGCGAGTTGGGCGGCAGCGCAGCTCGAATGGCGTGATGCAGGTTTGCCCGCAGCGAAGCGCAGGGACGTAGACGGTAGGGAGGCGTTCTTTGCTTACTTTCTGACGCGTCAGAAAGTGAGTCGCCCGCCGGGGCGAAAACCCGGCGTGGCCGGCAAGGTCTCTGTCGTTGGCGACAAATCTGCTAGCTGTTTTGATAGCTACTGTCTTGCTGCATCAGGTAAGGTCTTGGCCAAACTTTGCGAATCATGATGAAAACCCATTTGCTGCGTTACTTTGTGGTCCTGGCCGAGGAGCTGCACTTCGGCCGGGCCGCCCAGCGCCTGTGCATCACCCAGCCGCCGCTGAGCATGGCGCTCAAGGCGCTGGAGCAGGATCTGGGCACGGTACTCATGGAGCGCGACGCCAAGAACGTGAAGCTCACTGCGGCAGGCGAGGCCTTCTTGCATGAGGCACGCAAGGTGCTGGCCCAGCTCCAGCATGCGGCCGAGGTGGTGCGCGGCGTGGCCCAGGGGTTGCAGGGGCGGCTGGACATCGGCATCACCGGGTCCATGGTCTACCGGCAGGTGCCCGGGTTCTGCCGGGCCTTTCGCGCCGAGCGCCCGCTGGTCGAGCTCTGCCTGCACGAGATGTCCACGCGCGACCAGCTGCAGGCCATCGCCAGCGGGCAGATCGACTGCGGCTTTCTCAATATCGGCACGCCGCAGGACGATATACGCACGCTGTCCATAGGCGAGGAGCCTTTTGTCTGCTGCCTGCCCAGTGACCATGCGCTGGCCCAGCGCGGCGAAATCGATCTGCGCGAACTGGCCCAGGACACTTTTGTCATGTTTGCGCGCGAGGTGGCGCCGGCCAACTACGACAACGTCATCGCCTGTCTGCAGCAGGCCGGCATCCATCCCCATACACGCCATGCCGCTCGCCAGTGGCTGACCGTCATGGCACTGGTTTCGGCCGGGCAGGGGGTAGCCCTGGTGCCTGCTTGCATGCAGACCGTGGGCATGAACGGCGTGCGCTTTGCGGCGCTGCGCGGCAGCCGGGTGACCACGCCGGCCGTGCTGGCCTGGCGGCCACAGGGCATGCCGGCCGTGCTCGAGGCCTTTGTGGCCAGCGTGCAGAACCTGGTGGAAGCCGGGCAGCCAGGACTCCTGGATGGAGTCCGTTAACCCCGGAATCCGCGTTGCATGGCTTCCCTGGCAGTCACGGGCTGCGGTACCTGTGGTTCACCCGAATTGAATGCCCTGGGCCAGCGGCAGCTCGCGCGAATAGTTGATGGTGTTGGTCGTGCGGCGCATGTACTGCTTCCAGGCGTCCGAGCCGCTCTCGCGGTCGCCACCGGTCTCTTTTTCGCCGCCAAAGGCGCCGCCGATCTCGGCACCGCTGGGCCCGATGTTGACATTGGCCATGCCGCAGTCCGAGCCGGCCGCGCTCAGGAACAGCTCCACCTCGCGCAGATCGTTGGAGAAAATGCAGGAGGACAGGCCTTGAGGCACATCGTTGTTGAGCGCAATGGCCTGCTCCAGCTCGTCGTAGCTCAGCACAAAGAGCAGCGGGGCAAAGGTCTCGTGGCGCACGATGCCGGTCTGGGCCGGCATGTCCACGATCGCCGGTGCCACATAGAAGCCCTGAGGAAACTGCTGCTCCAGCTGGCGCTGGCCGCCCGTCAGCAAATGACCTCCGTCTTTCAGAGCCTGACTCAGCGAGTGCTGCAGTGCCTCGAATGATGCCTGGTTGATCAAGGGGCCGACCAGGGTATCCGGCTGCAGCGGGTTGCCGATGCGCAGGCTGCGGTAGGCCGGCAGCAGCCTGTCCAGCAGCGGCTGTTTGATATCGCGGTGCACGATCAGGCGGCGCAGCGAGGTGCAGCGCTGGCCGGCCGTGCCCACGGCGCTGAAGACGATGGCGCGCACGGCCAGATCCAGGTCGGCTGCCGGCGTGACCACCATGGCGTTGTTGCCGCCCAGCTCCAGAATGCGCTTGCCAAAGCGCGCCGCCACCTTGGGGCCCACGGTACGGCCCATGCGGCTCGATCCCGTGGCCGAAACCAGCGCAATCCGGGGGGCTGTCCACCAGGGCCTCGGCGACAGCTGCGCCGCCCAGCACGATCTGCGCCAGACCTGCCGGAGCCCGGTCGCCAAACCGGGCAATGGCGCGTTCCAGCGCCTTGAAGGTGGCGAGGCCCGATAGCGGTGCCTTGTCGGAGGGCTTGAAGATCACCGGATTGCCGCAGACCAGGGCAATCGCCGCGTTCCAGGCAAATACGGCGCTGGGAAAGTTGAAGGCCGTGATGACGGCCACCGGCCCCAGCGGGTGGTATTGCTCCATGATGCGGTGGCCGGGACGCTCGGAGACAATGGTCTTGCCATGCAGCTGACGCGACAGGCCCAGCGCAAATTCGCAGATGTCCACGCCTTCCTGCACCTCGCCCAGGCCTTCCTGCACGATCTTGCCGACCTCGCAGGAAATCACATGGCCTATATCGGCCTTGGCGCGGCGCAGCTCCTCGCCCCAGAGCCGGACCAGCTCGCCGCGCACCGGGGCGGGCATCAGGCGCCATTGCTTGAAAGCCTGCACCGCGTGGTCTATGACCGGCGGGATCTGGGCACCTGGCAGGGCGGCCAGGCCAGCCAGTTCCGTGCCGTCGATGGGCGAGTGCACTCTGATGTCCTTGCCTTCAAGGGCCTGCAGCGCAATGCCGCAGCGGCTCAGTACGGTCTGGAAGTCGGCGGCGGAGATGGCAGTCATGGCGTTGCCTCCTGATGGGTGTGAGATACAGGCCTCAGTCGAGCAGGCCTGCAAAGTAATGGGCCACGCGGGTGCCAGAGAGTGCGGCCAGCGTGCATTGCTCCTGGCGCACAAAGCCATGCCGGGGCAACTGGCCCGTGGCGAACAGCTCCACCGCGGCCAGCATGCCTGCCGAGGTCGTCAGCTCTATGGCCGTGCGCTGCTTGCCGCGCAGTGCAGCGCCAAAGACACGGGCGCCGCGCGTCAGCTGCTCCAGCCGGCCCGCGCGCATGCCGCTGGCCATGGCGGCAATCACCACCATGTCTTCGCGGCTGTGGGGCACCGCGCCTTCGAGCACCTGGCGCAGTAGATCGCGTCGCTCGATCAGGCGCAGTCCATGCAGCAGCAAATGCATGGCATCGCGATGTCCGGGATGGCGTATGGTCTTGTAGTTGAGGTTGCGCACCCGGCCCTGCAGCGTCTCGCACAGCGTGCCCAGGCCGCCCGAGGTGTTGAAGGCCTCGAAGTTCTCACCGTCCAGAATCAGGGCTTCGACCCCCTCCAGCGGCGGCACCAGCATGGGCTGTCCGTTGACGATGGTGTTGCAGGGCTTGCAGTACTCGTTGATGACGCCGTCCACGCTCCAGGTGAAGTGGTAGCGCAGCGCATTCGTCGCATGGCGCGTGAGTGCGCCCACGCGCAGCTGCAGATCGAACAGCTCGTCGAACTGCTGGGCCAGATGGCCACCCAGCATGCCGATCAGACCCGGCGCCAGTCCGCACTGCGGCATCAGCACCGAGCGTGCCTGCGCCGCCATCTCCTGTATGGCGCGCATGGCCGCCACATCCTCGGTCAGGTCGAAGTAATGCACGCCCTGCCGCGCCGCAGCCCGGGCTACGCGCTCGGCACAGAAGAAAGGCAGGGCATTGATGACCAGCGAGTGCTGCTGCAGCGTGCGGGTCAGCGCCGCATCGTCGTGGATGTCCAGCTGCAGTGGGTGGATCTGCGGGTCGCTGCCGGGCGGGGGCTGCATATCGGCCAGCGTGACGGTGGCTTCATGCAGCTCGGCAGCCATGTCGGCGATCGTTGAGCCGATCTTGCCGGCGCCGAGGATGAGAATGTTGTGTCCAGTCAGCTTCATCATGGAGAACTCCTTGAGAGCAACGCAGCGATCACTTCCTCTGGGGCCATCTTAAACACAGGGCAGCGATTTGCACCACCGTGGCAAGCGTCAGCAGGAGTCGATTTGCGTGGGCAGACAAGAAGTCTTCTGGCGGCTGTCTGACTTCAGAAACAATAGCTGTCAGCGCTTGAAAAATCAGAGCTGACAGCTTGGCAGGCTTCAGTCCCGGAGGTCAGTCGTGATACCCGCTGCAGCAAAGCGGGGTCGGCTGGCCGGTGACCGGGTCTGGTGGTTAGTGGCTGTGCAGCACGATGGTGAGCAAGGCCGAGGAGTCGAGCTCGGCCTCGATCTCGTATCGGACCTGGGCGGGCAGAAACAGCAATTGCCCCGCGCTCAACGTCTGGCGACTTGCGCCCTGGATGACGGCGAGCCGGCCCTCCATGCATTGCATCGTCAGCTCGCCCGGCACCTCGTGTTCAGGCAGGCGTTTGCCTGCCGTGAGCACCAGACGGATCACTTCCAGGGTGTCGGACTTGAACAGTGCCGTGGACACCTGGCTTCCCAGCGAAGTGCCGTAGGGCAGCACGTCGACGGGAACCCCGGGTTGGGCATGGGGCAAGGCCATGGCCTCAGGCCTTTTTCTGCAGCATCTTGATGACGCTGGAAAAGTCTTCACCACCATGGCCCGACAGGCTGTGCGCCGCATAGATGGAGCGCGCCATGCCGCCCAGCGGCGTGCTGGCGCGATTGGCCGTGGCGTTGTCCTGCGCCAGTCCCAGGTCCTTGAGCATCAGGTCCGTGCCAAAGCCGCCTGCATAGCCCTTGCTGGCCGGTGCGTTCTCATGCACGCCGGGGAAGGGGTTGTATTTTTCCAGGGCCCAGTTGCCGCCCGAGCTACGGCGCATGATTTCGGACAGCACCTTGGGGTCCAGGCCGTTGGCCACGCCCAGTGCAATCGCTTCGCTGGTGCCCACCATCAGAATGCCCAGCAGCATGTTGTTGCAGATCTTGGCCGTCTGGCCCGCACCCACAGCGCCGGCGTGGAAGATATTGGCGCCCATTTTTTCAAGCAGAGGCTGGGCGCGTGCCAGCTGCGCATCGCTGCCGCCCACCATGAAGGTCAGCGTGCCGGCAATCGCACCGCCGGTGCCGCCCGAGACCGGGGCGTCGATAAAGTCGATGCCTGCCGCCTGGGCCGCCTGTGCCACCTTCTGGCTGGTGGCTGCGGCGATGGTGGAGCTATCGATGACCAGCGTGCCCTTGGCGATATGTGCGAGCAGGCCGGCCGCGCCCTCGCGGCCCAGGAACAGGCTCTCCACATGCTGGCTGGCAGGCAGCATGGTGATGACGGCTTCGGCGCCCTGTACGGCATCCTGGGCACTGGAGGCTTGCTGGGCTCCTGCGGCCACGACCTTGGCGATGGCCTCCTGGCTCAGATCAAAGGCCTTGACGCTGTGGCCGGCCTTGGCCAGATTGATGGCCATGGGGGCTCCCATATTGCCCAGGCCGATAAAAGCGATTTGCATGTCTGTCTCCTTGCTGTTATTGAATTGATAGCGTCTAACGCTTTATCCATAAGCGATTGATCGATATTTCGCTTAATCCTTGAGAGTTGCCCCTCTGTCCGCGAGCAGGCTGCGCAGGATGCTTCGGTGGCAATGCGCCTCGTCGTCGCAGTAGCAGCCCAGAGAAAAGGCGGAGCTATGCGACAGGGCCGCAAGCAGACCCAGTGTGCGATCGGCGGCGGGCTCGGCCAGTTGCTTGCGAAACTGCTTTTCAAACTGCTTCCAGAGCTTGTCGGCCTGTGCCTCCTGGCCTGCCTTGCGCAGCTTGATGGACTCCAGGGCCTGCTGCATCAGCTCCACCTCGGGCGAGAGCTCGGGATACCAGCAGTCGTAGTAGTTGCGGCTTGCGAACTCGGCCTTGGGCACGCCGCGCGGCGGTCTGCGCACCGTGCCTATGCGCAGGCCCTCGTCGGGGGCACGTTCGCTGCCTAGCTGGACTATGCGTATGGCCATGAGTTCAGTCCTTGGTGCTTATTCGCTGTCGAAAATGGGGTGCTTGCGGGGGGCGTCGGTATCCAGCGGCTTGGGCGACGGCTTTGAGCGCTTGCGTGCGCTGCTTGTGCTTGGAGCGTCGGGGCTTTCTTCGGCGGCCGGCTTTCTGATATCGGCCTTGCTGGCGGTCTTGCGTTTTGGCGTGGCCTTTGCCAGCGGGTTGAAGGCCAGGGCCTCGCCTATCCAGTACAGCCATTGATCACGCCTGGCATAGGCCGTGGGGCCGACGAGAAAGTAGCCGTCCATCAGACCGCGCGAGGACAGCGGGCGCACGCCCGGCATCTCCGCAATCTGCGCGTGGCCGGCCGGCGGCAGGCGCACCAGCAACTCGTCGTTTTCCACGCCCAGGCACATCTTGCCGTCGACCATGAACACATGGCAGCCGAACATGGTCTTCTCTTCCACGGCTGTGCAATCCTGCAGCGCATCGCGCACGGCGTCTATGAGCTGCAGGGTTTCAGGGGCGATGGGTTTGGCGGGCATGGCAGTCCTTGCTTGGTAGGAAGGCAGCAGCTTAGCGAATGAGCTCCGGCGCATCGCCTTCCAGCATGCGCCTGGCAATGATGACGCGCATGATTTCGTTCGTGCCTTCCAGAATCTGGTGCACGCGGGCGTCGCGCATCAGGCGCTCCAGCGGGTACTCGCGGATGTAGCCATAGCCGCCATGCAGCTGCAGGGCCTCGTTGCAGACCATGAAGCCGGCATCGGTGGCAAAGCGCTTGGCCATGGCGCAATAGGTCGATGCGTCGCGCGCCCCGGCATCCAGCTTGGATGCAGCCAGGCGCACCATCTGACGTGCCGCGACCAGCTCGGTTGCCATGTCGGCGAGCTTGAACTGCAGGGCCTGGAAGCTCGCAATGGTCTTGCCGAACTGCTTGCGCTCCTGCATGTAGTGCTGGGCCTGGGTCAGCGCCCCCTGGGCCGCGCCCACCGAGCAGGTGGCGATATTGATGCGACCGCCATCCAGCCCCCTCATGGCGATCTTGAAGCCTTCGCCCTCGCGGCCCAGCAGGTTGTGCGCAGGAATGCGCACATTGTCGAAGCTGATGACGCGCGTGGGCTGGCTGTTCCAGCCCATCTTCTCTTCCTTCTTGCCATAGCTCACGCCGGCCGCATCGGCAGGCACGGCAAAGGCCGAGATGCCCGAAGCCCCGGAGCCGGCATCACCGGTTCTTGCCATCAGCACCAGTACATCGGTGCTGCCCGCGCCGCTGATGAAGGCCTTGCTGCCGTTGACGATGTACTCGTTGCCCACCAGCTCGGCCCGGGTCTTGAGCGAGGCTGCATCCGATCCCGCGCCGGGCTCGGTCAGGCAGTAGCTGGCCAGCTTGCTGCCGCTGGTGAGCTGCTCGCCCCATTCGGCGCGCACGGCATCGGTGGCCCAGGTGCCCAGCATCCAGGTCGCCATGTTGTGGATGGTGATGAAGGCCGTGGTCGATGGGTCGACGGCTGCCATTTCCTCGAAGACCAGGGTCGCATCGAGTCGTGGCAGGGCCAGGCCGCCAATGCTTTCCGGAGCATAGAGGCCGCAGAAGCCCAGCTCGCCGGCCTTGGCAATGGCCTCGCGCGGGAAGATATGCTCGCGGTCCCACTCTGCCGCATACGGCGCCAGCTCGGCCTGCGCAAAAGCACGGGCGGTATCGGCAAAAGCGCGTTGATCTTCGCTGAGTTCAAAGTCCATTTCATGTCTCCTTTTTTGTTCTACTCGTCTTCTGGCCCCTGACGGCTTTGCAGTTCAGTCCGGCGGCCCTTGGTGCAGCCAGCGCTTGAGCACCGCATCGCGGGCCGTGATCTGCTGCACCAGACAGCCGTGGTAGCGGCTGGGCCAGTCGGGCTGCGCTTCAAAGGCCTTCGTGGCCTGCTTGCAATGGGTGACGCGATGGCGGCTCCATTCGCCTTGCTCCTTGCGCAGGGCGGGGCGCTCATGGGCCGATAGCGCACGCATCACATCGCCGTAGAGAATCTGGTGGTCGGTGTCGGCCTGCTGGAAATCCTTGATGGCGCAGGCATTGGTCTGGGCCGTGGTGCCGCCGGGCACGCAGTCGGCACCGGCCTGTGCCAGTGCATGCTGGCTCAAGCTGGCTGTCATCAAAAGAGCTGCAAGCGATTGGCTGGCAACGGCTGCAGGCCATGTGCGCCTGCTTTGGGGATTGCGGATCGTCATGCCCGCATCATCGCAGCCCATGGTGGGCTGCAGGCGCTGTCGGTGTGCAATTGCCCGGTTCATGGCTGTTCGCCGCCTTGCTCGTTCCAGGCCAGCGGATGCCACTGGTTCTTGAAGACCACGACCCGGCTCAGGGCCATGCCGATGCGGCAGGCAGCCATGTCCTCGGCTTCATGGACATAGCCATTGGGCTGGCAGCGCCGGTCGCGCTCCTGTGTCCACTCTTGCTGCTCGGTCTGCAGAGCCCGGGCGCTGGCCTGCGGCAGCCGGCGCTGCAACGACAGATAGAGCACCTGCATGCTGCGTTCTATGACCTGGGCCTGCTGCTGCAGGCAGGCAAGCGACAGCGGCTGGCCGGACGGGCAATGCGGCGGGTCCTGATCGCCCTCCTGGGCTGCAGTTGCAGGCAGAGGGATGAGCAGCAGGCCGCTGACGGCCAGGGCGCAGAGTCGGGCCAGCGGCCGGGCAGCAATGCCGGCTGTGCCGGTGGCAGGGCGCTGAGATGGGCAACGGGACAATTCTTGAGCGTACATGCCAGCCATCATGAGCAAAGCCAGGCAGTGCGGCCCGTGCCTTGCAAGAGGCAGGGCGGCACTGTCGGGTTTCATGGCCGGCTTACTTCAGGCTGATGGTGGTGTTCACGCCGTGGCTGGTGGTGCTGTCGTCGAACCAGCGCGCCGTGATGGTCTTGGTCTGGGTGTAGAACATCACCACCTGCTTGCCGTAGGGGCCCAGGTCGCCCAGCTTGGAGGCCCGGCTGCCCGTGAACGAGAACAGCGGCACCGGCACGGGAATGGGCACATTGATACCGACCTGGCCCACATCGATGTCTTCCTGGAACTTGCGCGCGGCCGCACCCGACTGGGTGAAGATGGCCGTGCCGTTGCCATTGGGGTTGGCATTGATGAACTCGATGGCCTGATCGATGTCCTCGGCCGCGACCAGGCACAGCACGGGGCCGAAGATTTCCTGCTCGTAGATGCTCATGCCGGGCTTGACGCCGCTGAAGATGGTGGGGCCGACGAAATTGCCCTTGGCATAGCCGGCCACCTCGGGTTTGCGACCGTCCAGCTCCAGCGTGGCACCGTCGGCCAGGCCGCGCTCGATCAGGCCTTCGACCCGCGACAGGGCCGCGCAGCTCACCAGCGGGCCGACATCGGTGCCGGGCTCGGTGCCGCCATTGACCTTGAGGGTCTTGGACTTTGCCACCAGATCGGGAATCCAGTTGCGGGCTTCTCCCACCAGCACCGCCACGGAGACCGCCATGCAGCGCTGACCGGCCGCACCGAAGGCCGCGCCCAGCAGTGCATTGAGCGACTGCTCCTTGTTGGCGTCGGGCATGACGATGGCGTGGTTCTTGGCGCCCATCATGCATTGCACACGCTTGCCGTTGAGGCTGGCGCGGTTGTAGACATGGGTGCCGACCTTGGTGGAGCCCACGAAGCTGATGGCCTTGATATCGGGGTGGTCGCAGATGGCGTTGACCACGTCCTCGCCACCGTGGATCACATTGAGCACGCCGGGAGGCACGCCGGCTTCCAGTGCCAGTTCGGCCAGGCGCATGGTGACGATGGGGTCCTGCTCGGAGGGCTTGAGGATGAAGGTATTGCCCGTGGCGATGGCCATGGGGAACATCCACAGCGGAATCATGGCCGGGAAGTTGAAGGGGGTGATGCCTGCGCACACGCCCAGCGGCTGGTTCAGCGTATAGGTATCGACGCCGTTGGCCACATTGTTGGCCAGCTCGCCCAGTTGCAGCGTACCGATATTGGCCGCATGTTCCACGACTTCCAGGCCGCGGAAGACATCGCCTTCGGCGTCGGGCAGGGTCTTGCCCTGTTCGGCCGTCAGCAGGGCGGCCAGCTCCTTCATGTTCTCGCGGATCAGCTGCTGCAGCTTCAGAAAGATGCGCGCACGTGCACCGATGGGGGTCTTCTTCCAGGTCTTGAACGCCTGCTTGGCATTGGCCACGGCAGCGTTGACCTCGTCGGGCGTGGCGAAAGGCACGCGCGCCAGCACTTCCTGGGTCGCAGGGTTGACCACATCGCGCCACTGAGTGGTTTTGGATTCGACCATCTGCCCGTTGATGAGCAGCTTGACCGTGGGCGCCAGAACCTTGGCGGAAGTCGGTGCGTTCATGAGGTGTCTCCGTTGGTGAATTTGTTCCTCATGGTATGTGTGCGGATTTGCTCTAGCAATAGCAAACACTGCACATAGGGTGTGCAAATGTGCACGAGTGGATGCTATGTCTGCCAGCGGTTTGGAGCTCGTGCCGCAGGCATGGCTGCAGTACCTGCGGCGGCACAAGGCGAAACGGCCCGGCTGCGACCCAGGCATTGCTGCAATGCCTGTGGGCGGGCTGGGCCGCAGAAGCCGAGCCGCGGAGGCCGGGCCGTATCACGCTGGGCCCTTTCGCAGGGCTCAGACGCTCTTAGAGTTCGCTGAACATCTCGTCAAAGGTTTCGCGCGCGAAGTCGTTGCGCCATGCCTTGTCCTTGTCCTTGGGCACCATGCCCAGAGACAGCGTGCCTTCGTAGGTGTGGTTGGCAGGAGCCGAGTAGGCGGCCTGCAGCTTCTTGAGCTCGCCCTGCACCTGATCCACGCTGAGCTTGTTGCGAACCATGCGCTGAATGCCTTCAGCCCAGGTTTCGGGAGTCTTGACCAGTTGGCAGCTGAACTTGACTTCGGTATTGAGCACGCCATGCTTGTCGAGCTTGGGCTTGCTGGCGGAGACGGTCTTGCACTGCGATTGCTGGCGCGTCTTTTGCACCGTGCTCATCAGGCTTTCCACGGGCGCGCGCAGGGCATTGCGTTGTGCTTCGGGGAACAGGGGCAGGGCCACATCGGCGATTTCGCGCGGGAAGTCCTTGTCAGCCTCTTTCAACTCGGCTGCATTGGCGTAGTCCGCGCTGCGGCCCGAGCGCAGGCGGTCGGGGCGCAGATAGTCATTGAGCTGGCTGATGGCCTGCTCGTCGTGATTGACCAAGGTGCGGATGTACAGCTCGGCCGCAGCAATGGGCGAGGGCGGCTCGGCCGCCTGTGAGGCTGCAGCCAGGGGCAGCAGCAAAAAGGCGATGGCTGTCTTGATGGAATTGTTCATCTTTTTATAACGATTTGAAGGGGCTGAATCGCGTGGAGTCACGTGAAAACAGAAGGAAGCCCGGCGCTGCAGCCTGGGCGGTAAGCGGCCTTGAGAGAAGGCCTGCCGCGGATCGGCAGCAGCCTCTTGGCATGGGGGCGCTCCAGAGTCTGGATGCAAGTCCGTGGGAGCGCCTCGCAACAAGTGTAACCCTGGCTTGCTAGCATTTTTGCAGGCCTGCAGGAAGCGCGCTGCAACGGGATCGAGAACTGCAGCCCCTGCGCAGCACCTGTTGCCCAGTGTCGGTGCGGCAGGCAAAAAGCCCCGTGCAGCCAGTGCTGACGGGGCTTTTTGAGGGCTGGGGATGTGTCCGGGCCGCGCTTTCGGGATGGCTGCAGCCAGCTCTCAGTCGAGGCTGATCTGGGCCTTCTCGATCAGCAGCTTGTATTGCTCGGACTTCTTCCTGGCAAATTGCTGCATTTCGGGCACGGTAAAGCTCATAGGCTGGAAGGCAAAGGTGGAGAACTTCTCGCGGACCTGTGGGTCCTGCAGCACGGCCACCACATCGTTGCGGATCTTGTCGCGCACGGCGGCGTCCACGCCCTTGGGGCTGAGCAGGGAGACAAAGGAGTTCACATCCAGCTCGGCAGGGCCGCCGGCTTCGGCGACCGTGGGCACGTCCGGCATTTGCGCAATGCGCTTGGGTGCGGCCACGGCCAGATAGCGGATCTTGCCGCTTTTGTAGATGCCCTGGCTGGAGGGCAGGCTGGCAAAGCTCCAGGTCGGGTCGCCATTGGCGACCGAGGTGAACAACTGGCTGACCTCGCGGTAAGGCACATGGGTCATCTTGCTGCCGGTCAGATAGTCCAGCCATTCGCCGCCCAGATGGCCGGGGCTGCCCACGCCCCAGGAGCCATAGCTGATCTTGCCGGGCTCGGCCTTGGCGGACTTGATCAGCTCACCCATGTTCTTCCACGGCGAAGTCGTGGGGACGGCCACAAAGAAGGGCGTCAGGAACAGTGGGGCCACGGGGTCGAAGTGGCTGAGCGTGTTGAAGTTCTTGTTCTTGTAGAGATAGGGCAGGGCGGAGATATGCTCGCTGTCCAGCTGCAGCAGGGTATAGCCGTCGGCCTTGGCGCGGCGCGCGTACTCGATGGCTACAAAGCCGCCGCCGCCGGGGCGGTTGTCCACGGTCACGCCCTGTTTCCAGCGCTGGGCCAGTTTTTCGCCCACGATGCGCAGCACGGCATCGGGGCCGCTGCCCACGGCAAAGGCCGTGACCACGGTCACCGGGCGGTTGGGATAGCCGGGCGCATCGCCCTGGGCCAGCGCAGGCCCGGCTGCAGCCAGCAGAGCGGCTGCGGCAACTATGGTCTTGATAGCTGTTTGGGTATGTGTGGATTGGCTTTTGGGCTGATTTTGCTCGTATTTCACAGTTTGTCTCCGGTGGATATTTTTTAGGGACTGCAGAGCGTTGGTGGGCAGCCGGGCCAGGGCACGGCTGCAGGGGGAAAGGTCTATTGCGGGGCGTCGGGCTGGGCCAGTGGCGCTGCCTGGGCAAAGGCGGGCAGGGCGCTGCAGGCTGCATCGACGGCGCTGATCAGCGGCCAGCGGGCGAGATCCACGCCAAAGCGGCGTGCGCTCTCGACCTGCGGAATCAGATAGACATCGGCCAGGCCGGGGGCCTTGCCGAAGCAGAAGCGCCCACGTGTGCCGTCCTGTGCCAGCAAGGCTTCGATGGCGTCAAAGCCGGCCGTGATCCAGGTGGCGCACCAGGCGTTGATGGCGGCCTCGTCGGCACCGAACTGCTGGCGCAGGGTCTGTAGGATGCGGCGGTTGTTGATCGGGTGCACATCACAGCCCACGATGGCCGCCAGGGCGCGCACATGGGCGCGTGCCTCGGGGTCGGTCGGCAGCAGGGCAGGCGTGGGGTAGCGCTCTTCCAGCCATTCGATGATGGCCGGCGACTGGATCAGCGTCTCTCCGCTGTCCAGCGTCAGCGCGGGCACCAGGCCTTGCGGGTTGATTTGCTTGAACGGCGCTTCGGCCTGCTCGTCCACGCGCAGATCGACAGGGAGGTAGTCGGGCGTGAGGCCCTTGAGCCTGAGGGCGATGCGCAGACGGTGCGAGGTGCCGCTGCGAAAAAAACTGTAGAGCTTCATGGTCTGTGCGCCTTACTCGGGCTGGCCCACGCTCAGTGCAATCTCGCCCACGCCTTCCACGCGGCCCGTGATCTGGTCGCCGGGCACTACTGCCCCCACGCCCTCGGGCGTACCCGTGTAGATCAGGTCGCCGGCTTGCAGGTGATAGAACAGGGACAGGTCGGCAATGATTTCGCGGATGTTCCAGATCAGCTTGTTCACATCGGACTGCTGTTTGATCTGACCGTTGACGCTCAGCTCGATCAGGCCGGACTCGATCACCTTGCCGGCCATGGGCACGATTTCGCTGGAGACGGAGGACTGCTCCACATCCTTGCCCAGATCCCAGGGGCGGCCCTTGTCGCGTGCCACCAGCTGGAGATCGCGGCGTGTCATGTCGAGGCCGCAGGCATAGCCGTAGATGTGCTCATGGGCCTGGCTGGCAGGAATGCGAAAGCCCGCTTTGCCGATGGCCACGACCAGCTCCATCTCGAAGTGGTAGTTGGCGGTTTCGGGGGGATAGGCCACGCAGGCACCCGATTCGGTCAGTGTCTGCGGGGCCTTGGTGAAGTAGAAGGGGCGCTCGACGCTTTTGTCCACGGGGCGGCCCATCTCCACCGCATGGGCGTGGTAGTTGCGGCCCACAAAGAACAGGCGGTTGACGGGCAGGCGCTGCTCGCTGCCGCGCACGGGCAGAGATTGCACGGGGGGCGGCGCCCAGAGATAGTTGGCTTGGGTCATGTGTGATTCCTGATGGGGGTATTGGTGACTAGGTGCTTGAAAAAGACACGTTCTATGTGTGAGGCAGCCAGCAAGGGCCTAGGCGGCTCCGCCGCCCCGCAGTAAAGGTTGTCGTCCCTCAAGGGGGTGACGGGCACGGGGAAGACGCAAAGCGCCTCAGAGGGTTTCTGCCCTGTACGCGTGGACGGCCTCGAAGATCGGCGTATCGGCAAAGCGGAACAGGTCCAGCTGCGGCTGGTCGGCATCGCATTGCGCGCTGAACAGCTGCCAGGAGGGCACGACGAACATGTCGCCGCGCCGCACCTGCCATTGGCGCTCGCCCACGGTCACCGTGCCCTGGCCGTCGAAGACCTGGAAGACGGCAGAGCCCACTTCGCGCTTCGGTCGGGTGCTGGCGCCGCAAGCCACGCGGTGCATTTCGCAGCGTATGGTGGGCAGCACGTCGCGGCCATTGGCGGGATTGGTGTAGCGCACGGCGGCATGGCCGGGGCTGACTGTGGCGGCATGGCCTTCGGCTTCGAGCGCCAGCTGCTCGGTCAGCGCGCGGTCGGTATCCACCCATCGGTAGGCTAGCAAAGGCGTGGTCGGGCGGTCCTGCAGATGTGCCACTGGGCTCAACCCGGGATGGCCCCAGAGGCGCTCGGAGCGCGAGAACTCGGGCGTGATGCGCTCCTGCGGGTCCAGATGCAGGCGGCCATGCTCGAAGAACTGGGATTCGGTGGTGTAAGCAAACGGAATATCCAGCCCGTCTATCCAGGCCATGGGCTGGCTGGCCGCATTGTGGTGGGCGTGCCAGTTCCAGCCGCCCTGGGGCAGGAAGTCGCCGCGCGACATGCGGATCGAGTCGCCGTTGACCACAGTCCACACGCCTTCGCCTTCGACCACAAATCGGAAGGCATGCTGGGTGTGACGGTGCTCGGGGGCATCTTCCCCGGGCATCAGGTATTGGATGGCAGCCCACAGCGTGGGCGTGGCAAAGGGACGGCCGCCCAGCGCCGGATTGGCCAGGGCAATCGCGCGGCGCTCGCCGCCCCGGCCCACGGGCACGATGCGACCGGCCTCATCAGCGAGCTTGAGCAGATTCTCCCAGCGCCACAGATGCGCGGCAGCCTGGCTTTTGGGGTGGGCGGGCATCAGGCCGCCGATCTCCGTCCACAGCGGCACCAGCATTTCCTGCTCGAAGCCTCGGTACAACTGCTCCAGCGCAGCGGTGGGTTCGGGTTGGCCGGGTGTGTTGCGGGCCGTGAGCTTGACCGGTGAGGGCTGGGCTTGCACAAGGCTCATGGTTTGTCTCTTTCTTTGGTATCTGCCGGGCAGTGCGTTGCTGCCTTGAGTCAGGCTCTGGTGGCCTTGAGTTGGGCCAGGAAAGGCTGCGAATCAAATAAACAGCACACTGATGATTAGCATAATGTTGATCTGTGTCAGCGTTGATTGGGTGAAACCCGGTAGCAGGCTTAACGCGAATCAGGGCGGCACTCGTGCGAATATCGGGGTCTTTCAGTCATGGCCCTTCAACTGCCGCGCGGCAGGGCGGGCCCGGCGTCGGCCCTCAAGACATGCAATACCAACCCGCAGAACTAGAAAACTATCCCGGCTATCACATCCGCAGGCTGCAGCAGATCGCGGTGGCCGTGTTCATGGAAGAAACCGAGGAGTTCGGCGTGACGCCCGTGCAGTACGCAGCCCTGTCGGCCGTGCTGCGTCAGCCGGGCATTGACCAGCGCACGCTGGCACGCAATATCGGCTTCGACACCTCCACCATAGGCAGCGTGATCGACCGTCTGGAAGCGCGTGGCCTGATGGCGCGCAACGCCAGCCCTGCGGACCGACGCGTGCGTTTGCTGAGCCTGACCGAAGAGGGGCGCGATCTGCTGGTCGCTGCCGAGCCTTCGGTGCTGCGTGCCCAGCGCCGCATGCTGGAGCCTCTTGCCGACGACAAACGGGCACAGTTCATGGAAATGCTGTCGCTGCTGATTCACGAGAACGACGAGTTCGCGCGCGCGCCCAGCGCAGTTGCCCAGCGCAGTGCCGAGCGCAAGCGCAGTGCGGCGGTCAAGGCGGTCAAGGGCCTCGCGGGCAACGCGCAGGACAGCGTGAACGACTGAATCACTGATCGCAAGGAAAGACATTGGACTGGGACCATCTGCGTTTTTTTGGCGAACTGGCCCGCAGCGGCAGCATGGCCGCTGCTGCGCGGCGCATGGGAGTCGAGCACACCACGGTCTCGCGGCGCATTCAGGCGCTGGAAAAGCAGCTCGGTGCCGTGCTGTTCGCGCGTGAAGGCGGGCAGTGGCGGCTGACCGAGGCCGGGCGCCAGTTGCAGGGCGTGACCAATACCATGCAAAGCGCAGTCGATGGCCTGGAGCGAGGACCGCTGGCACATGCCGCCGCCGCTGAGGGCCCGGCCGGGCTGGTGCGGGTGGGGGCCACCGAAGGCTTCGGCACGCAGATGCTGGCCTCCGAACTCGCCAGGCTCACAATGCGCTACCCGCTGCTTAGCGTGGATCTGCTGGCGCTGCCGCGCATGCTGCATCTGTCCAGCCGCGAGGCCGATATCGTCATCTCGCTGGAGCGGCCCAAGCGAGGTTCGGTGGTGGTGACCAAGCTGACCGACTACCGGCTGTATCTGTACGGCCAGCGTGAATATCTGGCGCGCAAGCCACTGGTGGCCAGAACCGAGGATCTGCGCCACCACAGCTTTGTGCACTACGTGGATGATCTGCTGTTCACACGCGAGCTGCAATTGCTGGACACCTTGCACCGGCCCGAACGTTTTGCGCTGCGCAGCACCAGCATCACCGCGCAATATGAGGCCGTGCGCGCCGGCGCCGGTCTTGCCGTGCTGCCCGCATTTGTGGCCGACAAGGACCCGATACTGAGCCGTGTATTGCCCGAGCAGGCATGTTTTACGCGCACTTTCTGGATGAGCATGCCCGTGGAGTCGCGCCAGATTCCACGCATAGCCACGACCTGGAGCTTTCTGCGCGACGCCGTGCAAGGCATGCAGAAGCTGCTGCTGCCGGACTCATGAATATTTGATAGCGCCTTTCGCTTGATGGTATCGGGGTTGAGCGGTATTTGATGTTGAATATCGATGCGAGACAGATGCAGTTCGGCATTGCTGCATTGACGTTTTGCAGTCCAGGGTCGTGGCTAGTCATGACGCATGGTTTGCATGCCTATACTGGGCCTGGCGGATTGCACCGATCCCGTCTGCATCTGCTGCATCAGGAGCGCTGAGCGATTCCCGGCAGTGCGGACGCGCACCGATCTCGGTGTGCTGTTTTTTTGAAAGCCCAACATGATTGTCACCACCACTCCCTCCATCGAAGGCAAGCGCATCACCCGTTATTGCGGCGTGGTGGCGGGCGAGGCCATTCTGGGCGCCAATGTGTTCAAGGACTTCTTTGCCGGCATCCGCGATATCGTGGGCGGGCGTTCGGGAACCTACGAGCGCGAGTTGCAGAAGGCGCGCGAGATTGCCCTCAGGGAACTGGAGCAGCGTGCTGCCGAGGCCGGAGCCAATGCCGTGGTCGGCGTGGATCTTGATTTTGAGGTGCTGGGCCAGGGCAACGGCATGCTCATGGTCTCGGCCAGCGGCACGGCTGTCGTGGTGGAATAGGCGGCCTGGGCCTGAGCCTGCTGGATGGCTGCAAACCTGTTCCATGTGCAATTGCACATTTTTGGACCACTTCGAAATTTGTAGCGAAAAGTCGTTGTAGAATTCGACCCATCGTAGGGGAGTCGCCAAGCTGGTTAAGGCACTGGATTTTGATTCCAGCATGCGAAGGTTCGAATCCTTCTTCCCCTGCCAAAATTCAAAACCCTGCTCATCACCGTGAGCAGGGTTTTTTTGTTTGCGGGCCAAGCGATGTGTGCTGTGCGTTGGTAGCGAGCCCCGAGTTTGTGGCCTCTGCCTTGGGCATGCAGGTGCGTCTTCCGGTGGGCGACTGCACTGCCGGGTACAGGGTTGCAACGATTGAGGGCAGCCGTGTTGTCTGGCGGAGTCGTGAATGAGAGAAAACGACGCGTAGGCTCAATGAATCGCCTAGGGTAAGTACTTACCATTTGCAGATAGTTGTGCTAAACCAGCCAAACTTACCGAGCGATTTCGCCGTATCGTCGGTGGTTTGAATGGGTGCGGGAAAACAGCCGGTAGACTCTTCGCTCTTTTGTGTCGCTGTTATTCAATGAGCGCTCCCGGGTCTTTGTGAACGAGCTGGAATGCTCGCTGCAGAAGCCTGACTTTGGCAGTAATCCCGGCTGAAGGTATCGCAGCGCGCTCTTGCCCTGGCCACAAGCACAGGCAAGTGCAGATAGGTTGAATTTCTTGCCTGGATGAAACAAATGTATACAGATTTGCCATCTGAAAAGACAAGCTCGCTACCAAACTGGGTTAGCTGACACAATCACTGGCAGTTGGGTGCAGTTGATGCTCGCGCCAAGCGTTTGGCCGATAGCAAACAGGAACACAAGCCACTTGGCAAATGAATGACTGCAGTTGCTGGCAGAGAGTTCTTGGGGATGAGTGTCTGGCGCAGCGTTTGCGTAAGAGCACGGCAAGATTTGGATAGACAAGGTATGGAATATCGACTGGATGAAACGGACCGCCAGCTGCTGCGCCTGCTGCAGACCAATGCGCGCGCCTCGACCGCGCACTTGGCCCGGCAGATGAATCTGGCACGCACCACGGTGGTCGCCCGCATCGCCAAGCTGGAGCAGGAAGGCGTGATCGCCGGGTATGGCGTTCGCCTTGGCTCTCGCATGGAGCAGTCCGCCGTGCGTGCCTACTGCGGCATCCGTGTCCAGCCCAAGACGGCCACTTCGGTGATGCAGGCACTCAACCGCTTCACCGAGGTGGAAGAGGTGTCGGCCGTTAGCGGACAGTACGACTACATGGTGTTTGTGCGCTGCGAGAGCAATGAAAAACTGGATGCGCTGCTAGACCGCATCGGCCTGATCGACGGTATCCAGCAGACCTATACCTCGGTGGTGCTGAGCCGCAAGATCGACCGCCGCACTACGGCCGAGGTGGTCGGTGAGACTTCGGCCCCCTGAATTCATCAGGCGCCTCATGCAAAAACGCCCGGTCTATGCCGGGCGTTTTTGCATGAGGCGGGAAGATGGGAGCAGGGGGCTCATGCCTCTTCGTCCCGTTTTTTTTGACTTCCAGCCGCTCTCAGTCCACAAAGACCTTGGGTGCACCTGCTTCCATGCGCCCAATCACGGCGGCATCGGCAAACCCGCTATCGGCAAAGACCTTGAGCACCTGCTGCACGGCATCGGCGGTACAGGAAACCAGCAGGCCGCCGGAGGTCTGAGGGTCGGTCAGCAGCGCCTTCTGGGCATCGCTCAGGGACGAAGCCAGCTGGACATGTTCTCCATAAGACGCCCAGTTGCGTCCCGAAGCGCCCGTGAAAATGCCCTGCTCTGCAAGCGCCTGGACACCCGGGAGCACAGGCAGCCGGGCGCTGTCAATGCGTGCGCTGAGCTGGGCGCCACGGGCCAGTTCCAGGCCGTGGCCCAGCAGGCCGAAGCCCGTCACATCGGTCAGCGCGTGCACGCCGTCAAGCTTGGCAAGTTCGGTGCCGGGGCGGTTGAGCTTGGTGGTTGCATCCACCATGGCGCGGTAGCCTGCATCGTCGAGCAAGTTCTTCTTGAGCGCCGCCGAGAGAATGCCCACGCCCAGGGGCTTGCCCAGAATCAGCACATCGCCATCCTTGGCATCGGCATTGCGCTTCATCTGCCTGGGGTTGACGATGCCGATGCCGACCAGGCCGTAGATGGGCTCGACCGAATCAATCGAGTGGCCGCCCGCCAGCGGAATGCCGGCGTCGCGGCAGACCGATTCGCCGCCTTCGAGAATCTTGGCAATGACATCGTGGGGCAAGACATTGATGGGCATGCCCACAATGGCCAGCGCCATCAGCGGCGTGCCGCCCATGGCGTAGATATCGGACAGCGCGTTGGTGGCGGCAATTCGGCCAAAGTCATAGGGGTCGTCGACGATGGGCATGAAAAAGTCCGTCGTCGCCACGATGGCCTGCTCGTCATTGATCTTGTAGACGGCGGCATCGTCTGCGGTTTCCGTGCCTACCAGCAGGTCGGGGAAAAACTGCTTGGGCAGATTGCTTTTGGCCAGCAGCTCCGACAGCACGCCGGGCGCAATCTTGCAGCCACAGCCGCCGCCGTGAGACAGAGAGGTCAGGCGCGGGGTCGCGGGGGAGGCGGTTTCTTGAGTGGTATTCATATCAATCCAGACGGCAAGCAGCTCCGATGTTGCTGCGGTGACGGTAGCGATGTTTGTGCTCGGTCAGAAGTTCATCCTGAACGCACAGTAGGCTCTCATTATTGACTGCCCGGGGTGTGGATCTGCCGTCTTGTGGTCGATTCCATCGGAGATCTGCTCGGGCGAGGCATGAAGAAGGTGCGGTGGTGTGCCTGGAGACGTGAAATATGTTTTCAACTATTCAATGTTTTAAATATGAGGTAAATAATTGAGATTATGTTTCTTCGATTTTTATTATTGAATGTTTACTTTGAAAATATATATGAGAAATGATTCTGATATTGATATGCTAATTTTCTTCTTGTGATTGAAAAATCCTAATTGATTTTTCATTGAATTAAGATTATCTAATAGATAAAATATATCAATTCATTGTATTTGATAGTTTATTAGTAATGTAATTGAATGTGAAGTGGGAGGCAGTGGCTGCCTGTAATAAGGTTTTGCTTATGTTTTCATTTACAATCAGCCGATTGGATTTCAGTGCGTCTTGAGTCCAAAAGAACGAGGATTTATCTTGGACTCAGCCCCGTCTTCTGGTGCGATCTCTGCGCCACGTAGTTCACTTTCCGTCACCTTTGCGGTATGGAACGCACTTTTCCTGCGCGAAGCGGTCGCGCGTCTGAGCGCCACGCGCGGCGCCTGGGTACTCATTGTGTTGGAGCCTGTCTTGCACACATGCTTCATGTTGCTTCTGTACACAGTGTTGCGTGCTCGCACAGTGGCTGGGGCTGACGTTGCTGTCTGGCTGGCGCTCGGCCTGACCGGCTATTTCACAGTGCAAAACGTGTTTCAGCGGTCAATGGGGGCGGTCGATGCTAATAAGGCGTTGTTTGCTTACCGACAGGTGCGTCCTATCGACACCGTCATTGTTCGTGCAGCGCTTGAAACACTGATGGGCCTAATTATATTAACGGTTTTGTTGGTGGTTTTGGCATTTTTTGGTCGATCAGTTATTCCTGAGGCTCCTATGGAGTCACTACTTGCATTTATTGGATTGATTTCTTGCGCACTTGGGATAGGGCTTATTCTATCGGTTTTTAGCGATTTGATTCCGGAAGTTGCAAATCTAGTGAGTTTCTTGTTTCGACCTCTTTATTTGCTATCGGGTGTTATTTTTCCACTTTCTGCAATACCTATAAAATTCAGGGAATGGGCCTTTTTAAATCCGTTTGCACATGGCTTAGAGCTCTTAAGAAGCAGCTTTTTTCCAAATTATCATGCTGCCCCCGAGGCTAATTTTAATTATCTCTACAGCTTTGCTGTTATTTCGGTATTTCTAGGACTCGCGCTGCAAGTACGTTTTTCTCAACGGTTGAGAGCACAATGATAATTGTTAATGACGTGCATAAACGCTATCAGACACCACATGGGGCTGGGCGTTGGATACTCAAAGGTGTCAATATCACCATTCCTTCCAAGGTTAGTGTAGGTTTGGTGGGGCGCAATGGCGCGGGCAAATCGACGTTGCTCAATCTGATTGGAGGAGTCGACACACCCACGCGCGGTGTAGTTGAGCGGCGCAGCAGGGTCTCCTGGCCTATGGGCTATGGCGGTGGGCTGCAAGGCTCGTTGACCGGACGCCAGAATGCCAAATTTGTCTGCCGTTTACATGGGTTCGGCGACGCATGTGCCATGACGGATAGGATTGGCTATATTGAAAAATTTGCTGAGTTGGGCTCATCCTTTGATGAGCCCGTTCGTACTTATTCTTCGGGCATGAAGTCTCGCCTGCAGTTCGGACTATCTCTGGCATTTGATTTTGATGTGTATATTTCGGATGAAGCCACTTCGGCCGGGGATGCTTCATTTCGAAAGAAAGCATCTGATGCATTCAAGCGTATTGCGGATCGCTCCGGGCTCATTATGGTGTCGCACAGCAACGGCACCTTACGCGAGTTTTGTCAAGCCGGTATTTGGCTGCATGAAGGCCAAGCCTATTGGTTCGACAGTATTGAAGATGCTTTACAGAATTACAAAGACAGTATTTCCAAATGACCGATTTCTTTAAAAGAAAATGCCTTAAGGGCTATTGCCAAGCCATATGGCGGATGAAGGCTCTTGCCATTGCATTGTGCGTATCTGTATTGGCGATTATCTATTGGGGGTTTATTGCTTCTGATCGATATGTGTCTGAAGCCCGTGTGCTGATTCAACGTACTGACATGGCTGCATCGCAGGCCATGGATTTCAGCGCGCTGCTGGCCGGTGGCGATGGAATCTCGCGTGCAGATCAGATGCTGCTGCGCGATAGATTGCTATCTGTCGATATGCTGCTGCAACTGGATAAAGACCTGAACCTGCGCGAGCACTACAGCAGCCATGATCACGACATTCTTTCGCGCATGTTCTTCCATGATGCGTCTCTGGAATTTTTTCACCGGCACTTTCTCTCGCGCATCAGTGTGGAATATGACGAATATGCCGGTGTACTGGTCATTCAGGCCCAGGCCTACGACGCAGAAATGGCCAAGAAGATCACCAGCGCACTGGTACATGAAGGCGAGCGTTACATGAATACACTGGGCCACCAGTTGGCCCAGGAGCAGGTGAACTTTCTGGAAAAGCAGGTCAAGGAGCGTGGTGAGCATGCGCTGAACGCGCGTCAGCGCGTGCTGGCCTTCCAGAATGCCAAGGGACTGATCTCGCCACAGTCTGCTGCCGAAAATCTGGCCGGTGTGGTCAACAAGCTGGATGAGCAGTTGACCGAACTTAGCGCGCGCAAGACTGCGTTGCTGGGCTATCTGGCTCCTACCGCTCCCGCGGTTGTAGAGGTCGATCTGTAGATACAGGCCGTGGAAAAGCAGATCAAGACAGAAAAGGCCCGATTGACCAGTGCCAAGGGGCAGTCGCTGAACAAGACGGTAGAAGAGTACCAGCGCCTGGAGCTGGAGGCCCAGTTTCAGCAGGATGCCTATAAGAGCGCTCTGGTGGCGCTGGAAAAAGGCCGGGTGGAAGCAACGCGTACTCTGAAGAAGGTGCTGGTGCTGCAAAGCCCGTCGATGCCTGAATACCCCCTGCGCCCCCGTCGCCTCTATAACATCGCCACCTTTATTCTGGGGTCCTTGCTGCTGGCCGGGCTGGTGCAATTGCTGGCATCCATCGTACGCGATCACCGCGACTGATTGTTCTGAATTTTTCGAGTCTCATCATGCAATGTTTTATCGCGCGTACCTGTATCAGTTCGGCAGTCGCGGTGCTGCTGACTGGTTTGGTACCGGCTCTGGCCCAGACCCAGACCTCTCAAGCCCGGTCCAGCCAAGATACATCGGCATCCAGTATTGATCCTTTCCAGATCAATCAGGCGCTGGGGCTGGTTCCTTCTGGTGGATCTAGCGATGCTTCGGTAAGTCGCTCTGGTGCTGCCGTCCCCATGCAGTCCCCTGTGTTGCCGCAAGCCCCACAGACCGCTGATTACACGGCCAACCTCAATAGCGATGTCTTTGGGGCGAACCTGTTTACCGGCAACTTTGCGCGCGCCGGGGCAACGCAGTTCAACCCCGACTATCTGGTAGCAGTCGGCGACCGCGTTCATCTGCGCCTCTGGGGCGGCTATACCTTTGACAGCGTGGCTTCTGTTGACCCGCAGGGCAATATCTTCCTGCCCCAGGTCGGGCCTATCAAGGTATTGGGTATTGCCAACAAGAATCTGCAGCTGCAGGTAGAGGCTGCTGTGCGGCGCGTGTTCCGCGCCAATGTCTACAGCTATGCCAGCCTGGCCGCCGCCCAGCCGGTGCGCATTTTTGTGGGCGGCAATGTCATGCGCCCGGGCCTGTACAACGGCACCAGCATGGACAGCTTGTTGAACTATCTGGACCAGGCGGGTGGCATTGACCCGGAGCGGGGCAGCTTTTTGACTGTGCAGGTCAAGCGCGGCAACTCCGTGCGTGGCACTTTCAATCTCTATGACTTTTTGCTCAAAGGGCAGTTGCCGCTGCTGCAGCTCAATGATGGAGATGTGATTTTTGTCCCCCCCATTGCCAACCGGGTGCGGGTATCGGGCCTTGTGAATAACGCCAAGCGCTTTGAGTTTGCCCAGGGCTCTGAGACTGTTGCCCAGTTGATGCAACTGGCCAAGCCACAGGCTCAGGCCACGCATGTGCGTATTGCTCGCAATACCGGAACCGTGAAGAACACCGAGTACTACCCGCTGCAGGAAGCCAATACTTTAGTGCTGCAAAACGGCGATGAACTCGAATTCACTGCGGACAAGAAGCCCGGCACCATTACCGTGCGCGTCGAAGGCGAGCATATGAATTCGCAGGAGTATGTGCTGCCCTATGGCACACGCCTGGGGGCGCTGATGCAGAGCATTCAGACCTCGGCAGACGCCGAGCCTGAAAGCATCCAGCTCTTCCGCCAGAGCGTCAAGGATCGCCAGAAAGAGATGCTCGCTACCAGCTTGCGCAGCCTGGAAACGGCACTGCTCACCGCTCGCAGTGGCAGCAGCGAAGAAGCCAGACTTCGTAAAGATGAAGCTGACCTGACCCTGCAATGGGTGGAGCGTGCCAAGAAGGTGGAGCCCACCGGGCAGGTGCAGATTGCCCAGGCGGCACAGCGCGACAACATGCTGCTGGAAAACGGCGATGTCATTCGAATACCGCGCAAGGATGGACTGGTGCTGGTCAGTGGTGAAGTTCTCTTTCCCAATGCCGTGGCATTCGATGGCTCTTTGAGCCTCAAGGACTATATCGATCGAGCAGGCGGCTTTACCCAGACTGCAGATGCGGCTCGCGTCGTTGTCGCACACCGAGATGGCGCGTTTGAGCAGGTGGATACCGGCAAGCTTTTTGAGAATACCCGACTCAAGGCGGGCGATCAGGTGCTGGTATTGCCCAAGGTGGATGAGAAAAAACGCCAGTTCTGGAAGGACATCACTCAGATCATGTACCAGATCGCGATTGGCGCGAAAGTCGTGTTTGGCTTGTAAATTAATATATTAAAATGAAATTCTTTTTAAAAAATAACTATTTCAGTAATCATAAAAAAACAATAAATGATTTGGAGTCCTATTTTTCGAGAAAAAAATTATTCAATCTTTTTAAGAGAAAAAAATTTAAATATGATTATGAGTTAATAAACCCAGAAAAAATTTTTGGTGATTTAAGTAAGCGGATTAAGTGTTTTTTGGTTGGTGATTCTTGGGAAAATTCTGTAAGTGCAGAAGTAATTGCATTTGTGGGATTCAATGATTGGAAATGGGGTTTTGTTAGTAAATATTTCGAGGGATCTAAGGCTATTTTCTTTAAAAGGAAGGCAAGCTCCTATGAAATATATCAAAGCATTCAAAATTTCCCTGTGCCTGTTAAGAAAATAGTTGTATGGGGATATAATGATCCGAGATTTTTTTCTTTTTTCATAAAGAAAATGAAATTAAATGTCCTCCGTATGGAGGATGGATTTCTAAGATCATTTGATTTGGGTGCATCGCATGCAACTCCCTATTCTTTAATCGTAGATGGCGTTGGTTTATATTTCGATCCTAGAAGTGAGTCTGAGATTGAGCGGCTCTTGAATAGTTACGAATTTACGAAGAAAAATATTGACGATTCAAGAGAATGCCTAAAGCTGCTTCATGATTTGAAGTTGTCGAAATATAATTCGCAAGGAATAATTCAAAGAGATGAGGTGGATTACAAGTTTTCTCGAAGGGTTGCTGTTATAGGTCAGGTAGATGGGGATCAGTCCATTCGATTGGGGAATATAAATCGGTGGAGCATTGAGCAGCTAATTAAATTGGCGAAATTTGAAAATCCTGATGCAGAAATAATTTATCGACCGCATCCAGATGTATATAATGGATTTCAGAAAAGTATACTAAAAAAGAGAAGAGTAGCAAAATATTGCACAATAGTCTCTCCAACCTCGAATCAAATTGAATTTCTGAATTCTGTTGATCACGTTTATACGATTACATCTTTGTCAGGTCTGGAGGCGCTATTACTTGGAAAAAAAGTAACAGTTGTTGGGCAGCCTTTTTATGCAGGTTGGGGGCTGACAGATGATCGAGTGGAGGTTCCTCGAAGAAATCGTTCTCTCAAATTGGAAGAATTGTTTTATGCTATTTATCTAAAGTATCCGCGGTACTTGGCAAATATCAATGAAGCAAAAGAAGGTTTTATTGCGACCTGCTATAAAATTGCAGCAGAGAGAGAATGTGCTTTTTATAAGAAGATTGCAGTATCAGATTTTGAGATTTTTGATGCGAAGCAAAAATCTATTTTTTGGCCCAAATTTGTTTTGGGTGCAAATAAAAGCCCAATTGGAATTAATGGTATAGATTTTTCCCAATACTTCTCGATGAAAAAATCGGAGATCTATAAGAAGTCTGTATTTTTGGCCATACTTGGGAAGGCGAATAAAGATGAGGATCGTGATGCTTTTATTCTAAAGTACAGACTTGTATTGAGTCTTTCAGATTTTGGAGATGTACTCAGTCTTGTTTCAAAATATTTTCCTGGAGAGTATTTGAGGAAGCATTTCTCTTGGCTCTTGAATGAATGTGGTGAGTTGGAATATTTGGATTATTTATCTAAATCAAGATTTACTGTGGAGAAAATAGGAGATATTCAAGAGGAGGGGCGGAATTTCGAGAGTGCTGCTATGGCAGATTCTGAAAAGATTAATCTTTATGGATTATTCTTGGTTTTTTTTGATAATAAAAATTACCATGATGCTTTATTGATATCCGAAAAGCTATTATTGAATGGTTATTCCGGATACTCATTTTTGATTAAGCTTGGTAATTTGTCGGAAATGCTTTTTGATGCTGAATCGGCTCTTGCATTTTCAAAGCTTTGCAAACAAATCGATTTGTTTGGGGATAATCGGAAAGCATTGCTGCTTGAGTTTAAAAATCTTCCCTTGGAAGAGGGGTTGATTGATGAAATTGAGCTGATAAAAAGTATTTTTCTGAGTATTGATCTAAATCCTGAGAGAATTAGTGCTTTTGCTGTTCTATTAAAGAAGTATGGATTATCTGAGAAGTATATAAATATTATTAAATCCAGTATCTTTTTGGATAATGAAAAAACAGTAAAAAAGTCACAAGCCTATTTGGAGGTCGGCAGCTACGACCTTGCGTTACGTGTCGCAAAAAATGTCATAGTTTCAGGGGATTTATCGGATAAAGCTAATATTGCGTATGCGAAAGCGCTTTTTGCCTTGGGGGAAAGTGAAGAATCTTTGAGAATATTAAGGGTAGCTAAAGATTTAAAGTGCTCCGATTTGGTCTGTCGTGAATTGGTTCGACAACTGGTTCATGTTGGTGATTTTGGAGAGGCCCTTGCAGTTATTGCTGAAGCGAAATATCGAGGTATGGCAATAAGTGAAACAATTTCAATTCCTGTTTATCTGGGGCTTGGTCAGATCGAGAAAGGTTACTCTCAGTACTTAAAATCCTCTTTCCGAAATGATTTAATTAATTATTTTAAAGATAAATATTTTGTTGATGAGGAATTGGATTGTGAAAATTTGCTTATTATGGCTGTATATGGGCCGGGTGATGAAATAAGATTTGCATCTTTGTATTCTGATTTTGAGCGGGATGACTCCATAAATTCATTGCAAATAACTTGTGACTATCGCCTTGAGAAAATTCTGAGCAGGTCTTTTCCCAATCTGAAATTTTTGCCTGTCAGACGGAACAGGGAGTTTAGTAAGAATTATCCGATGAAACTATATAATGAGCTTCCGGGTTCGGAGCTTTGCGTAGTTCTTGATAATTCAGCGTTACCCCATATTGATAGGGCTGAAAAGATTGTTTGCGTAACTGATTTAATATCTCGTTATCGAAAGAGTTATTCTTGCTTTCCAGGGCGGGCATATCTGATTTCTGATGATGTTGTTACGGCGTCTTTTAAAAATAGGCTCCCTAAGGGGGAGTTGCTGGTAGGCATTAGTTGGCGAAGCAGTTTGCAGAATTTCTCGCGGAACGAGCATTATCTGAGTGTTGAAGATTTGATGCCTTTATTCGAGGTTGAAGGTGTCAGGTTTGTTAATTTGCAATATGATGATTGTCGGGCTGAGTTGGAAAAAATTGAGAGGTATTTCCCTGGAAAACTAATTAATTTTTCAGAGTTAGATCAGTTCAATGATTTGGATTCTGTGGCATCTTTGATGTCGAGTTTAGACTTGGTGATATCTCCTGCTACAACTGTTGTGGAGCTTGCAGGTGCTTTGGGTTGTGAAACCTGGATGATCTCAAACTCCGCGGAGTTGAAGTGGCGTAAAATTGATGCCAATAAGACAGATGTGTGGCATAACTCCGTGAGACACATCGAAAGTGATAATCTGGGCGATAAGCTTGGATTGGTTAGGAATCTTGCTCAGAGCCTTGAGTTGTTTGCAAGAGAAAATTTGATTAGTAAAGAGGTGATTTATGCTTAAGAACTCAACAATTCTAGTAACTGGTGGGACCGGTTCATTTGGTAATACGTTTGTGCCAATGACCCTGGAAAAATTTAACCCCAAGAAAATTATCATTTACTCTCGTGATGAAATGAAACAATGGGAAATGGCGAAGAAATTCGTCGGTGACTCCCGTGTGCGCTTTTTCATCGGTGATGTTCGTGATAAAGAGCGTTTGTATCGCGCGCTCGATGGCGTAGATTACGTGGTACATGCTGCAGCCACGAAGATTGTCCCTACTGCGGAATACAACCCTTTCGAGTGCGTCAAGACCAATATCAATGGAGCAATGAATCTTATTGATGCTTGCATTGATAAGGGTGTAAAGCGCGTGGCGGCCTTGTCAACCGACAAAGCCAGCAGTCCCATTAATCTATACGGTGCAACGAAGCTTGCATCAGACAAACTATTTGTAGCTGGCAACTCCTATTCCGGTAGCCATGATACGCGCTTCGCGGTGGTCCGCTATGGCAACGTCATGGGTTCCCGAGGTTCTGTAATTCCTTTCTTTATGTCCATCAAGGAGAAGGGTGTTTTGCCGATCACTGATGATCGGATGACTCGCTTCATGATCTCTCTGGAAGATGGAGTCGAGTTGGTTTGGCATGCTTTCGAGGATATGGAAGGCGGCGAAATTTATGTGAAAAAGATTCCTTCGATGAAAGTCACGGATCTGGCACGGGTTGTTGCGCCTGAAGCGAAGCAAGAAGTGGTTGGTATCCGACCTGGTGAGAAGCTGCATGAGCAGATGATTGGTGCTGAAGATGCTCACTACACCTTTGACTACCCTGAGCATTACAAAATTTTGCCGAATATTAATGGTTGGGCAGCTGATCCCAAGCGCATCAAGAATGGCAAGACTGTTCCTGAAGGCTTTGTCTACGCCAGTGATAACAATAGCGAGTGGATGTCTGATCGCGACCTGCAGGCTTGGATTGAAAAGAACCGCGAAAAGATCGGGAGCATTTAAACCATGATTCCATACGGACGTCAGGATATTACTCAAGAAGACATCGACGCAGTCATTGCCGTTCTTCGTTCAGATTTTTTGACCCAAGGGCCGATGGCGCCACGTTTTGAAAAAAGTGTGGCTGAGCATGTTGGCTGTGAACACGCCTTGGCTGTCAATAGCGCAACGTCAGCACTGCACATTGCATGTCTGGCTCTTGGTCTTGGTCCTGGCGACCGTTTATGGACCACACCCATAACATTTGTGGCTTCGGCTAACTGCGGCCTATATTGCGGTGCAGATGTCGATTTTGTGGACATTGATCCACGTACCTATAACCTCTGCCCGGACGCCCTTGCAAGAAAGCTAGCACAGGCAGAGCGTGAAGGAAAATTGCCTAAAGTTGTTGTGCCGGTTCATTTGTGTGGTCAGCCTTGCGACATGCAGGCAATCCATGCACTATCTCAGCGCTACGGTTTCAAGGTCATCGAGGATGCTTCTCATGCTATCGGTGGCAAATACAAGGGTGAGTTCATTGGTAACTGCCGTTACAGTGACATTACTGTGTTTAGCTTTCACCCCGTGAAGATCATCACCACCGCCGAAGGTGGTATGGCGCTGACCAATGACCCCAAACTTGCAAAAAAGATGGGTTTGTTGCGCAGTCATGGCATTACTCGCGATCAGTCGGAGATGACGCATGAGTCAGATGGATCTTGGTATTACCAACAGGTCGATCTTGGCTTTAACTATCGCATGACTGAGATGCAGGCAGCGTTGGGTGTGAAGCAAATGGAGCGTCTTGACCAATACGTGGCACGTCGCCATGAATTAGCCCGTCGCTACGATGACCTGCTATCGTGCCTGCCGGTTTCGACACCTTGGCAGCATCCTGATAGCTATTCCGGTTTGCACTTGTATGTAATTCGCCTTCAGTTGGACAAGATTGGGCAGACTCACCGCCAAGTCTTCGAGTCTTTGCGCCAGCTGGGCATTGGGGTTAACCTACACTACATTCCTGTACACACTCAGCCCTACTATCTCAACATGGGTTTCAAGGTGGGTGATTTTCCTGAGGCTGAGAGTTATTACAGTGAAGCGATCAGCCTGCCGATGTTTCAGGCCATGAGTGACGCACAGCAGGACGAAGTGGTTGCGGCTTTACGTAAGGCGCTGCAAATATGAGACTGGCGGTCATTCCTGCGCGCGGCGGCAGCAAACGCATTCCACGCAAGAATATCAAGCAGTTCTGTGGAAAACCAATGATTGCGTGGTCGATTGAGGCCGCGCATCAAAGCGGTAGCTTTGATCGCATTATTGTTTCCACCGATGATGAAGAGATCGCTGAGGTTGCACGCCTGCATGGCGCGGAGGTCCCATTCATACGTCCGGCCGAGTTATCGAATGACCATGTTGGCACCATTCCTGTGATTCGCCATGCTGTCGAAACCATCAGTGCTCATGGGCAGACTGTGGTGCAGGCATGTTGCCTGTATGCAACTGCTCCATTTGTGAGTGCCGACGATCTGCGACGTGGTCAGGAGTTGCTGCAGAAAACAGGTGCCGATTACGTTTTCTCGGTCACCAGCTATGCTTTCCCCATCCAACGTGCAATATGCCTGAAGGCAGATGGGCATATTGAAATGTTCAATCCTGAGCATTTCAATACCCGATCTCAGGATTTGACCGAAGCTTTTCATGATGCTGGTCAGTTCTATTGGGGCCGGGGCGAAGCTTGGTGCGAGGAGCGTATTATTTTTGGTTCGCGTTCGGCTCCATTGATCCTTCCGCGATATCGTGTGCAAGATATTGATACGCCGGAGGATTGGGAGCGCGCAGAGTGGATGTTTAGGGCTATGCAGCAAGGTCGCGAATGATGAAGTTTGATCATCCGCGTTTACGTGTTGCATTTCGCACTGATGCATCTGTGCAAATTGGAACCGGTCATGTAATGCGCTGCCTGACTTTGGCTGACGCATTGCGTGAAAATGGTGCCGAGTGCCTATTCATTTGCCGTCCCCATGATGGGCACTTGTTAGAGCTGATACGTCAACGGGGGCACAGCGCTGTGCCTCTCCCTAAGTTGGATGTTCCTTTAGATCCGTTACCCATGATCACGGCGCATTCGGCGTGGTTGGGTACGGACTGGGCCAACGACGCAGACCAGACACGATCTGCATTAGGTGGCGATACGGTGGATTGGCTGGTTGTCGATCACTACGCTATAGAGCAGCAATGGGAGGAGGCTCTCCGTCCTTGTTACCAGCGGCTGCTGGTGATAGATGACCTAGCGGACCGTAGGCATAGCTGTGATTTGCTTGTGGATCAGAATCTAGGTCGTCTTGTGGAAGACTATTGTGATCTGGTTCCAGCTGAGGCGACTCTATTGATCGGACCACAGTATGCAATGCTGCGGCCGGAATTCGCGCAGTTGCGCTGTGTGAGTCTGGCTCGACGCAACGTCGTTGAAATGAAGCACTTGCTCATCACGATGGGAGGGGTGGACAAGGACAATGCTACCGAGCATGTGTTGCAAGCATTGAACTTATGTGACCTGCCTAAGGACCTTCGAGTCAGCGTGGTCATGGGACCATATTCTCCATGGCTCGAGAAGGTGCGAGAACAAGCTGGTCGCATGCACTGTTCCACGCAGGTATTAGTGGGAGTCAGTGATATGGCACAACTAATGTCTGAGAGTGACCTGGCGATTGGCGCAGCAGGGGGTACGGCTTGGGAGCGTTGTTGTCTTGGGGTACCGAGTGTGGTGCTGGTCCTAGCGGAAAATCAGCTTGAAGGCGCAAAGGCATTTAAGGCCCAGGGCGCTGCAGTTTATGTCGAGGATATCGCTGAAGTGAAAGACTATTTGCGACGACTCTTTGCTTCGGAAGACCTGTTCAAGTTGCTTGGCGAGCTTAGTCGTGCAGCAGGTGCAGTTACTGATGGGCAAGGAATACCACGCATCATAATGGAAGTACTAAGTGTTTATGAGTGATTCATTTTTGATTCGTGCAATGACTGAGCAAGATGTTGAGCTGGTTTTGCATTGGCGAAATCACATTGATATTCGTCGCTTCATGCTTACCCAGCATGAAATTTCTCTTGAAGAACACACGATGTGGTTCAAGAGGGCCAGCACTGATCCAACGCGTAGGCTAATGCTTGTTGAGGAAGATAGTCAACCGCTTGGCTTTGTTCAATTCTCTAACGTCGGCGTTGATGAAGTTTCAGACTAGGGCTTCTATGTCAGACCAAATGCTCCGAAAGGCAGTGGAAGAAAGCTGGGAGAAGCGGCGTTGACTCATGCTTTCCAAGCCTGGAATTTGCACAAAGTGTGTGGCCAAGCTATCGCAGAAAATATCGCGTCTATCTCGTTTCATCAACGCCTTGGATTTGTTCAAGAAGGTGTTTTACGCGAACAGTCAAAAATAGCTGGAAAACGCTCGGATTTATTTTGCTTTGGCCTTTTGAAGAGTGAATGGAAATAGTTCTTAAGATATTAGGAAATCAACATGAAGAACATTCAGATTGCTGGAAGAAGCATTGGTTACGACTTCCCTCCGTATATTATTGCCGAGCTTTCCGCTAACCATAATGGGAAGATCGAAACTGCTCTGAGAATTATTGAAGAAGCCAAGAAGGCCGGAGCAGATGCAATTAAGCTGCAAACCTATAAGCCTGACACGATAACTCTGAAGAGCGATGGAGAAGAGTTTCGTATCCGTGGTGGTCTTTGGGATGGTCGTACACTTTATGACTTGTATGAAGAGGCTCATATGCCATGGGAGTGGCATAAGCCACTTTTCGATTATGCACGTGAGTTGGGGATCACCATATTTAGCTCCCCTTTTGATAATACAGCCATTGACCTGCTGGAGGATCTGAATGCACCGGCTTATAAGATCGCTTCCTTTGAAGCGGTCGATTTGCCATTAATAAGATATGCAGCCAGCACTGGTAAACCATTGATTATCTCGACGGGTATGGCTGACGCGAACGAAATTCAGGAGGCCATTGACGCGGCTCGAGAGGGGGGATGTCGGGAGTTGGCAATTCTTCATTGCGTAAGTGGCTATCCGGCGGCATCAGAAGATTACAACCTTCGTACAATTCCTGACATGATTGCACGATTTGGCTTGGTCACTGGCTTGTCGGATCACACATTGGACAATACAACTGCTATAGCTAGTGTTGTCTTGGGGGCTGCCATCATCGAAAAGCATTTCACTTTGGATCGCAATGGTGGTGGTCCAGATGATAGCTTCTCACTTGAGCCTGAGGAAATGGCGGCATTATGCAGAGATGCGAAGACGGCTTGGTATGCGGCAGGAAAAGTCAATTATGCCCGGACAAGCAGTGAGCAAGGCAACGCGAAGTTCCGACGTTCGCTATATTTTGTCAAAGCTTTGAAGGCTGGCGACATTGTGACAGAAGACTCCGTTCGAAGCGTTCGACCTGGCTTTGGTCTGGCACCAAAATTTTTGCCACAAGTCATAGGCAGGAAAATAACAGTTGACGTGAGTGAGAATTCACCTGTCCAGTGGGAGGCTATTGAAAGAAACCCCTGAAGTAGATTTCGAAGAATCAGAGGGAAGTGTGATGACTAACTATTAAATTTTTGGCGGCCATTTATTGGGTAATTTACCTTTTGAATGCCGCCTTTTTGTGAATTTTTGTGATTAAGAGTGTATTTGTTATTGTAATTTGTTAGTTTTTTATTAAAAGTACATATATTTTGAAATACGCATAGCAGTATTTGAGGATCTTCCATTTTCATGGTTAACAAAGTAAGACTGTGTGTAGTTTCTTTTGGGATCCTGAGGATTCCTTTTCTTCCCCAGTTAGTAGGCCTCCACGTATATTTTTTTCGCCCCTGGTGGAGAGCCGGTAAGTTTATTTTGGCAGGGTGGGGATGCCGGCCGAATACCAGATTGCTGAAAAAGTACGCAGTTTTTTGTAGGTATTCTTATTTCTCATTCGAAGATGGCTTTCTTCGCTCTTTCGGCACCGGCGAACATTTCCCGCCGCTGTCGCTGGTGGTCGATGACGAAGGCATCTACTACGACTGCACGCGGCCCAGTGCGCTGGAGCGCTTGCTTTGCAGCGATGTCGATCTGCTGGCTGCAGATGCCGTGCTGGTGCAGCAGGCCCGAGAGAAGCTGCTCTCCGCAGGGCTGAGCAAATACAACCATGCTCCTGACCTGCCGGAGGGCATGCTGCGCAGCGATGATGTTCAGCGGGTACTGGTGATTGACCAGACGGCGGGCGATATGAGCGTGGCAAAGGGCGGGGCGGATGCCGGGACCTTCGACGCCATGCTGGCCGCTGCGCTGGCCGAGAATCCGCAGGCCACGGTCTATGTCAAGACCCACCCCGAGGTGACTTCGGGCCGCAAGGGCGGCTATTTGACGGGCGTGCAGCCTGATGCCCGCACGGTGGTGCTGCGCGACGCCGTCAATCCGATGAGCCTGATTGCGCAGATGGACAAGGTCTATGTGGTCAGTTCGACGATGGGCTTCGAGGCCTTGCTGGCCGGCAAACCGGTGGTCTGTTTTGGCGTGCCCTGGTATGCGGGCTGGGGTGTGACGGATGATCGCCAGCCGCAGCACCCGGCCATGCTGCGTCGCGCTGGTCGCCGACGCTCGGTGGACGAGTTGTTCGCCGCGGGCTATGTGCATTACAGCCGTTATCTGAATCCGGAGACACGCCAACGCGGTAATGTATTGGACGTGACCAACTGGCTGCAGCGTCAACGCATGGTGGCCGGGCGCTTTGGCGGGCGCATGATCGTGGTGGGCTTTCGGCGCTGGAAGGCTGCGAACGTGAAGGCCATGTTGTCCCTGCATCCGGGCAAGGTGGTCTTCGTCAAGAATGCCGCTGCGGCCAGGGCTTTGCAGCCTGGCGGTGACGATTGCCTGGTCTGCTGGGGTCGCGTGCCGCCGGCAGGTGTGCAGCAGTTGGCGGATGCATCGGGCGTGCGCCTGCTTCGCATGGAGGATGGCTTTGTCCGCTCCGTGGGCCTGGGCTCCGACCTGATCCCGCCGCAGTCCTTTGTGCTGGACGCCAAGGGCATTTATTTCGACCCGGGTCAGCCGTCGGAGCTGGAGGACCTGCTCAACACCCGGGCATTCACGAAGCAGGATTTGCAGCGTGCGCGCAATGTGCGTGCGTTTATCGTCGAGCATGGCATCACCAAGTACAACCTCGAGCCCAATCGCCCGGTGGACTGGTTCAGCACGGATCGTCCGCAGGCCGGTCGGCAGGTGGTGCTGGTGCCGGGTCAGGTGGAAGACGATGCCTCCATTCGCTTTGGTTGCGATACCGATGGCGTCTGCACGAATCTGGGTCTGATCCAGGCCGCGCGCGCTGCGTTTCCTCATGCATTCATTGTCTTCAAGCCGCACCCCGATGTGAGCAGCGGCAATCGCAAGGGCCATGTCGAGCCGGCCCAGGCTTTGCAGCATGCCGACTGCATTGAACAGGGCGCTTCGGTGGTCAGCTGCATCGAGGCTTGCGATGTGGTGGTGACCATGACCTCGTTGACGGGCTTCGATGCCTTGCTGCGCAACAAGCAGGTGGTTGTGCATGGGCGCCCGTTCTACGCCGGCTGGGGTCTGACGCAGGACCGCTTGCCCGTGCCGCGCCGCAGCCGCCCGCTGTGTCTGGATGAACTGGTGGCAGGGGCGCTGCTGCACTACCCCTTGTACTGGGATCCGGTGCTCCGGGGCTACACCAGTTGCGAGGCGGTGCTCAGGCGCTTGCTGGAGCAGCGTACGGCGCTGGAGCAGTCTGGCGGCCTGCATCGCCTGAAGTCCGGCTGGTTGCGGCGGCAATGGCGCAAAAGCGGGGTGTTGCTGCGGTCGATTTTGTCGGACTGGTGACACTTACCTTTTTTTGCAATTATTTTCCATCGATTTGTTGTCATCGTGCAGTGATGTGCGAGGGTGTTGTCCGGTGAAACCCCTAAAATGCAGGGGTCATGCCTCATGACGCCTCCATAGAAATACCAAGCGGCCTGACAGTCCGCAGTCCTGAACGCATGAAGAACAAGAGTGGATTTGCGTCTAAACGTGTTTTGTTGCTGCAAGGCCCGGTAGGGCCTTTTTTCTGGAACCTGGCCAAGGACTTGCGCTCGGTGGGGGCGACTGTCTTCAAATTCAACTTCAATGCCGGTGACTGGCTGTTCTATCCGCGCAAAGCCCATTCGTTCCGGGGGGATCTGACCCAGTGGCCCGAGGTGCTGGAGGCCTTTATCGTCAGGCACCGTATCGATGCGGTGCTGCTGTTCGGCGATTGCCGGCCGGTCCATGCTTGCGTGCGCTCCATGACGGAGCGTCTGGGTTGTGCCTTCGGGGTGTTCGAAGAGGGCTATCTGCGGCCCGATCACATCACGTTCGAGCCCATGGGCGTCAACGGGCATTCGCATTTCGAAAAGAGACTGGCCTTATGGCTGAAACAGAGGGCGCACCAGGAAGACGTGCCACCGCGTTCTCATGCGAACGGGCCGGCCACGCAGTCGTGGAAGAAGGTCGGTAACTCATTCTGGCATTCGGCCATGTGGGGCATGCTGTATTTTTTTGCGGCCTGGCTGGGCCAGTGGTTCTGGAATAACGCCCTGCATCACCGAAGCATGACGGTGCGCGATGCCCCCTGGTGGTGGCTGAGCTATCTGCGCAAATTCTGGTACCGGCGCACTGAAAAGGACATCGAAGATCGGCTGCTCGGTGACCTGCGCAAGAAGTTCTTTCTGGCTCCCTTGCAGGTTTATAACGATGCCCAGATCGTGGTCCACTCCAACTATGATTTCGTGACGGATTTCATCAACCACGTACTGCATTCGTTTTCCCGGGCCCAGGCCTTGGAGCGCACGAGTGGCGTGCCCGAAGGTGGAGAGTCGATTGCGGATGACGTGGTGGTTTTCAAGCACCACCCCATGGACCGCGGACACAGGAACTACGCCAACATCATTCATCTGCTGGCGCGGCGCCATGGCCTGCAGGGCAAGGTGCTCTATATCCATGACCAGCATCTGCCTTCCTTGCTCAAGAGCGCCAAGGGGGTGGTGCTGGTCAACAGCACGACCGGGCTTTCGGCCTTGGGTCATGGCGCTCCCGTCAAGGTCTGCGGCAATGCCTTGTATGACCTGGAAGGCTTGACCTATCAGGGCAAGATGCGCGACTTCTGGTTTCGGGCCCATCAGGCGATTCCCGATCAGGAAATGCTCTCGCGCTTTCGCAAGGCCTTGATTGAGTGCACGCAGATCAACGGCAGCTTCTATCGCCGGCTGTCGGGGGTCTCCTGGCGCTGCGGGGCTGCGCTGGACGGTCAGATGGCCCAGCGCCTGTGGGGCGGTGGCCCGTCGGTCGATCCTGTGCTGTGGCCCGAAGAGGCTGCGGAGCCAGTCCTTGTTTCCAGGCCGGCCAATCAGAAAGATGCCATGCCTTCCATGCTGCAGGGGGTCGCCTCTGTCGAATAAGCCTTGGTATGGAGGGGACCAATGACTGGCAGCGAAAAGAACATCTCATTCGATTCTTCAAAGAAGACAGGGGATGGCGAGCGCCTGGTGATCTTCATGGGCGGCTTTGATCCGCGCGGTGCAAGACACTATCACCAGCTGATGCGTGCCGAGGCGCAAAAGCAGCCGGTGGCTTCTGCGCATCGAAAATACGCGATTGGCAGCAGGGAAAAATGGAGCGTGGGTGAGCATGGGCAGGAGAAATCGCTGCATGCTCGCTGGCGGGTGTCTCAGACGGATTCCGGAGACTCGGCCTGCGCCGATTTCGTTTTTTTCGACTGGCATGATCAGGTCCGTCTGCACTGGCCTTCGAGCCGGGCAGAGGTTTTTCGCCAGGCCGTGGGCACCTATGTTTCCATCTGGAACTTGAGGCAGTGGCTCAAACCCGTGCGGGAGCAGGCGCGCTTTACCTTGTGGGCGCTGATGTATCCGCTGTTTTACATGCTGCTGGTGTTGCTGGCCGGATTGGGCTTGGGCTCTCTGCTTGTCAGTGCCTGGGGCGGCTTGGCGCCGGCGGGCGCAGCCGCGTTGATGCTGGCTGCGGTCGCTGTCGTCGGCTGGGGCGGTCTGGTGCTGGATGGCTATCTGCATATCAGCTGGCTTCTGAGGATTCTGAACTTTGCCCATGTCAGTTCCGGGAAGACTTTTGCGGTGCTGGATGCGCGCATCGAGGCCATGGCCGCCGAGGTGGCGCAGGCCCTGCAGCAGCAGCGCTGGCGCGAAGTGGTGGTGGTCGGTTTCAGTGTCGGCAGTGTGCAGGCTTTGAAGCTGACTCAGGCACTTCGCCGCAAGCTGGCAGAAAGTCCCTTATCCTTGCAGCCTTCGCGCAGGCCGCTGGTGAATCTGGTCACCCTGGGCAATTGCATTCCGCTGTTCGGGCTGTTTCCAGGTGCCGGTGCCTTGCGCCAGACCTTGCGCGAGATCGCCATGGACGAAGCGGTGTACTGGGCCGATATCTCTTCCCCCGGCGACAGCGTGTGCTTTGGCATGTGCGATGTGGTGGGGCTGTCCTTGCGCGAGGATGGGCGCAAGGATGAGACCCAGGCCGTCCGCTCCTTTACCGAGGCTGGCAAGCGCCGGGCCCAGTGGGGGCTTAATCCGCAAGCCGTGTGCTCACCGCGTTTTCACAAGCTGTTTTTGCCGGCAACTTACCGTTGGTTGCGCAGGAACAAGATGCGCATGCATTTTCAGTATCTGATGGCCGGCGAAGTTGCCGGTGCCTATGACTATTTCGAGTTGCTCACCAGCGCCGGTCCGATGCGTGACTACATAGAGAGGAAATTGGTGCGATGAGTCGTTTTTGCCCCGCCTATCCCAAACCCCATCCCGAGCAGACATCGAAGCTGCGCATGTTCTGGCATGCACGGCGCTCCTGGATGGATGCGCTGTTCGAGCGCAGCTACAGCATGCAGATGGGCGAGGTCCATCTGCCTGGCGTGGATCTCTACATGCTCAACGACATCGCGGAAGTCAAAAGAGTCATGCAGAGCGAGGCGCAGCAGTTTCCCAAGAGCCATCTGCTGCACGAGTCGCTGGAGCCCTTGCTGGGAGACAGCATCTTCACGACCAATGGCGAGCAGTGGCAGCGTCAGCGCACCATGATGAACCCGGCGTTTGCCCAGGCCCGCGTGAACGTCGCCTTCCCGCGCATGCTCGGTGCCGCGCAGGCCATGCTGGAGCGCCTGGATGCCGTGGACCAGGCCCAGCCCTACGACATCGAGATCGAGATGACTCATGTCACTGCCGATATCATTTTCCGCACGATCTTTTCCACGCCCTTGCAGGGGCCAGATGCGCATCGCATCTTCGAAGCCTTTGCCCGCTACCAGGCGCTGGCTCCCAAGCTCATGCTGCCGGCCCTGTTCGGCGTTCGCTGGCTGACCATGCCCTGGTATCGCTGGCAGAGCAACCAGGCCGCCCGCGAAATTCGCGGCCTGCTGCACGCCATGATCAAGCCGCGCTATGAAGCGCACCTGAGGGGCGAGGCCGAGGAGCAGGAGGATATTCTTGCCGCCTTCATGCAGGCCAAGGATCCGAATACGGGCGAGCCTTTCAACGAGGAAGAGCTGGTCAATCAGGTTGCCATGCTGTTTCTGGCGGGGCATGAAACCTCTGCCAGCGCACTGACCTGGGCCAGCTATCTGCTGTCCCAGTCTTCCGACGTGCAGCAGCGTGCCTATGAACAGGTGCTGGAGGTGGTCGGCGACCGTCTGCCGCAGCAGGCGGATATGAAGAGCTTCTCGCAGGTCTGGAATATTTTTCGCGAAACCTTGCGCCTGTTCCCGCCAGTGGGCTTCTTTGCCCGGGAGAACGTTCAGTCCTGCCCCATACGGGGCAAGCAATTGAAGGAGCGCAGCACGGTGGTGGTGGCACCCTGGCTGCTGCAACGTCACCGCAAATGGTGGCAGAACCCCGATGCCTTCGACCCTGATCGCTTTGACCGTGAGGAGGACAAGGAGGCCATCAAACACGCCTACATGCCTTTCAGCATGGGCCCGCGCGTCTGTCTGGGCGCTGCATTTGCCCTGCAGGAAGCCGTCCTGATTCTGGCCTGCCTGCTGCAGCGCTATGAAATCCTGCCCGCGCCGGGCCATGTGCCGCAGCCCGTGGGGCGGTTGACGATTCGCTCTGAAAATGGGGTACGTATCAAGTTGCGCAAGAGGAAGGATGCATGAAGGAGCGCCTGGCAGGTTTTGTGTTGATGTGCGCCGTCGTCCCGCTGGCGGTCCTGGGCTGGCTGATTCTTTGCTGGGTCGGCCTGTTCGGCAAGACGGAGCGAGGCAGGGCCGGAGTGCGCGCCCTGGACCATTTCGTCAATGCCGCAGTGCTCAACGGCTATGCCTGGGAAAGCGTCTCATCGCATGCCTGGCGCGAACGCGAGAACAAGCGCTGGGCGCGCTGGGTGATCAGGGTCACAGACCACTTCCAGAAGGATCACTGCATGCGCGCCAACAAGCGCGAGCAGCCCGTGGTGGACCTGATCCTGAAAAAAGGCCTGCAGGGCCAGACCATCAAATAGGCGGTTTGCCTGGCCTGCCAGTTTTCATTGCGCACTGATCTCTTTGGGGCAATGGCTTATGAAGTGGGCGTGATCAAGAGGCCTCATCTCGGCTGCCAGCGCAGCCCTGCAGGTAGCTTGCAGAACTCATCAACAGGCGGTTGGCATTGGTGTCGTCAAGCATGGAGAGGGCGTGGAGCCTTTTGAGCGCAGCACCTAGAGCGTGGCTTGCGTACCTAATATGGCCGTGGACTGGCTGGCGAGCACTCCCCCATTGCCGTGGCAAAGCACGGCATCGATCTGCTTGAGCCCGCGTGATTGTCCACCTGTACGAAGCAACTCAACGGCCTCGATGACGGTGAATATCCCGTACATGCCAGGATGCACGCAAGAAAGGCCACCTCCGTTGGTGTTCACGGGCAGCGCGCCGCCAGGACCGATACCCGTTTCTGTGATGAAGCCTCCTCCCTCGCCTTTCGCGCAAAAACCCAGGTCTTCGAGAAAGAGCAGAACGTTGATGGTGAAGGCGTCATACAGCTGCGCTGCATGTATGTCTTTCGCGGAAAGTCCGGCCATGGCGAATGCGCGAGCGCCCGACTCGCGGGCCGCCGTGGATGTGAGGTCTGGCATGCAGGAAATCTGCCGGTGTGTCTGTGAGGCAGCCACGCCCAGGATATAGACGGGTTGCGCTGCGCTGGGTCCAACCAGATCCGAGCGGGTCATGACAAAGGCACCTGCGCCGTCCGTGATCAAGCAGCAATCGAGGGTGGTCAGCGGGTCACTGATCATGCGAGCCGAGAGCACATCTTCGACAGTCAATGGCCCGCGACGAAAGGCCAGCGGGTTGGCTTGTGCCCATTGCCGGGCTGCGACGGCAATAGCGGCCAACTGCTCGCGGCTGGTTCCATATTCATGCATATGCCTCGCCGCAGCCAAAGCATAGGAGCTCGCGGGGTTGAACGGTGCATAAGGCGCCTCAAAGGGTTGGGGCTCAAGCTGAGCGCGCGCAGCGATCTGCTGGCGAAAGTCTGAAGCGGAAAAAGCGGTGCTTCCGTAGGCAACCAGCACCGCATTGCATGCACCGCTGTTCAAGGCCATGGCAGCATTTTTTAGGCAGCTGACGTAGGCGCTTCCGCCAATATTCGTACTGTCCATGTATGCTGGATTGATGCCAAGGTATTCAGCGACCGAGAGTGCCGGCAAGAATCGGTTGAAGCTTGCCGTAAAAAGTCCGTCGATGTCGGACATCTTGAGGCCGGCATCACGCACGGCAGTGTGTGCGGATTTTGCCAGTATTTCCATCTCGGTAAAACCGGTGGCATCTCCCATCCCCGCCAGACCTATTCCGGTAATTGCTGCCGTGGCGCGCAGTTGATTGATATCTCTCATTTCAATTGCCGACTATCGGTTCGAACAAAACCTGGGGCTGTGCAATACCATCAAGACACGCAAGCAGTGACTTCACCCGCATTCCGATATAAGTCTCTTCCGGTGGAAGGTTGTGCATGCGGCTCATCATGCGAAAGCCCTCGTCCATATCGACAAGCACAATGCAGTAGGCGCCGCCATTTTTTTCAGAGCGCGGGATAACGCTTTGGGAATAAATGGTGCCCGTGCCTTTGGGGGCTATCCATAGGAATTTGCCTCCCCCGCAGTTGGGGCATATTTGTCTCGGGTAAAAAATGATCTTGCTGCAGTCGGTGCAAACAGGTATTCGCCATTGGCCAGAAGCCAGGTAATCGAAATAGCGAGCCTGCACGCCATGATCCTCTGGTTCAAGAGTGCTCATGAGCTGCTTCTCCTGTCTTCGTCAGAACGGGCAAACAGCGTGAGGCCAGGTGCTGCGCTCAGCGGTGCTTGCGTGACTTCCTGAAGCATTTTCAGATCCAGGGAATCGACCATTTCCTGCACGACCATGCCTTGCGGGGTGATATCGATGACCGCCAGGTCGGTGTAGACGCGGTTGACGACTGACGCTCCCGTAAGAGGATAGGTGCATGTCGATACCAGCTTGGGGCGGCCATCGCGATCCACATGGTCCATGATCGCGAAAACCCTGCGAGTTCCGGTCACAAGATCCATGGCTCCTCCCACCGCGGGTAACTCGTCCGGGTCGCCAGTCCACCAATTGGCGAGGTCTCCCTGCTCCGAGACTTGAAACGCACCCAGAATGCACAGGTCGAGATGGCCTCCGCGCATCATGGTGAATGAGCTGAGGTGGTCGAAATAGCAGCCGCCCGGCAACAGGGTTACCGGCTTCTTGCCCGCATTGATCAGGTCCCAATCGACGGCTTCAGGGGCTGCGGGGCCACCCATGCCCAGCAGGCCATTTTCGCTGTGCAAGATCACGCTCTTGCCTGCGCCGATATGGCCTGCAACCAGTTCGGGCAGTCCAATTCCTAGATTGACATACCAGCCGTTCTCGATGTCATCGGCGACACGCCGCGCCAGGCTTTGGCGGCTGCGACCCCTGTTGGCAGAAAGGCTCATGACTGTGCTCCCGCAATATTCACCACGCGTTGAACGAAAATCCCCGGGGTGACAACATGCTCCGGATCGAGTTGGCCGAGATCCAGCGTCTGGTGAACCTGTGCAATGGTGACTTTCGCCGCCATGGCCATGACCGGATTGAAATTGCGTGCCGCTTTGCGGTAGGTGAGATTGCCCCAGCGGTCACCTTGATGCGCTTTGATCAGGGCGAAGTCCCCGTGCAAGGGCAACTCCAGCAAATAGGGTTTGCCGCCAATCATGCGCATTTCCTTGCCCTTGGCCAGCAGTGTGCCGACTCCGGTCGGGCAGTAGACACCGCCCAGGCCGGCTGCAGCCGCTCGCAAGCGCTCCACGATGGTGCCTTGCGGCACGAGCTCCAGTTCGATGCGTCCTTCCCTGTACCAGCGAGAAAAAATGTTGGGATCGGACTTGGGGTTTGCCGCTTTGGGAAAGGAGCAGATCATTTTTCTGACCCGTCCGGCATCCACCAGTGCAGCCAGACCGCCATGTCCGGTTCCCGAGTTGTTGTTCACGATGGTCAGGTCGCGGGCGCCTTGGTCTATCAGTCCATGAACCAGCTCGTAAGGCAGGCCGGCTCCTCCGAAGCCGCCCACCAGGACGGTGGCCCCATCGACGATGTCGGCCAAGGCCGAAGGAATATCCGTATGGATCTTGTCAAGCATGGCGGGCTTTACTGCTGAGCCTGAATGCCGATCTTTGCCATGAAAGTCGGCCAGCGTTTCGATTCTTCCCGCATGAAGTTCCCGAATTGCTCGGGAGAGCTGGACTCGATCGTCAAGCCATAGCCCACAAACGGTTGCGCGAATTCGGGACTGGCGAGAGTGGCTTTGACGGCTTTGTTGAGCGTATCCACAATGGGTTTCGGAGTTCCGCTGCGTACCACCAGCCCCCACCACACACTGATATCCACGGAAGGATAGCCAGCCTGCTTCATCGACGGAATACCCGGCAGCGCCGGGATTGGCTTGTCTCCGGTCACGGCCAGTGCACGCAGCCGCTTGCCCTCGACCTGCGGAATCACCGTCGATCCTGCATCGAAGATCATGGTGATGTTGCCGCCCATCACATCGTTGATGGCCTGAGCGCTGCCCTTGTAGGGCACGCGCAGGAGTTTGATATCGGCGGCCTGAGAAAACAGCTCGCTGGCGAGATGAAGACTGCCGCCATCTCCCAGTGAGGCATAGGTCGTCTTGCCGGGATTCTTTCTTGCGATTGTCACCAGGTCTTCAACGTTATACGCAGGAATATCGGCCCGAACGGTGAGAATGAGTGGCGATGAAAAAAGGCTTGAGACCGGAGAAAAATCCCTTATCGGGTCGTAAGGTAATTGTCGGTAGACCCCGATGTTTGTGGCCAGGCTGGTCATGGAGCCTAGAAACAGCGTATATCCATCTGCGGGTGCCCGTAGAGCAGATTCCACGCCTATGACCTGATTGGCACCCGGCTTGTTTTCAATGATCACCGGCTGTTTGAGCTTGTCACCGATATTTTTTGCGAGTGATCTCGAAAATGTGTCGGCCAGACCGCCAGGAGGGTAGGGAACGATAAGCCGAATGGGCCTGCTTGGATATATGTCGCTGGCGTGAGCACTGGTCATTCCAATTGCGCAGGTGGCAAGGGTGGCGAACCAGAGTTTGATGTTCAATCGCATGGGGCTGTCTCCGTTGTAAGTGTTTTAATGGCTGTCAGGAATATGGATCTATGTCATGAGTTAGTGAGTGAATCGGGGTGCAGCGCCTTTTTTGTACGGTTGCCGATTGAAGGGCTGACTTTCTGTCTGGTTTCAGTTCTTGAGAGATACCTGGGTCAATGTGTCGCTCTTGGCGCCTCCTTGATTGACGGTGACTCGAAACTAACCGACGAGCTCTCGCGCTTTTTGAATAATGTTTCTTGCACAAGGAATGACAGCCGTTTGCAAGTGGGGCGCTGCGGGGATTCGAATATCCGGTGTTGCCAGGCGCGCCACAGGTTTTTTGTTTCACGATGACTCCAGCCCGGTAGTTCGCTGGACTGCGCCGTAGCTAGATACAGCAGGTTTATCAATAACTTACGCGCGTCCATCATATGCCGGTGCTTTCTGAAACTTGACCCGGTTTTCCCTCGCGCCGCTCCTATCTGGCTCCTGGAATCCGGGTTGTTCCGAGGAGTCATCATGGCAAAGATCAAGCTCACCAAGACCGCCGTGGAGTCGGCCCAACCCCAGGCCAAGGATGTTGAACTGCGAGATACCGTGGTGCCCGGCTTCCTGTGCAAGATTACCCCGACCGGCCGCCGGGTGTTCATGCTCCAGTACCGCACGAACTCCGGCCAGCCCCGCAAGCCCTCGCTGGGGCTGTACGGGGAGCTGACCGTCGAACAGGCACGAGTCAAGGCACAGGACTGGCTGGCCGAGGTTCGCCGGGGCGGCGACCCCGGCGGCGCCAAGGCCGAGGCGCGCAAGGCGCCCACGATGGCCGAGTTGTGCAAGAAGTTCATGGAGGACTACTCCAAGAAGCGCAACAAGCCCAGCACGCAGGACGGCTATCAGGGCGTCATAGACCGCAACATCATCCCGCTGCTGGGCCGCAAGAAGGTGCATGACGTGAAGCGGCCCGACATTGCCGGGCTGATGGAGAAACTGGCCTACAAGCCGACCGAGGCGAACAAGACCTTCGGCGTGCTGCGCAAGATGTTCAACCTGGCCGAAGTGTGGGGCTACCGCCCGGACGGCACGAACCCGTGCCGCCACGTCCCCATGTACCCGCCGGGCAAGGAAACCCGGCTCATCGTGGACGAGGAAATGGTGCGGATCTTCCGCCAGTTGGAGAAGCTGGAGGCGGAGGGGCTGGAGAACTACGTCATCCCGCTGGCGATCCGCCTGCAATTCGAGTTCGCCGCCCGGCGCTCCGAAATCTGCCCGCTCGAATGGAGCTGGCTGGACTTCGAGAACCGGCGCGTGGTGTGGCCCGACAGCAAGGTCGGCGGCATTTCCAAGCCCATGAGCGAGGAAGCCTATCGGCTGCTTTCGACGGCGCCGCGCCGGGAGGGCTGCCCCTACGTCCTGCCATCGCCGAACGACCCGGCCAAGCACCTGACCTTTGGCGAGCACTATGGCGGCTGGTGCCGGGTGCTCAAGGCCGCCGGCGTCCCGCACGTCGGCACGCACGGCATCCGCCATCGCTCGACCACCGACATTGCCAATTCGGGCGTGCCGACCAAAGTGGGCATGAAGCTGACGGGCCACAAGACCGTGGCGATGTTCATGCACTACGTCCACACCGAGGACAAGCCGGTGCGCGATGCGGCCGAGCTGGTGGCCAGCCGCCGCCAAGCCATCACGGGTGCGCGCCAGCTTGCGGAGGCGGCGGCATGAACACGCGCCGGTCATCCGCAGCATCGTCCGCAGCGCCTTCGGCGCTGCTGGGCGACATTCGGGCACTGATCGAGGCGGCGCGCAAGCGCGCCGCCTCGACGGTGAATAGCGAGCTGACGATGCTCTACTGGCGCATCGGCCAGCGCATCCGCACGCACGTCTTGGACGGACGCCGGGGCGCCTACGGCAAGGAAGTCCTGCCCACCCTGGCGGCGCAGTTGGTGAAGGAGTACGGCGGCAGTTTTGCCGAGCAGAACCTGCGCCGCATGGTGCAGTTCGCGGCCACCTTCCCCGACGAGCAGATTCTCGTATCACTGATACGAGAATTGAGCTGGACGCACTTCATCGCCCTGATCCCGCTGAAAGACCCGCTCCAGCGGGACTATTACGCGCAGATGGCGAGCGCCGAACGCTGGAGCGTCCGGACGCTGCGCGAGCGCATCGACTCGATGCTGTACGAGCGCACGGCGCTGTCTCAAAAGCCGGGCGAGACGATCGCGCACGAGCTGGCGACGATGCGCGATGCGCAGCGCATGTCGCCCGCCCTGGTCATGCGCGACCCGTACATCCTCGACTTCCTGGGGCTGCGGGACACTTGGCAGGAAGGCGACTTGGAGGCGGCGATCATCCGCGAAATGGAGTCGTTCTTGTTGGAGCTGGGCGCGGGTTTCAGCTTCGTGGCCCGGCAGAAGCGCATCCAGATCGACGGCGAGGATTTCCACCTCGACCTGCTGTTTTACAACCGCAAGCTGCGGCGGCTGGTGGCAGTGGAGTTGAAGGTCGGCGAGTTCAAGGCAGCTTTCAAGGGACAGATGGAGCTTTATCTTCGCTGGCTGGACAAGCACGAACGGGAGCCGGAGGAAGCCTCGCCGCTGGGGATCATCCTTTGCACCGGCAAGAAGCGCGAGCAGATCGAATTGCTGGAGTTGGACAAGTCGGGCATCCACGTCGCCGAGTACCTGACCGCCTTGCCGCCGAGGGGCGTGCTGGTGGAGCGGCTGCAACAAGCAACGCAACGGGCGCAGTTGCAGCTCGAGCAGCGCAAGACCGACAACGAATAGTCCTGTCCCAAGCAGTCGGGCGTCCCGGCGTACCGCCGTCGCGCTGTCGTGCTGCGCATCGAGCCTCGCTGCGCGAGTCTCGCCCCTGTCGGGCTTCCATCACTGACGCCTCCGGCCCGGCTCGCTGATCCGCGCCTGCGCGCTTCGCTTGCCAAAAACCCGCGTGCGTGGGGTGGTGTGAGGGGGCGGTCTTGCTGTGTCCCTTCACCGTATCACGGCGTTCTCGCCGTGCAAGGGCTGCGCGCGCCTTGCGCGCTTGCGTCCTGGCGGCCGTCTGCGACCCCTGACTGCTGCGCTGCGCCGTGAGGGCGACGGTTCCGGGCAATTCCGCCCTTGCAACCGGAGAACCGTCATGAACGACAAATCACACGTTTCCCTCGAACAGCACGTTTGCCTGGTCTGCGGCACGGCGTTCGACACCGGCGCGATCCTGCTGGACAAGCGCCTGCGCGCGAGCATGGAGCGCCACACGGCGACCGGCTGGGGCCTGTGCCCCGAGCATCAGAAGCTGGCCGACGATGGCTTTGTCGCGCTGGTCGAATGCGATCCGCAGCGCAGCGGGTCGCATGCTGGCGGGCGCATGAAGCCCGAGCAGGCATACCGGACGGGCCGGCTGGCCCATCTGCGGCGCACGGTGTTCGCGCAGGTGTTCAACGTGCCGATCGCGGACGAGCAGGCTTGCGTGTTCGTTGAGCCTGGCGTGATCGAGCAGTTGCAGTCGATGACAGCGCCGGCGGCGGGCTGATTGCGTCGTGCGGCCTTCGGTGCGTCGCTCCTTCGCGGGCGGCGCACTTTTTCATATCCCCCCAGGGGGGATACAATTGCCACATGAACGCGACACACAAGCACTCAACCCATCCCGATCTCGTGAAGCGGCTGAAACGCGCCGATGGTCATCTTCGGCACGTCATAGGGATGATCGAAAGTGGCGAATCCTGTCTCGACATCGCCCGCCAGCTCGCGGCGGTGGAAAGCGCGGTGACGGCCGCAAAGCGCGTCCTGATCCACGACCACATCGACCATTGCCTGGCCCATGACGAAGACTCCGTTTTGACCGAAATGAAGGCACTGACCAAACTGCTCTGAGGCCCGCCGATGCTCTCCGTCCTGAAGAACCGTACCTATCGTCACCTGTTCGCCGCTCAGGTGATTGCGCTTGTCGGCACCGGCCTGATGACGGTGGCCCTTGGCCTGCTTGCCTACGATCTGGCCGGGGCGAATGCCGGCGCGGTACTCGGGACGGCACTCGCAATCAAGATGCTGGCCTATGTCGGAGTCGCCCCGGTCGCGCAGGCGTTCGCCGACCGGCTGCCGCGACGGTCGTTGCTCGTTGCCCTTGACCTAGTACGAGCATCCGTTGCGCTCTGCCTGCCCTTTGTCAGCGAAATCTGGCAAATCTATCTGCTGATCTTCGTCTTGCAGGCGGCGTCCGCAGGCTTCACGCCGACCTTTCAAGCCACTATCCCGGACATCCTTCCCGACGAAGACGAGTACACGAAAGCACTGTCGCTTTCCCGGCTGGCCTACGATTTGGAAAGCCTGATTTCCCCGATGCTGGCCGCCGCGCTACTGACGGTCATCAGCTTCCACAACCTGTTTGCCGGAACGGTTCTCGGCTTCCTCGTGTCAGCCGCGCTTGTGGTCAGCGTGAGGCTTCCCACAACCGTTCCCGGCCCGTGTCGTGGCATATGGGATCGTACTACGCGGGGCACGCGCATTTACCTCGCCACGCCGCGCCTTCGGGGTCTGCTGGCGATCAGCCTCGCTGTGGCAGCAGCGGGGTCAATGGTGATCGTGAACACGGTGGTCATCGTGAAGGCACGCTTTGGCCTGGGCGAATCCGAGGTAGCGTGGGCGCTGGCGGCCTTCGGAGGCGGGTCGATGGTTGCGGCCTTCGCGCTGCCTCGCCTGCTCGACAAGATTGCTGATCGACCTGTCATGATTGCGGGAGCGACGATGCTGGTTGTGGGAACGGCAGCCGGGGCAATGATTCCGACCTATGCCGTTCTGGTGGTGATCTGGTTGGTGGTCGGCTTCGGCTACAGCGTGGCGCAAACACCTTCCGGCCGGCTGTTGCGCCGCTCCGCTCATCCCGAGGATCGCCCCGCGGTCTTTGCCGCGCAATTCGCCCTGTCCCATGCGTGTTGGCTCATTTGCTATCCCTTGGCCGGTCGCTTCGGCGCTGCCTTTGGGCTGCAATCGACCTTCATCATCATGTCGCTGATTGGTCTTGTCGGAGTGGGACTGGCGCTGTGGCTCTGGCCCGCTAGTGATTCTTCCGACATCGCCCACGATCATCTACCGCCAGATCATCCTCACTTGCGCGAACAAGCAGACCGAGGCGGGCACCGTCATCCCATGATCGTTGACGATCTGCACCGGGACTGGGCGCGCATTTAAGAACTGCCCGCCTTTCACATCGCTGATGCCTCCGGCCCGGATTGCTATTCGGGCCTGCGCGCTTCGCTTGCCAAAAACCGCGTGCGTGGAGGTGCGAGGGAGGCGGTCTTGCTGTCCCCTTCATCGTGCCACGGCGTTCTCGCCGTCAAGGGCTGCGCGCCGATGGCGCTTGCGTCCTGGCGGCCGTCGTTGACCCCTGACTGCTTGCGCTGCGCCGTGCCCCGGAAGGGTCGGGCAATTCCGCCCGGCAACCTTTCAGGAGTTCACCATGAACAACGCACTCATCACTGACGAGCAGCGCATCGTGCTGCTGGCCAACGGCCGCGAATCCTTGGAGAACCCGGACTTCGATCCGGCACCCGTCGTCAAGCTGTTCACGCCGGATGCCGGCGCGACCTGGCTGCTGACCGAGATTGATCCCGATGACCACGACCACGCCTTTGGTCTTTGCGACCTGGGCCTGGGGATGCCGGAAATCGGCTGGGTCAGCCTGGGCGAGCTGGCGACCGTGCGCGGCAGGCTGGGCCTGCCGATCGAGCGCGACCTGTCTTTCCGCGCCGAGAAGCGGTTGAGCGCCTACGCGCGCGATGCCCGGTTGGTCGGGCGTGTCGTCGTCTGAACCAGCCCTTGGAGCGCCGCAAGGCGCTCCTTGCGCTTTCCCAACCTTCGCAGGAGATCAATGCCATGAGCAGCCATCACGACTACATCATCGAAATCACGGCGCAACACGATGCGCTCAAGCCGTTCGCGCCGGAGAACGGTCAGCCCTTGCGCTTCAAGATCGGCGACGCGGTGATCTACACCAACGAGTTTGGCGCGCAGTTCCGGCGCCGCGTCACCGGGTTCTACCAGCCTACCGAGCCTTCGGGGCTGTATGCGCGTGGCAGGCGCTACTACCTGAACTCGACTTCGCCTTGGATGCCGGTTGCGGAATCCAGCCTGCGTCCTGACGACTCGGCGTGATGCCTAAGTGCCCCTGACGGGGCGCTGCGCGCTGCGCTTGCCTCCAGGGGAAAGCCCTGCGGGCTATCCCCGCCGCGCGGAGCTTGGCGCCCCTCAAAGGCCGCCGAACCGGCTGCGCCGGATCGGCCAGACCGCAGCAGCCGCTGTCGAACCTGTTTCCCGATGACTGGCGCATGAGCTTGTACATCGAGCCTTGGAGTCCGTGCGTCCCCGGCCAAGAAACATGGCCGGTCGCGCTGTCGTGCGCGTAGCGCATCGAGCCGCCTGCGGCGTCTCGCCCCTGACGGGCTTCCATCGTTCCCTCGCTCCGCTCGGCTGACGCCTCCGGCCCGGATTCCTAGATCCGGGCCTGCGCGCTTCGCTTGCCGTGCTGTCGGCGTGCTGAGGGGCCGTTGCCATGTCCAACCGTCTCCCCTGACTTCATCACCTTCACCGCGACTGTAGCCCGCGGCCGTGTGCCGTCAAGGCGCGCAGGGCCGTGTCCTCGGCTGCGCCTGCGGGCCGCACCAACCCTGCGCTTGCCTCCTTGACGGCCCCCGTCCGCGCGCTCCTGACCGTCGCGGGCGATGAACTCAGGAAAGACGGTGGCAACAGGGCCAACCGGGTTCCTCGTGCCGACCGCACCGAACCGCCGAAAGGCTGGGCTTCCGAATCTAGGAATCCGGTGTGCGGTGAACAGCAACCCCTTTTTTCTTTGTCAGGAGAAATGCCATGCAACTCGCATCCCGCTTCGCTTCCCGTTCCCCGGTGCTGCGTTCGGAACGTCCCTTGTCCGACGACCAAATCCGGGCCGTGGCCCCGTCCATCTTCGCGGACGCCCCGCACGAAAGCCGCTCTGAGCGGTACAGCTACATCCCCACCGCGACCGTGCTGCAAGAACTGCGCGGGGAAGGCTTCGAGCCTTTCATGGTGACGCAAACCCGCGTGCGCCACGACGACCGCCGCGACTACACCAAGCACATGATCCGGCTGCGCCACGCCAGCCAGATCAACGGCCGCGAGGCCAACGAAATCATCCTGCTGAACTCCCATGACGGCACCAGCAGCTATCAGATGCTGGCCGGGATGTTCCGCTTCGTTTGCAGCAATGGCCTTGTCTGCGGCGACACCGTGGCCGACGTGCGCGTGCCGCACAAGGGCGACGTAGCCGGGCACGTCATCGAAGGCGCTTACGAAGTCCTGCACGGCTTCGACCGGGCGCAGGAATCGCGCGATGCCATGCGCGCCATCACGCTCGACGCCGGGGAATCCGAAGTGTTCGCCCGCGCTGCGCTGGCGTTGAAGTACGACGAGGACAAGCCCGCGCCCATCACGGAATCGCAAATCCTGATGCCACGCCGCCACGACGACGACCGCCGCGACCTGTGGAGCGTGTTCAACCGCACGCAGGAGAACTTGACCAAAGGCGGCCTGTCCGCCCGCGCCGCGAATGGCCGCCGCCAGACCACCCGGCCCGTGCAGGGCATCGACCAAAGCGTGCGCCTCAATCGCGCCCTGTGGCTGCTGGCCGATGGCCTGCGCCAGTTGAAAGCCTGAATCCCCACGCGGCAGGGGCAGGCAGCAGCCCTTGCCGCTTCTCTCGCTGCTGCATCCCAACCGCAAGGAGTTATCACCATGAACGCTGTACTCAAAACCGAAACCGTCGCCATCGAAGCCGCCGCACCGCTGGAAGTGGCCGATCCGACCAAGAACCTGATCTTGGTTCCGCTGTCGCAACTGTTGCCGCGCCGCTCCAAGCGCAACGTCCGCACGACCCCGCGCCAGTCCATCCCCGAGCTGGCCGCGAGCATTGCCCGCATCGGCCTGCTGCAAAACCTGATCGTGATTGCATCCGCCGATGGCGAGGCTTACGAGGTGGTGGCAGGCGACCGCCGCCTGACCGCCTTGAAGCTGCTGGCGAAGAAGAAGCGCATCCCCACTGACTACGAAGTGCCGTGCCTGCTGGTGGCCGATGCGTCCGCCCGCACCGTCAGCCTCGCGGAGAACGTGCAGCGCGAGAACATGCACCCCGCCGACCAGTTCGCGGCCTTCGCCGCGCTGGTCAAGGAAGGCCGGCCCGTCGAGGACATTGCCGCCGACTTCGGCGTGTCCCCGCTGGTGGTGCAGCGCCGCTTGAAGCTGGCGAACGTCTCGCCGCGTCTCATGGCCGACTACCGGGCCGGTGGCGTGACGCTGGAACAGTTGATGGCCCTGACCATCACCGATGACCACGCCGCGCAGGAAGCCGCGTTCTATGGTGCGCCGGAATGGCAGCGCAGCCCGTCCAAGCTGCGCGAGCGCCTGACCGAGCGCGAAATCGACGCCACGCACGCGCTGGTGCGCTTCGTCGGGCTGGACACCTACCGGCAGGCAGGCGGCGGCATCCGCCGCGACCTGTTCGCGGAAGGCGATGCCGGAACCTACCTCACCGATACCGCAGTGCTGGAAACGCTGGTGCGCGACAAGCTGGCAACGCTGGCCGAGGACGTGCGCGGCGAGGGTTGGGCATGGGTGGAGGCCGTGCCGCATCTGGCCTACGAGGAACGGCAAGCGTTCCAGAACGCCCCGCGCCATCGCCGCGAGCCGACCACCCGCGAGGCCCGCCGCATCGCCTCGCTGGAAACCCGCCTCGAAAAGATCGACGCCGAACTGGAAGAAGCCTGCGACGCCGAGGACGAGGCCAAGGCCGAGAAGCTGGAACAGCGGCGCGATCAGGTGGTCGGGGAACTGCAAGACGCGGAGGACGCCTTACAAGGCTATGCGCCCGAGGTGCGCGAGGTGGCTGGTGCCATCGTCACCATCGACCGCAACGGCGAGGCCGTCATTCATCGCGGCCTGCTGCGCGAAGCCGAGGCCAAGGCGCTGCGCACGCTGGAAAAGCTGCGGCGCGGTTTCGGCAGCACCGAAGGCGAAGCCGCCAACGACGAGCACGAGGACGCCGACGACGCGCCCAAGGCCGCGAGCCTGTCCGACCGGCTGGCGCAGCGATTGAGCGCCCACCGCACGGCGGCGCTGCAAATCGAAGTCGCACGGCATCCGCACGTCGCGCTGGCCGCGCTGGTGCATGACATGGTGCAGACCGTCTTGCAGCCCGACGCCTATGGCGATGGCCTGCCGCTCGGCGTGCGCCTCACGGCGCAAGACCGGCTGGAAGGCATGGCCCCGGACTGGCCGGAATCGCCTGCTGCCGTGGCGCTGCGCGAACTGCAACAGGTGGCAGGTGAAGCCTTGCCGGAGGACAGCGCCGAACTGCTCGCCGTGCTGCTGGCGAAGTCGCAAGACGAACTGGTGCGGCTGCTGGCCGTGTGCGTGGCCTCCACGGTGGACGTGGTGACGCCTCGCGCCACGCCGCACCAGCCCGGCGCAGAACTGGCGCAGGCCGTGGGCCTCGACATGGCCGCATGGTGGAAGCCGACCGCAGAAGGCTACTTCAAGCACGTTCCGAAGGCCGTGATTCTGGATGCCGTGGGCGCGTTCGCACCGGAATCCGTCACCCGGCTGGCGAAGCTCAAGAAGGCCGACATTGCCAGCGAGGCCGAGCGGCTGGCCGATGGTACGGGCTGGATGCCCGCCATCTTCAAGGCCGCAGGCCCGCAGGATGCCGCGCAGGAGGCAGGCCCGGAGCAGGACGCCCCGGAAGATGCCGAAGCAATGGCGGATGAACCCGCCGAGGCGCTGGCCGCTTGACCCGCGCCGAAGGCAAGCGCCCCGGCCTCGACCGGGGCGCTTCGCTGGAAGGAGAAGCCCCCATGACCCGCACCACCACCCGCCGCCCGCGCATGGCGGCGATCTACGCCCCCGGCACTGTGCGCGCCCGCCGCTGGCACGGCGCAGGCGACGTGCGCGGCTACCGTCCGCCCTCGGGCTGGACAGCCCGCGCCGACCTCACCGACATTCATCCCATCACAGGCCGCGCCTTGCCGCGTGCCGTGTGGTGGCTCATCGAGACGAAGGGATAACCGCGATCAGCACCGCGCCCAGGCCGTACCGTCCTGGGCGCGGTGGACGCAAAATCCGGGCGCGGCAGTGGCCGCGCCCGGTGTTCCAAGCCCACAGCCGAATCGGAACGCCGCCGCCATCACGGCAGTTCAGGCGGCGGCGTTGACGTGACCGGGCTTCCCGCCCGGCGATGGCAGGCCCGCATGGGCCTGCAAGCCGAAGCGCCCGCAGTGCGCAGGAATCACCCGCAGTTTTCGGCTTGCCGCGTGCATACCCCGCAGCGTAAGCCGCGCCCATTTCATCAGAGGCATGTCCGCGTTTCCTGCTTGGAAATCTGGAACGGCCTGGGCGTGTCGGCGCGCAGCGCCGCCGGGCTTTCGGGCTACGCCCCGTGCCGTCTTTGCCGTCACGGCCCATTCGGCTTCAATCCCTCACGCCTTCGCGCCTGCGGCGCTGCGCGCTTCGCTTGCCTCCAGGGGAAAGCCCTGCGGGCTATCCCCGCCGCGCGATGCTTGGCGCCCCTCGATGCCGCCGAACCGGCTGCGCCGGATCGGCCCGGCCCGCGCCCCGCCGCGACGGACGGGGCGCTGGCGAACACGCTGGCGCTTGCTGCGGCAGGTTGTGCAGGTGCATGCCGTCCTCAACGCTGGCGGTGCCTGCCCATCACGTCACGAAGGAGGTTCACGGACAACCCGCCCGGCATCGCTATGGAGCTTCCACGCCACGCCTCAAGAGCGGCGCCGCAAGGTGCGGCAGGGGCGTTCTCGCCTGTCGTCGGGTGGTTGACCTGGCCCGCGTCAGCGGGCGAGCCGGCGAAGCCTTCGGGCGGGGATGCCGAGTCGGCCCCATCTCCTTTCGGAGCGGTTCGGCCCAAGGCGTCCTTGTCTCGTTGTGAATCCTGGCGGGGCGCGGCTGCGCCTCGGGCTTCATGGCTGCAACCGTCCGGCGAAAACAATTTCCCCGCCGCTGCGCGGCTTCCTCGCGCAGCAAATTCTTTTCGCCTCCAGGCTCTCCACTGCGTTTCGACCGCAAGCGGTGCAGCCAGCCCGTCCCCCGCCGGCCGGATCACAACAAGGACGCGATGGGCGCGAACCTTGTTCAACCGAAAGGAGAAATCATCATGGCCAACATCGGCACCTTCACCGCAGACAAAGACGGCTTCACCGGCACGCTGCGCACCCTGACGCTCAACGTCAAGGTCAAGCTGGTTCCCAACGACAAGGGCAGCAGCGAGAACGCCCCCGACTTCCGCCTCCAAGCCGCCGGCCACGACATCGGCGCGGCGTGGAACAAGACCAGCGAGGCCGGGCGGGAATACAAGTCCGTGACCCTCGACGATCCTTCGTTCCCGGCTCCGGTCTATGCCCGCCTGATCGAAGGCGAGGACGGTACGCACGACCTGATCTGGTCGCGCAGCAAGCCCCAGGCGGCGTGACCGCCGCAGCGCCCCGCCCATCGCGGCGGGGCGCTGTGCTGCTGTTCGCAGCACATCACCACGTCACGCGCGCGGCTTCGCCGCGCCGCGCTCCTTCAGCACCGCCTCCAGCTCCCGGCGCACCTGCGCCAGCAGCTCGTCGGCCTTGTGCGGGCTGTCGCCCGCGTAGGCCAGCGTCAGCAGCGTGAGCGGGTGGATCTCCATCACCTCGCACAGCTCGGCCAGCTTATGCAGGGTCGGGCTTTTCAGGTCGCGTTCGAGGGTGCTCATATAGGTGCGGCTGGACACGTCAGAGAAGGCTTCCTGGCTCAAGCCACGCGCCTTCCTGACTGTCTTCAACGCCTTCGCCAATGAGTTCCCAGCCGCCACCTATGGTTTCCCTCGAAAAACCAAGATGACAGCCCATTGCGCCCTATAGGGCTACAATCTATAGTGTTCATTTGGTGTTCTACGTTTTCGTGCCTTTACGGAAATCCGCATTTGCTGGTTCCAGCAAAGCCACGCAAGCGCATCCGTGCTTGCACACGAAGGCGTAAATCCGGTTTGGCGGTTCTGCGCTTGGGCGTGAAACCGCATCCGTGCATCATTGGATTTGTGGGATTGCCAACCATGCCCCAGCCACTCGCCACCGTCCCGGAGCGCGCGCAACTGCTCGCCAACGGCGAGGCTCGTGCCGCCGGCCAGGCCATCGACCCGGTGCCCGTGGTGCGGCTGTTCACGCCGGACGCGCATGTGACCTGGCTGCTGGCCGCACTCGATCCCGCCGATGGCGACACCGCCTGGGGCCTCATCGACCTGGGAATCGGAATGCCGGCGCAAGGAACCGTCAAGCTGTCCGAGCTGGCTGGCATCGTCGGGCCGCATCAGCAGCCCGTGATGCGCGACCGCTACTTCCGGCCCACGCGCACGCTGTCGGAATACACCCGGCTGGCCGAGCGCGACGGGGCTATCCCGGACTGAACACAGCCTACTGTGACTTTTTCAGTCTGGTGTCATACCGGGCAGGTCTCAATCGAGATTCTTGCGGCGTAGCCGCGCCAGTCTGATCCAAACGGACATGATGCCTGACGCGGACTGCGGCAGGCTGGCCTGTACGGCGTCCCACGGGAGGGACGCTGCCGCCGCAGCATTGAGACGAATACCGCAACGCATCGGAGCCAGTCGGACTTGACAGCCCAACTATTCCCTTAACCCATTTCGTTCTGATGACACCGATGTAGCACGTAGTTCTTCCGTCGCGGCCAGTCCTGTTCGCAGGGAGGTTGCGTCATGGTCGATCGCAGCGCCGAGCACTGGTATCCGACTGCCGCGTATCTGTACGTGCTGCACTTGGACGACCTTGGGACGGCCTGGGAATATCTGCGCAGAAACCCCGATTACCGGCTCGACTGGCTGCGCCATCATCGCCGGCCGAAAGCCGCGCAGCAGGCGGCGCATCGCTGGGGCTTGCGCCTGCTGGAAGATCCGGCGTTGGATGCGCGCGACGCGCATCCAGCCTGGTTGCCCGGCCATGTGGCCGTGGTGCAGCTCTATCCCGACGCCGATCCGCCGCAGTATGCTCCCGCGTTCACGTTTTGGCGCATTGCCGGGCACAAGCAACTGCTCCATGACGGCAAAGGGCTGGCGCTGATGGCGCACAGCCCAGGTCATTGCCTGCGCTTCGCGCTGGCGCCCGGCCTGGAAGACGGGATGGCTGTCGCCTATGCCCGCCGCGGCGGCGCCGCCGCACCTGCGCGCAACCATGCGCTCGGCGCGGCCCTGGCTTCTGCGAAGCCCAGGCCGGCACCCGCCGCGCTGCTTGAGCTACACACCTTGCAGGCGCTCGACGCAACCCTAGCGGGTGCGTCCTTGCGCGAGGTGGCCGAAGGCTTGTTCGGCGGCGATGCCGCAGCCGATTGGTACAGCGACGGCGGCCTGCGCTCCAAGGTACGCCGCTTGGTACGGCGCGGCGATGCGCTGATGCGCGGCGGCTATCGCCGCCTAGCACAGCTTCCGCCGCTTGAGAAGGGTCGTTTTGAGGACGACGCAAAACGGCCCTGAGCAGGACAGCTTGGTTTTCTGAGACTGCCTCCATCCGGTTGCGCTGTGTGGCCGGAGCTTTGAAAGCTATGGAGGTTCACACCATGCGTCCCGCTCCTTTGCGGCCTGCCGCCACTGTCTCGACCGCTGCCGCGCAGCCCCAACGCTATCTCACCAACGACGAAGCCGCCGAGTACCTGCGGCTGTCGCCGCGCACGCTGGAAAAGCAGCGCGTGATCGGTGGTGGTCCGAAGTTCCGCAAGTTCGGCCGCCGCGTCATGTACGCGGTGGCCGACCTCGATGCCTGGGCCGACCAGCGCAGCTACGAGGCCACGTCCGACCCGGAATATGCCGAGCGTCACGCGGGCGACTACCGTGATGGCCGCTGATCGTCGGCTCGCCGGTGGCCATCGTCATGTCCAGCCCATCGCTGCCGTCGGGGCAGCGATCGCAGCAGCGGGAACAGCTCGACCTGTTCCGCGCGCTGCCGGGCGACGGCATGGCGCCGCGCGACAGCCAGGACTTGATGGCCTTTCCGTTCTTCTCGCTGGCGAAGTCGCGGCGCACGGCGCCGATCGACTTCCGCAGCGGGAACATCACCATCCGCGTGGAAGGCACGGCCGAGCACGGCATCGCCACGATATGGGATGCCGACGTGTTGATTTGGGCGGCCTCGCAGATCGTGGAGGCGCGCGACGCAGGCATTCGCCCGTCGCGCTGGATACACGCCACGCCCTACGAAATCCTGCGCTTCATCGGGCGCGGCACGTCCTTGAACGACTACCAGCGCCTGAAAGCCGCGCTCGACCGGCTGCAATCGACCAGCGTGGCGACTTCCATCCGCGAAACCACCGGGAGGCGCTTGCACCGCTTTTCGTGGGTGAACGAATGGCGCGAGCTGGCCGACGCCAGCGGCACGCCGCTGGGCATCGAGCTGATCCTGCCGGACTGGTTCTATGCCGGCGTGCTCGATGCCGCCCTGGTGCTGACCATCGACCCGGCGTATTTCCGGCTCACGGGCGGCATCGAGCGGTGGCTGTACCGCCTGGTGCGCAAGCACGGCGGCAAGCAGTCATACGGCTGGCAGTTCGACTTTCGCTACCTGCACCAGAAATCCGGCAGCACCGCCAAGCCCTACGACTTCGCCTGCGACCTGCGCGCGCTGGTCGCGCGGCAGTCGCTGCCCGGCTACGTCCTGGGCATCGAGCGGATGCCGGACAACGGCATGGAGCTGCTGACATTCCGGCCCGTGCCGCAGACGGCACGGGGATAACTCCGGGAAAGCCTGTAAATGGTGTCGTGCTATCAGGCGTGCGGGGTATCGTGCTATCGGGCGTGGGACTATCGTGCTATCAGGCGTGCCGACCGGCTGCAAACCCGCGCCAGCACTGGGTTTGCGCGTCCTCTAACTTCCCTAACTTAATTTCTCTAACTTTTAGTAGGGAAGCGCCGCTGCGGTGGACAACTACCACGCGGCCAAAAACGCAGCAGCAAAAGCCCGGCTTTCCAACACGGAGGGCCGCGCCATGATCGTCGCTCTGCTCAACCAGAAAGGTGGCGTGGGCAAGACCACGCTCGCCACGCACATCGCCGGCGAGCTGGCGATGCGCGGACAGCACGTCGTCCTGCTGGACGCCGACCCGCAGGGTTCATCGCTGGACTGGACACAGCGCAGAAGCCAGCAAGGCTTGCCACGGCTGTTCAGCGCCGTGGGCCTTGCACGCGAAACGCTGCATCAGGAAGCGCCAGAACTCGCCAGGCGGGCCGATCACGTCATCATCGACGGCCCGCCACGCATCGCGGCACTGGCGCGCTCCGCGCTGCTGGCGGCCGAGCGCGTGCTGATCCCCGTGCAGCCCAGTCCTTACGACCTGTGGGCCAGCGCCGAGATGGTGGCGCTGATCCGCGAGGCGCAGGTCTTTCGGCCTGCGCTGCGCGCGGCCTTCGTCATCAATCGGCGCGTCAGCACCACCGTGATCGGGCGCGAAGCGCGCCAGGCGCTTGCTGACCAGCCGCTTCCTGCGCTGCGCGCGGAAGTGCATCAGCGCATCGTGTTCGCCGACAGCGTGGCCGCTGGCCGGCTTGCACGCGAGACGGCACCGGACAGCGCCGCCACCCGCGAAATCACCGCACTGGCGGACGAACTGCTGCGGTGGCCGACATGACAGCGAAGCCGCCACCGAACAGCAAACGCACGGCCAAGCGCGTCGGCATCGGCGCGCGTCCGCCCGCGAATCCGCACGCCGAGGCGTGGATTCGCCAGGGCGACGCCGATGCGCTGAACAAGGGCGACCTCTACACGGCACGCCTGACCCTCGACATCACGCCCGCCATGCGGGCGCGCATCAAGGTTTCCGCCTTCACGCAAGGCGTGACCGTAGCCGACCTGCTGCGCGGCCTGCTGGAGCGGGAGTTTCCAGAACACCGCAGGGAGAACACGCCATGACTGCATCCGCTTCGTCTGCTCCCGCGCCTGTTGCCTTCGCGGCTACGGCTGAGCTCGCAGTACCTTTCGACCAGCCTGCCGGCGCGCCGCTGACGCGCGTGGCGCTGGCCTACATCGAACCGCGCTTCAAGCTCTACCTGCGCTTCGGTGAACCTGCGCGCACGCACCAGCTCGACCGCTGGCGTCGCTGCGCGGTGTTCCTGCCAGGCGCCATGTTGTGCCTTATCCGCTGGCAGGCCAACGACTACGGCACCGTTCGCTGGCAGCTCATGGTGATGCAGGCTTGTACGCCGCTCGATGCGGCACAGCGCATCCCCGGCGTGCAGCCCGGCGCACGCCTGCTGCTGCACGCCGAGGGCGAGAACCAGGTGCGCGCCGTGCTGGAGCGCATCGACGCCATCGAGGCGCTGGACATCGCCCCCGCCGCTGTCTCGCCCGCGTACTGGCGCACGCTCGCCAACCGGCTCGCTGCCCGCCTGCCGCTGCCCGAATACACCGCCGAGCGGCACGCTGCCTGGCTAACCGGGAGGACGCTGCCATGACGCTTCCATCCGCCGTTGCCAGCGCAACCGGCATCCCGCCGCATCCTCGCTCGCGCCTGCGCGCTCGCCTCGTGTTGGCGGGCCTGTCCGCCTGCGGCCTCGCTGCGCTCGCCTGGGCGTCCTTCGTGCATCCGCTGCCGCGCCTGATCTACAACCCGTCCGACAGCGTGGCGGTCGGCTGGTATCGCGTCGATCCGCAAGGCCACGGCACCGACTCGCCGCCACGTCCCTTGTCCGTGGGCAGCATCGTCCTGACCACGCTGCCGCCAGACGCCGCCGCGCTGGCCGCGCAGCGCGGCTACCTGCCGGCGCGCGTGCCGCTGCTCAAGCGCGTGGGCGCCGTCGCGCCGCAGGAGGTGTGCAGCACTGGCCGCGTCGTCCGCATCGACGGCGTGCCTTCGGCCGCCGTGCTGCCTGCCGACCGCTGGGGCCGGCCGCTGCCATCCTGGCAGCAATGCCGCCGCCTCGAATCCGGCGAACTGTTCCTCTTGAGTGTGACCAACCCGGCGTCGTTCGACAGCCGGTATTTCGGGCCGGTCAGCGCATCCGCCGTGATCGGGGTCGCGCATCCAGTCTGGCTGGAATCCCGCCCATGATGGCCGCCGACTCGCTGCACGTTGCCGTGCATCTTGTCGTGCCATCGGGCGTGTCGCTCTGCTGGCCGTCGCCGTGTCGTCGCGCGTGCAGTGCGGGTGCATTCGCACCGCACTTCGCGCTGCCTTCGGCGCAGCCGTCCAACGTGCAGGCGTCTTGCCTCGAACGCGCCCGGCCTATGGCCGTCGCCGCGTTCGCCGGCGCGCTGGCTGCTCGCGCAGCAGCACCGCCGGGCCGCCGCTGCCCGGAGCGCCAGCGAGGGGCAAAGGCGGAAGGCAAGACAAAAGGGTTCGGCACCTGTCGGCCCGCAAAGCCAGTCTGCACATGGGGGTGGCGCGACACGCAGCAGCTTCGCCACCGTGCCGCGTGGGGCGCGAAGCCCGCGCCGATGCGGGCATGTCCGCGTGCTTCGCACGCCCGGACACGCCAGAACTTGCAAGGAGCACAGCCATGACCGACCGTCGCGACGACGATTTCCGCATCCGTCCCAGCGCCCCGAAGAACCGGGGCCAGAGCTTCGTCTCCAAGGTACTCAAGCAGGCGGGCAAGGCCAGCAGCGGCAAGTCGGCGGTGCGCCGTCCTGGTGGCAGTAGCAAGAGTGCCGGCTCCGGCCAGCGGCCCGGCTCACGCTTGGGACGCGGCCACACGGCGGCGCGCTTCGCGGGGGCGAAGCTCACGTCCATGTCGCGGCGTGTGACCATCAAGACGCTGCTGCTCAATCAGCACCGAACCAGCCCGCAGTCGCTTGCCAAGCACCTGCGCTATATCGAGCGCGATGGTGTGGGCCGCGATGGCGAGTCGGGCCAAGCCTACGGGCCGCAGACCGATGCCGCCGACCTCGATGCGTTCAAGGAACGCTGCGCCGACGACCGGCATCACTTCCGCTTTATCCTTTCGCCCGAAGATGGCGCGGAGCTGGAAGACCTGCGCACCTATACCCGGCACCTCATGGGTCGCATGGAGGCCGACCTTGGCACGGGCCTCGATTGGGTGGCCGTCAATCACTGGAACACCGACAACCCGCACACGCACATCGTCGTGCGCGGGTGCGACGACACCGGCAAAGACCTCATCATCGCGGGCGACTACATCGCCGATGGGTTCCGCCATCGCGCCGCCGAACTGGCGACCGAATGGCTGGGGCCACGCACCGAGCTGGAGATCCAGCAGACCTTGCGGCGCGAGGTGGATCAGGAGCGGTGGACGAGCCTGGATCGCACCTTGAAGCGCGAGGCCGGCGACGATGGCATGGTGCATGTCGAACGGCTCAACGAACCCCGACTGCAACGCCAGCGTCTGCTGCTGATCGGCAGGTTGCAGCGTTTGCAGCGCCTGGGCCTGGCCGACGAGGCCCAGCCCGGCACGTGGACCGTCCACAACGATGCGGAAAAGACCCTGCGCGCCCTGGGCGAGCGCGGCGACATCATCCGCACCATGCAGCGGGCCATGCGCGGCGAGCCGCGCGAACTGGCGGTGTTCGAGCCTGGGGACGATGGCCGAACCATCCTCGGCCGCGTGGCCGCGAAGGGGCTGGCCGACGAACTGCACGACCGGGGCTATCTGGTCATCGACGGCGTGGACGGCAAGGCCCACTACGTTGCGCTCAACGCCCGCGACGAGCTGGCGAACTATCCGACCGGCGCCGTGGTGGAGGCAAGGAGATCGGCTGACGTGCGCGCGGCCGACAAGAACATCGCCGCGTTGGCGAGCGATGGCCTGTACCGCACCGACCACCACCTTGCCATCGCGCAGGGTCAGGCCGTGCCCGGCCGCGATCCGCAGGAAGTGGTCGCGTCCCACGTCCGCCGGCTGGAAGCCTTGCGCCGTGCCGGTATCGTGGAACGGGTGGCCGAGGGGCTATGGAAGGTGCCGGACGACCTGCCCGAGCAGGGCCGTCGCTACGATGCGCAGCGCCTGGGCGGCGTGGCGGTGGAGCTGAAATCGCACCTGCCCATCGAGCGGCAGGCCCGCGTGATCGGAGCCACCTGGCTCGACCAGCAGTTGATCGGCGGCGGCTCGGGCCTGGGCAACCTGGGCTTTGGCAGCGAGGTCAACCAGGCGATGCAGCAGCGCGCCGAATTCCTGGCCGAACAGGGGCTGGCAGAGCGGCGCGGGCAGCGCGTAATCCTCGCGCGCAATCTATTGGCGACACTACGCGATCGGGATGTGATTCGGGCTGCCAAGGATATTGCCACCGAAACCGGGCTGGAACACCGTCTGGCGGCCGATGGCCAGCGCGTGACCGGCATCTACCGGCGCAGCCTCATGCTCGCCAGTGGCCGCTTTGCCATGCTCGATGATGGTATGGGGTTCAGCTTGGTGCCATGGACGCCGGTCATCGAACAACGACTCGGCATGCTGATTTCTGGGCAGGTACATGGTGGCACCCTATCCTGGCAAATCCGACGGCAGCAGGGTTTATCCGTTACCTGACGCCAGCAGCGATTGAGCACCTACCGACCGGATGCGTCTACAGCCGTTCAGCGTCCGGCAAACTGCGGGACTCGCTTTGCGACGAACGCGTGAACCGCTTCCAGCGAATCTGTGGTTTTCGAGGCTCGATTCATTTCGGCCGCCTCCAGCCTCAATGAGGTCGCCAGATCACTCTCGAAGGCAGCGAGTTGCAGGCGCTTGGCGCCCGCATAACCTTGCGTTGGTCCGACCGAAAATTGCACCGCCATACGCCGCGCTTCGCCCAGCAGGCTCTCGCCAGGAACCACTTTCTCGACCAATCCCCAGGCCAAGGCCTCGTTCGAACTGACTACGCGATTGGTCAAGATCATGTCTCGTGCGCGTCGTCCACCCACTGCGCGTGGAAGTAGCCAGCTGATGCCGAAATCCCCCGCGTATCCGAGGCCGGTATGGGCCGCCACAAACTTCGTCCCACTTGCGGCAATCAGGTAGTCAGAAGGCCAAGGCAAGCCCGAGACCGCCTCCGGCTACCGCGCCTTGTACGGCGCAGACTACCGGGAACGGCAGGCTGGCGAATTGAGGAATCATGCTTTCGGCCACTCTCAGTTCGTCATCGACCAAGGTAGACAACGCATCGCCTGCGGCCACCATTTCTTCGATGTCGCCTCCGCAACTGAACATCCGGCCCTCGCCGCGCAGCGGCAAAGCTCGGATCGAGCCATCGCGTTCGACATCTGCAATGACACCAGCGAGCACGTTTACGACCGACGTGCTCAACGCATTCATTTTTTTGGCGAGTTGAGTGTTATGGTCGCGACGGCACCATTCTTTTCGAGAATTACCGGATTTCCAGGCATGCTGACGTTCCCTGATTGATCAAAATTTCAGCGTCAGCGTCAGCGCGGCGCCATGCGAATGGCACCATCCACACGAATGGACTCGGCATTCATGTAGCCGCAAGTAACGAGAAACTCGACGGCCTGCGCGAATTCATCGGGGTCGCCTAAACGCTTGGGGAAGGGCACGCTGGCCGCCAGCGCCTGTTTGACGTTGTCCGGCAGACCCAGCAGCAACGGTGTACCGAAGATCCCCGGCATGATGGTGTTGATCCGGATCCCTTCGTCCATCATGTCGCGCGCGATTGGCAGGGTCATGCCCACGATGGCTGCCTTGCTGGCCGCATAGCTGGCCTGGCCGACCTGGCCGTCCTGCGCGGCGGCCGAAGCAGTGTTGACGATGGCGCCGCGGTCGCCATCGGCCAGCGGCGCGAGCGTCAACATGCCCGCAGCTGACTTGGCGATGCAGCGGAAGGTGCCCACCAGGTTGATCTGAATGATGCGATTGAAACGATCTGCCGCGCATGGGCGGATTTCGCCGGTTTTCTTGTCGCGGCTGACAGTCTTGACGGCATCGGCAGTGCCGGCGCAGTTGACCAGAATGCGTTCCTGCCCAATGGCCGCGCGGGCCTTGGCGAAGGCGGCGTCCACCTGCTCCTCGGACATCACGTCCACATTGCAGTAAACGCCGCCGAGTTCGCTAGCCAACGCCTGGCCGACGGTTTCGTTCATGTCGAAGATGGCGACTTTGACGCCATGGCTGGCCAAACGCCGGGCCGTGGCGGCTCCCAGGCCGGAAGCGCCCCCGGTGATGACGGCAGAGATGTCGGAGTTCAGTTGCATGGTTTTTCCTCGATGGGTGAGAAACAGGCGTTATTGGCCGGTAAAGTTGGGTGTGCGCTTGCCTAGGAATGCCGCTTGCCCTTCCAGGTTGTCGGCCGAACGCAAAGCGACGAGGAAATTGCGCTTCTCATGCTCCAGGCCTTGCGCGAGCGGAGTCTCAAAGCTGGCCAGTGCCGCATCTTTCGCCAGCGCCACGGCCAGCGGCGAATTGGCTGCAATCCGGTTGGCCATCGCCAACGCCGTCGGCAGGGCCTGGCCATCAGCCGTCACTTCGGCGACCATGCCTGCATCGCAAGCCTTGCGGGCGTCGATGAAATCGCCGGTCAGCAACAGGGCCATGGCCTTGGACTTACCGATAGCGTGGATCAGGCGCTGCGTGCCCCCGGCACCCGGAATGGCGCCCAGCTTGACTTCCGGCACACCAAAATTGGCAGACTCGCCAGCGATCGCGATGTCGCAGGCCAGCGCTAATTCTGTGCCGCCGCCCAGCGCGAGCTTTTCCACCGCTGCGATGACGGGCTTGGGGAAGCGCTCCAGTTCCGACCAAAAGTGGCCGCCTGCTGCCGCACGATCGCCCAGCAGTGGCTCGGCGCGCAGCGCATCGAAGGCCGTGATGTCGGCCCCGGCGCAGAACACGCCCTCGGCGCCGGTGATGATGACCGCGCGCACGGTATCGTCGTCGCGCAGTTGCACAAGCTGCGCACGCAGGCCATCGAATACCGCGCGGTTCAAGCTGTTCTTCGCGCGCGGGCGGTTGATGGTCAAGGTGGCGATGGCGCCATCGCGGCTGACGAGCACTTCGCTGGCTTCGCTCATGGTGGCCCCGCTCATCCAAGCCGCTCGATGATGGTGGTGTTGGCCGTGCCCGAGGCCTCGCAAATCGTCTGCAGGCCATAGCGGCCGCCCCGGCGCTCCAGCTCGCACAGCAGGTCAGTGAGCATGCGCGCGCCGGTAGAGCCCAGCGGATGGCCGATGGCTATCGAGCCGCCGTTGACGTTGAGGCGGTCGTCCAGGATGCCGAACTCCTGCTGAAACATCAGCGGCACGCCGCCGAAGGCCTCGTTGACTTCGAACAGATCGATATCGTCGAGGGTCAGACCCGATTCCTTCAGTGCCTTGCGGGTGGCGTCGAGCACGGCGGTGAACTGGATCACCGGGTCGGCGGCTGCCACGGCGGTGCTGACGAAGCGCGCACGCGGCTTCAGGCCGTATTGCTTGGCGTAGGCACGGCTGGCGATCAGCAGCGCGGCGGCACCGTCGCTGATCTGCGATGAGTTGGCGGCCGTGGTGGCGCCGTCGGCGGCAAACACGGCTTTCAGCGTGGCCATCTTCTCGGGGTTGGGGTCCGCGCGCACGCCCTCGTCGGCGGCGACGATCGGGCTGTCCGGATCAGCCGGATCCTCGGTCAGCCGCACCAGTTGATCCCTGACGCGGCCAGCCTGCGAGGCCTCGGTGGCCCGCCGATGGCTACGCACGGCGAAGGCATCCAAGGCCTCGCGCGTGAGACCGAAGCGCTTGTTCATCAACTCCGAGGAAGCGCCCTGCGGTATCAGCGGGTTGTCCTGGTAGCGCGCCAGTTCGCTCGGGCTGTATTGCGAGCCCAGCGGCGCGCCGGGCTTGAACGACGGCGGCATGGGGGCCTGCGACATCGACTCGACCCCGGCACCGATGACCAGTTGGTAAGCGCCCGCCCGGATGCCATGCACGGCAAAGCTCACCGCCTGCTGGCCCGACCCGCATTGCCGATCGACCGTCACCGCCGGCACGGATTCGGGCAGCCCCGCCGCCAATACGGCATGACGGCCCAGGTTGCCGTGCTGCTGGTCCCACTGCAGCACGCAGCCGACGATCACATCGTCCAGATCGGCCGGGTTGATGCCGGAGTGCTCGACCAGTTGGCGCAGCGTCTCGCCCAACAAATCGACGGGATGCCATTTCTGCAGGCGCCCGCCGCGCTTGCCCACGGGGGTGCGCAGCGCACCGACGATGACGGGTTCATGGTCATTCATGTTGTTCTCCTGGTTCAAAAGGTTGGCTCACTCGGCGTAGCGGCCCGCATGCTCGGCGCGGATGCGCTTCTTGTCGAGCTTGCCGACGCTGGTCTTGGGGATGGCTTCGACGAACAGGACCTGATCCGGCCACTGCCACTTGGCGAAGGCGCTGCCCAGGTACTCCTTCAGTTGTTCCTGGGTCGCCTGCTGGTCGGGCTTGAGCACCACCAGGGCTAGTGGCCGTTCCTGCCACTTCGAATGCGGAACGCCGACCACGGCGGCGTCGCGCACGGCGGGGTGGCCCATGAGCAGGTTTTCCATGTCGATGGAAGAAATCCATTCGCCGCCGCTCTTGATCACGTCCTTGATGCGGTCGGTAACTTTGAGGTAACCGTTCTCGTCCACCGTTCCGACATCGCCCGAGCGCCACCAGCCGTCTTCCAGGAAACGGTCTGCGGAATCAGGCATGTCGTGGTATCTGGCCGTGATCCAGGGGCCGCGCACGCAAATCTCGCCCGCTGACTTTCCGTCGTGCGGCAAGTCCTTGTCGTCGGCATCGAGGATGCGAATATCCACCCCGGTCAGCACCAGACCCTGCTTGCGCTTGAGGTTCCACTTCTCTTCCTCGGTCAAGCGCTTCTTGAGCGTGGACTTGAGGCGGTTCATCGTCACCAGCGTCGTGGCTTCGGTGGCGCCGTAGGCGTGCACCACCTCAGCACCCGTGAGGTCGTAGAAACCGATCATCATCGACAGCGGCGGCTCGGAGGCGCCAGACAGCATGCGCATGCGGCTGAAGTCCGGCTTGACCTGCATCGTCTCGATGTACTGCAGCATGGGCTGGAAGATGGCCGGTGCGCCGTTGGTGATGGTCACACCCTCAGCGATCATGGCGTCAACCAGCGGCTTGGTGTCTTCGGCAGCGTAGCGGCCCGGCAGCACGATCTTGTCGGCCAGCAGCGTGGCGGCCTGTGGCAGGCCCCAGCACTGCCCGTGGAACATGGGCGTGATGAGCATGACGCAGTCGTCCAGCGTCATGCCCAGATTGGTGGCCATGGCCGTGGAGTGCAGATAGATGCCGCGGTGCGAGTAGTACACGCCCTTGGGCTTGCCTGTGGTGCCGGTGGTATAGCAGGCGCTGTAGGCCGAGGTTTCGTCGATCTCGGGCCAGTCGATCTTCGTGTCGGCGGCGGCCAGCAGGTCTTCGTAGTGCAGCAGCGGTTTCAGCGTGGTCTTGATCTGGTCCAGCGGCTTGTCGGTCATGACAATCCAGCCCTTGATCTGGGGCGAATTCGCTGCGACGGATTCGGCAAGGGGTAGCAATGACTCGTCTACGCAAACGTAGGACACCTTGCTGTGGTCGACCACGTAGCCCAGGTCCTCTGGGCCCAGGCGCAGATTCATCTGCAACATGACAGCACCCAGGCCGGGAATAGACCAGTACAGCTCGAAGTGACGTCGGCTGTTCCAGTCCAGGATGCCGACCCGGTCGCCGGGCTCGACACCGAGCGCGCGCAGTGCATTGGCGCTGCGGCAGATGCGCGCGTAGCAGTCCGCGTAGGTGTAGCGATCCCAGCCGCCATCGGGTGTGCGGTAGACGATCTCCTGGTCCCCATGGGTGCGCGCGGCGTGCCGGATCAGCGTCGTGGTGTTGAGCTGGCGGTCGTTGCCCGTGGTGGACGGGCAGCCGCGGACGATGTGGGTGGTAGCAGTCATTTCTTTGTCTCCTGGGTGGTGGTTGCGTTGAGTGCCTGGAACCGTGGGGCCGAGGCCGCTTCGATGGCGCCGAAAGAGGTGGTCTGGTAGATGCCCCGTGCCGCGTTGTGCGGATGCCGCACTGCCTCGGCCAGGCTGAGCACGGGTGCAAAGCAGGCGTCGCTGCCTTCAAGCAGCGCGCACCAGTGCGCCTGGGGCTGGGTGCGGATGAGGGCCGCGATGCGCTCCTTCAACGCTGGCCACGCCGCCGTGTCGTACTGGTCTGCAGGGTTCACGTCCGCCAGGCCCAACTTGGACAACAGCAATGCGTAGAACGGCGGCTCGATCGCGCCGAGGCTGATGAAGCCGCCGTCGGCGCAGACGTACACGTCATAGAACGGCGAATCGTGGAACGGGCTCGGCTGTGCGCCGTCGATCTGCCCGTTGGCGCGAATCCAGTGCACCAGCGTGCCCAGCATGGCCACGATGTCCACGATGGCTGCGTCCACAACCCGGCCACGGCCGGTGGCCCGTGCATCGACCAGCGCGCAGGCGATGCCAAAAGCCATGCCTAGCGCCCCGGCACCGTCCCCGAGTACCGAGGGCGGCACGATGGGCGCCTGCCCCCTGTGCGCCGACAGCGACAGCAGGCCCGTCAGCGCGACGTAGTTCAGGTCGTGGCCCGCGGCGTGGGCAAGTGGCCCGTCCTGGCCCCAGCCCGTCATCCGGCCATAGACCAGCCGGGGATTGAGCGCCGCGCAATCTGCGGGGCCGAAGCCCAGCCGCTCCATCACCCTTGGGCGAAAGCCTTCGATCAGAGCGTCGGCCTGGGCAATCAGTTCCAGTGCGCGCGCCTTGCCACCGGGCGACTTCAGGTCGATGACCTCGACCTTCTTGCCGCGGTGCAGCGGGTTCTCCACCGCCCCGCCCAGCCGCTGCGCCCCAGCAGCCTGCTCGGCCCGTGCCAGCGCGATCACCTCGGCGCCCATGTCGACCAGCATCCTGGCGGCCAGAGGGCCTGGACCGATGCCCTCAAACTCCACCACACGGACGCCGTGCAGAGGCAACTGCAGCGTGTGCGGCATGTTCACAGCTTCCTCGAAACCAGGTCTTTCAGGACCTCGTTGGCGCCGCCGTAGATCTTCTGCACTCGCGAAGCGGCATACATCCGCGCGATCGGATACTCGGCCATGTAGCCGTAGCCGCCGAACAATTGGAGACACTCGTCCACCACGCGGCACTGCTGTTCGGTGCACCACCACTTGGCCATGTAGGCGGCCTCGTTGTCGAGTGTGCCGTCCAGCAGTCTCTGTGTACAGTCGTTGACGAAGCTGCGCACCACATGCGCGATGGTCGCCATCTCGGCCAGCTTTTGGCGCGTTGTCTGCATGTCGAACAGAGGCGCACCGAATATCTTGCGCTGCTTCGTGTATTCGATGGTGAGCTCCAACGCCCGGTCGATGACGGCCGCCGCCGGCACTGCAATGACCATGCGCTCGTAGGGCAGCGCGCCCATCAGTTGCCCAAAGCCTTGGCCTTCAACGCTCCCCAGCAGTTGGTCGGCTGGAACGCGCACGCTGTCGAAGAAGAGCTCCGCCGTGTCCGAGGCCTGCATGCCAATCTTTTCAAGCAGGCGGCCCACACGAAAGCCTGGCAGGTTCTCGGTCTCCAGTACGAACAGCGACACCCCTTTGCTGCCCGCGCCACTGGTGCGCGCCGCGACGATCAGCAGGTTTCCGGTGAAGCCGTTGGTGATGAAGGTCTTGGCGCCGTCGATCACGTAGTAGTCGCCGTCGCGCCGGGCCCGGGTGGAGATGGCCTTCAGATCCGAGCCGCAGCCCGGCTCGGTCATCGCGATTGCGGCCAGCATCTCGCCGTTCGTCACCTTGGGCAGCCAGCGCTGCTTTTGCGCTTCGGTGCCAAAGTCCAGGATGTAATGCGAAGCGATGGTGTGCACCGCGATATTGACCGGCATCTCGGCCTTGGCCAGTTCGTCCTGCACCACCAGCTGGTAGGCGAGGCTGGCGCCGGCACCACCATAGGTCTCGGGCATCTCGGGCAGCAGAAAGCTCATCCCGCCGAACGGACGCCAGACCTCGCGCGGGATGTAGCCCTGGCGGCGCCATTCGTCGAGCCGGGGAGTGAATTCGGCGGCAACGTAGCGACGCACCTGCTCGCGAAAAGCGTCGATCTCGTGGTCCATCCAGGCGTGGCGATACAGCTGTGGCAGCATGGGCATGTCTCCTTGTATGTTGGCTTCTGACCCCGCACCGGGCGTTCCGCACAGCGCCACTGCCGAAGTGTTTTTGGGGATGCGACAATCGTAATAATTGGCCCCTGCAAGGGCGATAGCGGATTGCCTCAATCAACTGACAAATAACTTCTTTTGGCCCGCGCGACCGGCGTTGGCTCCTTCGATCACACGCAATGCTGCAACCCGTCTTCACCGCTCCTATCTTTGCCGTGCATGGCCTGCTGGACGGCGCGCGCGGCAAGGGGCTGGCCACGCAAGAATGGCTGAAGGGCGTGCTGGGGCGCGCCGGCATCAGCGAATCGCTGCTGGAGCTCGAGGATTCGCGCGTAACCGTGGAGCAGTTCAACGCGCTATTTATCGCTGTCAAGGACAGCCTGAACGACGAGTGCCTGGGCTACCTACATGAGCGACCCATGCGCCCGGGCAGCTTCGCGCTAATGGTGCGCAGCGCGTTCACTGCCCATTCGTTGTCATGCGCCCTGCGTCGCCTGAGCGAATCCTTCGCCCTGCTGCAGGACGACGTGACGCTGGTGCCCGTGACCGAGGGCGCGCTGGGGGGCTTCGCGCTGGAGATGCGCGGCGGCCCGGGCGCACATGCCGAATTCCTTCATGCACATCTGCTGCGCGTGTTCTGGCGCTTGTTGCTGTGGCTGCACGGCGGCCGGCTGGTGCCGCAGCGATTCGACTTCAATTTTGCGCTGCCGCTCCATGCGATGAGCTACGGGCGCATCTTTTCCGGTTCGCTGTGCTTCGGGCAGCCGCGCACGGCCGCCTGGTTCGACGCCGACGCCTTCAAACTGCCGGTGCGGCGCGATCGGGACGCGCTGCAGTCCTTTCTGCGCGCCACGCCGGGCAACGTGGTGGGGCCGCACCTGAACGAGCGCAGCGCCAGCGCGCGGGTCCGCATGGTGCTGCAGCTGGCCAACCCCGAATGGCCCGACCTGCCCGTCACCGCGCAGCGCCTGCATATGTCGGTGAGTGCGTTGCAGCGGCACCTGGCCACCGAGGGCACTTCCTTCCAGGCACTGAAGGACCAACTGCGGCGCGACATGGCGATCGTGCGCCTAACCAGCAGCGAAGCCTCGCTCATCGCCATCGCCGCCGACCTGGGCTTCACCGACAGCACCGCCTTCCAGCGCGCCTTCAAGGTCTGGACCGGCAGCGCGCCGGGAGCCTACCGCGCCCGCTCGCGTAGCCCGCAGCACCCTACATAGAGGCATTCGACCAATTCCGGCACGGCCACGAGGCTGTAGCCGACCACCGAGAAGATCGGCGCCTTCATAGCTGCCGGGTCTTGGCCCACATCGAGCGAGGCTTTCGTGCGCTCAAGAGACTGTTTGCAGCCCTGGCAGTTGCACCGACGGCAGCGCAGCGACAGGCTGCGCCAGGAAGCAGACGCTTTCCGTCAGCCTATCGAGGTCATTCGTCATTGCCACCGTTGAGGCTGACTTCTAAGCTTCCTAAGCTAAAACTGAGCTCGCACTGCATAGGAGTGATGGCTCTGCGCCATTAGGAGCAGCACTGCCAGAATGTAAATCAAGCATCATGACCCACGCAGCCCCGGCACTCTCGTATCCGTTCTCGGATCTCCCACTCCCTGGCCAAGCCACGGAAATCAAGCCTGGTGTGCTGTGGCTGCGCATGCCGCTGCCGTTTTCCCTGGATCACATCAACCTCTGGGCATTGAGCGACGGTCCTGGTTGGGCGGTCGTGGACACGGGCATTCGCAGCGTGGACGTCAGGAACGCGTGGCTCGCCTTGCTCGCTCCGCAGGGGCCGCTAGCCGGCCGACCCATCTCCCGTGTGATAGCGACGCACATGCACCCGGATCATGTGGGCATGGCGGGATGGTTGACACGTCGCTTCGAATGCGCGCTTTGGATGACACGAGACGAGTATTTGAGCTGTCGGGTGATGCTTGCCGATACGGGGCGGGAAGCGCCAGTCGATGGCGTTCGCTTCTATCGGAGGGCCGGATGGAGCGACACCGAGGTGGATGAGTACCGCACCCGGTTCGGTGACTTCGGTAAAATGATCCATCCATTGCCTGACAGCTTTGTGCGGCTCACGGATGGCCAGATGTTGCGGATCGGGGACCAGGAATGGGAAGTCATCGTCGGCACAGGACATTCCCCCGAGCACGCGTGCTTCTACTCGCGCGAACTGGATTTGCTGATATCGGGGGATCAGGTTCTTCCCAGGATCAGTTCCAATACCTCCGTGTACGCCACCGAGCCGCATGCGAATCCTCTGCAGGGCTGGCTCGATTCCATCGACCGGTTGATGCAACGCGTACCTGGGAGCGCCCTGATTCTGCCTGCCCACAACGAACCTTTCCATGGCCTGCACCTACGGTTGGAGCAACTGCGTGCGAGCACCGTCAGAGGCACCGACCGCGTCAGGCAACAACTTGCGCAGCCTCTGAGGGTCATCGACCTGGTTCGCGCCCTGTACCGTTCGTCCATTGTTGCGGAGCAAATGCACCTCAACCTCTCGACCGGAGAGACGCTCGCCCACCTAAACTATCTCGACCAGCGTGCGGAAATCGTGTCTGCAGAAGACGAAGACGGCGCAATGCGCTATCGGCTCGCCTGATGCACTAATTTGCCCTCAAGGATATAGAAGTAACCCAATCAAGCCTGTCATTGACTGGGTTCTTTGCTGATGTGTTTCGAGAGCAATGAGTCCTTGCACCAGCGCGTCGTGTACGGCCTCCAGTTCTTTGAACACCGTGTTGGCAAACCAATCCTGGCACGGCACCTTCCACAGATGCTCGACCGGGTTCAGCTCAAGGCTGGCAGAAACTCTAGGCGCATATTCTGTGGCACATCCAAGTGACCCGCGATGTGCCAACCCGCCTGATCCATGACCATCATGATGAAATCGACGGCATGGCGTCGCGCCATCTCGGCCAGGAACACCTGCATCGTCTCAGCGTTGGCCCAGGGCAGCACCAGAGAGTCAATCACGCCATCGTGCGTGCTGACGGCGGCGAAGGCCGTACAGGGTCTGGCGTTGAGGCGTGCGCCGACGATGGGGCGCGAGCCCCTGGGCACCCAACACTGCCGGGGTGTTCCCAGCAGGCAGAAGCGCCCTTCGTGCTGGAATATCAGCCGCACGCGGCGACCATATTCAGCTTGACGCCTGACCTCTTGGCGCACTTGAACAGTGCTCTCAGAAAGGGGCCGTTTGTCATTCGATCGGGGCGCTTCGTCATCGCGGCTCGCAGCACCGGCACCTAGGATTCCTTGTGTGCGCTGGACGACATGTAGCGGAGCGGCGATGACCGCCGCCCCACGATCCAGAGCCTAACTCAAAGGAGACAAACACGTGTGCCAAATCGACATGCAGAAGCTCGCCGACGACGCTCGCTTTAACCGCTTTCATGCCAAGGTGCTTCTGTGGTGCCTGTTGATTCTCATCATCGACGGCTATGACATCGCCGTGGTGGGCATCGCCCTGCCGTCCATCATGCAGCAGATGGGCGTGAACGCATCGACTGCCGGTTTCATGGCCAGTTCGGCCCTGTTCGGCATGATGTTCGGCGCCATGGTTCTGGGCACGCTGTCCGACCGGATTGGTCGGCGCTGGGCCCTCTCCATTGGCGTCATGCTGTTCAGCGTGTTCACCGCGGCCGCCGGATTCACCAAGGATCCCATCAGCTTCAGCGTGGTGCGCTTCATCGCGGGCCTGGGGATTGGCGGTGTGCTGCCGGTCATCGTGGCACAGATGGTCGAGTACTCGCCCAAGAAGATCCGCAGCCTGATGACGGCGCTGATGACTTCGGGCTACGCACTGGGCGGCATCCTGGCCGCGGTGCTCGGCAAGCAGCTGATCGGCGAGTACGGCTGGCAGGTCGTTTTCATCGCAGCGGGTGTGCCGGTCCTGCTGATTCCGTTCATCCTGAAGCTGGTGCCGGAATCAATGACCTACCTGATCTCGCGCAGCCGCAACGGCGAACTGGCCGAAGTGGCCCGTAATCTCCAGCCGGGAGTCAAGCACCCGGCGGACGCCCAGTTCGTCGTGCCCACCGCCGACCGCGTGGCGGGTGCGCCGGTCTCCCGGCTGTTCCAGGACGGGCGAGGCCCGAGCACGGTGCTGTTCTGGATCGCCTTCTTCTCGGGCCTGTTCATGGTCTATGCGCTCAGCAGCTGGCTGACCAAGCTGATGGCTATGGCTGGCTACAGCCTGGGGTCTGCCCTCAGCTTCGCGATCGCGCTGAACGTTGGCGCCATCATCGGTGCCGTGGGAGGCGGGTGGCTCGCCGACAAGTTCAACATCAAGTGGGTGCTGGTGGGGATGTATGCGCTGGGCGGCGTGCTGCTGTACCTGATGACGTTCCAGACCTCGACCGAGCTGCGTTATCTGATCATCGGCGCGGTCGGCGCCTGCACCACCGGCGCGCAATTGGTGGCCTATGCCTACTGCGGGCAGTTTTACCCGATGTCCATCCGCTCGACCGGCATCGGCATGGCCTCCGGCGTGGGGCGCCTGGGCGCGATCGCGGCGCCGCTGCTAATCGGCCAGATCGTTGCGCTTGAGCTGCCGCTGGAGCAGAACTTCCTGGTGATCGGGGCTTTCGGAATCATCGGCTCGATCGCTCTGGCGTTCATCAGGCATGGCGGCCCGGCGTCGGTGGGCCCGCAAGAGGCTGCACGCGAGTTGCGCCCGTCGCAACAGACGCCGCAAAACGCCTGATCGTAGCCATCAAGGAAATTCGCTGTGTCTGTCTACATAGCCCCCCTGCGCGAAATGCTGTTCGCCATGAAAGAGGTCGGCGGCCTGGACGCGATCTGCGCCCAGCCCGACCATGAAGAAACCACGCCCGACCTGGTCGAGGCCATCCTGCAGGAGGCGGCTAATTACGCCGCTGGCGTGCTGGATCCGCTCAACCGCCCCGGCGACGTGCAGGGCGCGCGCTGGCACGATGGTCGGGTCACGCCCGCCGACGGCTTTCGCGAAGCCTGGGCCAGCTTCTGCGAGAACGGCTGGAACGGCATGCCCGCTGCCACCGAATGGGGCGGCCAGGGCCTGCCCACGCTGGTCTCCACCGCCGTGCTGGAGATGTGGAAGTCGTCCAACCTCGCGTTCAGCCTGTGCCAGATGCTCACGCTGGGCGCGGTGGAGGCCATTGCGCACCATGGCAGCGACGCACTCCAGCGCCGCTTCCTGGCACCCATGGTCGAGGGCCGCTGGACGGGCACCATGAACCTCACCGAGCCCCAGGCCGGCTCTGACCTGGCCGCGCTGCGCAGCCGTGCCGTACACGAGGGCGACCACTACCGCGTCAGCGGCAACAAGATCTTCATCACCTGGGGCGAGCACGACATGGCCGAGAACATCGTGCACCTGGTGCTGGCGCGCCTACCCGATGCGCCACCGGGGGTGAAAGGCATCTCGCTGTTCCTGTGCCCGAAGTACCTGGTCAACGACGATGGCACCCTGGGCGAACGCAACGACTTGGCCTGCACGTCGATTGAGCACAAGATGGGCATCCACGGCAGCCCCACGGCGTCGATGAGTTTTGGCGACAGCGGCGGCGCTATCGGCTACCTGGTCGGCGAGCCGCACCAGGGGCTGGCCTGCATGTTCACCATGATGAACCACGCGCGGCTGAACGTTGGCCTGGAAGGCGTGGGCATTTCCGAGCGCGCCTACCAGCGCGCACGCGCCTATGCGCTGGAGCGGGTGCAGGGCAAGCCGCTGATCAGCGGCAGCACCGCCATCGCAGGCCACCCGGACGTGCGGCGCATGCTGATGGACATGAAGGCCCGCACCGAGGCCATGCGCGCGCTGGCCTACTTCTGCGCCGGTCAGATGGACCGCGCCGCGGGCCACGCCGATGCGCAGGAGCGCGCGCAGGCGCAGGCCCTGGTCGGCCTGCTGATACCGGTGGTCAAAGGCTGGTGTACCGACAGCGCGCAGGGCATCACGTCCGACGGCGTGCAGGTGCATGGCGGCATGGGCTACGTCGAGGAAACCGGCGCCTCCCAGCACATGCGCGACGCGCGCATCACGACCATCTACGAAGGCACCACGGGCATCCAGGCCAACGACCTGATCGGCCGCAAGCTGGCACGCGAGGGCGGGCGCACGCTGAAGGCGCTGCTGGGCCGCATCGACGGCGATGCGCGCCGGTTGGTCGAATCGCCCGATGCAGTGCTGGCGCAGATCGGCCGCGCGTTGGCAGCCGCTGCCCAGGCGCTGGACGAAGCGGTCGACTGGCTGCTGGCCCACGACGGTCAACCCGCGCAGTGCGCGGCGGGCGCCGTGCCCTTCCTGCGGCTGGCGGGCACCGTGATCGGCGGCTGGCTGTCGGCGCGCATGGCCGAAGCCGCTACCGCGCAACTCGCGGCGGGCGCGGGCGATGCGGGCTTTCTCGGTACCAAGCGCGCCACAGCCAGCCATTACGCGGCGCATGTCCTGGTGCAGGCGCCGATGCTGCGCGACATCGTCACGGGCGGCGCCGCCAGCACGCTGGCCCTGGCGGACGATCAACTCTGAATGATCCTGAAAGGAAACCCTCCCATGAAAATCCTGGTTCCCGTCAAGCGGGTGGTTGACTACAACGTCAAGGTCCGCGTCAAGAGCGATGGCAGCGGCGTGGACATCGCCAATGTCAAGATGAGCATGAACCCCTTCGACGAGATTGCCGTCGAAGAGGCTGTGCGGCTCAGGGAGAAAGGCGCGGCAACGGAGATCGTCGCCGTCTCGTGCGGCGTGTCTCAATGCCAGGAGACGCTGCGCACCGCCATGGCCATCGGTGCCGACCGCGGCATCCTAGTCGAGACCAATGAAGAACTGCAGCCGCTGGCCGTGGCTAAGCTGCTCAAGGCCCTGATCGACAAGGAACAGCCCGGCCTCGTGATCCTGGGCAAGCAGGCCATCGACGACGACTGCAACCAGACCGGCCAGATGCTGGCGGCGCTGGCCGGTCTGCCGCAAGCCACCTTCGCCTCCAAGGTCGAGCTCGCCGGCGACAAGGCAGCCGTGACCCGCGAAGTGGACGGCGGCCTGGAAACCCTTAGCCTCACGCTGCCCGCGGTCATCACCGCCGACCTGCGTCTGAACGAACCGCGCTACGTCACCTTGCCCAACATCATGAAGGCCAAGAAAAAGCCGCTGGACACCATCAAGCCCGAAGACCTCGGCGTTCAAGTCGCCCCGCGCCTGAAGACCCTGAAGGTGACCGAACCCGCCAAGCGCGGCGCCGGCGTGAAGGTGGCTGACGTGGCCGCCCTGGTCGAAAAACTCAAGAACGAAGCGAAGGTGATCTAAATGTCGGTACTCGTTATTGCTGAACACGACAACGCATCCATCAAGGGCGCAACCCTGAACACCGTGACGGCTGCAGCCGCTTGCGGTGGCGACGTGCACGTGCTGGTGGCCGGCCACAATGTCGGCGCTGCCGCACAAGCCGCCGCCCAGATCGCCGGTGTCGCCAAGGTCATCCACGCCGACGCCGCAGGCTTGGCCCACGGCCTGGCCGAGAACGTGGCCGCCCAGGTGCTGGCCATCGCCGGCAACTACAGCCACATCCTGTTCCCGGCCACGGCCGGCGGCAAGAACGTGGCCCCCCGCGTGGCCGCCAAGCTCGACGTCGCCCAGATCAGCGACATCACCAAGGTGGTGAGCGCCGACACCTTCGAACGCCCCATCTACGCCGGCAATGCCATCGCCACCGTGCAAAGCAGCGACGCCACCAAAGTCATCACCGTGCGCACCACCGGCTTCGACGCCACAGCGGCGACCGGAGGCAACGCAGCAGTGGAAACGGCAACCGCAGCGGCAGACACCGGCAAGAGCAGCTACGTGGGCAGCGAAATCGCCAAGAGCGACCGGCCCGAACTGACGGCGGCCAAGATCATCGTCTCCGGCGGCCGTGCGCTGGGCAGCAAGGAAAAATTCGACGAAGTCATCACCCCGCTGGCCGACAAGCTGGGCGCGGCCATCGGCGCGAGCCGCGCGGCGGTGGATGCGGGCTACGCGCCCAATGACCTGCAGGTGGGCCAGACCGGCAAGATCGTGGCGCCGCAGCTGTACGTGGCGGCGGGCATCTCGGGGGCGATCCAGCACCTGGCGGGCATGAAGGACTCCAAGGTGATCGTGGCGATCAACAAGGACCCGGAGGCGCCGATCTTCAGCGTGGCCGACTACGGGCTGGAGGCGGACCTGTTCGCGGCTGTGCCGGAACTCGTCAAGGCCTTTTAACTTGGATGAGATACACCATGGAGCTTCGGCATTTGCGTTGCTTTATAGCGGTGGCCGAAGAACTTCACTTTGGCCGCGCAGCGGAAAAGCTGCACATCGATCAGTCCCCTTTGTCGCGCACCATCAAGGAGATAGAGGAAGAGCTCGGGGCGCAACTGTTCACGCGAACCACGCGAAGCACCCGCCTGACCTTTGCCGGAATGGCATTCCTGGAGCGGGTGCCGCGAATCTTCGAAGCTCTGAAACAGGCGTGTGACGGCGTCAAGTCCGCCGCCAGTGGGTTTCAGGGACAGTTGCGCATCGCTTTGTCCGATGGCATCACGCCCTCGCGAATGCCGACGCTGCTGGCACGGTGCCGAGAGGAAGATCCAGAGATTGACATTCGGTTATTTGAGGTGCCGTTGGACCAACAGATCAAGGGTCTGCACGATGACCTGTATGACGTCGGCTTTTCGATGGCCGAAGAGGTGGGCGACGGCATTGTGGTCAGGCCTGCGTGGGAAGACGAGCTGATGGTGGCGGTCCCAGCTCGCCATCCTGTGCTGGCCCACAAGCACGTTCCGTTGGAAGAAGTGCTGCGCTATCCGCTGGCGCTATGCGATCCGGCGATATGCGAAGGCCATGCACGCCAAGTTGATCGCGTTTTGCAGCGCTACGAGCAACAGCCACTGATCGCCCAGCGCGTGGCGTCCTATGAGGTGATGATGACCTTAGTCTCCGCCGGATTGGCACTTGGTTTGGCGGGCGCCGCGCACATTGCATCCGGCCGTGGGCCAGGTGTTGTGGCCCGGCGCTTGGCGGGCAAGTCGCAGATGCTGGCCACGTATCTGCTGCACCGTGACGTGGAGCCCTCCGAAATGCTGGCTCGGTTCATCGCACGAGTGGACTCCATTGATTCGGCGGATGGCTCCAGCGCCGCCGAGGACTCCTGATCCACCTGCTGAAAGGACCCAAGCCATGCCCCGATTCCTGTCGCTGCTGATGGCCGCTGCACTGACAGCCTCCTGTGGGCCATCCCAACCGACGGAAACCGTGGACTTCCTCGTGGCCCATCCTGAGCGTCTCAAGGAAGTCCAGCGCCTGTGCAAGGAAGAGCGCGCGAAGGCCGGCGAAGAACTCTGCCGACGTGCCGCCGAAGCCGCGAATCGCCGCTTCTTCGGTGATCGGCCGGAGCAGAAGCCTCAATAGGGCACCCCTCCGTCGCGGCGCCGCGACGAAGGTCTCACTGTTACCTCATCACGCCGCAGCGCGCTCGCGCATGCGGCATTTTTATTGTCTTCGCCACAGCAATAAGTCTGGCTCTTTTGGCCTGAATCCCCGCCACAACGGTCTTTGACCGACCTGCACGCTCGCCTTGATCCTCGGCACTACGGCACGTTCCTGTGCCGTAGTGGGAGGTTGACCAATGCAAGGAACGAACGTGCTGTTCGGTCAGATTGCCGTTGTCTTCGGCATCGTGATCGCTGGCGTATGGAGCGCTACGCAATGGACGGCCGCCGCCCTGGGCTACCAGCTACGCCTGGGCTCGCCGTGGTTCGATTTCTTCGGCACGCCGGTCTATCACCCCTGGCGCCTGTTCGAGTGGTGGTTCTTCTTCGACGCCTACGCGCCGCATGTCTTTGACGTGGGCGGTGCCATTGCCGCAGGCAGCGGCCTGATCGCGGTGGTGGTTGCCATCGGCATGTCGATCTGGCGCTCGCGCCAGTCCAAGCTGGTCACGACCTACGGGACGGCTCGCTGGGCCAACGCGGAGGACATTTGCAAGGCGGGGCTTGACCAGCCTGCGGGCGTGTTCCTCGGCCAGCATCGCCAGCAGTACCTGCGACATGAAGGCCCAGAGCATGTTCTGACCTTCGCGCCTACCCGCTCGGGCAAAGGCGTGGGCCTGGTGGTTCCCACCTTGTTGAGCTGGCCTGCATCGGCCGTCATTCACGACATCAAGGGCGAGAACTGGAGCATCACCGCCGGCTGGCGCTCGCGCTTCTCGCATTGCCTGCTGTTCAACCCGACCGATGCGAAGTCGTCGGCCTACAACCCACTGCTGGAGGTGAGGCGCGGCGCGCACGAAGTGCGCGACGTGCAGAACATCGCAGACATTCTGGTCGATCCCGAAGGAGCACTGGAGCGGCGCAACCATTGGGAGAAGACCTCGCATGCGCTGCTGGTTGGGGCCATCCTGCACGTGCTCTACGCAGGCGAAGACAAGACGCTGCGCGGAGTCGCCAACTTCCTCAGCGACCCGGCCTGTCCCTTCGAGCTGACCCTGCATCGGATGATGACCACGCCGCACATCGGTGGTGGGCCGCATCTGGTGGTGGCATCGGCAGCGCGCGAAGTCCTGAACAAATCGGACAACGAGCGTTCCGGCGTGTTGAGCACCGCCATGTCATTCCTCGGCCTGTACCGCGACCCCACGGTGGCCGAAGTCACCTCGCGCTGCGACTGGCGCATTGCCGACCTGATCGCGGCCGAGCATCCGGTGTCGCTGTACCTGGTGGTGCCGCCTTCGGACATTTCGCGGACGAAACCGCTCATTCGCCTGATCCTCAACCAGATCGGGCGACGGCTGACGGAATCGCTCGACGGCAGCGATGGCATCGCGCGCCGCCACAAGCTGCTATTGATGCTCGACGAGTTCCCCGCGCTCGGACGGCTCGACTTCTTCGAGACGGCCCTGGCCTTCATGGCCGGCTACGGTATCCGCAGCTTCCTCATCGCCCAGTCGCTCAACCAGATTGACAAAGCCTACGGCCAGAACCATTCGATCCTGGACAACTGCCATGTCCGGGTGACGTTCGCCACCAACGACGAGCGCACCGCCAAGCGCATCTCCGAAACGCTGGGCACCGCGACCGAGCTGCGCGCGCAGCGCAACTACGCCGGCCACCGGCTCGCGCCATGGCTCGGGCATCTGATGGTGTCGCGCCAGGAGACGGCACGTCCGCTGCTCACGCCGGGCGAGGTAATGCAGCTTCCGCCCGACGAGGCCGTGGTGATGGTGTCCAGCGTGGCGCCCATCAAGGCCAAGAAGCTGCGCTACTACGCGGACAGCAATTTCAAGCGGCGCGTGCTTCCGCCGCCGGTGCTTGCAACCCTGTCCATGCAGGGGCGCTATGCCGATGTGCCACCGGAACGCGCCGACGACTGGAGCGGGCTGGCGATTCCCGCCATGCCGGTCGCACCGACGGCCGACGCCGCCGATGGGCTGGAGAACCTGGGTTCGGCCGACGACAGCGGCCCACGCCGCCAGCCCGAACTTTCCGAAGCCGTCACCTACGACCCCGACCTGGTTGCGCCCGCAGCCGACCTCGGGCTGCTCGATGACGACGACATGCCGCATCCCCTTCCTCGCCAGCTCGATCCGGCCCTGCAGCGCACGGCCCGGCTGGCTTCCCTCGACCCTGACGACGGAATCGACCTATGACCCAACACCGCCTCAATGTGTTCATCCAGCCGGAGCACAGCAAGCGGCTCGATGAACTGGCCGCCAAGAAGGGCGTGTCCAAGTCCAGCATCGTCGCGGCGGCCCTGGCCTCCTGGCTGTCGCCCGATGCGGCCGACCAGCGCGAGGCGGCAATTGCCAAGCGGCTGGACCGCCTGTCGCGCCACGCCGAGCGCCTGGAGCGCGACCAGAACATTGCCATCGAAACATTGGCGCTGTTCATCCGCTATTTCCTCACGGTGAGCACACCCGTGCCCGAGGCCCATCAGGATGCCGCTCGCGCCCAGGGCAAGGCCCGCTTCGAGCAGTTCGTCGAACAGCTCGGACGGCATTTGCTGCGCGGGCGCAGCCTGGTGCGGGATGTGGTGGAGGAACTGCACACCGATCCGACGCGACCGGAGGGCGCTGCGGCCGTCGCGGATGCCCAGGAGCGTGCCTTATGAGCGCCGTTCCTTCCTCCTTCACGGCCACCTCGCTGGATCGCCGCATCCAGATGCTGCGCACGGCCATGGGGCCGCTGATCGCTGCCGCGCTCGAAGACCCAGACGTGGTGGAAATCATGCTCAACCCGGATCGCACGCTCTGGGTGGATCGCCTGTCCACGGGCCGCGCGCCGATGGGTGTGGAGCTGTCCGAGGCCGATGGCGAACGCATCATCCGCCTCGTCGCTGCCCATGTCGGCGCCGAAGTGCATCGCGGCCAGCCGCTGTTGACGGCCGAACTGCCGGAAACCGGCGAACGCTTCGAGGGCATCCTGCCGCCCGCTGCGCCGGGGCCGGCCTTCGCGTTGCGCAAGCGCGCCGTGGGCGTGATCCCGCTGTCGCGCTACATCGAGGACGGAATGATGACCGCCGCGCAGGCGGGCCTGCTGGTGCGTGCGGTGCGCGAGCGCCAGAACATCCTGATCGCCGGCGGCACCAGCACGGGCAAGACGACTTTAGCTAATGCGCTGCTCGCCGAGATCGCAGCCACGGGCGACCGCGTGCTGGTGCTCGAAGACACGGTGGAGCTGCAATGCGCGGCGCGCGACCACGTGCCGCTGCGCACGCGCCAGGGCGTCGTGTCCATGACCGAGCTGGTGCGCTCGTCCATGCGCCTACGCCCGGATCGCGTCGTCGTCGGCGAGGTGCGCGGCGCCGAGGCACTGGATCTCATCAAGGTCTGGGGCACGGGTCACCCCGGCGGCATCGCCACGATCCATGCCGGCTCCGCGCTGGGTGCGCTGCTGCGCCTGGAGCAACTGATTCTCGAAGTGGCGGTGAACCCGCCCCGTGCGCTGATCGCGGAAGCGGTCAACGTGGTCATCCACATCGCCGGGCGCGGGCGCAAACGCCGCATCGAGAGCATCGCCCGCGTCGTCGGCTTCGATGGCGTGGGCTACCAACTGGCGGATGCGCTGGAGGCTCCATTCCCGGAGCTGCTGCCGCAGTCCGACCTTTCCTCCCTGTCCCCTGACCACTCTGGAGAACTTCCATGACGCACGCTGATGCTTTCCGTATTTCCGCAAATCCGCTTCCTCGGCCCGCACGGCTGGATGGCCTGGCTCGCCCGGCCATGCAGGGCTTGATGCTCGCGGCGCTGATGTTGCTGCTCGCAGGCACCGCGCAGGCCGCGGGTTCCTCGATGCCCTGGGAAGGGCCGCTGCAATCCATCCTCGAATCCATCCAGGGGCCGGTGGCGCGCATCGTCGCGGTCATCATCATCATCGCCACGGGCTTGGCGCTGGCCTTCGGCGATACCTCGGGCGGGTTCCGCAAGCTGATCCAGATCGTGTTTGGCCTGTCCATCGCGTTCGCCGCTTCGAGCTTCTTCCTGTCGTTCTTCAGCTTCTCCGGTGGGGCCGTCGTATGAACGGCCCACACGATGGAATACCCGGCTTCGAGGTGCCGCTACATCGGTCTCTGACCGAGCCGATCCTGATGGGCGGCGCTCCGCGCACCGTGGCCATCACCAACGGCACCTTGGCCGCTGCCGTGGGCCTGGGCTTGCAGATGTGGATTCCTGGGCTGGTGCTTTGGATCGTCGGCCATTCGCTGGCGGTCTGGGGTGCGCGTGTCGATCCGCAGTTCATGGCCGTGTTCGCGCGGCACATCAAGCACCGGCCGCTGCTGGACGTGTGAGGTGATGCCATGCTGAACCTTGCCGAATATCGCCAGCGCCCGGCCTTGCTCGCCGACTGGTTGCCCTGGGCCGGGCTGATCGCACCGGGCGTCGTCTTGAACAAGGACGGCAGTTTCCAGCGCACGGCCCGGTTTCGCGGGCCTGACCTCGATAGCGCAACGCAAGGCGAACTGATTGCCACGTCGGCGCGCTTGAACAACGCGCTGCGTCGTATGGGTTCGGGCTGGGCGCTGTTCATCGAAGCCGAGCGCCGGCCCGCAGCCGACTATCCGCACTCGGAGTTTCCCGAGCCGTTGTCGTGGCTGGTGGACGAGGAACGCCGCGCTACGTTCGAGGACTCGGGCAACCACTTCGAGAGCGGCTATCACCTCACGCTGGTGTATCTACCGCCCGAGGAGGCCCGCGCCCGTGCGGTCGGAATGCTGTACGAGAACCGTCCGACCGAGGGCGTGGACTGGCGTGAGCGCCTGACCGCGTTCGTCGCGGAGACGGATCGGATTTTCGACCTGCTCGATGGTGTGATGCCGGAGATTGCGTGGCTCGATGACAGCCAGACGCTGACCTACCTGCACTCGACTATTTCCACGCGGCGCTACCGCGTGGGCGTGCCAGAGGTGCCATTCCACCTCGATGCCTTGCTGGCCGATTCCGCGCTGATCGGCGGACTGGCACCGATGCTGGGCGACCAGCACCTGCGCGTGGCGACGGTGCGGGGATTTCCAACTTCGACTTGGCCGGGGATTCTGGATGACCTCAACCGTCTCAGCTTTGCGTACCGCTGGAGTACGCGCTTTCTCTGCCTCGACAAAGCCGATGCGGAAAAAGAGCTTTCCCGCCTACGCCGCCAGTGGTTCGCCAAGCGCAAAAACGTCATCGCGCTGCTGCGCGAGACGATCTTCCAGCAGGAAAGCCCGCTGGTCGATACCGACGCCAGCAACAAGGCCACCGATGCGGATGCTGCCTTGCAAGAGCTGGGCAGCGATCAAGTGGCCTTCGGCTACGTGACGGCGACCGTCACAGTCATGGACGCGGATGCCGCCGTGGCCGACGAGAAGCTGCGCAGGGTGGAGCGCGTCATCCAGGGGCGTGGCTTCGTCACCATCCCCGAAACGCTCAACGCCGTGGATGCGTGGCTGTCGTCCATTCCGGGCCATGCCTACGCCAACGTCCGCGAGCCCATCGTCTCGACGCTGAACCTGGCGCACCTGATGCCGGTGTCGGCGGTATGGGCCGGGCCGGAGAAGAACGCGCATCTCGACGGCCCGCCGCTGATCGTCACGCGCACTGAGGGCGCGACGCCGTTCCGGCTGGTTACGCACATCGGCGACGTGGGCCACACGCTGGTGGCTGGGCCAACCGGTATGGGCAAGTCCGTGCTGCTCGCCACTTTGGCGATGCAGTTTCGGCGCTATCGCGGCTCGCGCATCTTCGCCTTCGACATGGGGCGCTCGATGCGCGCCACGATCCTGGGCCTGGGCGGCGAGCACTACGACCTTGGGCTGGATGGCGAGATCGCTTTCCAACCACTCGCGCGCATCGACCGCGAGGGCTACCGCACCTGGGCGGCTGAATGGATCGAAGGCCGTTTGCGGCATGAGGGCGTGGCCGTCGGCCCCGAGGAGAAGGTGGCCATCTGGTCGGCGCTGGGAAGCCTGGCCGGAGCTCCGGTGGAGCAGCGCACGATGACGGGCCTTTCCGTACTGTTGCAATCGAACGCGCTGCGGCAGGCGCTCGCGCCCTATGTGCTCGGCGGCGCCCACGGCAAGCTGCTGGACGCGGATTCGGATCGACTGGGCTCCGGCTCCGTGCAGTGCTTTGAGATGGAAGAGCTGATGCACAGCAAGGCCGCCGTCATGGCCGTGCTGCATTACCTCTTTGCACGGTTCGATGAACGCTTTGACGGCGCACCGACGCTGCTGATCCTCGATGAAGCATGGCTGTTCCTCGATGACCCGGTGTTCGCGGCGCGCATCCGCCAATGGCTCAAGACGCTGCGCAAGAAGAACGTGAGCGTCATCTTCGCCACGCAGAGTCTGGCGGACATCAAGGATTCGAGCATCGCGCCCGCGATCATCGAGAGCTGCGCGAGCCGCATCTTTCTGCCGAACCCGCAGGCGACCGAGCCGCAGATTCGCACGATCTACGAGGGCTTCGGTCTTAACAGGCGGCAGATCGAAATCGTCACTACCGCGCAGCCCAAGCGCGACTACTACTACCAATCGCGCCTCGGCAACCGTCTGTTCGACCTCGACCTGGGCGCCGCGACTTTGGCCTTCGCGGGCGCCTCCACGCAACAAGACCAGCGTGACATCGACGCGGTGCTCGCTGCCGCTTCATCCGTCTCCACCCCGTTCGCAGCCGCATGGCTGCGCCACCGCAGCCTCGATTGGGCGGCCGATCTGCTGCGCGATTTCCCCGGCCCCGCGCCGGGTGCCGCCCCCATCCCCAGCCATCTCCAGGAGAACCTGCCATGAAGCCCCATGCCCACAAGCTCGCTGCGCTGACCACCGCCTGCGTGCTCGCCTTCGGCATCGCGCAGCCCGCGCATGCACTGTTCGGCGTTGGCGACATCGTGTTCGATCCGACCAATCTGGTGCAGAACACGCTCACCGCCGTTCGCACGCTGGAGCAGATCAACAACCAGATCCGCCAGCTCCAGAACGAAGCGCAGATGCTCATCAACCAGGCGCGCAATCTGGCCAGCCTGCCGTCCAGCGTGGTGGGCCAGTTGCGCGCGAACCTGGCGACCACTCAACGGCTGATCGCCCAGGCCAAGGGCCTGGCCTACGACGTGACGAGCATCGACCGCGAATTCGCACGCCTGTATCCCGAGCAGTACGCCGCCACGGTGAGCGGCAATCAGATGTACCGCGATGCGCGGGAGCGCTGGAAGCATACGCTCAATGGCCTGCAGACCACCATGCAGATGCAGGCCCAGGCCTCGCAGAACCTGAGCGACGACGAAGGCGCGCTGGCCGACCTCGTGGGCAAGAGCCAGTCGGCCGTCGGCGCCCTGCAGGCGATGCAAGCCATGAACCAGTTGCTGGCCCTGCAGGCCAAGCAGTCCATCCAGACGCAGCGGCTGCAGATCACGCAGGATCGCGCGGCCTCGCTGGAGCTGGCGCGGCAGGCCGCTGCCGTGGAGCGTGGCCGCGAGGTGAACCGGCGCTTCGTGGGCACTGGTACGCCGTACACGCCGCAGCCCGTGAACTTCTACAGCCGCTGACGGAGCCGGGCCATGAACGATGTTTCGGTCATTGACCGCTTCCTCGACGTTTTTTCGCGCTACATCGACTCGGGATTCGGCCTGGTGCAGGGCGAGGTGGCGTTCCTGACCGCAACGTTGATCGTCATCGACATGACGTTGGCCGGGCTGTTCTGGGCGATGGGGCATGCCACCGGCCAGGGCGAGGACGTGATCGCCAAGCTGATCCGCAAGGTGCTGTACGTGGGTGCCTTCGCCTACATCATCGGCAACTTCAACACCCTGGCGGGCATCCTGTTCCGTTCCTTCGCCGGGCTGGGCCTGACGGCCAGCGGCTCGACCTTGAGCATGGGCAACTTCCTGCAGCCGGGACGGCTGGCCAAGGCCGGTATCGACGCGGCGGCACCCATCCTCGACCAGATCCGGGAGATGGCGGGCTTCCCCGAGGTGTTCATCCACATCGCGCCCATCGTCGTGCTGTTCCTCGCGTGGCTGGTGGTCATCGTCAGCTTCTTCGTGCTGGCGGTGCAGCTCTTCGTCACGCTGATCGAGTTCAAGCTGACCACGCTGGCGGGCTTCGTGCTGGTACCGTTCGCCCTCTGGAACAAGACGGCGTTCCTCGCCGAGAAGGTCTTGGGCAACGTGGTGTCCTCAGGCATCAAGGTACTGGTGCTTGCCGTCATCGTGGGCATCGGCTCGGGGCTGTTCGCCGAATTCCGGATACCGCCTGGCTCCGAGCCCTCCATCGACCAGGCACTGGTCATCATGCTGGCCTCGCTGTCACTGCTGGCCCTGGGCATCTTCGGGCCGGGTATCGCGACGGGGCTGGTGTCCGGCGGGCCGCAGCTCGGCGCGGGTGCGATGGCCGGTGCTGCCATCGGCGCGGCCGGAACCGCCGTGGTGGTCGGCGCCGCGGCCTCTGGCGTCGGCAGCGCCGTGGCGGCCGGAGCGCGCATGGCACCTGCCGCCGCCAGGATGGCTGGGGACGGTGTCCGCTCGATGGCATCGACCGCCAGCGGCGCCCGGTCGGCGTACCTGGCGGGCTCCGCCTCAGCCGGTGGCGGCCTCAAGGGGGCCGCCGCTGGCGTGGGCAATGTCGCCAAGACCGGCGCACACGCGGCCGGGCAGAAGGTGGCCGACGGAGCGCGCTCGATGAAGGAGCGCGTCGCCGCCGCCTTCCGACCCGATGACGCCGAATCGACGTCGGGGGCAGCTGCTGGGACGCAGAGCAGCAGCGAAGCCGCCGCACCGCCCCCATCCACCGAGCAGCCCGCCTGGGCCAAGCGCCTGCATCGCAGGCAGCAGCTCACCCATGCCGCGACCACCGCCGCCCACACGCTGCGCGGCGGCGATGGCGGCAGCTCCAGCCAGGGCCCAAGCCTTCGCGATTCCGATTCATAAGGAGAACTTCCATGCGATTCAAACGACCGCAGGTGCGCTACGCCGACACACCGCAACCTGCCACTCCGTACCAAGCCGCAGGCCAGGTGTGGGACGAACGTATCGGCTCGGCCCGCGTGCAGGCAAAGAACTGGCGTTTCATGGCACTGGGCTGCCTCACCTTGGCCGTGCTGATGGCGGGCGGCCTGGTCTGGCGTTCCGCGCAGTCCATCGTGACGCCCTACGTGGTGGAGGTGGACAACGCGGGCCAGGTGCGCGCGGTCGGCGAGGCCGCCACGCCATATCGACCCAACGATGCGCAGATGGCCTATCACCTGGGCCGCTTCATCGGGCTGGTGCGCTCGCTGTCCATCGACTCCATCGTCGTGCGACAGAACTGGCTCGATGCCTACAACTACACCACGGACAAGGGTGCCGTGGCGCTCAACGAGTACGCCCGCGTGAACGATCCGTTCGCGCGCATCGGCAAGGAGTCGGTGACGGTGCAGATCAGCAGCGTGACCCGCGCCAGCGACCAGTCGTTCAACGTGCGCTGGACGGAGACGCGCTTTGTGAACGGTGCGCTGGATCGCACCGAACGCTGGAACGCAGTGGTTTCCATCGTGCAGCAGACGCCGCGCACCGAGCAGCGGCTGCGCAAGAACCCCCTGGGTATCTACGTCAACGGCCTGTCGTGGAGCCGCGAACTGGAAGGAAGCGAAGGAGCAAAACCATGAATTATCTTTTGCGTAAATCCGCCTTGCCGGTGATCCTGCTGGCATCCACCGTCCTGTTTGCAGGCTGCGCTTCGCAGGGCAAGCCGCCGCCGGCCATCTCGCTCGATGAGCCGGTACAGGCCCAGCCGCTGCCGGAGCCGCCTGCGCCTGTGGAGGTGGTGGCCGTGCCGCAGGTATTGCCGATGCCGGCGCAAATAAAACCTGTGCCGGATACCAAGCCCACGCCGGAGCCCGCCGATGAAACCGTGCGGGTGTCCCGCGCCAACGCCGAGGCGCGCATCGCGCCGACGCGCGAGGGCTACGTCAACGCAATCCAGGTCTGGCCCTTCACCGATGGCGCGCTGTACCAGGTCTATGCGGCCGTGGGCCGCGTGACGGTGATCGCGCTCCAGCCGGGTGAGGAACTGGTGACGGTGGCCGCTGGCGACACGGTGCGCTGGATCGTTGGGGACACATCGAGCGCCAGCGGCGATGCGTTGCGCGTGAACGTGATGGTCAAGCCGATCCGCTCGGGGTTGAAAACCAATCTCGTCATCACCACCAGTCGCAGGACGTATCTGCTGGAGCTGACCTCGACCGAGAAGACGTGGATGGCTTCGGTGTCCTGGGAGTATCCGAAGGACAAGATGCTGGCCTTGCAGCGCCAGGCACAGGTCGCGAATGCGGCTGCGCCGTTGGACGCTGGCCTGTCGCTGGAGAAGATCCGTTTCCGCTACGCCGTCAGTGGCAGCAATCCGCCGTGGAAGCCGCTGCGGGCCTTCGATGACGGGGAGAAGGTCTACATCCAGTTTCCGCCGGGCATCGCGCAAGGCGAGTTGCCGCCGCTGTTCGTCATCGGCGCGCAGGGTGACGGGCAGTTGGTGAACTACCGCTTCCGCTCGCCGTACTACATCGTGGACCGCCTGTTCGGCGCGGCCGAGCTGCGCCTGGGTGGTGGCAAGGGCACTGATGGCGACGTGGTGCGGATTGAGCGCACGGATGGCGCTTCGAGTGGCACGCGGAGGAACTGACCATGAGCCAGGACGATTCTCCTGACCTTGCGCCGCAGGCGGGCAAGGTGGCACCCGAGGCGGTGGCGCTGCGCGCGCAGCCGCGTCCGGTCACGCGCCTGAACCGGCGCACCTTGGCCATGCTCACCGGCGGCCTGTCGGTCGCCGTGCTGGGAGCCACGATCTGGTCATTGCAGTCACATCGGCGCGGCGCAGGCGAGCGGACCGAGCTGTACAACGTCGATCGCGTGTCGAAGTCTGAAGGGCTGGATGGCTTGCCCTCCGACTACTCCAAGCTGCCGAAGGTGCCGGAGCTGGGGCCGCCGCTGCCCGGCGACCTTGGCCCGGCCATCGTGAAGTCGCAGCAGCCGGTGACGCCGACCTATGCGCCACCGGGTCATGACCCGGAGGATGCGCGGCGCAAGGAGGCCGAAGCAGCCGCAGCCTCGTCGGTGTTTTTCCGCTCAGGCACTCCCGGCAAGACCGCAGCGCCAGCGACCGCGCAAGCAGCTGGCCCGGCATCGGCCTTGGCGGGCTTCGACCCGCTGGCCGCTGGCCCGGCCTCGACGGCGGCCCAGCCTGCCGACCCAACCGCCGTGCAGAACCGGCAAAACCAGAAAGAGGCTTTCCTGAAAGGCGCCTCTACGGAAACCCGTAATTCCACCAGTCTGCAAATGCCGTCCTCGCCGTATCAGGTCATGGCGGGAACGGTGATCGCCGGTGCGCTGGTGACGGGCATCAAGTCTGATTTGCCGGGCGACGTGATCGCCACGGTGACGGAGCCGGTCTACGACACGGCGACGGGCAAGTTCCTGCTGATCCCGCAGGGATCGCGCATCCTGGGCAAGTACAACAGCCAGGTGAGCTACGGGCAAAGCCGCGTGCAGGTGGTGTGGAACCGAATCATCCTGCCGGACACGTCTTCGCTGAAGCTCGACAACCTCGCGGGCACCGATCCGGCCGGCTATGCCGGCCTGGAGGATGGTGTCGATTGGCACTGGGATCGCGTCTTTGCCGGTGCGGCGCTGACCACATTGCTGGGCGTGGGTGCCGAGCTGGCCGCGCCGGAGAACCGGCAGAACGGCAACCGCATCGTGATCGCTGGGCGCGACAGCGCACAAGACAGCATCAACCAGGTGGGCCAGGAGATGACCAGGCGCAACATGAACATCCAGCCGACTTTGACGGAGCGGCCGGGCCTGCCGGTGCGGATCATCGTCAACCGCGATCTGGTGCTGCGACCGTACCAGCCAATGTTCTTCAACCGGGGAGCAATGCGATGAACACCACCAAGAAGCTGCGGCTCGGGCCGCTTCCCAAGACTGAGAGCACGAAGCTCACGTTCTCGTGCCCGGCCAGCCTCAAGGCCGACCTCGACTGCTACGCCGCGCTGCACGCTCAAGCGTATGGCGAGGTGGTCGATGCCATGACGCTGATTCCGTACATGCTGGAAGCCTTCATGGCGGGGGACAGGGGATTCAGGAAGGGCTCGGCGATACGGAGCGCGCCAACGAAACCGGCCTGATGGCGTCGCGTGCCATCCAACGGCATTCATCGAACGCGCAGCCTTCGGCTGCGCGTTCTTCGTTCTGGATGCTGCGAAGCCACTTGGGCTATCATGGTGCGACAAGCCCGCCGCCTCCCGGCAATCCAGCACGACCAAGTGCGATCCGGCTTTCTCTCCCGACGCTCTTATGTGGCACCTAGCCCACGACGCAGCAGTCACTTCAAGTGGCCCAAAACAGAGCTAACCTATTGCCCTGCTTATGATTTCAAACCCTGGAAATTCCGGGCCAGGGCTTGACATGAGCAATTTTTTGAGAGCGCCGAAGGACTCGGCATGGATGCGGGCCGCGATCTCGGCGCCGAAGCCACCGGTCAGATTGGCTTCGTGCACGATCAGCAGGCGACCGGTTTTGTGCACGCTTTGCTGTAGTGTGGGCCAGTCGAAAGGCGCAATCCAGCGTGCATTGATGACCTCGGCATCGATGCCATGCTCGGCGTGCAAGGTCTGCGCTGCTTCATGCACGCGGTGCAGCATGCTGCCCCAGGTCACAATGGTCAGGTCGCGGCCGCTGCGTGTGATGTGAGCGTCAAAGCTGCTTTGCACCGGGCCGTTCAGGGTGACCGGCTCCGTCAGGGTGTGATAAAGCCCCCGGTTCTCGATGATCAGGCTCGGGTCGTTGCAGGCAATGCCAGTCAGCAGCATGTCGTAGGCATCCTGCACAGTCGCCGGCAGCCCGACCCGCAGGCCGGGTACATGGGCAAACATGGCCTCGAGGTTCTGCGAGTGCTGGGCGCAGGAGCCGGGCAGGGCGCCTTGCTGCGTGCGGATGGTCATGGGGGCCTGCAGCTTGCCGGCCGAGACATAGCGCACATTGGCGGCCTGGTTCACGATCTGGTCCATGGCGACCAGGCTGAAGTCGATCCACATGATCTCGACGATGGGCCTCATGCCGCACATGGCAGCGCCCACAGCGGTGCCCAGCATCGCGGTTTCGCTGATCGGCGTGTCAAAAACGCGTGCGCTGCCGAACTCCTTTTGCAGATCCTTGGTGACCCCGAAAACGCCACCGGGTTTGGCCACATCCTCGCCGAAGAGCAAGGTTTCAGGCATGTGCGTCAAGGCCCGGCTCAATGCCGCGTTGATGGCCTTGGCGTAGCTCAGTGCTAGGGTCGATGTGGCTTGTTCATTCTGCATAAAGGTGCTCCATCACGGTGTCGGCAGAGGCCAGGGGGGCGTTCAGTGCCTTGGCGGTGGCCGCTTCGATATGGGCGGCAGCATTGAGGTGGATGTTCTGAACCTCGGCATCGGACACGCCGCTGAGTTGCAGGCGTTGACCCAGGCGCACGATGGGTTCATGCAGCTTGGCCTCGGCAATTTCACGGGCTGTGCGGTAGCTCTGCATGTCGCCGATGTAGTGGCCCACCAGGCGCTGCGTCATCATCTCGATGAGCACAGGCCCGTGGCCATTGCGCACCTTCTGACCGAAATGCTCCATGCATTGCCTGACGCCCAGGATGTCATTGCCATCGATGCGTACGCCATCCATGCCGAAGGCGCGGGCACGCTTGAAAAGTGCGGCATCGCGCACGGTGTCGGCAATCGGTGTCAGCTCGGCATAGGTGTTGTTCTCGCACAGAAAAATCACTGGCAATTTGAGATATGAGGCGAAGTTCATCGCCTCGAACACGCCTCCCTGGTTCATCGCCCCATCACCGAAGGCGGTGATGGCGAGGCTGCCGTCCTTGGCCATCGTGCTGGCCAATGCGGCACCGCAGGCTATCGGGGCACCGGCACCGACGATGGAGTTTTCGCCAAAAAATCCCCATTCAGGCGCACTGAAGTAGGCAGAGCCGCCACGGCCCGCGCACACCCCGGTCTCACGGGCCAGCAATTCCGCCAGAATGGCTTCGGCTGGCACGCCGCAGGCATGGGCCCAGCCATGGCCTCGATAGGTGGAAAACACCCGATCGCCGGGTTGACGGGCAGCGCAGCTGCCGCTGTAGATGGCTTCCTGACCTATGCACAGGTGAACGGAACCCTGAATCTCGCCACTTTTGCGCAGGTCTGCAATCTTCTCTTCCAGCAGACGTATGCGGATCATTTGCTCCAGCAACTCCTTTGCCGCAAGGACATCGCTGGCGCTGATCGGCTCTATTGAATATTGCATCGTCATCTCCTTGTATTGGCGAGCTCTTCGAATCGTTGAAGCAGTTGGGCTGTGGAGTTCAGCAGCACGCCCATGTCGGAGCCCAGCACAAACATGCGGACCCCCGCCTCCTGGAAAACGGGCATGTCTTGCGGCGTGCACAAAATGCCCGAGGCCTTGCCCAGGCGTGTCGCGGTCTGGATGGCCTGGACGCACAGTGCCGCCACGCGCTCATGCCGGGGCTGGCCCATCAGGCCGATGTCTGCGGCCAGGTCATGCGGACCGAGAAAAACGGCATCGACATGACTGGTGCTTTGCAGAATTGCTTCGAGGTTTTTCACGCCCTGCAGCGATTCGATCTGAATGATCAGCGAAGTCTGTTGGTTGGCCTCTTGCAGGTACTGCTGGTTTCTGCCGTATCGGGCAGCTCGCACCGAGCCCGCAATCCCGCGCTGCCCCAGGGGCGGGTAGTAGGCGTAGCGCACCATGCGCTGCACTTCTTCCGGGGTTTTGACGTTGGGAAGCATCAGCGAACGCACGCCCAGGTCCAGCGCGAGCTTGATCGTGAACTCGTCGATCATGGGCAGGCGCAGCACCGCTTCTGTGCCGGTGCCCTTCAAGGAGCACAGCTGCGCATGCAGGTTGACGGAGTTGTTGGGGGTGTGTTCGTTGTCGAACAGCAGGAAGTCGAGGCCTGTTTCGCCCAGGGCCTCGGCGATCTGTGGGCTGTAGGTGCAGCAAAACAGGCCGACGACCTGCTGGCCCGATTGCAGCTTCTGCTTGAGGCTGCTGGCGATCGTGCTCATGCCACGATGCCCTGTTGGTGGCCGAAGCGCTCGACCATCACTTCGTGCAGCTTCTTGTCCTTGTGTGCCACCCAGCCGCCGGAACGCATCTTGTAGGACCCGGCAGGGGCTGCCGCCTTGGGGGCTTGCTGTGTTTCCTTCAGCGCACGCACCGCCTGCAGCATGTGGCGACGAAAGCGCGCAACGCCCACATCGGTCGGGAAGAGGTGCTCGCGGGTGCGGTCGGCAATCGGGCCTTGGCTGTCCTGGATGGCGGCATCCTGCTCGGAGACGCCCTCGATGCCCGTGAAGCTGTGGCTTTTTTGGGCGGCACGGTCAATCAGGTAGTCATTGCCCTTGGTGCGCAGAGGAACGTAGTTGTCGTCGACCTGCGCGTGCACGGTATGGCCTATCTTGCAGCGCGCGATTTCCTCATCCGTGAGCGGGCGATCGGGGTTCCATGTGTAGGTGTAGATCCAGCAGGAGTGGTCATCCACGGGCACAAAGGTCTGGCCGTGGTAGTTCTCTCCAGGAAAGGCACTCGGCACAAGCGCATGGTTGGGGTGCAGGAACTGGGCAATGCGCCAGTACAGATCATCGCCGTCGGCCTTGCGAGCGCCACCAATCGTCAGACCGACATCGGTTTCGAGCACTTCGAACTTGGGCGTCGGGTCGTCCTTGACCCAGCGGATGCGTGCGTTCTGGGCGGATTGCGCGCCGATGGCCGCGTGCTGCAGCTTGCTCAGTGCCTCTTCTTCGTCCTTGGCAATCACCATGTGAAGAAACGAGAAATGGGCGGTGTCGATGGCGCCTTCCAGGCACTGGGCCCAATTGCAGTCCTGCCATTTTTTCGAGACGTAAACATGATTCGCCGGAACGGCGGTGAATTCCATGGCCGGGAACTCGGGAGTTTCCTCCCTGGGGCCCATATAGGCCCAGATATATCCCCCGGCCTCGTGCGTGGGGTAAGACTTGAGATTGAGCTTTTCACGGCAGGTGCCTGGAGCGGCAATCGGAATATCGATGCATTTTCCATGGCGATCGAATTTGAGGCCATGAAAGACGCAGCGAATGCCGTTTTCTTCATTTCGGCCGTAATAGAGGCTGGCACCGCGATGTGAACAAATATGATCCACCAGGCCCACCAAGCCATCGGTATCCCGGAAGGCCAGAAGATCTTCGCCGAGGATCTTTACTTTCTTGGGAGGGCCATCGGCATCGGGAAGTTCACACGATAGCAAAACGGGCTGCCAAAACCTCCTGAAATAATCACCCATACCGGTTTGAGGCAGGGTCGATGTCAATAGCTGGTTGTCTTCATGGTTCAACATGGGCGCTCCGTGGGGATGGAATCGGCTGGATACGTTCTTGGTTTGATCCAGCAGGGTGGACAAAGCTGGAATATGCGTATATTGTTTTTCGATTCGGAACAGAAAATATGTTTTGTTTCGCATGTCGAAACAAAGTTCTGCTTAGCGAGTCAAACCATGGTTGATTACCCTCAAGACGATAAAAATCCCTCGGATCGACAGTTCGCCTACACGCTTGCCAGAGGCATGGATGTGCTGCGTTGTTTCTCGCCGGAGCGCGGAAGCCTGAGCAACAAGGAGCTTTCGGGGTTGACGGGTATGCCGAAAGCGACGGTGTCCCGCTTCACCTATACCTTGATGCAATTGGGCTATTTGCGCTCTGACAAGGACACGGGCCGCTATCTGCTGGCTCCGGCGATCCTGACCCTGGCCTACCCTTTGCTTGCGAATCTCGGGGTACGCCAAATGGCCAGGCCCGCCATGCATGATTTTGCCAATGCGGTTCAAGGCTCGGTCTCTCTCGGTTTTCGGGAGCGCATGCAAATGGTTTATGTGGAGACGGCAAGGGCTCGCTCTGTGTACTCCGCCAATATGGCTGAAGTAGGGATGGCACATTCGATGATTTCGAGTGCAATTGGTCGAGCCTATTTATGTGCCTGCACTTCCGTGGAGCGGGACGCCTTGCTCAATGAGGCCAAGGTGAAAACCCCGGAGCTCTGGGAAAAATTTGGCGAGGCGGTGGAGCGTAGCTTGGCGGAATACAGGGTAAAGCGCTTTTGTTATTCGTATGGTGATTTGAGGCCTGATATTTATGCGGTGGCGGTTCCCTTGATCCGGGAGCCGAATATGGAAATTGCCGTCATGAATTGCGTGTTGCAGTCATATCAGGTGGCAAAAGGCGAGCTTGAGTCCAATTACGGCCCTCGATTGCTGTCGCTGGTTGGCAGTTTGACGGGGGGTGTTGCAATGAGGTAAGGGAGTCCATGGTGGGAAAAATCAAGGTCAAAGTGACGCGGAAAACAGCGGAAACCGATGAAATATCCAGCTACCGGCTGGAAGCCGCCGGGCCGCAGCCGCTGCCGCATTTCTCACCGGGATCGCATATTGACGTGCATCTGCCCAATGGCCTCATCCGTCAGTATTCTTTGATGAATACGCCGGGTGAGCATTACCAGATTGCCGTCCTCAGAAGTCCGCAGGGCCGTGGCGGGTCGGTGAACATGCACGCTGCGGTGCAGCAGGGCGACGAGCTCTGGATCAGCCAACCGCGCAACCACTTTGCGCTGCGGGAGGAGGCCGCCCATTCGCTGCTGATAGCTGGCGGCATCGGCATCACCCCGATGGTGGGCATGGCGCGTCGTCTGCAGGCACTGGGACGCGGCTTTCGTCTGCATTACGCAGCACGCAGCCGCAGCAAGATGGCGTTCCATGACCTGTTGGCTGCAGAGCTGGGCGAGCACGCGCAGTTTCACTTTGACGACCAAGGCGGGCTGGAGCTGGCAGCCTTGCTGGAGAATCCCGCCGCCGATGCCCACCTTTATGTGTGTGGCCCCAAAGGTCTCATCGACGCGGTCCTGGACTGTGCCCAAAGCCTGGGCTGGGCTTCGGATCGCGTGCACTACGAATTGTTTGCTGCGCAGGTCTCGCAGGCCGACTCCAGCGGATTCGACATCGAGATTCAAGGGCAGGGCCGGATCGTGCGGGTGCCAGAGGGGGTCACGGTGGTCAATGCGCTGGCCGCTGCAGGCATACAGATTCCGGTCTCGTGCGAGCAAGGCGTGTGCGGGACCTGTCTGACCAGGGTGGTCGAGGGGGAGCCCGAGCATCGCGACATGTACCTCACGGACGATGAAAAGCAGTCTTGCAGCGTCTTCCTGCCTTGCTGTTCGCGGGCCAAGTCCAGCATGCTCGTGATTGCGCTCTGAGCGCATGGCGATCGCCCTTTGCCTTAGCGTGATGGCTTCTGGCGGCGTGTCGGCAAGGCCCGGCGCCGCCATAGGATGGTGCATGGCGCAATCGAGCTTGCGCTGCATCTGTGGGCGGTGAGATGTGGGGCCGGACGATAAGGTCAGAGGCTGGCCGGCCCGTTCAGCCGATTGAGCCGAATCCGCGCATTACGCCTCTTTACGCTTCGAGATGGATACAGGTCAGCGGGAACCGGCTCTGGCGCGTTAAGGGCTTAAGCGTTTCCGGGTTGAAGCGCGATCTCGCCGGCCCCACGGTGATCTCAATCGAGCATGGAGACATATGTCCAATCGCACTTCACTCACTCGCTGCCTGGCGGCTCTGGCGCTGGTTTGCGCAGCGGGTGCCGCCCAGGCCCAGGCCTATATCAGTGGCTCCGTTTCCGGGCAGCTGGCGCCCGGGGTTTACGGTCAGGTCAATATCGGCAATGCGCCGCCGCAGGTGCTTTATGCCCAGCCGATGTGGGGCGGCCCGGTGGTGCCGCAGGTGCAGCCCATCTATATGTGGGTGCCACCCGGTCATTCGCGCAACTGGCGCCGTTACTGCGGTCGCTACCATGCCTGCGGCCAGCCGGTCTATTTCCTGCGCAATCCGCCACCCCATTGGCGTGCAGCACCACCGCCGCATCACCATCATGACAGGCGCGACTGGCGTGACGAACGCCGCGATCATCGCCACTGGGACCGAGGCGATCGCCACGACCGACGTGACTGGGACAGGCATGATCGCGACGACCGGGGGCACGGTCATGGTCATGGCCGTGGACATGGACATGGACGCCACGGCGACTAAATTAGGGGTTAACCACTAAATTTACTGTTGCTTGTGCACAGCAATGAAGGCTGGGTGCTATTGAAAAAATAGCATTCAGCCTTTTCTCTTTATTGGATTTGTGGTTTGTTTGTAGGTATTTATACGTGATATGAGTAAGCACTTTGCTATGCCTTCCTGGCATAGCTGCTAGCGGAGGGCTTGCCTAGTAGGGGCGCTCGGGGCTATCGACAATAGTCTCATTCGTTTTGACTAGATGGTTGCCCTTGCGCAAACCCTGTCGAGCGTCCCTGTCCTGCCGGTGCAGTGTGCCCGCAGCATGAGGGAGTGGCTCGCAAAGCCTGGAAGGCTGGGTTGCGGAATCTGGCGGGGCAGCCACTGCATCCACTTCAGGAGTCTTTCGGCATGAGCGCAGCACTCAAGGGCATTTCTTCCATGGCAACCCGCCAGGTCCTCGCCGATCTGGCCGCAGCCTGGCAGGAGCAGGGCGGCGAGCCGGTGCAGATCGAATCCGTGGGCGGTGTGGATGCCGCGCAGCGTGTGCAGTCCGGCGCAGAGGCCTTCGATGTGGTCTTCCTGGCCTCCAACGCCATCGACAAGCTGCAGGCCGCCGGCCGTGTGGTTGCAGGCAGCAAGGTGGATCTGGTGCTCTCCAGCACCGCCGTGGCCGTGCCTGCCGCTGCGGCCCAGCCCGATATCGCTTCGGAAGAGGCCGTGCGCGCTGCCGTGCTGGCGGCGCCCAGCATTGGTTACTCCACCGGCCCCAGCGGTGTGGCGCTGCAAAAGCTGTTCGAGCGCTGGGGCATTGCCGACGAGATCCAGTCCCGCATCGTGCAGGCCAGGCCCGGCGTTCCCGTGGGCTCCATGATTGCTTCGGGCGAAGTGGCCCTGGGCTTTCAGCAGCTGAGCGAGCTGATCCATGTCGAGGGCATCAGGATCGTGGGCGGCCTGCCTGCTGCGATTGCCATCGACACCGTGTTTTCGGCCGGCCTGGTGGCAGGCTCGGCCCATGCCGATGCCGTGCAGCGTCTGCTGGCCTTCATGGCTTCGCCCGAGGCCGCAGCGGCCAAGCGCCGCCAGGGCATGGAACCCGCTTGAATTGATTCGTGTCCAGGCGGGGGCCTGGGCACTGCACCCCATCCAGCAAAAGGGCAGTCATAGCCCTTTCGTGACGGACGTACCAGATGCCTTCGAGGCTTTGGCGCCAGCCGCGAGACAGGAGATAGAGGCGACAAAGAGAGGCAACTGAGATTCCAACTATGACTTCGCAAACTAGCAAACAGAACACCGACCCGACGGTCGTCAACGTGCAGACCGTGCTCAACGAGAGCCCGTTCTCGGGCTTCCAGTGGGGGATTTTCTTCCTCTGTTTTTTGATTGTTCTGCTCGACGGTTTTGATACCGCCGCCATCGGCTTCATCGCGCCTTCGCTGCTCGGCGAATGGGGCATCGACAAATCCCATCTGGGCCCGGTGCTGAGCGCGGCCCTGTTCGGCCTGGCGTTCGGCGCGCTGGGCGCGGGTCCGCTGGCGGACCGCGTGGGCCGCAAGACCGTGCTGATCATCGCTGCGGTGGTGATGGGCGGTGCATCGATTGCCTCCGGTCTGGTGCACGATCTGCAAGGCCTGACCATCTGGCGCTTCATCACCGGCCTGGGTCTTGGCGCCGCCATGCCCAACGCCATCACGCTGATGAACGAATACTGCCCCGACAGCAAGCGTTCCTTCATCACCAACTGCATGTTCTGCGGTTTCCCCATCGGCTCGGCCTTCGGCGGCTTTATCGCGGCCTGGATGATTCCGCATTTCGGCTGGCGCAGCCTGCTGATCGTGGGCGGCGTGGTGCCCCTGATCCTGGCCGTGCTGATGATCGTGATGCTGCCCGAGTCGGTGCGCTTCATGGTGCTCAAGAACTACTCGGCCGACCGCGTACGCAAGGTGATGGTGCGCATCGCCGCAGGCACGCGCAATGCCGCGCGCTTCGTTCTGAACGACGGCGGCGAGGCTGCCGCCCAGGCACAGCAGGGTCCCCAGGGCCTGCGTCTGGTGTTCTCGCAGAAATATCTGGTCGGCACGCTGGCCCTGTGGGTGACGTATTTCATGGGCCTGGTGATCGTCTATGGCCTGGTCAACTGGATGCCCGTGCTGTTCAAGGAGGCGGGCGTGCCCGCCAGCCAGGCGGCCGTGATTGCCGCGCTGTTCCAGCTCGGCGGCGTGGGCGCGATCTTTGTCGGTCTGCTGATGGACCGCTGGAATGCCAATCTGATCATTGCGGCCGGCTACTTCCTGACCAGCCTGGGCGTGGCCTTCATCGGCCAGGTGCTCGGCGGCGGCGTGGGCATGCTGGTGGCTTCGGTCTTCATTGCCGGTTTGCTGATGAATGCGGCACAGTCGTCCATGCAGGCGCTGGCTGCCGAGTACTACCCCACGGAATGCCGTGCCAGCGGCGTGTCCTGGATGCTGGGCATCGGCCGCTTTGGCGGCATTGCAGGCTCTTTCCTGGTGGCCGAGCTGTCGCGCCGTCACCTGGAGCTGCCGCAGGTCTTCATGGTGGTCGCCATTCCCGGCGTCATCGCTGCGCTGGCGCTGCTGGTCAAGAACCGCTACGCCGGCGGCGCACCGCGCACCTCCATGCTGGGCCTGGGCGGCGCGCACTGAACTTTTTAGATAGACGAATTATTTTGAACGGAGCTTGAAGATGATCATTGACGTACACGGTCACTACACCACGGCGCCAGCGGCCCTGGGCGCATGGCGCGATCTGCAGATCGCCGGCCTCAAGGACCCGAGCAAGACCCCGTCGGTGGCCGATCTGAAGATCAGCGACGATGAAATCCGCGAGACCATCGAAACCAACCAGTTGCGCCTGATGAAGGAGCGTGGTTCCGATCTGACCATCTTCAGCCCCCGTGCCTCGTTCATGGCGCACCACATCGGTGACTTCCAGACCTCCAGCACCTGGGCCGCCATCTGCAACGAGCTGTGCTTCCGCGTCAGCGAGCTGTTCCCCGATCACTTCATTCCCGCCGCCATGCTGCCCCAGTCGCCCGGCGTGGATCCCGCGACCTGCATTCCCGAGCTGGTCAAGTGCGTGGAGCAATATGGCAACGTGGGTCTGAACCTGAACCCCGATCCCTCGGGCGGCCACTGGACTTCTCCTCCGCTGTCCGACAAGAGCTGGTACCCCATCTACGAAAAAATGGTGGAGTACGACATCCCCGCGATGATCCATGTCTCCACCAGCTGCAACAGCTGCTTCCACACCACGGGCAGCCACTATCTGAATGCCGACACCACGGCCTTCATGCAGTGCCTGACTTCGGATCTGTTCAAGGACTTCCCGACCCTGAAGTTCCTGATCCCCCATGGCGGTGGCGCCGTGCCTTACCACTGGGGCCGTTTCCGCGGTCTGGCGCAGGAGATGAAGAAGCCGCTGCTGGAAGAGCATCTGCTCAACAACATCTACTTCGACACCTGCGTCTACCACCAGCCCGGCATCAATCTGCTGACGGAAGTGATTCCGACCAAGAACATCCTGTTCGCCAGCGAAATGATCGGCGCCGTGCGCGGCATCGATCCGCAGACCGGTCACTACTACGACGACACCAAGCGCTACATCGAAGCCACGCAGAACCTGACGGCCGATGAAAAGCACGCCGTCTACGAAGGCAATGCCCGCCGCGTGTTCACGCGCCTGGACAAGGCGCTGAAGGCCAAGGGTCTGTAACTTCTCAAAAAAGAGAGCTGCTACCTTAGGTAATGAAACGTTTTCAATATGAAAACTATTCAAATTTGATTTGTGGCATGCGATAGCAGCTCACTTTTTTGATTCAATAACGTCTTAGCAAAGAGGTATTTCCATGTACGAACTGGGAGTTGTCTACCGCAATATCCAGCGCGCCGACCGCGCTGCTGCTGACGGCCTGGCCGCCCTGGGCTCCGCCACCGTGCACGAGGCCATGGGCCGCGTCGGTCTGCTCAAGCCCTATATGCGCCCCATCTATGCCGGCAAGCAGGTCTCGGGCACCGCCGTCACGGTGCTGCTGCAGCCCGGCGACAACTGGATGATGCATGTGGCTGCCGAGCAGATTCAGCCCGGCGACATCGTGGTCGCAGCCGTCACCGCAGAGTGCACCGACGGCTACTTCGGCGACCTGCTGGCCACCAGCTTCCAGGCGCGCGGCGCACGCGCGCTGATCATCGATGCCGGCGTGCGCGACGTGAAGACGCTGCAGGAGATGGACTTTCCGGTCTGGAGCAAGGCCATCTCTTCCAAGGGCACGATCAAGGCCACCCTGGGCTCGGTCAACATCCCCATCGTCTGCGCCGGCATGCTGGTCACGCCCGGTGACGTGATCGTGGCCGACGACGACGGCGTGGTCTGCGTGCCCGCCGCGCGTGCCGTGGAAGTGCTGGCCGCCGCCCAGAAGCGTGAAAGCTTCGAAGGCGAGAAGCGCGCCAAGCTCGCCTCGGGCATCCTCGGCCTGGATATGTACAAGATGCGCGAGCCCCTGGAAAAGGCCGGCCTGAAATATATTGATTAACCCCCCCCCTGAGTCGCTTCGCCTAGGCGGCCCCGCGCCTTCCCCCTCTCTCGCTTTGCTTGGCAATGCGAAGGGGGGCGATGCCCTCGCTGCGAGGCGGCTCTTGCTTGGCATCTCTGAGTTGTGCGGCGCCAGTATTGGCGGCTATGGCCCACTCACAGACCATCGAGGAAAAGACAAATGAGCGAATTTGAAAAGACCCCCGGCTGGATGGATTGGTATGCCAACCCCAGCAAGCCCCAGTTCAAGCTGCCTGCCGGCGCTGTGGATGCGCACTGCCATGTGTTCGGCCCCGGCAACGAGTTCCCCTTCGCCCCCGAGCGCAAGTACACCCCCTGTGACGCCAGCAAGGCCCAGCTGTATGCGCTGCGCGACCATCTGGGTTTTGCACGCAATGTGGTGGTGCAGGCCACCTGCCACGGTGCGGACAACCGCGCCATGGTCGATGCCTGCAAGTCCTCGGGCGGCAAGGCCCGTGGCGTGGCCACGGTAAAGCGCTCCATCAGCGATGCCGAACTCTCGGCCCTGCATGACGCCGGCGTGCGCGGCGTGCGCTTCAACTTCGTCAAGCGTCTGGTGGACTTCACGCCCAAGGACGAGCTGATGGAGATCGCGGGCCGCATCGCCAAGCTGGGCTGGCATGTGGTGATCTATTTCGAAGCTGTGGACCTGCCCGAGCTCTGGGACTTCTTCACCGCGCTGCCCACCACCGTGGTGGTCGACCACATGGGCCGCCCCGACGTCACCAAGGGCGTGGACAGCGAAGAGTTCGCCCTGTTCCTGAAGTTCATGCGCGAGCACCAGAACGTCTGGAGCAAGGTGTCCTGCCCCGAGCGTCTGTCCGTCACCGGCCCCAAGGCGCTTCATGGTGAGCAGAATGCCTACCAGGACGTGGTGCCTTTCGCGCGCCGCGTGGTCGAGGAGTTCCCCGATCGCGTGCTCTGGGGAACGGACTGGCCGCACCCCAACCTGAAGGACCACATGCCCGACGACGGCCTGCTGGTGGACTTCATTCCCCATATCGCTCCCACCGCGCAGCTGCAGCAAAAGCTGCTGGTGGACAACCCCATGCGTCTGTACTGGCCCGAAGAGGTCTGACGGAGTTCCGGCGACACATACACCCGGAAACAGGCTGCAGCCTTGTCGCATGGGCTGCGCCATCCGTTAACGAGGAGAATTTATGGCTTTGGAAAAACCGTATCTGGACGTGCCCGGCACCATCATTTTCGATGCCGAGCAGTCCCGCAAGGGCTACTGGCTCAACCAGTTCTGCATGAGCCTGATGAAGGCAGAGAACCGTGAGCGCTTCCGCGCCAACGAGCGTGCCTATCTCGACGAGTGGGCGATGACCGAAGAGCAGAAGCAGGCCGTGCTGGCGCGCGATCTGAACTGGTGCATGCGCACCGGCGGCAATATCTATTTCCTGGCCAAGATCGGCGCCACCGACGGCAAGAGCTTCCAGCAGATGGCTGGCTCCATGACCGGCATGACCGAAGAAGAGTACCGCGCCATGATGATGGGCGGAGGCCGCTCTGCCGAAGGCAACCGCTATGTGGGCGAGGATGGCGATGCGCAGGCACACCATCAGCCACAGGGAAGTGCTCGCAGCGCAGGCAACCAGAACCAGGAAGGCAACTAAGACATGGCACGCATCACCGCATCCGTTTTCACCTCGCACGTGCCTGCCATCGGCGCCGCCATGGACATGGGCAAGACCCAGGAAGCCTACTGGGCGCCCCTGTTCAAGGGTTATGACTTCTCCCGCCAGTGGATGAAGGACAACAAGCCCGACGTGATCTTCCTGGTCTACAACGACCACGCCACGGCCTTCAGCCTGGACTGCATTCCGACCTTCGCCATCGGCACGGCTGCGGAATTCCAGCCCGCCGACGAAGGCTGGGGCCCGCGTCCCGTGCCCAAGGTGGTCGGTCATCCCGATCTGGCCAGCCACATTGCCCAGTCCGTGATCCAGCAGGACTTCGACCTGACCATCGTCAACAAGATGGACGTGGACCATGGCCTGACCGTGCCGCTGTCGCTGATGTGCGGCGAGCAGGACCCCAAGACCGGCTCCTGGCCCTGCCCAGTGATTCCCTTCGCCGTGAACGTGGTGCAGTATCCCGTGCCCACGGGCCAGCGCTGCTTCAACCTGGGCCGCGCCATCCGCAAGGCCGTGGAGAGCTACGACCAGGACATCAATGTGCATATCTGGGGCACGGGCGGCATGAGCCACCAGTTGCAGGGCGCGCGTGCGGGCCTGATCAACAAGGAATGGGACAACCAGTTCCTGGACCTGCTGGTCGAGAACCCGCATGGACTGGCCCAGATGCCGCATATCGACTATGTGCGCGAGGCCGGCTCTGAAGGCATCGAGCTGGTGATGTGGCTGATTGCGCGTGGTGCCATGTCCGATGTGGACGGCCCCGCACCGCTGCCCAAGGTGGCGCACCGCTTCTACCATGTGCCCGCATCGAACACCGCAGTGGGCCATCTGATCCTCGAGAATCAGTGAACGTTTCACCACGTTCGCTGCTTCACGTATCCATCGCCCCCCTGTGGGGGGCTTCGCCTCCCTGAGGCGGCTCTACGGAGATCCCAATCATGAGCAAGACCATCAAAGTAGCGCTGGCTGGCGCGGGTGCCTTCGGCATCAAGCACCTGGACGGCATCAAGAACATCGACGGCGTGGAAGTCGTCTCCCTGGTCGGTCGCCGCTTTGACCAGACCAAGGAAGTGGCCGACAAATACGGTATCGCACATGTGGCAACCGATCTGGCCGAAAGCCTGGCGCTGCCCGAAGTCGATGCCGTGATCCTGTGCACGCCCACGCAGATGCACGCCGAGCAGGCCATTGCCTGCATGAAGGCCGGCAAGCATGTGCAGGTCGAGATTCCCCTGGCCGATGCCCTGAAGGACGCCCAGGAAGTGGCCGAGCTGCAAAAGCAGACCGGACTGGTGGCCATGGTGGGCCACACCCGCCGCTTCAACCCCAGCCATCAGTGGGTGCACAAGAAGATCGAGGCCGGCGAGTTCAACATCCAGCAGATGGATGTGCAAACCTACTTCTTCCGCCGCACCAATATGAATGCGCTGGGCCAGGCCCGCAGCTGGACCGACCACCTGCTGTGGCACCATGCCGCCCACACCGTGGACCTGTTCGCCTACCAGGCCGGCAGCCCCATCGTCAAGGCCAATGCCGTGCAAGGCCCCATCCACAAGGATCTGGGCATCGCCATGGACATGAGCATCCAGCTCAAGGCGGCCAATGGCGCGATCTGCACACTGAGCCTGTCGTTCAACAACGACGGCCCTCTGGGCACCTTCTTCCGCTACATCGGCGACACCGGCACCTATCTGGCCCGCTACGACGATCTGTATACCGGCAAGGACGAGAAGATCGACGTGTCCCAGGTCGATGTCTCCATGAACGGCATCGAGCTGCAGGACCGCGAATTCTTCGCCGCCATCCGCGAAGGCCGCGAGCCCAACTCCAGCGTGCAGCAGGTCTTCAACTGCTATAAGGTCCTGCATGACCTGGAGCAGCAACTGAACGCGGACTGATCAGCGCGGACTGATTGCCTGGCGCATCTGCGCACGCAAGCCCCCCAGCCTGTGGCTGCGGGGGCTTGTTTCATCGCGCAAAGTCTCTGTCGCTGCGCGAGGAGATCGTAGTCGCATTCTCGTGTGGCCGAATCCAGAGCCTGTACCGAGGCTATCCCTCCCGGGAACCATGGCGCAGCTGACGGGGGGATTGGCCAAACCAGCGCTGGCACGCTCGGGTGAGCACGGCCTGGTCTGAATACCCCAGCAATTGCGCGATATGGCCCAGGCTCAGCTCGGGCTGTGCGAGCAATTGGGCCACCCAGGTCCTGCGTGCGCTATCGCGCAGTTCCTCGAAGGCCGCGCCTTCCGCTTGCAGGCGTCGCTGCAGGGTGCGCGGGTGCTGGCTCAGGGCGCGTGCCGCCGAGGGCAGGTCGGCCATGCCCATGCGAACCAGATTGGCCAGCGCGCTGCGCACCTGGTCCGTCACACTGGTATTCCTGCCTGGCGCGGCTCCCAGCAGGAAACGTTCGACAAACTGCTGCAGCAGCCGGTTGTGCCGAGGCATGGGCTGACGCCAGGCCAGCGGGTCGATGGCAATGCCGTCAAAGCTGGAGCCGAAGCGCGGCAACTGGCCCAGGTGCCGCCGGTATTGCGCGCTGCTGCCCACGGGGGCATGGCGCAGATGGATGGAGGAGGGGCGCAGCGCACCTTCGGACAGCACATGGATCAGGCGGCACATATAGGCCACGCAGATTTCCGTGCCCTGGGGCATGTGGGCGTGGGGGGGGCAGGCGCGAAAGCACTTCCACGCATTCCAGCCCCTCGTCAGGCGCCATGAAGGTTCTGTAGCTCAGGGTGGGGTTGTGGAAGTGGACGTACTTGCCGCCCTGCATCATGCCCTCGCGCACGGTGGGCGCGGACTGTATGACCAGCCCCAGCAGGCCCAGGGTTTCGACACCTTGCCGGGCGCACAGGCGCAGCCCGAAATCCTGCACGCCCAGCACGCAGGCCGCTTCCTCTATGGCCAGGGCCACAGCGTGGCTGGGCAGGTAGCGCTCGGGGTCGGCCAGATCGTCAGGCACCAGGCCGCAGGCGCCCAGGATGGCGGCGGGGTCGCCGCCCTGTGTGCGCACCAGGTCTTCAAAGCCCGCGAGCGAGGCGGCGCGGACACTGGTCATGACGGCGGAATCAGCGGGCTTGGCAGGCATCGGGGTATGTACTGCATGTCGTTCAACATCAAAATCCTGTCGCGCAAACACAAGTTTTGCCAGAGGGCTAGACCTAGCATGTCTGCGTGACAGACACGGTTGACGCAAATCAGGTCTAGGCAGGAGCTTCACCTCAAGGCCGCGATCCCTGCACATTCCTGTCGGCTCACGCACCAGCAGACAAGCAGGAGACACCCGGTATGGCACAGCATTTCGACTTTCTCATCATCGGCGCCGGTATTTCCGGCATTGGTGCGGCGCGTCATCTGCGTGAGCAGTTCGCGGACCGCAGCCTCGCCATCCTCGAAGCCATGGACGGCTTCGGCGGCACCTGGTGGACGCACCGCTACCCGGGGGCGCGCTCGGACAGCGACCTGTTCACCTATGGCTATGGCTTCAAGCCCTGGACGGGCAATGCCATTGCCACGGCGGACGAGATTCGCCACTACTTGGCCGAGACCATTGAGGAGAACGGTCTGGCCCCGCTGATCCGCTACGGCCACAAGGTACAGTCGGCCCGCTGGTCGTCCGAGGACAGGCGCTGGACGCTGGAAGTCACTCACAGCGGCTCGGACGAGGTGCAGACCTTCACCACCGGTTTTCTCTGGGTCTGCGCCGGCTATTACGACCACGGCCGGGGCTATGTGCCCGAGTGGCCGACGCTCAAGGACTTCAAGGGCCAGGTCATTCACCCGCAGCACTGGCCGCAGGAGCTGGATTACGAGGGCAAGCGCATCGTGGTCATAGGCTCGGGTGCCACGGCGGCCACGCTGATCCCCAGCCTGGCACCGGATGCGGGCCATGTGACCATGCTGCAGCGCTCGCCCACCTTTTTCCTGCCCGCGTCCGAGCATCCGCTGGTGCCGCTGCTCAAGCCTCTGAATCTGCCCGAGGACTGGTACCACGAGATCATGCGCCGCGCCTTTATCGCGCGCACTGACGAGATCGTGCAGACCTCCAGGCAGCACCCCGAAGCGATGCGCGCCTTCCTGCTTGGCGAGATCCGCTCCCATCTGCCAGAGGGCTTCGACATCGATAGGCACTTCAACCCCGGCTACCGCCCCTGGCAGCAGCGCATTGCCGTGGTGCCCAACGGCGACTTCTTCCAGAGCATGCGAGAAGGCAAGGCCTCGGTGGTGACGGACACCATAGAGCGCTTCGATGGCAGCGGCATACAGCTGACCGGCGGCGGGCATCTGGACGCCGACATCATCGTTACTGCCACGGGCTTCAATCTCAAGCTGTTCGGCGGCATCGCGTTCAGCGTGGATGACGCGCCGGTGGATTTTCGCGAGCGCATCTCCTACCGCGGCGTGATGATCGAGGGCTTGCCCAATATGGCCTACACCCAGGGCTACTTCCGCTCCAGCTGGACGCTGCGCTGCGACCTGGTGTGCGACTGGGTGTGCCGCCTGCTTGCCCATATGAGCGAGCAAGGCCATGCCGAGGTACGGCCCACCGTGGCGGCAGCCGATGCCGGCATGCAGCGCCTGTCATGGATAGAGGCCGACAACTTCAACGCCGGCTATGTGCTGCGTGCGCAGGATGCCATGTTCGGCCAGGGCGACCGCCAGCCCTGGAGGCATGACCTGGAGTACGCCGAAGAGCGCGTGGTTCTGCCTGCCGCATCGCTGCAGGACGATGCCTTGGCCTATCGCTAGGTCCGCCCCCGTATCCGTTCCCTCACTCTTTGTAACGACAGGAGACTACAAGCATGGCTCTCGATCCCCATCTGGCCGGCGTCCTGCAGCAACTGGCCGCTGCCAACAGGAAATCCACCGCCGAAGGCACGCCCGAAGAGGGCCGTGCCGGCTATCTGGCGCTGACCCGTGGCTCGCTCACGCCCGAGCAGATCGTGCCCGTGGCCAGCGTGCAGGACACGACCGTGCCCGGCGGTGCAGGCCCAGTGGCCGCGCGCATCTACAGGCCCGAAGGCGCAGGGCCTTTTCCCACCGTGGCCTATTTCCACGGCGGAGGCTATGTCATCGGCAACCTGGACACGCATGACAATATCTGCCGCGAGATCTGCCGTGGCGCGCAGGCCGTGGTGGTGTCGGTGGACTACCGGCTTGCCCCCGAGCATCCCTTCCCCGCAGGCATAGAGGATGCCGTAGCTGCCGCCCGATGGGTGGTCGCCAATGCGCATGCGCTGGGGGGCAGCGCCACCGTGGCCGTGGCCGGCGATAGCGCCGGCGGCAACTTTTGCGCCGTGGTGACGCAGCAGCTGCGCGATGCGGGCATTGCCCTGGCTGCGCAATTCCTCATCTACCCCGCGGTAGACCACGCCGCCGCCGAGTACGCCAGCGCCGAGCAGAACGCCAAGGGCTATTTCCTGGAGGCCGAGACCATGGCCTGGTTCTACAACCATTACGCCGGCACCTCCCCCGATGCGCTGGATCCGCGCCTGGCACCGCTGCAGGCCAAGAGCCTGGCAAACCTGCCGTCCGCCGTGATCGTGAATGCCGAGTTCGATCCGCTGCGTGATCAGGGCGCGGCCTATGCCGAGGCGCTGCGTGCTGCGGGCGGGCAGGCCGAGCTGATTGAAGGTGCGGGCATGATCCACGGTTTCTTCGACATGGGTCGCTGGTCGCCCGGCGCGCAGGCTGTCATCACGCACAGCATCGAGCGCTTTGCCGCGCTGCTCACAACGAGAGCCCGCTGAGTCAACCAACGGGACCTCGTGGGCATGAAGACTTGCTTGATGAGCAACGAGTCTCCGTCGGCCTGATGGCAGTAGAAGGTGCGCTGGGCAAACGAACTGCTTTATTGATTTGCAGAGGGCTGGGCGGCCCCGGCGGGTCTAGGCCCGCCAGCCGACCTACTCTCTTGCGCCGGTGTGCCGGACCACCAGAAAGCAGGCAAAGAGCCGGTCCCTACTGCCACGACTCCTTCGCTGCGCTACGGGGTAACCTAAGCCCCAAGAGCTTGCCGTCGCAGGCGTGGGCACAAGGGGCAATACCAGAGCTTCTTTGTCTTTTTGATGGCTGTTATCGCTTTCTGGATGGGCATTTGAGATTGATTTCGCCATAACTCTTGCTGGCAGCATGAGTTCACCCGTGTGTCAGCGCCTGCGGCACGCGGTTCGGGCTGCGCGCAACGCTGCCGCAGGACAGCGTTGCCTCGTGCTCTGACTTGCCGCCGTCTGTTTGAGCGTAGCGGCTATGCCGCGCAGCGAGTTGGGCGGCACGCAGCCTGAATGGCGTGGTGCAGGTTTGCCCGTAGCGAAGCGCAGGGACGCAGACGGTCGGGAAGCGCTCTTTGCTTACTTTCTGACGCGTCAGAAAGTGAGTCGCCAGCCGGGGCGAGACCCGGCGCGGCCAGCAAGGCCTCTGTCGCTAGCGGCAAGGCAATTTTTTTTGATAGCTGCTTGCGCTTTCTGCAATTGGGCTAGAGCCTGATTAGGTTTGAAACTTCTATTGCTATCTCCGATAGCAGGAACTGGTGAGCGAGGCACATGACCTGCTTGATTCACTGACAGAGGGCGGGTTTCGGCCCGCCTTGTCGACCTACTTTCTGCTGCCGGTGTGCCGGACCACCAGAAAGTAGGCAAAGAGCCGGCCCTGCTGCCCTCGACCCCTTCGCTGAGCTACGGGGCAACCTGCGTCGTCAAACTCTTGTGGCTGTGCGGCCCAACTCGCTGCGCGTGCTGTGCACGCTTCGCTCAGACAAGCGGCCGCAAGTCAGAGCACGATGCGTCTGCACTCTGCGGTGCAGCCGCGTACCGCAAGAGATTGCCGCCGCAGGCGCGGGCACAAGGGGCGATACCGGATACGGGATAGCTTCTTTTTGATAGCTGCTATCGCTTTCTGGATAGGCGTTTGAGGTCGATTTCGTCATAACTCTTGCAGGCCACCCGCACCCCCCGTGACGCAGGTTTGCCCGTAGCGAAGCGCAGGGACGCGGACGGTCGGGGACGCCTAGTCTGAAAGCGTTCTTTGCTGACTTCCCGGTGGTCCGGCATATCGGCGTGTCAGAAAGCAAGTCGCCTGCCGGGGCGAAACCCGGGCCCTGTCGCTGGCGACAAGGCAGAGCTGGAATAATATTGCTCCAGCTTGTATAGCGGCCTGCGCCCGCGCTTGGTTCGGTTGGAGGCCTTTGGATGCTTAAGGAAAGTTAATGGAAAACCGCAAAATCGGCCCATTCAGCGTGGCCAGTGTCGCACTGGGTTGCATGAATTTCTGCCATGCCTACGGCAACCCCGTCTCCACCGAGCAGTCGCACGCCGTGCTGCATGCGGCGCTGGATGCGGGCGTGACGCTGTTCGACACCGCTGCTCTCTATGGCTTTGGCGCCAGCGAATCGCTGATCGGCCCTGTGCTCAAGCCTCACCGCAACCACATCACCCTGGCCAGCAAATGCGGCATGGCCGGCGTGCGCGGCGAAGACGGCGTGATGCGCCGCGTCATCGACGGTCGTCCCAAAACCCTGCGCCAGAACTGCGAAGACAGTCTCAAGCGTCTGGGCACCGATGTGATCGATCTCTACTATCTGCATCGCTGGGACAGGAACGTGCCCATCGAGGAGTCGGTGGGCGAGATGGCACGCCTGAAGGAAGAGGGCAAGGTTCGCGCTCTGGGCCTGTCGGAAGTGGGGACCGATGCGCTGCGCCGCGCGCACAAGGAGCACCCGATTGCCGCGCTGCAAAGCGAATATTCGCTGTGGTCGCGCAACGCGGAGCTGGGCACGCTCGCCGCCTGCAAGGAACTGGGCATTGCCTATGTGGCCTTCAGCCCCATGGGCCGCGCCTTCTTCAGCGGCAAGCTGCAGCAGGTGGACAACCTGGTCAAGGGCGATATCCGCGCCTCCATGCCGCGCTTTGCCGGCGAGGCCTATGCGCAGAATCTGCGCCTGCTGGCGCCCATGCAGGCCGTGGCGGAAAAGGCCGGCTGCACGCTGGCCGAGCTGGCCATCGCCTGGGTGCTGCACCAGGGTGAGCATGTGATTGCCTTGCCCGGCACCACCAGCGTGGAGCATCTGCACGAAGACATTCGCGGCGGCAGCGTCAAGCTTGGTGCCGAGCTGCTGGCCGAGCTCGATGACATCTTCAAGCCCGAAGCCATTGCCGGTGATCGCTATGCACTGCAAGGCCAGGGCGAGGTGGATACCGAGAAATACGCGTTTGAAAAACGCCCGGCCTGAGGCCGGTTGCAGATTGCGCTGGCGGGCTCGGGCGGCCTAGGCGGGCAGGGCGTGCAGGGGAATATCCCTGTCCTGGGCCAGCTGCATCAGCTCAGCACAGCTGCGCGCGGCCAGAAACCGGGCCACGCCCTGATGGATCTCGGGCTTGCGCATATCGGTTGGGTGGCTGAGCAGCAGGTCCGCCGCTTCGCTCAGGCGCTGGGCAAAGTGAGGCTCCAGCGCGGCCACGGCCACGATGCCGTCGGCGCAGGGGTAGATGCGGTAGCCCGCATGGGCGCCGCCGACATCGCCCGCGGGCTGGGTCAGGCCCCAGTGCCAGGGCAGGGCCAGCCATTGCGCGGCCTGGGCCAGTCCGACTTCGCGCAGGATGCCGCGTCCGCTGCGGCTGCTGACCAGCACGGCCTGGAGCACGGCCTCGCTGGCCATCAGCGCCCCCGCCATATCGGCAAACAGGCTGGGGGGCAGTGCGGTGCTGTGCACGAGGCCTGCTTCGGCCTGATAGGTGAGGTCGTGGCCGGGAACATCGGCCAGCTCGCCCGCGCTGCCGACCACGCGCACCAGCGACAGTCGCGGGTAGCGCTGCTGCAGGGCTTCCCAGCCCAGGCCCAGCTTGCTCAGGGCAGAAGGACGGAACGAGGTCAGCAGCACATCGGTTTGCGCCAGTTGCGCATGCAGGCTGGCCTGACCTTCGGCGGTCTTGAGATCGGCCTGCAGGGTTTGCACCTTGTCATGCATCTGCGCGTAGGCATCGGGACAGTAGAGGCCCATGGGGTCGGCGCTGCGGCCTGCGCCGGGGGCCAGGGGCTCGAGCTTGCGGCAATCGGCTCCCATGCCGGCGCAGCGCCACAGGGCGGCGGGGCCGGGCAGGTTCAGAGCCAGGCTGAGTATGCGAATTCCTTGCAGGGGCTGAATGTCGGTGCTGGGCATGAGTGGGAGTATTCCTTGTCTGGACTTGCGCAAACCAGGGTGCATCAGGATGGCTTGCTAGAAGCGAAGCCCTTGCCTGAGCCGATTGGCACCAGTCGTGCTTGTGCAACTGCAGTTGTAGTGCAAGCGGGGCCCTGGTGCTGGCACTTTCAGGACAGTCTGTTGCGCTGGCGATGCTTTCAGGCGCTGTTGCGCTGTGGCAAGCTTGCCCTATCTGTAAAAAAACGCCCCTAGGGGCGTGTTCGATTGACCGAGATGCGTAGACGTACGCTTTTGTCCCTGGGCGCAGCCTCCGTGCTGGCCGCCGGCGGGGGCTGGAAGGCTTTTTCCATGAACTCCACTTCTTCTTCCCTGTTGCCCGAGCAGCTGCTGCAGAAGCTCAAGCCCTCGCCGCGCATGCCGGTGATGTTTCTCGGCCATGGCAGCCCCATGAATGTGATCGAGGACACGCACTGGCGCCAGAGCTGGAAGGCGCTGGGCCAGGAGCTGACGGCCAAGGGCATTGCGCCGCAGCTGATTCTCTGCGTCTCGGCCCACTGGCTGACCGAGTCCGACTGGGCGCTGACCGGCATGGCCCAGCCGCGCACGATTCATGATTTCGGCGGCTTTCCGCAAGAGCTGTTCGATCAGCAATATCCGGCCCCCGGCGCGCCCGAGGTGGCCATGCAGCTGGCGGCCGAGCTGCATTCGCCGCTGGACGGATCGGCGCTGCTGGTGGACCAGAAATGGGGCTTCGACCACGGCACCTGGTCGGTGCTGCTGCCCATGTTTCCCGAGGCCAGCATTCCCGTCATGCAGCTGAGCATGCCCTATGGACTGGCGCCCGAAAAGCATTTCGAGATGGGCCGCCAGCTGCGCGCGCTGCGCGACCGCGGCGTGCTGATCGTGGGCAGCGGCAATGTCGTGCACAACCTGCGCGCCATGCAGCGCGGTGCCAGCGACAACCAGGCCTATGACTGGACGATTCAGTTCGACACCGAAGTGCAGCAGCGCCTGGACAGCGGCAATCTGGCCGATCTGAGCACCTTCCTGGACTGGGGCCCGCAGGCCCGTCTGGCCCATCCCACACACGACCACTATCTGCCCCTGCTGTATGCGGCAGGGGCGGTGCAGGAGGGCGAAGCGCCGCGCGTGTTCAACACGGCCTACCAGTATGCGGCGCTGTCCATGCGCTCGGCCATCTGGGGATTGAGCGCCTGATATGATTTTGATAGCTTGATGCGCTTTTTTTAAAATGGTTTTAGATACTTTTATATCTGAAAACTATATGGATAAATCACTAGCAGCTATCAAATATTGATCGGGCACTGAAGCTGGCACCGAAGCGGCCATAAAAAAAGAGCAAGGGACTAAAAGTCCGTTGCTCTTTTGCTTTCAGGGACCAGGCCCTGCATCGCGCGCTTAGATCACGGCGGCGATGGCCTTGCAGACATAGTCGATGTTCTTGCTGTTCAGCGCAGCCACGCACATGCGGCCGGTATCGGTGCCGTAGACGCCGAATTCGGAGCGCAGGCGCACCATCTGGTCCTTGGACAGGCCGGAGTACGAGAACATGCCGATCTGGGTGGTGATGAAGGACATGTCTTGCTGCACGCCGGCAGCCTTCAGACCGTCAACCAGCTTCTGGCGCATGGCCTTGATGCGCACGCGCATCTCGCCCAGTTCCTTTTCCCACAGAGCGTGCAGCTCGGGGTTGTTCAGCACCGCAGCCACGACGGCGCCGCCATGGGTGGGAGGGTTGGAGTAGTTGGTGCGGATGACGATCTTCAGCTGCGACAGCACGCGAGCGGCCTCGTCCTTGTCGGAGGCCACCACGGACAGGGCGCCCACGCGCTCGCCGTACAGGCTGAAGCTCTTGGAGAAGGAAGTCGAGACAAAGATGTCCAGGCCGGCGGCCACAAACTTGCCGATCACGGCGCCGTCTTCGGCGATGCCGTGGCCAAAGCCCTGGTAGGCCATGTCCAGGAAGGGGATCAGGCCCTTGGCCTTGACGACGGCAATCACTTCATCCCACTGAGCGGCAGTGATGTCGTAGCCGGTGGGGTTGTGGCAGCAGGCGTGCAGCACGACCACGGTGCCGGCGGCGGCAGCGTTCAGGTCGGCCAGCATGCCGGCGAAGTCGATGGAGCGGGTCGCTGCATCGTAGTAAGCGTAGGAGCCGACTTCAAAACCTGCGTTGGTGAAGATGGCCTTGTGGTTTTCCCAGCTGGGGTTGGAGATCAGGACCTTGGCGTTGGGGTTGAGCTTCTTCAGGAAGTCGGCGCCGATCTTCAGACCGCCGGTACCGCCGATGGCTTGCACGGTGGCCACGCGGCCGGACTTGACCACGTCGGACTCGGCACCGAACACCAGGGCCTTGACGCCGTTGTCATAGGCGGCGATACCGTCGATAGGCAGGTAGCCACGGGCGGTGGGCTTTTCCATCATGGCCTTCTCGGCGGCCTGCACGCACTCCAGCAAGGGCAGCTTGCCGTTGTCGTCGAAGTACACGCCCACGCCCAGATTCACTTTGTTGGGGTTTGCGTCAGCAGCAAATTGCTCGTTCAGACCCAGGATGGGGTCGCGGGGGGCCATTTCGACGGCGGTAAACAGAGACATGAAAAAATCCTTGAGGGATGGAAATAAGTCAGGTCACCCCCAGCTATTGCTCCGAGAGCGTTTGACGGACAGGGCATTGCCCGGTGCTCGAAAAAACGCATCAGCCTAGGTTAGGCTTGAGGGTTGGGCTGCCATTCTACTCGCGCTTACCCTATGCGTCATGGACATGAGATCATGCAAGAACAAAATATGACTGCCGAGCCGCAAGGCCGTTTCGTGCAATATCCGGACTCGCCGTTCGAGCTGTTCCAGCCCTATCCGCCCGCTGGAGATCAGCCTACGGCCATCGAAAAACTGGTCGAAGGCGTCAATGACGGCGAGTCCTTCCAGACGCTGCTGGGCGTGACGGGCTCGGGCAAGACCTTCACCATGGCCAATGTGATCGCGCGTCTGGGCAAGCCGGCCATCGTTTTTGCGCCCAACAAGACGCTGGCGGCACAGCTGTACTCGGAGTTCAGGGAGTTTTTCCCGAAAAATGCGGTCGAGTACTTCGTCAGCTACTACGACTACTACCAGCCCGAAGCCTATGTGCCCCAGCGCGACCTGTTCATCGAAAAGGACAGCGCCATCAACGAGCACATCGAGCAGATGCGCCTGTCCTGTACCAAGAGCATCATGGAGCGGCGCGACGTGGTGATCGTGGCCACTGTCTCGGCCATCTACGGCATCGGCGAGCCCGAGAGCTACCACCGCATGATCATGACGCTGCGCGCGGGCGACACGCTCAACCAGCGCGACGCGATCGCGCAGTTGATCCGCATGCAGTACCAGCGCAACGACCAGGATTTCTCGCGCGGCACCTTCCGCGTGCGCGGCGACACCATCGACGTGTTTCCGGCCGAGCATTCGGAGCTGGCCGTGCGCATCGAGCTGTTCGACGACGAGGTCGAAAGCCTGCAGCTGTTCGATCCGCTCACGGGCCGGGTGCGCCAGAGCATTCCGCGCTTCACCATCTATCCCAGTAGCCACTATGTGACGCCGCGCGACAAGGTGCTGGCGGCCGTGGAGACCATCAAGGAAGAGCTGGCCGAGCGCCTCAAGCAGCTCGTGGGCATGGGCAAGCTGGTGGAGGCGCAGCGCCTGGAGCAGCGCACGCGCTTCGATCTGGAAATGCTCAGCGAAGTGGGACACTGCAAGGGGATCGAGAACTACACGCGCCATCTCTCGGCCTCCCGGCCCGGCGATCCGCCCAGCACGCTGACCGACTATCTGCCGCGCGACTCCATCATGTTCCTCGATGAGAGCCATCAGATGATCGGCCAGCTCAACGCCATGTACAACGGCGACCGGGCGCGCAAGACCACGCTGGTGGAATATGGCTTTCGCCTGCCGTCGGCGCTGGACAATCGCCCGCTCAAGTTCGAGGAGTTCGAGCAGCGCATGCGCCAGGTGGTTTTCGTCTCGGCCACGCCCGCCGAATACGAAAAGACCCATGCCGGGCAGGTGGTGGAGCAGGTGGTGCGTCCCACGGGCCTGGTCGATCCCGAGATCGAAGTGCGGCCGGCCATCCACCAGGTCGATGACGTGTTGCAGGAGATCCGCCAGCGCGTGGAGCTGGAGGAGCGCGTGCTCATCACCACGCTGACCAAGCGCATGGCCGAGCAACTGACCGAATACCTGACCGACAACGGCGTGAAGGTGCGCTATCTGCACTCCGATGTGGACACGGTGGAGCGCGTGGAAATCATCCGCGACCTGCGCCTGGGGGCCTTTGATGTGCTGGTCGGCATCAACCTGCTGCGCGAAGGCCTGGATATTCCCGAGGTCTCGCTGGTGGCGATCCTGGATGCCGACAAGGAAGGTTTTCTGCGTGCCGAGCGCAGCCTGATCCAGACCATCGGTCGCGCGGCGCGCAACGTCAACGGCAAGGCGATTCTCTATGCGGACCGCATCACCGAGTCCATGAAGAAAGCCATCGGCGAAACCGAAAGACGCCGCGAAAAACAGATGGCTTTCAATGAAGCCAACGGGATCGTGCCCAAGCAGATTGTCAAGAGGGTGAAAGACCTGATTGATGGTGTCTACAGCGAAAAGAGCGGCAAAGAGGCTGAACGCCTGCAGGAGCAGGCCCTACAGCAGGCACGTGTCGAGGACATGACAGAGAAAGACATCGCCAGGGAGATCAAGCGTCTGGAGAAGCAAATGCTCGAGCACGCCAGGAACCTGGAATTCGAGCAGGCAGCGCGTGTGCGAGACCAGCTCTCGCTTCTCAAGCAGCAATTGTTCGGCGCGGCGCCGTAGGAATATTCCTTCGCAACCCTCAGGGTTATTACGTGAGTGCACGCTGTTACCCGACAAAATTGATGGGGAATGTGATATACTCGCATCAAACACTCAACAACAAACTTCCCTCACAGAAGGGCTCTGAACCTAATCACAGGACGGAGTAAGGGCGGAGACTGTGCTCGTCTAGGTACTGTGACCAGGCGTGCGTTTCTGTAACGAACAATCCTGACTGAAGGAGCTCGTATGCGTCTTACGACCAAAGGCCGCTTTGCGGTCACCGCGATGATCGACCTGGCACTGCGCCAGAACAATGGCCCCGTGACCCTGGCTGCCATCAGCCAGCGTCAACAAATTTCGCTGTCTTATCTGGAACAGCTGTTTGGCAAGCTGCGTCGCCACGAACTGGTGGAATCCACCCGTGGCCCCGGCGGCGGCTACACGCTGGCCCGCAAGGCAACAGACATCACCGTGGCCGACATCATCGTCTCGGTGGATGAACCCATTGATGCGACCCAGTGCGGTGGCAAGGAAAACTGTCTGGGCGAAGCTGGTCGCTGCATGACCCATGAACTGTGGGCCGCACTGAACCAGCGCATGGTGGAATTCCTGGACTCCGTCACGCTGCAAAAGCTGGTGGACGAACAACTGGCCAAGGGCATCCAGATCGAGGACAAGCCCGTGGTGCGCCGCGCCATCTCCACTGCGCCCGTGGTCAAGCCCATCCGTGTGAACGCACCGAACTCGGTGTTCGCCCTGGGTAACGCCTTCGCGAAATCCTGATCCGCAGCCGCTCGAGCAGTGCTCGTGCGGCGACAACAGGATCACTCTGAAGCCCGACTCCGATAGTCAGGGCCTGGATACATGCATGGCTGTGCGGCATGTTTTCTCGCCCTGATGGCACCACAAGGTGCATCGATTCCTCACGATTTGTCAGCCAAAAACAAGACGAGCCAGTCATGGACATGACCCCGCACTTTCCCATTTATCTCGACTACGGTGCAACCACTCCGGTGGACCCCCGCGTGGCGGACGCCATGATTCCCTGGCTGCGTGAACATTTTGGCAATGCCGCATCGCGCAGCCATGCCTGGGGCTGGGAAGCCGAAGAAGCTGTCGAGAAGGCCCGCAAGCAGGTCGCCGATCTGATTGGCGCCGACCCGCGCGAAATCGTCTGGACCAGCGGTGCGACTGAGTCCGACAACCTGGCCATCAAGGGTGCAGCGCATTTCTACCAAGGCAAGGGCAAGCACCTGATCACCGTGAAGACCGAGCACAAGGCTGTGCTGGACACCATGCGTGAACTGGAGCGCCAGGGCTTTGAAGTCAGCTATCTGGACGTGCAGGAAAACGGTCTGCTGGACATCGAGGTGTTCAAGGCGGCGATCCGCCCCGACACCATCCTCGCCAGCGTGATGGCCGTGAACAACGAGATCGGTGTGGTTCAGGACCTGAACACCATCGGCGCTCTGTGCCGTGAAAAGGGCATCATCTTCCACGTCGACGCCGCTCAGGCTTCGGGCAAGATGGATCTGGACATGCAGACCATGCCCATCGACCTGATGAGCCTGGCTTCGCACAAGACCTACGGTCCCAAGGGCATCGGTGCGCTGTATGTGCGCCGCAAGCCGCGCGTGCGCCTGGAAGCGCAGATGCACGGCGGCGGTCATGAGCGCGGCATGCGTTCGGGCACGCTGGCAACCCACCAGATCGTGGGCATGGGCGAGGCCTTCCGCATCGCCAAGGAAGAGATGGCCAAGGATATGGCACACGCCCGTGCACTGCGCCAGCGTCTGCTCGACGGTCTCAAGGATCTGGAGCAGGTGTTCGTGAACGGTGATATGGACAACGGTGTTCCCCATTACCTGAACATGAGCTTCAACTTCGTCGAAGGCGAGTCGCTGATCATGGGTATCAAGGGCTTGGCCGTGTCCTCGGGTTCCGCCTGTACATCCGCCAGCCTGGAGCCCAGCTATGTGCTGCGTGCCCTGGGCCGCAGCGACGAGTTGGCACACAGCTCTTTGCGCATGACCTTTGGTCGCTTCACGACGGAAGAGGAGATCGACTACGCGATCAAGTCGATCCGCGAAAACGTGCTGAAGCTGCGCGAGCTGAGCCCGCTGTGGGAGATGTACAAAGACGGCATCGACCTCAGCACTATTCAATGGGCTGCACACTAAGCACAGATTACAAAGAGTTCAAGAGGTAGACACCATGGCTTACTCCGAAAAAGTTGTTGACCACTACGAAAACCCCCGCAACGTTGGCTCGTTCGACAAGAGCGATGACTCCGTGGGCACGGGTATGGTGGGCGCGCCCGCCTGTGGCGACGTGATGAAGCTGCAGATCAAGGTCAATCCCGCCACTGGCGTGATCGAGGACGCACGTTTCAAGACCTATGGCTGCGGCTCTGCCATCGCCTCGTCTTCGCTGGTGACCGAATGGGTCAAGGGCAAGACGCTGGACGAGGCTGCGGCCCTGAAGAACAGCCAGATCGCCGAAGAGCTGGCGTTGCCCCCGGTCAAGGTTCACTGCTCCATCCTGGCCGAAGACGCCATCAAGGCTGCCGTGAACGACTACCGCGCAAAGCGCACTGCAACGGAAGCCTGAGGCCATGGCCATCTCAATGACCGAGGCGGCTGCCCGTCATGTGAACCGCTATCTTTCACGTCGCGGCAAGGGGATTGGCGTGCGCCTCGGCGTGAAGACCACGGGTTGCTCCGGTCTGGCTTACAAGCTGGAGTATGTGGACGAGGTTCAGCCCGATGACGTGGTGTTCGAAGACCATGGAATCAAGGTGCTGATCGACCCCAAGAGCCTGGCCTATATTGACGGCACGGAACTGGATTTCGTGCGCGAGGGCCTGAACGAGGGCTTCAAGTTCCACAACCCCAACGAGCGTGATCGCTGCGGTTGTGGTGAGAGCTTTAGAATCTGACTCCCCCTGAGCCGCTTTGCGGCTTCCCCCAGAGGGGGACGACACCTTCGCCGCAAGGCGGCTTTTGCTTGGTGTCTCTGGCCTCTTGGTCAGCTCCCTGGTTTTGAGTAAAGGAAGCCGCCTCAGCTTTGCTGCAGGCGGTTTTTTAATGCCATGAATCTACAATCTGACGACTTTGAATTGTTTGGCCTGCCGCGCAAGTTTGCGCAGGAGCGCAGCCAGATCGACGCACGCTGGAAAGAGCTGCAGCGCGAGGCGCATCCTGACCGTTTTGCGGCGCAGGGTGCGGCCGCGCAGCGTGTGGCCATGCAGTGGTCGGTGCGCATCAACGAGGCCTATCAGCGCCTCAAGGACCCGCTCAAGCGCGCGGCCTATCTGTGCGAGCTGGCCGGCGCTCCGGTGCGTGCGGAAGACAACACGGCCATGCCTGCGGCATTCCTGATGCAGCAGATGGAGTGGCGCGAAGCGCTGGAGGATGCTGTCGGCGAGCAGGAGCTCGATGCGCTGGAGGCCGAGATGCTCGCCGCCAAAAAGCAGATGCTTGCCGAATGCGGCCGTTTGCTGGACGAGGCTGGCGATGCGGTCGCTGCCGTGGAGCAGGTGAGAGCCCTCATGTTTGTTGCGCGATTTGCGCAAGATGTGGATCGCCGTCGCGATCAACTGGGACAATAAGACCCAGAGCAACGCTTTGTGCCCATGGCGCATGGCGTATCCATCTTGAGCGGGCCAGCCACGCTGGCCTCAGACGTTTCAAAAGAAGAATTTCATGGCGCTTTTGCAGATTTCCGAGCCCGGCCAATCCCCCGACCCCCATCAGCGTCGCATTGCCGTGGGTATCGACCTGGGCACCACGCACTCTCTGGTCGCCGCCGTGCGCAATGGCGTGGCTGAATGCCTGCCTGACGATCAGGGGCGTGTGCTGCTGCCGTCGGTGGTGCGCTACATGGAAATGGGCCGCCGCCAGATCGGCTTCGATGCCAAGGCCGCTCAGGCGCAGGATGCCACCAACACCATCAGTTCGGCCAAGCGCTTCATGGGGCGCAGCCTGGCCGATATCGAGTCGCCCGAGAAGCTGCCTTATCGCTTCAAGGCCGAGGACGGAGGCGTTATCTCCATCGAGACTGCGGACGGCGCCAAGACGCCCGTGGAAATCAGCGCCGAAATCCTGGCGACCCTGCGTTTCCGCGCCGAAGACACGTTTGATGACGAGCTCTATGGCGCCGTCATCACCGTGCCCGCGTACTTTGACGATGCCCAGCGTCAGGCCACCAAGGATGCGGCCAAGCTGGCCGGCATCAATCTGCTGCGCCTGATCAACGAACCCACGGCGGCAGCCATTGCCTACGGTCTGGATAACGCAGCAGAGGGGGTCTACGCCGTCTACGATCTGGGTGGCGGTACCTTCGATATCTCGGTGCTGCGCCTTGCACATGGCGTGTTCGAAGTGATCGCCACCGGCGGCGACTCGGCACTGGGTGGCGACGACTACGATGACGCGCTGGCAACCTGGGTCGCGGAAAAGACGGGCACGCAACTGGAGTCGGCAGCAGACAAGACCGCCTGGCGTATTGCCGCGCGCCATTGCAAGCAGGCTTTGACTGATTCTGAAACTGTAGCGTTTACCGCTGATATTTCCTCGGGTTCAGTGTCATTTGATGTCAAGCGTGAGGAATTCATTGCGCTGACTGCTCACTTAACCAGTAAGAGCCTTGCGGCCGTGCGCCGCGCGCTCAAGGATGCAGACCTGGGCCGCGATGAGGTGCAGGGCGTGGTCATGGTTGGCGGCTCCACCCGCATGCCCCAGATTCGCCAGGCCGTGGCCGATTTCTTCGGCAGCGAGCCGCTGACCAATCTCAATCCCGACGAAGTCGTGGCGCTGGGCGCTGCCATTCAGGCCAATCAGCTGGCCGGCAACAATACTGCCGGCGATTTGCTGCTGCTGGACGTGATCCCGCTGTCGCTGGGCGTGGAAACCATGGGCGGCTTGTCCGAGCGCATCATCACGCGCAACGAGACCATTCCCACGGCCCGCGCACAGGACTTCACGACCTACAAGGATGGCCAGACTGCTCTGGCCGTTCACGTGGTGCAAGGCGAGCGCGACCTGGTGGCCGACTGCCGCAGCCTGGCGCGTTTCGAGCTGCGCGGCATTCCGCCCATGGCCGCCGGTGCGGCGCGCATCCGCGTGACCTTCACGGTCGATGCCGATGGCCTGCTGTCCGTCAGCGCCAAGGAGCAGACCAGCGGCGTCGAAGCGCATATCAACGTCAAGCCTTCGTACGGCCTCTCCGACGACCAGATCGCCCAGATGCTGCAGGACGGCTTTGCCACGGCACAGGAAGACATGAAGGCCCGCGCCCTGGTCGAGGCCCGCGTGGATGCCGATCGCATGCTGCTGGCCACGCAGAGCGCGCTGGACGCGGATGGCGATGTGCTCGGCGCCGAGCAGCGCGACAGCATCGACGGCCTGATGACGGCGCTGCGCGCGGCCGTCTCCAGCGATGATCCGGCCGTCGTGGAAGGCGCGACGCAGGCCCTGGCCAAGGGAACCGAGTCATTTGCGGCCGAACGCATGAATCGCAGCATCCAGCAGGCGCTGGCCGGCAAGAGTGTCAACACCATTTAATCCATAAACAGAACAATGCCCATCATCAAAATCCTTCCTCACGCCGAGTACTGCCCCAACGGAACAGAAATCGAAGCTCCCGTCGGCACTTCGATCTGCGAAGCCATGCTGGACAACGGCATCAATATCGAGCATGCCTGCGACATGAGCTGCGCCTGCACGACCTGTCATGTCATCGTCAAGGAAGGCTTCAACTCCCTGAACGAGGCCGAGGAAGAGGAAGAAGATCTGCTTGACAAGGCCTGGGGCCTGCAGCCTCAGTCGCGCCTGTCCTGCCAGGCCATTCTGGCGCGCGAGAATGTGACGGTGGAGATCCCCAAATACTCCATCAATCACGCCAAGGAAAATCACTGACCCCCTGAGCGGCTTTGCCGCTTCCCCCTCTCTCTTCGGGAGGGGGACGACAGCCTCGCTGCGCGGCGGCGCTTGCTTGCTGTCTCTGGTGTGGTCGACGCCAGTTTTTGAAAATAGGGCGATGTGAGCGCCACAGTTAACGGAGAGAAATTGAATGTCGCGCCAAATTGTTCTGGATACGGAAACCACCGGTCTGTCGGCCATCGATGGCGATCGCCTGATCGAGCTGGGCTGCGTGGAGCTGGTGAACCGAAAGCTCACCGGCAACAATCTGCATCTGTACTTCAATGCGGGTCGCGACAGCCACCCCGATGCCCTGCGCGTGCACGGCATCACGACCGAGTTCCTCAAGGACAAGCCGCGCTTCGAGGAAAAGATCGACGAGATCTGGGAGTATCTGCAAGGCGCAGAACTCATCATCCACAATGCGCCGTTCGACCTGGGCTTTCTGAACAACGAGCTCAAGCTGGCCAAGCGTCCGCCGCTCAAGCAGTGCGTGGGGGGCGTCATTGACACTCTGGTCATGGCCAAGGAGATGTACCCGGGCAAGCGCAACTCGCTGGACTCGCTGTGCGATCGTCTGGGTGTCGACAATTCCAACCGCACGCTGCACGGAGCCTTGCTCGATGCGGAGCTGCTGGCGGATGTCTACATCAATCTGACGCGCGGGCAAGATGCCTTGCTCATGTCAGAGGAGCCTGCAGATGCCCCCGCGGCCGGGACGATGATCGTTGCCTCGGTGGACCTGAGCAGCTTCAGGCTGCCGGTGCTGCGTGCCAACGAGCAGGAGCAGGCGGCCCACGACGATGTTCTCAAGCAGATGGATAAATCCAGCGGCGGCAAGACCGCTTGGCGCAACTTTGAAAATGTGAGCGCCAATCCCTGATACAATAACGTTCATCGGGTGATTAGCTCAGCGGTAGAGCACTGCCTTCACACGGCAGGGGTCACATGTTCGATCCATGTATCACCCACCAGATATCAAACCCTCTTGAATCAATGATTCAAGAGGGTTTTTTGTTTCGGGATGCGGGTTGCATTCATCCCGTTGATATATGCCGAGCTGCGGTGTTCGGGCTCGCACGCGAGCCGTTGGGGCCTGGCGGGCGCCATGTGCTCAAGAGCATGGCTCCGTGGCAGAGCGTCTGCTCGGCCTCAGCAGCTTGGGCAGTGGCAGGCAGTCAGTTGCCGGTGATGCGGCGCACGGCCGAGAAATACCAGGCATCGGGCAGGCAGCGCAGCAGACGCATCCAGCGTGTGAAGCGGCGCGGGAAATTCATCTCGAAGCGTCCCTGGGCCCAGCCTTGCAGCATATGCCGGGCAGCCTCGTCGGCGTCTATCAGGGCCGGCATGCTGAAGCGGTTCTGCGCCGTCAGCGGGGTATCGACAAAGCCGGGGTTGATGATGGATACACCCAGGCCCCGGTCGTGCAGGTCCAGATAGAGGTTCTCGGCGAGGTTGTTGAGTGCCGCCTTGGTCGGGCCGTAGGCCAGGGACATCGGCAGCCCGCGATAGCCGGCCACCGAGCCGACCAGTGCCAGATGGCCTTGCCCAGCGGCCAGCAGCATAGGAAGCACGGCATCGAGCAAATGCAGGGCGCCGCCATAGTTCACGGCCAGGTGGCGCTGCATCTCGGACAGGTCGAACTCCGTGGCGCGTTGGGGCTTGTAGCGGCCTGCGCAATAGAGAATCAGGTCCGGAGCCTTGCCGCAATGAACCTGCACCGCCCGGGCTGCTGTAGACAGGGCATCGGCATCGGTCACGTCCAGCGGCAGGGCCAGACAGCCGTCGTGGCTGCGCACGAAATCCTGCAGCGCGTCGTCTTGGCGCGCAGAAACGATCACTGTGGCTCCCTGCCTGTGCAGCGCGTCGGCCGTGGCGCGACCTATGCCCGAGGAGGCTCCCAGAATCCAGGCCGAGCGACCCTGCCAGTCGCGCAGTGGCGGGTTCAGCCGTGCACAGAGCAGTGACATGATCTTCACTCCTTGACGATGGCAAGCGTCACATCGCCCAGATGCAGGCCCAGCTTGCTCATGGCGGTGCGGTTGAGCAGGGTGCGTCCGTCGATCAGGTACATCCAGTCATCCATGCTGACATTCCAGACTCTTCCATTCACGGGCAGGGCCAGCACATAGCTCCAGCGGATGGCATTGCCAGCGCTCTGGCCCTGGGCTTGTCCCACCACGTCGTCGGCGCGGCCGCTGTAGCGCCCGTCGCCCAGATGACGGATATGCCAGACGCGTTGCTGCGTGCTGCCGTCGCTGTAGACAAAGTGCTCGTCCAGCGTGCCCTCGTCGCCCTTCCAGGTCCCTGTCATGCGCACGGTGAAGCGCTTGACCACCTTGCCCGAGCGGTCCGTGAACATGCCGTGCGCCGTCAGCGGCCCGTTGAAGTACTGGCGCAGGTCCAGTTGCGGCTGCTCCTTGGCATAGTCCTGCACGGAAGGGCCGGCACAGCCAGCAAGGCTCAGCGCCAATGCCGCGCCCAGGCAGGCACGCCGCAGCGGCGAAAACGAGGTGGAGCGGATGATGTGGCTCATATGTGCCTCCAGGAAGAATGCAGACGCTCGGCGCGCCAGAGCAGGGCCGCTGCTGCGAGCTTGAGCAGGCAGGGCAGGCCGCCATAGGCCCAGGCCAGCGCCTGCAGGCCTGCGGGCTCGCTGGCACCGCTGCGATAGCCGGCTGCCGACAGCAGGGGCAGGGCCAGGCCCGCCGCCAGGGCCAGGTTGAGCTTGGTGGCGCAGGTCCACCAGCCCAGGTAGCGGCCTTCGCTGCGGCCGCCTTCGCCGGACTCGTGAATCACGCCTGTGAGCAACGCACCTGGCAGGGCCAGATCCGCGCCCAGGGCCAGACCGCTGGCCAGGCAGATCACGGCAAAGGCCATGCCGTCGCCTTCGCCCAGCCAGGGCGTGAAGCCGAAGGCCAGCACGCTGGCCAGCATGCCGGCCCGCCAGCAGGGTGCCAGACCCCAGCGTGCGACGGCTTTCACCCATAGCGGCAGGCCCAGGGCTGCAGCGCCGAAGAAGCAAAGCAGCAGCAGCGGCTGCAGTTCCGAGGCCTGCAGCCGGTCTGCCACGAAGAAAGGCAACAGGGTGGCGGGAATGGCGGCAGCCACCCCATTGACCATGAAGATAGCCAGCAGCCGCCTGAAGCCTGCATTGGCCCATGGGGAGTTGGCAGGCCCGGTCGCGGACTGCGGCTGTTGCTGTGGTGGAACCGGGGTCTTGAGCCGCAACAGGCCGGTCAGGCCCAGCACCAGACCCAGGGCGAGAAAGCCTGTGGTCGCATCCAGTCCCAGCCAGGCCGGCAGCATGCTGGCCAGCAGCACGCCCGTCAGGCTGGCTCCTTCGCGCCAGGCCGTGACACGCGCACGCCAGGTGGGCTCACCGCCCCAGCGCGTGCCCCAGGCCTGGTGGAGGATGACGAGCACGCTATAGGCCAGCGTGCACACCAGCAGGCTGCAGGCAAGCCAGCCCAGCATGCCCGTCGTGTCCTGCGCATCGAAAGGCGGATGCCAGAGGGCACCGAAGCCCAGCGCCATCAGCAGACTGGCCAGGATCGCCGCAATGGCGGTGCAAACCACGCCTTGGCGCAGAAGGCGGTCGACCCAGCGGCCGACGGCCGGGTCGAGCAGGGCGTCGAAGGCCCGTGTGGCCAGCAGCACGGCGCCCAGTCCCGCCAGCGGAGCGCCTGCCACGCTGGCGTAGTGGTAGGGCAGGTTCACATACAGCGGCAGGGAGGCGAAGGCCAGCGGCGCGGCCAGAGCGCCATAGGCCAGGCCTGTGCGCCAAGGCAGGAGGGGGGCGGTGGCCGTATGTGAAGCCATGAGATGCTCCGCTGGCGCTCAGCCAAGGCCCAGCAGCGAACTGCGCATGGCAGGGGCCGAAGTCTGCGGCGACAGCCAGATGCCGAAGAACAGGCGTGCATACTCTGCATCGCGCAGCTGCGCGGTCTGGCGGCCGTTGTGGAAGAAGCGCACTTCGCCCTGGCCGTCGTTCAGGCCCAGCAGCCTGTCCTGGGCCTGCACGTCGGGGAAGGCCTGTTTCATCAGCTCCAGCCATTGCCGGGCCTGCTCCTCGGTGAAGCTGCCCACCCTGCGCATTTCGGCGATGGAGCGTTCGGCAATGGCCATGCCCTCGAGCTTGCGGTCATAGACCAGCTCCAGCGCAAACGGGTGTCGGGCGTAGTCTCCGGGAGGGAAGCCGGGAGCGGCCCACAGCCGTGCCTCGTAGACACGCAGACCGAAGAAGCGCAGCACGCCTTTGCCGACTAGGCGACCGGCAGGCAGGGTGCTGCGCAGTTCAATGGGGAGATCTGCTGTCGTGGTCATGGCGTGGGTCAGCTTGGACATGGCGGTCAGTGAAGGGGCAAGAGCGCAGGCAGCGCCCCAGGCCAAGGCCTGGCGGCGGTGCGCGCGGGGTTGAGGGGCTGTCATGACAGAGGCCTGCGCAGGGTGAACTGGACGACATCGGTGTTGCCGGTGTCGAAGGCCGCTTCGCAATAGGCAAGGTAGAAGCGCCAGATGCGTACAAAGCGCTCGTCAAAGCCCTGGGAGCGAACGGCGTCGAGCTGGTGCTCGAAGGACTGGCGCCAGCGGCGCAGCGTTTCCGCATAGTCGCCGCCGAAGGCCAGGTGATGCTCGACCACCAGGCCGGCACGCCGTGCTTCCTGCTCGAAGGCTGAAACGCTGGGCAGCAGCCCGCCCGGGAAGATGTACTGCTGTATGAAGTCGGTGGAGCGAAGATAGCGAGCGAACAGGTCTTCGCGCAGCGTGATGGTCTGTATGCAGGCCAGGCCTCCGGGCTTGAGACAGTCGCGCAGTGTCTGGAAGTAGCCGCGCCAGTATTCGCGGCCCACGGCCTCGAACATCTCGATGGATACGATGGCATCGAAGGGCTGGCGGGCATGCAGGGCAGGCAGGTCGCGGTAGTCCTGGTAGCGCAGCTCCACGGCATCGGTCAGACCGGACTGCCGCATGCGCTGCTGCCCCCAGTTCAGCTGCTCGCGCGACAGCGTCACGCCCGTGACCCGGGCGCCGAATTCGTGCGCTGCCGCCTCGGCCAGGCCGCCCCAGCCGCAGCCGATCTCCAGCAAGCGCTGGCCGGGCTTCAGCCGTACCTCGTCCAGCGTGCGCCTGAGCTTGGCCTGCTGGGCTGCCTGCAGGTCGGCTTGTTGCAGCGATTCGCCCGTGCGCCCCTCAAACCAGGCTGCGCTATAGCTCATGCCGGGGTCCAGCCACAGCTGGTAGAAGTCATTGCCCAGGTCGTAGTGGGCGTGAATGTTTCTGGCGCTGCCGGCCCGCGTATTGCGCTGCAGCAGGTGACGCAGGCGGTAGCCCAAGCGGCCCCACCAGCTGCCGTAGATCAGGCTTTGTACATGGTCGCGGTTGGACATGCACAGCCGCAGCAGTGCCGCCAGGTCGGGGCTGTCCCATTCGCCGGCGATATAGCCCTCGGCCAGGCCGATGTCGCCCGATTTCAGGGGGCGCTCCAGCGCCTGCCAGTCGCGTAGCACGCAATGTGCGTCGGCGATGCCGGATGCTGAGCGCATCTGAGGCAGGTGCAGCAGGCGACCGTCGGGCTGCTCCAGGTCCAGCTGCCCGCGGGGCAGGCATTCGAGCAAGTTCAGCACACGGCGTGCCCGCGCAGGCGTGCGGCGCGGTGCTGCGGCGGCGGGGCTCAGCAAGGGGGCGGCGGTGGTGTTCATCGTGTGACGAAGCGCTCGGGCTCGGTGGGTTTGCCATGGAAGGGCAGGCGCTTGGCCCAGAGGCGCAGCGCCTGCCAGTGGATGCGGGCGATGACGCCCAGCGTCATCAAAGGAGTGCCGAAGAAGGCGCGGCGCACGGTGGCCGCGTCCAGCGGATGCAGCGTGCCACCCACGCTGGTCTGCAGCAGCGGGCCGTTTTCGTCATGCAGATCCACGCGAGCCAGGGTGCGTTTCTCGCTGCGCTCGAAGCGGAAGCGGTACTCGCCCCGCACTTCGCAGAACGGCGAGACATGGAATTGCTTGCGTGCCACCTGCTCGCGGCCCCAGGCCAGGTCAGGGCCGGCCAGCAGATAGGCATGGCGCTCGCCAAAGGTGTTGTTGACTTCCGCCAGCACGGCGGCCAGGGAGCCATCGCGGCGGTGGGCATACCAGAAGCTCACGGGCTTGAAGACATAACCCAGCACGCGCGGGAAGGTGTGCAGCCAGATTTCGCCGTCGGCATCGTCAATGCCTTCGCTGTGCAGCAGTTGCTCGAGCCAGTCCAGGGCATCGGCTCCGCCATCGCCGTGGTCACTGTCGTGAAAGCTGATCCACCCGAGCCGGTTGCGCCGCAGCGCGGTATCGGTGTGCATGCGCAGGCTGCGCATCGGCAGCATGAGGAAGTAGCCCGAATATCGGAAGGCATGCTCGACGGGCCGCAGACGGCGATGCCAGACATGGCCGAAGCCGATGAGCGGCCGGGCGTTCATGCCGCCCCCCTGATGGCAGGGCTGGCGGTCAGCCTGGGCAAGACGTCCAGCAGGCCATCGGCCGCATCGAGCCCTGAACGCAGGCCATCCTCGTGAAAGCCGTAGCCACACCATGCTCCGCAGAACCAGGTCCGGCGCTGGCCTTGCAGAGCCGCGACCTGGCCCTGGGCCTCGATGGCCGCCAGGTCGAAGACTGGATGGCTGTATGCAATGCGCGCGTGAACCTTGCTGTCGTCGATGGGACGCACCGGATTCAAGGAGACCATCACGGGCTGCTGCCACGGCAGAGGCTGCAGGCGGTTGATCAGGTAGTGCAGGCAGACGCCTGTCCGGTTGCGCCCCGCATCGGCCGCGCGTTCGTAGTTCCAGGCCGCCCAGGCTGCCTCGCGGCTGGGCAGCACGCTGGCATCGGTGTGCAGCACGGCCTGATTGGGTTGGTAGCGTATGGCACCCAGCACGCTGCGCTCCTGCGGCGTGGCGTCGAGACCGAGCAGGCGCAGGGCCTGATCGCTGTGGCAGGCCAGTACCACGGCATCGAAGTGCTCCGTGCCATGCGCCATCTGCAGCAACACGCCATGTTCCACGCGGTGCAGGCCCAGCACGGGCGCGTTCAGACGGGCCTCGTGGCGGCCATCGTGCTGCAGCGCGGCCACCATGCGCCGCACGTACTGGCGCGAGCCGCCCCGCACGGTGTACCACTGGGGCCGGTCGGAGACCTGGATCAGGCCATGGTTGTGACAAAAGCGGATCAGCGTGGCCACGGGAAAGCGCAGCATCTGATCCGTCGGGCAGGACCAGATGCAACCCATCATGGGCAGCAGGTAGTCCTGCCGGAAGGCGGTGCCGAAGCCGTGCTCATCCAGAAAAGCTTCGATGGAGCTGCGCAGGCCGGCCTCGTCGCCTTCCCGGGCGATGCCTGTGGCCAGACGATTGAAGCGCAGGATCTCGGCCAGCATCTTCAGAAAACGGGGGCGCAGCAGATTGCTGCGCTGCGCGAAGACTGCTCCCAGTGAGCTGCCGCTCCACTCGAGGCCGGCACGCCCGTCGGCCAGGGGAACCTGTACCGAAAACGACATCTCGGCGGCCGCCGTAGGTACTTGCAGCTCTTCGAACAATTGCGTCAGAAGCGGATAGGTGCGGTGGTTGAATACCAGAAAGCCGGTGTCTACACCCTGGCTCACGCCATTCAGCGTCATATCGACGGTGTTGGCATGCCCGCCGAAATGGTGGCCCGCTTCCAGCAATGTCACGCGATGCTGGCCAGGCGCGCCTGCCATACGCCGGGCAGCGGCCAGCCCCGCAACCCCAGACCCTATGACTGCAATGCGATGCATGGGAATGCCTTTCCTGGTTTATCAGTTCGTTTGCACCAGGAAGGTCAAATCGTGAACTGATGAGTTCAAACTATAAACCAAACATTTCCACTTTGCACTATCTAGTATTAGGTGTGGCCTATCAGGTCTAAAATATGCCCATGACAAGCCGCTCCTCCATCAAACAGCAGATACAGCGCGTGCGTGAGCAGGCCATCGTGGTGGCCGTCAACCGGCTGCTGGCCACCAAGGGCTATGACGCCATGACGGTGGACGAGGTCGCTGCCGAAGCCGGCATGGCCAAGGCCAGCCTCTACAAGCTGTTCACCTCCAAGGAGGAACTGGCGGGAGCTGCCATGGTCGGGGTGCTGGATCGTGCCCTGGCCTTCGTGGACGCCCTGCGCGACGAAGCAAGCCAGGCGGTCGAGGCAGGTGCTCCCATGCGCCCGCTGGATCAGCTCAAGGCCGTGACGCGCTGGGCCATGCAGACGCAGCTGGAGGGTGAAATGCCTTCGCTGCCGGCGCAGAACTCGAATCTCAGCGCCTCTTTGCAATCCAACGACGCCTATATGGACCGGCTGATTGCCCTTAGCAACCGGCTCAGCATCTGGATCACCGAAGCCCAGACCAGCGGCCAGCTGCATGCCGCGCTACCCCCCGAACTGGTGCTGTATACCCTGTTCGCACGGGCTTGCGATCCTGTCGTGGCCCTGCTCAAGGAATCGGGGCAGTACACGCATGCGCAGATCATCGACTGGGTGACGAGCACCACGTTTGACGGGCTTGCGGTGGCGCGCTGAGAAGCCGGTACCAGCAGATGCACCAGCACCTGGCGCTGTCCTGACAAGGGTTCGATCCGGTTTGTGGAAGTCTGCCGTACTCTCAGGATTGCATGATGACCGGCCCGCCCTTGCTCAAGGCTCGCTGGTATGCAGCACGCTCGTGCATGCGCTGGCGATAGGCGATCAGATGAGGCCAGGCGTTCTCGTTTTCGCTGCGCACCAGAGCCGCTTCAACGGCAAAGCTCATCTGGAAGTCGGCCATGCTCAGATGCTCGCCGGCAAACCAGCGATGTTCTGCCAAATGCGCCTCCATAAAGGCCAATGCAGTCTGCACATTGGGCGCAACGAGTCTTTGCTGCGCCCGCTTGCACAGGGCGCGCGCGACGGGACGCACGAAAAAAGGCATGGGCTGGCGCGGGATGGTGTCGAAAACCAGTTTCATCACCAGCCAGTTCATCAGCGAACCCTCGGCATAGTGCATCCAGAAGCGGCACTCACGGTGTTCTTGGGTGCCGCGCAGGGGTTCAAGGTGGGAAAGCTCCGAAGGCGCCTGATGGCCATAGCGCTCCACCAGATACTCGATGATCGCGCCTGATTCGGCGACAACAATGTCCGCATCGGTAATTACCGGCGATTTGCCCAGAGGATGCACGCGCTTGAGCTCCGGTGGCGCCAGGCGGGTCCCGGGATCGCGCTGGTAGCGACGCAGTTCGTAAGGAACACCGAGCTCCTCAAGCAGCCAGAGTATGCGCTGCGAGCGCGAAGTTTCAAGGTGATGAACGGTGATCATGGGGCGTTTTCCTGGAAGCGGAACCTGCGTTGCGCAGCCAGCGCATCAAGATTCCAAGCAATGGCAGTTTCTCGTAAAGCTCTTCAGCTGCATCCCAGTAATCGCGATGCTGGCAGACAAGACCTTGTGCATCAAAGCGCAGCAGGCTGGCACCCCGAATGCATTGCTCGGAACCGGGCCGCCAGCGTCGCAAGCGAAAGCGAAATTCCCAGGCCAGAAAGGCCTGACTGTCCTGTACCAGCCGCTCGGTGACGACAAAGCGCGGCTCTTGCAGCGTGTCGAACATATGGGCGAAGATGCCGGCGATTGCGGTCACGCCGCGCACTTCATTGAACGGATCCTTGAAGTGCGCATCGCTCGCGTAATAGCTGTCGAGTCGCTGTAGATGGTCAGGGGCCAGTTGTTCGTACAGCTGGACAAGCCGCTCCACTGCGGCACCCGTAGCGGTTGAGGTAGAGGGGCTTTGCTGCATGCATCAAATTGTAGGCAAACTGCTGCGCATCTCCGTGGCGGCTGCGCCACGGCTGTCCTTCAGACCAGGCTTGTCAGGCTTCCAGTGTCGGACTGCTACGGATGCGTTTTCTTGGTTAGCACCGGTTCGCTCCGGTAGCGGTCTGGGAAGAGGCGCTTGAGGTTGTTCACCTTGGGCAGATCATTGAAGACGATATAGGGGTGACGCGGGTTTTCGGTCATGAAATCCTGGTGGTAGAGCTCGGCCGGATAGAAGCTTGCCCTGTCCTCGAGGCGGGTGACGATGGGATTCGGATACGGGTGTGCCGCGTCAAGCTGCGCGACATAGGCCTGTGCTGTCTTGAGCTGGGCGGGGCTGGTCGCGAAAATGGCTGAGCGGTATTGCGTGCCGGTGTCCGGGCCCTGCCGGTTGAGCTGGGTGGGATCATGAACCACAGAGAAAAATATCTGCAGCAGCTGTCCATAGCTCACCAGGGACGGATCGAAGGTAACTTCTACCGATTCGGCATGTCCGGTATTGCCGCGGCTGACCAGCTCATAGGAGGCGGTGGCTGCAGTGCCTCCGCTATAGCCCGAGACGGCCCGCTGCACGCCTTTGACATGCTGGAATACGCCCTGCACTCCCCAGAAGCAGCCGCCGGCAAAGATGGCGCGCTGCGGCGCGGGCCCGGTGGCCGGCATGTCCATGACAGGGGGCGGGATGCGGACTGCCTCGTCGGCCGAGAAGGCCGTTGATTGCCACAGCAGTCCGCTGCCTAGCAAAACGATGCCGCCAGTCAAGGTCTGGAGCAGGCCGCGCCTATGCAGGCCGCGCCTATGCGGGCCGCGCCGATTCGAGGTGGCCGAGGAGGTGAGGTTGGTTTTCATGGGGCTCATCCGAAAGTGAAGGCGTAGGCAGAAACGCCGCTGTCAAGAAACTCGATGCTGAAGGTCCGCTCGGCAACGGCACCGGACTGGCGCACCAGCTGATAGAGACGTTGCGCGGTGACGGTGCCGCTGCCGTCGGTTGCCACGTCCACACCGTGGGCATCGCCGGGTGGCTTGCCGTCGACGCTGACCTTGAAGCGCACTGGCTTGCCATCGGGGCCGGGGCTCAGCACCAGGTGCAGATCACGCGCCTTGAACTGGTAGACGATGCGCCCCGAAGGACCGGCCAGCGAAGCGCTTTGCGGCCCCACCATCCATTGACCGCCCAGGCCCCAGGCGTTCAGCCGGGTCTCATGCGGCTCCAGATACGTGGTCGTTTTGTCGTGCACGGCTTTGGGGGTGGAGGCGAAGTTCTCGGCGCGCTCGTAGCCCAGATAGGTTTCGGGCGAGGCGACCTCATCCATGCTGGCGGCCAGCTGCACGCCTCCTGCATCCACCTGCGTCAGGTCCATGGCCGAACGGGTGCTGCCCGCTTCTTTGAGAAGCTGCTGTATCACCCGTTCAGACTCTGCATAGCCGCCTTCGCCAAAGTGGTGGTGGCGTATGCGTCCCGTGGCATCGATGAAGTAATGGGCAGGCCAGTATTGGTTGCGGAAGGCGCGCCAGATCGCATATTGGTTATCCACGGCCACCGGATAGCTGATGCCCAGATCTTTCATGGCCTTGCTCACGTTGCCGATGTCGCGTTCGAAGGCGAACTCGGGTGCGTGCACGCCGATCACGACCAGGCCCTGGTCTCGGTATTTCTCGGCCCAGGCCTTCACATAGGGGAGAGTGCGCAGGCAGTTGATGCAGGAGTAGGTCCAGAAATCCACCAACACCACCTTGCCTCTCAGGTCCTGCCCATCCAGTGGCTTGGAGTTGAGCCATTGGGTTGCACCGTCCAGGGGCGGCGCGATGCCCTCATCGGGTAGGGCCCGGGCTGTGCTGGACGGGCCGCTCATGCGCATTGCAGCTCCCGCGGCCATCATGGCAGCCCCGTCAGCAGGTGCAAGGGATTGCATCATCTTGCCCGGGTTGCCACGCATGGCCAACTGGTCGTCGCTCTGCGGCTGGTTCAGGTGCTCGACCAGTTTCTGCTCCAGGCTGCCGGTGGATGCCGTTGACAGTCGGGCCAGCACGCCGGTGTCTATTCCCAGTGCGATGGCTGCAACGCCTGCGAGCATGGCTGCCCCGAGGCCGCGTCGCACCCATTCACCGGCACCCAGCGAACGCTTGAGCGCTGCAAATACCCGGCCGCCCAGCAGCAAAGCCGCAGCCATGGAGGTCGCTGCCCCGGCGGCATAGGCCAGCAGCAGCAAGCTTGAGGTCGTGTTGGCACCCTGCAGGGCGGCGCCGGTCAGTATCAGTCCCAGGATGGGCCCGGCGCATGGAGCCCACAGCAGCCCCGTCGCGACTCCCAGCAACACGGAGGAGGCCGTCTTTGGCGTACCGTCTTGCTGTACCGACTCGGACAGGCGCGATCCGGCAGTTACCAATGGACGGGTCAGCCGCTGCGACAGATGCGGCAGCAACAGGGTCAGCCCGAAAACGGCCACCAGCGCCAGAGCCAGCCAGCGGCCATATTGATTGGCAGCCACCACCCAGCCGCCGCCTACGGCTGCGAGAGAGGCAACGACCGCAAAGGTCAGTGCCATGCCTGCCAGCAATGGCAGGCCGCTGCGCACAAAGGGCTGATTCGCGCGAGAGAACACGAAGGGCAGTACGGGCAGGATGCAGGGACTGACGATGGTCAGCACGCCGCCCAGATAGGCAAGGACGATCAGCAACATGGCCTGTTTCTCCTCAAGCGGGCTTGGGCGCGAAAGTCAGTGCAAGACCGTTCATGCAGTAGCGCAGACCTGTCGGAGGCGGCCCGTCCTCGAAGACGTGGCCAAGGTGACCGCCGCAGCGCCGGCAGTGGGCCTCGATGCGCACCATGCCGTAGCTTCGATCCTTGCGCGTGGCGACGGCATTGTCCAGTGGCTTCCAGAAGCTCGGCCAGCCGGTGCCGCTCTCGAACTTGGTGGTGGAGGCAAACAAGGGCAATGAGCAGCCAGCGCAGGAGAAGATGCCGGGGCGATGCTCCTTGTTGAGCGGACTGCTGCCCGGAGGCTCCGTGGCCTCCTGACGAAGCACGGCATATTGCTGGGGGCTTAGCCGGGCACGCCACTGGGCGTCGGTGTAGCTGATTTCGAAGGACTCGGTCGCGGCAGTGGCCCGGCGGTGGAGTGTTGCGGCGCAGAGCGCGGCGGCGGAGGCTGCGGTGCCAAGCAGCATGTGGCGTCGGGTGGTCATGGCATCGGCTTTCAGGGTTCGATGGCATCCAGCTTAGGAAGTGCGGATCCCGAAGTCCTCACGCAAAGTTAAAAAAAACGTGATATCTCCCCGCGAGCAGTTTGAGCACAATGTGAAATCAGGCGGTACTGCGCCGCCGAGCTGCACCAACTGCCCCGGAGACCTGAATACCCATGACCATTGCCCGTCGCATTCTGCTGGTCGAGGACGACGCCCATATCGCCGATCTGCTTTCGCTTCACCTTCGGGACGAGGGGTTGGAGGTCGTGCATTGCGCCCGCGGCGACGACGGGCTGGCGCATCTGGAGCGTGGCGGCTGGGATGCGCTGGTACTGGATCTGATGCTGCCTGGGGTGGACGGCCTGGAGATCTGCAGACGTGCGCGCGCCATGACGCGCTACACGCCGATCATCATCATCAGTGCCCGCTCCAGCGAGGTGCATCGCATTCTGGGACTGGAGATCGGCGCTGACGACTATCTGGCCAAGCCGTTTTCGGTGCTGGAACTGGTGGCCAGGGTGAAGGCCCTGCTGCGCCGGGTCGACGCGCTGGCTCAGAGCGCGCGCCTGGAATCGGGCAGCCTGTCGGTCAATGGGCTGGTCATGGACCCGGTCGCCAGGGATGCCAGCCTGAACGGACGACATCTCGACCTCACACCCCGGGAGTTCGATCTTCTGTATTTTTTTGCCCGCCAGTCGGGCAAGGTGTTTTCGCGCATGGACCTGCTCAACGCGGTCTGGGGCTATCAGCACGAGGGCTATGAGCACACCGTCAACACCCATATCAACCGGCTGCGCGCCAAGGTGGAGCGCAACCCTGCACAGCCCACACGAATCCTCACGGTCTGGGGACGCGGCTACAAGTTTGCCGAAGCCGGGGAGCGCGAATGAATCTGACCCTGACTCAGCGGCTGGCGATCGTGTTTGCGCTGCTGCTGCTGGTCTGCAGCGGCACTTCCGCCTGGCTGCAGCTTCGCTCCAACCGCATGCATGAACTGGAGGTGGTGCAGGCCTTGTCCCGCGACGTTGCCGAGAGCATTGCCCGCGACGCCCAGTTGACGGATGCGAACGGCCTGATGCCGAGCGCGGTGCGCAATCTGTTCAACCAGCTGATGATGGTGAACCCGAGTGTCGAGGTCTATCTGCTGGAGCCCGATGGACGCATTGCGGGTCATGCGGCTCCCGAAGGGCGCTTGCGCCGCGACCGGGTCGATCTGGAACCGGTCCATCGATTTATCGATGGTCATATGCTGCCCATCCTGGGTGACGATCCGCGCAGCCGCGATGGCCGCAAGGTCTTCAGTGCGGCTCCCCTGAGCGTGAACGGGAGGGAGGTCGGCTTCATCTATGTGGTGTTGCTCGGCGAGGCCCATGATCTGCTTGCCGCCAGAGGTTCCGCAGATGCGGTGCTGAAGACTGCATTGCTGTCGATCGGCATGGTGGGGCTGCTATGCCTGGCCGCCGGGCTTGTCGCCTTCACCTTGATCACACGCCCCTTGCGGCGCCTGACCGAGTCGGTGCGGCAGTTCGATATGCATGGCGTTCCGCCTGAGATGCCGGCGCGTGCTTCGGAGGCGGCAGATCACAGCCATGACGAGATCGCCGTGCTGGACTCGGCCTACAGGCAGATGGTGCTGCGCATCAGCGAGCAATGGCAGGCGCTGAGGCGACAGGATCAGGAGCGCCGGGAATTGATCGCGAATGTCTCCCACGATCTGCGCACGCCGCTGTCGTCCTTGCATGGGTATCTGGAGACCCTGCTGCTCAAGGATGCAAGCCTGGAGCCCGCAGAGCGCAGGCGCTATCTGGGCATTGCGCTCGACCAAAGCCAGAGGGTGGGAGCGCTGTCCCAAAGTCTGTTCGAGCTGGCGAGGCTGGAGTATGGCTTTGTGCAGCCCGAGCCCGAGTCATTCTCGCTGCGGGACCTGGTGCAGGACGTGTTTCAGAAGTTCGAGCTTGCTGCAGAGTCGCGCCATATCGCCCTGCAGGCGGATCTGCCGCCGCAGTTGCCGGCGGTTCGTGCAGATCTGGGAATGATGGAGCGAGTCCTGAGCAACCTGCTCGACAACGCCTTGCGCTATACCCCCGAAGGCGGGTCGATCAGCATAGGCATCAGAAGCGTGGGCCCGGAGCTGGAGCTGACGGTCAGCGACACTGGCCCTGGCATTTCGCCAGAGCTGCGCGAAGGTTTGTTCAGGCGTCCGTTCACGGTCGGCGGCGCCCGCCGCGACGGGGGGCTTGGCTTGAGAATCGTGCACCAGATGCTGGAGCTGCACGGGGTCAGCATCCATCTGGTCGAGAGCAGCGGCGGGGGCGCTGCGTTCCGGTTTCGCCTGCCACGGGCTCCGGAGGCCTGATCTGCAACAGGGCTGCACGCTGGCGTTTCACGGGCAATAGAGCCCTGCCTGCCGGAAGATCTGGACCATCACCGGTCGTCGGTATCGCCATGAGTCCGGCCCTGCGGAAGGCGGCGTTTTGCTAAGTGGCAGTCGCCTGCAGATTGATAGCAGTCTTATGTCTTATATCTAAGTGAAAACCCCAGTTGTTCGCTCCAATAAAAGACCACTGCCTACTAGCAGTCAAGGCGGTCGTCTGACACAAATAGTTGCCAGCGCAACTATTATTAAATTGTTAAGGCGGTTTGGGCCGGCTTGAAAAATGCTTTGGCTCTGTGTGCGAGTGCCCGCTTTGCGGGCATTTTCTTTGGGGCGTGCAGCTTTCGGTCGGAACCACCGCTGATTCAAAAAACTTGAACACTTGCCCAACGCACAACTGGCTGTGCATGAGCGGGTTCACACGATGTAGGAATCGCAAAATGTCCAACTTTTCCCCACCCAGCCGCAGATCCTTTCTGTTCGCCTCCGGTGCTGGCGTCGCACTGGCCGGAACGGCCGTGACCATGCATGCCAACTCCAAGGAGCCAGCGCTCAAACTGGATGCATACAAGCCCGAGTATTTCAATGCGGATGAGTGGGCTTTCGTTCTGGCAGCGACAGCGCGCCTGATCCCGTCCGAAGGCGACGGTCCCGGAGCGATTGAAGCCCATGTGCCGGTGTTCATCGACCGTCAGCTCAAGGGCTACTACGGCACTGCGGATATCTGGTACATGGAGGGGCCGCACGATCCCACGGCCAAGCCCGATCGCGGCTGGCAAACGCCTTTGACGCCTGCACAGCTCTATCGCAAGGCGATTCCTGCCTTCAACGCCGAGTGCAAGACACGCTACGGCAAGGAATTCAAGGACCTCTCACATGAGCAGCAGGATGAAGCGCTGACGGCTTTGCAAAAAGGTGAGATCAAGCTGGACCCCGAGCTGAGCATCTTCTTCACCACCTTGCTGGCCAACACCAAGGAAGGCTATTTCGCCGACCCCATGCATGGCGGCAACCACGGCATGCAGTCCTGGAAATACATTGGCTTTCCTGGCGCTCGTGCCAGCTATGCCGAATGGGTCGACCAACACAACAAGAAGTACCCGCTGGGTCCGGTTTCCATCAAGGGCGAAAGGGCATAAACCATGGCACGCATTGAAAAAAAGAAAGACGTGGTCATCGTTGGCCTGGGCTGGACCGGCTCCATCGCCGGCATGGAGCTGGCGGCCGAAGGCCTGGAAATCGTGGCGCTGGAGCGTGGTGGCGACCAGAACACGGTGCCCGAGTTCAAGTACCCCAACCAGATCGACGAGTTGACCTGGGGCGTGCGCCTGAAAAACATGCAGCATCCGCGCCAGCAGACCGTGACCATCCGTCGCAATGACGGCGAAATCGCGCTGCCATACCGTGCGATGGGCTCGTTCCTGCCTGCCAACGGCGTTGGTGGCGCGGGCACCCACTGGAACGGGCTGCTGTGGCGCCCGCAAGCTGAAGAAATTCAGCTGCGCAGCTATGTGAAGCAGCACTGGGGCGAGTCCATCATTCCGGAAGGCATGAATCTGATGGACTACCCCGTCACTTACGACGAGCTGGAGCCGTTCTTCACGCAGTTTGACGAAGTGGCGGGTATCTCCGGCAAGGCCGGCAATCTCAACGGCAAGATTCAGCCCGGCGGCAACCCTTTCGAAGGCTGGCGTTCCAAGGACTACCCCATGCCCCCGCTGCCTGCGACCTACGACGCAACCTTGTTCGAAGCGACGGCCAAGCAAATGGGCTATCACACCTTCCCGGCGCCCGCAGGTATTGCCTCCACCGCCTATGTGAACCCTTATGGCATGCAGATGGGGCCTTGCAATTTCTGCGGTTTCTGCGAGCGCTACGGCTGCTACCAGTATTCCAAGTCGTCGCCGCAGACGGCCGTTCTGGACGCGCTCAAGCGCAAAAAGAATTTCAGCTACCGCACGCACTGCGAAGTGCTGCGCGTGGAAAGCTCGCAAGACGGCAAGACCGCCACCGGAGTGACCTACTTCGACTCCAACACCAACGAAGAAGTGTTCCAGCCAGCAGATCTAGTGATCCTTTCTTCCTTCCAGCTCAACAACGTGCACCTGCTGCTGGTTTCCGGCATCGGCAAGCCCTATGACCCCAAGACCAACGAAGGGGTGACCGGCAAGAACTACGCCTATCAGATGAACGGTGGCGTGACGATGTTCTACAAGGAGGCGAACTTCAACCCCTTCATCGGTCACGGCTCCAACGGTATCTGCATCGATGACTTCAGCGTCAACCAGAACGATTTCGGCAAGCTGGGCTTCATCGGCGGTGCTTACTGGCGTTCGGGGACCTTCAATGGTCAGCCCATCCGCTCCATGCCGCTGCCCAAGGGTACGCCGGGCTGGGGTGCCGGTTGGAAGAAGGGTATCGGCGAGTGGTATGGGCACTCCATGTCCATCGGCACGCACGGCTCGCATATGTCCTACCGCGCCAATCACCTGGATCTGGACCCCACTTACAAGGATCCACACGGCCGTCCGCTGATGCGCATGACCTTCAACTGGCAGGACAACGACCTGAAGATGAACCAGTACCAGAAGCTCAAGGCGGCAGAAGTTGGCAACAACATGAAGCCTGATCAGATCCAGCTGGGTTTCAAGGACATCGGTGCGCAGTTCGACGTGCGACCCTACCAGACCACACACACCACTGGCGGTCACATCATGTCCGACAAGCCCACGGAAGGCGTGGTGAATCGCTACTGCCAGGCCTGGGACAAGCACAACGTGTTCGTCTTCGGCGCAGGCAACTTCGTGCAGAACACCCAGTACAACCCCACCGGCATGGTCGGCGGCCTGGCGTACTGGACGCTGCATGCGATTCGCACCATGTATCTGAAAAACCCACGTCCGCTGGTCTGAGGAGAGCAAGACATGAAGAAAATCCTCAGCATTCTGATTGCGCTGATCGTTCTGGGCGTTCTGGCGGCGCTGGCGCTGATCTACCTGCCATTCAAGCCGACACCGGCGAATGAGGCGCTGGCCGCCGACTGGAAGGCAGAAGCCGGTCGTGGCGAATATGTCATGCGCGCCAGTGACTGTATGGCCTGTCACACCGCCAAGGGTGGCGAGCCCATGGCCGGCGGTCGTGGCATTGAAAGCCCCATGGGCACCATCTGGTCCTCCAACATCACGCCGGACAAGGAAACCGGCATAGGCAGCTGGACTCTGGACCAGTTCCGTGCCGCGATGGTGGACGGTATCGGTGGTCACGGCCAGCAACTGTACCCGGCCATGCCCTACGAGAACTATCGCTTCATGAAGGAAAGCGATATCCGCGCGCTGTTCGACTACCTCCAGACCGAGGTCAAGCCCGTCAGGAACGAGGTGCAGGCCACCAGCCTGAGCTTCCCGTTCAATATGCGCTTCGGCATCCGTGCCTGGAACTGGCTGGCGCTGTCGGGTGAAGCCGAGTTCAAGCCCATGGCCGGTGACGACCAGCAGATTCGCGGTCAGTATCTGGTCGAAGGTGCCGGCCACTGCGCAGCCTGCCATAGCCCTCGCACTGCCTTCATGGCGCAGAACGGCACACGCCTGTCCGACTCCAGCTTCCTGACCGGCGGCATGGTGGACGACTGGTCTGCTCCTGCACTGCGCGGCAAGGACTCGCGTGTTCAGCAATGGACGACCGAGCAGGTGGCCGCCTATCTGGCAACCGGCCGCAATGCCCATGCGGTGGCCAACGGAGAAATGGCGCTGGTGGTCGAGCACTCCATGCAGTACATGACCGATGCCGATCTGAACGCCATGGCCAAGTTCCTCAAGACCATGGACGGCCAGGCCGCAGATGCAGCCCCTGAAAAAGTGGCCACGCCAGGCCCTCGCAGCACTGCGGTTGCCAAGGCGGATGGAGCCGGCGAGGCCACGGCCAAACTGCTGAAATCCGCGTCTCCCGACATGCCTTTGGGTGCTCGCCTGTATCTCGACAACTGCGCAGCCTGCCACTTTGTCAGCGGCAAGGGTGCTCCCGAGATCTTCCCCGAACTGCAAGGCAATGCCATGGTGCTGGGCAAGGATGCCAGCCCGCTGGTGTCGGTGATTCTGAAGGGCGCCTCCTCGCCTGCTACGGATCGCCGTCCCATGCATCTGGTGATGCAGGGCTACGCCGACCGCCTTACCGACGGTGAAGTGGCCGCACTGGCCAGCTTCGTGCGCAAAGGCTGGGGCAACCAGGCTTCGGATGTGAGCGAAAGCCAGGTCAGCAAGGTGCGCCAGCATGTGCAAGCCGATGCTGCTCCGCAGAGAGCCCAGTAAATAGCACGCGTATCTGCCAGGTGCTTTGCGCGCCAGGCAGGCTCCCGAAACCCAGCCCGATGGAAATCCGGCTGGGTTTTTTATGCAGCAGCTGCTGGCCCGGACGATGGAGCCTTCCAAAAATCAACAGGCCGCACCACTGTGCTTAAGTGATGCGGCCTGTTGCGTAGGCGTGTTGCGGATCAACCAACCGGATGCTGACGGTAAACGGCGCGGCATGTTGAATGGTTTTGCGGCGTCGGTAGACGTGCTTCCATGGACTCAAGTGTGCATGTTGCAGCGCAGAAAATGTTGCTTCAAATTCTGCGAATACAGCGTTGCTACAGAAAAATTTTCTGTCTTTGTATTTTTAGCGGTAAATTCAAGAATATGGATACCTTGGATAAAAAGATTCTTGCTGCCTTGCAGGCTAATGCGCGCGCCAGCCTGCAGGACATTGGTGCTGCAGTGGGCCTGAGTGCATCGCCATGCTGGGCCCGCATCAAGAAGATGGAGGAGGCCGGTGTGATCGAGGGCTATACCGTGCGTCTGAACCCGCAGGCGCTGGGGCTGGCCGATTCGGTTCTGGTCATGGTCACGCTGGACAGCCACTCAGACAACACGCTGGAAAAGTTCGGCGAGGTGCTGGCCACCATTCCCGAAGTTGTGGAAGCGCATCTGGTCTCTGGCGAGTACGACTATCTGCTACGCATCGTCGTCAAAGACACGCGTGACTACGAGCGCCTGCTGCGTGAGAAGCTCTACAAGATCAAGGGCATACGCCACAGCCAGTCCAGCTTTGTGCTGCGTACGCTGAAAAAAGCAGACCTGCCCTTGGGCGTGTGAAGCGGCATCGCTCTTCGTGGTGCGATCAGTCGCGGCACGGATCCGGTGTGGCTGAAGTCATTCAGACTCCGGTGCTCATCGAACCTGGATGCAGGCCGGGCCGCTGCGGCGCTGGCCCATCGGGGGCGGCTGCGCGTCGGATTGATGGAGGAGTTGATGAAGCTGACGCGGAGCCGGGGCACCGCGCAGCCGTCTCAACGCATGGCGCGGCGCAAGGCAGCGCTGCTCCAGTCCACGGCGATGCTCAGCAAGAGCATGGCCATGATCACGGTGCTGGCCTGGGCATAGTGGAACAGCGAAAGCTCGAAGTACAGCAGTTGGCCCAATCCGCCAGCTCCCACAAAGCCCAGAATCGCCGCCATGCGGATATTCATCTCCCAGCGGTACAGCGTGTAAGCCAGCAGTTGCGGCGCAGCGCCAGGGAGGGTTCCATAGCAAAATGCCAGCAGGCGATTGCTGCCGCTGAGCTTGAGCGCATTCGCGGGAGCGGCCGGAGCATTCTGCAAGGCCTCGGCAAACAGGCGGCCCAGCACGCCGGTGGTATGCAGGGCCAGGGCCAGGGCTCCGGCGAATGGGCCCAGACCCACGGCCAGCGCAGTGATCGTGGCCCAGACCAGTTCGGGCACCGAGCGCAGCACGTTGAGCACCACGTTCCATGGTGCACGCCAGCGCGGCAGGGCCAGCAGCAGGCCCGCGATCGCGGCCAGCAAGGTGCCGACGATGGAGATGGCCAGGGTCTCCCAGATGCCTTGCAGCACCCTGAGCAGCCAGGGCCGGCTCAGATCGGGCGGGAAAAAGCCGCGTACAAAGTCGCCCATGCTGGTGGCCGCATCTGCCGTGAACAGGGCCGAGAAATCAATATCCAGAAGCCGCATGCTGGCCCATAGCGCCGCACAGGCAGTCAGCACAAATGTGCCGGTGCGCCAGCCGAAGGGCAGGGCGCGTGCGGCAGGCGCGGCGTCGAGTGCGCGACGCAGCCACCAGGAAAGCAGGTCGGCCGCCGCCACCAGCAGCATGAAGGCCAGCAGAATGCTGGCGGCTTCGCCGCCGTTGAGCATCTTCATGGCCTGGTCCATGAGCTGGCCCAGGCCTCCTGCGCCGACAAAGCCCATGACCACCGAGGCACGGATCGCACATTCCCAGCGGTAGACGGTGTAGGAGGTCAGCTCCTTGGCCGCCTGCGGCAGCAGGCCATAGAGCAAGGCCTGGATACGGCCGGCACCGCTGGCACGCAGGGCGTGGGCCGGAGCGGGAACTGTGGATTCGAGAATTTCGGCATAGACCTTGGCCAGCATGCCGCCATAGGTTAGCCCCAGGGCCAGGACTCCGGCTGCAGGACCCAGGCCGAAGACGCGCACAAACACCAGAGCCCAGACCAGTTCGGGAATGCCGCGCAGGATGGTGAGCACGCTGCGGGCGATGGGGTTGAGCGTGACCCTCTCACGCGCCGCGCCCGTGGACAGATAGGCCATGGGCACGGCAATCACAAAGGCCAGCGCCATGCCTGCCGTGGCGATGGCCAGGGTCTCCAGCGTGGCCTGACCCAGGTAGGCCAGGAACTCCCCACTGGTTTCGGGCGGCAGAAACTGCGCGAGAAAGCCGCCGATGACTTTGAGATTGTCGGCATCGAATAGCGGCTTGAGCGAAAAGCCAGAGGTCTGCAGCATGGGCCAGAGCACGACCAGAGTCAGGATCAGGCCGCTGAGGCGGCCGCGAGCGGAGGGGTCGCGGCGCGATGGCCGGGCGGGCTCGGCCCTTTCTATCGGCATGCGTTCACCTGGATGGGAGCGGGCGCGGTGCTGGCGGGATCGCGCTGAACCAGGCGGTTGTGCAGCATGGGCAGATCGGCGGGGCTGCCATCGGCATGGGCGTAGAGCGCTTGCAACTGGGCTTCGCTGACTTGCGCGGCGGGCAGGTCAAAGGCCAGGCGGCCATTGCGTACGCCGACGATGCGGGCAAAGTTGGCCAGAGCCAGATCGACGGCATGCAGGCTGGCCACCAGCGTGGCCTTGCGCGCGGCAGCTTCCTGCACCAGCAATTGCACCGTGGCCTGCGAGAGCGCAGGGTCCAGGGCGGAGACGGGTTCGTCGGCCAGAATCAGGCCGGCCTGCTGGTAGAGCACGCGGGCAATGCCCACGCGCTGCAACTGGCCGCCTGAGAGCTGGTCGCAGCGTGCAAACAGCTTGTCCTCAAGCTGCACGCGGGCCAGGGCCTCGCGCGCGCCCGCAATGTCCTGCGGATAGGCCAGCGATGCCAGCGCCTTCCACAGCGGCCACTGGCCGAGCTTGCCGGCCAGCACGGCCGTGACCACCCGTTGACGCAGCGGAATGGGGGCGGCCTGGTGCACGGTGCCGATGCGGCTGCGCAAAGCCTTGAGTTCGCGGGCGGCGGATTGCGCGGCCGCAGTCCGGCCCAGCACCTGCATGCGACCAGCCGTGGGCAGGTAGGCTGTGCCTATGGTGCTGAGCAGCGAAGTCTTGCCGGCGCCCGAGGGGCCGATGAGCGCAATGCTCTCGCCCTGGATGGCGGACAAGGAGATATGGGACAGGGCGGTAAAGCCGTTGCTGTGGGTCAGGCCCACATCGTCCAGCATGAAGCTCATGAGACGAATACTCTGGAAACAATAGCTGCCAACGCTTGATAAATAAGCGTTGGCAGTCAAAAAAAGCTGAATTTCTTACTTCAGCAGACCGGCGGACTTGGCGGCGGCTTCAATGCCGTCGTAGTTCTTGGTGTCGGTGGCGATGAACTTGGAGGCGCGCTGCAGGTCCATGATGGCCTTGTGCTCTGGCTTGCTGGGGTCCAGTGCCAGGAAGGCGGCGGTCAGCTTCTTGACAATGGCCGGGTCCAGGTCGCCGCGCACCGTCCAGTTGTAGTCAAAGTAGGTGGGCGTCGTGGCGAACACGCGCACCTTGCTGGTGTCCACCTTCTTGGACTCGACCAGCTTGTCCCACACCGAAGTGTTGAGCACGCCGGCCTCGGCCTTGCCTGCGGCCACAAAGGCCACGGTGGCGTCATGTGCGCCCGAGTAGGCCACGGTCTTGAAGTCCTTTTCGGGATTCAAGCCGTCCTGCTGCAGGAAAAAGCGCGGCATCAGGCTGCCCGAAGTGGAGGAGGGGGCGCCGAAGGCAAAGGTCTTGCCCTTGAGGTCGGCCAGCGTCTTGATGGCGGGGTCGGCCGTGATGAACTTGCTGGTGAAGACCGCATCCTCGGCCCGCTGCACGATGGGGATGGCCGTGCCGTTGGTGCGGATCTTGGCTTGCACATAGGTGAAACCGCCCAGCCAGGCCAGATCCAGCTTGCGGGTGGCCAGGGACTCGACCACTGCCGCGTAGTCGGATACGGGGGTGAACACCACTTTCATGCCGGTGGCCTGCGAGAGGTATTCGCCCAGGGGCTTGAACTTGCGCTGCAGCTCGGTCGGTGCCTCGTCGGGAATGGCCGAGACGCGCAGCACCGCAGGGGTGTCTGCATGCGCGGCGGACAGCAAGGAGGAGGAAGCCAGAGCTGCCACGGCCAAGCCGCGCAGCGCCTGGCGGCGAGCGAAAGAGTGCTTCATTAAGTGCTCCGTTCAAAAAAGCCACCGCCGTCCGGATACACGGCGGTTTAGTAGGTCACAAGCGTTTGGCTTGCGGCGAATGGAAACCCATGGGCGGTACACCGACCGCTGGCGCTTATTGTTACGTAATTGAGAAACCCTCGGCGCAGTCTTTGCTTGATTTGGATAGCAAAAAGCCCCGTGGGGACGGGGCTTGGCATGAAAGCGACTGCTTGTCTGCAGGTTCCAATATTGCAGATGCAGCAGGTAGAAGACCGTGGTTGCGCTGACCTCGTTGTCTGGCATCAGCAGGGGCTTGCCATGATGCCCGATTGATAGCTACCGATCCTCTCAAGCAGGCGCTAGACAGGCGTTTGCTCGGGTTCGGGTGCTGGTGCCGGGACCTCGGGAGCCGGCGCTGGGGTGCTTTTTTCGCGTTGTTGTCCTCACCACCGCAGGCGGCCAGGGCGGCGGCTGCAATCATGGAAATCAGAAGAGGTTGGCGCAAGCCCTGTGCAGATGTCATTGACAGCTTGGCAGATGCAGGAGGAAAACTTCGATGTCTCACCAGTCTGCATCTCATCGTTTTGAAACCGATTCGTGGCCTTTGCACCACAGTCACGGCAAACCGCTTGGCAGTTGCTATGCCAAGCCAATAAACTCGCCAGCCTTTACCCCGCTTGCGTTATACGCTCTCATTTTCGAGGTGCACCATGTCCTGCCAGATTCGTTTGCGCTAAACGACTTCGCCACACGCTGATTTTTCAGGTGTGCGCTGCGGTATGGACATATCGGTCCCCTGAGGCGCCTGGCCCAGGTGGCCTGCCGCCCCGGAGGGGCAGTTTCTTCACGATGGGCAAGCCCTTGCCCGGCGTTCCCGACCTGGCTCGCGCCCCGGTCCTGCGCTCTTGCACTCTCTGAATCCCGGCCTGCCCTTTGCTCGGCGGCCAGGTGTTCTTGTCTTCGCCCGATGGTGGCGGCGATTGCCGCTTTCGTTGTCCTTGGTTTGTCTGCCACGTCTTTTGGCGCGTGGCTTATTCCCTTTTTGGAAAGCACAACATGACTACTTCCCATTTATTCAATCTGGAGATACTCAAATATCCGCGCACGCCGCATCTGCGTGGCTCGCGGCTGCAGGTCGGTGATCAGGCCGATGCCGTGTCCTATGAAGCCCTGGCCGGCCGGCATATCGTGGTCGAGGAAAAGCTCGATGGCGCCAATGCGGCGCTGAGCTTTGGCGCCGACGGCAGTTTGTTGCTGCAGTCGCGTGGCCACTATCTGCAAGCCGATCAGATGGGCGGGCGCGAGCGCCAGTTCAATGCCTACAAGCAATGGGCCAGAGCCCATGAAGGCGCGCTGATGGCACTGCTGGACGAGCGCTATGTGATGTATGGCGAGTGGCTGTACGCCAAGCACTCGCTTTACTACGACGCCTTGCCGCACTGGTTTTGCGAGTTCGACGTCTGGGACCGCTCGGAGCAGCAGTTTCTGGACACGCCGCAGCGTCATGCGCTGCTGGCCGGTGTGCCCGTGGTGTCCGTGCCTGTGCTCTACGCCGGTATCGCGCCGAGGCGCATGCAGGATTTGTTGGCATTGCTGGCACCGTCCCTGGGGCGCAGCGCTCGCTGGAAGGCGGTGTTCGAGGATCAGGTGCAAAAGCAGAAACTGGATTTGCCGCTGGCCTGGCGCCAGACCGACAGATCCGAGCTGGCCGAAGGTCTGTATATCAAGGTCGAGGAGAACGGTCAGACCGTGGAGCGCTACAAGTTCGTGCGCTCCGACTTTGTGCAGGTGATCCTGGAGTCCGGCTCGCATCACAGCGAGCGGCCCATTGTCGCCAACGGTCTGCGCACAGGCGTCGATATCTTTGCCAATGCGATTCAAAAGAGCTGGTAAGCCTCTACCAGAAATCGCTGATAGCTATCAGAACCGTGGTTTTGTGATGAAGCTGCGGTGAAAGGAGAACTTATGTGGAGCTGGAAACAGATCGCGGCCCTGGTGCCGCATTCCGCTCACGACTCGGTGGACTGGGCGGCCTGCCTGGACGCCTTCCCGCAACTTGAGCTGGCCAGGACCACGCCGCAAGACCCGATCTACCATGCCGAAGGCGATGTCTGGACGCATACGCAGATGGTGGTGACCGAACTGCTGCAGGACGGCGACTATGCAGGGCTCACCAACGAGGAGCGCGAGACGGTCTTTCTGGCCGCGCTGCTGCACGATGTCGCCAAGTGCTCGACCACGCAGATAGCCGACGACGGCCGCATCTCGCAGCCCGGCCATTCGCGCCGTGGGGCGCTCGATGCGCGGCTCATGCTCTGGGAGGCGGGCGCGCCCGTGGCCCGGCGCGAGGCGGTCTGTCGGCTGATTGCCGTGCATCAGGTGCCGTTTTTTGCCTTTGCCGATTCGCGCCGAGGCGTCTCGCCCGAGTTCATGGTCAGAGAGCTGTCCTGGCAGGTCGATCTGCATTTGCTGGTGCTGCTGGCCCGTGCCGATATTCGCGGTCGCATCTGCCCCGATGTGGGCAATGTGCTGGTGAATATCGAGCTGTTCAGGGAGCTGGCCCTGGAAGAGGGCTGTTTGCGCAAGCCGCGCAGCTTTGCTTCGGCCGAAACCGCACTGCGCTATTTCCGCGGTGCCGAGCTGCACCCGGACTACGCCTTGCACGAAGATCCGGGCTCGCGCGTCATTGTCATGTGCGGCCTGCCCGCATCGGGCAAGAACCACTGGGTGACCCAGCATCATGCGGGCCTGCCCGTGGTGTCGTTTGACGATGCGCGTGCCGAGCTGGGCCTGCGCCATGGCGAGAACGAGGGCGCTGCTGCCCACCGAGCCGTGGACAAGGCCAAGAGCCTGTTGCGAGCCAAGGCTGCCTTCGTCTGGAATGCCACGCATCTGTCCAGACAGATGCGTGGCAAGACGCTGGACCTGTGCCTGGCCTATGGTGCACAGGTGGAGCTGGTGCATCTGGAGGCTGCCAGATCCACCTTGCTGGCGCGCAACAGCAAGCGCGACACCACGCTCGGCAATGCCGCACTGCTGGGCATGTTGCACCGATGGGAGGTGCCCTTGCCGACCGAGGCGCATGGGCTGCAACTGCTGGTCAACGAGTCATCCACGCAAACATGAAAAGGAAAAAGGGCCTGGAAGTTTCCAGGCCCTTTTTGTGCAGGGGCAATGTCGTGCTCAAGGCCGCTGCATGGCTTGCAGGTAGCCCTTGGGATTGAAGCGTGTCACCAGCAGGCAGACCAGCGCTGCCACACCAGCCTGATAGAGCCAGCCCGTCATCCAGTTGCCGCTGATCTGGTGCAACTGCGCCATGACCAGAGGGGCCAGCGCTGCAAGGATGAAGCCGCCGCCCTGCATCAGCGAGTTGAGGGCGCCGGCTTGTGTGGGCGAGGGCAGATGGTCCAGCGCCACCAGCATGAAGAGCGAAAAGCAGCCGCCCAGACCCAGCCCCAGCACGATGGCATTGAGCGTGGGCATGGCATCGGGCCAGAGCCCGAGGCCGGCAAAGCCGATGATCTGCAGCAGCAAGGCCAGCATGAGCCAGCAGCGACGGTCCAGGCTGCGGCGCGCGAGAGCAGGCATGGCCAGCGCCGATGCGGCTTGTGCAATCGACAAAATGGCCAGCAGCGAGCCGCTTTGCGTGGCCGTCCAGCCATGGGTTTGATAGAACGGAGCGAGCCAGGCAACCGTGGAGCCATAACCGCCGTTCATCAGGCCAAAGCTGATCAGCAGCAGCCAGGTGCGGCCACGGCGCAGCAGCCAGCCGGTGTCGCTGTCCCTGCTGGCTTGTACCAGGGGCGCGGAGGGCACAGGGGTAGCGGACTCGCGCATCAGGGTCAGCGCATACCAGGCCAGCGGCAATGCCGGCAGCACGGGAATGGCCCAGATGGCCAGCGAAGCCTGCCAGCTCAGGCCCAGCTGCATGGCCAGGGGCGAGAGCTGGGCACTGAGTGCGCCGCCTCCCATGAGCGCCGCCGAATACAGGCCCATCATGGGCGCCACGTTGTGGGGAGACTGGCGCTTGATGAGTCCCGGCAGAATGCTTTGTGCCAGCGCCACGCCCGCGCCGCACAGGCCGGCCGTGGCGATCAGCAGCGTACCGGTGGCGGCACCCGCAGGCGTCAGGCGCAGTGCGCAGCCCAGGGCAATCAGCAGCAGCGAGGCGCAAATGCTGGCGCGCGCGCCCCAGCGTTGCAAAGCCGTGGGAGCAAGCCAGCCACCAATGCCCATCAGCGCCATGGGCAGCAGCGTGAGCCAGGAGAAGCTGCGCAAATCCATGCCCGTGGCCTGCTGTATGGTCGGTGCCAAGGGGCCGGGTGCCGTCAGAAATGGACGCAGATTGATGGTGACCAGTATCACCACCAGCAGCCAGAGCAGCGGCGGCACGCGATGCGTTCGGGAAGATGTCGATGTCATAAAGCGCTGAGGCTGCCGACGGTGCAGTGCATCGGTGCGGTCGCCTTAGGCAGCCCGGTTTGTTGTTGTGGTTTTTTGGCGGCGAGGAGGGTCAGGCAGTTGGCCAGGCCTCATCTCCGTAGAGCTGCGCCGCGCGGATGCCGGTGTCGATGCGGGTGATGGGCAGCGGCGGTGGCGTCAGCGACAGGCGCAGGCGCTGGTAGGTACCCTCGCTGGACAGGCCATAGGGCGCGGCATCTTGGTTGTCGAAGGCGAAGAATACCTGTTCGGCGCCATTCATGACCAGGGCCGCCAGGCACATGGGGCACGGGTGGCCGCTGGCATAGATGGACAGGCCCGCCAGGCTGGGGTTGGCGCGCTGCTGCGTGCCCGCGCGTATTGCCTGCATTTCGGCATGGGTGCTGGGGTCGTGGCTGGCAATGATCTCGTTGACGCCGGTGGCAACGACTTCATTTCCCTGGGCGAGCACGGCGCCGAACGGGCGGCCGCCCTGAAGGCGGTTGGCATGGGCCAGGTTCACGGCCAGGCGCATCAGTTGTTGTGGGGTGGCGGAAGTTGGACTCATGGCGATGAAAGCTGTGGCGGCAGGCGCCGGATGCCTGATGCATCAGCGCCGCAACTGTTGTGTTTTAAAGAGGGCGGTGCGGCGCCCGGCGCCTTGCAGCGTACAACTGCAGGGCCATGCCGCTACCCGTCTGGAAAGCAAAGCTTATTTGCTCAGAGGGCGTTGACGGCCCATTAGTTCCGCCCAGGCCGAGCAGGCGAGCTCCACCTGCTGGCGTGCCGCCGGGCTGGCAGCCAGCATGCGTGCAAAGCCGTGGACCATGGCCGGGGCGCGCAAAAGCTGCAGCGGTGCGCCCAGTGCCTTGGCCTGATGGACAAAGGCTTCGGCCTCGTCGCGCAGAATATCGTGGCTGGCCGTCATCAAAAGCGTGGGCGGCAAATGGACGATGGCTGCGCTGCTGCAGCCCGGCGTCAGCCATTGTGCGGCCTGGCCCTCGGGCCGGCCCAGTTCCTGCCAGTAGCGCTGCATGGCGGCGGGCGTGAGCCCGAAGCCTGTGGCAAAGCGGCGCATGCTGTCATTGTCCTGATCGGGCTGCAGCGGCGGGTAGAGCAGCAGCAGGCCAGCAATGCGGGCCGCATCGGTGGGGTGCTGAATCTGGCGCACCGCCGCTGCCAGTGCCAGATGGGCGCCAGCGCTATCGCCACCGAGCAGGACCTGGTCGGCCGCAAAAGGCAGCAGCCCGCGCATGTCGCTCAGCCACTGCAGCACGGTCATCACATCGTCCAGCGGCGCGGGAAAGCGGTTCTCCGGCGTGCGGCGGTAATGCACGGACAGCACCACATGGCCGGTGAACTGGGCCAGATGCTCGCACAGGTCGTCATGGGTGTTGAGATCGCCGACCATCCAGCCACCGCCATGCAGCCAGACCAGCGTCCGACCGCTGCCACAGCCTTGCCGGTGATAGCTGCGCATGCAGATCTCGCGGCCCTCGGCGGCCAGGAAATGCTCGGCCCTGGAGATGCCGGGCAGTGCCGAGCGAATCAATCCGGCCTGCAGTTCGCTGAGCAGGCGCCGGCGTTCCACATAGTCGAGCTGCGGGGTCGGCATGTCTGTATCGAGCTGGGCAAAGCGCTGCAAGATGCGTCCCAGTGCCGGATCTATGGGCTGCGGAGGCAGGTCTTGGCGGTTGTCTGTACCGTCGTTCATGGCTGCGGGGCCTCAGTCAGCGCCGGTGCGCGATAGACCATGACCTTGAGGCTGCGCTCCTCGTCCACATCGGCAAATACGGCCGGGTTGGCCAGGCGCTCGACGAACTCCAACTCGGGGGCGATTTCCGCCATCTGCCCGCGCAGGAAGTCCGTGCCGAGTTCGGGTGCGTTCAGGCACAGCAGGACCTGGCCGCCCGGCACCAGCAGATCGGGCAGGCGGCGCATCAGGCGCGCATAGTCCTTGGTGGCGATGAAGCTGCCTTTCTGGTAGCTGGGCGGGTCCACGACGATCAGATCGTACGGTCCGCTGCGGTTGATCTTGCCCCGGCTGCTGAAAATATCGTGGGCAGCAAAGCTGGCGCCGGCCTTGACGCCGTTGAGCTGATGGTTGTGCTGACCCGTGGCCAGAGCACCCTTGCTCATGTCCATATTCAGCACCTGGCCCGCGCCGGCCAGCTTGGCCACGACCGAGAACGCGCAGGTATAGGCAAACAGGTTGAGCACCTTCATGCGCGCGGGCCGCTCATGGGCCAGCACCTGCCGGCGCACCCACTCGCGGCCGGCGGCCATGTCGAGGAACAGGCCGTGGTTCTGCCCGCGTGCGATATGGATCAGATAGCGGGCGCCGTTCTCGGTCACCACATGCGGCTCGGGCAGCTCGCCGGCCATGATGCGGGTTTCGACCTTGCCGCCGCTTTCGCGGCTCTGGAAGGCCCAGGTCAGCGGCTGGCCTGCCGGGGCGATCTGCTGCCAGCGCTGCTCCAGCGCCTGACCGATCCGGCTTAGCTGTGCTTCTTCCAAGGGCGCAAAGCTGGTCAGCACGATGACGGGCGCAAAAGCGTCCAGCGAGATCTGTTCGCAGCCCGGATAGCGGCCGCCACGGCCATGAAAGATGCGCTGGGCATCGGTGGGGAAGGGCATCTGGGCAATGGCATCGAGCAGGGCTTGCATGGGGGAGCGCAGAACTAGCCCTGCAACCGGAGCCAGGGCATTGCGAATTGGTGATGAAAAGGGCGCCAGTGTATGCAGTTAGGGGCGTCTTTGTGCGGCTTGGCATCAATTCTGGCTGGATTGAGGGATGGCATTGTGAATGTCGGCCCTGGACAGGGTCTGTGCCCCTTTCTGATCGAGCCATGCGGACCAGAGCTCAATGGCATGTTGCTGATAGCTTCGCAGCTCTTGTTCCAGGCTCAATCTGGAGTGTGATGGCATGAGCTCTTCCGGCAGCAAGGGGTCCCGCAGCAGATGGGCTATGGCCGAGCGACCTAGCAGCAGCGATTCACGCACTGCGCTTGGCAGCGGCATGTCGTCCAGTCTTTGGTGGCTGCTGAGAATCACGCAGATCCAGTGCTTGTGGGCGGCCTCCAGTGCCTGCGTGTTCCAGAGCTTGCGTGCCTGGGCCTCGTGCAGCTTGTCAATCTGGTGAATCTGCATCAGACAACTGCCTGACGCGATGCCCAGTGATTCCAGCTCGACCTGGAACTCGGTGAACGTAATGCGCAGATTGTCGGGGCGTATATGCAGCTGAGGACCAAGCGATGCAAAGCCGCGCAAGCCCAGCGCGCGTTGATGACGGCGCCATAGAGATTTGTCCGCTTTGGAGGCGGATGCGTCCTGTAACGCAAGCCATTGCCCGTGCCAGGGCCGACGCAACTGCTCACGCCGGTGCCAGTTGTCCACGATATGGGCGAGATGAGAGGGCTGGAGCCGCGCCAGATACAGACCACGCCCGGGCCTGTCCACTTTACCGGCCGATATCAGGCGACTCAGGCAGACGCGGACCGCATTTTCCCCAATGCCGAACAAGGCTGCTGCCTGGGTGATGGCACGGGCGGAGAGCGGAATCGCACGTGCCACCAGCAGGTCCAGTATCAAGTCTGTAGCGCAAGGGCGTCTTGGCAGAACATTACATGATTTGTCCATGATGGAGAAATATTGAGAGCTTTACTAGCATGGGCGTCAAGCAAAAAAGGAGACAACGCATGCGGTTTGTGCAATTCGAAATCAATGGCCCAGTCTGCACCATCACCATGAATCGGCCTGACAAGCGAAACGCTGTTCACCGGCCCATGGCCCAGGAGCTGCGCGATGCCTTTTTGCGGTTTGAGCGCGATGAAGCACTGCATGTTGCGGTGCTGACCGGCAGCGCAGGGCATTTCTGTGCTGGCGCTGATCTGGCGGCAGTGGCTGACCCCGGGTTGCGCAACGAACTGGATTCCGAAGGCGGCGGAGGTGGTCCCATGGGTCCGACACGGCTTGAATTGAGCAAGCCGGTGATTGCGGCCATCAGTGGCTACGCGGTAGCAGGAGGGCTGGAGCTGGCGTTGCTGGCCGATCTTCGCGTGGTTGACGAGTCTTGCGTGTTCGGCGTCTTCTGCCGCCGGTGGGGAGTGCCGTTGATTGATGGGGGGACGGTGCGCCTGCCTCGGGTGGTGGGAATGGGTAGGGCGCTGGACATGATCTTGACCGGACGGCCCGTCAAGGCCGAGGAGGCTCTTTCCATGGGCCTTGCGAACCGGCTTGTGCCTGCCGGGCAGGCTTTGCAAGCGGCAAGGGCGCTGGCGCAGCAACTGGCCGCATTTCCCCAGCAGTGCATGCGCACCGATCGCGATTCTGCCTACGCGCAGTGGGACATGAGTCTTGCGGATGCCTTGCGCAGCGAGGGTCGCAAAGGGGTGCCGATGGTGGCTGCGGAGGGCGCTGGCGGCGCAGCGCACTTCACCCGAGGCGAGGGGCGTCATGGGCAGTTTTCGCGCTGATCGTTGACAAGGCTTGAGGCTGAAACAGGAGGAGATCACGATGACGAGCCATCAGTGCGGCGGCATGCATGCAAGACAGCCCACTTATCTGGAGCTAATACGGCGCGGAGCACGCCAGCATGCGGATCGCGTAGCCGTGGTGTTTGGAGAGGAAAGCCTCAGTTTCTCCCAGGTCGACGCGCTGAGCAGCCAGCTTGCCCATGCCCTGTACTCACAGGGGATCGAGCAAAACGATCGCGTGGCATTGCTGCTGAACAATGGCTTGCTCAGCGTGCCGCTGGACTTCGCTTGCGTCAAGGCCGGACTCAATCGTGTGCCTCTGAATGCGCGCTTGTCTGTGGCTGAGCATGTGAAGATGCTCCAGGAGACAGGCTGCATCCACCTGATCTTTGGGGCAGGCCTGGAGCAGCGTGCTGCACAAATCAAGGCCGAGCTGCCCGCGCTTTGCTGCCTGGGGCTTGGTGCGGCCATGCCAGGTTCCGTGGATCTTGGTGCGCTGGCTAGCCGTCATCCCGTGCAAGGGCCGGACATCGAGGTGCAGCCCGACGATATCGTGCTGACGCTGTTCACGTCCGGAACCACCGGTACCTTGAAGGCTGCCCAGCATTCCCAGGCATCTTTTGCCAGCATCTGCCGCAATGTGCTGCTCAATCTGCTGCCGGCCACGGCGGATGACGCCATGCTGCATGCCGCCTCCCTGATTCACGCCAGTGGTGTGTTCGTGCTGCCGTTCTGGCTTCGCGGAGGGCGTACCGTCATTGTCTCGAGCTTTGAGCCGGGCCGGTTTCTGGCGGTACTGCAGGCGCAGCGCATCACCGCCATCAATCTGGTGCCGACCATGCTGCAGATGCTGCTGGAGCATCCGGATTTCACCAGAGTCAATGTCTCGGCGCTCAAGTATGTGATCTATGGCGCCTCACCCATGCCGCGCAGCGTGCTGCAAAAGGCCATGGAGCATTGGGGAACCCACCGCTTCTGGCAGTACTACGGGCAGACCGAGGTGCCTTTGTGCCTGGCGGTTCTGAGGCCCGAAGACCACACGCCTCAGCTCATGGGGTCGGCCTGCGGCCAGCCCTGTCTGGATGTCGAGCTGCGACTGTTGGACGAACAGGGGCGGGATGTGGCGCCGGGCGAGCCGGGTGAGATCACCGTCAGGGCACCGTCGGCGGTGCGCGGCTACTACAACGCCCCGCAACTCAATGAGGACACTTTTACCCCGGACGGCTGGGTGCGCACGCGAGACATGGGGCTGCTCGATGCCCAAGGTTTTCTGCATCTCAAGGATCGCAAGTCCGACATGATCATTACGGGCGGCTACAACGTCTATCCGCTGGAGGTCGAGAATGCCTTGCTCACCCATCCCGCGGTACGCGAATGCGTGGTGCTAGGGCTGCCGCACGACAAATGGGTCGAAGTCGTGACTGCGGCGGTTGTCCTCAGGGACGGGGCGCAGTCAAGCGAGCAGGAGCTGGTAGCCCATGTGGCGACGCAGCTGGCTTCGTACAAAAAACCACAGCAGGTGATTTTTGTGCAGGAGATTGCAAAGACGGCGGTGGGCAAGCTCAACCGCCGTGCCATGCGCGAGCGGCTCAAGCCTCAGTAGGCTACCCGTCGTACATCGAAAAAACAGCTTTCGGTGCCGCCAATGCCTTGCAGGCCGGCTTCGGCAGCGGCGCGGGCGGCTTTCATCCAGCGCTGGAAGGTGAGTTTGGCGTCATCGGTGATTTCCTCGGGCGGGGTGTCTTCCAGGCCTTGCACCAGAGACAGGGCCTGGCCGACCTGTTCTTCCCCGCCGAGCTGGCGGGCCAGCACGCGGGCATAGCGCGCCTCGGCTTGATGACGTTTGTCCTCGGGCAGTTCGGGGTAGTCGCACAGAGAGACGGTGAAATGGGCTTCTTGCATGTCCGTATATCCACAGTGTTTTGACTGTTTAAATATACAGTAATTAACTGTTTTTGTATCCAGCTCCTGGAAAATTTTTACGCCTCCCCAAAGACTGCGCTCTGTAGACTGTGTGCATGAATCACGCTGCTTCGCTGCCTTTTCCCGGTCATGCCTTGTTTGTCACGCGCATCGGTACCTGCGGACTGGCCTGGAATGCCGCTGCCGTCTGCGCCGTGCAACTGCCCGAGGCCAGCTGGGGCGAGACCCGGGAGCGCATGTTGCTGGGCCTGACCAAACGCCATGCGCTGCAGCCGCAGCGCGGGCCTGCGGTCTATGGCGCAGTGACCTCCATCTCCGCGGTTCCGGGTTTTGCACTGCAGGCCATGGCCGGGGTGCAGTGTCTGCTGGCAGGCCTGAGCTCGCGGAGCGAGCAGGGCTGGGCGCAACCCAGCGCGGAGGCTGTGGCTGCCGGCGTGCTGGGCGATCTGCGCCAGGCCTTTGCGCAAGAGTCGACCCATGATTTGCCCGATCTGCAGCAGATCGCGCTTGATGAATTTGCCGTGCCTGCATTTCACAGCCGGGTCTATGCTTTCACGCGCGCCCTGGAGCCGGGCCGGACCAGCACCTATGGCGAGGTGGCTGCGGCACTGGGCGAGGCCGGTGCCGCGCGCGCCGTGGGCCAGGCGCTGGGCGCCAATCCGTTTGCACCGATTGTTCCCTGTCATCGCGTGCTGGCGGCGGGGCGGGCACCGGGCGGCTTTTCGGGCGGTCAGGGGGCGTTGACCAAGCTGCGCATGCTGGAGATCGAAGGTGGCGCCTGGGGCGGCACACAGTCGCTGTTTGCCGATTGAAGGCGCTGAATGCGATTTGCCGGGCTGCTGCCGGCAGACCCTGCAGGCAGCGCCAGCGCGGGCTCTGCCACCTGCGGGACAGCGCCGACACGCAGGTGACAACACCGGACCTGGGGCGCCCGCACAATCCAGGCAGCTTTTGACGGGCAGGCCTTGCAAGGCACTGCGCGCCCGGTTTGAACCTTGAAAACAAACAGGAGACATGAGAATGACACGTACGGTGCAGCAACTTTTCGATCTCTCGGGCAAGACGGCCCTGGTGACCGGTGGCTCGCGTGGCCTGGGTCTGCAGATGGCGCATGCGCTGGGCGAGGCCGGCGCGAAGATTCTGCTGAGCTCGCGCAAGGCCAAGGATCTGGAAGAGGCCGCAGCCGAACTCCAGGCCGCAGGCATAGAGGCCGACTGGGTTGCCGCCGACTGCTCGGACGAGGCCGATATCACGCGCCTGGCCAAGGAGGCCGTGCAGCGCCTCGGCCATGTGGACATCCTGATCAACAACGCCGGAGCCAGCTGGGGCGCCCCGGCTGAGGACCACCCGACGGCGGCCTGGGACAAGGTGATGAACCTGAATGTGCGCGGCTATTTTCTGCTGAGCCAGCAGATCGCCCGCCTGTCCATGCTGGAGCGCAAGAGCGGTCGCATCATCAATCTGGCATCAATCGCCGGCCTGGGCGGCAATCCCACGGGCATGAAGACCATTGCCTACAACACCTCCAAGGGCGCGGTCATCAATTTCACGCGCGCGCTGGCTGGCGAGTGGGGCGAGCACGGCATCACGGTCAACGCCATCTGCCCGGGCTTTTTCAAGACCAAGATGGCGGCCGTGCTGATCGAGACGCTGGGTGAGGACGAAATGCGTTCCCATGCCCCGCTGCGCCGCCTGGGTGACGACGAGGATCTCAAGGGACTGACGCTGCTCTATGCCAGCGATGCTGGCAAGCACATCACCGGCCAGTGGATGGCGGTGGATGGCGGGGTGAGCGCCCTGGTCGGAGGCTGAAGACCGGCCTGGCCGTGTTTTTGTCACGCGCCGGAGTTCGGGCCGGTCCGGCGTGTTTATATTCACGACTTGGCTGTCGCAGCGCGGTGCGCGGCGCTTCATTCTTCTGAAAGGTTTTGCGGTGTTGTCATTTGGTCCAGAAATTCCCTTTGTGCATGAACTTGGTTTCGTCCTGATCAAGGCGGAAAGCGGCGAATCCGAACTGCGCTACACACCGCGGCCCGAGCACCTGAATTCCTTCGGCGTCACGCATGGCGGCGCATCGATGACCTTGCTTGATGTGACCATGGCCGTGGCCGCGCGCAGCGTGGACTTCGAGCAGGGGGTTGTCACGATCGAGATGAAGAGTTCCTTCATGCAGGCGGCCAAGGGACCGCTGGTAGGCCAGGGCAAGCTGCTGCATCGCACCGGAAGCATGGCTTTCACCGAAGGCCGTATCTATGACGCGCAAGGACGCCTGTGCGTGCAGGCCACAGGCACTTTCAAGTACATGCAGCGCAGGCCTGCAGCCGAAGGCGGACTGAAAGCCCTGCCCACGGATTGAGTACAGATCGGCTGCTCTGTTTTTATGAGCAGCTACCGCCTTTCATATGGTTGTTTTGTATGTTATTGGCTGTAGGTGTGAGGTATATCAAGCGCTTTCAGCTATGAAAATTGAGTTTCAAACAGGAGACGAAACATGACGGTCAATCAGCAGATCCTTCTGGACAACCGCCCGCAGGGCGAGGCGGTGGAGAGCAATTTCAAGCTGGTGCAGTCGCCGCTGCCCGCGGTGGGCGAGGGTCAGGTGCTGGTGCGCCACCACTATCTGAGCCTGGACCCTTACATGCGCGGTCGCATGAACGACTCCAAGAGCTATGCCCAACCCCAGCCGTTGGGCGAGGTCATGCAGGGCGGCACGGTAGGCGAGATTGTCGAGAGCCGCCACCCCAAGTTCAAGGCCGGCGACAAGGTGGTCGGCATGGGCGGCTGGCAGGAGTACTCGCTGCTCGACCCCAGCGTGCCCGGCGCGCTGCGCAAGGTCGACACCACCCATGTGCCGCTGTCCTACTATCTGGGTGCCGTGGGCATGCCGGGCGTCACGGCCTGGTATGGCCTGGTCAAGATCATCAACCCAAAGGCCGGTGAAACCATGGTCGTCAGTGCCGCGACCGGTGCCGTGGGCAGCGCCTTTGTGGCGCTGGCCAAGGCGCGCGGCTGCCGCGTGGTGGGCATTGCGGGCGGTGCCGAGAAATGCCGTTACGCCGTGCATGAGCTGGGCTTTGATGCCTGCATCGATTACCGCGAGCACCCCGATGTCAAGACCATGGCCAAGGCTTTGAAGGATGCCTGCCCCAACGGCATCGACGGCTATTTCGAGAACGTGGGCGGCTATATCTTCGATGCCGTGCTGCTGCGCACCAATGCCTTTGCGCGTGTGGCCCTGTGCGGAATGATTGCCGGCTATGACGGCCAGCCCCTGCCACTGGCCAACCCGGCGCTGCTGCTGGTCAACCGCATCAAGCTCGAAGGCTTTATCGTCAGCGAGCACATGGAAGTCTGGGGCGAGGCCCTGACCGAGCTGGGCGGCCTGGTGGCCGCCGGCAAGCTCAAGCCGCGCGAGACGATTTCTCAAGGTCTGGCCTCGGCGCCCGGCGCGTTTCTGGGACTGCTCAAGGGCAAGAACTTCGGCAAGCAGCTGGTGAAACTGATTTGACCCCCTGAGGCTGAAAAATCACCCCCTGAGGCGCTTTGCCTGGGCGGCCCCGCGCCTTCCCCTAGCCGGGCGCCCCCTTTCTTTACGCGCTGCGCGCTAGTGAAGGGGGACAACATCCTCGCTGAGGGGCGGCGCGGCCGGCATAGGCCCTTGCTTGATGTTTCTCGTTGGGGCAGTGTCCATCTTCTGCATCGTGGGTGTATTCGTAGAAAAATATCCGGAGACAAGAATGATCACGAATTTCGTGGGAAAGACGGCGGTTCTGACGGGTGCGGGCTCTGGCTTCGGGCTGGAGTGCGCGCGCATGGGAGCTGCCAGAGGCATGAATCTGGTGCTGGTCGATGTGCAGCAGGAGGCGCTGGACAAGGCCGAGGCCGAGCTCAAGGCTGCCGGTGCCAAGGTGCTGGCGCGCAGGGTCGATGTGTCGGATGCGGCGCAGATGGAACGACTGGCTGCCGAAGTCAAGGAAACCTTTGGTGCGCCGCACTTCGTCTTCAACAACGCGGGCGTCGGTGCCGGCGGCCTGGTCTGGGAAAACACGGTGGCCGACTGGCAGTGGGTGCTGGGCGTCAATGTCTGGGGCGTGATCCATGGCGTGCGCCTGTTCACGCCCATGATGCTGGAGGCCGCCAAGGCCGATCCCGCCTTCGAAGGCCATATCGTCAACACCGCCAGCATGGCCGGTCTGCTGGCGCCGCCGAACATGGGTATCTACAACGTCAGCAAGCACGCGGTGGTGTCGCTGACCGAGACGCTGTACCAGGACCTGGCCCTGGTCTCGGACCAGGTCAGCGCCAGTCTGCTCTGCCCCTTCTTCGTGCCCACGGGCATAGGTCACAGCGAGCGCAACCGTCCCCAGGGCCTGGAGGCGCAGCCTTTGACGGCCAGCCAGAAGATAGGTCAGGCCATGACCGACAAGGCCGTGGGCTCGGGCAAGGTCACGGCGACCGAGGTGGCGCAGAAGGTGTTCGATGCCATTGCGTCGGGCCAGTTCTATATCTACAGCCACCCGCAGGCTCTGGGCTCGGTGCAGGTGCGTCTGGAGGATGTGGTGCAGGGCCGCAACCCGACGGATCCGTTCGCGCACAAGCCCGAACTGGGCGAGAGCCTCAAGGCGGCGCTGCGCGCAGGCTGAACATGAGGGAGCTGAAAAAGCCTTGCCGCAGCGGCAAGGCTTTTTTCATGGCGCGGACGAAGTCTGGGGGCCGAGCTCGGCCTCGGTGGCCGGACGCACCAGGCGCAGCAGCAAGCCATTGCCCTTGCCCATATCAGGCACGGCCTGCAGCGTCTCGGTGTTGACCGCCCAGGCCTGCTGGGCCGAGAGGCCGGAGATGCTGCTGGATTTGTCCACCTGGGCGTAGTTGTAGGTGTTCAGGCGCTGGGCATTCACGGCGGCCGTGCCCGTCCAGTGCCAGTCGCGCGGCGCATTGGGAAAAAGTTCCGGGTTCAGGCCCTGGGGCTTGCTGCTGCGGTCGAGCAGGCGCTTGAGTTCGTTGACGCGCGGCAGGCGCCAACGCAGGTTTTCGGCCTTGTTGCGTTCTGCGGCATGGGTCATGGCCTGCTTGTAGCTGAAGACCTCGGCCTGGCCGCTGCAGGTCTTGCCATTCCAGCTCATGCCCTCGGCGCAGCGGGGCCATGCCAGCTTGGCGCGCGTGTCTATCACCATGTTCCCATCCGGTGAGGGCAGAAAAGCCGGGGCCGCTGCGGCGGGCTGCGCGCTGGCCGGCGGAGACGTCAGACATAGCGCAGTCAGCAGTAAAAAGGGCAGACGTGGGTAGAAACTTGCAGCAATCACGGCAATAGCAGGGAAGGGTAGTTGAGCCCATTGTGCTGGCTGTCCATGCAGTCATGGCCTGGATGACCGGGCCTAAAGCCTCGTAATTGACGGCTTAGGTAGAGGGGGAGGCTGGCCGGCGTGAGCCTGCACCGTCATGCAGGAAACCAGCGCCTGCTCAGCACATAAATCAAGTTACCACGACAATCACACCCCTATGCAAGCTTCTGTTTCCCTGCGCCTGGTTCTGATTCTCGGCCTGTTGTCGGCCATAGGGCCTTTCGCCATCGATATGTATCTGCCGGCCTTGCCACAGATCGGCGCCAGCCTGGATGCCCAGGTCGGTGCCGTGCAAGCCAGCCTGACCGCGTTCTTTCTCTCCATCGGTGTGGGCCAGCTGCTCTACGGCCCGGTCTCCGACATGCTGGGCCGCAAGCCGCCGCTGTATTTTGGCCTGTCGGTGTTTGCCGCCGCCAGCGTGGGATGTGCGCTGGCGCCCAATATCGAGACCCTGGTGGGGTTCCGCTTTGTGCAGGGTCTGGGCGCTGCAGCCTGCATGGCCGTGCCGCGTGCCGTGGTGCGCGACCTGCATACGGGCCACGCGGCCGCACGCATGATGTCGCTGCTGATGCTGGTCTTCAGCGTCTCGCCGATTCTGGCGCCTCTGGCCGGCAGCGGCGTGATTGCCCTGGCCGGCTGGCGTGCCGTGTTCTGGGTCGTGGCCGCCGCAGCCATGCTGGGCTTGATCGCCACCTGGCGCGGCGTGGAGGAAACCCGCAGCGCCGAGGCGCGGCTGGACAGCAGCCTGGGCGGCGCACTCAAGGCCTATCTGAGCCTGTTGCGTGACTGGCATTACCTGGGCCTGGTGTTCATCGGCGGCTGCGCCATGGCGGGCTTTTTTGTCTACCTGGCGGGCTCGCCGTTTGTGCTGATCAACTACTACGGCCTCTCGTCCACTCAGTACAGCATGGCGTTCGCACTCAACTCCATCGCCTTCATCGGTGCGGCGCAACTGACGGGGCGGCTGGGTCAGCGCTTTGGCCTGGTCAATGTGGTCAAGGCCGCAGCTTCTGCCTCGGGCGTGACCATGGCTGCATTGCTGGTCTATTACCTGCTGGGCGGCGAGCAGCTGACGGTGCTGATCGTGCTGTACTTCATCGCCAGTGCCTTCATGGGTCTGGTGATTCCCACGACCTCGGTGCTGGCCCTGGAGGAGCACGGCGAGATTGCCGGAACCGCCTCGGCCTTGCTGGGCACGCTGCAGATGCTGAGCGGCGCGGCGGCCATGCAGATCGTGGGGCATTTTTCCAACGGCAAGCCCCTGCCCATGGTGGTGGGTATGGCGACCGGAGCCCTGGTGGGCGTGGCGCTGACCTGGATCACGCTGGGCCGTGTACACCGAGTTGCCCATGACTGAGAGCGCTGCCCAGACTCCTGCCGCCTACGACGGCCTGCCCGATGGCGCACGCGGCCGCGCCATGCTGGTCATCATTCTGGGACTGACGCTGTCGGTGCTGGACAGCAGCATCGTCAATTTGGCCTTGCCCGCCATTGCGCGCGAGCTGCAGGCGAGTTCGGCGCTGACGCTGTGGGTGGTCAACGCCTATCAGCTTGCCGGTCTGGTGCTGCTGCTGCCGCTGGCGGCACTGGGTGAGCGCCTGGGTTACCGGCGCATCTATCTGCTGGGCATGACGGTGTTTGTCATTGCCTCGGTGGCGGCCACGCTGGCCAGCTCGCTGGCCACTCTGATTGCGGCGCGTGTGTTTCAAGGCATGGGTGCGGCCGGCATCATGAGCGTGAATGCAGCGCTGGTGCGATTGACCTATCCGCGCGCCATGCTGGGACGCGGCATGGCCATCAATTCGCTGGTGGTGGCGACCTCGTCCATGGCCGGGCCTTCGGTGGCCGCGGCCATCCTGTCGGTCGCCAACTGGCCCTGGCTGTTTGCCATCAATGTGCCGCTGGGCCTGATCACCTTGTGGATGGGACGCAAGGCGCTGCCGGCCAACCCCGTGGTGCGCAAGGATGGCGAGCCGATCGCGGCGCTTGACGTATTGCTCAATATTCTGATGTTCACCCTGCTTTTCCTGGGCGGTGAGCAACTGGGCGTGCGCATGGGGCAGGGCGCTGCGGGCAGCTCCCTGATGCCTTCGGGCTGGTGGCTGCTGGGCGCCGGGCTGGTGGTCGGCTATGTGTATCTGCGCCGTCAGTGGCACAGGACAGCTCCGTTGTTTCCGGTCGATCTGATGCGCATTCCCGTGTTCCGTTTGTCGATGTGCGGCTCGGTCTCGGCCTTCTGCGCGCAGATGCTGTCCTATCTGGCCCTGCCATTCCTGCTGCTGGAGGCTCGCGGCCTGTCTCCCATGGAGGCCGGCATGCTGATCACGGCCTGGCCGCTGGCCACCATGCTCACGGCCCCGGTAGCCGGGCGTCTGATTGGCAAGTATCCCGACGGGCTGCTGGGCGGTATCGGCATGGCCATGTTTGCCTGCGGACTGTGGCTGCTGGCGGCCATGCCCATCGACGTCGCGCACTGGGATATGGTCTGGCGCATGCTGCTGGCGGGCAGCGGCTTTGCGCTCTACCAGTCACCCAACAATCACACCATCGTCACTTCGGCCCCCATGTCGCGCAGCGGCGCGGCAGGCGGCATGCTGAGTTCGGCCCGCATGACAGGGCAGACGCTGGGTGCCGTGGTGCTGGCCACCATCTTTGCCATCTCGGGCGGGCATGGTGGCAATGCTGAACTGCTGGCGCTGGCAGTGGCCGGCGGCTTTGCGGCATTGGCCGGGGTTTTCAGCATGTTGCGGGTACGCCCGGGCAAGTCGCAGCATTGATTTGGCAGCAAGAGCGGCTGCCGTGCTGATATTGATGGCACAGCCGACCATCGATTGCGCAGTGCGGCGGGGGCCGGCTCTAGTCCGTTATGAGGTGGAGCCTTGCTGCCAAGGCTTTCTAAAGTGATGCCGCCAAGTCGATGGCGCAGCATGTCTTGTGTGCCTGTGTGGCAGAAGAATGGTAGGCGGGTGATTGCCGGCATGCCATTGCGCTCTTGGCAGCTTTACATTTTATTAATATTGTCGGCGCACAATGTTGACAAGTTCCTTAGTTCAGACCGTTCCACGTATGAAGATTGACCAGTCCGCTTCGCCGAGACCGCGCCGAGAGGCGCATTTTTCTTGCCTGCCCGGTGCAGGCCGGCAGCGGCATCGCCAGCAGCGCTGGACGCTGGCTGTGGGCGCCATGCTGATCGCTGCGGCGCTGGCGGGTTGCTCCAAGCCCGAGGCGGAGCAAAAAGGCCCGGCCAAGTCCGAGCCCAAGGTCGGAGTGGTCACCTTGCAGTCCCAAAGCCAGCAGCTGGATGCCAGTCTGCCAGGGCGTACTCGGGCTTTCATGACGGTCGAAGTGCGTCCCCAGGTCTCGGGCATCATCCAGCAGCGCCTGTTCACCGAAGGCGCTCAGGTCAAGCAGGGCCAGCAGCTCTACCAGATCGATGCCGCATCGCTGAAGGCTGCCGAGGCCAGTGCGGCGGCAGCCGTGGCCAAGGCCGAAGCCAGCCAGCGCACGCTGGCGGCCACGGCGCGGCGCAATGCCGAGCTGGTCAAGATCGACGCCATCAGCAAGCAGGCCTTTGACGAAAGCCAGGCGGCGGCCGCCCAGTCCGCTTCCGACGTGGCGGTGGCCAAGGCGAACCTGGAAACCGCGCGCATCAATCTCAAGTACAGCCGTATCGAGGCGCCGATCGGCGGACGCATCGCTTTGTCTGCCGTCACGCCCGGCGCGCTGGTCACGGCCAGCCAGGCCACGGCGCTCACCACCATCGTGCAGTTGGACCCGATGTATGTGGACTTCACCCAGTCCAGCTCCGACCTGATGCAGCTCAAGCGAGATCTGGAGTCCGGCCGCTACCAGAAGGTGGAAGGCAACAAGATTCCCGTGCGCATCCAGCTTGACGACGGCAGCGACTACCCGCATCAGGGCAAGCTGGCCTTTGCCGGCGTGATCGTCAACGACACGACCGGCACGCTGACCTTGCGCGCCGAGGTGCCCAATCCCGACGGCATGCTCATGCCCGGCATGTATGTGAAGGCCCTGCTGCCGACGGCCCTGGCACCCGATGCCTTGCTGGTGCCGCAGCAGTCGGTGACCCGCGATCTGACCGGACGCGCCAATGTCATGGTCGTCAAGGACGGCGATGTGGTTGAAAAGCGCGATGTGGAACTCGATCGCGCCGTGGGTGCTTTCTGGCTGCTCAAGACGGGCCTGAAAGCCGGCGAGCGTGTGATGGTGGATGGCTTTCAGCGCATCAAGCCCGGCGACAAGGTCCAGACCGTGGAAGTGGATCTGAAGGCCAAGGCCGAGCGCAAGAGCCAGCGTGGCGAGCCGCCCGTCCAGGCCGCTGCCGATGCGCCTGCCAAGAAGTAAGCAAGGCAGGCGACACACATGGCTCAGTTCTTCATCAACCGGCCCATCTTTGCGTGGGTCATCGCCATCATCATCATGCTGGCAGGGGCTTTGTCGATCAAGCTGCTGCCGCTGGAGCAGTACCCCGAGATCGCTCCGCCCAGGGTGACCATCGGCGCCCAGTACACGGGCGCTTCGGCGGAGACGGTCGAAAACTCGGTGACGCAGATCATCGAGCAGCAGATCAAGGGCATCGACAACATGCTCTATATGAGCTCGACCAGCAATGCCTCCGGTCAGGCCCGCATTACCCTGACCTTTGCTCCGGGCACCAATGTCGACGTGGCCCAGGTGCAGGTGCAAAACAAGATCCAGGGCGCGGTCAACCGCCTGCCGGACTCCGTGAAGACGCGTGGCGTCTTCATCAACAAGGGCGGCCAGGATTTTCTGGTCACCTACAGTTTCTATTCGCCCGATGAGGCTGTGACCGCCGTGGACATCGGCGACTACATCAACAGCAATCTGGTGGACATCATCGGACGCATCGAAGGCGTCGGTGACATCAACGTCTTCGGTACGCCCTATGCGATGCGCATCTGGATGGACCCAGCCAAGATGGAGAAATACGGGCTGATTCCCTCCGATCTGAGCAGCGCGCTCAACGCGCAAAATGCCCAGGTCTCGGCGGGTCAGCTGGGCGCTTTGCCGGCGGTGCAGAACCAGCAGCTGAACGCGACCATTACGGCGCGTACCAAGCTCAAGACCGTGGAACAGTTCGAGAACATCGTGCTCAAGTCCTCGAATGACGGCTCTGTCGTCACCATCAAGGACGTGGCACGGGTGGAGCTGGGGGCCGACAACCTGTCCATTCAGGCCAAGCTCAACGGCATGCCGGGCGCAGGCATGGGCATCATCCTGGCCGACGGTGCCAACGCCATGGCGGTGTCGGATGCCGTGGCCGCCAAGCTGGCGGAGCTCAAGCCCTTCTTCCCCAACCAGATCGACTATTTCGTGAGCTCGGACTCCACGCCCTTTGTGCGGGCCTCGATCAGCGAAGTGGTGCATGCGCTGGGCGAGGCCATGGTGCTGGTGGTGATAGTGATGTTCGTGTTCCTGCAGAACTTCCGTGCCACGCTGATCCCCGCCATTGCCGTGCCGGTGGTGCTGCTGGGCACCTTCGGCGTGCTGTCCGTTGCGGGTTTCTCCATCAATACCCTGACGATGTTTGCCATGGTGCTGGCCATCGGCCTGCTTGTTGACGATGCCATCGTGGTGGTCGAGAACGTGGAGCGGGTGATGCACGAGACGGGCAAGTCTCCCAAGGAGGCGACGCGCCAGTCCATGAAGGAAATCACGCCCGCGCTGGTCGGCATCGGGGTCACGCTGTCGGCGGTGTTCGTGCCCATGGCCTTTTTTGGCGGCTCGACCGGTGTGATCTATCGCCAGTTCTCCATCACCATCGTGGCGGCCATGGCGCTGTCCGTGTTCGTGGCCCTGACGCTGACGCCGGCGCTGTGCGCGACGCTTCTGAAAGCTCCGGATCTCGGTCACGGAGATGGCCACGAGCGCCCCATACGCTCCGGGGTGCTGGGCATCAACGACCGGTTCTTCCGCTGGTTCAACCGCAATTTCGATGCCGCGGCCAACCGCTACCAGAGCACCGTGGCTTTCAGCCTGGGCCGGACCAAGCGCATGATGCTGATCTTCCTGGCCGTGCTGGCCGCGGTCTGGTTGCTGATGGCCAAGCTGCCCACCTCCTTCCTGCCGGACGAGGATCAGGGCTTTGTCTATGTCAACGTCAATCTGCCGTCGGGTGCTTCGGATGCCCGTCTGCAGGAAGTGCTTGACCAGGTGCGCGAGTATCTGGCCAAGCAGCCGGACGTGATCAGCTTCAACCAGGTTTCGGGCCTCAACGGCGACCAGAGCTCGGCGCGCGGCTTCATTCGTCTGAAGCCCTGGAGCATGCGTCCGCTGCCTTCGCAATCGGCCGCGGCCATTGCGAACAAGGCGACCAAGGATCTGGCCGGCATCCGTGATGCGCGCGTGCAGGTGGTGTTGCCGCCTGCAGTGCGCGGCCTGGGTTCGAGCTCGGGCTACAACTTCATGATCAAGGACATCAACGGTGTCGGCCATGAAGCGCTGCTCGCCGCCCGTGATCAGGTGCTTGGCGAAATGCGTGCCAACAATCTGCTGACGGCTGTGCGCACCACCAATCTGGAAGACGCCAGCGAACTGCGCGTGGATGTGGATGACCGCAAGGCTGCCGCTCTGGGGCTGGCGTACAGCGACATCAACAGCGTGCTCTCCAGCGCCATGGGCGGCACCTATGTGAACGACTTCCTGAACAACGGCCGCGTCAAGCGTGTCTACATCATGGGCGATGCCCAGTACCGCATGCTGCCCACCGATATCGCCAAATGGACGGTGCGCAACAACAAGGGCGAGATGGTGCCGTTTGGCGCGTTCTCCAAAACCTACTGGGCCTATGGTTCGCCCCAGCTGCTGCGCTATAACGGCAGCCCGGCCTATGAGTTTGAAGGCCGTGCCGCAGCGGGCATCAGCTCGGGTACCGCCATGGAGACGGTGGAAGACATCCTGAAGAAGCTGCCCAACGGCATTGCCTACGAATGGACGGGAGCTTCCTTGCAGGAGCGCCAGTCCGGTGCGCAGGCACCCATGCTGTATGCCATCTCGATTCTGTTCGTCTTCCTGTGCCTGGCCGCACTCTATGAAAGCTGGACGGTGCCGCTGTCGGTGATGCTGGCCGTGCCGCTGGGCGTGGTGGGCGCGCTGCTGGCGACCTATACCCGTGGCCTGACCAACGACGTGTATTTCCAGGTCGGCCTGCTCACCACCGTGGGTCTTGCGGCAAAGAACGCGATCCTGATTGTGGAGTTTGCAGTACAGCTGCAGGAGCAGGGCAAGAAGCTGTTCGATGCGACGGTGGAAGCCGTGCGTCTGCGACTGCGTCCCATCCTGATGACTTCTCTGGCCTTTGGTTTCGGCGTGATCCCGCTGGCCATCGGCACCGGCGCTGGCGCTGGTGGTCGCAACGCCATCGGCACGGCCGTGCTGGGCGGCATGGTGGCATCGACGGTGCTGGGTATCTTCCTCGTGCCGGTGTTCTTCCTGCTGGTGCGCAGCTGGTTCAAGAGCCGCTCGCGCAGCGATGAGGCGGCTGACGTCAACAAGGAGAGCGCGGCATGAGGCGCCCGAGCATGAAATTTTCGACCATGGCCAATGCGGCAGTAACGGCCTTGCTGGCGGGCTGCAACCTGGCTCCGGCCTATAGAGCGCCTGATCTGCCCGTGCCCGAGACTGTCTCCGGCAACGCCGTGCCGGCCAAGGCCAGCGAGGCAGCGCTGCAACAGGCCCAGGCGCTGCAATGGTTGCAGTCGCCGCAGCTGCGCGAGGTGGTGGCGCTGGCGCTGAGCAACAATCGCGATCTGCGCGTCGCGCTGGAAAACATCGAGAAGGCGCGCGCCCAGTACGGAATCACAAGAGCCGATCTGCTGCCGGGCATCACGGCCCAGGCGCAGAGCAATCGCACCCGCACCGCAGGGGATCTGACGACGGCAGGGCGCTCCAGCGTCACCGAGCAATACACGGCCCAGCTGGGTTTCGCCAGCTACGAGCTGGACCTGTGGGGACGCATCCGCAATCTGAGCGAAGCCTCGTTGCAGCAGTTTCTGCAAAGCCAGGACAACCGGCGCAATGTGCAGATCGGTCTGGTGGCTGATGTCGCCAATGCCTGGCTGACGCTGGCGGCCGATCAGGCGCGCCTGCAGCTGGCCAGGGACACGCTGGACGGCCGCATCAAGGCTTTCGAGCTGACTCGGCGCATGCATGAGCTGGGTTCGACCTCCGGCCTGGTGCTGGCTCAGAACCAGACCACGGTCGATACGGCGCGCGGTGACGTGGCGAGTTATACCTCTCAGGTCGACAGGGACCGCAATGCCCTGCAGTTGCTGGTGGGCGGTCCGGTGCCTGCGCAACTTCTGCCCACTGCCCAGACCCTGACGGGCGCGGCGGACACGGCGGCTCTCAAGGTCGTGCCTGTGCCTTTGCCTTCATCGGTGCTGCTCAAGCGCCCGGATGTGCAGGCTGCGGAACGCAATCTGCAGGCCATGAATGCCAATATCGGCGCAGCCAGAGCGGCGCTGTTTCCCAGCATCACGCTCACCGGCAGTGTCGGTACCGGAAGCAACGAGCTGGACCGCCTGTTCGGCAACAACAACAGCACCTGGAGTTTCATCCCTCTGGTCAAGCTGCCGATTTTTGATGGCGGCCGCAACCGCGCCAATGTACAGGTAGCCGAGAGCAATCAGCGCATTGCACTGAGTCAGTACGAGAAGTCTGTGCAGACCGCCTTCAAGGAGGTGGCGGATGTGCTGGCCGACCGTGCCCAGTGGGGCGAGCGGCTGGACGCCCAGACCAGCATGGTGGCCAATACGCAAAAAGCCTTTGATTTGTCGAATGCTCGCTTCAAGGCCGGTGTGGACAACTATCTGACGGTGCTGGATGCGCAGCGCAGCCTCTATACCGCGCAGCAGACCTTGATAGGCCTGCGCCTGTCGGAGCAGCTCAACCGCGTGACCCTGTGGAAGGCACTGGGTGGAGAAGAGGCGCCACAGCCGGGTTGATGGGTGAACGCGCTCCTTAAACAAAGCCGCAGTCCGAGAGACTGCGGTTTTTTTGATAGCTACTAGCGCTCTACCAGTAAGCGATTGGGCCGGATTTCATTGAAATTCTGGCGCGCCAACACTCAAGGTATCTTGAACAGCAGGGTAACCTGGAGCCGGAACAGGGTTCCGGCATTCATGGGCACTTCGGGATGAATGACGGTGTTGTTCATCATGGCCAGCCACAGCGGCGCAAGCAGCAATTCCGGGTGCTGCACCAGCTCCGGTGCCTTGAGCTCTCCACGTTTGGCGGCCAGCTGCGCGAGCCGGGTGAAATGCTCGAGCAAGGCGTCGTGGACATAGCGACGATACATCTGCGCCAGCAGCGGAAACTCCAGGCCTTCGGCGACGACCAGTCTGGCCGTGGCAGAGCGGCCGCTGCTGTCTATGACCTCCGCAGCGGCGCCCACGGTGCGCAGCAGATATTCGCCCACCGATTCATGCTCGTGCATGGGGCTGGACTGCAAGGCCACGGCGGCCGAGGCGATATGTGTCTGGATGACAGCTTCGAACAGGGCTTCCTTGCTGTCGAAATAGCGAAACAGCGTGACCTTTGACAGTCCCGCGCGCTGTGCCACCGAAGCCGTGGTGCCACGCGCATAGCCATGTTCCAGAAATTCTGCAAACGCAGCCGCCACGATGGAGCGGCGCGTGGCCTGGGTCTTTTGCGGACTGGGTCCGCGAGGCGTGCGCTTGGGACGTGCGGTGTCTGGTTCAATCATGGACGCAAGAGCTGGTGAAGTCGCAGACTATGCCTGCTTGGGAGCGCGCATCGCAGAAAAGCATGCGCACACAATGATGGCACATTTATACAAGCCGATTCGAAGGCCCCATTCTTGACTTTGTCTGGAGCCTGTCCTGCGCGGAATGATGCGGGCAAACCCTGGCTTTTCTAAAAAATGCCCAAAGCCAGCCCGGCGGCCAGCGACTGGCCCAATTCTTCGCAGCGCTGGAGATCGGTGGCCGGGATCTGCTTGGGGGCCAGTATGGCCTCCGGTGTCTGGGCATGGGTGCAGATGATGAGCGGCTCCGCCACGGCCTTCAGACGCCAGCCGGTGGCAATGCGTTCCATCTGTCTGGCTGCGTTATGACCGTCACTGCCCGCACAGACCAGACTGGCATAGGGGCGGCCCTGTACCCGGTCGAGCACGCCGTAATAGCTTCGGTCGAAAAAATCCTTCATGAGGCCGCTGATGGCCGCCAGATTCTCCGGCGTCGCAAACAGATAGCCCTGGGCCTGCAACAGGTCTTGCGGGCCGGCCTCGGTCGCATGCAGCAGGCGGACCTGCACGGATGCTTCCTGGCGGGCGCCGGCACTGGCGGCTTCGACCATCTGGAGCGTGCCGCCCGTCAGGGAGTGGTAGATGATCAGCAGGGTCGGGCGTTGGGACATGGTTGCTCTGTTGCCGGTGGAAAAACCTTGTTACTCACTCGCCTGCAGGCGGAAATAACCGGGTTCCGCACTGTGGTTCTGCTTGATTGTTGCAAAAAAGATACAAATTGTCGTGGTTTGTGATGAGGCCGGAATAGGACTAAGCTCCGACAAATATTGACATTTGTCAATTTCGAGGTGGTGACTTGCTCTTGATTTTGCAGCGCTTTGTATTGGATATACAAGCTTATGCCTATGATTTGATCTAAATCTAGAAGCAATCATGGCAAGCCTTTCAGGGTAATCACTTGGCGTGAATGTTCTTTGGCTGTAGGTTTGTTCCTACAAACTATGTCGCTCCTCCCATTGGCTCATGGTGTCGCAGCCTTTGCTGCAAGGCGCTACTGCGGACCGGAGCCACTTCGCAACTCAGGAATCTTGTGTTTTTTGCATGCCGCAATTCGCAACTCAGCCAGTGATGACAGTGCGCAAACCTTGGTTGGCGCTGCTGGCATTGGGTTTTGGGATTTCCTGTGGCTGTCTGGGGAGCTGGCTGCTCCATCAGAGCCAGGAGTCGCGCATGCAACAGCGTTTGCAGCTCAGTGCCGATATGGCAACGCGATCCCTGGAGCAGCGCCTGGGCAGCTATGACCGGCTGCTTGCCAAGCTGGCCGAGCAAATGGGCAGTGATGCGGATGCGGGTCAGCAGATGTTTTCCCAGCATGCCCATGCCTTGCTCAGCCGTGAAAGCCTGGTCGGGCTGCAGGCACTGAGTCTGACCCGTGCGGTGAACGAGGAACTGCACACCGATCTTGCGCGTGATTCCCAGGCCTTCGAGGTTTCCTATGTCTGGCCGATGATCGACAACGAGGCTCTGGCGGGAAGCAATGCGCGTCAGCCGGCAGCGGCATTTCATGGTCTGATGCAGGCATGGAATTCGCGCCAGATGTCGATGTCGGCACCATTTCGCTTTCTGCAACTGCCCGATAGCCCCAAGGGCGTTGCATTGCGTGCGCCGCTATGGCCCGCTGCTACCCAGGAAGGGGGCTACAACGGCTCCGAGAAGCTGCTTGGAACGGTCGATGCCCGGATCCGGCTCGGTGAATTTGCCAGAGGGCTGGTTCCGGCCAATCTTTATCCGCAGGTCGCTTTCAAGCTGGTGGACCTCAGCCCCGCCGACCCATTGCCCAAGGTCGGCATGGACCACAAACGGCCGGCCTTGCCGCTGTCGCTGCTTGCCAGCGGCTCGGAGATCCTGTTCACCGGCTCCTTGTGGGCGGAGGCGGAAACCCATCCGGAGTTTGCCGCGATCAAGCCGCTGGAGCGACAGATACAGGTGTACGACCGTATCTGGTCGCTGCAGTTCAAGCCCGCGCTCAGCAGCCAGAGACGGCTTGAGCGATACCTGCCATGGCTGGTGCTGGCTGCCGGCCTGCTGGCGGGGCTGGTGCTGGCCGCCTGGGTTTCGGGCTGGTGGCAAAGTCGCTGGAGCTGGAGCCGGCGCCTCAAGTTCAGTGCGCAGGCACGCCAGGAGAGCGACGCGCGCTTTCATGCCATGTGCGAGCAGGCCGCCATGGGCGTGCTCGAGCTGGATATCGCCACGCGCAGCGTGCTCAAGGTCAACCAGCATTTCTGCAGGCTGCTGGGCTACGAAGCCCAGGACATTCACAGGCGCAGCGTGCTGGAGCTGGTCATGCCTGAAGACCAGGCCCAGTGCGCCCAGCTTCTCGAAGGGCTGGACCTGCAGCAGTTTCAGCACAACGCGGGCGAGTTCTGTCTGCGCTCCAAGAGTGGCGCACCGATCTGGGTGGAGCTCAACGCGTTTCTGACCGGGCGTCATGAGTCCCGTCGATTGCAGGTGCTGGTGCAGGACATCAGCGGGCGCAAGCGCCTGGAGCAGATGGAGCGGCTGGGTCACCAGCAGTTGCGCAGTCTCATGCAAAGGTTGCCGGTAGGGCTGGTCATGGAGGATCTGGATGGGCGCCTGGTGTACTGGAACGAGGAGTTTCTGCGTCTGGCCGGCTATGGCGGCAAGCCCAGCGTGTCAACCCAGCAGTGGTGGGAGCGCATGTTCCCCGACACCGCAGAGCGCGAGCGCGTGATCCAGCGCTGGCAGGTCGCCAAGGCACAGGCCAGCCGCATCTTGCAGCTTCGCCGCTCCGAACACGAGCGCGTCGATGGCCAGGACGCGCCGTGGGACGAGCTTGCCACCGAGGCTGCGGCGTGCACCGTATCTGCACAGACCTTGATGCTCAGAGGTCTTGATGGCCTGCGCCGCCCGGTGGCGGTCAGCGCCGTGTTGCAGGCCGATGGATGCCTGATGGTGCTGCAGGACCAGAGCCAGCGCATGGCGGCCGAGCAAGAGGTCCGTCGTCTGGCCTTCTACGATGCCCTGACAGGACTGCCCAACCGCCGCCTGCTGGCCGACCGGCTGCAGCAGGCGCTGGCCATGGCCCAGCGCAAGGCCCATTTCGGTGGAGTGGTACTGCTGGATATCGACAACTTCAAGGCCTTCAACGAGGCCTACGGCCTGGATCAGGGCGATCTGCTGCTGCAGTCGATGAGTCAGCGCATCCGTGGTCTGCTGCCTTCGGGGGCCACGATTGCCCGCCAGGGCGGTGACGATTTTGTGCTGCTGATCGAGGATCTGGGCGGCGACTCCGTGGCGGCAGCCGCCAGGCTGGAGCAGCAGGCCGATCAATGGCTGAACCGCTTGCGCGAGCCCATAGAGATCGGCGGAGTGCTGCGTTCCATCACCGTCAGCATGGGCCTGAGCCTGTTTGGCGAGCCCGAGCTGACGGGTGAGGAAGTGCAGCGCCGCGCTGAAATGGCCATGTACCAGGCCAAGAGTCAGGGACGCAATGTCAGCTGCTTCTTTGATCCGCAGCTGCAATCGGCCTTGCAGGAGCGCCGTACGCTGGAGCAGGACATGCGAGCAGGCCTGCAGGCCGGCGAGTTCGAGCTGTTCTATCAACCCCAGGTGGAAATGGGCAAGGTGATCGGTGCCGAAGGTCTGCTGCGCTGGAAGCACCCTGAAAAAGGTTTTGTTCCGCCCGCCCACTTCATTCCGTTGGCCGAAGAAACCGGCGTCATCCTGCCTCTGGGGGACTGGGTGCTCAGGGCGGCCTGTCAGCAGCTGGCGAAATGGGCCAAGCATCCCCGCTATGCGCAACTGGTGCTCTCGGTCAATGTCAGCCCCAAGCAGTTTCACCAGAGCGGCTTTGTCGAGCAGGTGCTCAAGGCGCTGGCCGAGCATGGGGCCGATGCGCGCCGGCTCAAGCTGGAGCTGACGGAGGGCATGCTGGTGGCTGATGTGGACGACACCATCGCCAAGATGATGCGCCTCAAGTCCTACGGCATCGGATTCTCGCTGGACGATTTCGGCACCGGCTATTCGTCGCTGTCCTATCTGAAGCGGCTGCCGCTGGATCAGCTCAAGATCGATCGCAGCTTTGTGCGTGACGTGCTGACCGACCCCAATGATGCGGCCATTGCCCGCACCATTGTGGCCCTGGCCAAGAGTCTGGGTCTGCATGTGATTGCCGAAGGCGTGGAGACGCAGGCTCAGTGCCGTTTCCTCGAGGGCATACGCTGCTATGCATGGCAGGGCTATCTGATGAGCCCACCCGTGCCGGTCGGCGAGTTCGAGGGCCTGGTCACGAATGGCAATGTGCCGGGTTCTGCGACGCCGGCGCTCAGCCCCGTGTCCATGCGCTGAGGCAGTTGCGGTCTCTACAATGCCTGCTTTTCGCTGTGTGAGAGTACGAATTGCCTGAAATCAAGACCTTGCTGCTGTTTGCCTTGACCGCCGTGGCGGAGATCGTGGGCTGCTATCTGCCCTGGCTCTGGCTCAAGCAGGGTGGCAGCGTCTGGCTGCTGCTGCCTGCAGCGGCCAGCCTGGCATTGTTTGTCTGGCTGCTGACCTTGCATCCCTCGGCCTCGGGCCGCATCTACGCCGCCTATGGCGGCATCTACATCAGCATGGCGCTTTTGTGGCTGTGGCTGGTCGATGGCGTCAAACCCAGCGCCTGGGATATGGCGGGAGTTGCCGTCTGCCTGCTGGGAGCCGGGTTGATCGCCTTTCAGCCGCGCGCCTGAGGCAGCTCTCGGCGGGTTTGGCGGTTGAAATCCGCCCCCAGCCCTTAGCGCGAAAGCGCAGGTAGCTATGGTTTGTGTGTATGCAGCAATCTTGGCTGACGAAGGGGCAGGCCGCGTTATGATTCCCTTCTGCTAATGGTTGCGAGCACGGGCAGGGCCTTGAGGCTTTGCATGGCTGCCGTTGCTGTTGGCGCTTCTCTTCCCCACCACAAGCCTTCGCAGGCCAGCTTCTAGACCGACACTGACACTGTGCGCCTGAATTCCATCAAGCTCTCCGGCTTCAAGTCCTTTGCCGAGCCCACCAATTTCATTCTGCCGGGGCAGATGGTCGGTGTGGTGGGACCCAACGGTTGCGGCAAGTCCAACATCATGGATGCGGTGCGCTGGGTGCTGGGCGAGAGCAAGGCCAGCGAGTTGCGTGGCGAGTCCATGCAGGACGTGATCTTCAACGGCACCACGCATCGCAAGCCGTCCAGCCGCGCCAGTGTGGAGCTGAGCTTCGACAACAGCGACCATCGCGCGGGCGGCCAGTGGGGCCAGTTCGGCGAAATCGCCGTCAAGCGCGTGCTCACGCGCGAAGGCAATAGCAGCTACTTCATCAACAACCAGCCCGTGCGTCGCCGCGACGTGCAGGACGTGTTTCTGGGCACGGGTCTGGGGCCGCGTGCCTACGCCATCATCGGCCAGGGCACGATCAGCCGCATCATCGAGTCGCGCCCCGAAGAGCTGCGCCTGTTCCTCGAGGAAGCGGCCGGGGTTTCCAAGTACAAGGAGCGTCGTCGTGAGACGGAAAACCGCCTCTCGGCCACGACCGAGAACCTCACCCGTGTGGAAGACATTCTGCGCGAGCTCAATGCCAATCTGGACAAGCTGGAAAAGCAGGCCGAAGTTGCGGCCAAGTACAACGGCCTGAACGCCCAGGTCACGCTCAAGCAGCATCAGCTGTGGTTCATGAAGCGGGCCGAGGCCGAGGCCGAGCAGGACCGTGTGCGTGTCGAAGGCCTCCAGGTCGTCAACGAGCTCGAAGAGCGCATGGCCGATATCCGCAACAACGAAAGCGGACTCGAGACCCTGCGCCAATCGCACTACGACGCGAGCGATCAGGTCAATCAGGCGCAGAGCAAGCTCTATGAAGCCACGGCCGAGGTCGGCAAGCTGGAAGCCGAGATTCGCTATGTGGTCGAAGGCCGCCAGCGCGTGCAGCAGCGCCTGCAGCAACTGGCAGAGCAGCTGCTGTTGTGGAGCAGCCGCAGCGAAGAGGCCCAGGGCGAGATCGAGAACATCGAAGGCGCGGGCATGGATGCCGAGGAGCAGGCCGAGATGCTGGCCGCACAGCTCGAGGAGCAAAGTGGCCGTCTGCCCGACCTGGAGGAAGCCTGGCACAAGGCGCAGAAGGCCGACGCCGAGCAACGCAACTCCGTGGTGCAGGTGCAGCAGCAGATTCAGGTGCTGGCCGCCGAGCAGCGCAGCCTGGACGAGCAGCGTCGCCAGTTCGAAACCCGTTACGAGCGTTTGCGGACCGACCGCAATGCGCTGGAGACGCCGGACGAGGCACGTCTGAACAATTTGCAGGCACAGCTGGCCGAGGCCCAGGAGCTGGCCGAGATGGCGGATGCCGTGCTCAACGAACTGCAGGACAGCGTGCCGCAGCTCGACGAGGATCGGCGCGCGCGCCAGCAGGCATTGAATGCGGAGAACAGCCGGCATGCCGATCTGTCGGCGCGGCTGGAGGCTCTGAAGGCCTTGCAGGAAAAGGTCAAGACCGATGGCAAGCTCCAGCCCTGGCTGGCCAAGCATGGGCTGGACGGCTTGCAGGGGCTGTGGAGCCGCATTGCCATCGAATCGGGCTGGGAAAACGCGCTGGAAGCCGCGCTGCGCGAACGTCTGGGGGCGCTGGAAGTCGGTCGCCTTGACATGGTGCGCGGTTTTCTGGGCTCGGGCGGGCAGGATGCTCCGCCAGCGAGGCTGGCCTTCTTCAGCCAGGCTCAGGCTCCGGGTGTCCCGGCAGATGCGCGCTTTGCGCGTCTCAGCGATCTGCTCAAGATCAGCGACGTCGGCCTGCGCACCGTGCTGGTGGACTGGCTGACGGGCTGCTATACCGCGCCCACACTCGACGAGGCCCTGGCCAAGCGCGCCGATCTGCAGGCCGGCGAGACCATTTATGTGCCCACAGGCCATGCGGTGACCGCGCACAGCGTGACCTTCTATGCCCAGGATTCCGAGCAATCGGGTCTGCTGGCACGGGCGCAGGAGATCGAGCATCTCGAGAAGGAAGTCCGTGCCCAGTCACTGATTGCCGATGAGTCGCGCTCGGCTCTGGTACGCGCCGAAAGCGCTTATGCCGATGCCTCGCAGCGCCTGGTGTCCGCGCGCCGCGAAGCGAGTGAGTCGCAAAGCCGGGCCCATGAGCTGCAGGTCGAAACCCTGCGCCTGTCGCAGCTGGCCGAGCAGGCGCGTGCCCGCAATGCACAGATCACGGCGGATCTGTCCGAAGTCGAAGCCCAGCTCTCCGATATTGAAGAGCGCAAGGTGGCTGCCGAGGCGCGCTTCGAGGAACTGGACATGCAGCTGGCCGACAGCCAGGAGCGCCATGCCCAGCTGGGCGATCGCGTGCTGGATGCCGAGCGTCGCTTGAACGAGTCGCGCGAGCAGCTGCGCAGCCTGGAGCGTCAGGCCCAGGAGGCGACCTTCTCGCAGCGCACGCTGCACGCGCGTCGCGCGGAGCTGTCTCGCACCATCGAAACCGCCAGCCAGCAAACCAGATCGCTGGCCGATGAGCAGCAGCGCGCCCAGGACGAATTGGCCCGGCTGTCGGATGCGGCAGCGCAGGGCGGTCTGCAGGATGCGCTGGACTTGAAGATGCAGCGCGAAAAGGACGTTGCCGAGCGCCGCAGCGAATATGAGGATCTGACGAACAAGCTGCGCGCCAGCGACGAGCGTCGCCAGAGCCTGGAAAAGGCGCTGGATCCGCTGCGCCAGCGCATCACCGAATTCCAGCTCAAGGAGCAGGCTGCGCGCCTGGGCCTGGAGCAATACAGCAATCTGCTGACCGAGGCCAATGCCGATCTGGCGGCGGTGTCGCAATCCATTGCCGAGGGCAATGTGCGTCTTCACGGTCTGCAGGGCGAGATAGATCGTCTGCATCGGGAAATTCAGGCCCTGGGGGCGGTGAATCTGGCCGCGCTCGACGAGCTGACCCTGGCACGCGAACGCAAGACCTTCCTCGATGCGCAGATGGACGATCTGACCAAGGCCATGAATACCCTGGAAGAGGCGATCCGCAAGATCGACGCCGAGACGCGGGATCTGTTGACCGGCACCTTCGATATCGTCAATCGTCACTTCGGCCGCATGTTCCCCGAGCTGTTCGGCGGCGGTCAGGCCAAGCTGGTGATTACCGGCGACGAAATCCTCGATGCCGGCGTGCAGGTGATTGCCCAGCCGCCGGGCAAGAAGAACCAGACCATTCACCTGCTCTCGGGCGGCGAAAAGGCCTTGACCGCGATTGCGCTGGTGTTTGCCATCTTCCAGCTCAACCCTGCGCCCTTCTGCTTGCTGGACGAAGTGGATGCGCCGCTGGACGATGCGAACACCGAGCGCTATGCCAAGCTGGTTCATAGCATGAGCAAGGGCACCCAGTTCCTGTTCATCAGCCACAACAAGATCGCCATGGAAATGGCGGAGCAGTTGATCGGTGTGACCATGCAGGAGCAGGGCGTTTCACGAATTGTTGCGGTGGACATGGAGTCCGCCCTCTCCATGGCTGAGCTATCCTGAGCCCGGTCATCCTCCTATTGAAGAACCGTTTTCTCACATGAGTAACTTGCAAATCAGTCTGGCCGTCCTGGGTGTGGTGCTGTTGGCGCTGATCGTTGCCTACAACGCCTGGACTGCGCGTCGCAATGCTCCCAGGCGGGCCGAGCCCGAGGAAGAAAGCACAGATCCTCAGCGTCTCGAACCCGGCATGAACACTGTCGGTCATGGCGCGGATCTGACCAAGTACCAGCACGAGCCCGTGCTGGGCGATTTCGGCAACGCCATTCCCGGAACCGAGCCTCTGCAGATGCCGGAGTCCGCGGGGCGCTTTGCCGAAGCCGATGCCGAGCTGGCCCGACTTGTGGCGCGCGAAGCCCATGAAGAAGCACAGCGCCAGGAAGCTCTGGCTGCCGCACAGCAGAAAGCCGAGCTTGCCGAAGCCGGGCACGCCGGGGCGATGCAAGAGGCGACCGCTCAGCGCACGGATGCCGCCATTGCTGCCGTGACCGAGCAGGCTGTGGAGCCCGTGTTGACGGACGCCCCTCTGGCCGTTTCGATTCCTCCTGCCTCGTCCGTGGAGCGCCGTGGCCATCTGGATGCGCTGATCGATGCGATCGCGCCTGTCACGGTGGCTCAGATCGTTCCTGGCGAAGTGGCTCTGCAGGCCCAGCCCAGCACCCGCCGTGCCGGCAACAAGCCGTTTGCCATCGAGGGCATAAACCAGGAGAGCAAACAGTGGGAGCCGCTGCAGACCGGTCAACGCTATCTAGGTTTTCAGGCCGGGGTGCAACTGGCCAACCGTACCGGTGCGCTCAACGAGATCGAGTTCTCGGAGTTCGTCACCAAGGTCCAGCGCTTTGCCGATGCGCTGGGCGCCATGGCCGATGTGCCCAATATGCTCAACGAGGTCTCGCGGGCACGCGAGCTCGATCAGTTCGCCAGCGAGCACGATGCGCAGCTGAGCTTTATGCTGCGGGCGCGTCAGGCATCCTGGAGTGCCGGTTATGTGCAGCAGAATGCGCAGCGCCTGGGCTTTGTCATCACGCCCATGCCGGGGCGCATGGTGCTGGCCTCGCCCATCCAGGGCCTGCCGCCCGTGCTGGTACTGAACTACGACCCCCAGGCCGCCATGGGCGACGATCTGGATCAGTCCGTCGTGCGCGAATTCCTGCTCAGCCTGGACGTGGCCCAGGTACCGCGCGGGCAGCAGCCGTTTGCGCGTCTGCGCCAGGTGGCGGAGCAGCTGTGCCAGACCATGGACGGGGTGCTCTGCGACCAGAATGGCTATCTGCTGCCGGTCTCGGCGCTGGACCCGATTCAGCATGACCTGGAGCTGCTCTACGACAAGCTCGACAGCGCAGAGCTGTCGGCCGGATCGCTTCTCGCCAGAAGGCTTTTCAGCTAAAACAAACAGGGCCAACGATGTTGGCCTTTTTTATCCCAGACCGTGAATTTCCAGCGGGCAGAGCATGACCGAGAATTTAGACCTTTTTTCCGCTGAGTCCCAGGGCCAGAAAGCGCAGGATGCTATCAATGCGGGGGTGCCGGGAAGCGTGACGAGCAAGGTGGCTGCATTGCGCGCCCAGCTCTGGCAATGGGCACATGAGTACTACGTGCTCGATGCTCCCACGGTGCCTGATGGCGAATACGACCGTGTCTATCAGCAACTGGAAGCACTCGAAGGCGCTTACCCGGCCCTCGTCACCCCGGACTCGCCCACGCAACGCGTGATCGGTGCAGTGCTGGATGGCCTGACGCCCGTGCGTCATGCCGTGCCCATGCTCAGCATTCAGACCGAGACCGACAATGAGGCCACGGGCGCCATGGCCTTCGACCAGCGCGTGCGCAAGGAGTTGGGGCTGGATGCATCCGCAGCTGCCATCGAGTATGTGGCCGAACCCAAGTTCGACGGTCTGGCCATGAATCTGCGTTATGAAAACGGCCGCCTGGTGCAGGCCACCACGCGCGGCGATGGCGAGGTGGGGGAAGACGTCACCCACAATATCCGTACCATTCGCCAGATTCCGCTGTCCCTGCCCGCAGATCGCAATGTGCCGCCCGTGGTGGAGGTGCGCGGCGAGGTGCATATGGCCAAGGCCGATCTGGAAAAGCTCAATGCGCGCCAGCAGGCTGCCGGTGCCAAGACCTTTGCCAACCCGCGCAATGCGGCTGCCGGCTCGGTGCGGCAACTCGACTCGAGTATCGCGGCCCAGCGCCCGCTGTCGTTCTTCGCCTACGGCCTGGGCGAGATCACGCCGCCAGAGCAGGGCGGGCCGGACTTCGGCACGCACTACGCCATGCTGCAGACGCTGAGATCCTGGGGGTTTCCGGTGGCACCGCAGGTCGCCCTGGCACGGGGTGCTTCCGAGCTGGTGGCCTTTCACCAGCGCATCGGAGCCGAGCGCGCCAATCTGCCTTATGAAATCGACGGCGTGGTCTACAAGGTCAACAGCCTGGCCCTGCAGCGTCGGCTGGGCTTCAAGTCGCGCGAGCCGCGTTGGGCTGTGGCGCACAAATATCCCGCACAGGAGATGCCTACGCTGATGGAAGCCATCGACGTGCAGGTGGGGCGCACGGGCAAGCTCACGCCCGTGGCGCGCCTGGCTCCGGTGCAGGTGGGCGGTGTGGTGGTGACCAATGCCACCTTGTCCAATCTGTTCGACATTCGCAAGAAGGGCGTGCGCGTGGGCGACCAGGTCATAGTGCGCCGTGCGGGCGACGTGATCCCCGAGGTGGTGGGGCGGGTGCCGGGCGAGCGGCCGGTTTACGTGCCGAACTTCCGCATGCCCAGGACCTGTCCCATTTGCGCCAGCGCGGTGGTGCGCGAAAAAGGCGAGGCCAATCACCGTTGTACGGGCGGCCTGTTCTGCGGCGCGCAGCGCAAGGAGGCCATCTTGCACTTTGCGCATCGCCGTGCCATGGATATCGAAGGTCTGGGCGACAAGCTGGTCGATCAGCTCGTGGATGGCCAGGTGGTACGCGTGCTGCCAGACCTTTACAGACTGGGCCTGAGTTCGCTGGCGGCGCTGGATCGCATGGCCGAGAAGTCGGCCCAGAACGTGCTGGCGGCCCTGGAGAAATCCAAGAGCACCACGCTGCAGCGCTTTCTGTTTGGTCTGGGCATCCGCAATGTGGGCGAGTCCACGGCCAGGGATCTGGCCAAGCATTTCGGCAAGCTCGATGCCATCATGGACGCCAGCGTGGAGGAGTTGCTACAGGTCAAGGATGTGGGGCCGGTGGTGGCCGACAGCATTCACACCTTTTTTGCCCAGCCCCATAACCGTGAGGTGGTGGAGCAGCTGCGCGCCTGCGGCGTGCACTGGGAGGAAGGCGAGCCAGTCGAGAAAGCGCCCCAGATTCTGGCTGGGCTGACCGTGGTACTGACCGGTACCTTGCCCACACTGGGCCGCGACGTGGCCAAGGACATGCTGGAGGCGGCGGGAGCCAAGGTCTCGGGTTCGGTCAGCAAAAAAACCAGCTATGTGGTGGCAGGGGCTGAGGCTGGCAGCAAGCTGGCCAAGGCCGAGGAGCTGGGCGTGCCTGTGCTGGACGAGGCCGGGATGCTGGCATTGCTGCGGGGCGAGCAGCCCGGTTGAACCATCTGTGAAAGTGGCAGGGAAGGCCTTATGAACAAATTGCGACGCAAACCCGTGGTGGGCCTGGCCCTGGGCAGCGGCTCTGCGAGAGGCTGGGCGCATTTTGGGGTGTTGCGCGCGCTGCGCGAGGCAGGCGTCAGCCCCGACATCATCTGCGGCACTTCCATTGGTTCGCTGGTCGGTGCAACCTACGCGGCCGGCGAGATGGATGCCTTCGAGAGCTGGGTGCTGGGTCTGGGCAAGCGCAAGGTCTTCGGCTTCATGGACTTCAATCTGGGCGGCGGCCTGCTCAAGGGCGAGAAGATCATCGAGTTCTGGCGCGAGAATTTCGTGCAGGAAACCGTGGAGGAGCTGGGCACGCCGTTCGGCTGCGTGGCCACCGACCTGCAGACGGGAGCCGAAGTCTGGCTGCGCAAGGGCTCGATTGCCGAGGCCGTGCGTGCTTCCATCGCCCTGCCCGGATTGTTCACCCCGGTGATGCGTGAAGGGCGGTTGCTGGTCGACGGCGGCCTGGTCAATCCTGTCCCGGTCTCGCTGGCGCGCGCCATGGGGGCGGATATCGTCATTGCCGTCGATTTGAATGCCGACATCATGCGCAGGCATATGAGAGCAGCGGACATGGGCGAGAGCGAGCTCAGGATGCACGGGCACGAGCTCAAGGTCTCGGCGCTGCATAGGGAAGACGAGGAGCCCCCGCTGCCGCTGGGCCAGATTCCCGAAGCGCTGGCCGCGAACGGTTCACCGCTCAGCTGGACAGGGGCCTGGAAGCGCAGCATGACCAGCGTGAAGACGCTGTCCTCAACCGTCATGCGCAGGGGGCGCAAGGGGGACGGGTTTGACGAGGGTGACGACTCCATGCCCGTGCCCTCGCTGGTCAATGTGGTCATGGCCAGTGTCAACATCATGCAGATGCGCATCACGCGCAGCCGCATGGCGGGAGACCCGGCCGAGGTGCTGATAGCGCCGCGTCTCTCGCATGTCGGACTGATGGATTTCTACCGGGGGCGTGAGTCCATCGACGAAGGCTATGCCGCAACCCAGCTGGCGCTGCCTGCGCTCAGGGACTGGGGGCTGTAGTCCTGAATCCGGCGCCCGCCCGCTCAGCTGCGGATATAGGTCCAGCCATCCTGCTGCATGCGGGCGATGGCTTCCACGGCGCCCATGGGCAGCACCTGAATGTTTTCGGGGGCACTCAGGCCGTTGTTTCTGAGCGTGTTGGGGCATAACAGCACCTGCGCCAATGCCGGACCCAGATCGTCCGGCTGGTCCAGCACGGCTTGCACAGCCTGGGCGTTGACGACGATCCAGACCTCCAGCTCGGGGTTGGCGGCTTTCAGGTTCTTGAAATTACCGCGTGCGCGGGCCAGCGCTTGCGGACTGGGGGCGTGCAGCACGATGCGGCTGGCAGGGCTCAGGGCGGGCAGCAGGGTCTTCCAGTCAGGGCGGCTCATGGTATTTGTATAGATTTGCTACCGTGATGATAGCTGCTTGCATAGTCGGTGCATGGGTTTTGAGGCAATTCACCTCTTATTGAGGGCTTGGCTTGCCTGGGGTGTTGTCGAGCAGTTCTTCAAGCAGCCCCGGCGGCATGCCGGTGCGGATCTGCACCAGGCCCTGGACGTTCTTCCAGATCGTCACGGGCGTGGCGCGCAAGCCCGCACTGCTCATCAGCGCAGCGTTATTGGCCAGCGCATCGCGGGCCGACACAGGGATGCGCTGCAGCGGCGCAATGCCAAGGGCATCGGGATTTTTGCCAGGGGCATCGGCATAGGCCATGGCGTGGCTGGCCAGAGCCTGCTCCGGAACCCGGGAGCCCAGAATGGCAGCGGCCTTGCCCTCGCTGCTGGGACGCAGCATGCCGACCAGAATATGGCGCAGCTGCAACTGGCCTGCCTGCACCAGCGGCCTTGCTTCGCGCCAGAGCTGGTTGCAGTAGGGGCAGTTGGGGTCGGTGAACACATAGGCGATGCGAGGGGCATCAGGCCTGCCATCGGCAATCCAGCGGGTGTTTTCCAGATCGGCCCAGAGTTCCTGACCCATGGGCTGCTGTACCGCGCTGTGCAAGGCCTTGGCGTTCACATCCTTGCCCAGGGCATCGATGACGGTGCCGATCACCCAGTGCTTGCCGTCAGGCATGCGGTAGATGGGAATCGGCTGCTGATCGCGGTAGGCAGCCCAGGCCTTGAGGCCGCCGGAGCTTTGCATGGGTCCCACGATCTGCAGGCCCTGTTCGGCCAGGAACTGCGCCGACGGCAGATCGCCGGCTGCAACACTGCTTGCGGCGGCTTTGCTGGCGGCAATCACATTGCGGGCATGGGCCACGGCCACCACGGTAACGGCAGTGGCGGCGAGCACGGGAAAAATCAGTGCAGAAAGCGGGCATGACAGCGGCAGTGGGCGGGGCACGATAAACCTTTGTCAGTCTTGAGTCATGGAGCAGGTCGAGCAGGGGCAATGGTGCGCAGCTGTTCGGCCAGGGTGGCACGCGAGAGCTCTCCCATGCGCATGGATCGGAGCTGCCCGCTCGCGTCATAGAAATAGGTGGAAGGCAAGCCGCGCTGCTGCCAGTGCCGGCTGGCGAGCTGCTCCGGGTCCAGCAGCACCTGGGAGACGGGCAAGGGCATGGATTGCAGATAGCGCAGCACGGTGGCCGCGTCCTCGCCCTGGTTGATCCAGATGAAACGCACTTCCGGATGGTCTTTTTGTGCCTGGGCCAGTACCGGCATTTCGCGTTTGCAGGGCGGGCACCAGCTGGCCCAGAGGTTGATGGCAAGCGCCTGGCCTCGATAGCTGCGCAAGTCCGTGGGCTGAGCGCCAGCGCTGACCAGCGTCAGCGCTGGTAGCAAGGGCCTGGTGGGCTCCACCCAGTTGCGCAGCGCATAAGCCGTCACGAGGATGAAAGCCCCCAGTCCCAGGGACTGCAGCACGCCGCGCCGCAAAACCGCATGCCGACGTGCGCTCCAAGCGCCCCAGAGTGCTGCCGCCAGCAGTCCGGCCCAGAGGTTCCAGCCGCCATCGCGAATATCCAGGATCTGCAACGCGCCGGCCGGAGATGCCCTCAAGGACGACCAATACTCGGGCCACCATTGAGCTACATAGGTCGCACGTGCCGCCAGCAGCCCAGCCAGCGTGGCACGCAGCAGCAGGGCCTCCATGGGCTGAGCGCCTTGGCGCTGCTTGCGCCTCGCCCACCACTGGCTTGCAAACATGGCCAGAAACGTTGCAAGTGCCATGCTGGGAAAGGCAAGAGGGCCGATCAGCACACTGGCCGGCAGTGCCAGTGCCTGCAGTGGGCTGGCTGAAGCGGCTGCGGTATTGACAGGATCCGGGGTGGTTGGCTGCGCCGTCTTGTCCAGGTCCAACTGAGCGGCTCTGATGCTCTGCTGCTGCACCGGGTAGCAGATGCCGGCCTCGGCGCAACCCTGCCACTGCAATTCCAGCGGCCACTGCTCGGGTCTCTCTGGCAGCGCGGCCTGAACGCGCAGCTCCTGATGAAAGACTTGCACATTGCCAAAAAAGGCATCGTCCCGCGACTGCCCCTGAGGAATCCGCAGCGGCAGCGCCTGGCCCAGCGCATCGCGCAGGCGCAGTTGGTCGCGGTAGAGGTAATGGCCGGGGGCAATAGTCCAGTGCAGCTCCAGCCGGCGACGATCGTCGGCCTCTGTCCTGATGGCGTTTTGCTCCGGTGGCGTCAGTGCAAAAGCCTGTTCAGCACCCAGAATCAAGGATTGCGCAGCGGATCTGCCAGCGCTCAGGCCGGGCGGGCTCAGCGGCTGTGACCACGCAGCCGTGCCTGCCAGCAGCAGGGCTGAAAGCAGAGCTTGGACTGCGATGAAGCGAAGAAACATGAGCGAGCGGAGGTGGTCGGTCCTGGATGGGGCTGGCCGTGATCTTGGGCGCAGGGGATTAAGCAGGGGTTAACGCTGCGAAAAGACAAATCTGCGATGCTCGCCCGATTCGGATAAACAAGGCGCTCAACACCTGCCCGGTTGCTGGAAACGATGGTGCGGGTGACGGTTGCGCAATGAAAAAATGCATGTGCTGTTAGTGGAAGATAACGCTTTGGTCGCCAGCGGGGTGAAGGCGGGCCTGCAGCTACAGGGCTTTGGTGTGGACGTGGTGGGTTGCGCCAGCCAGGCCGATGCGGCGCTCAAATCCTCCCACTTTGACGTGTGTGTGCTGGATCTGGGTCTGCCTGATGAGGATGGTCTGCATCTGCTGGCGCGCTGGCGCAGCCAGGGGCTGGCGCTGCCCGTGCTGGTGTTGACCGCACGTGATGCAGTGGGTCAGCGTATCGAAGGATTGCAGACCGGGGCCGACGACTATCTGGTCAAGCCCTTCGATCTGCACGAACTGGCGGCGCGACTGCATGCGCTGCTGCGCCGTGCTGCGGGGCGTACCGTGGACTGGATCGTGCTGGGCGATGTCAATGTGGATCTGGCTGCCGGCCAGGCCATGCGTGGGGGCTGTGCCGTGGATTTGTCGCGCCGTGAGTGGGCGCTGCTGCGTGCGCTGCTGCAGTCACCAGGGCGCGTGCTGAGTCTGGAGCAGTTGCGCGACAGCCTCTATGGCTACAGCCTCGATGTGGAGAGCAATGCCGTGAACGTGCATGTGCATCACCTGCGCCGCAAGCTGGGCTCGGACATGGTGGAGACCGTGCGTGGCGTGGGCTTCAGATTGGGGCGTGTGCAAGGGGGCGGGCGCTGATGCGCAGTCTGCGGGTCCGCTTGCTGGTCTGGCTGTGCCTGGCGCTGTGCACGCTATGGGGTGGCGTGGCCGCCTGGATGTTTGCCGACATGCGGCATGAGCTGCGCTCGGTGCTTGACGACCGGCTGATCGCCTCGGCCCGCATGGTGGCGGGCATCGTCCATCAGTTCAAACCCCATAACGCCAGTCCTGAGGACTGGGGCCCCATGCTCAACGTGGTGGCGCGCGATGGCGTGGCCTGCGAGGTCAGCATGATTCGCAGCGAGGTGCAGACCGCCCCCGCGCCTGGCGCCATGGAGGCGGCCGCTGATGCCGAGGCTGGCGGAGCCACGGGCAAGGCGGATGCGCGCCCGGCCCTGATTCCTGCGTCTCCGCTGGATGTGCCGCGTGTCAGGGCTGCAAAGACTGGCAGTACCGCCCCTGGCGGGACTGCAGAATCTGGTCGTGGCGCCGAACCCGGCGATTCCCAGGTGCTGGCCCGCACCGCAGGCGCACCCAGCTTCCAGGGGCCGCTGCCGCTGGGCTTCTCGAGCATCACCAAAGGCGGCAAGCCCTGGCGCACCTATGTGCTCGAGGAGCATGGCGTACGCATTGCCACGGCCGACCGCATCGATGTGCGTGAGGGCCTGATCCATGGCTTTGCCTACACCATCATCCTGCCCTTTGTGCTGGCACTGCTGGCCAGCATGGTGCTGATGTGGTGGGGCGTGACGCGCGGCCTGCGGCCGCTGGAGTCGCTGCGCCAGGAGTTGAGCCAGCGTCCGCCCGGCGACGACTCTCCCGTGGCGCAAGGCCGGCAGGTCAGGGAACTGGCGCCGCTGGTGCAGACCATCAATCACCTGCTGCAGCGCGTGCACCGAGCCATTGAGCGCGAGCGCCGCTGGAGCGACGATGCCGCCCATGAGCTGCGCACTCCGCTGACAGCCGTCAAAACCCATGTGCAGGTGGCGCAGATGGCGGTGGCCCATGCAGGCGCACAGATGGTGGCGTTGACGGAACATTCGCCTGCCGCAAACCCGGGCATTGCTTCCAGGCCTGTTTCGCAGACCACGCAGTGGCAGATGACCCGGCAGGCCCTGGAGCAGGCGGGACAGGGGGTGGAGCATTTGCAGCACACGCTGGAGCAATTGCTGCTGCTGGCCAGGCTGGATTGCCAGCCGGTAGCTGAGGAAGGCTGTGGCTTCCGCGGCGAGCCGGCCTGTGGCTGGGAGGCTCTGGAAAAGGCCCGGGAGCTCACTGCCACGGCCATTTCCTCGGGATCGCAGCGCTTGCGCTGGTCGTCAGATCAGGACTTGGAGGATGCCCGGCTGCAGGCTTTGCGCGTGGCCCTGCCTCAGCCCCTGCTGGTGTCGGCATTGCGCAATCTGATGGAGAACGCCTTGCACTATGGGCAGACGGCAGACGCAGGGCCTGGCGAATCTTCGGTGCTGCTTGGTCTGCGTCATGTTTCGCACCTGGTGCAGCCTGATGCCGACAAGCTGCAGGCAACGCCTGCCAATCCCTGCGGTTATCTGGAGTTCACGGTAATCGATCATGGACCCGGGCTGAACAGCGAGGACTGTGCCGTGGCGACCCAGCGCTTCTGGCGCAAGCAGCATCAGGCCCATGGCAGCGGCCTGGGCCTGGCAATCGTGCAGCGCATCGCACAGAGCGGCGGCGGTGAGCTGGAATTGCTGCCCCTGGCGCAATGGAGGCAGCAGAACGGCCAGGCGGAGCCTGCGGTGACGGGGCTGGTGGCGCGTTTATGTCTGCCGATCAAGCCCTGTGCGGCATTGCCCGATTAGCCCGGTCCTGCAGCGGCAGCCAATTGCTGGCGGCATTAATTGGCTCTTAATCTTCCCTCGGTATCTTCGGGCCATGTGCTTGCTGTCATGGCTTGCTTCGGCCGTGACTGCCCAGCTCAGACGTAGGCGTCAGGCACAGGCCTGAAGCGCGGCAGATCTGCGCCGCCCAAACCTCCATTCCCAAGATGAATCGCTTGAACACAAAGACTCTGCCCCGGTCGTGGGTAGCTGTCGGCATTTCCATGCTGATGGCGACCAGCGCCTGGGCACAAGAACCTGCCGCCGCCAAGGCCGCATTGAACGGAAACTCTGCTGCCGGGGCCAGGATTGCCCAGTCCGGCTCAGCGGGCGGTGCGGCTGCCTGTGCCAGCTGCCATGGTGCCAAGGGTGAGGGCCAGGCCGGCTTTCCTGCCCTGGCGGGCCAGCATGCAGGCTACCTGGAGCGTCAGCTGAACCAGCTGGCGGCCGGCGCCCGTCAATCTGTTGTCATGGCTCCCATGGCCAAGGCCATGAGCGCGCAGGAGCGCGCCGATGTAGCAGCCTATTACGCGAGCTTGCCATTGCCGATCAAGAGCGTGCGCGGTGCCTTGCCTGGCAAGAGCGACGATGGTGGCGCCTGGCTGGTCGAGCGCGGCCGCTGGGCCGACGGCATTCCTGCCTGTGCGCAGTGCCATGGCCCTGGCGGCGTGGGCGTGGGCAATGATTTTCCGGCCATCGGCCATCTGACGGCCGACTACATGCAAGGCCAGATCGACGCCTGGAACAAGGGGCAGCGCGAAGCGGGCCCTCTGGGTCTGATGGGGGCAGTGGCCAGGAAGCTCACGGCCGAGGACATCAAGGCCGTGGCTGCGTATTACCAGCGCCTGCATGCCCCCGCTGCCTCTGCAGCGGCCACCAAGCCTTAAGTGTTCGGGAGTTGACTATGTCGGACCAACAACAAACAGCTTCTCAAAGCTCCAATTTCGCTGAATACGCCGTGGTGGCCTGCCTGTTTGCAGGTCTGGGCGGAGCGCTCTGGTATGGCATGAGCATCAGCCGACCCCAAAAGGCCGAAGAGCCCGTCAAGGTGGCAGCGCCTGCGGCAGACACCAGGGCCATGGTCGTGGCTGCCAAGCCTGGCGAATTCACACCTCCCGGTGTGAGTGACTACCCGGAAGGCCCCATGGGCGAGTGGGTGCGCCGCGGCGAAGCCATCTTCACGCGCACGCCGACCAATGCCGTGGGCTTCTCGGGCAATCCGCTGAGCTGTACCAACTGTCACCTCGATGCGGGTCGTCTGAAAGGCGCTGCTCCCATGTGGGGGGCCTATCCCATGTACCCGGCCTATCGCAAGAAGACCGATCATGTGGACACGTTTGCCGAGCGTGTGCGCGGCTGCTTCATGTACTCCATGAACGGCAAGGCGCCGGATGACGGTCATGATGTTCTGGTGGCTCTGGAGTCCTACGCCTACTGGATGGCCCAGAAGGCGCCCACCGGAGAGAAGCTGCCCGGTGCCGGCTTCCAGAAAGCGGGCCAGCCCGGAACGACACCCACTTACGAAGCCGGTGCCAAGGTGTATGAAGCCAAGTGCGCGCTATGCCATGCCGCGGACGGCAAGGGCCAGTTCGTCGGCGATGTGGCCGTGTTCCCGCCGCTGTGGGGCAAGGACTCCTATAACTGGGGGGCCGGCATGCACGATATCGACAAGGCGGCCAACTTCATCAAGAACAACATGCCTTATGGCAATGCAACCCTGAGCGATCAGGAGGCCTGGGATGTGGCCACCTTCATCAACAGCCAGGAGCGTGGCCAGGACCCGCGCTTCAACGGCAATCTGCAGGCCACGGCCGAAAAGCACCATGGCAAGTACTCCATGTACGGCAAGGAAGTGAACGGCAAGCTGCTCAAGGGTCTGTAAATGGACACTTGATCGGGTCTGCTGGATGCATGACCGGGGCCAGTCCTGCAGCAGGGACTGGCCTTCTTTTTTGATGATCCCGGTGACGAGAATCTGCGCCCCTCCAGGTCTTCGCCGAATCATCAGCGCTGCGTTCGGTCTCGGTCACAAAGCTGTGCAGTGGCAGGGCAAAGCAAAATCTGAATGAAATTGCGCTCAAACGCATGCCCATAAAGCGCTGATAGCTCTCTTTTTGAGAGTGTCAAAAAAGCCCGGCGAACCGGGCTTTGGCATGGGCGAAACCTCAAAGATCAGGCCATGAACAGATAGTGGTCCACGAGCAGGGCGAGAAACAGCAGGCTCAGGTGAAGCAGCGAAAACCTGAAGGTGCGGCGCGACAGCTCGTCCGAGTAATTGCGGTACAGAGCCACGGCATAGACGATAAAGCCAGCGCCCAGCACGACAGCCGCAAACAGATACAGCCAGCTGCTCATGCCGTACATAAAGGGCAGCAGACCGGCCGCAAACAGCACCACGGTGTAGAGCAGAATCTGCAGGCGCGTGTATTCGCTGCCATGGGTCACGGGCAGCATGGGCAGGCCGGACTGGCGGTAGTCCTCGACACGATACAGGGCCAGCGCCCAGAAGTGGGGAGGGGTCCAGAGGAAGATGATGAGGAACAGAATCAATGCCTCGGGGCCGACGTTGCCCGTCATGGCTGCCCAGCCCAGCACTGGGGGCATGGCGCCAGAGGCTCCGCCGATAACGATGTTCTGTGGCGTGGCGGGCTTGAGCACCACGGTGTAGATCACCGCATAGCCGACAAAGGTGGCCAGCGTCAGCCACATGGTCAGCGCATTGGTCCAGAGCAGCAAAATTGTGGCACCGATCATGCAGAGAATGGCCGAGAAGGCCAGTGCCTGCTGACTGGAGAGCTCGCCGCGCGCCGTGGGGCGCCAGGAGGTGCGCTTCATCTTGGCATCGATATGGCGCTCCACCAGGCAATTGAAGGCCGCAGCGGCAGCTGCCACCAGCCAGATGCCGACGCAGGCAACACCCATATGGATCCACTGGTTGGCCGTGGGCCATCCGGGAACGGCCAGCACCATGCCGATCAGGGCGCAGAACACGATGAGCTGCACCACGCGCGGCTTGGTCAGCGCGTAGAACTGGCTGATTCGCGAGGTGTTGTTCAACAAGGCTTCACTTTGACTCATGCAATCACTCTTTTACGCTATGCCTCAGGCTGGGCGGCGCGCCATTTCAGGGTCGGGGGCGGCGACGGCATTTGAGCGCGTCACGGCCAGACTCCAGACCACAATCGTTACCAGGGCCGCGGCTCCACCGGTGTGAAGCACGGCCGCAACCAGAGGCCAGTCCAACACCACGTTGGACAGACCCGTCAAAACTTGCAGCACTGCAAAAAACCCCAACAGCCGTCGCTGCTTGGCCAGTGCCGGAGCATGGCGCAATGCCCACCACAGACTCGCCAGTGCCAGAACCACCACATAGGCCGCCAGACGGTGGGTGTAGTGAATGGCGGTCAGTGCTTCGAAGCTGATATGGCCGCCGTCCTTGAGCATGCCCAGGGGGCGCCAGATCTGCAGCGCTTCGGCAAAATTCATGGTCGGCCACCAACTGCCCTGACAGCCAGGGAAGGTCGTGCAAGCCAGGACGGCGTAATTGGTGCTGACCCAGCCGCCCAGGCTGACCTGGACGACGAGCAGCGCCAGGCAAAGCCACAGCGCAATGCGCAAGCCTCTGGCGATCAGGGCCGGAGACAGACCGGTCTGCTGCAGGCTCAGGCCCGAAGCAGGAATGGCCAGCAATGCCAGCAAGCCGGTACCGCCCAGCAAGTGCAGCGTGACGATGGCCGGAAACAGCTTCATGGTGACCGTCAGTGCCCCAAACGCACCCTGGATGCAGACCCATACCAGTGCCAGAGTCGGCCACCAGGGGTTGGCAGCGCCACTGAATGATATGTGTCGGCCTGCCCGCCTGGCGGTGCCTGCCTGCTTCCAGCTCATGACCGTCATCGCAATGATGAGCACGCCGACCGTGGTCGCCAGATAGCGGTGAATCATTTCCACCCAGGCCTTGCCATGGGTGACCGGGCCGGTCGGCATGGCAGCCTGCGCTTCGGAGATCTGGGCATGTGCTGCGATGGGGCTGGCCGTGCCATAGCAGCCAGGCCAGTCCGGGCAACCCAGGCCTGAGTCCGTCAGACGGGTGAAGGCGCCGAACAGAACCAGGTCGAAGGTCAGAAACAGCGTCAGCACACATAGTGCCTGGAGGCGTCTGCCGGAGCCGGTGCCGCGATTGCGCCACCAGACCCAGCATAAAGGCCCAAGAGCCAGGACCAGACCAAAAGCCATCAGCTCCAGTGCAGGAGCCAGGTCGTATAGCTGCTGCTCTGTCATGCCATTGCTCCGGGGGCCATCTTCCAGCGCCTGGCCGCCTGCACTTCAGGCAGGGCAGGGCGGTCGGCGGTCAGGGCAAAATCGCAAAAGCAAAGCGGCATGGTTCGGCAGGGGCGGCCAGTGCTTGGCCTGTATTTACAGAAATTCTTGAAGATCTTGGTCAAGCGCAGAACGAGAGAAAACCTGACTGTACGTAGCGAGCCTTGTGCGCTCCAGGGCCAGGACTCTGCTCGACGCTTGGAGCAGCAGTTGAATGCAGGCTCTTTGATCCCGCACAATTTTACCCATGTGATTTGAGGCTAGGCAGCCGTGACCTGAGTGCCCCTAACAAAGTGGAAGAAAGACTTGCCTTCCAGATCTGCTTTCGTTGAGTCCGTGAGGCAGGAATTGCCCCGATGCTCTGACCTTGGACGAAGGCCTGAGGCTGAGCCTGCTGTAGGGAACCCGAGAGGGTCCAAGGCATGCAAGGCCGGCCGGTCCAGCAAGCATGGCTGGTATCTGCAGTCATTGAGGCCGCAAAGCTGCAGGGCAACGGCCAGCCGGATGCGCTTTGCCGTGAAACCCGGCCGTGTGCCTGCTCCCGGCCGAACGCGATCTGTGGCAATCAGGGAAGCGACTGTGCTCGTCCTTAGCTGCGACCGGGTTTCCGATCCGAGGCGGGCTGTGGCCACCCAAGGTGGCCGAGGCTACCTCACGATTCAGGCTTGGATCATTTGTCCGACATCGATACGGTTGCCATCAGGGTCTTCAAACACGAATGCCCTCAGGCCATAGTCCTTGTCCTGAAGGCTCTTGATGATTCTCAAGCCGTATTGATGGCAGATGGTGTGCAGCGCATCAACGTTGTCGACCAGGAGATGCGCGACATTGAATTTCACGGCTTTGTGGCTGGGCTGCAGGCTCAGGTGCAGCTCGCCGTGATGCCGCTTCAGGATCATGAATCCGACGGGGTTCCCGTTTTCGAAGACTTTTGTGAACCCGAGAATCTTGGTGTAGAAGTCACAGGCTCTGGCCATGTCCTTCACCGGAATCGTCGCGGCGATTCGGCCGAACTGGACACCGTGATCGGTGGTATTGCTCATTCGATGGTCTCTGCTTGCAAGGCGCGATCAGCTTCCAGGCGGTGCTGTATGGCTGATGCGCTTGCGGTTGAGGTCAGCAGGACGGTGCCCACGCGAAGCAGTGTAGCTCAGGGGAACCCCGTGATAGGGCATCAATCCACCGCCGCGATCAGGTCGATTTCCACGGGGGCATTCTTGGGAAGCTGATAGACCCCCACGGATGTGCGCGTATGAATACCGGCATCGCCCAGCACGGAATACAGCAGCTCGGACGCGCCGTCCGCCACTTCGCTTTGCTGGCTGAAGTCCTCTGAGCATTTGACAAACACGGTGATGCGCAGAATGCGCGAAACCCTGTCCAGAGATCCCAGCTCTTGCCGCAGCAATGCCAGTGCACGCATGGTGCAAATCTTGGCGGCATACCGTGCCTGCTCGACCGAAACTTCAGCGCCGACTCTGCCTGTGACGACCACGCTGTCACCGACGCGAGGGATCTGGCCGCTGACAAATACCTGCCTGTCGTGGCGAACCACGGAGACATAGTTTCCGCCGATCTTTATCTCGCCGGAAAAGCTCAGGGAAAGTGCCGCTTCCATTGCGGCAAACCTGGAATCTCGTGATTCGGACATGATGTTCTGCTTTCATTGCTGACAGTGAAACTGTGGCCCGCTTGGGCCCAAGCGCCAATAGGCGAAGCGGAGTAACAGGACGCAGCCTCCGCACGCGGGCGAGGTGCAGCGTTTGCATGGGCTGCGTTCAATGTTTGAGTCGGCTGGACATGCTCAGGGCGTGCCGTTTCTTCCATGCTGCCGGAATCCCGGGCGAAGACTCGGGCGTTCGTAGTATTCGCGCACCGCAGGCAAGTCCGGATGCTCAAGCGGAGTTTCAAACCAACGGTTCACCGACAGTCCTGCAGGTATGTCCGCCAGAGAAAACTCGGTACCGCCTACGTAGGCTCCGGTGGAGCCCAGTTGTCGCTCGAGGATTTCCATGTGCCTTGCCCAGTCCTTGCAAGACAGGGCCAGTGCACTGCGGTCCTGGTGCTCGGGCGATTGCCTGACAAGGGACATGAAGGCATAGCTCCATGATCTGTTGAGGTCCGACGCCTGCCAGTCGATCCATTGATCAATCCGGGCCTTCGCTTTGGCATCGATGGGGTAGAGCCCGGTCCCGTTGTAGCCATTGGCCAGATAGCGAATGATCGTATTGGACTCCCATGGCGTGAAGTCACCGTCCTGGATGACAGGGATCATGGCATTGGGATTCAACTCGAGGAATTCAGGACTGAGCGTTGACTGGAAACCGCTGCCCCAATCTTCCCGCTTGAAGGGGATGTCCAACTCGGCGCAGGCCCAGAGTACCTTGCGAACATTGATTGAGGATGCCTTGCCCAAAATGCGCAACATTTCATCTCCGGGTCATTAAGAGGAATGCCTTGAGGAAGTGGGAGCTGCGAGCATGTGTGGATCTGTGACCTCGCCCGGGGGGACGGTATACCGAATACAAAAATGAAGCCGCTTGCGGCAGGTACTCTAATGTATGCGGCTGCAGACCCCCAGCAGCGGTTGACCGGTTGTTTTGCGTCTGTCTGTGTCACGCAAGTGGCGCTTGGCCATCATTGCGGCACAGGTCCATGCTGGCACAAGCCCCAGGGGCTGGCGCTGGACACAGCTGATATGGCTTGCCCTATGAGCCAGTCCCGCGCAGCGGTGCCAGCGACGGCATCAGGGCAGAAGCCGTGGTCGCTTCGGGTCATCGATGATGAGGCGCACTTGGTGCTTGAAGCGAGGCTTGTGAGCGTTGCATGGTCTTTTGCTCCTGCTCGGATAGCGTGGGATCGATAGCAATCGAGCCCTGGCAGTCATACAACGGACGATAAGACTTCTACATCGCAGAGCTTCTACAGCCATCAACCCGCTGGATACATGCTCATGGCCATCGTCATTTCTCAGGTGTAGATGCTACGAAGATCAGTGCTCGAAATGTCTTGCAAGGCAAAGTCATCTCGATTGTCACAGGCCCGGTCAGCACGGAGTTGACACTGGAAATTGCTCCCGGTGTCAGGGTCACATCCTCGATCACCTCGACTTCAGCCCAGTCGCTGGGGCTGAAGGAGGGCGACAATGCCTACGCGGTTCTCAAGGCGTCGTCGGTGATGGTCGCCGTTGATTGAGCGGTCCAGGCTCCGACAGGAGCCTCTTCTATTCTTTAGCCATGGGGGGCGTTCCGGCAATCGGGCGCGCGCTCTGAGCGAATTCAGCCTGTCGTAGCCAAGACGCCCGAACTGATCAGATTTCCAGGAATAGCTCTGCCAAGGTTGAGCGCAGCCATCGGTTTGCCGGGTCTTGCTGATAGCGTTCATGCCAATGCTGCTTGATGGCGAACTCTGGAAGCCTGTATGGTGACGCGATTGCCTTGACCTGGGCGATCTTTACCAGCGTCTGCGCAATTCGATGCGGAACCGTGGCGATGAGATCCGTATGGGCCAGCAGGTTGCCAACCCCCGGGAGGGTGGGCAGAGACAGTGCAACATTGCGCTGCGCCCCTTGGCGTTTCAACTCCTGCTCGACTATCTCGTTACCAGTTCCAGGAGCCGTGATGATCACATGGCGCTCCGTCTTGAACCGAGTCATTGTCAGGTTGTCGCCGATTCGAGGATGCGTTCTGCGCACAACGCATGCAAACCCATCCCTGAACAGTTTCTGCTGGTAGAAGCCGGCATCGAGTTCCGGCATATAGCCTATCGCCAGGTCTGCATCGCCTGCCTCCAGCAATCTGGCTGTGTCGGCCGTGATGCGCAGTACTTCGACTCGCACCTTGGGCGCGATATTCCCCAGCTTGTTCATCAAGGCAGGCAGAAATTCCAGGTGACTGATATCGGTCATCGCGAGACGGAACGCTCTGCTGGAAGAGGCCGGGTCGAATTCCGCCTGCTGCCTGGTCGCTGATTGCAGCAGTTCCAAAGCCTGTCGCAGCTGAGGAACCAGTGCGGCTGCACGCGGCGTGGGAAGCATCCCCTCACTGGTGCGGACAAAGAGCTGATCATTGAAGGCTCGCCGCAGTCTGCCGAGTGCCAGACTGACCGAGGTCTGAGCCAGACCCAGGTTCTCTCCTGCACGGCTCACGCTCCGTGTTTTGTAGATCTCGTCGAAGACCGAGAGAAGCTTCATATCCATTATTCGATTTCCCGCTAGCAGATATTGTTCATTATCAATCGACGCAATGATGCTGCTTGCCTAGAGTTCGTACCAGGCGATGAGGAACTCGCCCTGAATACCCAAGAACCTGGAGACATTGTTGTGAAATCGCGCTTGCTTCTATCCCTTTTTCTCACCTGCATTTCCATCACGGGTGGGCATGCTTACTCACAGGAATGGCCCCAAGTCCCTGTCAAAGTCCTTGTGCCCTTCGATGCTGGCTCGACCCCTGATCTGGTGGCCCGCGTCATCGGCGATAGGCTGGCCAGCAGGCTGCATCAAGCTTTTGTGGTGGAGAACAGGAGTGGCGCCGCCGGCAATATTGGTACCGACATGGTGGCCAAGGCCGAGGGGGATGGGCGCACCATCGGTGTCAGCATTGCCGGACCTCTTGGCGTCAACGCGCTTCTGTTTCGGAAGATGCCCTACGACACGTCCAGGGATATCGGGCTGGTGAGCATTGCTGTGTCCCAGCCGTCCGTGCTGGTCGTCGGCTCCAGGCTGTCCACGACAGATGCCAAGCAGCTGTCGGCTCTGATGAGGGACAAATCCAAGCTCAGCTTTGCGTCGATTGGAGCCGGCTCCATCTCGCATCTGGCAATGGCTGCACTGGTAGCTCAGGCGGGCGGCGATGCAGTGCATGTTCCCTATCGCGGATCGGGTGCTGCGGTGACCGCTCTTTTATCGGGTGAGGTGGACATGGGCTTGCTACCTGCCGCAGCCGTGATGCCGCATGTGAAAGCCGGGAAGCTGCGAGCCCTGGCCGTGGCTTCCCCAAGCAGATCGCCATCACTTCCCGAGCTGCCCACTCTGGCTCAGAGCGGCCTTCCCGACATAAAGGGAGATGCATGGATCGGTTTCATCGTGCCCGCGAAAACGCCTGCAGCCATTGTCGACGCGCTGCGCGACCAGATTGCGCAAGTCCTTGCCGAGCCTGCCGTCAAAGACAAGCTGCGCATGCAGTACATGGATCCGGTGGGGAATTCGCCCGAGGAATTCCGCAGATTGCTGGCTGCGGATGTGGCGCGGTGGAAGCCTGTCGTCGAACGTAACAAGATCACATTGGACTGAAGCAAGAAGCCATGACATCCTCGCAAAAATCCCTTCTGGAGCCTGCCCGTTATCTACCGGTTCAGGGTGAATACGATGTAGTCGTCATCGGTGGCGGTCCGGCCGGACTGGCTGCTGCCGCCAGCGCTTCTCGGCTTGGGGCACGAACCCTTCTTGTGGAGTCCTACGGTTTCCTGGGAGGGATGGGCACCGCCGGCGGCGTGACAAACTTCGCAGGGCTATATGGCCGTCATCAAGGGGAAATGCGCCAACTCGTGCATGGCGTCGTGGACGATCTGCTTTCACGACTGCAGGCAATGGGTGGGCTGAACAAGCCTCAGGACGGGATGCAGGGCAGGATTCGCGTCCGCTCCTATGACACTTCCATCTATAAATGCGCGGCGGATCAGTGGATGCTGTCTTGCGGCGTGCATTTGCTGTTCCACACCAGGGCCTCATCTGTGCTGATGGATGACTCACGCATTCATGCCCTGGTCATCGAGACCAAGTCAGGACGTCAGGCAGTTCGGGCCAATATGTTCATCGATTGCTCGGGCGACGCAGACATCGCAGCCCTGGCCGGCGTTCCCTATGAGGTGGGCGACGGGCATGGCAGCGGTCTTTTCCCGTCCACGATGTTCCGCATTGGCCATGTCGACGCATCGCAGGCCTTGCCGGCGGTTGGCGATTTCAAGGCAATCAATGACTTCATGGAGCGTTCTCGGCTCCGCGATCCAGGTCGCTACAACTTCCCTCGCGAAGGCGCGATTCTTCGGCCGCAGATCAATCCGTCGGAGTGGCGTGCCAATGTCACCCAGATTGCCAATTCCAGCGGTCAGGCCATGAATGCCGTGGATGCGCAGGAGTTGAGTGCGGGAGAGGTCGAGGGGCGGCGTCAGATTGTCGAGTACTTCCGCTTCTTGCAGGAGCAGATACCGGGGTTTGCCGATTCGAGAATCGTGGAGATCGCCCCTCAGGTCGGCATTCGTGAGACGCGTCGAATCCAGGGTCTCTATGCGCTGACTGGCGATGACATCCTGAATTCGGTCCGCTTTGATGACAGCATTGGCATCAATGCGTGGCCGATGGAGCTGCATCGAGCCGGAGGCATCACATGGGGGTTTCCCTTGGATCCCGAGCGCGGCTATAACGATCTGTCTTGGAGAATGCTGGTGCCGCAGACGGTTGAGAACCTGCTTGTTGCAGGGCGTTGTGCTTCCATGACCCACGAGGGGCAGTCTGCTGCTCGTGCAAGTGGAGGATGTTTTGTGATGGGGCAGGCCGCGGGCACCGCGGCAGCGATGGCGGGCAGCGCTGCTGTTCAAGGGATGGACCCAAAGCGTTTGCAGCGGGTCTTGCGTGAAAGCGGCTGCTTGCTTGAGCCATGAGCACGCATCTTTGATCACAGGAGCTGGCGGGCCGAAAGCAGGCAGTAGCCGTGTCGTGGATGGTGCTTGCTTCAAAAACATGGCGGGTTGATGATTTGGCTTCATCAACCACCGGCATGGATAGGCCTGAGCTTGAAACCCTTGGGCCGAACATCGGCCTCCATGGAGCATGAGCATGGGCAACCGGAGCAAGGCCGCTATTGCGGCAGACTTCCTGACCTTGTGCGCAACAGGGCAGGTAAGAAAAGCCTACGATCTGTACGTGTCGGAGAGTTTTCACCATCACAACGCGTATTTCCCCGCTGATCGGGAGTCCTTGCTGCTTGGCATGGAACAAAGCGCTGAATCAGAACCCAATAGATCGTTCATGGTCAAACAAACCATTGAATCTGATGACCGGGTTGCGGTCTATTCACATTTGCGGCGTGAGAGAGTCGATATGGATATTGCGGTCGTGCATATTCTTCGATTCGAGAATGGCAAGATCGTCGAAATGTGGGATATAGGACAGCAGGTACCCAAGGACTCACCCAACAAACTGGGCATGTTCTAAGTGTTGCAGAGCACTTGATGCTTCGATCCGAGCCTGGGCAACTGCATTCTCTGTTGCCTCGGCCTGTCATTGGCTGCACTCGATTCTGGGCAGTTTTCAAGGACTTGGTGTCGGAGGCTGCTACGACCAAGAGTCCGTCCAGAAAAATACTTTCGGTGGGCAATTTTCGGATGCGCGCCATGTACTCTCTGAGAAGTGACCGAGCGGGCACCATCACTGATAAGCTGTAGCAATGCTTTTGGCACTGGGAAGAATATCCTGCTTTAGCCTGTTGATTGAGGCCTGCTTATTTCAGCAGTGGCTCGATTTTCCAGAGCCCATGTCCGCTGAGGATTTTTCTCTTTCCCAGTCATTTCCTCAAGGGCTTGAGCAAATGTGCGTTGAGATGCTCTTATGGCATATCAAATCGCAGCCGGTGCATTACTGGTAAATATAGAGCGTCATCATCAATGACATCCATGAAAGGCAAGACCATGAATCGTGCAGAGTCCCAGGCTTCCGTTCGCGTGGAGGCGAATGTCGGGGAGAGCTTTTGGCGCAAGAGCGCGAAAGATACCTTGCCCCCGCCGGACATGGTCGGTCCGTACATGCGCAATCGTCCCGTACCGACCAGGCAGGAGTCGGGCCGCAAGGCATGGATCATAGGCAGCGGCATTGCCGGACTGGCGGTCGCTTTCTATCTGATTCGCGACGGAGGAATGAAGGGGGAGGACATCACGATTCTTGACAGCCTGAGCATTGCCGGCGGTTCGCTTGATGGCTCGGGCAATGCCGAGGATGGCTACATCGTGCGCGGTGGCCGCGAGATGAACTGGAACTACGACAACTTCTGGGATCTGTTCCAGGATGTCCCGGCGCTGGAGCTGCCTGAAGGCTACAGCGTGCTCGATGAATACCGCTGGATCAACGACAAAGATCCCAATTGGTCCAAGGCCAGGCTGATGCACAAGCAGGGGCAGATCCGCGATTTCGCTACGCTGGGTCTGAGCAAGTCGCACCAGTGGGAGATCGTCAAGCTGCTGCTCAAGCGCAAGGAAGACCTGAACGACATCACGATCGAGGAGTATTTCAGCAAGAGCTTTCTCGAGACCAACTTTTGGTATCTGTGGCGTTCGATGTTCGCCTTTGAGAACTGGCAAAGCCTGCTGGAGATGAAGCTGTACATGCATCGCTTCCTTGATGCCATTGACGGCCTGACCGACATGTCGGCCCTGGTGTTCCCCAAGTACAACCAGTACGACAGCTTTGTCGTGCCGCTGGCCCGCATGCTGCAGGAGCAGGGGGTGCGCGTGCAGTTCGACACCCGTGCCCATGAACTGGACATGCGTGAGGACGAGGGCAGCCGCACCGTGACCGCGATCCGCTGCAAGGTTGCGGGTCGCGAGGAGAGCATCACCGTCGGCTCCGACGACGTGGTGTTTGCGCTGACTGGTTCAATGACCGAGGGCACGGCCTACGGAGACATGGACACGGTACCGGTACTGGCGCGCGGCAATGGCGAGCCGGGCGAGGGCAGCGACTGGACGCTGTGGCAGAACCTGGCGAAGAAATCTCCGGTCTTCGGCAAGCCCGAGAAGTTCTGCGGTGATGTTTCCCGCTCGATGTGGGAGTCGGCCACGCTTACCTGCAAGCCTTCCCCCTTGATCGACAAGCTCAAGGAACTGGCGGTCAATGATCCATATTCGGGCAAGACGGTCACCGGCGGCATCATCACTTTCACGGATTCCAATTGGGTGATGAGCTTCACCTGCAACCGCCAACCGCATTTTCCCGATCAGCCTGACGACGTACTGGTGCTGTGGGTTTATGCGCTGCTGATGGACAAGGAGGGCAACCATATCAGGAAGCCCATGCCCGCCTGTACCGGACGAGAGATCCTGGCCGAGCTGTGCTACCACCTGGGTATCGATGATCAGCTCGATGCGGTGGCCGCCAACACCAAGGTGCGCCTGGCTCTGATGCCCTACATCACTGCGCAGTTCATGCCGCGCGCGGCGGGTGACCGGCCTCATGTGGTGCCTCAGGGCTGTACCAATCTGGCCTTGCTGGGCCAGTTCGTGGAGACCAGCAACGATGTGATCTTCACGATGGAGAGTTCGGTGCGCACGGCGCGTATCGGCGTCTACACGCTGCTGGGACTGCCCAAGCAGGTGGCCGATATCAGCCCCACGCAGTACGACATCCGCAATATTCTCAAAGGCGCGCGGGCGCTGAACAACAACGAGCCTTTTCCGGGAGAGCGCCTGCTGCACCGGGTTCTGGGCAATAGCTACTACGCCCATATATTGCCGCCGCTGCCTGAAAACGAGGAGACGCTGCGCGAGCGTGCCGAGACGGAGCTCTCTTCGTTGCTGGGCAAGGGCAGCCAGGCACTGGTGGCAGCCTCGGGCTGGCTGGCGCGCTGGAGCGAAGGTCTGCGCGATAGATCCAGATAGCAGCGTTTGCGCATGACGCGCCTGCCAGACCTCGTTTTGGCGAAACAACCAGGGTCATGAGCACATGCAAGGTGTGCTCATGATTCTTCCGTCTCCATGTTGGAGCGCATCGAATCTGGCAGGTCATCCTGTCTTTTCGCGATCAGCGTGTGCGAGGCCATCAGCCGTTGTCCGGTTCGTCTCACCCTGGTCGGCAGTCGCGGCCCATAGCGGCGACGCTGCCCAATGCCTGTTTGGGGAGTCCGCACCGGCCGTGACGCGTTTCTAATGCGCGAGCGAATGCCCCAACCAGGCGGTTACGGAGCTAATTGCTTTCGCAGGGTGGCCAGTATTTCTTCAGAAAGAGCCGGGTTGCCCGCTGCTGTTGCCCGAGCGAGAACCAGTGCACCCACCATGCTGCTGAGGGTCACGATAGTCTCGCTGCGTCTTGTCTCGTCTTCACCCTGGAGCACGCCCATAAAGCGTTGGATGTTGCGTTCCACACCCAGCGCAAATACCTCTGACATTTCGGGGCCTGCTCTGGCGGCATCTGCGGCCAATGCAGCAGCAGGGCAGCCCTCTCCAGGGTGGTCGCGGTGGGTTGCGGAAAGATAGCCATGCACCAGTGCGCGAAGGCTGTTTGCAGATGCGGCGTCGGCCTCCGAAGACTCCAATCCGTCCAGCGGGGTGATTGTCCACTCGAATGCGCGCAGGCATGCCTCGCGTGCGAGGGCATCCTTGGACTCGAAGTGCCGGTACAGCCCACCATGTGTCAATCCTGCGTCGCGGGTGATCTCCGCCACGCCCACTCCATCCAGGCCTTTTTCTCGATACAGACGTGCAGCGGCATCCACGATTCCCTCGCGATTCTCGGCTGCCTGTGCTTTGCTCACTTTCATGCGTTAGATGATAGCCGTCATCAAAACTCATTTATGATTGCGGTCATCATCAATATAGTCATGCTCTGTCCCTGCTGGAGACTGGGCATGACATGCGAAAGGCGCAGCATGGGTCGTCGGGTGGTTATTACCGGCTTGGGTCTGGTATCTCCTTTAGGGTGCAATGTGGAACTGGCCTGGCAGAGGCTGCTGGCCGGCCGGTCCGGGGTGCGGACTCTGAGTGCTGGTACCGCCGAGGGGACAGGCGTCTGTGTGGCCGGGCGTGTACCAGGCCAGCAGGAGGATCCAGAGGCCGGGTGGAATGCCGAAGCCATCATTTCAGCGAAAGAGCTACGCCGCATGGATCGCTTCATTGCATTTGCGTTGGGCGCAGCCGGCCAGGCTCTGGCCCATGCGCAGTGGGCTCATCCATCAGCCGAGCAGCGGGAGCGCGCGGCGACCATCATCGGCTCCGGCGTGGGCGGATTCAGCACCATCGCAGAAGCCGTGCGAACCACGGATGGCAAGGGACCCCAGCGCCTGTCACCCTTCACGGTACCCGCTTTCCTGGCCAATCTGGCCGCGGGGCAGGTATCGATCAGGCACCGGCTCATGGGGCCGTTGGGGGCGCCGGTGACTGCTTGTGCTGCCAGTATTCAAGCCATTGGCGATGCGGCGCGCTTGATTCGCAATGACGAAGCGGACATGGCGCTCTGTGGTGGTAGCGAAGCCACGATTGACCGGGTTGCGCTAGGCAGCTTTGCTGCGGCAAAGGCCGTGACGACTTTTTGCGGCGGCGATCCCGCGAGGGCTTCCCGACCTTTCGATCAGGCGCGGGATGGCTTTGTCATGGCCGAAGGTGCGGGGCTGCTGGTGCTTGAGGCACTGGATCACGCATTGGAGCGCGGCGCCAAGCCACTGGCGGAGATCGTGGGCTATGGTACCTCTGCCGATGCCTACCATGTCACTTCCGGTCCGGAGGATGGAGCGGGCGCTGCTCGTTCGATGCGCGCCGCGCTGCGTCAAGCACAGCTGCAAGCTGGTGATATTCAGCATCTGAATGCCCATGCGACCTCTACACCCGTAGGTGACCGAGGCGAGCTGGCCGCCATTCGTCAAGTGTTTGGCGCAGACTCCGGTCCTTCGATCACGGCCACCAAATCGGCCCTGGGCCATATGTTGGGAGCAGCTGGCGGAGCTGCCGCGATCTTCACGGCATTGGCCTTGCGCGACCAGATCGCACCACCCGTGCTGAACCTGGAGCATCCAGATCCTATGGCGGCCGGTCTGGATCTGATCGCCGGTAATGCACGTGCCCATGCGATGGAGCACGCCATGCTCAACGGATTTGGGTTCGGCGGTGTCAATGCATCCTTGATTCTGAAGCGATTTGCGGCCTGAGCAATGGCGCACCGGAGCCTCCACGAGGCCGCAACAGACATGCGGCTTCCGGGCGTTCGTGCAGACTCTCGAGCCGACCGTTGCCAGTGCGCGAAATGGATAAAAGGCGCCGCGCCTGGATCGCGGATATTGCGCCTGGGTATTGGGACAGCGGATGAAGGACCACGTCCGATCGCTGCGGGGTATTCGGGCAGGGGCGTAGAAGCCCGAGCTGAGTGCGGTCTTGAGAGCCGTTGCGCTTGCACCTCTGGAGCTGGCCGAATGCAGCCGTCCCGATCAGCGGTGGGCCTGCGGCACCCAGCATCTGTGTTGTGCTGACAAGGCTACCTTGTTGCGCCCAGTCATCTTGGCGTTGTAGAGCACCTCGTCGGCATCACGGATCACCGCTGCCATATCTGTATCGGTCCGTTCTGGGCCCCACGTGGCACTCCCTATGCTGACCGTGATGTGACCGAAAGCGCTTTCTGTATGTTCAATGTGCGAGACGAATATTCTCAGCAATGAATTCTGCACCGTCCGAAGACGTGTCGGGCAAAACGACAAGGAACTCCTCGCCTCCATAGCGAGCGGCACCATCTCCGGGGCGGCGGATATTGTTGGCAATGCGTTTCGCCACGGTCGCTAGAACGGTGTCGCCAGCTTGATGCCCGTCGTTGTCGTTGTAGGCCCTGAAACAGTCAATATCCACGAATAGCAATGACAGGGTACTCTGATGCCGTGTGGCTCTTCGCCATTCCTGATCCAGGATTTCATCGAGCTTGCGGCGGTTGCTCAAGCCCGTCAGTCCATCGGTGCGCGCCACCATTGCTGGCTCAGCCTGCGTGCGTATTTTGCGCTTGAGCTGTACTCCAAAATCGCAGGACAGACCGATGGATGCCAATGTGAGTGTCCCCATGACAGAGGCAATGAGCAATGTTCTGTGCCGCCAAACCGCATAAATATCAGAATGCGCCTTTGCCACCATGATGATGAAAGGCAGGTTCGGCAAAGTCTTGAAGAAATACAAGCGTCTTGCACCGTCGATATACGACGTGTCCGAAAGCTGCCCTCTGGCGCCGCCATGAACTGCTTGAATGTGCTGGCGCTACTGATATTGCGACCTATGACTTTTCAGTGCCTGCGCTCCATGTGTGCCTAGCGACAGTTCAGAAAATAGTTTCTGGGAGTATTCGAGCTGTATATCAATCAGCAAGATGCCAGCGAAAAAGCCGTTCGCATGAGAAATCCTGCGACTGAGAGGAATGCTCATCGAGTAGCCATGAAGTGGTGATACATAAGGGTCGCCCACATAGAGGCCCAGGTTGGAGCTTTCCTGGTGTGCTTTGAAAAAATCCCGATCAGAGAAGCTGTCGTCCACCAGACTCTCTGCACCTGCTTTGAGGGTGACTTTCCCCTCAGCATTGAGCACCAGAATGGATCCCAGATAGGTCGCGCTCGCCGCCTTGTCGAACAAGGCCGCTTTGCGAACATGTGGCGACGCAGCCATCAAGTCAGCGCTTCGCGATAGCGCTTTCAATGGTGATGCGCCTGCTTTCTTCAGCGAATAGTGAGCTTTTGGCGATTTGGAATTGATCTGTTCAACGTCGCCAAGCTGCGGCCTAGCGCTCGCTCAATTATCAAAGTCTGTGTGCAGGTCCTTTCAGTTCCAGCTGATTGCCGTCTGGATCGTGGCAATAGATGGACGGGCCAGTGCCGTCAGCTCCATAGCGCTGTTCTGCTTTCTCGGCCTTGAGCGCGTGGCGGCTCAAGTGGGCGAGGATGGCCGACTCATCGAATGGTTCGATGCGCAGGCAGAAATGGTCCATATTCCTGCGCTCTGTTGAGGCAGCAGGGCCGCCCTCACGCCCAAGCGGGCCATGGATATCCACCAGATCAATCATGGATGCACCGGCTCGAAGATGAACCATGCCCAGGTCGTCACGACGTTTTGCAAGTGCGCAACCAAGCACTTCCCGGTAGAAGCGGATGCTTTGCTCCAGGTCACTGACGCGCAGCACGATGTGGTCGATGTGTTGAACGCGGAAAGTGCTCATGGCGATCTCCTGTACAGACTTGGCAGGGGTAATCATAGGCACTATGAGAATGCGCACTCCAAACCAATGAAGTGGGGGACTGGCAGACCGTACCCCAAGCGTGACATTGAACACTCTGCTCATGGCAGGTAGTGGATGCTGCTGTTCGGCGGGCTGCGGTCGTTTGAGACTTGCCTGTCGGCAGACATTGGAGCTGCTAGTGGTTTTCTTATGACCCTTCGATAGTCTTTCGGTCGCGCTCAGTCAAGCGGCCCGGCATTGGCTGCCAGTTGCAGCAGGCGAGGCGCCGGAAGTCCGTCATCCTCGCCTCTGAACAGATGTGGCCAGGCAGCAGCAGACTCAGCTTTCGTAATCAGCTTGCATCACCTTGAGATGTTTGATGCTGGATCCAGAAAGCAGCCGCTGGCAGACAACGGCAAAGCCCAGTAGTAGCAGCAGCACTGGCTGGAAGACTTGCGCCCCCCAGGCCACGACCAGAAGTCCGCCGGCCAGACCTCCGCCGGCGATGGCAGAGTTCCACGTCGTCACGAACAGGGACTGGGCCAGGTCGACCTGTTCCCCCGCGACTTGTGCGAGTGAGGTCTGAAACAAGGTGGCTGAACCGCCGAAGGCGAATCCCCAGACTGCCAATGCTGCCAAGGCCAGCGACGAACCGCCCCAGCTCAGCCCCAGCATCAGAACAGCGCCGCAGAAAAGCAGAATGCTCGCCATCGACAGGCGATGCAGATGTCTGTCCACGAACAATCCCGTCAACCAGATGCCAGGCAAGGCCGCAATACCGAAGACCAGCAACGCCAGGTCAATGCGGACATGCACTCCACTGGCCGCCAGAAAAGGCGCGATGTAGGTATAGAGGATGTTGTGGGCAAGCACATAGAAGAGCACTACCATCAATACTGCCAACACGCCGGGCGTGCGCATCACGGCGGCAATGGGCTTGCGCTGGTTCCGGTCCTGCCCTGGAAAATCCGGAAGCCGCAGCCACATCCACAGCCACAGCAGCAGGGCCAGGGTACTGGCCAAGCCGAAGCACCAGCGCCAGCCCCATGCCAATCCCAGCCAGCCGCCTGCGGGAACGCCCAGAGACAATGCCAGCGGCGTGCCAGCCATGGCTACTGCAATGGCGCGGCCACGGAACTGCGGTGCAACCAGGCGGGTGGCGTAGCCCGCCAGCAGCGTCCACAGCATTCCTGCAGCCATACCTGCCACGATGCGCGCAGTCATGATGAGGGTGAAACTGTCCGACAAAGCCGTCACGCTGTTGGCCAGCGCAAAACCCAGCACGGCAGCCATTAGCAGCGGGCGCCGGCGCATGCTGCGTGTCATCGTCACAAGCGGAATGGCAGCCACCAGCGAACCGAATGCATAGGTGGTCACGGTCTGGCCGATCCAGGCTTGAGAGACACCCAGGTCTTGTGCCATCTGCGGCAGCAGCGCGGCGGGCAATGCTTCAGTGAGGATGGTGATGAACGCAGCCATGCTCAGGGCCAGCAAGTTCGCCCAGGGCAGACTTTTTTGAGAGGTGGAGGCACTCATTCTTGAAGGCCCCGGTAAACCGCATCCCGCAATGCCGATACAAAACGCCCTGACATTCCCTCATACAAGGTGTTGGTCATGGCAACCACCGTCAGGCCCCGGGGACGGTCCACCCACCAGGCATGTCCGTAGGCACCACCCCAGCGCCAGGTGCCACGGGACTCGGGTGACTGGGCCCGTGCCGGGTCGCGCAGCACGGAAAAGCCCAGGCCGAATCCAAGGCCCGGGCCGGCGGCCAGCTCCTGCCCCTGTGTCTGGTCCCGCGTCATCTCGGCGACCAGTTGCTCGGGCATCCAGCCATCGCGACCTGTGCGCAGCGCCTCCAGCAGACGCAGCAAATCATCGGCAGTGCCCACCATGCCGGCGCCGCCGGAAGGAAACGCGCGTTCATCAAAAGCGCGTGAAGGGCTGTAGGCAATACCCACCGTGCCTTCGAAGGGCGCCACGACCTCGCCTTCCTGCAAGCGATGGGGCACCGGGCCGCCATTGACGTAAGCCGTCGCCATACGCGCCGCATCCAGGCAAGTGAAGCCGGCATCGACCATGCCCAGGGGGCGCGTCACCAGAGTCTCGATGGCCTGCGGCAAGCCCATGCCGCACACTGCTTCGACCAGCGCGCCTAGTACATCCACGGCCAGCGAGTAGCCCCAGCCAGTACCAGGTGCATACAGCAGCGGCACGCTGGCAATGCGGCGCAGATTCTCCTGCAGGTCGATACCGCTCGCATCCATGCCATCCGATACACCAGCCCGCGTGTACGGGCCGTGTGCGTCGGGTTCCAGAAAGCGGTAGCCCAGGCCTGCGGTGTGGCTGAGCAACTGGCGCACCGTGATGTTCGTCTCACCGCCATCGGGAAGCCGGGGGCGAAAGGCTGGCAGCCAGGTCGTGACGGGCTCGTCCAGCGCGATGCGTCCCTGGGCCACCAACCGCAGAACGGCAGCGCTGATCACCGGCTTGCTGGCCGAAGCCCAGCGGAACACCATGTCTTCCGACATTGCGACGCCTGCCTCACGGTCGGCCCAGCCTGCGGCCATGCGGCACAGCGTTTGACCGTGCTGATAGGCGAGCACCACGGCGCCCACCAGTCGCTGCTCGGCAAGGGCGTGGTGCACTGCATCGGTCACCAGTGCCAGCGGCTCGGAAATGGAGTGCTGCACGCTTCTTGTAGGCGTGCAGGAAAGTGAAGAAGTCATCGGATCACAATCCTCTTTGCTTGGAAACCATGACCTTATGTGGCATGCAATCCGAGAAAAAGTAGGATAGAGTTCCGCTCTTCAAGGACGAATATGTCCGTAATCAAGGGGCATACTACCGAAATGAAAATGGCGATGCATGGATAGCCTCAACGCATTTACGGTGTTTGTACAGGTTGCCGAAACTCGAAGCTTTGTCGCGGCTGGCCGCCTGCTGGGTGTCTCCGCTTCTGCGGTAGGCAAGAGCGTGGCGCGCTTCGAGGAAAAACTGGGCGTGCGCCTGTTTCATCGCAGCACCCGCAGCATCACACCTACCGCCGAAGGTTTGTTGCTGCTGGAGCGCAGCAGGCGCATTCTTTCAGAGATCGAAGCGGCACAGGCGGAGCTGTCTCAGGCCTCATCGGCTCCAAGAGGACGCTTGCGTGTGAGTCTGCCGCTGGTGAGTACCCTTGTACTGCCGGTGCTTGCCGATTTCATGCACGAGTATCCGGATATCCAGTTGGACCTTGATTTTTCAGACCGTCTGGTTGATGTGGTGGAGGAGGGCTTCGATGCCGTGGTCCGCACCGGAGAGCCTGCCGATTCCCGTTTGGTGGCGCGCAAGCTCGGCCATTTCAAGATGGTGCTGGTTGCGTCTCCCAAATACCTCGCTACCTATGGCAGTCCGAGCAAGGTGCAAGACCTCCAGTCCCACCTCTGCCTGCATTTCCGTTGGCCTCACAGTGGCAAGCTGGAGGCTTGGCCACTTCCTCCAGAGCCGGACGGCGAGCCCCTGAAGCTACCGGTATCAATGGTCTGCAACAACATCGAGACGCGTGCATGTTTTGCCCTGCAAGGGCTCGGCATTGCCTGTCTGCCGGACTTTGCCATTCGGGAGGCGCTGGCTGACGGGAGACTGGTGCGTGTCATGCCTGAGCAGGCGCAACGCGAGGGGGTCTTCCACATTTTGTGGCCGGCAGGCAGACATGTTTCGCCCAAAGTCAGAGCCCTGGTGGATTTCCTGTGCTCGCGGGTGTTTGCCTCCAACTGAGGGGCGGTAGGGGCGCTGCGGGACAAGCAAAGAGCAGGCTGAAATCGCCTGGCTCCCGGATCTGGGTATTTGCTCCGCACATGAAAAGTCACCTAGTGAATGAACTCACAGGCATTGGCAGGCGCGGCTCTTCCCATCGGTAGGTCTTGCTCAAGACATTGCGCTCAAGCGATTGGCTGCTCCAGCGTAAATCCAGCAGATCCGCGATAGTCCATGCGGCCCAATCGGAGCGAAAAGGCCTCTGTGCAACGTCTTCAGGCAGGCTTGGCGAAGAGGGCGTTCGCCAGATAATCGCGGGAATACGGTAGCCGGCCTCGGTGCTCTTGCTGTGTCCCGCATGGTTGCGGACATGGCCCACTTCCTGGCCATGGTCGGATAGATACATCCATGCCACCTTGCCTTTCGCCAAGGCAGCTGATTGGGTGAGGCGCAGCGTTTCCGCCACCACATAGTCGTGATACAGCAGCGCCGCATCATATTCCTGGCGTTGCCGGCGTACCCATAAGGAGGTGCCCTTGTTCTTCAGCGATGCATCAATTGCATCTGCTTCATCATCAAAGGGATTCTGGCCCTTGGGGTAGCGCAGGCTGTAGTGCGGATGGGCGCCCAGCATGTGAACCACGATGAACTTGCGTTCGGAAGGCGCATCAAGAGCCGTCTTCAGCTCATCGACCATTTCCCCGTCCAGAGACACAGAGGAGCGCCCAGGAGTGCGATTCACCATCTGCACGATGTCAGCCAGCCTGGCATGCTGCTGCTCGATTCCAACATCGTCGTGGTTGCTGATCCACCAAACCTTGTAGCCTGATGCTCGAGCAAGCGCGACCAGATGATGGGATTCCGTCGAGCCCGGGGCACCGAAGCCAAACAAGTTACGCACTGCGGGCAGAGTACTGGCATCCACAGACCATGCATTGCGCAGCACGGTCATCTGGGTCCCAGATGTCCGTTGATGCTCCTGAAGCTGGGGCGTTGTCTGCCTGTCGTAGCCATAGAGCGACAAGTTGTCTCGATTAATGCTTTCACTGAGGACCAGCACGACAGTGGATGGCCCGGCGTCCGCCAGCGTAGGCCTTGCTTGGATGGCGAGATCTAGCAGTCTTGCTCGCTCCTCATGCTGGTCGGCGAGGCTGGCTTTCAGTTTTTGAGCGGAGTGCACCCATTGGGTCCAGAAAATCGCGGGATGCAGCCTGCGCCAAGGCTTGCTGGAATAGGCCAGCGCACACACAAGGGCCACGATCAATGAAAGCGCCGCCAGCCTTCGGTCCCTGCGCAAGGCAGCCAATATAGTTCGCCCCGTGAGATGCCACACCAGCAAAGCGAGCAAGGCAAGGCCGCAGAAGATCAGCACGACGCTGCGCCAGTGCATTGACAGATACTCGGAGCTTTCGCGCCAGTTGGTATTGGCCATCGCGCCGATCACCATGGCGCCCTCTGGTGAAGACTGGTACAGCTCCATCAGATAGGCACGCATGGTGCCATCCAATGCAAAAAGCATTACCCAGACAAAGGAAAGCCAACGTCGCGCCTTGAGCCATGCATGGCTGCGCATCGGCCAGGCCAGACTGACGAGCACAGGCACCATGAGTACCAGCAACTGTGCAACACGTCGGCCGTCATGCCCCAGAACAATGAAGAACAGGACAATGGCGGCCAAGCCGCTTAGCGCTGACCAGGAGACGCGCATGCCGTGAGACGCAGGGGAATCACCGGGGATGGATGTTTGGGACAAGACACTTGACTCATGAAGTTCCACTACCGCAGCAAAATGCTCTTCAAGCATTGGAGGGGTGATGGCTTCACTCCCCGAGCTTTATTGCTGCATCGAACGCAATAGCTTTTTGACCTGCCTGGTGAACCAGGTGGGCGAATACTTCTGCGCAGTTATGTGTCTTTGGTGCTGAAGTCGGCGCTAGCGGCAAGATCCTAGCATTTTTTGTTTCGTCGCAAAGCGGCGTTGGGCGAAGTTGGCTAAGCCCGAAACGAATTGCCAATCAGGGGCGATGCAGTAGCGCGGCATCTGCAAAAAAGCGTCCATTAAGGCCGTGCTGTACCTGGAGAGCGCGCTCAAGGACAGCTTGCGCTTGGGGAGGGCTGCCTCAGCTTGAATGCCTTGGCATGTTTCATCGACTGGCCCTTCATGCAGAGTCCAGGAGTTGATGGCCGCACACATGCTGAGGCGTCTTTGGACATGGTTGTGTGCGTTTTTGAAGTGACGCTGTCCGACGCATTTACGCACGCAGGAAACTGCATTTCAGCTCAGCTCAGCTCAGCTCAGCTCAACTCGGCTCGGCTCGGCTCGGCTCGGCTCGGCTCGGCTCGGCTCGGTGCGTGCGTCAGACGAAGAGAAAGAAGCTCGCATAGGGGTCTATCTCCATTGCTGCGAGCTCATGTCCGATTACCTGCAGCGGGGGAGAGGGAAGGACTGGTTTGTTGCTCCACGGACTCGTCGAGATGGCCTTGGCTCTTCACATCAAGCGTTCAAGGCGCCAACAAGATACCGACGATCAGATGGCGTACCCAGCTGGTAAAGGAGGCCGAGCCCTTGGAGTATCCAACAGCTTGCCCGCCTGCGCCGTGGATGGGACTTCCGCAGTGGTGCTCAAGACCTGCAAGTTGCCGGAGAACCTGTGCCGACTCGCGCAGGGCAGGCGGATTTCACAGGATTTCGTTGTGCTAGAATTTTCGAAGCACAACATTGTCATTTTCAGTAGAGACAATGGTTTGCGGCAGATTTTGCAATGAAATCATGCGGTTGACGGTGTGCGGGCGTCGTTCAATGGTAGGACTCTTGCTTCCCAAGCAAATAACGTGGGTTCGATTCCCATCGCCCGCTCCAGCTTTGCCTTTTTAAAACAAAGACTTATCGCGATCTTTGTTTTTTCAGGGGAGTTCCTGGGGAGTTTTGTCCGATGAAGGACTCCAGCTTCGCCTGCTCTATATCCCCCTGACCGTCGTCCAGCCACTTGGAGTAGACGTTCAAAAACATCTCCACAGAATGCCCCATCTGCTTGGCCGCATAGGCCGGCGTGGATCCTGCCATGAGCAGCATCGTCGCTTAGGTGTGGCGCATATGGTTGGGCGGCCGGTAACGAACGCCCAGCGCCTTGAGCATCGGCACCCAGAAGGGGTTGCGAAACCGCTTTTTGTTCCAGTCGATGCTGTGCCAGCGCAGGGCCACCATCTCGCTGGTGCGCAGGCCTGAGAAGAACCGGAACGCGATCAGATTGGCGACCGTGGGCGCAAAGTTTGCGCGCGCGTAGTCGATGATCTGCTCGACTTCCTCGTGGTCGAAGGGGTCGGGCGGTTCCCGCTGCCACTTGGCGCTGGGGACCGCCGCGACCGGGTTCTCGGTCAGCAGCTTGTCGAGCACGGCCAGGTCCATCGCTGACCTGAGAGCCGACACATAGTTGTTGACGGTCTTGCCGCTCAGATCCGGTCGGGTCTTGATGGCTCTCAGAATGTCCGAGTGCTTCAGGGCGGAGACCTGTTCCTCACCAATGAAAGGCTTCCAGAACTTGATCGCGCTGAGGTAACCCGCCAGCGTCGAATTCTCTGCCACCTTCACCGACAGCCAGTGATCCAGCTGGTGGGCCACGGTCGTGCCGGCAGCCACCGTGCCGCCTTCCGGAAAATACTCGCGCATCACAAAGTTGCCCGCACGGATCTTGAGCTTGATCTCGGCCAGCAGCCGGATGGCATATTTGATGTTGGCAGGCGTTGGCGCAATGGCCTTGCCCTCCACCAGGAGAGTGCGGCGAATGCGCTCTCCCCGGTGGGCGAACGAGAGCCGAATGCCGCTCTCTCGGATCTCTACACCCCGCGCATTACCCATTTTTGGACTCCTTCACGGTCGATAAAAATGTGCGAGTCGGGCGACCTGAAATACTCGCGCCGCTCGATCCAAACACCGCTCTCGATTTTTCGACGGATGGCCTTCTCAGTGAAGCCCGAAATGGCCGCAAAAATCTTGATGGTGACAAAGCGATCCGGCGCCAGAAAGACCGGTGGCGGCTGGGTGGCGGTCAGAAAAGAATCCATGTGATACCTCTTGAAAAAGAAAAACCCTGCTCAGTGGCAGGGCTCGGGTTTGCTCAATCGATTGCGCGGGTCACATCGCATGCTGCGGCTGGACATGCCGCGTTGAAGCGCTTGCAGGCTCCCGGCTGCGCGCCGGCACCAGTGCACAGAGTGAATGACGTGGGCCTGCACCTCGCTGCGTGGCGGGCAGCAGGCCAGCGTGTGGATGCGGGCGCGATCCAGCTCCACCACCAGGGCGGTGCCGGGCAGCAGCGCTGCATGGTGTGTTTGCCAAAATCGCTGTGCGGCCACGCCTGTCCAGGTGGCGCGCCATGGCTCTGTGTGGTGCGGGCCCAGGCGATCCAGCAGCAGCAACTGCAACTGAAAAGCACCGCACAGCGCCGTGCTGGCCTGCGGCGGGGTGCGGCTGAGGAAAAGCGTTCCGGTATGGCGCATACATGCCTCCTGTTTCGGCAATAAAAAAGCCCGCACGAAGGCGGGCAATGGCAATGGGGTGGAAGGATCTCTAGGTCTTGTTTCGGCCTCGATAGTCGAGATCCGTGGCGGAGTAGTTCTCGCGCTTGCGCCAGTCCATCTGGACGGGCCCAGCATGGTCGGTGGGATAGGTGATGCGTTCTTTCTCCCGACTGAGCTCCCATCGCTTGGCCTCTACGATATGGTGGACGGCGGGCTTTTTAGTTGTGCTCATGGCTAAGACTCTCAGTAGATTTCAGAACAGTTGATCCCACGGTACAGGGTTACCGCGGGCAGGTCTATCGATTTCTTGTTCGAAAGAGCAGGGGAGAGATTGGGCGCAAGCACCGCTCCCGTTGCCGACGTTGCATGTTGTAAACCAAAGGTCTTTCACTTGACCTATACTGGTTCCACTCGCTGTTTAGGCCGTTCGCCCCAACAGTGCCTGTCTGACACCATTGCCGCCCCTTGGCCGCAGGTAGCCGCTCTTCTAGCAAAGCACGCGGTGGTCACTCCCTTCTAGGCGAACTCCCCAGATCCTGAACATCCTTATGGATCTGCGTTGCCCCCTGCATTCACAGCGGGCCTTCCCTATCTCACTTGATGGTCTGCGCAACCGTGCGTGCGGCCGTCCGTTTTCATGCTGCACAAAAATATTACAGAGCAGATTGGCCGCTACGTGGTCACACCTCTGACACAGTCGAACACCAGCGGCCAGTTCCTGGCTGCCGTTTCCATTCGCCGCGGCGCTTATGACCGCGTCATTCGATTCATCCCTCAGTTTTCTAGCGAGTTGCTCGCCTCCAACTACGCACTGGCTGAAGGCCGGAGCATGGTGATGAGCCAACGCCTGAACTGAGCTCTTATTGCTTTTACTCACAGGAGACACTTTGGCTAAAGAAGAACTAATCGAGATGCCCGGTCGCGTTGATGAAGTACTGCCGGATGCCCGCTTTCGTGTCACTCTGGAAAACGGTCATCAGCTCATTGCTTACAGCGGCGGAAAGATGCGCAAGCACCGTATTCGCGTACTGGCAGGCGACAAAGTGACTGTTGAAATGTCTCCCTACGATCTGAACAAGGGGCGAGTGACCTTCCGTCATCTTGCTCCTCGCACTGGCGCGGCACCAGCCTTCAAGCGCCGTCGCTAACCCTCTCTACCTCCTATTCGCTCATCGCTTAAATGCATGAGCCCACTTGAAAGAACACAATGCAAAACAATCTCTATGTCACCAATCTCGGCTATTCCATCGACGGCGAAGCCCTGCGCGCCCATTTCAGCGGGTGCGGTGAAGTGATCTCCGCAGACGTCATCTCTGACCGTGAAACCGGCCGCTCGCGCGGCTTCGGCTTTGTTGAAATGAGCACCCCTGAGCAGGCACAGAAAGCTATCCAGACGCTGAACGACCAGCCGCTGGGTGGTCGTGCTGTGGGAGTGGCCCTGGCCCGTCCACGCAAGTAATATTCTTCGATCTGTAAGAAGGGCCCACGCCAAAAGCGTGGGCTTTTTCTTTTTTGGGGCGGTACCTGCTGCCGGCCACTTTTTTGCTGCCGGTCGCGAAGCCTATCCAGCAAGGCCGCGTCTTTGGCATGCCAGTGGGCTCTGAAGCCCAAGTGGCGGTCATGCCGGCCCCATAATGCGCCCCCCATTGCTATCAAGAATTTGGCTTCTATGTCTTCCAACGGCTTTCACGTCCACGGCCCGCACGATCACGAACTCGAACATGCCGCCCAGGGCGAACATGGCGCAACGGCTCACCACGGCATCGGCGGCGGCAGCCTGACCAACCAGATCGCCATGTGCACTGCCGTCATCGCAACGGTGGGCGCCATCTTCTCGTACATGGGCGGTGCGACCCAGGCCAATGCCGGGCTGTACAAAAACGACGCAGCCATCAAGAAGACCGAAGCGGCGAATCAGTGGGCCTTCTACCAGGCCAAGAGCACCAAGCAGTCGATGGCCGAGTTTGCGCGCGATCTGGTGGCCACGGAGGACAAGCGGGCAGCCTACCAGGCCAAGGTAGAGCGCTACGAGAAGGAAAAGGACGACATCAAGCGCGATGCCGAGCGTCTGGAGGCGGAGGCCCGGCACTGGGACGAGCAGTCCGAGATGCAGATGCACCTGCATCACCGCTGGGCCCAGGCAACCACCGGGCTGCAGGTCGCCATTGCCCTCGCCGCCATTGCACTGCTCACCAAGAAGAAGTGGCTCGAATACGGGATGCTTGGCGTAGCCGCGCTTGGCCTGGCCGTGGGCGGGCTGGCCATGCTGCATATCTAAGAGCGTTTTTACGATCTCCTGCGCAATAGCACCAGGGAGATGGACGAAGTGCAGGCTGGCTTGCCGGCGCGCACCAGGTGCATCGGCATGAGTGCAGGGTGCTTGGCGCGTGCCCTGGATCCGGTTGGCAAGTGCTGTGGTTTTCAAAAAATAGAAAACCCGCGTGATGCAGGTCTTCTAGTTGATGGTCAAGGGTCAGCGCATTTGCTCTTGAATCTGCGTCAAGGGTTGTGAGCCTGGTTGGCGCTTATTGCATTTGCATTGCTGCTGACTGAAATTGGGATTTCTGAGCGGCTGCCCCATTTGCATGGGCCAGTAGAAGCGCCAAAAACGAGTTCCGTTGACCGTTTGGGTTGTACCAATCTCCATCGAGATCAGCGAAATAGTCGTTACCCCTGCTGGGCAGGATTTTTCTGCTCTTGCGCAGGCTTCTGGCCGGGTTGCTGCGGGTTTGGGGTTTGCTGCTGTGCTTGCTTGTCTTTTTGGGCTTGATCCGCAGGCGATTGGCCTTGTTGGTTTGCAGTGCTTTGTGGGTTGGTTTGTTGAGTCATGGTGGACATTCCTTGAGGTTGAGAGCAAATCGGAAAGACCTGCTATGGATCCAGGAACACTTTGAAAGGAGCCACGGTGTGGGGATTCTTTGTGGAGCGATGTCCTGGTGGGTAGTGCTCACGACAGACCGTCTGTTAGCACCGCTGATGCGACATCCTTTTAGGTGACGTCGCTGTGAAGTTCCCGTTGTCTTTGGATCAAGACTGGCTGTTGACGCTCCAGATCTTTTTTTTCTTCGTCTGTGGGAGTTTTCTTCTCCTGATGATCTGGCAGGCTGCTTCTATTGTTGATGCCTCTGAAGGTCTTTTTTATGGAGCACAAAAACCCTTTGCATTGAGAATTTAGGTAGGACATAAGGCCTCCTTTTTTGGCGTTGAATCCTTGATTAATTATTCTTATGAAGGTGTTTTCATTGTTTTGTGAATTTGTGAGTCTTTTATGGTTTTTCTAGAGAGTTCATCAAATTCTGCTATCTCACTCTCTGAATCGTCATTCGACGTCACAGTGAAATATTTGTCGGTAATAAGGTAGTCGTCTATATCCAAGAGATGCGGTCTGTATACCTTGAATAAATGTGTGTATTTATTGATGAAGGGCATAAAGACCTCCGGTATTTTTGGAAAGTCCTGACTGAATGCCATAGATAAACCATACGCCTATTTCACCAATAAAACCGCTTTCGGACGAAAAATTACATTAATTGAGGCTGTGTCAGGTAGCAATTAAATGGCTTGGAGCTAGCCTGCAAAAGACTTTATTGCTATCAATGCGTGAGTGATTCACACAAAGTGTTATTGTAAAAACTTTATAGATATGGGTATATTCGAAGAAATTAATTAACTTCAGAAATTGCCCCAAAATAAGAGTTGTGCCGGTAGATGAAAACTATTGCGGAAGTTCGTTTGAAGGGATACCGCATCCTCTATTTGGATGCCTGAATGGCTGCAGCGTTGAGAAGAGAGGGTTGCGCCAGTTGAAGAAGCAACCTGCAGGTCAAACTATCGTGCAACTAGCGGTGCAGATTGATAGGCGAACGGACTCGGAGGCCTTCTTCAGTGGCGTTGCTGCGTTGTGCCTGACGAGATTTCTTGATGCGAACTTGTGTTTTTGCGTGTTCGTTTTGACGCAATCTGGCTTCGTAAACCGCTGGGCAATAGACAAAGTCGCCAGTAGGTACAGCAGTGCTATCAGCTTCGTACGGGGCGGGATTGCTTTCGGATGGGTGTTTTTTGGTTACACTTAACATATAGGCCTTTTATTTATTAGGGGAATTATTGATGTCTACTGCTATCCATAGTACTCCTTTTTCGATTTAAAGGCACCTGTAGGGTGCTGAAGGGTCGATCGAGGGGCTGGATCGTTGAATTAAATTACGCATCACGATTGATTTGATGCTCTTTTTCGGCAACAGATTTCTGCAATTGAGTATTCGTTTCATCCTCTTTTGGCAGGCCTGGAAAAGCTCTCACCCAAGGAAATAACACATGCATGAGATTTGACCAAAGGTCCTGGGCCTTGGAAAGTGGTTGTGCAAACATATCAATTTCCTTTCGCTATTCGCTCAGAAATCTCTTTCCCACTATTTTCACTTTCCCAGGAGAGGATTTAGGTGATGGGATCCTTTTTGCAACGATGTCGCTCAAAATAAAGCGCCCCTTTTCGATGGGGTGATCAGGCGTGCGGGAATAGTCGTCATGAGAGACAGAATGGCTATTGACGTCTGGAAGCCCGGTTTTTCGGGTGCGGGCCTTGAGATTATTTTTAACTGTGGCTTTCATAAAAGCCTCCGATTCAATAAAGCACTCAGAAATGACTGCTTTCTTCACAATACTCTCTTTTTCTGGCAGAAACCGATTTTGAACCAAAACTAACAGAAATTCGGTTGTCTAGATCTCGGAGAGCAGGGCCACTCGCTCGGTGCTGCAGCTCGTGCAGCACGGTGTCTATCGGATGCATCGGCAGGTGATCCCCAAGCCCAGGTGGCCCAGCTCGGCAAAGCCGTGGTCAAACGCTTCGGCGGCGCTGCGGGCTATGTGTTGGATGGGGACGCAGCCGCATTTCAGAACACAGATGCGCATGACGGCTGCTCCTCGAAAAGCTGCAGATTCAGGTGGTTGGTGGTGCCGGCGCGCACGCGGTTGACGGTCATCAGCGCAGAGCCATGTCGGCTGCGGTGCCGCGGCTTGCTGGTCGCTGCTGCCTGCTCGGCTGCCATGCGTGCACGGGCCTTGGCAAAGGTGTCGGCAATGTTGGTGCTGGCGGAGTTGCTGTACTGGAATGCCGCGCTGGTGATCGGCACGCTGGGCAAGGTGGGGCGGGCTGCTTGCATGGGTTTTCCGGTTGAGGGCAAAAGAAAAGCCCGCTCAGCGGTTGCTGGCGGGCTTAGTGGGTGGAAAGTGCCGGTGCCCTGGTGGGCATGCCTAGGGAAGTGATGCAGAGGTCGTGAGGAGGTTTCCCAGGCCCGGCGAAAGGTGGGTAGTTCTAGATGCTGTCGCGTGCAACTACTCAAACTGATGTGGAGTGCTGCTACAGTCGCCTTGCTGGCGGTATCAAATGCATGTAGTCAATGAGGTTTTCATCCTTGATGAAGCCATCTAAAAATACAAAAGATGAAATCAGAGATTTTCACCCTTACCGGGGTAAGGTTCTTGGCAGCATTCTCAATACTGGTCTTTCATATTGATATGAGATGGCCGCTTTCGAGTAATGTTTATTTGAAGAATATGATAAGCCAAGGAGCAGTCGGGATGACTTTGTTCTTTATGCTCTCCGGCTTTATATTGGCTTATAACTACGCAGATAGTTCTATAAATTTTAAGAAATACATAGTTAACAGATTTTCAAGAATTTACCCTGTTTATATTCTGCTTAGTATCATTTCCATACCATGGATAGGCATAAATTTCACTGATGCTTCATTTAAAAATTTATTTCAAATTATCACTTTGAATTTTATAAATTTATTTGCACTTCAAGCTTGGTTTCCAAATTTATTTAATTATTGGACTTTTGGTGGGACTTGGTCGATCTCTGTGGAGGTTTTCTTGTATGTGATGTTTCCATTTATGGTTAATCTAGCAAGAAACTTCACAAAAAAACACATCGCCCTAGGTATTGTTGTGCTTTCCATAATTTCTGCTTTACCTGGGTTGACCACTTACTTATTTAGTCCGCCGCAGTTTGGGGTTTTTTATGCGATGCCTATTTTTAGATTATCTGAGTTTATTATTGGAATTTTTCTGTATAAGCTATACATATTGAAGATTCGTGTTCCCTATCCTAATATTTTTTTGTTTGTTTCGACATTGACTTTCTTCACTTATTTGGCAATTTTTGGAAGTGAGCTGCCTCAGTACATTGGACATAATTTTATTGTTATTCCATACATAGCTCTGATTCTGTACTTGGTTGCAGCGGAGAGGACATTTATTTCAAATATTCTTTCTAGTAGAGCCTTTAATTTTTTAGGAAGAATTAGTTACTCATTTTACTTGCTTCAAATATTTGTTCTGTTATATTTAATTGATAAAAGGGACTTTGTTGTGGAAATGATTCCACTGCTTTCCAATAATTTTTTGCTACTGATTTTTGTCACGATAATTTTAATTATATCTTCGACGGTTTGTTATTACTATGTCGAAGAGAGATATAGAGTAATTATTAAGAAAATTGCAGATCTGCCTCAAATTAACAAAAATAATGTCAAACGCTTCTTTCAAGGTTCTTAACAAGAAGCTCATTGAGGGCTTTTTGCTGTACCTAATCGCGACAGGGACGGTGCGCTGAGCAAACCTGCTGATGCGATTGAGTGGAGGAATGTCGCGCTGGTGATCGAAGGTGGGGCGAGCTGCTTGCATGGGTTCTCCGGTTGAGGGCAAAAGAAAAGCCCGCTCAGCGGTTGCTGGCGGGCTTGGGGGATTGGACGGCTGCAGCCATCGACTGGCACAGACCGTGAAGAAAGAGCCGATGCCCTTGCAGGCATGCCAGAGGAAGTGAAGTGGAGGGAGGAGGTGCCTCTGGCTCGGCGAAAGCCGTTCAAACCGCAGCGCCCTGGTGCAAGGCGCTCTGGTTTAAGCCCAGATGCGCTCGGGGAGGGCGGTGCCGGGATTCCAAACGGCGTTGCCGTTCTTGCTCTTGGCCGCATTCACCTCACCCTTTTGACCGTGTACGCCCTTTGGCGGCTGGATACGGCAGGGATGCCGCGCAGAGCAGCGGCCATGCCCGCTGATGCGATGAAACCCGGGGACGCTCCGCGTGGGTGGAGCGAACGACATGGGCATGCGACTTTTGAAAGACCGGGCCTGACCAGACCGATGCCGTGGCGCCCAAGTAATCAGTTTTGATAGCTGCTAGCACTTGATGTGTAGTCACTAGAGGCTGATTTAGCTCACAATGAAATGAGCCGCTGCAGGCTTTGGCTGGCAGGGGCTTCTGGCTGGATTGCGGCTACTTCTTGTCCAAAGGGGTTGGGTCGTGCTGTTCAATGAGTGCCGTCACAAAGTATTCAAGAGCCAGTTCATTGGCTTTTTTGTTTTTGCCAAGCCTTGCCATCCAGCTAAGAATGAAAGCTTTCGACTCAAGGTAGCTGTAGTACATGCCGACGCCAATAGCAAAGATGGCTACAGCAATCCAGAGCAGATTTTTAAGGTATCCGCCAAAGGCGGGGTGGGCTGTCAGTTCCAGGAGGTTGAGCAACTCGGCATCGGTTGTTCGACTGGCCGATGCCACAAACAGCGCGAGCGACGCGAGCGTGATGGAGATCATGCGAGCCTTTGCATCCGGGTCGTAAATCAGCCTGAAGTAGTTGATTTTGGGAGGGGAAAAACGGTCCAGATTGCTGCGCAGGTCTGCGATTTCCTTGACGATGCCTGCAAAGTCTGTGGCCTGTTTGTTGGTCAAGAACTGCAGGTGCATCTTCTGCATTGCTCTAAAGCGAGTCGATCTGTTCTCATCATTCAGGCCAAAGCGCTCGTCGAGTCGTTTCTTGCGGTGATGGACTAAGGCGAAGCCCATGCTTAAAAAAAGAACTTCAGCAACATAGATGGACGCAATCCATGGCCGTGTTCTTAGCCAGAGCGACATACAGATTGCGCCGACAAAGCAGATGCCAGAAATGGCCCAGAGAATCCACTGCCAGCTCAGCAGCCTGAGATACAGGTGTCTGCCTTCGAAGGTGTCAAAGTACTTGGTGGCCAGCTCGTAATATTTGCCCAAACGATTCCCTCCCGACTGTTGTTTGTCCAATCTTGGCTTTGCTATCAAACTGATTGTGTCCGCATCGTCTGGCCGTTTGCCTGGAAAGCTCTGCCTGAGGCATCCGCCAAGCGCCTGATCGCCGGACTTGCTGGGCCTGACGGTGCTGGCCCTGGGCGGCGAGATGGTGAACGGCGATGCCGTGGCCATTCCCAAATGGCTGCCCCGGCCTGACAGCCCCTGGGCTACGCGGCTGAGCGTGATTGAGGCCGACCGGCTGGAGACCCCGCCTTACTTGGAGGGCATGGCCCGTATTCGCCGTGGCGTGGAGCTGGACGGCGAGGGCGCGCCCGTGGCCTACCATTTTCGCGCCGCGCACCCTGGCGATACGCTGTACCTGCGCGGTGACGAAGCGCAAGACCTGAACCGCTGGGAACGCGTGCCCGCCGTTACCCCCTGGGGCCGCCGCCGCGTGGTGCACCTGCATGCCAAGGAGCGCACGGGCCAGAGCTGGGGCAACCCGTAACGCCCAGCTTGCCGGTGACGCCGCTGCCTGCCGAGATCTCGCAGATCAGCACCAGCGACTCGCATCCCTTGCTGGCCAAGGAGCGGGCGTGGTTGGCCAGCTTGTCGGACTGGTCGAGCGCCGAGACGCCCAGGTCAATGCCTTGACGGGTCAGGTGCGGGTGGATAGGCAACTGCTGGTTACGCACTGAGCCTGCCTGTCAATATTGCGATTTGCGTTGGCGGTACTTAAAACCTGAACGTCGCCCCGATGATCGGGCCGCTCTGGCTGAAGTCCAGCCGCTTGCCGCCGTCCCGGTAGTCCACGCTCAGGTGGCGGTAGCCTACCGAGACAAAGATGTTCTCCTTGACCTGGTAGTTCACCGAGGCGTGAACCTGCCAGGTGAACTTCGAGCCCACATCCAGCCCGCCCATATCGGCATACAGCAAGCTGGACCAGCGCGGCGCAATGTCGTAGCGCCAGCGTGCGGCCACCACAGGGTCGACGAAGGAGGTGTTGGACTGCGCGGACGCCACCCCCGGCACATTCACTTCGGCCCTGATCTGCCATAGGCGAAAGCCCGCCATCAGGTCAAAGCTCGACTCAGGGCTCAACGCCCAGTTGTGCCCACCGGTCATCGTCAGCGAGGTCTGGCGAATCTTGGCATGGGCGCTCAGGCCCAGGGGCAGGGCGGCCTTGTCCGATGTGGCTGCGTAGCTGAAGTCGCCTTGCAGCACATAGCTGCCCTTGCGCGCTGTGCCGTTCACGAAGGCGGCAGCGTCGAGGTTCTCCAGAATGTCCGAGAACGACTTGTTCACGTCGACCGTGGGTGCGCCCCTGAACGGGCGCACGCTGCCGTCCAGACCGGTCATCCACACATAGGGCGTGAGCTGAAAGCGCCACGCATCGGCCGATTCCTTGCCCTGCGCCCAGGCAGGCGAGCCCGCCAGCAGGCCCATGGCCAGCGCTGCTGCGGCCATTTTGATGTGCTGTGTCATTTGTCTCCCTTACAGGGTGTTCTTGTGCACCTTGCCGTCCTTCATGATCAGGCGCAGGTTCTGTTCGGGGTTGGCCAGAAAGTCCAGATTCACCGTCGGGTCGCCGTCGGCCACCAGCAGGTCGGCAAACGCACCGGGGGCGATGCGGCCCAGCGGTTGGGGGTAGGGGTTGCGCTCGCCCGACAGGGCCAGCAGCTCGCCGTTGGTGCCCGTGGCCTGCTTCAGCAGCGTCATCGGGTCGTAAAAGCGCGTCAGCTTGGCCAACTGCCTGCCCTGCGTGGCCGTCCCCTTGGGGCTGAACAGAATGTCCGTGCCCCAGCCGGTCTTGATGCCGTACTTCTGCGCCATCTCATAGGCGCGCACCGTGCCCTCGGCCACGCGCGACTGGCTCTCGCGGCGCACGGCGTCAGGGTAGACATTGCTGTCCTCGTCCTGCAAGAAGGGCTGCAGGCTCCACCACACCCCCTCGTCGCGCATCATCTTGACGCTCTCTTCGTCGGCCAGCTGGCCGTGCTCGATGCTCTTCACGCCTGCCTTGATGGCCCGCTTGATGCCCTTGGGCGTATACACATGCGCCATCACATAGGTGTTCCAGTCGCTAGCGGCTTCCACGCCGGCGCGCAGCTCCTTTTCGGTGAACTGGGTGCTGTCCAGCGGGTCGTACAGCGATGCCACGCCGCCGCCGGCCAGCATCTTGATCTGCGATGCACCCAGCATCAGCTGTTCGCGCACGCGGCGCAGCACCTCGGTCTCGCCGTCCGCAATCATGGCCACGCCGACTTGCTCCACCATGCTCAGCGGCTCGTTCGCCGCACGCGGAATATCGCTGCGCAGGCGAAAGTCGCCATGGCCCGAGGTCTGAGAGATCATGGCCCCGCTGGGGTAGATGCGCGGGCCCGGCACCATCCCTTCGTCGATCGCGCGCTTGAGCGCGAAGGCCGGCCCGCCCGCATCCCGCACCGAGGTAAAGCCGCGCATCAGCGTGCGCTGCGCCTCTTGCGCGGCGGAGATATACAGATAACCCAGATCGGCCGTCATCGCCGTCATCTGCGGAATGGCTGCCAGCATGGTGTGCCAGTGCGTATCGATCATGCCCGGCATCACCAGCTTGCCCTGGCAGTCGATCACCTGGGCACCTTCCACCTTTTCACCGGCAGAGGGCACGGCCGCAATCATCTTGCCCTGGATCAGCACCTGCACGCCCTGGCGCACCGACTTGCCCGTGCCGTCAAACAGGCGCAGATTGGTCAGCAACACGGGGCGGTCTGCCTGCCTGGGCGTGCCGCCGGCACCGGGCTCGGCTGCGTGCAGGCCCACAAACGGCGCCATCATCGCTGCCACCCCGCCTACAAACATGCGGCGCGACATATCGGTCATCACCCGCTCATGCAGCAACTGGCACACCACACTGCCGCAGGTGCAGGCTCTGGGGCGAATCGGGCCCGTCTTCCAGGCCAGGTCGGCGTCGGTAGCGATTGCGTGACTCATCTGCTCTCTCCCCTCATGCTGAATGAACAAAGACGCCGCGGCAGGCGTGACAAATGGAACCATCAGTTCACAATTTGATGCACCGATGCTACACGACGATAGGCGCATGAAAAACGCCCCTTTGCACGAGGGCACCGGGGCGTCGATTGAATTTTGAGAACAGTCGAAAATCTGTTGCGCTGCAGTAGACTGGGCTTAAACCACAGGCCTGTGCACCAGCACCGGAATGCCGCTGTTCACCAGCACGCGCTGGGTTTCACTGCCCAGCAAAATGCCGGCAAGGCCCTTGCGGCCGTGCGATGCCATGCAGATCAGGTCGCAGTGGCTGTCCTTGGCCTGCTGGATGATGGCCTGGTGCACTGAAAAGTTCATCGTCCGCTCCAACTTGCAGTCCACGCCCTCGGCCTTGGCAATGTCCTGCACCGCCTTTAGCACTGTGTCGGCCGTTAGCTCGGCGTCCCGGCGCATCTCGCTGGGGTTGTAGGCCACCATCCCCTCACCGCTATACATCAGGGCCGAATAGTCCGGCATCACATACAGCACAGTGACCTCGGAGCCTTGCTCCTTGGCCAGCTGCAAGCCTGCACGCAGTGCAGCTTCGGAGAGTTTCGAGCCGTCCGTAGGAATCAAAATGTGCTTGAACATATCCAGCCTCCTTGCGCACCAGCGCATGTGTAGTTGCCAATCAACCCCAACTTAACGATTGCCGCAACCCATACTCACACTCCGGGGCGGCCATTGCAACACCTGGCGTCAATATTCAAGCATTCGCCGCTTGTGCCTGATGCCGCATGTCGGTGGCTGCGGCGCGACAGGGCGCAAGGCAGGCGCCAAGGTTGGGTAGCATGGTGGCGATGTCTTCATCCTTCGGATGACAAGGAAGTCCCATGCTCAACACGGATACCGTTGCCAAGAGATTGCTCGGAGTCTCCGCCGATACCTTGGACGAAAGAGCGCTCAAGGTCGCCCAGCACATTGCCCGGCGCAAACACATTTCACGCAATGTGGCGCAGGAGCTGGAGCAAACGCCGCCCACCTTCGGGCAGCGCGCAGCAGATGCCGTTGCAACGTTTGGCGGGTCCTGGGCCTTTGTGATTCTATTTGGCGCAACGATGGTGATATGGGTGGGCCTCAACACGCTGCTTCTTTTGACGCGCGGCTCCACCTTCGACCCGTATCCCTACATTCTGCTGAACCTGTTTCTGTCCATGCTGGCGGCCATACAGGCGCCCATCATTCTCATGTCACAGAACCGCCAGGCAGACAAGGACCGCATCCGCGGCGAGCATGACTACGAGGTCAACCTCAAGGCCGAGCTGGAGATCATGCTGCTGCACGAAAAGATCGACGAGCTGCAGAAAACGCAGTGGGGTGAACTCATCGCCATCCAGACCGAGCAGCTGCAACTGCTGCGCCAGCTTGCGGAAGGGCACCGGCCCGTTTAACGGCGCAGGTATTGTGCGTGGTGCTCTCGCATCCACTGTGCAGATCGCCATCAGCGGCTAGGGCGGTAGTACGATTCACCCATCGCAACTTGGAGTGGGTATGGGCAAATCGACATATCGCGCATTGGTGATTGCTTCGCTGGGCATCCCAATCCTTGGAATGCTGGCGGAATATGGCTTTGATCTGGTGCCCCAGGAGCTGGCCGACCTTTCCCAGAGCCTGTTGATGCAGTCAGAGGTCGGCCCCACGGACTGGATCTTCTTGTTGGCGCTTTCGGTGCTCGTAGTGCTCGGCCTCATTTCCTTCTACGGCATGCTGTGGTTCAGAGCATGGGCACCTCGGTTTACCCTGTGGTCTTCTGTTGCGACCGCAGTCGTCGCATGTTTCAGCCCGCCGATTGTGCTGTCCGGCCTGGGGAACGCGACATCGGGCTTGGGCTTTGCGCTGTTTGGCGCAGTGCTTGCATTGCCGTACTACTCTCCCGAAGTGCGAGAGATGTTCTGGCCCTCCAAGCCAGAGGCCTGAACAAAAAAGCCCCTCAGAGGGGCTTTTTGCATGGCAAAGCGCTTCGGGTGACTCAAGCAGACTACCTGAACGTCATGCGCAGCGTGCCTTCATCGGGCGCAGGGGGCTGCTTGGCGGTCAGGGCCTGTGCAGACGCGCGGCGCTGGCCGGGGGAATTACCGGGGTAGATCGGCAGCGTCACCTGCTTTTCGCGGTGCTGGGCGCGCTGGGTCAGCCGCTGGGTGCAGGCCGTTGCCAGCGTGGCCAGCTGCGTATCGGTCGCGGCCATGATCTCGCCGTCGGCAATGCGCTGCGGCAGGCTGTTGAAGGACACCACCATCTGGTCGGTCGCAATCGGCTGGGCATGGGGCAGGGTGGGGCGGCCCTGCCTGTCGTAGTTCAGGTTCAGCAGATAGCGGCTGTGCTGCCACTCGTCTTGGTCACCTTCCATCACGGCATTGAACACCGTGCGATGCACCTGCGCCGCGGCCTCTGCGGCCAGAGAAAAGGCCAGCTCCATGCGCTGCGTATCCGTGTATTGACCCAGTGAAAACCTGCTCAGGTGTTACCGTCGAGAGAAAGACACCATGAGCACATTGATGGAAGAAGAGATCAAACGCTGGACCGCAAAGCGCAAGACGGCACTGATCCTGGAGATCATCCAGGGCAAGACCAGCGTGTCGGAGGCCAGTCGAACCTATGACCTGCCGCCGTCGGAGATTGAGGGCTGGGTGGAAGATGGCCGCAAGGGCATGGAGAATGCGCTGAAGGCCAACCCGCAGGATGTGCGCGAGCAGTACGAGCGCCAACTGAAGGAGTTGCAGGAGGCCTACGGCGAGGCGATGCTGGAGTTGCGCGCAAGAAAAAAATTGCAGTCCCTGCTGGGCGAGGACGAGAAGTGATCGAGACGATCCGCCAGGGACTGCAGGCCGACGGCATCACCGTCTCGATCAGCAAGCTGTGCCGGTGGTTCGAGGTGCCGCGGCGCAGCGTGTACTACCGGCCGGTGAAGGCTGCCCCCACGCTGCAGGGGCACTTCGTGGCCCCGATCAAGGCCATGATCGAGGAGAACCCGTCCTTCGGGTACCGAACCGTGGCGCACCTGCTGGGGTTCAACAAGAACACGGTGCAGCGCATCTTCCAGCTCAAGGGCTGGCAGGTGCGCAAGCGCCCGGTGGGCTTCAGGCCGCGGATCCAGTCGCTGCCCTCGGTGGCCAAGGCGCCCAACGAGCGCTGGGCCACGGATATGTGCCGGGTCTGGGCCGGGCGTGATGGCTGGACGACGATGGCCCTTGTGATCGATTGCCATAGCCGGGAACTGCTGGGCTGGCACCTGTCGCGCAGTGGGAAATCGAAGACGGCGGAGTCAGCACTGGAGCAGGCCCTGATCGCGCGCTTCGGCACGCTGGGCCGAGTATCTGAGCCGTTCCTGCTGCGTTCAGACAATGGCCTGGTCTTCACCAGCCGCAGCTTCACCTCGCTGGTCAGAAGCTATGGGCTGCGCCAGGAGTTCATCACGCCACACAGCCCCGAGCAGAACGGCGTGGTCGAGAGGGTGATCCGTACGCTCAAGGAGCAATGCGTGCATCGGCATCGCTTCGAATCGCTGCAGCATGCCAGTCGCCTGATCGGGGACTGGATCCACTTCTACAACCACCGACGCCCGCATCAGGCGTTGAACATGAGAACACCCGCTGAGGCATTCGCATTAGCGGCCTGACCTGTGCAGGTTCTGCTGGGTCAATACACGTCCTGTTGAGTCAGTGAAATCGCTCAACGCAAAATTGCGTTCAGTGAATTCGGCAGGGACATCGAGTCTTTTGATGGCGCGAATCACATCAGCGTGGCGCTTGCCAAAGTGCTCTGCAATTTGAAGACTTGTGGTGGTGATGGTTCCGTGATCGACGGAAAGCGCTGGAAGGGCGGTTACGGGCGAACCAATGCTGTTGTCAGCCATGATGAGGCTCCTTGACGACGAGGTCTAAACCCATCACCTCCCCGACCAAGAGAAGGTGGTGGACCGTGCAGGGTTGGTCGACCGGGTCAAGGATCCGGCACACCCTCGCGGGTGTCCCCACACGGCCCACCGTAAAGCGGGAGCCATGCGCGGGCAGGCATGCTCAAAAAAGCAAAAAGCCGCAAACCATGATTGAGGGCGCGGCTGCTGCGCCTTGACTACCGGGCGACCAAGCCCAGGTCACGCTTAACGGGCGTGACGTTGACAAGTGTAGCTGGTTTGGTGACAAAACTGCTACTCATACCGAACACCTGTCACCATCTTCGAGACAAACAAGCCCGTATGAGCGGGCTTTGTTATTGCCGTTGTTAGCGTTGCGCCACAAGCTTTGTCGCAGCTATATGCTCCGTGGAGAAGTTGTAGATATCGTCCAGTTTGCTAAGAGGGTGGCGCACTTCCTTTTTATCTGCATCCAAAATTCCAAGGTATTTTTGGCTGCGATTGAAGTGGAGGCGACAAACGGGCTTGCGGTTGTTGTCATCCAGCAAAATGCCGAAATAGCTCTGTGTGTCCCTATGACCAATGCGCTCTGGCTCGACGCTTGTTCGCACAATCGATTTCACAATGAAGAACCCTTCCATCTCCTCAGGGGTTGTGTCGATGCGAGCGGTTTCCTCATCTTGTGATGCTAGTGGCTTATCGGTCGATTTCTCCGACTTCACAGCATCATCTGTAGCAAGTGGCTGAGCCACCAGAGTTTGTGGTGCAACTCCAGTAATAGCTGACTTCAACCGATCATTGACCAAGTCGCCGGTGAACTGGGCGACTGCTTTAAGTAGCAGTGGCTGGAACTGTTCACGCACACGAGCAGTGATTGCTCCGTCATAGACACGGGCAGTAAAAAATCGAAGAAATTCTTCGCATGGGTCGCTGAACTGATTGGCTAATTCACGTTTGAGTTGACCGATATATTTCAGTTCGCCCGCCGCACTGATGATGGAGTCAACGTCAAATGCGGAGCGCGTGAGATTGCGAAGCTCTGGTGCCGCGTGCTCGTCGATATCCAGTAGATCGAGCTCCAAAAATGGCTTTTCATCCATTTTGTTGGGGGCGTCCAGGTCTGTGAAAAACTTGTAGACCCGTCCATTCGTGAGGATAGAGATTCTTGCGGTCGTTACGTGAAAGTAGCGGAAAAGTTGGCTTGCATGGTTTACATTCAGTGGCTCACCGAGCTTTTTGCATTCGATCAGCATTTGGACTTGGCCATCTTTGAAAATGGCATAGTCGATCTTTTCACCTTTCTTGGTGCCTACATCGCAGATGAATTCTGGAACAACTTCGGAAGGGTTGAAAACGTCATATCCCAATACGGATTGAATAAATGGTATGACGAATGCCGTTTTTGTTGCTTCTTCGGTTGAGATGTTTTGGCCCTGCTGTCGGATTTTTGCGGCAAGGTTGTTAAGGCTTTCGTAGAACTCCACATTTCCTCCTTCAAGTTGTTTGTGAGGGCATCATATATAAGTGCTTACATGGGATTTTCCCAATTGCTTTTAGCGCTTGCATATTTCGAGTATCAACATTTCAGCCGATACTGCTCATCCCGAGCAACCTTGCGCTCCCTCCGCACCCAATCCAGGTCGTAATATTGGCTGCCTGCACGCCCCATGCTATCCAGCGCTTTGACACGTTCTTCCAGAGCATCGCAAGCTTGCTTTTTGCCGGGCTCGGCAGGCTGAGCAGGGCGGTTTTGATAGACAACCGCGGGGGTGGCGGTATTGCGTTGTGTTTTGCGCCATTGGGCTTCGGCCTGGGCCACTTTTTGATCCCAGGGCAGGCCCGAGGGCACGGTTTCCGTACGCTCCAGAAAAGCGTTGTGCTGGCCGCATGAGTGGCTGCTCCAGAACAGCCCGCCGCCATGGCCTTTGCACAGATAAACAGTACTGCCTGAGTGCCCGCTATGCAGGGTGGTGGTTTTGTCTTCCACCACTTTGCCGCCTTTGCATGCCTCTTGAGAATAGGTATTGCCGCAGCGGTAGATGGGCTGCGCTATGGCCGGAGAGATAGCGGTGGCTGGCAGCAAAAATGCTGCGGCAGTCAAGGCAGGCAGAAAATGCATGCGAAGCATTATCTGTAAAAATTAGTTACGAGTGCATTAGCCCTGGCCCGCAGTGCGATGTTGGGCAACTGAAATAAAGCAAAGAAAAAGGCAATGTAGAGAGCTAGTTTGCCTTCATTGGCGAGTGGGCGCTTTTGGGGCGCTAACCAGATTTCAACGGTAGTTGCCGGGCTGGGACGCTGCTTGTTGCTGATTGGCAAGGAGCTGGGCCGCCAAATGGCTTCTCAGCACTTGCTCCAGCGCGGGTGAGGGCGTCTCAGGGTCTGGAGTTTTGCCAAAGGCCATCAGATTTCGGGTGAGTTGCACGGGGGTCATCAAGATTCCCCAAGGCAGACCCCACCAACCAAGAAACAATGAAAAGACCGTGTCTCCGATTTTTTGCTTGGTGCCGCATCGTGAGCAAGCCACCAGCGGCCTGCTGGACCACGACGTCATCATGACGACCGAATACACGCGGTAAGAGGTATGCACATCCACCGGGCCGGGGCCGTCACATTTAGGGCAGTTGCCTTTGTGCACCCGAAAGATATGGGCCTGGACATCGGCGGGGGATAGCTGGCTGGCAGCGTCGGAAAGTAGCCCTTGGTGCAGGCATTTTTCATTGCAGTAGCGACGTTCGCCGTCTCGCTTTCCGCCAAAAAGAATTCGGGTATTGCAGTACGCGCAGGAAGCCATTCAATTTCTTTCAGTGTTGTTATCGCGCCTGATTAAACCAAATATCGCCGGCGATCACCCATCTAAATTCAGAAGGGATGATTCGTGTATCAAATGCGCCTGGCTCGTGGCCGCAATGGCATGGTGAATTGGTTTTTCATCAAGAGGTCAAAACGCACTCAAGAGAAATGACTGAATTGAGAGCGGCGTGGCGCTCAAGCAAGGCGCGGGCTCAGGCCCGCGCGTTCACTCAGGTCAGTTGGTCGCAAAGCAGTACATCAGCCCGGCGCTGCCGCTCTGCTTGAGCTGGTCGATGCTGCAGCCGCGCGTGCCGTGTGACGAGTTCCACGAGGCATTGGCCACAGGGTCGGGGTTGGTGCCCTTGTGGTCGTGGTGGCCCACGATGGCAGAGCCGCCATCACTCTTGGTCCAGTTGCCGCAAGTGGTGTCCTTGCCGGGCTCGGGCACGGCCAGCGTGCCGTCCGGGCGCGAGCCGGTGAGGATGTCGTGGCGGTTGACCTCATCGCCAAAGCCCGAGACGACTTCGCCCTTCTCGGTCAACGAGGTGTCCTTGCCGACCTTGGCATTGGCGCTGTGCAGGTCGGCCACGCTGGTGGCAATGACCACGCCCTTGGCATTGCGCCACGGCCCGTTGCCGATGCGGTCGCGCGCATTGACGGCCGGTTGTCCATTCAGTGCCGCATTGCTCAGGTAGGCGCGCCAGGTCTTGTTGCCCGCGCCCACGCTGGCGGCCAGCGACTGGCAGTAGCGGTCGGCCCCGGCCAGCCCGCCCAGGTCGCCGCCCTTGCCGGGGTTGGTGCTGGTGATGAAGAAGCTCATGGGGTTGCCGCCCGACGACCCCATGGCGCCGCAACCCACAATCAGTGCGGCAGCCGCAAGGGCGGTGCTGGCGGAAAGAACCAAACGACGGGACATGGCAGGCTCCTGAGCAATAGTGGAGCACGCAGGCTAACGCAAGCTTGTGTCAGCGGCAATATAGGTGGGGTTGTGAGTTGAATCCATCGCCTTTGCCGTTGCTTGGATCAATAGTGCAGCTTTTGCATGTTCGTTCGCTATCATTGCCCAGCAAGAGTCTTTCTATCCGGGTGACAAGTGCGTTTTACTTGTCGTCCCAATCTGGTGAGGTGTATGCGCACTGACAGTCAAAAAAAAATTTCTCCACTCGCAGCGTGTCTTACGTTTGGACTGTTTTCACCGGTCTTCGTTAGTTTCCTTGGCCGAGGAACCCTTGCGACTTGTGTCGCTGTGTTTGGCTGGATATGTTTTTTGGCCATTGCAATCATTTATCCGATTTTTTCGATTAGGAACGGCGTTATATGGACTCGAACGTCTACGACCTACAGAGCAGATGAGCCCGTCCGCTTTTGGGTGGGGCTCATTGCATTGGAGGCAGTGATGCTGTTGGCTCTATTGCTAGCAACTTTTGCTTTGTTCGTATATCTGAATCGACCAATCTAAGGTCCGGGCAAGCAAGGCAGTGTCCTTTAATTGCGCCGCAGCGGTCGGTCAAAATTCTCTCACTCAGGCCGAGTGGCTACCTTTGGACGTGATAGGTCTTCCATCACACTTCTTGAAGGTCAGACATGCGTCGTGATGCAACGGTCTTTGCTTGGCTTATCCTGATTCTTGGCGTGTTCGGTACTGCAAATGGAAGCGCCATTTTGATTCGCGGCGCTTTTCATGCAGAAGGAGCCAGCTGCAAGGCAATCTGTGGGATCTCGCGCTTGTTTGCCGATTTTTTTTCGCCCGTGGTTGGAGCCGCCTCGGCGGGAGCGATCTACTTGCTGTTGGGCTCATGCATGGCTTTGGCGGGGTGCCTGGTGCTGAAAGACCAAAAGAAGACGCGGCGTTGAGCGGCTGTGGCGAGCCGAGTAGGGGCGTTAAAGAGGGCCAAGAAGATGCCTCCGCTGTTAGCATGACTAAATGTGGAAATCCTTGCAAACCATGCTCGCCGCTGCCTTCGTTTTCTTGAACGATTGGAGCTATGCACGCATGTATGTCAGCGTAATCGGCGGCTTCTGCAGCGCAGCGTTGATCTACCTATTCGCATTGCCAAGCGAGCTGCCGTTATGGCCAGCGGTGCTGGTCGTGTTTCTATCGGGTGTGGTGGGTCTTTGGTGGGAGCGCCAGAGCTCACACAGTTCCGAGATGTGAAAACTGCGAGCCATGTCCAGAATTCCTTCTGTATCGTTAGAACGAGCGCGATCTGACATAGTCGATGGGGATACCGTCGCCGAGGAAGAGCGTCAATGGTGGGTGCGCATCATTTTTGTGGCGCTAAGTGCAGGCTGCGTAGTCTTGGTGATTAGCCTTCTGCGTTCGTTTGCCACGCTTCAGGACTATGCAGGTGCTATGTTGGTTAGCATTTTTGCATTGCTCGCTGCAGTCTTGGCAGCCCCCAGCCGGTTTCAAGATCGATTTTTGAGACCAATAATGATCTATGCACTAATATTAGAAATAATAGTCAATGGTTTCATTATTATGAAATAACGTCCAGGCCTTATGCTTGGACACTCTAATATCAATCGTGTTGCATGCTAAGAAATTCTGTCCTATGTCTGAAAGTACCTCTTTAAATGGTGTCATGGTAAGAGCCATTCAATCCAAAGACTTTGATCAGTGGCTATCGCTTTGGGACGGCTACAACGCTTTCTATGGACGGGTCGGGGCTACTGCACTGGCCAGAGAAATTACCGAGACAACCTGGGAACGCTTCTTCAATCCCATTGAGCCGGTATTTGCGTTGGTTGCGGAGCATGAAGGAGAAGTGGTTGGCCTGGCCCATTACCTGTTTCACCGCAGCACCACCAGACTGGGCCTGGTCTGTTACCTGCAGGACCTTTTCACGGCCCCCACACGGCGCAAGCTCGGGATTGGCAAGGCCCTCATCAACAACGTCTACGAGCAAGCCACGCTGGCTGGCGCGAGTCGCGTCTACTGGCAAACACAAGCAGCCAATGAAGCCGGCCGCGCGCTCTACGACAAGTTAGCCGAACATAGTGGATTTATCGTCTACAGCCATGAGCTGTAGCTTGATATGCCCGAAGTGACAGGTTGGGGTTGAGTTCTGGCTGTCGCAGTACTGATCATTTGTTTTAGGTGGCTACCAACCGATCCATGAAATGCATCACCGCTTCGCTTGCTTCAGCGGGAACGACCTGCAAGAGGCAGTGTGGGGCATCAAAAGTTTCGACTTTCATATCTCGGCACAGTTGCTGTGCTTCGGATGCTGCTGACGGCGGCACGACGTGATCATTGAGTGCCCTCAGATATAGAACTGGCATCGCAAGCCTGGCAGCTTGAGCACGTACATCCACAGATGCGACTTCACGGAGCCGAGCTCGCAAAATAGCTGGTTGGACCTCGTGCAGAGCTTTACGCAGCAAGGCGCTCAACTTCGAGGTTGCAAACCGGCCAAAAAGCAATTTAGTTGCGATTGTCAAAGGTGGTCGGGGTGTCGGCAAGTAAGTCATGCCTTTTAGCCACCGAAGGTTGGGTCTGGGGTTTCGAACGAAGGTACAACACAAGATGACGCCCAGCACTCGCGCTGGATTGGCTGCCGCTATCGAAATTGCGATTGGGCCTGAAAACGACTCTCCAAGCAAAACAATAGGGCCATCAGGTGGCAGATGCGCTGTAGCGAAGTCACTTAAAGCAGCGTAAGTCTGGGAATGACGAGTAGTTGGATATCGAACTACTGAAACGGGGTACTTGTCCTTGAGCGCAGCAATGAAGGGCTCGAAAAGGGTGCTTGTCCCATCCATACCGGGAAGGAGAACTAGGGTGACATGCATTTTTGCAGATCATACAGAGTAGGGCGCCCTCGGACATTGAAGTGTGGGGAGTTTTCTGGGGAGTTTAGGGGGCGCGACGGGAATTGAAATGATGGCGCTCAGAGGGGGATGACCCCTTTAATCCCCCTTAAACCCCGGTTTGATCGGTTCGATTCCCATCGCCAGATGCAAACTCCGTCTGAAATGAAGATCTATCGCAATTTTTGCTGAGACTTGGCAGTTTGGCCCGATGAAGGATTCGGCTCAATCACTCTTTGAGTGTCTCCAGTTGCTTGGGATCGACGCTCAAGGGGGAGCGATTCCGAGCGCGGCATCTGACGGGTTACAGGCGTAGAAGTCGTACCAGCTATTCGCAACGGCAATTGCACCGAAGCAGGAGACTGGCGCAGTGGCAAACCCAAGCTATCCAGACACGAGTGTCTTAAAGGGTTTGTAGCGTCCGCGTTTGCTGCTGGTGCGGGCCTGGCATGGCACCTTAGGCAGGTCACAGTCATCAATTTATGCGGTCCGATGTTCACGGTGATTTTGCCTTGTAACGCTTTTCTATAAAGAGATTGAAGCTATCAAAATTGATTGTTCACTTATTGCATTCACTATCTATTGAGCAGGAATGTGGTTGCCACGGTCATGTCGAATCAGCAGCAGTCCATGCAGTGCGCTTCTGATGCGTCACAAATACCTAGTCCGATGGCTGGTTGCCGATGGGCGCGCCAAAAGCGGCTTGTCGAGATGGCTGCAGTTGTTGGAGGAAAGACGGCCTTACACATTGAAAACCCGCAAGATATCGAAGCGACTAGACTCGGACAAATGAAGAAACTGTTTGGAGTCTCTGCGCTCGTCTTGCTTTTGTCGGGCTGCTATGCAGCAGGCCCTGGATACAGCTACGGGTATGGCGATACCTATATCTATCAGCCTTACGGCGGCTCGTATTACTACGGGCGGCCTGCATACAGGCCTGGGTACCACCATCATCATCACGTGCACCGTCCACCCGCCCATAGGCCTCACCCAGGTCATGGCGGACATGGAAATCATCGTCCTCCACATGGCGGTCATCGGCCTGGTGGAGGCCATGGGCATCGCTGAGCTGCATGTACCAAGGGAAAGAGCGAAGATTGGAAAATTGTTGTTGCAGCAGCGTGCCAGTTAAGAGGTCAACTGCGGATCGGCCACTTGGATAGTTGAGAGTCTTCGGCACCTGGCGGGCAATTTTTCGACCTAAGCAGGAATGCCGGGCCGTGTTTCTTCTTGGTCTTCAGTCCACGAGTTGCTGGCGCAGGTCTGTTTTCTAAAGTCGCCCGTCGCATGCCCTTGACGGGTAAGGACATTGAAAAGCCCGCCTTGGCGGGCTTTGTTGTGCATGGACGGGCTAGCGTTTTTTCCTCATAGGTTTCCGCCCGAAATTTCAATCAGACTGCCCGTGGTGTAGGGGGACTCGTCCGACATAAGCCATACGATTGCATTCGCAACCTCCAGGGCGCTTCCTCCACGCCGCATGGGAACTCGCGGCGCCAGATGCTGAACCCTGTCCGGTTGTCCCCCGCTGGCATGGATATCCGTTTCGATGAGGCCGGGGCGGACTGCGTTCACGCGGATGCCTTCCGCGGCCACTTCCTTGGCCAGTCCCAGCGTCATCACATCCATGGCTCCTTTGGATGCTGCATAGTCCACATACTGGCCTGGCGCGCCCAGTCTTGCGGCGATGCTGGAAACATTCACAATGGCTCCGCCATGACCGCCGCGTGCCGTGCTCATGCGAAGCACGGCCTCGCGGGCACACAGAAAAGCACCGATGGTGTTGATGCGAAACATCCGCTCCAGGCGCTCAAGGCTGAACTCCGCCACTGTCTGCGCCGTGTCCACGATGCCTGCGTTGTTGACCAGTGCATCCAAGCGCCCGAACTGCACATCGGCCACTGCAAAAAGGCGTCGAATCTGTTCTTCGCAAGCCATGTCGGCCTGAATGGCCATGGCGTGCCTGCCCATGTCGGTGATTTGCGAGACAACCGCCTCGGCTGCTGCTTGATCCGTATTGAAGCTGAGCAGCACATCCCAGCCGACCGTCGCAGCTTGTATGGCGGTGGCCGCACCAATACCTCGGCTGCCGCCGGTGATGAGCACGACTTTGTTTTTCATGGGTCTCCTGAAGGGGGCATGGGATGCGGCTGAGAGTCTTGGCATGGGCAGCACAGCTTGCGAGCCATCTTATCGCTGTATTTCTTAACGGCGCCTATGTTTGGCAGGGTCTATGTGCTCGTATTCTTGTATCTCAAGGCAACAAAAAACCACCTGTCGAGGTGGTCGGGAACCCATCGCCAGATGAATTTGAAGCGCCGGGCTACCAGTACCGGTAGTTGCGGCGCTCGCGCAGCAGCCTCTCTTGCTCCTGCTTTTTTTCCATTGCTGTGGGCTCTTGCTGTTCTAGTTGTGGCGGAGTGGGGAAATCCTTGTCCATGGAGAACAGCTCCTTGGTGGTCTCCCAGAACTTCTGGATTGGCGGGGGAATACGGCTATCTTGCATATAGACCTCCAGTCCTGGATGACGAATCAGGATCGATCGTCAAAGAGCACAGTACTCTTTTTAATAACCTTAAATGCCCTCCAATAAGTAAAACGTCAGCTTCGGTGCAAACGCTGCTTCGGTGCTGGCGCTATCGCGCAGCTTGCTCGCCAAGCGGTTTTCCAAGGCCGATCCCTGCTCGAGTAGGCTGCCTTGCCTCAGAAAGTCAACCCCCAATGCACTTGCCGCCGCTTCTTTCCGTTGCCAAAGTCAACGGGGCTGATGCATGACTACCGCCTGCGAAGCCGATTGCGGACATCGCGGCTGAGATGAGAGTCACGCTGTTGTCTCATCCAGCTGATAAAGGCCGGAGCACTCGGGCGAGTGCACAGATGACGCAGGAGAAAACGGGCTAGCATGCAAGGCAGAACAAGGGAGTGGACATGGAAAGGTATCGGTTCAATGTGTTCGGCGATATCGTGCTCATAGAGCGCAGAGACTCCGCATGGCGCTGTTTTTCCGTTGGAGCCGATGGCAAGCTTGGCTTTGTGGATCTGGCCGTTCCTTCCGAGGTTTCCTGCGAGGAGTTGCCTCAGTATCTCTACGACATCTTTCACGAGAGCGCCGCATCGTCCGATGGCGATATCTTCGAGATCGTCTGAGCCTCGCGGTATCCCTGCAGTCGCTTGCTGAAGGTCTGCGGCGAGGGCCAGGGCACTGGCTCCAGTGTGCTTGCAACTTGTTCGGCGCTCACATGGGCGCAGGCCTTGTCTGCGCTGCGTTTGAGTTCGGCGTTGGATGATCAAGGCTGGGCGTTTCCAGATCTTTCCGTGACGTACGAAGTATCGGGAAGCCGACCTCAGGATATGCTTAGTTCGGCTATTCGCTGAGGCAATAGCGCCTTGGATGGGTCTCGCTTCGCCGGACAGCTCAGGGGCGAGCCGCTCATTCAAACCGCATGCAGGAGATGACCGCCATGACGTTTCAAAAGAACCCGCTCAAGGAAGCGGAACCCAAGCCGGAACCAGTTGATCCGCCCAATGAACAACCGCCTGCAGAGTTGCCGACCGACCCCATAGATAGGCCGAATGTATAAGGGCTTCAGCCAGTGATGCCTTGGCTGACTCCGTTTGTTGACTCAATAGCGGCTCGAGTGCTTCTACCTTGGTATCGCGAGCGTGATTGCTATGCTCAAGTCATCAAAACTGATTGGGAATTCCCCTGAGCTGGTTCAAGCCCATCTACAGCCAGCGTCGGACCTGTTGGCGATAGGTGTCGAAGGACGCTCCAAATTGTGCTTGCAACGCTTCTTCTTCCGGCCGAATCTGAAAGCGCTGCAAATAAGCCATGAATAGCGGCACAAGAAGCAGTGCCGACAACTTGCCCAACCCTGTGGCGAAGCCAAGCAGCAGCAGTGCAAAGCCCAGGTACATCGGATTGCGTGTCATACGATAAACCCCGCTGACGACCAGTGAGGTCGACGCTGCAGGAGTGGTGGGGTTTACCGTGGTTTGGGCGCGCTGAAACGCTCGTACGCCGGCTATGCAGAAGGCTCCTCCCAATATGGCCAGCAATGAGGCGGCCGTCCAAGAGGCCGGGAATTTGGTGGTCAGGATATCTGGCAGAAGCCACATGGCTGCGGCAAACACTGCCAACAGTGCCATCGGCGGCACTCGCAGCGCGAGCAAAGAGGAATCAGTTTGCGAGCTGGATTGGAAAGTCATGTGTTCAAGGCTAAAGCTTGAAGTGACTTGATGGTCAACTATGTCATGTCATGTCATGTCAGGTCATGTCAGGTCATGTCATGTCATGTCATGTCATGTCAGGTCAGGTCAGGTCAGGTCAGGTCAGGTCAGGTGGCGCGACATGCGTAGGCCGTTGATTGCCAGCCGGCTTGGCCCTGGCAATACGCAGGTGTTACATCTTTTCGGGCTTCTTACGGCAGCTCCATCATCGCCAGATCTGGGGAGGTGGTGAGCCCAAGGGCTGAGCCGTCTGTTTGTCAGAAGTGACCATATATGGTGATTTCCTGGCGGCGGGCATGAAAGTCACAGGATGTGAGTTCTGAAAGAAGAGGGCAGATTCCGAGAAGCGCCTTGGCCTAGCATGGACCTATGTTCCTTGAAAGGAGGTCGGTCATGAAATCTCTCAATGTCCTTGTATTGCTTACGGCTGTGGCGGCTCTCAGTGCCTGTGAAAAAGCGCCACAACCAGAACTTCAATCGAGGCCGCCAGCAACAGAAGGAATGCCTGCACCGCATCCAGCCCCGGGGTCTCAAGTTCCTGTTCCCGAGCCATCACCTGCAAATCCCAATCCACGTCCATAACCGTTGTTATGTGGGGCAGTGAAAAGTTCCATATTGTTTGCAGCAAGACATGGGGCCTGGACCAGGTCTTGCAACGTATCAAGGCCCGACGACAAATAGCTATCAGCTGAAGAGATGCCAGAGGAAATGGTATCGCCGATACATGAAATATGGAGAACAGCTTCCTGTAATTATTTCAGGAGCTGGTGCAGCGATGAGAATCTTGACAATCAAGCATTGCCGGCTTCTCAGAGAGCGGCCATGCCCCACGCCGCATATCCAAACGGATTCATTCTGTTTGTCACAAACTACGAGAAATACCTGCTCATTGAAGCGCATTGACAGTGGTGCATTTCTTGGCAGCAATCCAAGCTTTCGATATGCCGGTGTAGTTGCATGCCTCGTTTGCGGCTGATTTTTGCTGCGTGTTTTTGGGGCGGTTGCCCAGTCGCAGCGGATGTGGACACGGGGTTGATCGAAAAGACTGGCGTGGGCTTGTCCATTGCTCGGCCCGCCTGATTCGCGAGTGTCTGCTCTGCGTCTGGTTCACCGATAAAGCGTATATTTGCCTGGAGACAAGCTGATGAGGGCGAGGCTTCAGGGCTCGGGCTGGGTTGTCCTCGTCGGAGTCATTCCCTCCGGCTTGCTGGTGACTATCGAGCTGAGTTGGAGAATAACGATGCAAAAGACATTTCTCGCCATTGATACCAACTCCTGGATACTGCTGGTCAGTATTTTTGCGTTGCTCAGCCTCGCGGCTTTTCTGGGCAAATTCACCTGGAATAAGAGGTTCAAACATGACGCCGTCGCTGAAGATGAACTCAAGATCGTCCTGGGTGCAACCTTGTCATTGTTTGGTCTGCTGATCGGCTTCATTCTGTCGTTCGCGATTGGCGGCTACAACATGCGCGTGGCGGCCGAAGAAAACGAAGCCATCGCAATCGGCAATGCTTTTCAGCGCAACAGCTTGTTGAAGGACAGTCATCAGCAGCAGGCGAAGGCCTTGCTGCAAGACTATTTGAGTCTGCGCACACAATTCTTTGAGACCATGAATGAAGGCCAGCGGGCGCAAATCCGCAGAGAGTCCATTCGCATGCAGACCCGGATGTGGACGCAGGTCAGCAAGATTGCCACAGCCAACCCCGACCCGGTCATTGCGACAGCCTTGAACGCCTGCAACGACCTCTATATCGCACAGCAAAAAACGATGGCCAGCTGGCGACATCACATTCCAGGTGCTGCCTGGTTTCTGCTCATCATCTTCGGGGTCTGTTCGAACTTTCTTATCGGCTACAACATCCGTGGCCAAAATCGTCGCAACTCCCTGATTTTCATCGTCCCGTTCGTCACGGCCCTGGCTCTTTTCCTGATTGCCGAGATCGATGTGCCTGGTAAAGGCCTGATCCACGTGTCGCCGGACAATCTCATCATCCTGCGCGAAACGCTTTCCGATGGCGTGTTGATGTCTTGATTGCTGCTCGCGCACTGGCGCAGCATGCTTTCTTGTTGGCGATGAAAAGCCTGCGCAATAGGGAGCCGGGAGATGCTAGGGACTATCGAATTTATGAGCATATAGCGCATGCTCTATATGTACTTGAAAGCAGTTCTATATCAAGATCGTTGCATGACTTACGCTATATGCTTCTGTTTCAATAGCGTTCAACTGGCACCTGCACTCCGCATGGCGGTGCTGGGATGCCGCGCCAATGACTGCCGCGCGCGGCGAGAATTGCTCCAACGCTTTTGCAAGCATCAGTGGCGATGCACCCCGGCTGTTGCAGAGAAAGGCCATCCAGCGATGGCCATTTTGCGATGAGTCTGCCCGTGTGATCGACAGCGGTGCTCCCGTGGCGGTGTGTTGCGATCAAGGTGAATCAGGGCTGGCTCAGGCTTTCGATGCTGCTTGATGGTGGTTGGTTTGAGATTCAACAAGCAAGGGGGTTCATCATGAAAGTGATGCTGGCCATTTCATTGATCGCTATTGCTCTGGTGGGCTGCAATGCCTCTCAACCGCCTGTGCAAAGCGCTGCCGGGGACAAGGCGGCGGGCGTTTCCGCCACCAAGGTGGTTAACTTTGTGGGGCCCATGGATCTGACGATCAGGCTGCAGTCTTCGGATAATTTTGAGACTGCCGTGATGACGGACAACGCCGACCGTTCGTTCAACATGACTCGTGTGCCGGCGGCCAGCGGCTTGCGCATGACGGATGGCAAGAGCACGTTCATCCATTTCAGGAATGGCGAAGGTATTGTGGAGTTGGTGAAGGATCGCCCCATCCGGATCAAGGAGTTCACGAAATAATCGGCCTGCTGATTCGATGGCAAGCCCGTGGCGACATGGGTATTTTTATGGGCCAATGTCAGGCGAAGCCGCCTTGCCATGCTGCGGCTATTTTTTCATGGGTGCTGCCATGCGCCGGTCTTATCTCCTTCGGCATGGCGCACCAAAGGACTGCACTGCGCTGTGGCCTTCGTGGCGCGAATCGCCTTGCCATGGGCCTGCTGCAGATTTCCGTGACAAAGTTCGTACTGCTCGCGCAGATGTTGCGGGTAGGTGTCTGGAAAGTTCTTCATCCATTTGCGGCCGTCCTCCATCCAGCTCTCGATCTCCGAGGGGCTGAGTGGTAAGAACGGCAGGTTTCAGATAGTGCTAGCCCGGAATAAAAAAGCCCGCAGATTGCGGGCTTTGATGAGGGGCCGTTAAAGCTTGCCTGTCAGTTCACGACAGCGCTTTATTCCCACTCGATGGTCGCTGGCGGCTTGGTGCTCACGTCGTAGGTGACACGGTTGATGCCACGCACTTCGTTGATGATGCGGCCGGACACCTTCTTGAGCAGGCCGTAGGGCAGCTCGGCCCAGTCGGCGGTCATGAAGTCGCTGGTGACCACGGCGCGCAGGGCAACGACATAGTCATAGGTGCGGCCGTCGCCCATCACGCCCACGCTCTTGACGGGCAGGAACACGGTGAAGGCCTGGCTGGTCAGGTCGTACCAGCTCTTGCCGGAGGCCTCGTCGATCCAGTTGTTCAGTTCTTCGATGAAGATGGCATCGGCGCGGCGCAGCAGGTCGGCATATTCCTTCTTCACTTCACCCAGAATGCGGACACCCAGGCCGGGTCCGGGGAAGGGGTGACGGTAGACCATGCCGCGGGGCAGGCCCAGGGCCACGCCCAGCTCGCGCACTTCGTCCTTGAACAGGTCGCGCAGGGGCTCCAGCAGCTTCAGGCCCAGTTGCTCGGGCAGGCCGCCGACGTTGTGGTGGCTCTTGATGGTGACAGCCTTCTTGCTCTTGGCGCCGCCCGACTCGATCACGTCGGGGTAGATGGTGCCCTGGGCCAGGAAGGTGGCTCCCTTGGAGCCGGCGTTGGCAGCCTTGAGCTTCTCGGCTTCGGCCTTGAATACATCCACGAATAGACGGCCGATGATCTTGCGCTTTTGCTCGGGCTCGGACACGCCGGCCAGCTCGCCCAGGAACAAGTCGGAAGCATCGACGCGCACCACCTTGGCGTGCAGCTTGCCTTCGAACATGTCCATGACCATATCGCCTTCGTTCAGGCGCAGCAGGCCGTGATCGACGAACACGCAGGTCAGCTGGTCGCCGATGGCGCGGTGGATCAGGGCGGCAGCCACGGACGAATCCACGCCGCCGGACAGGCCCAGGATCACTTCTTCGTCGCCTACCTGCTCGCGGATCTTGGCCACGGCTTCTTCGATGTAGTCGCCCATGATCCAGTCGGCTTGCGTGCCGCAGATGTCGAGCACAAAGCGGTTGAGCAGCGCCTGACCCTGCACGGTATGCGTGACTTCGGGGTGGAACTGCACGGCGTAGTAGCGACGCGCTTCATCGGCCATGCCGGCGATGGGGCAGGAGGGCGTGGAGGCCATGACCTTGAAGCCGGGAGGCAGTTCGGTGACCTTGTCGCCGTGGCTCATCCAGACCTTGAGCATGCCGTGGCCTTCGGCCGTGGCGAAGTCTTCGATGCCTTCCAGCAGCTTGGTGTGGCCATGGGCGCGCACTTCGGCGTAACCGAATTCACGGGTGTTGGAGCCTTCGACCTTGCCGCCGAGCTGGGTGGCCATGGTCTGCATGCCGTAGCAAATGCCCAGCACGGGCAGGTTCAACTCGAACACGGCGTCGGGAGCACGGTCATCCACTTCGTAGACGGAGGCATGGCTGCCCGACAGGATGATGCCCTTGAGCTTGCCGTCAGCGGCAAATTCGCGTACCCAGTCGCTGCTCACATCGCAGGGGTGGACTTCGCAGTAGACATTGGCTTCGCGCACGCGGCGGGCAATCAGCTGCGTGACCTGGGAGCCGAAGTCCAGAATAAGAATCTTGTCGTGTTGCATGGTGGTCAAGGGCAAGAGGGTGGCAAAAAGGGATTAGAAATCTTCGGGAGCCCAGACGGTGACGCCGCTTTTGCGGGCGGCTGCCATCTGGGCAGTGTCGAATGTGGCCAGCGGCAGGCGCAGCGACTGCGCCAGCCACAGGTAGGCGGCATCGTAAGTGGGCAAGCCCGTGTCCAGCGCCACATCCAGCACGGCCTTGTGTTGTGCTGGCGCCAGATCGTGCAGCTCCACGCGATGGCGTATGGCTTCCAGCACGCCCCACAAGCCTTCGACCGACGTCTGTGGAATACGGCCATTATTCACGCCCGACGCAATCAGGTTGCCGCATTCCCACTGCCAGAGGTTGGGGGCTTGGGGATCCACCTCATCGCGGCGGATGCGGGTGTACAGGCGCCGGGTGTGTTCGCTGGCGCTGTCGGGCAGCAGCCAGGCGGCGGTGACGGAGGCATCGAGCACAAAAGCGGTGGCGCTCATGCCTGACTCCGTCCGGTGTGGCGCAGGCCGGTGATGCTGTCAGAGGCGGTCGTTGCGGCTGCTGGCGCTTTCACCGTCTGCTGCAGAGCCGAGATCTGCTCCAGCTCGCGCGCAATCTGCTCATCGGTGATCACGGGCTTGCGGCGCATGGGCAACATGCGCACAACCTCTTTGCCGTGGCGCGTGATGCGCACTTCCTCGCCTTGCTCGACCATTTCGACCAGGGCGGAAAAGCGGCTTTTGGCTTCGTAGATACCGATAGATTGCATGGCGGAAAACAAAAAATCTGGCTAGAACCAGTAGTTCAGGCCAGATTTTAGCATTCTGACCAGATTTTTCAATCTGGTCAGAATTCAAGGGACTTGCTTAGTCAGCGCGGTAGTTGGGCGCTTCCTTGGTGATCTGCACGTCGTGCACATGAGATTCGCGGATGCCGGCTGCGGTGATTTCCACAAACTCGGCCTTCTCGTTCATCTCGGAGATCGTGGCGCAACCACAGTAGCCCATGGAGGCGCGCACGCCGCCGGCCATCTGATAGACGATGGAGACCATGGAGCCCTTGTAGGGCACGCGGCCTTCAATGCCTTCGGGAACCAGCTTGTCCGCATTGGGGTTGCCGGTGGACGATTCCTGGAAGTAGCGGTCGGCCGAGCCTTGCTGCATGGCACCGATGGAGCCCATGCCGCGATAGCTCTTGTACGAGCGGCCCTGGTACAGAATCACCTCGCCGGGAGCTTCTTCGGTGCCGGCAAACATGCCGCCCATCATGATGGTGGAGGCACCTGCGGCCAGGGCCTTGGAGATGTCGCCGGAGAAGCGGATGCCGCCGTCGCCGATCAAGGGCACGCCAGTGCCCTTCAGGGCGTCGGCCACATTGGAGATGGCCATGATCTGGGGCACGCCCACACCTGCCACGATACGGGTGGTGCAGATGGAGCCGGGGCCGATACCGACCTTGACCGCGTCAGCGCCGGCTTCCACCAGTGCCAGAGCGGCAGCACCGGTGGCGATATTGCCGCCGATCACGTCCACCTGGGGGTAGTTCTGCTTGACCCAGCGCACGCGATCGATCACGCCCTTGGAGTGACCGTGGGCCGTGTCCACCACGATGGCGTCCACGCCGGCCTTGACCAGCAGTTCCACACGCTCTTCGGTGCCTGCGCCCACGCCGACGGCGGCAGCCACGCGCAGGCGGCCCGATGCGTCACGCGCTGCATTGGGGAAGGTGGTTTGCTTGGTGATGTCCTTGACGGTGATCAGACCCTTGAGTTCGAAGGCGTCGTTCACCACCAGAATACGTTCGAGCTTGTGCTTGTTCAGCAAGGCCTTGGCTTCGGCGGGGCTGGTGCCGTCTTTTTCATTGACGGTAATCAGCTTCTCGCGGGGCGTCATGATCTGGCTGACCTTGACGTCGTAGCGGGTCTCGAAGCGCAGATCGCGGCTGGTCACGATGCCGATGACCTTGCCGCCGTCGCACACGGGGAAGCCCGAAATGCCGCGCTCTTCCGACAGCTGCAGCACTTGCAGCACGGTGTGTTCGGGGGTGATGACCACAGGGTCGTGGACCACACCGGATTCGTGGCGCTTGACCTTGGACACTTCAGCGGCTTGCTGCTCGGCTGTCATGTTCTTGTGGATCACGCCGATACCGCCTTCTTGCGCAATGGCGATGGCCAGACGCGCTTCGGTCACCGTGTCCATGGCGGCAGACACCAGGGGCAGGTTCAAGCGGATATTGCGAGTGAATTGGGTGGCGAGAGAAACGTCCTTGGGCAGGACTTCGGAGTAGGCGGGAACGAGCAGGACGTCGTCAAAGGTCAGTGCTTTTCCGAGAAGGCGCATGTGATGGCTCCAAAAGAAAGATTGTACCTGTGACTTGCCGCACAATGTGGGCTCGTGACCCAGAATCCCCAACGCCTGTCCAAGACTTATTGACTCCATGCACGCCATCAAGTTCGCATTGTTCGCAGCCATAGCCTGTTGCACGGTACCCGCAATTGCCCAGTGGCAATGGATAGATGGTCAGGGGCGCAAGGTGTTCAGCGACCGGGCGCCGCCTGCGGATATCCCTGCTAAGAATATCTTGCGCAGCCCCGGTGGCGCAAAGCCTGCGGCGCTTGTGGCCGTGCCTGAAGCCGGTGCAGCTGCTGCCAAGCCTTCAGCAGACAAGGGCGTAGACAAGGGGCTGGAAGAGCAGAAGCGCAAGCAGCAGGAGCAGGATGCAGCCAAGGTCCAGGCCGACAAGCTGCAAAAGGAAAAGCAGCGCCAGGACAACTGCAACCGCGCCAAGCAGGCCAGGGCAACCCTGGCCTCGGGCCGCATGCTCTCGCATGTGAATGCCAACGGCGAGCGCGGCTTCATGGACGAGGCTACGCGCGATGCCGAGATCAAGCGAGCCGATGCCGTGATCGCTTCCGATTGCGGACCCATGGCAGAGCCGGCGCAATAGTCGCCGGGGTCTTCGCCGGAATCTCGATAAAAAAGCGCCGTCAGAAGGCGCTTTTTTGAGTCCTGCTGGCTGCTCGCTAGTAGCCCGCCTTGGCTCCGTCTCTCTGGCGTTTGAAAAGTCCGGCGCTGCGAGCGCCCTGGCGGGCAAAGCGTTCGCGTCGGGCAACCTTGGGGTCTACGGTCAGCGGTCGATAGATCTCGAGACGATCGCCATGCTTGAGAACCTGGCCCGGATTCGCGACCTTGCCCCAGATGCCGACCATGCCGGCCGAGGCTTCGGGCACTTGCACATCCGGCAATGCTGCCGTGGAAGCGGTCACTGCGTCCAGCGCTTGCTGGACGGTGCTGCCTGCGGGAAGCTGCCACAAGGTTTCCTGCACGGTACCGGAGCAGGGCGACATGCAGACCGTGATGTCGATCAGCGTGGGGGGGCGCGTCAGCCATAGATCTGCTCGGCGCGTTTGATGAAGGCATCCACCATGGAGCCTGCGATGCGGTCAAAGACCGGGCCGATGATGGCGGCTACGGCACCGTTTTCGAAGCCGTAGTCGAGCTGCAGCTCGACCTTGCAGGCGCGCTGCGTGCCGTCGCCTACAGGATGAAAGCGCCAGTGGCCTTCAAGACGCGAGAAAGGTCCCTTGACCAGGCGCATGCTGACCTGCTTGCCGCCGTTGTCCATGGTACTGTTCGTGTTGCGCGTCACGAAAGACTTGCGCAGTCCGCTGAACGCAATTCCCACCTCGGCAGTCATGCCGGTGGCGTCCTGCTCCAGAATCTTGGCATGATCGCACCAGGGCAGAAAGTCGGCATAGTGGGCCACATCCGTCACGAGGGCAAACATTTCTTCGGGGCTGTACCAGATCAGGACGGACTTGTTGACGTTTTTCATGAACAAAGAGCAATCAGCAGGGCGCAAGAGCAGGGAATTGGCCAGGGCCAATCAACCCAGGGGCGCGATGCGAAACTAAAATCATCGCTCAGAGGCGAGACGGCAATCCAGTATTGTAGGGAGAGCTTTCATCTCCGGTCCGCCTGCAACTAATATTCCATGGCCAAGAAACCAGAAACATCGTCGCGCATTGCCGACAATAAAAAAGCAGCTTTCAACTATTTCTTCGAGGAACGCCACGAGGCCGGCATGGTGCTGCACGGCTGGGAGGTCAAGGCCTTGCGCAGCGGCAAGGTGCAACTCACCGATGGCTATGTGCTGATCAAGGACGGCGAGCTGTTCCTGCTGGGCTGCCAGATCAACCCGCTCAAGACCGCTTCCACCCACGTCAATCCCGACTCGGCGCGGATCAAGAAGCTGCTCTTGAAAAAGGACGAGATCAAGCGCCTTGTCGGCAAGGTCGAGCAAAAGGGCTACACCCTGGTGCCCATCAATCTGCACTGGAAAAACGGTTATGTGAAATGCGAGATTGCCCTGGCCAAGGGCAAGGCCGAGCATGACAAACGCGACGTGATCAAGGACCGCGAAGGCAAGCGTGAGGTGGAGCGCGCGATGAAAAACCGCAACCGTTGACCTTCCGCGCCTGGATCGACTGCCCGGACTGACACAGTTCTGACATCAAGGCCTGCTATGTTGGGCCCTGCTTTACTGACATATCGCAGCAAGGAGTTTGGTCATGGGCACTTGGTCGCACGGCAATTTCGATAACGACACCGCCTTGGACTGGCTGGCCGATATCACGGGCCAGCTCATCGATGAAATTGCCGAGGCCCTGGACTCGCCCGAGGCCTTGCAGGCGGGCGAGTCCGAGTCCGATCTGGTTCCCTGCCGGATCGAGCTGCTGTGCGCCATGGCCGAGGGCGGCATGCATCCGCTGTGGCCGGATCTGCAGACGCTGGAGCAATGGAAAGCCACTTATCTGCAGGCCTGGGATCAGAGCATCGACGAACTGGAGCCGGAAGAGGGCTACAAGCAGGACCGCCGCGTCGCAATCATCGAGACCTTCGACCGCATGATCGCTCTGGCCGCTGCAGAAGAGGAAGAGGGCGTCGAGGAAGACTGGGGCGAAGAGTAAGTCTCCCAGTCACGCAGGACGCATGCTCGGTGCCTGGGCATGCCCCGTCGCAGCTGCTTCAGGGGTTTTCGCCGTAGCGGGTCTTGAAGTCAAACTCGAGGCGTTCGCAGTCTTCGGGGGACCTGAACTCCTGTGTCTTGCGCTCGGCCTCGGGCTTGGCTGTCTGCTTCCAGCAGATCTTGATGGTTTCAGCCTCCGTCCAGCGCTGCTTGCTGAGTGGATCGTCCATGAACTGGCCGACGAGCATGAGCGCGCCAAAGATGACCACGGGCAGGGCGATGAGCCAGACCACCAGGCGGTTTTTGGCAGGGGCATCGGGTTTGGAAGTCTCGGTTTTGGGGGTATCGCTCATAGTGGCTGCCGATTATCCGCAAGCCGATGATGAAGACATTAATGCAACGCATGAAAATTCGTGATCGCTGTTATCGGCACAAGGCAGCGCGGGTATGTAGTCGCAAACCTATAATGTTCGGCTGATTTGCCTGTCTGCGCAGCTCCTGAAAAAGCAGCGCCGGGCCGTACTGATCGCAGGCGTCATGCTGGCGTCTTCATACCAAACACCATGAGTACACCCACTTTTTCCGTTGCGGACATCCGCAAGACGTTCCTGGATTTCTACGCTTCCAAGGGCCATACCGTTGTTGCGTCCAGCTCGCTGGTTCCCGGCAACGACCCCACGCTGATGTTCACCAACTCCGGCATGGTGCAGTTCAAGGATGTGTTCCTGGGCACGGACAAGCGCCCCTATAACCGTGCAACATCGGTGCAGGCCTGCCTGCGCGCCGGTGGCAAGCACAACGACCTGGAAAACGTGGGCTACACCGCGCGCCATCACACGTTCTTCGAGATGCTGGGCAACTGGTCCTTCGGCGACTACTTCAAGAAGGAGTCCATCGAGTGGGGCTGGGAGTTGCTGACCAAGGTCTTCGGCCTGCCCGCCGAGAAGCTGCTGGCCACGGTCTATCACGAAGACGACGAGGCCTATGACATCTGGAAGAACGTCATCGGCCTGCCTGCCGAACGTATCATCCGCATCGGCGACAACAAGGGCGGCAAGTACAAGAGCGACAACTTCTGGATGATGGCCGACACCGGTCCCTGCGGCCCCTGCTCGGAAATCTTCTACGACCACGGCGAGCACATTGCCGGCGGCCCTCCCGGCAGCCCGGAAGAAGATGGCGACCGCTTCATCGAGATCTGGAACCACGTGTTCATGCAGTTCGACATGAAGGAAGACGGCTCCGTGGTGAAGCTGCCCGCACCCTGCGTGGACACCGGCATGGGCCTGGAGCGTCTGGCTGCCATCCTGCAGCATGTGCACAGCAACTACGAGATCGACCTGTTCCAGGCATTGATCAAGGCTGCCGGCCGTGAAACCCACACCGAAGATCTGAGCACTCCTTCGCTGAAGGTGATTGCCGACCATATCCGCGCGACCTCCTTCCTGGTGTCCGACGGCGTGATTCCTTCCAACGAAGGTCGTGGCTATGTGCAGCGCCGCATCATCCGCCGCGCCATCCGTCACGGCTACAAGCTGGGCCAGAAGACTCCCTTCTTCCACAAGCTGGTGGCCGATCTGGTGGTACAGATGGGCGACGCCTATCCCAAGCTCAAGGAGCAGGAAGCGCATATCACCAGCGTGCTCAAGGCTGAGGAAGAGCGCTTTTTCGAGACCCTGGCCAACGGCATGGAAATTCTGGACAGTGCGCTGGCCGGCGACGTCAAGGTGCTGCCTGGCGATGTGGCCTTCAAGCTGCACGACACCTACGGTTTCCCGCTGGACCTGTCCAACGACGTGGCGCGCGAGCGTGGCGTGACGGTGGACGAGGCCGGCTTTAATGCCGCCATGCAGCACCAGAAGGAAACGGCCCGCGCAGCCGGCAAGTTCAAGATGGACCGCGCGCTGGAATACACCGGCCAGGGCAACACCTTCGTGGGCTATGACAAGCTGGTGGAAGCAGCAAGAATCGTAGCGCTGTACGCTGATGGTGTATCGGTTTCCGAGCTGAAAGCTGGTCAAAACGGTGTGGTTGTTCTGGACACCACTCCCTTTTATGCCGAATCCGGCGGCCAGGTCGGCGACCAGGGCGTGATTGCCGCGGGCGGCAACCGCTTTGCCGTGGAAGACACACTCAAGATCAAGGCCGATGTATTCGGTCACCACGGCGTGCTGGAAGCCGGAAGCCTCAAGGTGGGCGATGCCGTTGAGGCGCAGGTGGATACCGCCGTGCGCGCTGCGACCATGCGCAACCACTCGGTCACCCACATCATGCACAAGGCCTTGCGCGAAGTGCTGGGCGGCCATGTGCAGCAAAAGGGCTCGCTGGTCAACGCCGAGCGCACCCGTTTCGACTTTGCGCACAACGCTCCGGTGACAGCCGAGCAGATCCGCGAGATCGAAGCCCGCGTGAATGCCGAGGTGCTGGCCAACACCGCCACGGATGCGCGCGTGATGGACATCGAGTCGGCCCAGAAGACCGGTGCCATGATGCTGTTCGGCGAGAAGTACGGTGAAACCGTGCGCGTGCTGGACATCGGCTCCAGCCGCGAGCTCTGCGGCGGCACTCACGTCAGCCGTACCGGCGACATCGGCCTGTTCAAGGTGGTGGGCGAATCCGGCGTGGCCGCTGGCGTGCGCCGTATCGAAGGCATTACCGGCGAGAACGCGCTGGCCTATCTGCAGTCGCTGGAATCCACCGTGGACCAGGCTGCAGCTGCCTTCAAGGCGCCTGCAGCCGAGCTGACCAACCGCATCGGTGGTGCGCTGGATCAGATCAAGGCGCTGGAAAAGGAAATCGCTGCTCTGAAGGGCAAGCTGGCATCGAGCCAGGGCGACGAGCTGGCCACGCAGGCTGCCGACGTCAATGGAGTCAAGGTGCTGGCCGCCAAGCTCGAAGGTGCAGATGCCAAGACCTTGCGTGACACCATGGACAAGCTCAAGGACAAGCTGGGCGCGGCCGTGATCGTGCTGGCTGCCGTGGACGGCGACAAGGTGCAACTGGCCGCAGGCGTGACCAAGGCTGAAACTGCCAAGGTCAAGGCCGGAGAGCTGGTGAACTTTGTGGCCCAGCAAGTGGGCGGCAAGGGCGGTGGCAAGCCCGATATGGCCATGGCCGGCGGCACCGACGCCGCAGCCGTGCCCGCAGCGCTGGCCAGCGTGCAGGCCTGGGTGGCCGAGCGCCTCTGAGCCTAGCGCCTGTAAGGCAAGCACCAAAAGGCAGTCCAGGCTGCCTTGCCCCAAAACAAAACGCTCCTCGATGAGGAGCGTTTTTTATTGTTGGAGCGAACCCTTGGAAACTGGCATAACCCAAGTCGGAGACACCGAGGAAGGGCCGCCCCGCACCGAGGGTGTCGTCCCCCTTTCCTTAGCGCGAAGCGCGTAGAGAAAAGGGGGAAGGCGCAAAGCGCCTCAGGGGGTTACTTCTTCCTGAACACCAGGTCCCAGACGCCATGACCGAGGCGGATGCCGCGGTTTTCGAACTTGGTCAGCGGGCGGTAGTCGGGCTTTTCGGCGTAGTTCTCGGCCGTGTTTTGCAGCATGGGTTCTGCGTTCAGCACTTCCAGAATCTGCACCGCATAGGGCTCCCAGTCGGTGGCGCAGTGGATATAGCCACCGGGCTTGATGCGAGCGGCCAGCTTGGCGATCAGCGGGCTCTGGATCAGGCGGCGCTTGTTGTGCTTTTTCTTGTGCCAGGGATCGGGGAAGAAGATGTGCACGCCGTCGATCGAGGCTTCGGGCAGCATGTTGTCGATGACTTCCACGGCATCGTGCTGCAGGATGCGGATGTTCTCGATCTCCTGCTCGCCAATGCGCTTGAGCAGCGCGCCCACGCCGGGCTCGTGCACTTCGCAGCACAGGAAGTTGTCGTCCGGGCGCACGCGGGCGATATGGGCCGTGGCTTCACCCATGCCGAAGCCGATCTCCAGAATCAGCTTGCCGTCGCGGCCGTAGGCGGCTGCGGCGTCCAGAGGAGCCTTCTGGTATTGCAGCAGGAAGCGCGGACCCAGTTCCTCAAAAGCCTTGGCCTGGCCCGTGGTGGTGCGGCCTGCGCGGCGCACATAGCTTTTGATGGTCTTGGGATAGGCCACGCCTTCGGGCGCCTGGCCTTGGGATGCTGCGGATGCGTCAGCGGCTGGCACGTTTTCGGCCATATCGGTGGTAGGTGTTGGAATAGAAGAAGTCACGGGGCGATATTGTAGGTTTGGCGCCAGCATTGAAGCCAGAAGTCCAGCGCCAAAGGCAAGGCGCTTGCGGGGCTTTCGTTGCAGCCAGTGGTGGCTGCAGGCGCTTGTGGCAGGCCCAGCTCCTGCGCCGCAGCAGACAGCACGCTCAGCGGCTGGCTGACATCCACGGCGGGTGCGCCATGCTGTTTGGAGAGCTTTTCTCCGCTTTCCATGCAAACCAGCGGCGTGTGCAGATAGCGCGGCTGGGGCAGGCCCAGGGCGAGCTGCAGCATCAGCTGGCGCGGGGTGTTGTCTGCCAGGTCTTCGCCGCGCACCACATCGGTGATGCCTTGCTCGGCGTCGTCAACGACCACAGCCAGCTGGTAAGCCCAGAGCCCGTCCGCCCGGCGCAGTACAAAGTCGCCCACGCTGGTGATCAGGTTCTGCTGCTGCGGGCCCAGACGCCGGTCCTGCCAGTGCAGCACAGGGCGCACGCTTTCCAGGCAAGAGTGCCTTATTGCTATGCTTTGCGTAGCTGCTTGCGCTTGCTGAGTAAGAGTGTTGGTTTGATTCTCTTGTAGTTCATGTACCTGCTGCTCCAGCGCAAAGCGCCAGGCCCTGGCGGGCTTGCCTTGCAGGCCATGGCGGCAGGTGCCGGGGTAGGGGCGCTCCACATGCCGCTCGTGAGTCAGCCCCTTTGCCTGCCAGGCGGCTTCGATGTCCTTGCGCGTGCAGCCGCAGGCGTAGGCCATGTTTTGCGCCTGCAGTTGCTGCAGTGCTTTTTCATAGAGAGCATGGCGCTGCGACTGCCATACCACGGGGAGATCGGAGTGCAGGCCGCAGGCGCCCAGCTGGCGCAGGATTTCCAGGTCGGCGCCAGGCTGGCAGCGTGGCGGATCGATGTCTTCGATGCGAATCAGCCAGCGTCCTTGGTGGGCGCGTGCATCCAGCCAGCTGGCCAGTGCCGCGACCAGGGAACCCGCATGCAGCGGTCCGGTGGGAGAGGGGGCAAAGCGCCCGATATATGGCCCCGCACTGGGGGCGCTGGTGAAGGGACGGGAGAGGGCCGCAGACATGAGGGACGCCATCTTACGCCCCTTGCCCTGTGCGCAGCAGGCTCAGGCCAGAGCCAGGCCCATTTCGAGCCCAGAGACAAAAGCATCTTCCACGCGCAGACCTATGCACCAGTCGCCGCACAGGCCCAGACCTACCGAGGGATCGTGGCTGAAGGGCCTGCCCAGGGGGGCCAGAGTCTGGGCATGCTGCCAGAGGTAGACGCTGGCATGGCGCGGTGCGACGCGGATGCCCGTGATCTCGCCAAAGGCTTTTTGCAGTTTGGAGAGCACGCGCGTGGCGTCGTCATGGCGGTGCTCGTTGGACCAGAGCGGGTTGGCGTGAATCGTCCAGCGCTCGGTCTGGGCGCGGCCGGGCTTTGAAGACTCGCGGGCCACCCAGGCAACGCGCTCATGCGTGCTGCGCGCCGCATTCCACTGCGGGCCCAGCGTGGTCAGGCCGGCCTGAGCCGCCATGGGGTAGGACAGCGTCATGGCCCAGCAAGGAGCCATCTCCACGGGGGCCAGGGTCTTGGCCAGCGCCGCTCCCTGTGGCGCGGTCTGAAGCAGTTGCGCGGCCACGGGCGCCGGCACCGCCAGCACCACGGCATCGAAGTCGGCGGCAATCTGCGGGCCGTGGTCCTCGGTATCCAGCATCAGCGACCATTGATGGCGGCTGTGGTGGCTGCCGCTGGCAATGTGGTGGCTCATGGCGCGCAGGGACTGGCCCAGATGCAGGCGCCCGGCCTCCCACAGCGGAGCGGCCCAGGCCAGGGGCAGGGACTGCATGTCTGGCATGCCGACCCAGTGGGTCTCGCGCACCGGTGCGTGCTTGTCGACTCTACGGCCCTGGGCATTGCGGGTCTGAACGCTGTTCAGACTCCAGGCGCGCAGACTGCCGGGTGTGGTGTCCAGCGCCTGCTTGAAGCGTGGGTCGCGCACGGTGAAGAACTGGGCGCCGATGTCAAAACTGCCATAGGGGCCGCTGACCGAGCGCATGCGCCCGCCAGCCTGGGTCAGACGCTCATAGACATGAACGTCGTGTCCGGCCTGCATCAGCGTGCGGGCGCAGGCCAAGCCTGCAATACCTGCACCGATGACGGCAATGCGCTTGGCACCGGGATGCAGGGAGGGGGAAGAAGCAGAGGCAGTTGCGGACGCGCGAGTGCGGGAAGCATTCATGAAAAAGCCTTTTCGACACCGTTTGACTTCTAGCGTAGCCAGCTATCCAAAAGATAGCAAGTGCTGCTTTTGCTGAATTGTTGCAGCGCAACTCACTCTACACCTCCCGGATGTCGGCTGTGAGCCGCTGCAGCTTATTGACGGTGATGGTTTTCCATGAGCGCCTTGCGCGTGGCAGGACTCTCGAGTTGCGTCAGCCACCATTGCAGCGCGCGCCCGGGTGTCCGGTGGGCCGGGCCAGGCCAGGCATAGTGCAGACGCAGATTGCGGCTGGCGCGCCGTACCTGCCTTGTGACCAGCAGGCCGGCGTCCAGATAGGCCTGCACCATGCCGCGCGGCAGAAAGCCTGCGCCAATGCCGCGTATCTGTGCTTCCAGCTTGGCCTGCATGCTGTCCACGGTGAGCACGTCCTGGCCGTTGACCAGGCCGAAGCTGGTGTTGCTGCGCACGCCTGAGTCGGCCACGGCCACCATGCGGTGCTGCAGCAGCAGCTCATCGGACAGCGGCTCGTCGAGCCTGGCCAGCGGATGGTGCGGCGCGACGGCGAAGACGAAATCCATCTCACCGATCTCGCGCGTCTGCAGCTCCGAGACATTGCTGGTGTTGACCGCCACGCCAATGGCCAGATCGGCCTGACCGCTGGTCAGCACTTCCAGTGTGCCGTTGAGAATGCCGTCGCGCAGCTTGAGCGTGGTCGGCGGGTTCAGCGCATAAAAGGCTTCGACCAGCTCGAAGACGGGCGTACGGGCCACGGCACCGTCGATCACGATGGTCAGCTGCGGCTCCCAGCCCGTGGCCACACGCTTGACGCGGTGCGCCACGGCGTCGATCTCCTGCAGCAGCCGGGCGCCCTCGTGCAGCAAGGCCTGGCCGGCTTCCGTGGCCTGGGCGTGGCGTGAGCTGCGGTCAAACAGCAGCACGTCGAGCGCATCTTCTATCTGGCGCACGCGGTAGGTCAGTGCACTGGGCACCAGACCGAGGGAGCGTGCGGCAGCGGCAAAGCTGCCGGTTTCGGCTATGGCCTGCAGCATGGCCAGGCTGTCGGGGGTGAGCACATCGCGGGAGCTGGGCATGGTGGGATCGAGTATTCAAACAGTTTGAATGATGCCATCAACGCCGTTCAGCCACAGCTTTGCCGCCGACTTCTACAGTAGAGCCCATAGAGACAGTGACTTGAACGAAAGGAAGCACACCATGATGACTCTGCGCAAATCCCAGGAACGCGGCTACGCCGACCACGGCTGGCTCAAGTCCTATCACAGCTTTTCGTTTGCCGATTACTACGACCCGCGCCACATGGGGTTTGGCAATCTGCGCGTGATCAACGAAGACCGCATCGCGCCGGGCACGGGCTTCGGTGCCCACGGCCATCGCGATATGGAAATCATCAGCTATGTGCTCGAAGGCGCGCTCTCGCACAAGGACAGCATGGGCAATGAAACCCCCATCCTGCCCGGCGAAGTGCAGCGCATGAGTGCCGGCTCTGGTGTGGTGCACAGCGAGCAGAACTATGCCCAGGACCAGACCACGCATTTTCTGCAGATCTGGTTGCTGCCGGCGCGCACGGGCATCGAGCCCAGCTATGCGCAAAAGACCTTCAGCGAGGCGCAAAAGCGCGGTCGCCTGTGCCTGGTGGCCTCGCCCGATGGAGCCGAGGGTTCGGTGAGCATGAATGCCGATGCGCGCTTGTACGCCGGCCTGTTCGACGCAGGGGAGACTGCGGATGTGTCCCTGCCAGCCGGCCGCAAGACCTATGTGCACCTGGTGCGTGGCGAGCTGGACGTGAATGGACAAAAGCTGACAAGCGGCGACGCTGCACTTATTGAAAATGAGGAGCACCTGCGCCTTGCAAACGGCCGGGCTGCGGAAGTTCTGGTGTTTGACCTGGAGCCTTGAGTCTGACGATTTCAAGGGTTGTGATGATGGATATGAGCCAACGCGACCCTTGGTCGCCATGACTGGAGTTTTAAATGTTGAATCAATTCAGAAATCCTCTGGACCTGCTGGGGCGGGTGCTGATCGCCCTGCTGTTCCTGCCGGCGGGAATCCAGAAAATCAGCGGCTTTGCCGGCACCGTGGGCTATGCCGCATCGGTGGGCATGCCCATGCCCCAGATTGCCGTGGCTGTGGGCCTGGTGATCGAGATCGTCGGCGGTCTGGCCATCCTGCTGGGCTGGCATACGCGCTGGGCGGCGCTGATCCTGGGTTTCTTCACGCTCGTCGCGAGCTTTTTCTTCCACAACTTCTGGGGCGTTGCCGCCGAAGCCGCGATGATGCAGCAGCTGCTGTTCTGGAAGAACATCGCTGTGGTCGGTGGTCTGCTTGGCTATGCCGCCCATGGGGCAGGCGCCTGGAGCATGGACGCTCGCAAGAGTTGATTGAGGCCGCCGCATCGCCTGAAGGCGCGCGGGCAGCCAAGGCTTTGATAAGCTAGCGTGCTCTCGCAAGACAAGGCCCGCCGGGTGTCAATCCGGCGGGCCTTTATTTGGCAAAGAAACAGGATGGCGGCGCGGATGGCCGCGCCGACGCAAGCAAGAAAGAAGAAATCATGAGCACTATCGTTGTGGTCTACCACTCCGGCTACGGCCATACCCAGCGCATGGCGCAGTCGGTGGCGCAGGGCGCGGGCGCGCAGCTGCTGGCCATCGATGCCGACGGCAATCTGCCAGACGGCGGCTGGGAGCAACTGGCCGCGGCCGACGCCATCGTCTTTGGCGCGCCGACCTATATGGCGGCACCGAGCTGGCAGTTCAAGAAGTTTGCCGACGCCTCGTCCAAGGCCTGGTTTGCCCAGGCCTGGAAGGACAAGCTGTTCGCCGGCTTCAGCAATAGCGCCAGCGTGCAGGGCGACAAGCAGGTCACGCTCGACTATTTCTACCACCTGGCCATGCAGCATGGCGGCGTCTGGGTGGGTCTGGGCCTGCTGCCTTCGAACACCAAGGCCGCGCAGCGCAATGATGTGAACTGGATGGGAAGCTTCAGCGGCGCCATGGCGCAGTCGCCCTCGGATGCATCGGCCGGCGAGATGGCCGCCGGCGATCTGGAGACCGCACGCCAGTTCGGCGAGCGCGTGGCCAGCGCTGCAGCACGCTGGGCAAGATAAGCAGCTTCGATCTGCTATTGAATAAGAAGCGTCTAGCGCTTTTCTATCTTGGATTTAAGATTGATTTGTATCTGAAATCCTTTGATGACAAGCGCTAGCCGCTCTTTTTTTTGAGAGTCGCCCAGACTGGCCGGCTTATTCCATCAAGTGCTTTTTTATGGGGCGGGGGTGAACCAGCTCGGTGCGCGACAGATCGGTGCCCAGCGAGTCGCGGCCGTCAAAGACAAAGCAGCCGCCGTCGTAGAACTTGCCGTCGGTTTCCTCAAAGTACTTGAGGATGCCGCCTTCGAGCTGATAGACGTTTTCGATGCCTTCGTCCTGCATCAGGATGGCGGCCTTTTCACAGCGGATGCCGCCCGTGCAGTAGCTGACCACGGTCTTGCCGGCGAATTCGCCCTTGTGCTGGCGCAGTGCTGGCGGGAATTCGGTGAACTTGCTCAGGCGCCAGTCGATCGTGCCTGCAAACGCGCCTTCGTCCACTTCGTAGTCGTTGCGCGTGTCCAGTGTCACCACCTCGCGGCCCTCGTCGTCATGGCCTTGCTCCAGCCAGCGGCGCAGCGTGACCGGGCTGACCGAAGGCGCCCGGCCATGGGCGGGGCGAATGGCGGGATGATCCATGCGGATGATCTCGCTCTTGACCTTGACCAGCATTTTGCGAAAGGGCACGGTCTCGGACCAGCTTTCCTTGGGGGTCAGGTCGGCAAAACGCGGGTCTTGCTTCAGCTGCTCGACAAAGCCGCGTACGGCATCGGCAGGGCCGGCCAGGAAAAAGTTGATGCCTTCCTCGGCCAGCAGCACCGTGCCCTTGAGGCTCAGGGCATGGGCGCGCTCCAGCAGCGTCTGGCGCAACTGGTCGGCATCAGGCAGGGGCGTGAATTTGTAGCAGGAGATGTTGAGTATGTCGGCCACGTCGATATCCGGGGGGCGGCCGCGCGGCTGCTGCATCGACGGTGATGCAGCTCAGACCGGGGCCGTCAGCTCTGCCTTGATTTTATTGGACAGCTGTGCCACTGCGAGGGATGCGGGTGCTCCGGGCATGGCCTGCAGCAGCAGCTGTCGGCGCATCACGGCTTCGCGCACGGCGGAGTCGACCGGAATATCGCCCCAGTGAGTCAGCTGTAGCGGCTGACCGGAATCGGTGGTCACGAAGCGGTTGAGCACCTGCTGCAGCTGGCCCGTGATGGCGCGGCCATCGCCAGGGCGCTGCGCCTGGTTGATGACCAGACGGATCTGCTGGCGCTTTTGCTGCAGGGCCAGCACCTTGATGGCTGCATAGGCATCGGTCAGCGAGGTGGGCTCGGGCGTAGCCACGACCAGCACCTCGGTGGCCAGAGAGACGGAGAACAGCACCACGTCGGAGATACCGGCGCCGGTGTCGAGCAGGATGATGTCGTAGCGCGGGCGCAGCAGCTCCACCGTACGCATGAACTGGGAGCGAATCTCGGGCGTCAGGCGCGAATACTCGATCATGCCCGAGCCGGCCAGCAGCACGGAGTAGCCGCCCGGCGTGGTCAGAATCGCATCTTCCAGCGTGGAGCGGCCCGTGAACACATCGTGCAGCGTGACCTTGGGATAGAGGTTGAGCACCACGTCCAGATTGGCCAGGCCCAGATCGGCGTCCAGTACCAGCACGTTGAAGCCATGACGCGTCAGAGCCGCAGCCAGATTGGCAGAGACAAAAGTCTTGCCGACACCGCCTTTGCCGCTGGTGACGGCAATGATGTGGGCCTGCTTGGTGCGGCCAGGCGCCCGCAGGGCATCTTCCATGGATATATGAGCGGGCAAAGTAGGGTGAGGGGCCAAGGTGTCCATCGTCTCAAGGCGTTATGACCTGGCTTGCGGCGTCGGTGTTTACGTCTGGTGCTGTGTTGTCGGAAACATTTTCGTCTAAAGAGGCAGCATGCAAAGGGCTGAAAAGCAGGCTTTTTTCCTCGGCACTCACCGTACTGTCGGGCGGTTCCTCGACGCAGACGCAGTTGCGGCCTGCCGATTTGGCCAGATAGAGCTGGCGATCGGCACGCTCGGTCCACAGTTGCGCCGTGCTGCGAATCCATTGCTGGGCATAGACCCCGCCGATACTCACGGTGACCTTCAGCATCTGACCCGAGGACACCGCAATGGAGTTGTCTTCGATGGCCTGGCGCAGGCGCTCGGCGACCGCACGGCCCTGATGCGCGGGGCAGACCGGCAGCACTATGGCGAATTCCTCGCCGCCGAAGCGCGCCAGCGTGTCCATGGGGCGAATGATTTCCGACAGCGTCTGTGCCACCGATTGCAGCACCATGTCGCCGGCGATATGCCCGTGCTCGTCGTTGATCTGCTTGAAGTGGTCGATGTCCAGCATCAGCAGCAGGGCGGTCTCGCCCGAGCGGGCCACGCGGTCGATTTCGCGCTCGATCACGGAGCGGAAATGGCGGCGGTTGGCCAGTCCCGTGAGAGGGTCGCGCAATGACAGAGCGCACAAGCCATCAATCAGGGCTTGCAGGTAATGGGTGGGAGTGTCGGTGGGCAGACGGATATCGCCACCGCCCGCGCGAGTCACCAGATTGTGTGCGGTGGCAAGGCGCAGATCGCGCAGGAACACGGATTGATGGGGGGCGGATGAGGTCACGACAAGCTATCAATGGTGGCCGTCAGTGTAGCAGCGACCCTTATCATTTTGTGGGTGTAGGCTTTTCGTCAGCGTTGACAGGGCGCGGTTCTGTGGGGAAATTGCCAAGCGTTCGCAGAAAGTCGGCATCCGTGCGGTAGAGCCTGATGGGGCTGCCGCTCTGGTGCAGCAGGCCGGCACGCTCCAGCCGTTGCTCGGCAGGCAATTTCAGCCCCACCACATGCAGCAGGCCACCGCGCAGGGCAACCATGCGCTCCAGGCGGGCAAAGGTCTCGACGCCGGTGATGTCGATGCTGTTGATGGACTGCATCAGCAAGGCCAGGTCTTTGGCCTGAGGCGCCTGCTGCAGTGCGTCGGCCGCGTAGCGCTCAAGGGCTGTGGCCGTGGCGAAGTCCAGGTCTGCGTCCATGCGCAGGGCCACCAAATTGGGCGCCAGGGCGGGCAACTGCCAGAGCTGGCGGCTGCGCAGGCTGCCGTCGGGATGCTCGCCGATCTCGATGATGCGCGGGTGCAGGTGGTGATAGAGGTAGTAAGCCTGGCTGAGCATGATGCCCGCAAACACCCCCCAGTACATGCGCGGGGCGGTGACGATGGTCAGCACCAGTGTGGCGACGCTGATGCTGGCTTCCACCTTGGAGACCCTGAACAGCTTGAGGATCGCGCTGGGCTTGACCAGGTTGAGCACGGCAGTGATCACGATGGCTGCCAGCGTGGCCTGAGGCACATGGTAGAGCCAGGGAATGAACCAGAGCACGACCACCACCACCAGCAAAATGGAAAAGACATTCGCATAGCCGGTCTTGGCACCGGCGAGCAGATTGACCGCCGAGCGTGAGAACGAGGCGCTGGTGGCAAAGCTGCCGAACAGGCCGGCGCTGATCTTTGACAGGCCCTGGGCAATCAGATCCTGGTTCTCGTTCCAGCGTGTGCCGGCCTGCTGATGCTCGACCTGGGCGCTGGAGGCCGTCTCCAGAAAGCTGACCAGGGAGATGACCAGCACCGGCATGACCAGGGCGCCGAACTGTTCCCAGTCCAGCATACCGGGCCATTGGAAGCTGGGCAGTCCCGCAGGCAGGTGGCCGATCACGGAGCCGCCCGCATCGGCAAAACCCGTGATCCAGCTGATGAAGCCGCTCAGGCCGATGATGAAAATGGCAGAGGGAAAGGCAGGACGCCATTTCTTGGCCAGCATCAGAAGAGCCATGCTGACCAGGCCGTAGGCGATGGACTGGATGCTGAACAGGTAGATGGACGGCGAGTGCCAGACGGTGGACCAGTCAGCACGCATGCCCAGCAGGGTGGGCAGCTGCGAGGCCAGGATCAGCAGGGCCGCTGCCTGGGTGAAACCTGCCAGTACGGGGGAGGTGACCAGGTTGAGCAGCCAGCCTGCGCGCACCACGCCCAGACTCCATTGCACCAGGCCGGAAAGAATCGCCATCCATGCCGCAAGCACCACCCATTGGGCCGAGCCCGGTTCGGCCATGCCGGTCAGGGAGGCGCCGATCAGCAAGGCGCTCAGCGCCGTCGGCCCCACGCCGAGCCGTGGCGAGGGGCTGAAGAGAATGGCCACCGCGGCCGGAATGATGGAGGCGTAGATGCCGGTGATCAGTGGCATGCCGGCCAGTGCCGCGTAAGCCACGCCCTGGGGCAGCAGCATCAGGCCCACGGTCAGGCCGGCCCAGAATTCGCCGCGCAGCAGGCCGAAAGTAGGTTTGGGCCAATCGAGAAAGGGCAGCCATCGGGCCAGGGATTGCATGGAAGTCATGATTGCGGCGAACTAAACCGTCTGCAAGCTTAGTCGGGCTTTGTTGTGCAGAGATTAAAACAGGGCGAGGCTGCGACCTGGGTCGAGGGGGGGGACTCGGGACGTGTTGTCCGAACCGGGCCCGCATGGCATCGATGGCGGCAAGGGTGTCGGCGGATGGCCGATGAATCCGGACTTTGCCAGGTGACCGGGTGGGGCGCTGGCTGCTTGTGAATGATGCTCACGTTGAAATCGACTCGAAGACAGAAAAACGGCGTCAGCCGCCATGGTTTTCAATGCCGGCGCCGTGTTTCATCCTAGCACGCTGCCCGGGCCTATGCGGGGGGCGTGCCAGTTTCGGGCGCTGGAGCAGCCATAAAAAAAGAGAGGCCCATGGCCTCTCCTTGCACCCTTTGGTGCGGTGCGTGCGGTGGCTGAGCCACCTGTCGTCTATCAGTTGCCCAGATTGCGGATCGCTTCGGGGGTGTACTGACTGGGCTTGAGGTTGTCCTTGCCCAGGATCGGCGCCTTGGGGCGCTCCTGGACCAGATTCATGCTCACATAGGAGCCGACATTCAGGTCGTAGTAGAACGATGTGCCTGCATGCCATTTCCTGATGTCGTAGGCATAGTAGTAATTGATCTCGGCGTGCTGCCACAGCTGGCCGCGTGCATCGTAGAAGTCGCCCGAGACGGCGTGGCCGGTATCTTCGTCGATGAACATCACGCGCTTGGAGTACAGGTGGCGAAAGCCCGGCTTGAGCTTGCCCTCCAGCACCCAGACACGGCGCAGCTCATAGCGGGTGTAGGCCGGGTTGGGGTGGCCGGGCTTGAGCAGATCGGCGTACTTCAGCGGCTGGTTGATGCGAAAGGTATTGGCAGGAACGAACATTTCGCGCTTGCCGTGCATGGTCCACTCATAGCGCTCGGAGCCACCGTTGAACAGGCGCTCGGAGTCGATGGTCGCCTTGCCGCTGGTGCCCGGGGAGGGTTGGTCATAGCCGAACTCGGGCAGCTGGCGCACGCGGCGGGTGCCGGGGTCGTAGTTCCAGGCCAGGCGCTTGTCCGTGCCGAAGTTCATGGGCTCGATGGACAGGATCACGCCGCCTTTTTCGCGCTCGGGCAGGATGGAGAAGTTGGTCACATAGGCGTACTTGCCTTCGTTGGGCTTGCCCAGGTTTTCCTTGGAGTCATAGCGGCTGAGCTGGATGTAGCTGGTGCGGCCCCAGGCGATATCACCGCCTGCGCCCACCAGTGCCATGTCGCGTTCCACCTCTTCGGTGCTGGCGCGGCTGGGCATGAGGTTGTTCCAGAGCAGCTCCACGCCGCTCTTCGGAATGGGGAAGGGAAGGGCGCCCATATAGCCCTTGACGCCGTTGCCGTCGTTGGTGATTTCGGCTTCCTGAGCGTTGCGCTTGGCGACGGCGCAGATATCGTCGTCATAGCGGAAGTCGCGGTGGCCCGGATAGACGGGAATGCGCATGCTGGCAGGGAATTTGCCAAGCAGCGCCTTCTGGCCTTCACTGAGCTTGTCGCCGTACTGCGCCATATTGGCGGCCGTGATTTCGAACAGCGGCTTCTCGTGGGCATAGATATCGGGCTGGAACTGTCCCACGGACCTGGTGAACTTGACGCCGGGCGGCACACCCAGGATCTTGCCCGTGAAGGGCGGAATGCTGCCGTCGGCATTGCCGGCCCTGATGGCGCCCGTGCAGGTCAGCTCCTTGCCCAGCTTGTCGGCCTCGGCGGCGGGAACCTTGGCACAGGCTGCACCTGCGCTCAGCAAACCCATGCACAGCAGCAGCGCCATATTCATCGTCTTGTTTTTCATTGCTCTCCTCCCTGGTGAAAACCATGCAGGCTCTTGCCTGCGAGCATCGATTCTTCAGATATTTGTCATGACATGAATCGTCTGTTGAGACTAATCGGCAGCGTCCGGGGCCGGCCCATGATGCAAAAAGGGCAGCGCCGTTGCCGGTGCTGCCCTTAGGGGGGATCAAAAATGACTAGGTATTAACGCGAGCCGTTCAGATCCATTTCCGAGTATTTGACGATGCGCGTGCCCTTGACCCATTTGTAGCCAAACCAGATGGCCAGGAACAGAGGCAGGCCGATATAGGTGGCGATGGCGCCGACCCAGTCGATCTGGTCCTTGATCAGGTTCTCGTAGTTCTGGCCCAGGGTGATGATCAGGCACAGCACAAAGGCGAAGATGGGGCCGAAGGGGAAGGCCGCTGCCTTGTAGGGCAGCTGGTTCATATCGTAGTTCTGCACCTCGCAGCCCTTGCGGAAACGATAGTGGCTGATGGCAATGCCCAGCCAGGCAACGAAGCCGCACATGCCGGACAGATTCAGCAGCCAGATGTATACCACTTCGGGGCTGAAGATATTGGTCAGAAAGCACAGGGCGGCGATCACGGTGGTGGCGATCAAGGCCAGCACGGGCACGCCACGCGTGTTGACCTGGGCGAACACCTTGGGCGCCATGCCTTGCTTGGCCAGCGCATAGAGCATGCGGGTGGAGGCATACATGCCGGAGTTGCCGGCCGACAGCACCGAGGTCAGCACCACGGCATTCATCACGGCTGCGGCGCCCAGCAGGCCGGCACGCTCGAACACCAGCGTGAATGGGCTGACGGCGATATCGCCCAGGTCGTTGCGCAGCAGCTTGGGATCGGTGTAGGGAATCAGCAAGCCGATGATGAGGATGGCAAAGACGTAGAACAGCAAAATGCGCCAGAACACCTTGCGCACGGCCTTGGGTACATTCTTGGCGGGATCTTCGGACTCGCCGGCGGCGATACCGATCAGCTCCGTGCCCTGGAAGGAAAAGCCCACCACCATGGCCACGCCGATCAAGGCCGCAAAGCCGCCTGCAAACGGGGCGTCGCCCGTGCTCAGGTTGGCAATATTGCCCCAGATTCCGTCAGGTGCGCCGCCTTGCAGAATGCCGAAGATCATCAGCACGCCGATGCCAATAAATACCAGCACCGTGGTCACCTTGATGGCGGCGAACCAGAATTCGGATTCGCCAAAGCCCTTGGCCGACAGTGCGTTGAGGCCGAACATCAGGGCCAGAAACAGCGCACTCCAGAGCACTCCGTTGGTGCCCGGGAACCAGTAGGCCATCACCAGCTGTGCGGCCACCAGATCCACTGCAATGGTCACGGCCCAGTTGTACCAGTAGTTCCAGCCCAGCGCGAAGCCGAAACCTTCATCCACGTACTTGGCGCCATAGGTGGCAAAAGAGCCGGAGACGGGCATGTGGGCGGCCATCTCGCCCAGACTGGTCATCAGGAAATAGACCATCAGGCCCACGATCATGTAGGCCAGCAAGGCGCCGCCTGGGCCTGCCTGGGAGATGGTTGCGCCGGAGGCGACAAAAAGGCCGGTGCCGATGGAGCCGCCGATGGCGATCATCGACATATGACGGGCCTTGAGGGAACGGTGCAACTGGCCGGTTGCTGCAGTGGATTCGCTGTCGCTCATGAATACGAGATTTTCTGGCAGGACATGACAAGGGGAAACAGGCTGGCTAAGGCCGTTGTCATGGCTTGCATTATTGTGGTTCTGCACGGCCGGCCCTGGGATAACAACGCGGCGTGCGCGATCGGCGATGACACTCATTGCCGTTCAGTGGGTGCAGATTGTGAGGGATTTATGGGCGGTGCGTGCGCTTCGGGTTGTCATGAAGTGCAGCGAATTGGCTGGAATTCTTCCAAGTATCTGTTTTTTATGGGTTTACGGGCTCGGTCCGGTGGCTGCCTCTTGTGGGCGGCATTGGCTTTGCATGGAGCGGTGGCGCACAAATGGTGGCATGGACGCAACGGATCGAGGCAAAGCACGGACCGACAGCGGTCTTTCGGCCAGCCGGTAGAGGCTGCAGCGAGCCTGGAGCGTCGGTGATTTTTCCGCAGCCCGATTTGCCAGACCTCGGTTTTAACGGCGGCAGCAACACAGAGCCTGCAACTTGCATGCTGCCACGACGCGGCTGCGCGGTCTGGCGCTGTTCTTCCGGCTGTGCCTGCATGCGGGCGGTGGAGTAGATCGGCAGTCCCCGGCAGTTGCAAGATGCCATCTGAGCATCCCGGCCGAAACAGGCTGCAGTGTGCCGGTGATGGTTTCGTGAGTATTTCTATTTTTGAATTCAATTCAAGAGAATTTATTGAATACAGGGCTTAATCGGCAAAGATGAAGCCGGCACACTGCGGGCTATGAAATCATCTGCCGCCTTATTTGCCCTTGCCGTTGGCGCTTTTGCCATTGGCACGACCGAGTTCACTCCCATGGGATTGCTGCCCGTGATTGCCGATGGGGTGCAGGTCAGCATTCCCACGGCGGGCATGCTGGTCTCGGCCTATGCCGTGGGTGTCATGCTGGGGGCTCCGGTCATGACGCTGCTTTTCAGCCGTTTTGGCAAACGGGCTGCGCTGATGGGCCTGATGGTGCTGTTCACCATGGGTAATCTACTGTCGGCCTTTGCCCCGGGCTATACCACGCTGCTGCTGTCGCGTCTGGTCACCAGTCTCAACCACGGCGCTTTCTTCGGCATCGGTGCCGTGGTGGCAGCGAGCGTGGTGCCCAGGGACAAGCAGGCCAGCGCGATTGCCGCGATGTTCATGGGCCTGACGATTGCCAATATCGGTGGCGTGCCCGCTGCGACCTGGATCGGCCAGCAAGTGGGCTGGCGCCTGGCTTTTGGCGGCACGGCCGTGCTGGGCCTGATCACCATTGCTGCGTTGTGGCTGGCACTGCCCAAGGGCGAACCGGGCACACGCCCCGACGTGCGCCGCGAACTGAAGGTGCTGGCACGCCCCGAAGTGCTGCTGGCCATGGGCACCACGGTGCTGGGGGCCGGCGCCATGTTTGCGCTCTATACCTATGTGGCACCCGTGCTGGCCGAGATCACGCACGCCAGCCCCGGCTTTGTGGCCTTTGCCCTGGTGCTGATCGGCATCGGGTTCACGCTGGGCAATACGCTGGGCGGCAAGCTGGCCGACTGGTCGCTGGACGGTGCCACCAAGATCATTCTGGCGCTGCTCGCCATCATCATGGCCTTGCTGCCGCTGGTCATGACCACCCATCTGGGGGCGGCCATCGGTCTGGTGGTCTGGGGCGCTGCGGCCTTTGGCATCGTGCCGCCAGTGCAGATGCGGGTCATGCAGGCCGCAGCGCAGGCGCCGGGCCTGGCTTCATCGGTCAATGTGGGGGCATTCAATCTGGGCAATGCGGTGGGCGCTGCGTTGGGCGGCTTCGTCATCGGTCAGGGCCTGGGATATGCGGCCGTGCCGCTGGTGGGCGCTGCGCTGGCTGCAGGCGGTCTGGGCCTGGTCTGGCTGGGCAAGGCCGGCCGCAGTCCTGCGGCGCAAGCGGCTGGCGAGAGTGCCGTTCGCAAGGTTTGACGGTGCTGCCGTTCCGAGCGGCTGCGGCCTGTCGCTTACCAGCGCGCCTGCTCCAGCAGCATCTGGGTCAGCGCCTTGACTTTGGGCGAGGCATGGCGGGTGCGCGGGTAGACCAGAGACAGCTCGCGGCTGCGGCCTTCGAGCTCGGTCAGCACGGGTATGAGCCGTGCACTGGCAATGTGCTCGCGCACGGCAAACTCCATGACCTGGGCCACGCCCAGACCGGCCAGTGAGCCCTCGACCAAAGGGTCGCCGCTGTCGAAGCTGATGGACTGCGGGGGCATCCAGTCCAGCGGCTCTTGCCCTTCGGCCTTGAACTGCCAGGGAACCTTGAATCCCAGGTAGTGGTTGTAGACCGACAGGCAGCGGTGCCGGGCCAGCTCTTGCAGCGTATGCGGTGCGCCATGGGCTTGCAGATAGCTGGGTGCGACCACGGTCACCCAGCGCAGCGGCGGCAGGCGGCGCGCAATCATGCGGCTGTCGGCCAGAGGGCCTATGCGCACGGCTGCGTCAAAGCCTTCGTCCACCATGTCCACCACCCTGTCGGTAAAGCTGGCGTCGATCTGCAGGCCCGGATAGCGATCCATCATGGGCCCCAGCAGCGGCGTGAGCACCACCCGCCCCAGCACCGAGGGTGCGGTCATGCGCAGCACGCCAGTGGGTTCGCAGCGCCGGTCCAGCAGGAGCTGGCGCGCTTCCTCAAGCCCGGCAATCAGCGCGGTGCTGTGGTCCACCAGAGTGAAGCCGTCGGGCGTGAGCGAGACATTGCGCGTATTGCGATGCAGCAGCCGAGTGCCCAGGTCGGCCTCCAGTTGAGCAATCGCCCGCGAGATGCGGGACTGCGTGGTCCCCAGAATATGTGCGGCCTGGGTAAAGCTTTTGCACTCGGCCACCTTGATGAGCATTTGTACGGCATTCAGATCCATGGTTCTTCTGCAGATTAATGCGTATATGCATAAATTAAACATGATTTTCATGTTTATCTACATCCTTGAATTAAATACGATGTCTGCCTGACCGGTCATTCACGCTGTACCTGCAATGCAGCACGCTTTGGAGCACTCACGCCCGCCGCAGCGATGAGGCGAGCAGCCGCTCCTTTTCGAGAATGAGGACCGATGTGATGGATCAAGAGAAAGACAAGTTGCCAGCCCTGCCCAGCCTGCGCTATCCGCGTGCAGCGCTGGTCCTGTTGTCGCTGGCGCAGTTGTTGATTGCGCTGGATGCGACGATTGTGTTTGTGGCGCTGGACTCCATGGGCCAGCACCTGCAACTGCCTGCCCACCATCTGCAGTGGGTGATCAGCGGCTATAGCGTGGCTTTTGGCGGTTGCCTGTTGCTGGGCGGGCGCTGCGCCGACTTGCTCGGCCAGCGCCGCATGTACATAGCAGCCATGGCCTTGTTCGGGCTGGCGTCACTGGCCGGTGGCTTTGCCACCGACGCCTGGCTGCTGATCGCGGCGCGTGCGGCCCAGGGCGTGGGGGCGGCGCTGCTGTTCCCGGCCACACTGGCCATGATCAACATCTTGTATCGCCCCGGTGCCGAGCGCAATCGGGCGCTGGCCGTGTGGAGCACGGCCAGCGCCGGGGGCCTGGCGGCTGGGGCCTTGCTGGGCGGCGTGCTGACCCAGTTACTGGGCTGGAAGTGGGTGCTGTGGGTCTTGGTGCCGATTGCCTGGCCTTGTGCTGTAGCTGCGCTGCGCTACCTGCCTGCGATGCCCTGCGTGCCGCGTCATCAGCGCCGCTTTGATGTGGCCGGTTGCATCAGCGTGACGCTGGGCAGCTGTCTGCTGGTCACGGCCCTGGTGCAAGGCCCGCAATGGGGCTGGCTGGACGGGCGTACGCTGGCGTTGGTGCTGCTGGCTGCGTTGGCGCTGACGGCATTCTTTGTCATTGAAAAACAGGTGGGCGCGCCGCTGGTGCCGCTGGTCATGCTGAAGGTACGCAGCCTGCGGCATGCCATGCTGCTGACACTGCTGTTCATGAGCTGCTACGGCGTGCAGTACTACTTTCTGGGTTTGTACTTTCAGCAGGTGCTGGGCTGGAGCCCGCTGCAGGCCGGGCTGGCCTTTGTGCTGCCCACCATCGCCTGTGCCGTGGGTATTCGCTGCGCCGAGCGCGGTCTGGCGCGCCACAGCGCCCGCTTTGTGCTGATGGGCGGCTGGGCTGCAGGACTGGCGGGCCTGGTCTGGACCGCCGCCGTGCTGCCGCTGGCCGGCAATTACTGGTGGCTGGTGCCGGGCTTCATCGTGATGAGCATAGGCCAGGGTGCCAGCTGGACCGGCATGTGGGTTTTGGTGGGCGAGGGCATTGCGCCGCAGCACCAGGGGGTGGCTTCCGGTGTGGCCGCCACGGCCCAGCAGGTGGGGGCGGCACTGGGGCTGGCCGTGCTGGTGATGGTGGCAGCCGTGCCGGTGGCTCAGGTGCAGGCCACGGGTTCGGCAAGTGCCCAGGCGCTGCAGCAGGCCAATGCCCTGGGTCTGCAGAATGCGGAATGGGGCACCGCGCTGATTGCTCTGGTGGCCTTGCTGGTCTGTGCGCTCATGGGGCGCAGGCCGCTGGTTCATGAGCCGAAGCCTCAGCTTGGCTGAGTTGAATTGATATGAAAATAGCTGCTAACGCTTATGGATAAAGCGTTAGCAGCTATTGCTTTGATGGTTTCTGGCTCAGCTCAGCAGCAATGCATCGTCGGCCAGCTTTTCGCCGCGCACCTTCTCGAACATGTGCAGCAGGTCGGGCACATCCATCCTGGATCGCTCTTCGCCGCTGACGTCCAGCACCACATTGCCCTGGTGCAGCATGACGGTACGCGTGCCCACATCCAGCGCCTGGCGCATGCTGTGCGTCACCATCATGGTGGTCAGATTGGCTTCCTGCACGATGCGCGCTGTCAGCTGCAGCACAAAGTCGGCGGTGCGTGGGTCCAGAGCGGCAGTGTGCTCGTCCAGCAGCAGAATGCGCGAAGGCTGCAGCGCCGCCATCAGCAGGCTCACGGCCTGACGCTGTCCGCCCGAGAGCAGGCCGATGCGGTCGGTCAGGCGGTTTTCCAGGCCCAGACCCAGCGTGGCCAGGCGCTCGCGATACAGATCGCGATTGCTGGCTTTTACGGCCTTGGACAAGCCGCGGAAGTTGCCGCGCTCGTGCGCCAGTGCCATGTTTTCTTCGATGGACAGGTCTTCACAGGTGCCGGCCATGGGGTCCTGGAACACCCGGGCCACCTGCTTGGAGCGGGACCATACCGGCATGCGCGTCATGTCGATGCCGGCAATTTCGATCTTGCCCTTGTCCACGCTCTGGTCGCCCGAGACGCAGTTCAGAAACGTGGACTTGCCTGCGCCGTTGGAGCCGATGACGGTCACAAACTGACCGTCGGGAATCGACAGCGACAGGCCGCGCAGCGCGCGGGTTTCGATCGGCGTGCCAGGGTTGAAGGTGAGTTCGAGGTTTTGTGCGTTCAGCATGGTGTTCTCCGCCGTCCTTCTTCTTACTTGCGCTTGCTCAGCTTTTTCTTGATTTGCGGAATCACCAGTGCGATGGTCACCAGCACTGCCGTCACCAGGTTCAGATCCTGCGCCTTCAGGCCGATGGCATCGATATTGAGGGCTGCCGCGATGAAGAAGCGGTAGACCACGGCGCCAAGTACCACGGCCAGCGTAGCCCAGATGATCTTGCGCGAAGGCAGTATGGTCTCGCCCACGATCACGGCCGCCAGACCGATGACGATGGTGCCGATGCCCATGGAGATGTCGGAGCCGCCCTGGGTCTGCACGAACAGTGCGCCTGCCAGGCCGACCAGGCCGTTGGAGATCGCCATGCCCAGCAAGATCATGGCGCCGGTGTTGACGCCCTGGGCGCGGGCCATGCGGGCGTTGGAGCCCGTGGAACGGATGGCCAGGCCGCGCTCGGTGGCAAAGAACCAGTCCAGAGCCAGCTTGGCCACGATGACGAAGCCGAGCATGATGAGCGGGCGCATCACATAGTCGTCAATGTTGGCCGGCTGCAGCATGGTGAACAGCGTGGGTTCGTTGATCAGCGGCACGTTGGGGCCGCCCATGATGCGCAGATTCACCGAGTACAGGCCGATCATCATCAGGATGGAGGCCAGCAGGTCCATGATCTTGAGCTTGACGTTGAGCCAGCCCGTGATGAAGCCGGCCACGGCACCGGCAGCCGTGCCGGCCAGCGTGGCCAGCCAGGGGTTGGTGCCCGAGGAAATCAGGATGGCGCAGACCGCACCACCGAGGGGGAAGCTGCCGTCGACCGTCAGATCGGGAAAACGCAGCAAGCGAAAGGAGATGAAGACGCCCAGCGCCACCAGGCTGAAGATCAGGCCAATTTCAATGGCACCGAGGATGGAAAATAAAGACATAGAGAGAGCGACAGGCGCGGCAAACGTCTAAAAAAATCGGCAGGGCCATGTTGCCACGGCACCTGCCGCTGCGCTGGCACTGCCTGGTGGCAGTGCTGGCGACAGGGGAGTGGATTACTTGACCACGGTCGCAGCGGACTTGATCAGCGCGTCGGACAGCTTCACGCCTTGCTTTTCGGCAGCGCCGGGATTCACGAACAGTTCCATTTTGGTGGAGACTTCGGGCTTGATGTCGCCGGGCTTTTCGCCCTTGAGAATGCGCACCACCATGCGCCCGGTCTGTTCACCCAGGTCGCGGTAGTTGATGCCGTAGGCAGCCACGGCGCCGCGCTTGACGGAGTCGGTGTCAGAGGCCACCAGAGGAATCTTGGCGTCCTGGCCCACCTTGACCAGCGATTCGTAGGCCGACACCACGTTGTTGTCGGTGTTGGTGTAGATCACATCGACCTTGCCCACCAGCGAGCGTGCGGCGCTGGAGACGTCCACCGAGCGGGGCGCGGCAGCGGTCACCAGGGTCCAACCCATCTTGGGCAGCAGGGCCTGCAACTCCTTGACGACCACGGCGGAGTTGGCTTCGCCGGGGTTGTAGACCATGCCGATGCGCTTGGCATTGGGCACGACCTGCTTGACCAGTTCCATCTGCTTGTCGAGTGCCAGCAGGTCGGACACGCCGGTCACGTTGTTCTTGGAAGGCTCCCAGCTGGGGACCAGCTTGGCGGCCACGGGGTCGGTCACGGCCGAGAACACCACGGGCACGGTCTTGGTCGACGCGATCACGGCCTGAGCGGAAGGCGTGGCGATGGCGACGATGGCGTCAGGCTTGTCACCCACGAACTTGCGGGCGATCTGGGCTGCTGTACCGGTATTGCCCTGTGCGCTCTGGTACTGCCACTTCAGGGCCTTGCCTTCTTCGTAGCCGGCAGCCTTCAGGGCGTCCTTGACGCCGTCACGCACCGCATCCAGGGCAGGGTGTTCAACAATGGCGGTCACGGCCACGGACTTGGTGTCGGCGGCATAGGCACCCGACATGGCGGAAATTGCCAGGGCCAGTGCGCCCATGCGGGCCAAGGACAGCTGCTTCATGTGTATCTCCAGCGTTTGTTGTGTGTTCCAGGTGAATTAAGACGGCAGGACTCGATGCGCGTCGCCTCGCGGCAAAGTCTACTGCACCGATCTGGCTGTCTTCGCAATTGAGATAACCTTGTTTATCCCTATACGATGATCGCGAAAAAATGGCATGAAAGCTGCGCAAAGCGCTATTTGACTGGTGTTTGTGTGTGCGGATGCTATTCAATGGCGCGCAATATTGCGTTGAGTGGGGCAGGGTTTCTGCTTTTTACTGCATTTTTCCTGCGTTTGATTTGCCCAGGTCAAGGATATTGAGGCGATTGCCTGTTTTTTGGTCGCAGCGCCTTCCCGGCCGCAAGCCGATCTCCATTGGGAGATTCACGGCCCTTGCTGTGGCCTGAGAATTTTCAGGATGCTGCAAATTTGTGGGCATTTGACGGGCTGCGTTGCTAAAAACATTCAGCCCATGAAAAAAGCCTGCGCAGTCGGAACTGGCGCAGGCTTTTGGGGAGTGCATCCGGCAGCGGCTGCCGCCGAATGCCATCGCATGGCTTACATGCCCGAGTAGTTGGGGCCGCCTCCGCCTTCGGGTGTGACCCAGACGATGTTTTGCGTCGGATCCTTGATGTCGCAGGTCTTGCAGTGCACGCAGTTCTGCGCATTGATCTGCAGACGCTGCTTGCCGGCATCGGCCTCGTCCTCCACGAACTCATACACGCCTGCGGGGCAGTAGCGCTGCTCGGGGCCGGCGAACTTGGTCAGGTTCACGGCGACAGGAACGCTGGCGTCCTTGAGCGTCAGGTGGGCCGGCTGGTTCTCCGCATGATTGGTGCTGCTGATGAACACGCTGGAGAGGCGGTCGAAGGTCAGCTTGCCGTCGGGCTTGGGGTACTCGATGGGGGTGCACTCGTCGGCGGGCTTGAGATAGGCGTGGTCGGGCTTGTTGCGATGCAGCGTCCAGGGGATATTGCCGCGCAGCACGAACTGCTCCAGGCCGTTCATCACGGTGGCCGTGGTCAGACCCTTCTTGAACCAGGCCTTGAAGTTGCGCGCCTTCCACAGCTCTTCATAGAGCCAGCTGTTCTCGAACGCATAGGTATAGGCCGTCAGCTCGTCGCCCTGGCGACCGGCGACGATGGCGGCGTAGGCGGCTTCGGCGGCCAGCATGCCGGTCTTGATCGCGGCATGGCTGCCCTTGATGCGGCTGACATTGAGGAAGCCGGCTTCGCAGCCCACCAATGCTCCACCGGGAAAGACAAAGCGGGGCAGGCTGGAGATGCCGCCGGCCGTGATGGCGCGCGCACCGTAGCTGATGCGCTTGGCGGGCTTGATGCCCTTGGCTTCGTCGCCTTCCAGGTAGTAGCGGATATTGGGATGGGTCTTCCAGCGCTGCATCTCCTCGAACGGAGACAGATAGGGGTTGGAGTAGTCCAGACCGGTGATGAAGCCCAGCGTGACCAGATTGTCTTCCAGGTGATAGAGGAAGGCACCACCGTAGGTGTCGCTCTTCATGGGCCAGCCGGCAGTGTGCAGCACCATGCCGGGTTTGTGACGCTGGGGGTCGATCTCCCAGAGTTCCTTGATGCCCAGACCGTAAGTCTGCGGGTCGCGGTTGGCGTCCAGCGAATACTTGGCGATGACCTGCTTGCCCAGATGGCCGCGCGCACCTTCGGCAAAGATGGTGTACTTGCCGTGCAGCTCCATGCCCAGCTGGAAGTCGCCCGTGGGCTCGCCTTCCTTGCTGATGCCCATATTGCCGGTGGCCACGCCCTTGACGGAGCCGTCCTCGTTGTAGAGCACTTCGGCGGCCGTGAAGCCGGGGAAGATTTCCACGCCCAGGGCTTCGGCCTGTTCCGCCAGCCACTTGGTGACAAAGCCCAGGCGAACAATGTAGTTGCCTTCGTTATGAAAGCACTTGGGCAGCAGCCAGTTGGGCGTGCGCAGAGAGCTCTTCTCGCCGAGGAAGACCATGGCGTCTTCGGTCACCGGCTGGTTCAGGGGGGCCCCTTTTTCCTTCCAGTCGGGGATCAGTTCGGTCAGAGCGCGAGGATCCATGATGGCGCCCGAGAGAGTATGGGCTCCGGGCTCCGAGCCTTTTTCCAGCACGACCACGGAGACATCCTGACCTTTTTCGGCCGCCAGCTGCTTGAGGCGAATGGCAGTGGCCAGGCCGCCTGGGCCTCCACCGACCACGACCACGTCATATTCCATGGCCTCTCGCGGGCCGTACTGGGCCAGGATCTCTTCGTTTGTCATCGGGAAAGTCTCGCTTGATATTGGATTGGGAAAACTGGCGTGCGCGGCTTTGGCAGGTGCGTCTGCAAAAACCACGATGCGGGCGATTCTATGCTGACAGTCCGGCACGACCGTGCAGATTTGGCGACAGCGCATCAATCAGTGTTGCGGCAAAGTCCATAGGCTAGTGCTCCCCCCGGGGCACGCCATCCCTCAAAGAAACTAGAACAAGGGGATGATGAGGCAGTTGCAGACCTCGTTCAATCAGGAGACATAGCGGCATGAAAATCGAGTTGCCAGAGCACAAGAAACAGGTCTATGAAACGCGCTTTCCCGTGCGCTGGGGTGATATGGACGCCATGGGCCATGTCAACAATGCACAGTACTTCCGTTACCTGGAGACTGCCCGTATCGACTGGATGCGCGGCATGGGTCTGAATCCGGATCCCGCAGGGCAGGGGCCGGTCATCGTCAACGCCTTCTGCAATTTCTATCAGCAGCTGGCCTATCCCGACGAGGTGCTGCTCAAGATGTTTGTCAGCGATCCCGCGCGCACCACGTTCGAGACCTGGGCCACGATGGAGCGTGTGGCACAGCCGGGAGTCATTTGCGCCGCCGGCGGAGGCACGGTGATCTGGGTGGACTTTCCCAGGCAGAAAGCCGCTGCGCTGCCGGACTGGATACGTTCGGCAGTCACAGCCTGAGTATTGTTCGGAATTCCGTACATCTGTCCGGGTGCTGTCCGGAAATCCGATTCTTGTTATGCAAAAAAGTATTTTGAATATAAGCAAATCAAAGACTTGGCTGTGATCTGTTGGCTGGCACGGTATGTGCTTAAAGGACGGCACGCCGCTTCGCTGCGGCTGACCAAGTGAGACTGGGGCTGGACCTGGCTGACGAAACCTCGGTTGCGTCGGCGGTCCGTCTCGGTTTGTTGTCGCTGTCAGAACCCGGTGCCTGCAAGGCCTGGATTCCGGCAGCGACTCAAACAACGCATACCAAGATTCCAAGAAATGAAATCCAATCGCCTGACCATCATGGTTCTGCTGGCCATGGTTCTGGGTGTGGTCGTGGGCTATCTCGTCCACGCCAACGCCGCGACACCGGAGACTGCCAAAGATATTGCCGGCTATTTCGGCATTCTCACCGACGTATTCCTGCGCATGATCAAGATGATCATCGCGCCCCTGGTGTTTGCCACGCTGGTGGCGGGCCTGGCCAATATGGGCGATGCCGGTTCCGTGGGCCGCGTGGGTGGTCGTGCGCTGGGCTGGTTTATCGCGGCTTCGTTCTGCTCGCTGTTTCTGGGTCTGGTGTTTGCCAATGTGCTGCAACCCGGCCACGGCCTGACCGTGGAGCTTCCCACGAATGCCGAGAGCCTGGGTCTGAAGACCGGTGCGCTGAACTTCAAGGATTTCATCACCCATGTCTTTCCCAAGAACATCTTCGAGGCCATGGCCACCAATGAGGTGTTGCAGATCCTCGTGTTCGCGCTGTTCTTCGGTATTGCCCTGGGCTATCTGAACCACCAGAGAAAGCACATGCTGGTCGATCTGATGGAAGAGACCTCGCATGTCATGCTGCGCGTGACCGAATATGTGATGCGCTTTGCGCCCGTGGGCGTGTTCGGCTCTGTCGCCGGCACCATTGCCACCCACGGACTAGGCATGCTGCTGGTGTTCGGCAAGTTCCTGCTGGGCTTTTATATTGCGCTGGCCGCGCTGTGGGTGCTGCTCATCGGTGCCGGCTATGTGGTGCTGGGCAAGGATGTCTTCCGTCTGCTGTCGCTGATTCGCGGCCCGGTGCTGGTGGGCTTTTTCACGGCCAGCAGCGAATCCACGCTGCCCAAGCTCATGGAGCAGCTGGAGAAATTCGGCATCAAGCCACGCATCACCGGTTTTGTGCTACCGCTGGGTTACTCGTTCAACCTCGACGGCTCCATGATCTACACCACCTTTCTGGCCATCTTCATCTCTCAGGCCTATGGCATCGAGATGTCGCTGACCGCACAGCTGACCATGCTGCTGGTGCTGATGATTTCCAGCAAGGGCATTGCCGGCGTGCCGCGCGCCTCGCTGGTGGTGGTGGCTGCCGTGCTGCCCATGTTCGGTTTGCCGGAAGCCGGCATCCTGCTGATTCTGGGCATCGACCACTTCCTGGACATGGGTCGCACCCTGACCAATGTGCTGGGCAACGCCATTGCCACTGCCGTGGTGGCCAAATGGGAAGGCGATGAAGCTCCGGAGTCTTCCACGGACTCGGCAGCCCAGCCCGTGATCATGGCCGAGGCCGCCCGCGCCTGAGCCTGACCCCCGCCTTGCCCGACTTACTGCCTGCCGCTGTGTCGGGCGCTGCTAACATGGCCCGCACCATGCTAGCTTTCCTGCCCCCGCACCTGCGCGCTGCTTTGCTGATCCTGCTCTGGCTGGCTGCAAGCAGCCTGGGCGGCTGGCTGGGCTATCAGGGCTTTGTCAAGATCGGTCTCGAGACGGTGGCGGCAGCCGGCAACAACCGCCTCGATCTCTATGCAGCCAGCCTTCGGCGCGAGATCGACAAATTTGCCTTTCTGCCCGATGTGGTGGCCCTGCAGCCCGAGATCCTGTCCCTGCTGAAATCGCCAGGCGACGAAACGCTGCAATCCCGTGCCAACCTCTATCTGGAAGAGCTGAGCCGCCGAGCGGGCACGCTCAGCGTCTACATGCTGGATCACCAGGGTCTTGTGCTGGCCGCCAGCAACTGGCGCCGCGCTGACAGCTTTGTGGGCGAGAGCCTCGGCTTCAGGCCCTATGTCCAGCAGGCGCTGCGGGAAGGGCGGGGGCGCTACTTCGGTGTCGGCACCACGCGTGGTGAGCCTGGCTATTACCTGACCACGACCCTGGGCCAGGGCGAGCTGCATGGCGTGGTGGTGGTCAAGGTCGGGCTGGCGCAGCTCGAGCAGTCCTGGGCCAGCGCAGAGTCGCCGGTAATGGTCAGCGATGAAAACACCGTGGTCATCCTCAGCAACATGCCTGCCTGGCGCTTTGCCACCTTGCAGCCGCTGAACGAAGCAAGACGCGCGGAGCTGGAAGCGTCGCAGAAATACAACCGTCTGAATCTGAGGTCGCTGAGCTGGGGAGGTGTGAGCGGTGCCACGGGTATCAGGCAGGTCAGCATTCCTGATCTCAAGGATGCCGCGGCAGGGCCGAGTGCGGGTCGCTTTCTGGCGCAGTCCACGCCGCTGGCCGGCACGCCCTGGCAGATCACCGTGCTGTCTCCCCTGAGTGTTGCATTGCAGCTGGCGGCGAGCCGTGCATGGGTGACCGGGGTGTTGATTGCATTGATGTTTTTGCTGGGGGCTTTGCTCTATCAGCGGCGCAGGCATGTGCGCGAGCAACTGGCGGCCCAGCAGGCTCTGAAGCAGACCAACGAGGTGCTGGAGCAGAAAGTGCAGCAGCGCACGGCCGATCTTCAGAACGCCAATCTGGCACTTCAGCAGGAGGTTGTGGAGCGCATGCATGCCGAGACCACACTGCGCGCTGCGCAGGATGAGCTGGTGCAGGCTGGCAAACTGGCCGTCATCGGCCAGCTCTCCACAGAAGTGGCCCATGAGCTGAATCAGCCCCTGGCGGCGTTGCGGGCGCTTGCCGGCAACAGCCAGCGTTTTCTGGAGCGCGGCCAGGGCGAGATGGTGCACAGCAATCTGCAGCGCATGGCCGAGCTGACGGAGCGCATGGGACGTATTACCGGACAGCTACGCAACTTTGCGCGCAAGTCCGCGGGTCAGCCGGCACAGGTCGAACTGGCCAAGGTGGTCGATGGCGCTCTGACCCTGCTGGAGCCGCGCATTGCGCAAAGCGGCGTCATGATCGTGCGACAGCCTTCGGATCTCGCGCTGAGTGCCTGGTGCGATGCCAATCGTGTGCAGCAGGTGCTGATCAATCTGCTGAGCAACGCGCTGGACGCCGTGCAGGGCGGCTGCACGCGGTGCGTGGAAATTGCCTGCAACCGGTCCGGTGCCTGGGCACAGATCACGGTGCGCGATCATGGCCCCGGACTCAGCGAGCAGGCTCAGGCGCGGCTGTTTGAGCCCTTTTTCACGACCAAGCCCGAGGGTTTGGGACTGGGTCTGGGCCTGCCGCTGTCGGCAGAAATTGCCCATGCAGCAGGTGGCGGCCTGAGCGGCGGCAACCATCCGGAAGGCGGGGCCATCTTCACGCTGCGCCTTCCCTTGGTGGATACTCGGCCGCTGTCCTGATTGCCTGCTGCCCATGAACCCATCCCTCCAAGTCCTGATCGTTGAAGACGATGCCGATGTCGCCATGGCCTGCGAGCAGACCATGCGCCTCGAGGGCCTGGACTGCGTCTGTGCGAGCAGTGCCGAGCAGGCGCTAAAGCGCCTGTCGCCGGATTTCGCCGGCGTGGTGGTCAGCGATATCCGTTTGCCCCAGATGAGCGGGCTGGGGCTGCTGGCCGCGATTCGCGCGCTGGACGCCGAGCTGCCCGTGATTCTCATCACCGGTCACGGCGATATCTCCATGGCCGTGCAGGCCATGAAGGATGGTGCGGCCGATTTTCTGGAAAAGCCATTTGCGCCTGAGCGCCTGGTGGAGACCGTGCACCGTGCGCTGGAGCGACGTCGTCTGGTGCTGGAGGTGCGCAGCCTGCGTCAGCAACTGCAGAGCCGGGATGTGCTGCAGCACCAGTTGCTGGGGCGGTCGCTGCCCATGCAGCAGCTGCGTAGTACCTTGCAGAGCCTTGCGGCCAGCGAGGCCGATGTGCTGATCTGGGGTGAAACCGGCACCGGCAAGGAAAGAGTCGCGCGCAGCCTGCACGAGTCCAGCCGGCGCAAAAGCGGCAATTTCGTCGCCATCAACTGCGGCGGTCTGCCGGAAACCCTGTTCGACAGCGAAATGTTCGGCAGCGAGGCCGGGGCCTTTACCGGCGCAGGCAAAAAGCGCATTGGCAAGATCGAGCATGCCAGCGGTGGCACGCTGTTTCTCGACGAGATCGAGAGCATGCCCCTGGCCATGCAGGCCAAGCTGCTGCGCGTGCTGCAGGAAAGAGTGCTGGAGCGTCTGGGATCGAACACGCTCATTCCCGTGGATTGCCGCGTGATTGCGGCAACCAAGGTCGATCTGCTGGAGCTCAGCCGCCAGGGCCTGTTTCGTTCCGATCTCTACTATCGTCTCAATGTGGCGACCGTGAACCTGCCCCCGCTGCGTGAGCGCCGCGAGGATGTTGCGCTGCTGTTCGAGCATTTCGCGCTGCAGGCCGCGGCCCGCCACCAGCGACCTGTGGCCGAACTGACGCCGCAGCGTCTTCAGACCTTGCTGGCCCACGACTGGCCCGGCAATGTGCGCGAGCTGCGCAACACGGCCGAGCGCATCACGCTGGGGCTGGATGCCGGCATATCCCCGTCGGGCGCCACGCCCGGGACTGCTGCTTCGTTGGCGTCGACCATGGAGTCCATAGAGCGTTCCCTGATTTCCGAAGCCCTGCGCAACAACGAAGGCAATCTGACGCGCACGGCGCAGGCGCTGCACACTCCCAAGACCACGCTGCACGACAAGATTCGCAAGCACGGGCTGTGAGCCGGCCATGAAGGCGTCTGCCGTGTCTGGGCTGCAGGGCGGAACTTGCGTCCAGCTACACTGGGGCATGCGTGAATTCAAGGTCATGGTCGTTGGTGCTTATGGCTTCTTCGGCAGTCGCCTGGTTGCCAGCCTGGCCAGGCAAAGCGGTCTGCACATCGTGGTGGCAGGGCGCTCGGCTTCTGCGGCGCATGCGCTGCTTGAAGGTCTGGCCCGGGATGCCCGCGCAAGCCTGAGCCATGCGGTGCTGGACGTGATGGCTCCGGGGCTGCAAGAACGGCTCAAGGCCCTGGCGGTGGATGCGCTCATTCACACCTCGGGCCCGTTTCAGGGGCAGGACTACCGCGTGGCCCTGGCCTGTGCCCAGGTCGGCGTGCACTATGTGGATCTGGCCGATGGACGTGAGTTTGTCTGCGGCATAGACCAGCTCGAGCCGCAGGCCAAAGCTGCCGGCGTGCTGCTGCTCAGTGGTGCCAGCTCGGTGCCGGCGCTGTCCTCGGCGGTGGTGGATGCGCTGGCTAGGAGCATGGCTCGCGTCGACCATATCGACATCGGCATCAGCCCGGGCAATCGAACGGACAGAGGCCTGTCCACCGTCGCTGCCATCCTCAGCTATTGCGGCAAGCCACTGCCCGGTGCGGGCCAGCAGGCCGTGATCGGCTGGCTGCGCAGCTATGCACATGACTATCCGGCTCCCGTGGGGCGGCGGCTGCTGTCGGCCTGCGATGTGCCCGATCTTGCATTGCTGCCGCGTCGTTATCAGAACTGTTCTGTCAGATTTGGCGCGGGGCTTGAGTTGCCGCTTCTGCACCGAGGCATGAACGCCATGGCCTGTCTGGCGCACCAAGGGCTGGTGCGCGACTGGTCCATCCATGCGAGCACGCTCAAGCGCATGGCGGACTGGTTCAAGAAGCGGGGCAGTGATGTGGGTGCCATGCATGTCACCGTCAGTGGGCTGGATGCACAGGGGCAAGCCAGCCAGCGTAGCTGGGTGCTGACGGCGGGCTCCGGCGACGGGCCCTATGTTCCCACGCTGGCAGCCAGTGCACTGGTGCGCAAGCTGGCAGCAGGTGCTGCGCTGGCGCCTGGTGCCCGGCCCTGCATGGGGCTGCTGACGCTTCAGGACTTCATGGCCGAGGCTCGGGGGCTGGACATCCGGATGCAGGAGCTGGCCCCATGACGCAGAGCGCTTCCTTGTTTCAGCAGGCCATGGGTGAAGAGTTCGGCAGGCTCGATGCCGTGCTGCAGCGCTTTCACCGCCTGCAGGGCGAGCATGAGTTGGAGGGCAGGGTGCAGACCGGCGCGCCCCGGACGCTGCTGGCCAGGTTGCTGGGCCTGGCCCTGGGTACGCCGCGCACGGCCGTTGAGGGGGAGATTCATTTCGAGCTGCAGGCCAGTCCGGACGCCGAGACCTGGACTCGCATCTTCCCCGAGCAGGTCATGCGCTCCAGCATGCATTTGCACCAAGGCGGCCTGGTCGAGCGTCTCGGGCCAGCGCGGCTGTGCTTTGCCCTGCGGGCGGTGGATGGACGGCTGCACATGCGACTGCAGCGCCTGTATTTTCTGGGCATCCCTTGTCCGGGCTGGCTGGCGCCGCGCATCGTGGCCGAGGAAACCGGGGTCGGGCAGCGCTTGCAGTTTCATATCGAGGCGGCAGTCCCGCTGATTGGCGTAGTGGCCAGTTACCGAGGCCACCTGCGGCTGCCCGAGGAGAAAAAATGATTGTGGTCTTCGATGCGCAATGCCTGCTGTGCAACGGCTGGGTGCAGTTTCTGCTCAAGCACGACAAGCATGGCATTTTTCAGTTCGCCGCCATCCAGGGAGAGGCAGGCGGCAAGCTGCTGGCCGATGCGGGCCTGCGCCTGGAAGGTCTGCAAACCCTGCTGCTGGTCGACGGCAAGTGTTCCTGGCAGCACACCGATGCCATCCTGCGCGTGCTGCACGCGCTGGGCTGGCCCTGGCGCCTGACAGCGCTGTTCCGACTGATACCCGCTGCATTGCGCGATGCGCTCTATCGCCTGATTGCCAGAAACCGCTACCGCTGGTTTGGCAAAAGCGAGCAATGCCTGATGCCGGACCCGGCCGTGGCAGCGCGCTTTCTTGATTGAAGTCCTGATGAAAAGTGCCTTGGCCCATCAAGTGCACTGCAGCCTGCCGGCAACACCGATGCTTGGCGGCCGGGCCGCTAATCATTAGAATCTGCGGCTTACCCATCCTTCCTGATGCTGCTGCTCGAAGGTGCGTTGCATCTCCCAGATTCGGAGATGCGCTGTTGCGTACCTGTTTTTCTCAGCATCATGCCCCATCTTTCCGGGAAGCTTTCCCGACTGCAAAAAGCTCTGTCACGTCAGGGCATCCAGGTCTCGTATCGGGACCACATCTATCAAATCCATAACGAGCAGGCGGCCGCCACTGTGTTGCTGCCTGACAGTCTGCCGCTGGAGCACAAGGCCGTCAGCCAGTTGCTGGAGTTTGCCTCGGTCGCCGACCCGCAGGGCCATGGCGCAGTCTGCAAAGCCTGTGCCACGCCGGACTTTCACCCCGGCAGCATTGCGCCAGTGGGGGCCGTGGTGGCGACATCGCCGGATTTCGTGATTCCTGCTGCCATCGGCACGGATATCAACTGCGGCATACGCCTGCTGAGCACGGGCCTGACCCAGGCGCAGGCCGAGCTGCACAGAACCACCATCGTCCAGCGTCTGACCCGGGTCATCTTGCAGAACGGGCGCGATGTACCCGTGCGCAGCGCAGGCTTCAAGGCATTGTTCGACGAGGGCCCGGATGCCTTTATTGAACACTTGCCTGATGCTGGCCTGTGGCAGGGCGTGAATCGCGATCGCCTGCAGGCCGAGCTGGCCGGCTGCGTGGGACTGCAAGGCTTTGCGGGCCGCAGTCGTTACGCGCCCGAAGCCCTGCTGCAGGCGCGTGAGCTGTTGCGCCCGCCGTCTGCCGCCGACCTGGGCAGCGGCAATCATTTTCTGGAGTTCTGCGTGGTCGATGAGATTTTCGATCGCCACGCCGCTTATGCGGCAGGGCTCAAGAAGGGTGATGTCACGGTGATGATCCATACCGGCTCGCGCGATGTCGGCTTTTATGTCGGCCGCCGCTGGATGGATCTGGCCAGGCAGCAATGGCCGCAAGGCATCAAGCACCCGCGGCACGGCCTGTATGGTCTGAGCGGTGCGCTGGCCCAGGATTACCTGCAGGCCATGGGCGTGGCCGCGCGCTATGCATGGTTCAACCGCATGGCGCTGGCCGAGCTGGTGCGCAAAGAACTGGAGGACATTGCCGCGCCCGATGCATCGCGCCTGATTGTGGATGTGCCGCACAACGTGGTGATGACCGAAGGCGAGTTCAATGTGCACCGCAAGGGCTCGACCCCGGCGCACGACGGCCAGTGGGCGCTGATTCCGGGCTCCATGGGCGACTACTCCTTCCTTGTCAAGGGCCTGGGCCATGAAGACTGGCTGCAATCGTGCAGCCACGGCGCAGGTCGGCAGGTGCGCAGACAGGACACACGCCGCATGAAGCAGCCGCTGATCGAGTCCATGTGGCAGTGCATCACGCTGCGCGAGGAGCGCTTGATCGAGGAGGCTCCAAGTGCCTACAAACCCGTGGGACCGGTGCTGCAGGCGCAGGAGGAGGCGGGGCTGATCCGGGCGAGCCTGAAATTGAAGCCTTGGCTGACTTTCAAGGCCTGAAAACGCCATGGCTGTCGGCGCTTGATGAACGAATGCCGGCAGTCATGGCTTCCCGGCGGCCAGGCAAATCGCTCTCTGTGCAGGCTTGGATACGCCCTGGACTGCTTTGGCGGATCGTCACGGAAAATCCGGTAGTACTCCTCGCAATGAGAGGCTTTGCGCTAATTTTTTGATGGCAGGCTGTCGCTTCCGAGGCTCAATGCCTCGCGATGCAGGATTTCATCCACCAGTGCCTTGAACTGGCGCGTCAGCAACTGGCGCACCACCGCTTTTCCGAGCAGCGGGGGGATGGTGAACGCAGGAACCAGGCGGGCGCTATAGCTCAGGCGTACACGGCCGTCCGCCAGGGTTTCCAGGGTATAGCTGCCGTCCATCTGCTTGAGATTGCCGCCTACCGCATGGGCGATGATGCGCTGATGCGGCCATTCGTTCACGGCCAGCCTGATTTCGATGGCCTGGCGAAAGAACAGGAATCCCAGACTGCCTTTCTGCTCCACCACCACCTGGTTGCCGTTGCGTTGCAGCACGCGAGAGCTTTGCATTCCAGGCACGAATTCGGCCAGATGCTCGTAGTCGGAAATCACGCTCCAGGCAGTGGCCGGCCTGACCTGCATGATGGCCGAGGCGTTTACCAGCACGGCTTCATCCTGCTCGGCGGTCTCGATCTGCAGCTGCTGTGCCGACACCAGCGGGCCGCAGCAGATCAGCAGCAGCGCTGCGCTCGGGGCACGCCAACTCCCTGGTCTCATGATCCGGATTCCCGCTTCATTGGGCCGGCGAGCACTTCGAAGCTCAGATCGAGCCTATCCCGGACCTGGATGGCGCCGCCCAGGATGGACAAAGGCGTGATGCCGAAGTCTGATTGATCGATGCTCAACGCTCCGCTGATACGGATAGCACCTTGCTCCTTCACGATCCGGGCCGGAACGCTCAGGCTGCGCGTGACTCCGTGGACGGTGAGTTCCACGACCAGCACGACCTCGCCGTCCGCATTCGGGGTGGTGCGCACCTGAACGCGTGCAAACGGATGGAGCTGGGTCTGCAGCACCCTGCTCAGCATATTGGCGCGGGTCCCCTCGATATCGGCGGCGCTGGGCTGGGTGTCCAGGCCCGCAGCGGCACGCAGAGCGGGTTCGTCGACCGAGAGACTGTCCAGCGCCACATACAGGTCGGCCCGGCCCAACCGGGGCGCCACATAGCCTTGCAGCTGCCGGCTGGCAATCACATGATCGTGCCCCAGGCTGGCCAGGGCGCCAGCGCGACGCACAGTGATGGAGACCAGTGAACGCGAGGTGTCTACCTTCAGTACCTGCTGACCGCTGGCTGCGGCCTGCTCGTAGAAGGCTGCAGGAAAGTCGGCAGGCCTTGCCTGCGGGCTGGTGGGCGGCACGGCTTCCAGCCCCGGTTGGGAGCATCCCGCAATCAGGGTCACAAGGGCCATCAGAACCATCAGGACCGCAATCTGCGGTTTGACGGCCTTCATGGCAGCTCGCGCAGCCGGGCGCGAAATTTCACTTTCACCTCGTCGCCCACGGCGTCGCTGCTCTGCCACTGTCCTGTGCCTATGCCGAAGAGGGTGCGGCGGGTAAGGAATTCGCCCTCGATCAGGCGCTGCTCGGGCTTCCAGCTGAACGGCAGCGCAAGCGGCTGCCGAACGCCTTTCAGCAGCAGCGTGCCGCGTGCCAGATGACGGTCAGTGCCCGGCGTGCCGAGGATTTCGCGGGTATCGAAGACCGCCTCTGGATAGCGGGCAAAGTCAAACCAGTCCATGCCGGCGATGGCCTGGTTGATGTCCTTGCTGTTCATATCGGCGCTGCTGACACGAATGCGGACGTTGAGGTGTCTGTCGGCAGCTTGCTGCGGGTCGAAATCAAAGCGAATGCTGAAGTCCTTGAATACCCCCGTCACCGGCGTCTTCTCGAAGGTGGCAGTGAACTCCAGCCGGTTATCGGGCCCTGGCTCGAGTTGCCAGGTGGCAGCATGAGCCGCTGTGGCGCAGAACGCCGCGAGCACGGCGAGGCAGCAAACGGTTTTTCGCATCTCGATAGGCCTCCGGCAAGCAGCGCTTTGCCGGTTCGGCCGCTGCTCTGCGAGGGATGATGCGCCATTCCGGCGCCTATTGCACAGATTGAAGCCAACGAGTTACCGCCTGTTGCCGCTGGCTTCAGGCCTTTTTCTCGCGCGGCACGCGACCCATGAGGTAGAACTCCGGATTGGGCAGCATGCCCGCAAAACTGGCCATGCGGTTGGACAGGCCGAAGAAGGCGGTGATGGCCGCGATGTCCCAGATATCCTCGTCGTCAAAGCCGTGGGGATAGAGCGCTTCGTGATCGGCATCGTCGATATCCTGGCTGTGCAGGCAGACCTTCATGGCAAAGTCCAGCATCGCCCGTTCGCGAGGACTGATATCGGCCTTGCGGTAGTTGACGGCTATCTGATCGGCAATCAGCGGCTTTTTCTCGTGAATGCGCAAGATGGCTCCATGGGCCACCACGCAGAACAGGCACTGGTTGGCGGCACTGGTGGCGGTGACGATCATCTCGCGCTCGCCCTTGCTCAGGCTGCCTTCCTCCTTGAGCATCAGCGCATCGTGGTAGGCAAAAAAGGCCCGCCACTCTGCCGGGCGGCGTGCAAAGGCCAGAAACACGTTGGGGATGAAGCCGGTTTTTTCCTGCACTTCGGCAATGCGCTGCCTGATGTCTTCCGGCAGGCTGTTCAGATCGGGGAAGGGGTAGCGATTCTTCATGGTGCTGGTCTCCTCTGGCTTTTTCACTGATACCGACCAAGCATGGCATGGGTGAGCGCTCCAAAGCTGTCGTTTACGTTGCATATACTGCTATTGAGCACCTTTTTGGTTTGAAGCCCTTTCATATCAATTACCTGCAGCTATCAAAATTGAATTTGCCGTGTGGTGCTGGCGCCGATCAGCAACCCACCCAGGCCCATGAGCACAAGGCCCAGACTGCGGTCCACCCAGGGGCGTACAGCCTGCATCCTGAGTTGCAGCACCGGGGTGGAGAAAAAGCAGGCGACCAGCGCAAACCACAGCACATGGGTCAGTGCGATGAAGAGTCCGTAGGCCAACTGGCTGGTCATGGGCACGGCAGGGCCGGCGACCTGCATGAACAGACTGATGATAAAGAGCGCGGTCTTGGGGTTGAGTGCATTGGTCAGAAAACCCAGGGCAAAAAGCGAGAAGCCGGCAGCATGGCCGGTTGCAGCACCGCGGGCAGGCTTTGACGAACCCACGCTTGCACGGCTGGCGCCGCGCCATAGACAAATTCCCAGCCAGACCAGATAGGCTGCACCCGCATATCTGAGCAGGTCGAACAGCCAGGGCAGGCGCTGCAGGACCAGGCCCAGTCCCAGCAGGGTATAGGCGACATGGATCAGCACACCGCTGCCAATGCCCAGCGCCACCCAGAGACCTGCACGGCGCGATTCCATCAGGCTGGTGCGGGTGACCAGGGCGAAGTCGGCGCCGGGACTGATGACGGCAAGAGAGGTGACAAGAATCACGGTAGGCCAGGCGTTCATGCTATGTGTTTGGTTGAGTTTTAATTGCTGTTTGTTTGATGGCTGTGCTGCGGGAAAATGGCATCCAGCGCTCTATGGGCCTGAACTCTAGGGCGGTTATAGCTTTTTGAATAACGATGATTTCTCAAGAAAATAGTGAATCTGGATCACAGATAACCGCGGTCAGTCCTCAGCGCATGCCGTCGCTGGTGGCCTTGCGCTGCTTTGAAGCCGCAGCACGGCTGGAGAGTTTCAGCCGCGCTGCCGACGAGCTGCACCTGACCCATGGCGCCATCAGCCGTGCGGTGCGCGCGGTGGAGCAGGAGCTGGGGGCGCCGCTGTTCGAGCGCCGCAATCGCCGCGTGTTTCTCAATGCCGCAGGCCGCTTGTTGTTCGATGGCGTGCATGTCGGGCTGGCGCAGATGGCGCGCGCGGCAGAAGCGGTGCGCCGGCAGGTGGCCGACAGGCCTTTGCTGCTGTCCTGCGAACCCACGCTGCTCATGCGCTGGCTGATTCCGCGCTGGGGCGACTTTCAGGCTCGCTACCCGCAGCACATCGTGCATCTGGTCGCAGGCGGCGGTACCGTCGAATGGGCGCGCGGCATCGATCTGGCCATACGCCGTAACGACTTCGACTGGGGGCGCAACGTCCATGTACAGCCCTTGTGCGCAGAGCGCATGGGGCCGGTCTGCCAGCCGGACCGGCTGGAGCAGTTCTTTGCCTCGAAGGCGGATGGCAGCCTGGAGCTGCGGGGCGGGGCGGCGCTGTTGCACAGCAGGACGCGACCCGGAGCCTGGGCGGATTGGTGTCAATCTGTGTCTCTTCAGCTCCCGATGCAGCTGGGGCAAGCACAAGCAGCCGGCGCTCTGGTGCTTGAGCATTTCTACCTGAGCCTGCAGGCCGCCGCAGCGGGTCTGGGCGTGGCCATGGGTCCGCAGTTGCTGGTGCAGGACGATATAGCCGCCGGACGGCTGGTGGCGCCGCTGGGCTTTGTGCCGGACGGCTCGCAATACTGTCTGCTGGCCCCGCAAGGCTGGGTTGCCGGCTCGGTGCAGCAGCTTCTGGCTGACTGGATAGCGCAGCAGATGAAGAACTGAACGCAGGCCTGCGGGTGCATAGGGTTCCACGCCCCGGCATGCTCGCTTCTTGCCTGACAATGCGCTCTGTTGAAAAGCAATGGATACGCGATGAGCAACGACGCACAAACCACCGACTGGGCCGCCTGGAGCCGTGAGGCCGTCGAAATGATGCAGGCCCGCAATGCTGAATGGCCTCGGCAGTTCGGCCTGGAGGGCAGCCCCAAGTACCGCTGGGATCTCGAACGTGCGCTGCTGGCACTGGAAGCTCCGCTGCATGAGGTGGTTGCCACGGTCTGCCTGGTGGGCACCAGCAGCGAGCAGGACGGCAGCTTTGTCTGGAGTTGGGCTAATGAAGCCATTCCCAGACAGCATGGCGAAGCGCTGGAGGTCGTGCATGACTTCGGTCGCCAGAACCAGCTGGCACTGCTGACCACGGCCAGGATTCCCGGCGGCCGTCCTGAGGCCATGGAGTGCCTGTGCATTGCCGCCCGCCTGCAGCGCGCCGTGGGCACCTTCATCGACCAGCAGGGCGATGTGACCCTGTATTTCACCTTGCTGCACCTGCAGGTGGCGGCCGAGCAGCAGTCTGCCAATTGAGAGCTGCAGAAAAGATTGTTGACAGAAGGCGAGCGGGATCGCCTCTAGACTGGCGCTCCGAAAAATCAGAAAAAGGTCCAACCCATGAAAACCATGCTTGCGCTGGCTGCGACCCTATGGGTGCTCAGCGGCTGCGCGGTCTATGACGGCCGCGGCGGGTATTACGACGATGGCTACAAAAAGCCCCATCCCCATGGCTGCCCTCCGGGCCAGGCCAAAAAAGGCAATTGCTGATAAGGCTGCTGAAGAAACCCGCTCAGGCGGGTTTTTTGCTTCCTATAGCTCGTCGGGCTTGAGCCATCCAATGCGGCCCTGGCCGCTTTCATTGAGGGTGCTGACAAACTGGGCGGCATCGGCCTCGGGCATCTGCAGCGTGAAGCGCACCAGAGAACCATGATCGACCTCCAGCAACTCCGCGCCTGCCGTGTCGGCCATGCGCCGCACCAGACCTTCCAGCGGATAGGGGACCGTGCACCGCAAGGTCTGCATGCGTTGGATGGCGACTTTTTCGGCCTGCAGCAAGGCCTGTGCCACGGCATCGGTATAAGCGCGCACCAGTCCGCCGGCGCCGAGCTTGACGCCGCCAAAATAGCGCACCACGGTGGCCAGCACGCCTTCCAGGTCCTGATGGCGCAGCACATCCAGCATGGGGCGGCCTGCCGTGCCGCTGGGCTCGCCGTCATCCACGGCGGCCGATTGACCGCCTGCCAGCAGGGCCCAGCAGACATGGGCCGCGCCCGGATGCTCGCGCCAGAGTGCATCCACCACGGCCTGTGCGCTGGCCCGGTCCGTCATCGGCTGCACGCAGCCGATGAAGCGGCTTTTCTTGATGATGAGTTCGCTGGAGACGGGTGCACGAAGGGTCTGAGGCATAGCGGCGGCAGCATAACCGCAAAGTCGGGGCCGAGCAGCATGGCACGATGATGGCAGTTGTGACATATCCATGACACGACGACGCGGCCTGTGGGGATTGCTCGACAGTGTCCTTAAGCCAATTCCTACAGGAGCGGCCCGCTTCGAGGCTTAAGCTTCGAGCAAAGGAGGCCATCATGAACCATCCGCACCCAGAGTCACTGAGCGAACATACTTTTGGCCGTGAACACTTCACGCCGCCTCCGCTGGCCCAGGAACTGGCAGAGCCTCAGGCCCTGCAGGCTGCGGCTGCCGAAGACGAATGGGAGCTGCTGCAGCGCATACGCAATGTGGGCGAGTGGTAGGGCGCCAGAGCCCGACCGCATTTTCTGCCTCAATTTCCGCCACAAGCCAGGCCGGCCGCTCCTGAAAGGGACAGCCGGTTTTTCCTGTCCGCAGCCGCGCTGCAGCGGCGAGAATCGCGGTCTATGAATGCCTGCTGCGCGCCGTTTCCCGATTCCTCGCACTGGATGCTGCTGCCGGCTGCCGCGCAGGCAGCGCAGTTGCCCGTGGCTCTGGCCGATGTGACGGCCATGATGGAAAGGGTGGGGCGCAACAGCAGCGATGCCGTGGCCGGGCAGATCCTGCAACTGCTGGGGAGCCATGTGCCGCTGGCGCAGTGCACGATCTTCTCCTTCCAGGGCATGGCCAGGCCGCGCGTGGTGGGCATGGGCGACAGGGCGCGCACGGGGGCACTGCCCATGATTTCCCAGGATTACAGCGAACGCTTCTATCCGCTCGACGGTTCGCAGCGCGTGATGCAGGCCGAGCTGGCACGCCTTGCCAAGGACCCGCATGCCAAGCCGCGCGTCTGGCTGCATCGCCAGGGTCCGCGCGATGTGCAGCATCCCGAATACCGTCATGTCTGCTATGAGCTGCCGCGCATCGCCGAGCGGCTGTCGCTGCTGATGCTGCAGGAAAACGCGCGCTGGCTCTCCGTGAACCTGTACCGCGGCGAGGAGCATGGCAGCTTCGACGCCTCAGCCATTGCCCGGATCGAGGCTTTCGCGCCCCTGGTCATGCAGGCCATGCGTCTGCACTACGCAGGGCAGACGCTGCAGGACGATCTGGTCGGGCTGGTGCTGGCGCGACTGGCAAGGCGCTTCGAGCAACTGACGCCGCGCGACCTCGATGTGGTGCGGGCGCTGGCCCAGGGCCTGGATGCCGATGCGCTGGCGCAGCGTCTGGGCATTACCGTCAGCAGCGCGCGCACCTATGTCAAGCGCGTCTGCGCCAAGCTGGGCGTGCAGGGGCAGCGCGAGCTTTTTGCGTTGCTGATGGAGCCTGCCGAAGCTGTCGATGGTCAACTTTGATAGCTGCCATCGATTGATGGAAAAGGGATGAAGGCTGATTCCATTGAAATTTGACTTGGAATAGATGTTGTCTCCATCTGGTGACATCGGCGGTGGGCTGCTTTTCTACACTGCATTGCAAACCAGACCGCAAAGGGGATGAACGCGCACCGGTTTGACCACAACAGCGCCCCCAGGAGACAAGAACATGCACCAGCCATTTGCCGAGCCACGCTGCTCCATCTACTACCAGTACCAGGTGCACCAGCCCTGGCTCGCCTCCCGGCATCCGGGCGAGCAAAACCACCCCATCGTCATCGTCGGCACCGGCCCAGTGGGCCTGACCACAGCGCTGGAGATTGCCCGCCACGGCCAGCGCTGCGTGGTGCTGGAGTCCGAGTTGCAGGTGTCCGAAGGCAGTCGTGCCATCGTGTTCACGCGCCGCTCCATGGAAATCCTGCAACAGGTGGGCGTGGCCCAGCGCGTGACGGAGACCGGACTGCCCTGGTGCTACGGCAACAGCATCTATCGCGGCCAGCGCGTGTTTCGCATGGAGAACGCGCGTGCCGACGACGACCGCTTCTTTCCCATGATCAATCTGCAGCAGCAGTACCTGGAGGAATACCTGGTCGATGCAGCGCAGGCCAACCCGCTGATCGAGCTGCGCTGGGGCAATCGCGTGAGCAAGGTCGAGCAAAAGGGCGAGCAGGCCTGGGTGGAAGTGGATACCCCTGAAGGCAGCTATGAGCTGCGGGCCGACTGGCTGGTGGCCTGCGACGGCGCCCGCTCCGGGATTCGCACGGCCATGAGTCTGCTGATGGAGGGCGCCTCCTACGAGGGCCGCTTCGTGATCGCCGACATTCGCATCGACCTGCCCCTGCCCACCGAGCGCCTCGCATTCTTCGATCCCTCATGGAACCCGGGCAACACCATCCTCATGCACCGCGAGCCGCATGGCATCTGGCGTGTGGACTACCAGCTGCCTGCTGGCGAAGATCCCGAGGATGCGCTCAGGCCCGAGTCGCTGAAGGCGCGCATCGATGCGCAGCTGGAGATGATCGGCTTTGGCGGCACGCCCTGGGAGATGGACTGGAGCTCCGTCTACTCGGCCCGCGCGCTGACCCTGCCCGACTATGTGCATGGCCGCGTGATCTTTGCGGGCGACGCCGCCCATATGCTGCCCATCTTCGGCGTGCGCGGCGCCAACACCGGTTTTCAGGATGCCCAGGGCCTGGGCTGGCGTCTGGCACTCGTCGCCAAGGGGGCGGCCAGCGCCGCGCTGCTGCAAAGCTACAGTAGCGAGCGCGTGGGTGCGGCCCGCGAGATTGTGGAGGAGGCCGGCAAGAGCACGCGTTTCATGGCACCGCCGAGCCGAGGCTTCAGACTGCTGCGCGATGCCGTGCTGTCCCTGTCGCTGAGCCAGCCCTTTGTCGGCCCGCTCTACCACTGGCGCACCTCGCGCCCGCATGAGTACGGCGGCTCGCCGCTCAACAGCATGGGCGACGACAATCTGCTGTTCAAGGCCGGCCCCGCCCACGGCGCGCCGCCTCTGAACGTACGCTTTGCGCCGGACAGCTATCTGCTCGACCATCTGGGTGGCGGCTTCGATCTGCTGTATTTCACGAACGGCAAGGCGATACCTGCCGAACTGCAAGCGGTCGTGGCCGGGATCAGGGCTCGCGGCATCGGCGTGCGCCTGATTGCCGTCAGCAGCCAGGTCGCCAGCGCGATACAGGGTGCCGATCTGGTGCTCGACGACAGCGAAGGCCGTTGCCGCGCCCGCTATGGCGTGATGGCAGATGGCGCTGCCTATCTGCTGCGTCCCGATCAACATGTCTGTGCGCGCTGGATGGCGCTGGACGCCAATCGCCTGCAAGCGGCATTCAAGGCGGCCCTGCCCGCCTGAGGAGAGATGCAAATGAAACCCACCACCCTTGATATCGCCGGTCTGGAGACCGTGTACGACCAGCTGGCTGTCGCCATCGATGCCGTGGGCGCGGACAAGTCCGAGCTGCTGCTGGTCAAGCTGGCGCTGCTGGCCGCCAATCGGCTGGGTGATGCCGGCCAGTTCGGCGAGTTGATTGCCGCAGCCCAGCGCGATCTGTAAGCCAGCGGCCTGTTTCCGATCCGATTGCAGCCCGCCAAGGACCGGCCCTGGCGGGCTGTTTGCACGGGACTCTTGAATGTCATAGCGAGAACGCTTTGTCTGGCAAAGGCTTTGCATGGATTTTCTCAAAGTCGATACGGCTTGATATCTGACAAGCCCGAGCTCCGGAATCGGGGCAGACTGCAAGGGTCGCCACTGCCGGAGGATGGGTTCATGAGATTGCGTTCCAGCACCTTGCTGCTAGCTGCCACCCTGAGTCTGTCCGGATGGAGCGCGGCTCCGGCCCTGGCCAGATCGGCTGCCGAATGGCTGGCCCTGACCGGCGCCGTCCAGATCGGCCTGACCCAGGCCGTCGAGAAAGCCCAGGCCGTCGTTTCCGGAAACGCGATAGACGCCGAGCTGGAAGAGGGCAAGAAAGGCGCCGCTCCTTATTACGCGGTCACCCTGGTGTCGCCGGCGAACGAGGAAATCAGGCTGCGTGTGAATGCCAGCACCGGCGATGCCGCCGTGGAGAAGAACAAGGGACGGGCCGAGGCCAAGCATGTCAAGCGTCTGGCCGATACCCGGATCACGCTGGCGCAGGCGGTCGATGCCGCCGTTGCCTCCTTGCCGGGCAAGCCGCTGGAGGCCCAGCTGGATTCGGACTGGGGCAGGACTAGCTACAAGGTCAAGTTGCTGCGGGCCGACCAGACGGTCATGAAGCTGCGGCTGGACCCGGTCACCGGTGCCGTCACGGGCCAGGAAAAGGATTGAGGCAGCGTGGCGGCGGGATTTTGATGCTATTAATAAGTGAGTATCTGGCGCTTGTCAATCAAAGGTTTAAGATGTTTTAAGCATTGAATTTCAATGGTCACAAGCGCTGGCTGCTATGAAGTTCAGAGTTTCAGCCCTTTTTTCGCAAGACCTTGCTCGTGCAAGGCCGAGGGCGGAAAAGTACACTGACGGGTTCTTTCTCCGCATAGGCCATGAGGCCATATAAAGCCCATCCACATGAACGCCCCGGTTGATGTTTCCTTTTTCCATCGCGATGCCAAGCCGCTGACCAGCTACAAGCCGTACTGGGCCAAGCGCTTCGGCCCGGCGCCGTTCCTGCCCATGAGTCGCGCGGAGATGGATCAGCTCGGCTGGGACAGCTGCGACATCATTCTGGTCACGGGCGATGCCTATGTGGATCACCCGAGCTTCGGCATGGCCGTCATCGGTCGCGTGCTGGAGGCGCAAGGCTTTCGCGTGGGCATCATCGCCCAGCCCGACTGGACCAGCGCCGAGGCCTTCAAGGCCCTGGGCAAGCCCAATCTGTTCTGGGGCGTGACGGCCGGCAACATGGACTCGATGATCAACCGTTACACGGCTGATCGCAAGATTCGCAGCGACGATGCCTACACCCCCGGCGATGTGGCCGGCAAGCGCCCCGATCGGGCGGCCATCGTTTACAGCCAGCGCTGCCGCGAAGCCTACAAGGATGTGCCCATCGTGCTGGGCGGCATCGAGGGTTCGCTGCGTCGCATTGCCCACTACGACTACTGGAGCGACAAGGTGCGTCGCTCCATCGTGGTGGACAGCAAATGCGACATCCTGCTCTACGGCAATGCCGAACGTGCCCTGGTCGAAGTGGCGCACCGCATCGCGGCGCGCGAGCCGGTGGAGCAGATCACCGATGTGCGCGGTACTTCGTTCTTTCGCCGTGCTTCGGAGGAAGGCTGGTTCGAAGTCGACTCCACTACGGTGGACGAGCCCGGCGAAGTCGAGCCCCATATCAACCCCTATATGACGACCAGCGAGCAGGCCGAGGCCCAGGGCCAGAGCTGCTCCAAGGAAGATGCCGCGAAATCTGAAGCGGACGGCCCCAATGACGGCGCATCGGTAGCCAAGGTCCAGCCCATCCAGTTCGTGCCCAATCTTTCGCTGCGCAGCAAGTCCAAGCTGCCCCCGCGCGAGCGCACTGTGCTGCGTCTGCCCAGCTACGAAGAGGTCAAGAGCGATCCGGTTCTGTACGCCCACGCCAATCGCGTTCTGCATCTGGAGACCAACCCCGGCAATGCCCGTGCGCTGGTCCAGGCCCATGGCGAGGGAGCCACGGCGCGCGATGTGTGGATGAACCCGCCGCCCATTCCTCTGACCACGGCCGAGATGGACTGGGTTTTCGGTCTTCCCTATGCCCGCAGCCCGCATCCTGTCTATGCCGACGAAAGCGGCAGCCACGAGGGCGCAACCAAGATTCCGGCCTGGGAGATGATTCGCACTTCGGTGAACATCATGCGCGGCTGCTTCGGTGGCTGCACCTTCTGCTCCATCACCGAGCACGAGGGCCGCATCATCCAGAGCCGCTCGGAAGATTCCATCATCCAGGAGCTCGAGGAGATCCGCGACAAGGTCAAGGGCTTTACCGGCACCATCTCCGACCTGGGCGGGCCCACGGCCAATATGTATCGCCTGGGCTGCAAGAGTCCGCAGATCGAGGCCGCCTGCCGCAAGCCCAGCTGCGTCTTCCCCGGCATTTGCCAGAACCTGCATACCGACCACGGGCCGCTGATCAAGATCTACCGCCGCGCGCGCAAGCTGCCCGGCATCAAGAAGATCCTGATCGGCTCGGGTCTGCGCTACGACCTGGCCGTGAAGTCGCCCGAGTACGTCAAGGAACTGGTCCAGCACCATGTGGGCGGCTATCTGAAGATCGCCCCCGAGCACACCGAGCAAGGCCCGCTGACCAAGATGATGAAGCCGGGCATCGGCAGCTATGACAAGTTCAAGCAGCTGTTCGAGAAGTTCAGCGAAGAGGCCGGCAAGAAGCAGTTCCTGATTCCCTATTTCATCGCCGCCCACCCGGGCACCAGCGATGAAGACATGATGAATCTGGCCATCTGGCTCAAGAAGAACGGCTTCCGCGCCGACCAGGTGCAGACCTTCTATCCCAGCCCCATGGCCACGGCTACGGCCATGTACCACAGCGGTCGCAATACGCTGACCAAGGTGCGCCGGCAGATGCGCGACGAGGACGAGGAGCGCGTGGACATCGTGCGCGGTGAAAAGCGCCGCCGTCTGCACAAGGCTTTTCTGCGCTATCACGACCCCAACAACTGGCCGCTGCTGCGCGAGGCGCTCAAGACCATGGGTCGTGCTGATCTGATCGGCAACGGCAAGCAGCATCTGATTCCGACCTTCCAGCCTCTGGTCGACGGCAGCTATCAGAGTGCTCGCAAGAAGAACAGCACCTCGTCCAAGAGCGGTGGCGGCATCGGCTACACCACCAACAAGGATGGCAAGGCCGTGGCCGTGCGTCGTCGCCAGGATGATGCAGGCCTTGAGCCCAAGGGGGATGTGCGCTTTCGCAGCAGCCAGCCCCAACCCGGCAAGATGCTGACCCAGCACACAGGCCTGCCTCCGCGTGCCGGTGTGACGGGCAAGGCCCGGCCTGGAGCCAGGCCGGCGAAGTCTGCGGGTCAGGCTTCGCGCAAGCCTCGCTGATGGCAGCAGCCTGAGTGCCGCCTAAAAAGGAAAACGACGCCTCAGGCGTCGTTTTTTTATTGCTGGCGTGCGCTGCTTTCAGCTCATGGCCAGTGCCCCGCACCACTGGGGCAGCTGGTTTTCCTGCGTGGGAGCAAAGTATTCGCTGGTCATGGGCTTGGGGCGGGCGATGGCGTAGCCCTGGACATAGTCCACGCCCATGCTCATGAGTTCCTCGGCGATTTCGCGGCTTTCGACGAACTCGGCAACCGTTTTTTTGCCCAGGGTCTGGCCGATGCGATTGATCATCTCCACCATGGCGTGATCGCCCTTGTCCTTGAGCATGTCGCGCACAAAGCCGCCATCGATCTTGAGGTAGTCGACGGGCAGCTGCTTCAGATAGGTCAGCGACGACATGCCGACACCGAAATCATCGAGGGCAAAGCGGCAGCCCAGGGCGCGCAGCGCCTGAATCAGCCGCGTGGCATTGCTGAGGTTGCCGATGGCGCTGGTTTCGGTGATTTCAAAGCACAGCTTCTGCGCTGCAATTGCGTGCAGCTGCAGCTGCTCCTTGACGAACTCCAGCAGGCCGTCGTCGTCCAGGCTGGGGCCGGAGAGATTGATGGCGCAGGTTTCCACCAGCTTGGCATGTCCTGGCTGCTGGGCCAGCGTCTGCAGAGTCTTGGAGATCACCCAGCGATCTAGCGAGGGCATCAGTCCGTAGCGCTCCGCGGCGGGGATGAAATGGCCGGGCGCCAGTATCTGTCCGTTTTCGTCGCGCAGGCGCAGCAGGACCTCGAAGTGCATGCCGCCATGCTTGCCGCTCTTGCTGTGCTGCAGCGGTGCAATGCTCTGGGCATACAGGCAAAAGCGCTCTTCGTCCAAGGCGGTGCGAATGCGCGTAGCCCATTCCATCTCGCTGACATAGCGGCTGTAGATTCCATCCTCGGCCTTGTAGAAAAAGACCTTGTTGCGCCCACGCTCCTTGGCCTGGTAGCAGGCCATATCGACCATGCGCAGCAGGTCGGAGGCATTCACCGCATCGCCCGGAACATGCACGGCGCCGATGGAAAAGCCGGTGCGCAATATCTTCTCTCCCCATGTGGTTTGCAATTGCTGGGCTGCCAGGCGCAGCTTCTCGGCAATGCTTGCCACATTGGAGGGGGGGCAGTTTTCCAGCAGCACGGCAAACTCATCGCCGCCCATGCGTGCCAGGCAATCGGTTTCGCGCAGATTGGCCTGCAGCATGCGCGAGACTTCGCACAGCACCTCGTCGCCGGCGGCATGGCCGCTGGTTTCGTTGATGAGCTTGAACTGGTCAAGGTCGATGTAGAGCAGGGCATAGGGCTTGACCTGATGCAGGCCCTGGGTCAGCATTTTTTGCAGGCGTCGCTCGAATTCGCCGCGGTTTTCCAGCCCAGTCAGCGTGTCGTGGCGCGCGTTCCAGGAGATCTGATCCATGTATTGCTGCTCGCGCGATACATCGCGCAGCACGAAGACGGCGCCCGATGTCTGACCCTCGCGCTGCATGGCGGAGCCCAGCACCTTGACCGGCACGATGCTGTGGTCGGTGCGGCGCACCCAGTGCGTTTGCTCGTCACGCACGACGGTGCTTTCCTTGGTTTCGCTGACCAGCTGGGCGAGCAGGCCTTCGCTGGTGATGGAGGCGTCCATGGTGTAGAACTGCAGCACCTGCTTGATGGGCTTGTCCAGATAGTTTTGCTTTTGCAGACCCAACAAGCCGATGGCGGCCGGGTTGACGTAGTTGATCAGGCCCTTGGCATTGGTTGTGATGACCGCATCGCTGAGCGCTGCGAGCGTGGTTTCCGCGCGCTCTTTCTCGCTGTTCAGGCCTTCCTGAACCTGCTCTCGCAGCAGGATCAGCCGCCAGGTGTTCCAGACCCACAGGCTCACCAGTCCGATAGCCAGGGCACCGTTGAGCGCGAGCAGCAGCCAGACGATGTTGCGTGAGCTTTGGCCCAGAGAGTCGCTGAAGGCTCGGGTCAGGGCCGTCACGCCCTGGTTGATCAGGTCGATCTCGCGCTTCCAGGTGGCAATGTTTTCGCGGCTGATATTGCCCACTTCGTAGCCGCGCCGGATTTCCTGGGCCAGGGTGTCCAGCTGATTCAGATATTCGTCGCCCAGCTTCCAGTAGGCCACGGGCTCCTGCACCCAGCTGAAGTAGCGGAACGTGCGCAGCAGCCAGATCAGGGAGCTGACGTCATCGGGGTGGTTCTGGCCTTGTTCTATGCCTTTGCGCGCCAGGTCCAGGCGCAGTGGCTTGTCGTAGAGGGCGATGCGTGCCTCGGCATCCCCGCGGGGCACCTGCAGGGCCCGCTGGTAGTGGGCGAAGTCCACCGGGTTGCCTTCGTCGGCATAGCGGGACAGCGAGTAGATCGCATCCTTCTGGGCCTTGGACCAGAGGCTTTCTCCGTTGACGAAGGCGCGCACGGCCGAGAGCAGGTACAGGCTGCAGCTGGCACTGAGCAGCAGAATCAGTGCCAGGAGCGCAAAAGCCCAGACACGCTGCAGCAATTGTTGAGACTTCAGTGCGGGGCTCAAAGATGCCTTCATGACGCCTCATCCAGTAAATAGACTGTAGAAGCATGGGCTCAGGCATCCACAAGGCGCACGGGGGTACGAAACAGCCAGCAGGCGCCATGCCCGTTGGCGATCAGAACTCCGTCGCGATGCCCGCTCTCATGCTCGACCTTTCACAGCATTGCGTAGGAGATATGTCAGGTCACACGCAATTTGTATTCATTGGTAATTTTTGGCCTGCAGACGTGAGCGTGGCGTCAGACAACTTCCTCTGTCCCTCGACGACAGAGCGGTGATTTCTGTGAGAAAGTGGGTAGCCAGTCTGGCAGCTCAGATCAGGTCTATGCAGTGCACCTGCGGCTGCTCCAGCACGCCGGCCCTGCGGTCGGCAAAGAAGCGCTCCAGAGTGAGCTTGACGGTGCGAAACGCGATTTCTTCCCAGGGGATGTCGGCCTCGGCAAACAGCTGGGCCTCCATGGTCTCGGGGCCGGGGTAGAGCTGGGTGCTCCTGAGGCGGGCCAGATAGAAGAGGTGGACCTGTCCCACCTGGGGCACGTTGATGAGGCTGAACAGCCTGCCCAGTTCGATGTCGGCTCCGGCTTCCTCGTCGGTTTCGCGCTGGGCTCCGCGGCTGGTGGTCTCGGCCAGTTCCATGAAGCCCGCGGGCAGCGTCCACTTGCCGCGGCGCGGTTCGATATTGCGCTTGCACAGCAGCACGCGCCCGTCGTCCGTCACGGGCAGGGTGCCGACCACATTGAGCGGGTTTTCATAGTGGATGGTGTGGCAGGCCGGGCAAACGGCACGTTCGCGTGTGTCCCCATCGTCAGGAACGCGGTAGGTGACTGCGGTGCCGCATTCGCGGCAGAACTTGATGGGGCTGCGAAAAATCATTCCGCAACTATAAGCAAATCAGGCCGCAGGCGCAGGCCCGACATGTGCAAATAGCTATGAAAAAGGGAGTCACACCCTGATGCCGGTGTGACTCCCCTGGAGCTTGGTTGGCGCTAAATGCTTGTGCGCCAACGGTTTTCAGGCAATCTGGATCCTGATGGCCTCAAGTCCGGTGATGGCGCCTTCCAGCACATCGCCCTTGACCACGGCGGCCACGCCTTCGGGAGTGCCGGTCATGATCAGGTCGCCGGGCTGCAGCTCCCAGGCGCTGGACAGATGTTCGATGGTCTCGGCGATGTTCCAGATCAGCTTGTGGATGTGGCTGCGCTGGCGATAGTCGCCATTGACCTGCAGCGAAATCTCGGCGTTGGCGATGTCGCCCGCCTGATCGGCTGGCGTGATGGGACCGATGGGAGCCGATTGCTCGAAAGCCTTGCCGATGCACCAGGGGCGGCCCTGCTTTTTCATCTCGTTTTGCAGATCGCGGCGCGTCATGTCCAGACCCACGGCATAGCCGTAGATGTACTGCAGTGCATCGGCGGCCTTGATGTTCTTGCCGGCCTTGCCGATGGCGACGACCAGCTCGATCTCGTGATGCAGGTTCTGGGTCAGCGTGGGATAGGCCACCTGGCCGGTGCTGCCGGCTTCCAGCGCCACGGTCGCGTCCGCAGGCTTCATGAAGAAGAACGGTGGCTCGCGGCCTGTGAAGCCCATTTCCTTGGCGTGATCCTCATAGTTGCGGCCCACGCAGTAGATGCGGTGAATGGGAAAGCGCTCGCCACGGCCCACAACAGGCAGGCAGGCAACAGCAGGGGGGGGTGAACACGTAACTCATGAGGTCCTCGGCAGGAACAGGCGCTGAAATCAGCAATGGTTGATGTGGCAAGCAGTGTGCCACGGTGCGGGCGCGCCGGCGGCGCGGCGTTCGTCGGCTTTTACGTATTCCGGACCTAGGGAAAATGCCAGTCTGCGCGGCTCGCGCTATGCTGGCGACATCATGAAGCTGCATACCTATTTCCGCTCCTCCGCCTCTTACCGTGTGCGCATTGCGCTGCAACTCAAGGGCCTGCCCTATGACTCCGTACCCGTACATCTGGTGCGCGGCGAGCAAAAGGCTGCGGCCTATGCCTCCCATGTGGGCGATGCCCTGGTGCCCACACTGGTGACGGATGAAGGGCTCTGGCTCACGCAGTCCATGGCCATCATCGAATATCTCGATGAGACCCATGCTCAAACACCATTGCTGCCCGCAGACGCGCTGGGCCGTGCCCATGTGCGGGCACTGGCGCAGATGGTGGCCTGTGAAATCCATCCGCTCAACAATCTGCGCGTGCTCAAGTATCTGGTGCATCAAATGGGGGTCGGCGACGAAGCCAAGAATGGCTGGTATGCGCACTGGGTACGCTCCGGCCTCGAAGCCTTCGAGCGTCAGCTGGCGCTGCTGGATGCCGAACGCAAGGCCGCGGGGCTGGTGCCCTCGACTTTTTGCTGGGGTGACACGCCCACGCTGGCTGAATGCTGCCTGGTGCCGCAGATCTACAACGCCCAGCGCTTCAATGTGAATCTTGATGCGTTGCCGCGCCTGATGGGCGTGGTCGAGCGCTGCAACGCCTTGCCGGCTTTCAAGCAGGCCCATCCTTCGGCCTGTCCGGATGCGGAGTGAAGAGGGCGCCATGAGCGAGAACTACAGGCCGGACCTGTCGAACTCCTGGCCCGACTCCTGGCTGGTTCCTGAATGGCCTGCCTTGCCCGGCGTGCATGCGCTTTGTACCTCGCGCGAGGGCGGCGTCAGTCAGGCCCCCTGGGGGAGCTTGAATCTGGGCGAGCATGTGGGCGACGACCCCGCTCATGTGCGCCGCAACCGTGAACTGTTCAATGCGGCGCTGCAGGCCCGCACGCCTGGTGCCTGTACGGCGTTCTTGCAGCAGGTGCATGGTGTGGGCGTGCTGACGCTGGATGCAGGCAATGTGGCCGAATCCAACGGTGCGGCCTTTGATGCCTGTGTGAGCGACGAGGCAGGCGTGGTCTGCACCATCATGGTGGCGGACTGCCTGCCCGTGTTGCTGGCCCATGATTCGGGGTTGGTCGTGGGAGCGGCCCATGCGGGCTGGCGCGGTCTGGCCGGCATGCCGCCCGGCAGAAAGCCGTCTGACGGGCCCTTGCCCGGCGGTGTGCTGGAGACACTTTTCGAAGCTTTCTGTCGCAAGGTGCAGATGCAGCCATCGCTCTCAGGGGCTGAAACAGAGCGCTCCCGGATTGCTGCGCACAGCCAGGTCTGGCTGGGCCCATGCATAGGCCCCGATTCCTTCGAGGTGGGGGCCGAGGTGCGCGATATCTTTATGGCCCATGACCCTGGTGCTGCGCAGCATTTTGTGCCGGTAGCGGGCAGCAGGGGCAAATATCTGGCCGATCTGGCGCAACTGGCGCGTCAGAGGCTTGCTGCTTTGGGCATTGCTGCAATCTTCGGCAACGATGGCAGCCAGCCCTGGTGCACGGTCAGCAATGCATCACGTTTCTTCTCGCACCGACGCGATGCCGTCCGTCTGGGCAGCAGCGGTCGGTTGGCTGCCAGCATCTGGCGCGACGCCTGAATAGGGGCTAGGCGGCACGTGTCCTGCAGCTAGTGCTTCCTGCTCCTGGCGGGCTTTGAGGCGGCGCTTTCTGGCCGGCGTGCCCAGTATGTAGAGCAGGATGGAAAGCGGCAGCAGACCATAGAGCACAAAGGTGAAAAATGCACCCAGCAGGGTGCCGCCGGGGCTGGCTGCCTCGGCGATCGTCATCATCACGACAACGTACATCCAGGCGATGGCTATAAGGTACATGGTGTCTATCTTAAGAGTCGCCAGGCATGTCGGCAGCACTGTGTTTTGTGTCAAAACAGCTTCATAACGGCGAAATGACGCAGCTTCTTGTCGGAACCGAGTGGCACATAGGTGACAATGCCGCCGTGTGAGCCGTATTGCAGATTCCGCAAGCGTCCCCAGACCCTGAGATCGCCGGTCGCTTGCCTTGACTAGGATGTAAGCATGAATTTTGACCCGAGCTGGGGCCAGGCTGGCCAATCCGTTCAACAATTCTGGCAGGAGCATTGGAGCAAAAGTCTACAGACGCTCCAGCAAATGCAGGCCGGTGCCCCCATGGGGCTCAGCGCCATGCCGGGTCTGGGCGCTGCACCCAACCCCTGGGCCTCCATCACGGAGGCCATGCAGTCGGCCATGCCCCAGGTGGCGGCCGGCTCGGCTCAGACGGTTCAGTTCGATACCCCCAAACTGCAGGGGTTGCAGCAGGAGTATCTCCAGTCCGTGCAGTCGCTTGCGGATGCCAATCAGGTTCAGGCCCTGCTGGCCAGGGACAAGCGCTTCGCCAAGCCCGAATGGAGCGCCAATCCTGTTGCGGCGATGGCCGCAGCCAACTATCTGCTCGGCAGCCGCATGCTGACCGGCATGGCCGAGGCAGTGCAGGGTGACGAGAAAACGCGCAACCGCGTGCGCTTCGCGGTCGAGCAGTGGGTGGCGGCCATGGCGCCCAGCAATTTTCTGGCGCTGAATGCCGATGCGCTCAACAAGGTCGTGGAAACCAAGGGCGAGAGCCTGGCCCAGGGCATTGCCAACCTGCTGGCCGACATGCGTCAAGGTCATGTCTCCATGACCGACGAAAGCCTGTTCACCGTGGGACAGAACGTGGCGACCACCGAAGGCGCGGTGGTTTTCGAGAACGAGCTGTTCCAGCTCATCGAGTACAAGCCGCTGACGGCCAAGGTCTTCGAGAAGCCTTTTCTGATGGTGCCGCCCTGCATCAACAAGTTCTACATCCTGGATCTGCAGCCGGACAACTCGGTCATTCGCTATGCCGTCAGCCAGGGCCATCGCACCTTTGTGGTCAGTTGGCGAAATCCCGACGAAAGCCTGGGCCACAAGACCTGGGACGACTACATCGAAGATGGCGTGCTCAAGGCCGTGAGCACGGTGCAGGACATCTGCGAGGCGCCGCAAATCAATGTGCTGGGCTTTTGCGTGGGCGGCACCATGGTCTCTACGGCCATGGCAGTGCTGGCCGCACGCCACGCCCGCGAGCATGGAGAGCTACCAGCCGCCAGGCCTGCGCGCAGCCGCGCTGCTGCAGCAAAGACCGGCACCAGGACGGCTGCTGCGGTCAAGACGCAGGCCCAGCCATTCCCCGTGGCCAGCATGACGCTGCTGACCACGCTGATCGACTTTCGCGACACCGGCATTCTGGATATCTTCATCGATGAAAACATGGTGCGTCTGCGCGAGATGCAGATGGGCAAGGGCGGGCTGATGAAGGGTCAGGACATGGCGTCCACTTTCAGCTTTCTGCGGCCGAACGATCTGGTCTGGAACTATGTGGTGGGCAACTACCTCAAGGGCGAAACGCCACCGCCCTTCGATCTGCTTTACTGGAACAGTGACTCGACCAATCTGCCCGGCCCGTTCTACGCCTGGTATCTGCGCAATCTCTACCTCGAAAACAATCTGATCAAGCCTGGCGTGCTGACCGTGTGCGGCGAGAAGATCGATATGGGTCAGCTCAAGATGCCGGTCTATATCTACGGCTCGCGCGAGGACCATATCGTCCCTGTCGGCGCGGCCTACGCCTCCTCCCAGGTGCTGGGCGGTGAGCTGCGTTTCGTGATGGGGGCCTCCGGCCATATCGCCGGCGTCATCAATCCTCCGGCCAAGAACAAGCGCAGCCACTGGCTGCGTGAGGATGGCGAGTTTCCAGAGTCGTTCAGCGACTGGCTGGCCGATGCCACGGAGTATCCGGGAAGCTGGTGGACCGACTGGAGCGCCTGGTTGGGCAGCCATGCGGGCAAGCAGCTGGCGGCTCCCAGGAGCTATGGCCGTGCGCGCGCCTATGCTGCCATCGAAGAGGCACCGGGTCGCTACGTTCTGTCAAAAGCCTGAGAGAGGCATGAGGCACAATCAGTTCCATATTGCGGTGCAGCAAACAAGGCTTGCACCGTGATAGGAAGCGTCGGGTGGCACGATGAACAGAATGCGACCCGCACGCATGCATCACTTGTAAGAAACCTAGAAAGGTTCGTCAGCAATGGAAGACATCGTTATCGTTTCCGCCGTGCGTACGGCGGTCGGCAAGTTCGGCGGCTCTCTGGCCAAGATTCCTGCAACCCAGCTGGGTGCGACCGTGATTTCCGAGGCTCTGGCCCGTGCCAAGGTGGGCAAGGACCAGGTCGGTGAAGTCATCATGGGTCAGGTGCTGACGGCAGCGACCGGACAGAACCCTGCACGTCAGGCCATGATGGCGGCCGGCATTGCCAAGGAGACTCCTGCGCTGACGATCAATGCCGTCTGCGGCTCCGGCCTGAAGGCCGTGATGCTGGCGGCTCAGGCCGTGGCAACCGGAGACAGCGAAATCGTGGTTGCCGGCGGTCAGGAAAACATGAGCCTGTCCCCCCATGCCGTACCCAATTCGCGCGACGGCCAGCGCATGGGCGACTGGAAGATGGTGGACACCATGATCGTGGATGGTCTGTGGGATGCCTACAACCAGTACCACATGGGCATCACTGCCGAGAACGTGGCCAAGGAAAAAAGCGTCAGCCGGGCACAGCAGGATGCGCTGGCGCTGGCCAGCCAGCAAAAGGCTGCGGCTGCGCAGGATGCGGGCAAGTTCAAGGACGAAATCGTTCCTGTGAACATTCCCCAGCGCAAGGGAGACCCCATCGTGTTCGACAGCGACGAATACATCAACCGCAAGACCAATGCCGATGTGCTCGCCACCCTCAAGCCCGCTTTCGACAAGGCGGGTTCGGTGACCGCCGGCAATGCCTCGGGTCTGAACGACGGCGCCGCAGCCGTGGTGGTGATGACGGCGGCCAAGGCCAAGGCTCTGGGCCTCAAGCCTCTGGCCAAGATCGTGTCTTATGCCACCAGCGGCCTGGCCCCAGAGGTCATGGGCCTGGGCCCTGTCTATGCCACGCGCAAGGCACTGGATCGCGCCGGCTGGAAGGCTGCCGATGTGGACCTGTTCGAGCTCAACGAAGCCTTTGCCGCACAGGCCTGCGCGGTGAACCAGGATCTGGGCATTGACACCGCCAAGGTCAACGTCAACGGCGGTGCCATCGCCATCGGTCACCCCATTGGTGCATCGGGCTGCCGCATTCTGGTGACGCTGCTGCATGAAATGCAGCGCAGCGGTGCCAAGAAGGGCCTGGCCGGCCTGTGCATAGGCGGTGGCATGGGTGTTGCTATGGCTCTGGAAGCCTGCTGAGGCTTCAGGATTGCAGACTGCTGCGGTGCTCCTGAAGGCCGGGCAGTCTGAGCAGCCTGCTGAAGCCCGCCTCCCATCGACCCTAGGGAAGATCACGAGGTAAACCACGGCGAAAGCGGGTTCATTCGGACCTACTCGATTGCATACTGGCATGGCCAGCGTGCAGGGTGTGTGGCGTTCAAAACGATAAGCAATACCTAAGAGTGTTTATCGTTGATAGGGTGATCGTGAAATAACCATTGATTGACAGGAGAGATGAATGGGTCAGAAAGTAGCGTACGTCACGGGGGGCATGGGCGGTATCGGTACCGCAATCTGCCAGCGTTTGCATAAGGATGGCTTCAAGGTGATCGCGGGTTGCGGACCATCGCGCGACTACCGCAAGTGGCTGGACGAGCAGGCGCAATTGGGTTACACGTTTTATGCCTCGGTTGGCAATGTGGGGGATTGGGAATCCACCGTCGAAGCCTTCAACCAGACCAAGGCAGAGCACGGCAACATCGATGTGCTGGTGAACAACGCGGGTATCACTCGCGACCGAATGTTCGTCAAGATGACGCCGGATGACTGGAAGTCGGTCATCGAAACCAACCTCAACTCCATGTTCAACGTCACCAAGCAGGTGGTGGCAGACATGGTGGAAAAGGGCTGGGGCCGCATCATCAACATCAGCTCGGTCAACGGTGCCAAGGGCCAGGCCGGCCAGACCAACTACTCGGCCGCCAAGGCGGGCATGCATGGCTTCACCATGGCGCTGGCGCAAGAGATGGCCGCCAAGGGAGTGACCGTGAATACGGTCAGCCCGGGCTATATCGGCACCGATATGGTCAAGGCCATTCGTCCCGATGTACTCGAAAAGATCGTGGCGGGCGTGCCCGTCAAGCGTCTGGGCGAGCCTGCAGAGATTGCCTCCATCATCTCCTGGCTGGCTTCGGAAGAGGGCAGCTATTCCACCGGCGCTGACTTTGCGGTCAACGGCGGTCTGCACATGCATTAAGCCTGTTCAGGCATTCAGCAAAAAAGGAGCTCAGGCTCCTTTTTTTCATGCCCCTCGCTTTGCATTGCTCGCCTGCGGCCGGGAAATTCGGTTCAGCAAATGACAAAACCCGCAGAAATCATTCATGCGGGTTTTGAGGAAGGGGAGCCACTTCAGAGAGCGGCAGGTCAAGCGCGGGGCAGCAAGGCTTGTGGGTTCTTTGGCCTATCAGTGCCGACTGCCCGGGCACCTGGCTGCAACACACTGCGCTTTGGTCTGCACAGTGCTGCGCGGCGAGCGCTTAGCGCTTGCGATCGCGTTCGTCTTCGGGCCAGATGGACATGATGTTCGTGGTTTGCATGGGAATCTCTCCTGTATGTCTGTTTAACGTCTGACAGATTCAGCTCGTTGACAGCTTTTTGGAAATTTTTTGCCTGTTCTTTTATCCAGTGATCATCAGGCTGCGAATGCAGGGGTACGCTTGCGATCGCGCTCGTCCCAAGGCCAGGCCATCAGAGACATAGCTGCTGCTGCCTTTACAGGCTGGGCTTTGGCGGTGTCGGTAACAGTGGTGGTCATTGCAGTTCACTCCTTTGCGTGTTCAACGCCTGGCCTGAACTGCAGGTTGACAAGAAGCTGAATCAACCGCGCAAGAAAATGCAACTCACGTTTGCTGATGTTGTAAGCGGCTACTGAATCTATTCAAAATGAATAGCGCCCTGCCAATGCTGGGCAAGGGCAGGGCGGCTTTACGGTCTCAGCAGGTTTCGGTGGACAGGGCTTCGATCTGCTCCGAAAGCTCCAGCCAGCGCTCCTCCAATTGATCGATTTCGGCGTTGACGGCGCTCAGCTGCTTGCCGGCTTCAACGATATCGCCGCCCGACAGGCCAGGCGTGGCCAGCTTGGCTTCGAGAGTGCCGCGCTCTGCATTGAGCTTGGGCAGCGTCTTGTCGATCTGTTCCAGCTCTTTCTTGAAAGGCTTGGTCTTTTCGGCCAGTTGCTGGCGAGCTGCAGCAGCCAGGCGTCGGGCTTCCTTAGGGTCAGCTGCGTCAGTGATTGCTTCTGTTTTCGGAGCGTCTGGCACTTTTGTAGCGAGGGCTTCAGGCGTATTTGGTTTGAACTCTTCCGGAGCCTGCACCGCTGGCGTGCTTGCGGCCTGCTGTTCGGCATTGCGTGCTTCCTCACGCAGGCGCTTGGACTCTTCCAGAAGATAGCGCTGGTAGTCGTCCAGGTCGCCATCGAAGGGGCCGACAACGCCGCGGCCCACCATCCAGAAGTCTTCACATACGGCGCGCAGCAGGTGGCGGTCATGGGAGACCAGCATCACGGTGCCGTCGAAGTCGTTGAGCGCCATGGCCAGCGCTTCGCGGGTGGCCAGGTCCAGGTGGTTGGTAGGTTCGTCCAGCAGCAGCAGATTGGGGCGTTGCCAGACGATCATGGCCAGCACCAGCCGGGCTTTTTCGCCGCCGCTCATGCTGCCCACGGACTGTTTGACCATGTCGCCGCTGAAGTTGAAAGTGCCCAGCCAGTTGCGCAAGTCCTGTTCACGGCTGGCGGCAGGTGCGGCAGCGCCGAGTTCCCTGGCCAGGCGGATCATGTGCTCCAGCGGGTTCTCGCTGGGGCGCAGCACGTCCAGCTCCTGCTGGGCAAAGTAGCCGATATTGAGGCCTTTGCCTTCGGTGACGGTACCGGCCAGCGCCTTCATCTCGCGGGCGATGGTCTTGACCAGGGTCGATTTACCCTGGCCGTTGGCTCCCAGAATGCCGATGCGCTGGCCTGCCAGTACGGAGCGGTTGACGCCCCGCAAGATGGTGGTCTGCCTGCCGTCCTCGTCTTCATAGCCGAAGCTGGCGTCGGAAATCGCCAGCATCGGGTTGGGCAGGTTGGCAGGTTCCTTGAATTCGAAGGTGAACTCGGCTTCGGCCAGGACCGGCCCGATCTTTTCCATGCGCTCCAGCTGCTTGACCCGGCTTTGTGCCTGCTTGGCCTTGCTGGCCTTGGCCTTGAAGCGGTCAATGAACTTCTGCAGGTGAGCCATTTTTTCCTGCTGCTTGGCAAAGCTGGCCGCTTGCAGCTCCAGCTGCTGGGCGCGCAGCTCTTCAAAGCGCGAGTAGTTGCCGCCGTAGCGGTTGATCTGCCCGCCCTGAATCTGCAGTGTGACGTTGGTGATGGCGTCCAGGAATTCGCGGTCATGGCTGATGACGATCATCGTGCCGCTATAGCGCTTGAGCCAGGCCTCCAGCCAGACCAGGGCATCCAGATCCAAGTGGTTGGTGGGTTCATCCAGCAGCAGCAGATCGCTGGGAGCCATCAGTGCGCGGGCCAGCTGCAGACGCATGCGCCAGCCGCCCGAGAAGCTGTTGACGGGGTGATCCAGTTCGGAAACCTTGAAGCCCAGACCCAGAATCAAGGCTTGTGCGCGCGATTCTGCATCATGTGCACCGGCATCGGCCAGATCCACATAGGCCTGGGCGATCTCCATGCCATCGCCGCAAGCTTCGGCTGCAGCCAGCTGGGCGTTCAGCTCGGCCAGGCGCGTGTCGCCATCCAGTACGAACCGGGTGGCAGATTCGTCGGTTTCCGGCATGTGCTGGGCCACCTGTGCCATGCGCCACTGAGGAGGGATGAAAAAATCACCGCCGTCTTCGCTGATGCTGCCATTGAGCAGGGCAAACAGGCTGGACTTGCCGGCACCGTTGCGGCCGACAAGGCCGACGGACTCTCCCGGGTTGATGGTGGTGCTGACTTGGTCGAGCAGGACTTTGGTGCCGCGGCGCAGCGTGATGTTCTTGAGACTGATCATGACTGGAGCCGATTATCCGCGAATGCCCGCAGCCTCAGGAGCATGCGGGAATGAGCAGGCGGCAGCGGCGCCCCGGGTACGGCGGCTCAGTCGGAGTCGTCATACCGCTTGAAGGCCTATGCGCTTCATCATGGTTTCGGTGAATTTCAGCTCATGCTCGAACGCCTGGGTGTAGGCAGCGGAGTCCAGAATCTGCACCTTGCCGCCATCCATCTCAAGCAGCTGGCGCACCTTGGGCTGGCTCAGCACCGCATCCATGGCATTGCGCAGCCTGGTGGTGATGGCTTGCGGCGTGTCCCTGGGCACCGAAAGGCCGCCCCAGGAGCTCAGATGCACGTTCTTCACGCCGGTTTCCTCCAGCGTGGGGACCTGGGGCAGCTTGTCATTGCGTTGCTCGCCGGCGACTGCCAGCGGGATCAGCCTGCCCGCCTGCACATGGGGGTAGGCGACGGAAAAGATAGGTGCCGCAAACACCACCTGCTGGCCCAGCACTGCGTTGACCAGATCGGATGCCCCCTTGTAAGGCACATGCGTGGCCTTGATCTGCAGCGCCGAGAGCAGCAGCTCCACGCCCAGGTGCGACGGCGTGCCCACGCCGCCAGAGGCGTAGTCGATATCGCGGGATCTGCTGGCGGCGATCAGGTCGGCCAGGCTGCGCAGTCCGGAGCCAGGGTGGACCACGAGCAGAATGTCCGAGCGGGACATGCCCATCACATGCCGGAAATCCTTGAACACCTCAAAGCCCGGGTTTTTGTACATGCGCATCGCGGCTGCCATGGGCGAGCCTGAATACAGCAGCGTGTAGCCGTCTGCGGCAGCGCGGGCGACCTGGCGCGCACCGATGTTGCCGCCTGCGCCGGGGCGGTTTTCGATCACCACAGGCTGGCCCAGCTGCTGACCCAGCGCCTCGGAGACGATGCGCGCGGCATTGTCCGGACCGGTACCTGCCATATAGGGAACCACCCATTTGATGGGGCGGCTGGGCCAGCTCTGGGCCTGGGCGGCCAGACCGACAGCACCCAGGCCTGCGGCGCCCAGATGGGCGCCAGCGATTCGCAGCCACTGGCGGCGCTCGCTGTTGCTGGCTGAGAGGTTCAAGGGTTGCGTGCTCATTTTGTCTCCTGTTTTTATCGCTAATTGGTTATGTCTCGTCAGGGCGTAAGCAGTTCCTTGGCGATGGTGTTGCGCTGGATTTCGCTGGTGCCGGTGAGCACACGGTACATGCGCAGCATGCGGAACAGAAATTCGACGCGACGGCCCTGGACAATGCCTTCACCGCCGTGGATCTGCACAGCACGATCGGCGATGGCAAAGGCTTTTTCCGAGCAAAACAGCTTGCTCATCGAGGCCTGGGCGCGTGCATCAATGCCTGCATCCAGCGCGCGGGCGGTCTGGATCATCAGCGCGCGGGCGGCTGTCCAGTCGGTGGCCATATCGGCAAGCATGTGCTGTATGGACTGGAACTGGGCAATGCTGCGGTCGAACTGCCGGCGGCTCAGCGCATAGTCGCGCGCATCGCGCAGCGCGCACTGAGCCAGACCTAGCATGGCGGGGCAGTGCAGCAGCCGGTTGACGGTAATGCGCCCCAGCGCAAGGCCCAGGCCGCGGCCTGGCTCGCCAATCAGCTGCGCCACGGGCACGCGCACGGCGTTCAGATGAATATCGCCGGTGTGCGACTGCCCGGCCATGGTCTTGTAGCCGCCGACCACTTCCACGCCGGGGGCGGCCAGGTCCACAAAGAAGGCGCTGATCTCCCGTTCGGCGCTGCCCTCGGGGGCGGTGGAGGCCATGAGCACGGCAAAGTCGGCAAACGGCGATCCCGAAATAAAGCGCTTGCGACCGGTCAGCACATAGTGCTCGCCTTCGCGCACGGCCCTGGTTTGCAGAGCGCCTGCATCGGATCCCGCCTGGGATTCTGTCAGCGCAAAGCAGATGGCTTTTTCGGCGCGCGCCACGGGTGCGATGAACTGCTCCATCTGAAAAGGCGTGGCCTTGCGCACCAGAGAGCCGATACGCGGCGGGCCGCTCAGCTCGCCCAGCACATGGGGGGCGAACGGTGAGCCACTGGCATAGATGGCTTCCTTGATCAGCACCTGGTCCAGCACCGAGAGCTCTTCGCCGCCCATGGCGCGGGGCAGCGTCATGCCGTAGAAGCCCAGCTCGCGCGAACGCTTCCAGACCTGTCGCAGCAACTCCTTGCTGGCGCTGTTGTCATGGCTGATGCCGTGCTTTTGGGTCAGCTCTGCGAGCTCGCCATGCAGGAAATCCTGCAGGGCTGCAATCAGCTCGGCAGCGCGCGGCGAGCCCTCAAACGGCATGGCAAGCAAGGCAGAGCTCGGGGATACGGCTTGCATGGTGTCTTTGGCATTCATCTCAGTTCACCTTTCGGATGTGGTTGGCCCAGTAGGGCGCTTGTACGGTCTTGCGCATGACCTTGCCATTCGGGTTCTTGGGCAGCTGCTGCACAAACTCGATATGGCGCGGGCGCTTGAAACCGCCCAGGCGATCGGCGCAGAAGCGGTCGATGGCCTCGTTGATTCCCGTGTCACCGGGTGTCTGCCCCTGCTTGAGCACGATGTGGGCAGCCACGGCTTCACCCCATTTGTCGTCGGGTATGGCAAACACACAGGCGTCTTGCACCGCCGCATGTTCATGGAGCACGGCCTCCACTTCGGACGGATAGACATTGAAGCCGCCCGAAATCACCATGTCTTTCTTGCGATCCACGATGTAGACAAAGCCATGTTCGTCCACACGTGCCAGGTCGCCGGTGTGATAGCGGCCGTTCTTGAGCACCTCGGCTGTCAGTTCGGGGGCACGCCAGTAGCCGGCAAACACGTCGGCCCCGCTGACCACGATCTCTCCCACCTCACCCTGGGGTAGCGGCCGGCCTTCGTCATCCACCACTTCCACGCAGGACTCGAGAAAAGGCCGCCCGCAGGAGGACAGCAGCTCGGGCCTGGCGGCGCGGGCATAAAGATGGTCTTGCACGGTAAGTGCGCAGACGCCCGAGGTGGTTTCTCCCGCGCCGTAGCCCTGGCTGAGCACGGGCCCGAATACATCCATGGCCTGCAGAATGCGAGTCGGTGCCATGGGGGCGGCGCCGTAGCCCAGGCGCAGCAGATCGGGCAGGGGACGGTATCGGCCTGCGGTCTCTGCCAGCAGCATATTGATCATGGTCGGCACCATGAATGTGTGGGTCACGCGCAGGCTGCGCATGTCCTGCAGAAAGCGCGCAGGCTCGAAGCTGCTGAAAAGGTGGATGGTGGCGCCTGTGCACAGGGCCGGCATCAGCTGCATGCCCGAGGCATGGGTGACAGGGCCTACCAGACCCAGGGTATGACCAGGCTGCATCCCTTCGCCGCGCATCAGGAACTTGCGCAGCTGGGCCAGGCGGTTGCCGAAGGTCTGCATGGCGGCCTTGAGCGTGCCCGAAGAGCCAGAGGTGTAGTGCAGCACGGCCACTTCGTGTTCATGCACGGATACCGATGAAAATTGGTCTGAAGCCCTTTCCAGCAAGCGCTCATAGCTATTATTTTCATTGTCACCCAACAGTATCAGCCGAACCTGCGGCTTGCGTAGCTGGGCGCGAAAGCTCTCGGCACGTTCCGCCGTGGTGACGATGAGGGCTGCATCGCTGTTGTCGGCTATCTCGATCACTTCACGGGGCGACAGGCGGGCGTTGAACGGTGCCTTGACCAGACCGGCCTTGTAGCAGGCCAGCTCGATTTCGACGATTTCGGTGCAGTTGGGCAGGTAGATGCCCACGCGGTCGCCACGCTGCAGACCCTGAGCCAGCAAGGCATTGGCCAGGCGGTTGCTGCGCTGCTCCAGCGCGGTATAGCTGAGGCTTTTGCTGGCGCTGGTCACCGCGAGGTGGTCGGCATACAGACGGCAGCAGCGCGCAACGAGTGCACCGACATTGGATATAGGAGCGCCCGGCACAGGGGCGGTAGGGACGCCGGGCATATGGGCCGCGGGCAAAGCAGTGGTCATGGGCAAGTCCTTGTTGAAGCAGCGTCGCACCGGTGTGCGGCATCTGCTCGGACTGTCCCAAAACGAAGGAGATCAAGGAAATACCGTTTGCTTATCCATCCTCATCAATATTTTTGATGGCTTGGAATATCAATGACTTGTGCCCCACGTGCCTGGTTGCAGGGTGCTGTGCTGCGGGTTTGTCCCGTGCCAGGAGCACAGCTGACAGTTGGCCGCTGCATTTGCCGTGTTCACCGTGCTTGGCTGCGCTTTATGCCTCAGCGTAGTCCCAGTGGGCTGGCCAGCGGCCCTCGCCGATCATGGCCTCGACCTGCCGCAGAACGGCGTCCTGAACCACCTGTACCGCAGCGTCGTGGGTGCGTCCGGGCTGGCGTGCCAGATAGTAGCGTCGTTGCAGGTCGGGGTTGCAGACTCTGGCCACGATCCAGGCGCTGCCGGCGTTCTGGGGAAGGGGGTTCTCTGCCACCGAGCAGGCGGGGCTGAAGGTAAAGCCCCCGCCGCATTGATAGAGCGATCGAATGACACGGGCAGAGTCATGCTCGTGCACGATGTTTAGACCGAGCTGCAGATCGCTGGCGGCTTGCTCCACCGTCTGGCGTATGGAAAAGCGCCGTGACTGCAACACCAGTGGCTGTGCCGCAGCATGGGCAAAGTCCAGGCAGGGAGTGTTTTCTGCGGTGCTGTGTCGATAGAGCAGGGGTGCGACCTTGCCCAGTGCGTCATGGCCGCAGAAATAGATGGGCTCGGTGGCCATGGGCTGCACCTGCAGGCCCTGCAGACTGGCTGTGTCCACCAGAACGCCCAGATCGGCACGACGCTCCAGCATGGCTTTTTGCACCATCAGGCTGGAGTCGTCGAGCACAAACACCCGTATTCGCGGGTGGCTCTGGCGAAGACCGGCAATCACCGGTCCCATGAGAAGTCCGGTCAGCAGGAACGGCATGGCAATGCTGACCGAGCCTTCCGGCCCCATGGGCAGGCGCTGCAGGCGTTCGCACATGGCGTCGGCATCGGAGAGCAGGCGGCGGGCATCCTCGTACAGCCGGCTGCCCGCTGGCGTGGCCGTGACTCCCGCGTGGGTCCGCTCCAGCAACTGGATGCCGAGCTCGGACTCCAGCTTCTTGATCTGCGCGGTCAGTGCCGGCTGGGCCACATAGAGGGAATGGGCAGCCCGCGAGATCGAGCCAGCCTCCAGCACGGTGATGAAATAGCGAAGCCCGCGAAGATCCATGATTGCCACTTAAAAAATCAGCTTGAAGGCTGGTGTGAAAGCCTGTAGAAGGCTAATTGAAGAATTGTTAGCCTCCTGTAATGTCGGCGTAATCTGACATGGCGCAAGGGCCAAATGTCGACAAGATGGCATATCTCTAAGTCTGAAGTCCGACATATTCAGTATGTCGGTCCTACAACTGATGCAGCAAAACGTGTCCCTCTCTTCACCTTCAAACACTCCGAGCAGAAACGGCTCTGCCCACTGGCGCATTGAAGACATTGACTTCTCTGCCATCGATCGCCGCGCCATAGAGCACAACCAGGATCTTTTCTTTCTGCTGATGAGCGCCTCGTTCATCGAAACCGGCTCGGATACTTACGCGGCCAACCTCGCGGAGCATTACGCGGCCTGGCCCGAAATCGCGGTCTGGCTCAAGGATCAATGGGAGTTCGAGGAACTGCAACACGGGCGCGCGCTGCGGGCCTATGTGGAGACCGTATGGCCGGAGTTTCCCTGGCAGCAAGCCTACGACAGCTTTTTCGCTGAATATTCGCAGCTGTGCACCATGGAGGAGCTCTACCCCGACCCGCGGCTGGAGATGGTGGCGCGCTGCGTGGTGGAGACCGGCACCACGGCCTACTATCACACCTTGCGCGAGCTCAGCGACGAGCCGGTACTCAGCGAGTTGCTGGGCAATGTCCGCAATGACGAGGTCAACCACTTCAAGCACTTCCTCAAGTATTTCAAGGAGCTGCAGCAGCAGTCGCCCGTGGGCCGTGCGCGCATTGCCAAGGCCCTTTACGGCCGCCTCAAGGAGCTGCGCGAGAGCGATTCGGATATCGCGCTGCGCCATGTCTGGGCGCACAAGGGCCGCTATTTCGCCGATGGCAGCACGCGCTTCGAGGACATGGCCCAGCGCATCTACGAGCTGGTCAGCCGCCGTCTGCCTGCCGACCTGGCCGTGCGCATGTTGCTCAAACCCATGTTGTTGCCGACCAGGGTCGAGGGACTGATACGCACGCCGATCTCGAAGCTGGCCACACGCATCATGGCGTATTGACTTGGCATGCCTGGCGAGCGGCAAAAAGAAAAAGGCCCGGTTCGACCGGGCCTTTTTGGCTGACAGCTTCGGCCTTTATGAGGATAGCGCGTTGTCGGACCAGTGGCGCAGGGCCTCTTCGGTAATCAGCAGCACCTGCTCGTCACCCGAGCTGGTGTCGAGCCAGAACACGGGAAGATCAGGGAAGGCGGCCTCGAAGTACGGCTTTTCATTGCCGATTTCCAGCACCACCACGGCATCCTTGTTCAGGCGCGCAGGCAGATCCTCTAGCAGCTGGCGGATGAAGTCCATGCCGTCGGTGCCGCCGGCCAGGGCCAGCTCGGGTTCGGCCTGGTACTCGGCGGGCAGCTTGCCCATGCTGTCCGAATTCACATAGGGTGGGTTGCACAGCACCAGATCCCAGGGGCCGGGCACCTGGCTCATGCCATTGCTCTCCAGCAGTGTCACGCGATCCTGCAGCCCATGCTTGTCCACATTGATACGTGCGACGGCCAGGGCATCGGTAGAGATATCGGCTCCGGTCACCCGGACTTCGGGATAAGCCATGGCGGCCAGGCAGGCCAGGGAGCCGTTGCCGGTGCACAGATCCAGCACCTGAACGGTCTTGTCGGACAGCCAGCCGTCGATGCTGCCGTCGGCCAGCAGCTCGGCGATGAAGCTGCGCGGCACGATGGAGCGCTCGTCGATGTAGAAGGGTACCCCTACCAGCCAGGCTTCGTTCGTCAAATAGGCGGCGGGCTTGCGGCTGCGGATACGCTCATCAAAAAGCTTAGCTGTCTGCGCTTGTATATCAAGGGAAACAGGCTGATTTGCGACAGATTCCGGAGCGCCTGGAGTGAGCTCGCTGTCCAGGGGCAGGCCCAGCTTCCAGAGCACCAGCCAGGCCGCTTCGTCTTCGGCCGTGGCCGTACCATGACCAAAAGCCACGCCGGCAGCGGTGAGCGCCCGGGTGCCGCTGGCAATCAGTTCGGCAACGGTGTTGCCGGAGATCAGGGTTGTACTGGTAGTGCTCATGCGGTCTGGGTTGCGGTCTGCTGGCGCTGGAGTTGCTCCAGCGTCTTGCGGTAAATGTTCTTCAGCGGCTCGATATCGGCCACGGCAATGTGTTCGTCGATCTTGTGGATGCTGGCATTGGGCGGGCCCATCTCGATGACCTGGGGGCAGATCTGGGCGATGAAGCGACCATCGCTGGTGCCGCCGGTGGTGGACAGCTCGGTATCCAGTCCGGTTTCATCCTTGATGGCGGTCTGCACGGCCTGCACCAGCGTGCCCGGCGTGGTCAAAAAGGGCTGGCCGCCCACAGTCCAGATCAGCGAGTATTCGACCCCGTGACGGTCCAGGATTTCATGCACGCGCTTTTGCAGGGAGTCGGAACTGGACTCGGTGCAGAAACGGAAATTGAAGTCGATCACCACGTGGCCGGGAATGACGTTGCTGGCGCCCGTGCCGCCATGGATATTGCTGATCTGCCAGCTGGTGGGCGGGAAGAAGGCATTGCCCTGGTCCCAGACCGTGGCGGCGAGCTCGGCAAGTGCAGGCAGGGCCTCGTGAATGGGATTGCGTGCCAGCTGCGGATAGGCGATATGGCCTTGTACGCCGTTGACGGTGAGCTTGCCGCTCATGGTGCCGCGGCGGCCGTTCTTGATCATGTCGCCGGTCTGTTTGACCGAGGTGGGCTCGCCCACAATGCACCAGTCCAGGCGTTCGCCGCGTTGGCGTAGCTGCTCGACCACGACCTTGGTGCCGTCGACCGAGGGGCCTTCCTCGTCGCTGGTCAGCAGCAGCGCAATGTCAAAGGCGGGCTCGGGCGTGGCCTGCAGAAACTCTTCCAGCGCCACGACAAAGGCCGCGATGGAGGTCTTCATATCGCTGGCCCCACGGCCATAGAGCTTGCCGTCGCGGTGCATGGGCACAAAAGGCGGGCTGGTCCATTCCTTGAGCGGACCGGGTGGCACCACATCGGTATGGCCGGCAAAGACCAGCACAGATCTATCTGGATTGATAGCGCCTTGCGTAGACTGAGAAAGCGCTGGAGAGCGTTTTGCCCACAGATTCTGTACGCGGAAGTCGGCGGGGCCGCTATCCAGCCGCTCGCAGGCAAAGCCCATGGGCATCAGGGCAGCGGCGAGCAGCTCAAGGCAGCCAGCATCTTCGGGAGTGACGGAGGGCAGGCTGATGAGCTGCTCGGTCAGTTGCAGGGTCCGGGACATGTAGGGAGAAGGCTTGAAACTAAAACAATGCCAAAGCCGCCTTGGCGGACGGCTTCAGGCGGTTCTGACATCCAGGGTGATTTCCGTGAAGGACGGCATATCGTCGTCGCCGGGCAGGATCACATCGGTGATGGCCGGAGCTTTGACAGCAGTGGCCGCATGGCTGACGTCATTATCCATACGCCACATCAGATTCGTGGGCGAGTCGGCATAGGCCAGCGCTTCGTTGCGCTCAATTGTGCCACTGCGCACCAGCGCAGCCAGTGCTTCCTCAAAGGTCTGAGAGCCTTCGGCCATGGATTTTTCCATGGCCTCCTTGACGCCGCCGAAGTCGCCCTTGACGATCATGTCGCTGATGAGCTTGGTGTTGAGCATCACCTCCACGGCCGGCACGCGCGTGCCGTCGACGGTGCGGACCAGGCGTTGGGAGATCACTGCCTTGAGCGAGGCTGCCAGCTCGCCCAGCATGCTGGGCCGCACTTCCTCGGGGAAAAAGGACAGGATGCGGTTGAGCGTGTGATAGCTGTTGTTGGCGTGCAGGGTGGCCAGGCACAGGTGACCGGACTGGGCATAGGCCAGCGCGGCCGACATGGTTTCGCGGTCGCGGATTTCGCCGATCAAAATGACATCGGGGGCCTGCCGCAGCGCATTCTTGAGTGCGGTCGCCAGTGTGCTGGTATCGGTGCCGACCTCACGCTGGTTGACAATCGATTTCTTGTTGCGGAACTGGAATTCGATGGGGTCTTCCACCGTCAGGATATGGCCGGTGAGCTTTTCGTTGCGTTCTTCGATCATGGTCGCCAGCGTCGTGCTCTTGCCCGAGCCCGTTGCGCCGACCACCAGCACCAGGCCGCGTTTTTCCATGACCAGTTCGCTGACGATGGCAGGCAGATTCAGTTCATTGCGCGACGGAATCTGATACGAGATAAAGCGTACGACCACCGCATAGGAGCCACGCTGTCGCATGGCGCTGATACGAAAACGGCCGATGCCGCTCATGGGAATCGCCATGTTCAGCTCGCCAGTCTGCTTGAGCTCTTCGATGGCTTCGGGCTTGACGACTTCGGAAAGCAAGGCCAGGGGAGCTTCGACCGGCAGCTCCTGATTGTTGATGGGGATGCAGATGCCGTTGATCTTGATCAGCGCGGGTGCCCGGGCGGAGAGATACACGTCCGATGCCTTTTTCTCGGACATCAGACGCAGAATTTTTTCCATGGTGCTCATTTGCTCTTCATCCTCTTTTGCGCAGCCTCTCTGTCCGCGCATGTTAGCGCGTGTCCAATCGGTACAGATGGTGCATGACGCCCAAAGCCGACCTTCGGCATGAAAAAAGCCTGCGCGCTAATAAGCGGGCAGGCTTTTGTGCAGGGCTTGCCGGTGCAGCTTCCGCACCAGGGCGGAGCGAGCATGGCCGGGCGCCTATCAGTCGCGCAGCAGGTCGTTGATGCTGGTCTTGGAGCGGGTCTGTGCATCCACACGCTTGACGATGATGGCGGCATACATGGAGTAGTCCTTGCCGTCCTTGGTCTGCTTTGGAATGTTGCCGCTGACCACCACCGAGCCGCTGGGCACGCGGCCGTAGGTGATTTCGCCGGTTTCGCGGTTGAACAGAGGGGTGGACTGGCCGATGTACACGCCCATGCCCAGAACGGAATTCTCTTCCACGATCACGCCTTCGACCACTTCGGAGCGGGCGCCGATGAAGCAGTTGTCTTCAATGATGGTGGGGTTCGCTTGCAGGGGCTCGAGCACGCCGCCCAGGCCCACGCCACCGGACAGGTGCACGTTCTTGCCCACTTGGGCGCAGGAGCCCACGGTGGCCCAGGTGTCGACCATGGTGCCTTCGTCCACATAGGCGCCGATGTTCACATAGGAAGGCATCAGGATGGCGCCCTTGGCGATGAAGGAGCCGCGACGGGCCACGGCAGGAGGCACCACGCGCACGCCGGTGGCGGCGATCTCGGCTTCGCTCATGCCTTCGAACTTGGTGGGCACCTTGTCGAAGAAGTTCAGGGCACCGCCGTTGATCAGTGCATTGTCCTTGAGACGGAAGGACAGCAGCACGGCCTTCTTGATCCACTGGTGCACCGTCCACTGGCCCACACCTTCGCGGGTGGCCACGCGCAGCTTGCCGTCGTTGAGCTCGGCAATCACGTGCTCCACGGCATCCACCACTTCCTTGGGGGCGGCGGAAGGCGAGATATTGGCACGGTTGTCCCAGGCGTTGTCGATGATGGATTGCAGTTGTTGCGTCATGATGTTTTCGGTCAAAGATCGAAAGTTGAGGTGAATCGTTGGGTCATGAGGCCTGCGCAAGGCAGACCTTGGGTGGAAATCAGCGTGTGCGGGACTCGATGAACTGGGCAATACGCTGAGCTGCTTCAAGGCATTCTGCCGTTTCGGCCACCAGAGCCATTCGGATGCGGTTGGCTCCGGGGTTGAATCCATGGGCCTCGCGTGCCAGATAGCTTCCCGGCAAAACCGTCACGCCTGTATGAATATACAGCTCTTTGGCGAATTGTGCATCATCCATGCCCAATTCCGGCGGAATGCCGGCCCAGAGGTAGAAGCTGGCATCGGGCAGCTTGACATCCATGACCTTGGGCAGCACGGGCGTGACCTGGGCAAACTTCTCGCGGTACAGGCGGCGATTTTCCTGCACATGGGCTTCGTCGCCCCAGGCAGCGACCGATGCCGTCTGCACCACAGGGCTCATGGCACCGCCGTGATAGGTTCGGTAGAGCAGGAAGGACTTGAGCAGGGCCGCATCGCCCGCCACAAAGCCGCTACGCAATCCTGGCACATTGCTGCGCTTGGACAGGCTGGTGAACATCACCAGATTCTTGAAATCATGGCGTCCCAGCTTCTGAGCGGCTTCCAGACCGCCCAGCGGAGCTTCTTCCTGGAAGTAGATCTCGCTGTAGCACTCGTCGCTGGCAATCACAAAGCCGTGCTTGTCGGACAGCGCAAACAGCTTTTCCCATTCGCCCAGCGGCATCACGGCGCCGGTGGGATTGCCGGGCGAGCAGACAAAAATCATCTGCGTGTTCTGCCATACCTCCTCGGGCACGGCGTCCCAGTTCACGGCGAAGTTGCGCGCGGCATCGCTGGCGGCGTAATACGGGGTAGCCCCAGCCAGCAGCGTCGCACCTTCGTAGATTTGGTAGAAGGGGTTGGGGCAGATTACGCGCGCACCGGTCCGGGTGCTGTCCACCACCACTTGGGTGAAGGCAAACAGGGCTTCACGCGAGCCATTGATGGGCAGAACCTGGGTCGCGGCATCCAGTTCGATGCCATAGCGTCGGTTGGCCCATTGGGCGCAGGCCTGGCGCAAGGCCGGCAGACCGGCGGTGGCAGGGTAGACGGACAGACCCTGCAGTTCGCTGCTCAGTGCTTTTTCAATGAACGCTGGCGTGGCATGACGCGGCTCTCCAATGCCCAGACTGATGGGGCGCAGGCCCTCAGGCGGTTGAGCAGAGGCAAACAGTTGGCGAAGACGTTCAAACGGATAAGGCTGTAAGCGCGAGAGCAGGGGATTCATAGTGACACATTATGGGCTGATGCCATTTTCGCATGAGAAAACAGTGCTCATGGTTTCGAATTTGCGGGTTTGCAGGCTCTGGAAATTGCAATTTGTTACGTAAGCTGGATGACAGAGCAAGTGGCTACCGTGAACAAGCTGCGAAGTCAGCAAACGAAGTCAACAACAAAAAACGAATGGAGACTGGCAATGCAAAAGCGCATCTTGCCCGACAAAAAAAACCACGTACGAGTGAGGAATTCCGGATTGCTGTGGCTGGGGCTGCCATGGCTGCTCGCCGGGCCTGTTTTGCCCGTGCTGGGGCTCAGCGCAACTTTGCAGCTGGGCTGGTTGTCATTGTGGGCCCTGGGAGTGCTGCTGTGGCTAGGCGCTCTTCACAAACGCTGGCAGCAGCAGTGGCAGGACATGCAGCTGGCGCTGGAAAAGGTCGCCCAAGGAGACCTGAGCATGAGCGCTGGCGCTAAGCCCGGCCATGGACCGGAGGCATCAAGCCTCACCGGGTCCATGGTGCATGCGCTGTCGGCCATGGTGGCCGATGTCCGCAGCAACGCGGCCCTGGTGGCCCAGGCCGGGCAGAGTATGGTCAAGGACCATCAGGCCCTGTCCGAGCGTACCGAGACGCAGGCAAGCAATCTGGCGCAGACCGTGGTCAGTGTCGAGCAGCTCACGGCGGCGGTTCAGCACAATGCCGAGGTGAGCAAGGCGGCCCATGGCCGCGCCGACGGAGTGCGCTCGGCTGCCGACCAGGGGGCCCGAGCCATGCAGCATGCGGTGCAGTCGGTGGAACTGATCGAGCGCAATGCAGGGCGCATGCGGGAAATCATCGGGGTGATCGACGGTATTGCCTTTCAGACCAATATTCTCGCGCTCAACGCGGCGGTGGAAGCCGCCAGGGCCGGCGAGCAGGGGCGCGGTTTTGCCGTGGTGGCCAGTGAGGTGCGTACGCTGGCCCAGCGCAGCGCCGAGGCAGCCAAGGAGATTCGGCAACTGATAGGCGAAACCGTGCAGCAGGTCGGCCGGAGCACGCAGCTGCTGCGCGGCGCAGTCGAGGAAATCCAGGGTGTGACGCGGGCCGTCCACGACGTGGTGAGTCATATGGGGGAGCTCTCGGACTCGGCCAGCAGCCAGAGCACAGGGCTTCAGGAAATCAGCAATGCCGTGCACCAGATCGATGAAATCACCCAGCACAACGCCCAGATGGTGAGCCAGGCGTTGCAGCAGGCGCAGGAGTTGCAGCTGCGTGCCCAGCATCTGTCGGACGCAGTGTCGCGCTTCAGGTTGCAGCAGGGCACGGCCGAGGAGGCCGTGGCGCTGGTGAATGCGACCATGCGGCAAGCCAGAAGCTCCTCGAGTGTCGCCAGCCTGCTGCAGGTCGTCTCCGATCCTGCGCAGCCGTTTCACGACCGCGATATGTATGTGTTTGCCCTGTCCTCCGAAGGGGAGTACCGGGCCTTCGGCGGCAATCCGGCCAAAGTGGGTCTGCGTGTGCAGGACGTACCCGGTATCGACGGCGACCGCCTGATGGCCGATATCATGGCCCAGGCCGAACTTCGCCCGGGCTGGGTGGAATACGACTACATCAACCCCAGCAATCAGCAGGTGCAGACCAAGATGTCCTATGTCTGCAAGCACGCAGGCCTTTACTGGGGTTGTGGCGTCTACAAGAGCCTGGTCGGCGCCTAGTGAAACCCCGAGAGACCTTTGCAGTCCCAGAGGATACTATTGAATTAAGAGCATCTGGCGCTTTATATATAAGTGATAGAGGCTTATTTGGTATCAATTCTGGGCGCGCTGAGCCTTGGCCTTGGCGAGAATGGCGGCAATCGCCGCCTTTTTGTCCTGAGCTGGCGCTGCCGTCGTGACGGCTTGAGCGCCGGTTCCTGTTGCCGCGGGCTGCGCCGTGGTGCGCACCGGCGCGTTGGCCTTGCGGCCCGTGCGCTGCAGATGTGAGCCATAGCGGCTGCGGGCATGTTCCGCCTGCGCAGCGCTCCAGGCAGACCAGCCTGTGGTGTCAGCACTGGCATTGATCAGTTCTATGCAGTCGACCGGGCAGACGGGAATGCACAGTTCGCAGCCCGTGCAATGGTCGGCAATCACGGTATGCATGCGCTTGTTGGCACCCAGAATCGCATCGGTAGGGCAGGCCTTGATGCACAGCGTGCAGCCTATGCACCATGCTTCGTCGATCACTGCCAGGGCGCGGGGTGCCTCCAGGCCGTTCTCGGGATTGAGCGGCAACTCTGGCCTGCCGGTGATGGACGCCAGTCGGCGTACGCCCTCCTGGCCGCCGGGGGGGCATTGGTTGATGGCGGCTTCTCCACTTGCAATGGCCTGGGCATAGGACGCGCAGTCGGGATAACCGCAGCGCGTGCACTGTGTCTGGGGCAGGGCTGCATCAATGTTCGCAGCCAATGCTTGAAGCGAAGAGGCTGCGGACAGGGATGAGTTCATTCTGGTCTGGTGAGCCTTTACGCCCTGGCGCGGTGGGAGCCGCGTCCTTTCTGGGCAGGAGCACTATTTTCACCTGTTTTCGCAGTCTTGACAGGCTTGTCGGCATGGGCTTCATTGCTTTCCAGCTCGGGCCCATCATCGCTGACGCTGCTCAGATGACCAGCGGCGCTGGCGGCCGTGGCGCTGGCTGGCTGGTGGGACAGGATGAAGTCACGCACCTGAGGGTAGACGGTCTTGCGCCAGCGGCTGCCGCTGAAGATGCCGTAATGGCCCGCGCCTTGCACTTCGATATGCTGGCGTGCCTCGGCAGCGATGCCGGCACACAGATCATGGGCGGCACGGGTCTGGCCGGCACCCGAAATATCGTCCAGCTCGCCTTCAACCGTCAGCAAGGCCGTGTTCCTGATGTCCTGCGGGCGCACCAGCTCGGGCTTGCCTTGCTCGTTCCTGACTTCCCAGGTGCCCTTGACCAGCTTGTATTCCTGAAACACGGTGGCGATGGTTTCCAGGTAGTAGTCGGCGTCCATGTCCAGTACCGCGTTGTACTCGTCATAGAACTTGCGGTGATGTTCGGCGCTGGCCTCGTCGCCCTTGATCAGGTCTTTGAAATAGTCGTAGTGGCTGTTGGCGTGGCGGTCGGGATTCATGGCCACAAAGCCCGAGTACTGCAAAAAGCCCGGGTAGACACGGCGGCCGGCGCCGGGGTAATTGTTCGGTACTTCGTAAATGACGTTGTTCTCGAACCATTCGTAGCTGCGGGTTTCGGCCAGATTGTTCACAGCCGTTGGCGAGCGGCGCGCATCGATGGGCCCGCCCATCATGGTCATGGACAGCGGCGTGACTTCGCCACGGCTGGCCATCAGCGAAACCGCCGCCAGCACCGGCACCGTTGGCTGGCAGACGCTGACCACATGGCACTGACCATAACGCCCTTGCAGATAGCGAATGAACTCCTGCACATAGTTCACATAGTCGTCCAGATGGAATTCGCCCTCGGACAGCGGCACGATGCGGGCGTTTTTCCAATCGGTGATATAGACCTTGTGGCCTCCCAGCATGCTTTGCACGGTGTCGCGCAGCAAGGTGGCGTAGTGGCCGGAGAGTGGGGCCACGATCAGCACCACAGGCTGGCTGAGCATGAGATCCAGCGTCTCAGGGTCGTCGGAGAAGCGCTTGAAGCGGCGCAGTTCGCAAAACGGCTTGTCGATCTCCACACGTTCGCGGATGGTGACATCCACGCCGTTGACCTCGACGTTATGCAGATCGAACTCGGGCTTTTCGTAGTCCTTGCCCAGGCGATACATCAGGTTGAAGCCCGCAGCCATGCGCTGGGCCAAGGGCACCTGGCTGAAGACCGAACGAGGATTGTTGTAGAACTTGGACGCGGCCTGGGCAAAGTCTGCAAATGGCTCGACCATTGCGCGCTGCATTTCGTAGATCTGATAGAGCATCGGAGGCACTTTTGCGGGTTATGTTGCAGTGCAATATAACAGCAGAGTTTGACATGCGAAGTAGTGAATTCCCTTCAAGCTCCGGATCTGCGGGGATTGCGCAACGAAGGCCGAATTTCGCGGTGTCTGAAAGTAAAAAAGCTGACTGAAGTCAGCTTTTCATGCAGGCTCATAGCATCTGCTCTGCGGCTTCCTGCTGGATCTCGTTCGGCTTGGTGCGGGCCAGTTTCATCACCTCGTGCGGTGGCAGGGGCTTGAGGCGGTGGTCGCTCCAGACCTGACGCCAGCGGCGCGCACCGGCAAGACCGTTGCGCAGACCGAGCATATGCCGGGCAATCGAATACCAGTGCGTGCCATGCTCGCGTGCTTCGCGCTCCATATACAGCACCATTTGCTCCTCAATTCCCTCGCGCGTGCGTTCTCTGCTCTCATCCTGATAGTAGAGAGCATCCCAGGACGCCATCCACCAGGGATTGTGATAGGCCTCGCGACCCACCATGACTCCATCGACCTGCTGCAGTTGCTGCAGCACCACATCATCGGTCTTGATGCCGCCGTTGACGGCGATTGTCAGGCCCGGAAAGTCGCGCTTGAGCTGTGCCACGACCTCATAGCGCAGCGGCGGAATCTCACGGTTTTCCTTGGGGGAGAGGCCTTTGAGCCAGGCATTGCGAGCGTGAACCACAAACACATGGCAACCCGCGTCGGCAACGGTCCCGACGAAGTCGCGCACAAAATCATAGCTTTCGATTTTGTCGATGCCGATTCGGTGCTTGACGGTGACCGGCACGGACACCACATCTGCCATGGCCTTGACGCAATCGGCCACCAGTGCGGCCTCGTTCATCAGACAGGCGCCGAAAGCGCCGCGCTGCACGCGTTCGCTAGGGCAGCCGCAGTTGAGATTGATCTCGTCATAGCCCCACTGCACGCCCAGGCGCGCGCTGTGCGCCAGATCGGCCGGCTCCGAGCCTCCCAGCTGCAGCGCCACAGGATGTTCCTCGGCTTCGAAACGCAGATGGCGGGCCACATCGCCATGCACCAGAGCACCGGTGGTCACCATTTCGGTATAGAGCAGGGTGTGCTGGCTGAGCAGACGGTGGAAGTAGCGGCAATGCTTGTCCGTCCAGTCCATCATAGGGGCCACCGACATGCGCCACATGCTGTGAACTGGTTGATTCGTTTGGATATTTTCTTTGTTCATTGATGAAATCTGTGGGCTTGCAGCACCATACATCGCCCTGAAAAACACCCAGAAACCCCAATATTTTGCCCCTCAGTGCCTTCACTATGGGGACTATTTCAGCCAGGAAAGGGTAGATGACCCAAGCGTATATACGGCCCAGACTCGCCCAAAAGATAAGGGCAGTATTGTGCACACACAGGCGCAGACTTTCACGAGCAAGGCTTTGGCGAAGACATGGCTGTGGGAATCACGGAGCCAGAAGCGCGATGACTTTGGATATCCGCTCGCTGGAGGCTGCGGAATCGCCAGTAAGGACGCATGTCTGCGACGCGAAAAGCCGCTTGCTGGACGCTAGACCACGGCGGCAATCAACGAGTCGGGCTGTCGCGCCAGCAGATGAGATAGCCGGTGAAGACCGGCTTGCAAGCGTTCACGGTCCTTGATGCTGCCCAAAGAGATGCGAATGGCGTTTACGGAGCGGTTGCCAGTGGCGAATGCCTCCGCCGGCGTGACTGCTATGCCTTCGCTGCCAGCGGCATGTGCGAGCTGCGAGGAGCTCCAGTAGCTCGGCAATTCGAGCCATACATGCAGGCCATCTCCGACGCCGATGTAGCGTCCCGCTAGAATGTCTCTGGCCATCCAGTGGCGCAGGCGGGCCTCCTTGCGTACTCCTTCCATCAATTCAGCTGCTGAACCATCGAAGATCCACTGCGTGGCCAGTGCGGCCGTCAGAGGTGCGACCATCAGCGCAAATGATCTGAGCGTGGCGAGGAAGCGTTCGCGTTCGTGCATATCAGGAACGAGAACGAAGGCCACGCGCAAGCCCGGAGTCAGGCATTTCGACAGGGTCGAGATGTAGCACACCTGCTCTGGAGCGAAGAAGGCAATAGGCGGCGGCGGGGCATCGGCAAGCAGCCAGTAGGGGTCATCTTCGACGATGCGTACATTGCAGCGCTTCGCGATGCTGGCGAGTTCCCTTCGGCGGTGCTCAGGAATGGTGATGCTTGTCGGGTTCTGCAATGTCGGATTGAGATAGATCAGCCCAGGCTTGTGCTTGTGGCACGCCTGCTCAAGCGCTTCGGGCACCATGCCGTGCTGATCCGCATCCACTGCAACGATGCGTCGGTCGAACTGTGTCCCTGCGGTGCGCAGGCCCGGATAAGCCATCGGTTCCGCCAGGATCACATCGCCAGGCTTGGTCTGCGCAAGAATCAATGCAGCGATCGCCGCTTGTGCGCCTGGGCAGACAACAACCTGCTCTGGATCCCGCTGTCCAAGCATGGGCTCAAGCCATCGGGCTCCCGCCTTGCGGTCGGAGTCGCTCCCTCCGCCCAGGTGGTAAGTCATCAGCAGATTGGCATCTGCTCTCATCAGCACCTGGGACAGGCCTTGCTTCAACATATCTTCAAAGTCCACACCGTCGGGCGGCGGTGGGGTATTCATGCCCAGGTCGAGGACAGTGGTCAGTTCCACTTTCGGTGCTGCGACATAGGTGCCTCGGGCGCCGCGGCCTTCCAGCAAGTGGCGGCGTCTGGCTTCGTCATACGCGCGCGTGACCGTTGTCAGGTCGATGCCTAGTTGTGCTGCCAGTTGGCGCTGTGGAGGTAGACGGTCACCCGGACTCAAGAATCCGTCTGCCATGGCTGCCTGCAAGGCATCTGCAATCTGCAGAAAACGCGGCCCTCCATGCGCGGACAATCGCGGCAACCACGCGCGCAAACGGTCATCTTGTATGGCTTTCATATACATACATTCTGTCTCAATGTATGGAAATTGCTTTTAAGTAATATGCCTCGACACGGCAGCGAAATCACTCTTGTATGGCAATCGCTGACGTTTTGCCTCTCATGCCTGGGAGGTGGTGTTCCCCACAACAGACAGTGTCAGTCATAGGCTGGAAATTCTCAAAATGATCGATTGGGTCCCTGTAGTCTTTGTAACGTTCAAGGTGCTCATCTTCGGCACATGCATGTTCTTCGCCATCAAGTGGCATTACGACCAAGGGAAGAAGGGCGTGGACAGGCGCGCGCTACTACGCACGAGTGCCAAGCTGGTTGCCATCTTCATGCTCGCACTGCTGGGTGTATTGCTCTTTACCTTTGGCCTCGCCAGGATGCTCGGTATGGACTTGAGTCTTCCTTGACTGGACGGACTGGGCAGCTAGAGCCGGTAATGCGATCAACCCTGCAACTGTCGGGCTAACCTTGAATGGTGACTTCATGGCAATGGCAATCTGCCTGGTGTCGCCGTGGCACACTGCCTTTGATTTCAGGCTTCGGGACATCTTTTGCCCGAGTACACGAGGCTGGCTCCGGGCTGATGACTGCGTGAAGCGGCCCTTTCAACGGCTTTGTGCAAGCTCCTGAGCTACCCCCCAAAAAAAAGGGCGCTTCAATGAAGCGCTTTTTTGTATGCTGGTACGGCAAGGTCGGATCATGCCGAATGACCTGAGACATCGACCTTGCCATGGTCTTGTTTTCAGAGCCGTTTCGGCCCTTCACCCCGGAATTCTTCGAGGCGATGAAGACTGTTCATTAAGACGCTTGCTTGACTGGAGCAAGAGACTTGGAACCATTCGCAAAAATCCGGGCAGTAGGGGTGTGACCCGTGAAGGGGAAGCCCGTCACACGCTTGGTGCGGGGCGGGGCGTAGGTCCGCACCTTGGATGTGCTCAGGCCCAGACGCACGAGCGACTCAGCAATGGCCACGGCAGCAGCCACACCATCGACTACCGGCACACCGGTGAGTTCGCGGATCTTGGCATCCAGTTCGGCCATACCTCCACAGCCAAGGCAAATGACTTCCGCATGGTCTTCGCTGACGGCAAGGCCAGCCTGGCGAACAATCGCTTCGACCGCACGCTCGGGTTGGGTCTCCAGCTCCAGCACAGCCATGCCACTGGCGCGAACCGATGCGCAGCGGTCGTTCAGGCCTGCGAGCTTGAGTCGATCCTCGATCAATGGCACAGCGCGATCCAGCGTCGTGACCACAGAGTATTTGTGGCCCAGGAACATGGCAGCCGTGGCCGCAGCCTCGGTGATATCCACCACGGGAACATCCAGCAACTCCTGCAGGCCTTCGCGGCCATGCTCACCGTAGCCAGCTTGAATGACGGCGTCAAAGGATTGGCCATAGCTCATCACCGCATCCATAACTCCGACCGCGGCAAGATAGCTCTCGAAATTCCCCTCAACCGATTCGGCCCCAAAGCGCGGGGTCAGAGCGACTATCTCCGTGCCTGGCGCAGCCACTTTCTGAGCCTGCATGCCGATGGCATGGGTCATCGACTCGGTGGTATTCACGTTCACGATCAAAATGCGCATGATTTTTAACTTTCTTTCTCAGTGCTTGGCGGAGGCTACGGAAATGGCTTCGCCATCCTGGTCTTCGTAGGTGAGGCCTTTGGGTGCAACCATCCAATAGAACAGGGCGCCTAGTCCGGCTGCGATGAACCAGGAGAACTGGGACAGCGATTGCAACGTCGGCAGGAACGCAAATAACAGCGAGATCAGGGACGAGGGAATCAGGGCCTGAATTGCCTTGGGATTGATGCCATTGCGGTAGTGATAAGGGCCTGCAGGGTCGTGTGTATAGAGCGCCGGCACATTCACACGCTGTTTGCGGATCAGCCAATAGTCGGCCATCACGATGCCGAACAGCGGACCCAGAAATGAACCTAGTCCGCCCAGGAAGTAGACGATGACCAGCGGAGAGTTGTAGAGGTTCCAGGGCAGGATCACGAAGCCGAGGACTGCGCTGACAAGAGCTGCCCGGCGAAAGTTCAGATGCCTGGGCATGAGGTTGGCCAGTGCCAGGGCAGGAGCCACGAAATTGGCCATCAGGTTCACGGCAACGGTCAAGATCAGCAGCGAAAGACTGGCCAACATCAACAGCGGCTTATTGGGAATGTTCTGGACGATGTCGGTCGGGCTTTGAATCAGCGTGCCGTCGATGGCAAGCTGGCCGCCCGTCAGGATGACCACGATCAAGCCGAAGATCAGCATATTGATCGGAATGCCCCAGAAATTGCCTTTCACCACGGCGCTGCTTGAGGTGGCGGCGCGTGTGAAATCACAGAAGTTCAGCACGAAGGTCCCGTAGATCGCCACCCATAGCGAAGCAGCGCCCAGGATCTGCAGCCACATGGCTCCGCCGCTGCTTGCAAACGGGGCAGACCAATGTAAGGTCCATTTTGCGCTATGGAAGATCCATCCTGCCAGGGCAATGAAGGTCAGCAGAATCACCGGTCCCGCAAAGGCCTCGTACTTTCGTATGCTCTCCATGCCCCAGCAGGCAATGAGCACCTGCACAACCCACAGGATGGAAAAGCTGATCCAGCCCAGCAATGGCAGGCCCAGCACGACTTGCTCTTTCAGCGGCTGTAAGCCGGGAAACAGCGTGATCAGCATCACGTCGAGCACCATGGATGCCAGATAGGTTTGAATGCCAAACCACGCAATGGCGACTCCGCCGCGGATCAGTGCAGGAATCTGAGCGCCGCGTGTACCAAAGCTGATACGGCTCATCACCGGAAAAGGGATTCCTGTACGGGTCCCCATAAAGCCGGAGAGGGACAGTAGTACGAACAGAAATGCGGCACCCAGCAGCAGTGCCATCAGGATCTGATGTCCACCGAGTCCAAGCGTGAAAAGACCGATGGCAAAGGCGTAGTTGCCAAGGCTGTGAACATCGTTGGCCCAGAGGGTGAACAGGCTGTAGCTGCCCCAGGTGCGTCCCTGTTTCGAGGTGGGAGCCAGATCATGGTTGTACAGCGCGGGAGAAACCCCGGCCGGCAGGCCTTTATCGCGCTTATGGCTTGTGGTGTTGGCTCCCGAGGTCAATGACTCACCATGGGTGTCCAGTACTAGGTTGTTCATATGCCGCCTTCCATCAGGGTGCACCGTGGAGCCCCTTTGCCATGGCCTCATTTCGGCTGAGTAAGACCATGTTTGTCTACCGTTATTAACGGCTACAGACGATGCAAGCCTGCAGCCATGCGTTTGCTGCCAAAGCTCATGAAGCCAATCGAATTTGCCCCCATGAACACCTGTTTCAGCAAGTCTGTGCAGCGATTTGTTGAACACATCGCTGACATGCATTCAATGTATACAAGGCATGAATTCAAGACGCTAGTAAGAACCCTTGTTCTATCGGCAGTGAATCCAGGCTTGGCGCAATCCTTGGGGGCGATGAGAACTGGTCGCTATCAGGCCTAGCAAGCTCTGGCGGGCATTTCAGTCACAGGCAAAGACGGGAAGCTACACTTTGATCACGGCTGTTTTGCGCAGATCTCTATCTTTGAATCGTCGACGAGCACCGCCAGGCACTGCTAGGTGCTGTGATGTTGCTGTGCCATAGAAGAGAGCCTCGAAGCTGAGCAGCGCAGTCATTTCCCAGCGGCTGCAAAGCCCACATTCGGGCTGCTTGCACCGCACCACACCACTATTGCTTGCCAAGGAGTAATTGGCGCTGATTTTTCTATGGCGGTGAGATTAGTTGAAATGAAGGGCAAGACTTTGGCCGCTGCACTCACCTGGCGTTGCAGCAACCGAGATAGCTGGGCAGCCCATTCGGCAGGGACTGCGGAGACGGGCACATCGTTGCGTTCAGTGGCATTGGCAATTCTTGCGGGAAGCCCATTCCACGGCGCGATCAGCGAACGCGTAAGTCATCACCGGCACAGATGGCGAACTTAATCGCTGCCAGTACTATCACTGGGAGGGCCAGCGTTTCAAGCTTCAATGCTGGCTCGCCAGGAAGTGTTGGGAGCTAGGGCCAAAATCAGCGAAGCAGCCGAGCGGCTGGATCGGGCTGAATTGGAGGACGCCTGCTGGCGTCAGAACACTTATTTGGCTGAAGACGAATCTTCAGGAGCCAGGATGGAGCGCAGTCGGTTGCGGGCTCCGCGACGACCAATCAGGCTTTCATCAAGGCGCGATGCCAAGGCATCGATATGAGCAATCATTAACTGTTCAGCCTTTAAATTGTCGCCTTCCGCCAGCGCATCAACGATGGCTGCATGATCGTCATTGAAAACCTTGGCCTCGGTTTTCGATTGGTATAGATCCGAAATCAGAGTCGTTCTCGCAGAGAGATCGACCATCATGGACGTCAAAAAACGATTGCCAAGACACTCGGCCAGGCAGATATGAAAGTCGGCCAGCAGCCAGCTGCGAGCTTCCGCATCTCCACAGGCAATGGCTTTGCGTTCTTCAGCGATATGCTTGCGCAGGCGCTTAAGTGTCGTCTGCAAGGGCTGACCAGCATCACGTAGCATGCCTGGCTCAACGACGCGCCGCGCCGCATAGGTTTCCTGAGCCTCTTCAAACGAAGGCTCTGCAACATACCAGCCAACCCTGGATCGGACCTCCACAAAACCTCGGGTCTGCAGATGCATCAATGCCTCGCGGACCAAGGTTCGACTGACCTGAAATAAGTCCGCAATGTCTTGTTCACCAAGCTTCTCTCCCGGACGTAGCTTGGCTGTCAGGATCGACTCTATGAGACGCTCGGCGATCTTGGTTTTAGTGATGACTGGAGTACTCATTCAATTGATTTTATGCGACCGTACCATACCTAAGTGGTTGCTCTGCAGAGTGGAAGAGTTCGCCCGTGCCCGCGATAGCAACTGGCAACGGTTGCATGCAGAAGGTCATGTAATGGCGCCCTCCTAAGGAGGAGAGTAGGCCAAATAGGCCGGGCGTGCTATCTCTTTATCGTCCGCTGACGGTTGCTTGGTGAACTGCGAAGGTGAACCAAGGGAGAACACCTAGGCTTTCATTTATTGATGTTGTATACAAGTCTTGAGTTCAAGATTTATGATGAAGCAATGGAAACCTCACTCACTTGGTCTATCGCTGAAAGTCTGACCAAAGCAATCGTTGAACATCGACTGATGCCGGGTACCAAGCTGTCGGAGCAGAAGCTGGCCAACCACTTTGGCGTTTCCCGCACTCTGGTTCGCCAGGCTTTGTTTCAGGCTTCACAGAACCGCCTGATCAAGCTGGAGCCTACGCGCGGTGCCTTTGTGGCCACGCCTTCGGTCGAGGAAGCGCGCCAGGTGTTTGCCGTGCGCCGAATGCTAGAGGCCGAAATGGTGCGCAATTTTGCTGCGCAGCAGACACCTTCTCGCTTGTTGGAACTCAAGGCACATGTGGCTGCCGAGAGGAAGGCCATGGAAGCGAATGACGTGGGCCAACGCTCCGAGATGCTGGGCGACTTCCACGTGCGCATGGCCGAGCTCATGGGCAACGAGGTGCTGGCACAGCTGCTGGGCGAGCTGATTTCCCGCTGCGCATTGATCACCCTGATGTACCAGTCTGCACCGGCGGCCGAGCATTCGCACGAAGAACATGCCGACATCGTGACCGCGCTGGCTGCGGGCGATGCCGAACATGCGGTGCAGCTGATGTTGCAGCACCTCGATCACATGGAAGAGGACATGTCCTTCAACCGTATTTTGCCAACGCGCGATCTGTCGATGGCACTTTCATCCGTATCCCTATGACTTACGATTCCACCGCCTCCTACCCACGCGACCTGATTGGCTACGGCCGCAACACGCCCCATCCCGAATGGCCCGGCAAAGCCCGCGTGGCCGTTCAGTTCGTGCTGAACTACGAAGAAGGCGGTGAGAACCATATCCTGCATGGCGACCCCGGCAGCGAGCAGTTTCTGTCGGAGATGTTCAATCCCGCCAGCTACCCGGACCGTCACATGAGCATGGACGGCATCTATGAATACGGCTCGCGCGCCGGCGTGTGGCGCATTCTCAAGGAGTTCGAGAAGCGCGGTCTGCCGCTGACCGTGTTCGGCGTGGCCACGGCGCTGCAAAAGCATCGCGAGCTGGCCCAGGCCTTTGACGAACTCGGTCACGAAGTGGCCTGCCACGGCCTGAAGTGGATTCACTACCAGAACGTGCCCGAGGAGATCGAGCGCGCCCACATGCAGCAATGCGTGGACATCTTTGAAGAGCTGTACGGAGCGGACGGCGACCACGGCCTGGGCTGGTACACCGGCCGCGACAGCCCCAACAGCCACCGTCTGGTGGCCGATGCCGGCCGCTTCAGCTACGACAGCGATTACTACGGCGACGACCTGCCCTTCTGGATGAAGGTCGCCAAGAGCGACGGCACGACGCACAACCAGCTCATCGTTCCCTACACGCTGGACGTGAACGATATGCGCTTTGCGCTGCCCCAGGGTTACTCGCATGCCGATCCGTTCTTCCAGTACATGAAGGACACATTCGATGTCCTGTACGCCGAGGGCAATGCCAGCGGCGACAACGCCCCCAAGATGATGAGCATCGGCATGCACTGCCGACTGCTGGGCCGTCCCGGCCGGATTACAGCGCTGCAGCGCTTCCTCGACCACATCCAGAAGCACGACAACGTGTGGGTGTGCCGCCGTATTGATTTGGCTCGCCACTGGGCCGAGCGTTTCCCTATGCGATGAACCCATCTGGACTCAGCAAGACCAAGTCAGGCAGAGACTTAGCCATCATGGATGGGCGGGAATAGGCGCCTTCAATCTCTGCGACCCGAGAACCCAGGGAGCCAGAAGAAGGGCTACCAGTCGCTGGACGGGGAAGGTCACCGAGGCATGCTCGCCGCCGCAGAGCACCTGTGTTGCGGCAGGAATGTGGGCATCGCTGCGGCTGAGCCAGGCATGCTCAGGGCCGGACTGCAGGCCCTCGCGGATCACGGCTTTTGTGTCCTACACAGTTATGGCCGGCGGCCTGCCAGGGCTTCTTGCCGGTATGTACTTGGTGCATGGTGAACTGTTCACAGCGCTTGCTGACCCGCAGCTCGGTCAAGTCGAACGGCTTGCCGGGCTGAGCCTGGAATGGGCTTGGCAGACGGTGTCCATCTGGTGCGCGATCACGGCACTCATGAGGTGGGTGATATCCCCTCGGCCTTGACGATCTTCAAAGTTACGGTTGGTGGTGGAGTCGCAGCGGATGCCGTCCATGAGCATGTCGCTGTTCATGGCCTGGCTACATCTGGATCGCAGGAGAGTCTGCGGCTCTCTGTAGCCTGAAGCAGCCCCAGGGCCGGATATCAGTCTGCGCAATGATTCTCAGAGCTCTGGGCCGATACAAGCATGTCTAATCACTTCCTAAGTCTTGCGGAAATACTTCATGAACAGTGTCGCCAGTGGCTTCGCTGCGCTGCTCAACGGCACACCGCGCAACTGGACCAAGCCAAGCGCCATGGGGGGTGGCAGTGGCTCCACGTGCAGACGCTGTAGTCCTGCTCCATAAATCTTGTCGTTCAGGAGAATTTCGGGGCAGAAGCCAAGTACATCAGTGCGCCTCATCAGCTCGCTCATCAGCGTGGAGGAGGTGCAGTTGACCATCTTGCGTGGCTCCGCCAGACCCTGGCCTCGAAGCCAGCTCACCAGCGTCTCGCTCTGACTGCCCGCCGAGTAGTTCAAAACCCAGGTCGCGTCACGAAGCTCATCCCAGGTTTTCGCCTTGGCCAGCGGATGGCCCTGTCTTCCGGCGGGCAAGGCAATCACGTCCATCAGCGGTTTGAAGACCAGTTCATAAGGCAGATCTGTGGGGTCGGCAATGGCCAGCGCGAAGTCCAGTCGTCCCTCGAGCAGAGCCGGAATCAAGCTGCTAAGAAAGCCTTCACTGAGCGCTAGTTGCACACCCGGCGCCAACTGTTCAAACGTTTTCCAGACTTCGGGCAGCGCCTTGATCGAAACCAGGGGCGACATTGCCACGGCCACCCGGGCGCCCGAGCCGCCGCGGATCAGCCGTACCTCTTCGCGCGCCTTGTCCAGCATCGACAGCGCCAGGCGTGTATGGGATAGCAGCACTTTTCCAGCCGGGGTGAACTCAATGCCCCTGTAGCTGCGTACCAGCAGCTCTGCACCTACATCCTCCTCCAGTTCGCGAAGCGACTTGGTCAGGGCGCTCTGGCTCAGAAAGAGTGCACGGGCGGCAGCACGTATGGAGCCGCTTTCGGCGACCTGGGTGAAAGCCCGAATCTGATGATTTTTCATGGGGGCAGGGTTTTCATCGGGTGAATCGTTTTGGTTGTCTCCTCGGAAAATATACCGGCTTTTGGTGCGATGACCGAGACGCTACATTTTTTGCATGCACTCGAAATTCAGCTCCTACATAGATACCGATGCCATGCTTGCATGGCGGCACGCCATCCATCGCCAGCCTGAACTGGGTTTTGAGGAGTTCCAGACCAGCGCGCTGGTAGCGCATTGCCTGCACGAATGGGGCTATGAAGTCACCACCGGCCTCGCGGGAACAGGATTGGTTGGCTCCCTGAAGTTTGGCCCTGGTTCCAGACGCCTGGGACTGCGTGCGGAAATGGACGCACTGCCCATTCAGGAGGACACGGGCCTGCCATGGGCCAGCGAGGTGCCCGGAAAAATGCACGGTTGCGGGCACGATGGTCACACCACCATGCTGCTTGGCGCGGCACAGGCGTTAGCCAAGCTGCATCGCGAAGGCAAGCATGTAATGGATGGCATGCTGCATCTGATCTTCCAGCCTGCGGAAGAACTGGGCGGTGCGGGCGGCGCCCAGCGCATGATGAAGGAGGGACTGTTTTCGCGCTTTCCCTGCGACGCGGTCTTTGCCATGCACAACATGCCAGGCATGGAGCAGGGCCAGATCCTGTTTCGTGAAGGGGCTTGCATGGCCTCCTCCGATAGGGCAACTCTGGTGTTCGAGGGCTGCGGCGGCCACGGCGCCATGCCGCACCTGGCGACCGATCCTACGGTGGTTGCCGCGTCCACAGTAATGGCCTTGCAAAGCATCGTCGCACGCAATGTAGATCCGCTGGCATCTGCAGTAATCACCGTGGGACGCCTTCAGGCCGGGAAAACCTACAACGTGATCCCGGAGACCGCCGAACTGGAGTTGAGCATCCGGGCCCTGAAGCCCGAGGTGCGCGACCTGCTGGAGGAGCGCATTCGGGCTGTGGCGCAAGGTCAGGCCGACAGCTTTGGCGCACAGTGTCACATCACCTATGAGCGCGGCTACCCGGTGCTGGTCAACTCTCCCGCTGAAACCCGGCTTGCGATGGGTATAGCGCGGTCGCTGTTCGGCGATGCGCGGGTCATAGCCAATGCCGATCCGCTGTGCGCGAGTGAGGATTTCGCTTACATGCTGGAAGAGCGCCCTGGTTGCTACCTCTTCATAGGCAATGGTGACAACGGTCACACACATGGCAGCGCCTCGGGACCCTGCAATGTGCACAACCCCAGTTTCGACTTCAACGATCGCAACCTCGAAACCGGCGCCACATTCTGGACGGCTCTGGCCCATTTCTTTCTTTCAACCCACGCCCCAAGCTGATCATGAAAAAAACCGTCTCCACCTTCCGTCGACATGCCTTCGTCCTGTCGTTGGCTTCCTTGTGTGTGGCCCCATTCGCAATGGGCGCTGCCCGGGCAGCCGATCTGCGTGTGGTGACTTTGCTCGTTCCGTATCCGGCCGGTGGCCTGTCGGATTCGATCGCCCGGGCGATAAGCGCGGCATTGGGCCGGGCCTTGAACCAGCAGGTCATTGTGGACAATCTGGGCGGCGTCAGCGGATCACTGGCCGCGCAGAAGGTGTTGAACGCGCCCGCTGACGGGCACATGATCTTTCTCGGCTCACCCAACGAGGTGATTCTCTCGCCGATGGTCAACGCCGCCGTGAAGCTAAGAGCCGAAGACTTTCGCATGCTGGGCCAGGTGGCAGTGAATCCGCTGGTTTTGCTGACCCGCTCCACACTGCCGGTGCGCAACGTCGATGAATTCATTGCCTATGCCAAGACCCAGGACAAAGGTCTGTCCTATGGCAGCGTCGGCATGGGCTCCATGTATCACCTGTTGGCTGAAAGCATGGCGCAGCAGACCCAGATCCACGTCACGCATGTGCCCTACAAGGGCATGGCACCCATGGTGCAGGATGTCGGAGGAAACAGCATCGACTTTGCCATCCTGCCCTATGCAACGAGCTTCAAGGGAATGTCCGAGCAGGGGCGCCTGAGGCTCATCGGGTGGCTGGCTCCCACACGCAGCGAGCTGGATACCTCTGTGCCCGCTCTTGGCGAAGGCCAGATTCTGAAGAACTTCAGCCATTCCACCTGGGCCGGTCTCATGGTGAGCCGCAAAACTCCCGAGGACATGGTGGTACGTCTGAACAAGGCACTGGCCGAAGTGCTGCGTGATCCCGAGGTGCGGCGCCAGATTGCGGCCACCGGATCGGAAGCGCCGCAACCCCAGACGCTGGCTGAGGCGGAGCGGAAACTCAGGGAAGACACCGTCAAATTTCGCGCCATGGCCAAAAACATTCAACTCCAGCCGCAGTAAGAACCGCAGGCTCAATCCGTACAGGAAGCTTTCGCAAGTGCGGCGGCCAGCAGCACGCACAGGAAGTTCAGCCTGGGCTGCCTGAAGCTAAAAAGGTCGCAATCAGCCCGCCAAGCTTTGCGACTTACTCTGCCAGGAAATGACCAGCGGGGTACAGCTAGCAGGCACAGCCGGGATGCGGTGATCCAGAACGTTTGTCTCGGCGGACATTCGTGCAGGCTTGGGGTGACCTACAGCGGTTGGCTGTGGATTGCTCGGTGAACCATCAGAGCAGGAGCTCAACCCCTTTGGCTTTGCTGGCTGCGACTGTTAATGGCGTGATTTTCCCTGCCAGGGCTGCATGCATCAGTCCTTGAAACCTAGCGCAATCCAGATGATTTTTCTCAGGGCAATTGGCCGCATGCCGCAAGCCGTCACGCACGGCCTTCAGCCGCTTGATGGACTGCTGCACCTGATCTGCCTTGGCAAGCAGCATTTCGCGACTGACCTGCACTTTTCCGTCAGAGGGCAGCATTGAGCGGATTTCTTCCAGTGAGAACCCGGCAGCGCACCCAAGGGCGATGACGGACAGTCGCTCCAGTACCTGTGCATCGAACAGGCGTCGCTGTCCCTGTCGGCCGATGGAATGTATCAATCCCTTCTCTTCGTAGAAGCGAAGTGTCGATGGGGGTAGCCCGGTTCTTCTTACTACTTCTGAGATTTCCATATTCAGCTCTTGCGCTCAAGTGCACTTGAGCACCTACAGTGGTTCGCATCACTGTAATCCTCAGAGGCGATGCTAGGAAATGATTAATCTGACGAGTATTTTTACACCGGCTCTGGCTGTCGGTATCGGCGCGACATTGCTGATGGACCTGTGGTCTGCAATGCTGCGCCGCATGGGCGTTGCCACCCTGAATTACGCACTGCTTGGACGCTGGTGCCTCCACTGGCGAAGCGGTACCTGGTTCCACCAGTCCATTGGAGAAGCTTGCGCTGCACATGGCGAAAAAATCATTGGCTGGACGGTGCATTACCTGACCGGCATCCTGTTTGCCATGATGTTCTTGAGCATTGCGGAACCTTCGTGGACAGAGGATCCTGCCCTAGTGCCCGCGCTGGTATTTGGCGCAGCAACCGTGGCGCTGCCCTGGTTCGTTCTGCAGCCAGCGTTAGGAGCTGGGGTGGCTAGCGGAAAAACACCTCGTCCCTGGCGCAACCGCGCGGTGGGACTGACTACGCATCTTGTTTTTGGTGGGAACCTCTATCTTTGTGCGAAAGCAATGGCATTGATCTAGGTTTCGAGTTGCGCAGCAAGATGCAGAATGCTTTGCATCGTGCCAAGACCTTGTATAAAGCGAGCAACGTCAAGGATTGCACGCCGGTGCATTCTTTCACCCATCAAGCCGCTTCGTCATGGCACGCGACCTTGACATTGATGGCGATGAGCTCGACCTCGGCGCTGACTTTCATGCCGGCGGAGGTTGCGAGTACATGGCTGACATTCATCTGGGGAGCTGCTGTTTTCTGCCCGGCCACAGAAAGGAAGTCAGACCTTGAATGCAGGTTTGTTCCATGATTTAGAACTCCATAGCTGTTCAATGCCATCACGCATCCTGGTGCTGCTGCCCTTTTGACCTGAGGCAGATTGAACCGATGGGCGGCCTGGGGGGCGGTAATCAGGCTGGCACAGTCAGCAGCCAGTGGCAGCTGTTTCGCCGGTGCGCATTGATAGGCGATTCGCTCGTAGGGGGTGATGTTTTCGATCTGGTTCATTCCTGCAAAGGTGAAAGCCTCAGACGAGACGAGCGCCCGAGGCTTTCACTCGCAGTGCTGATGAATCACACGGGGCGATGCACCAATACCGGAATGCTGCTGTTGACCAGCACGCGCTGGGTTTCGCTGCCCAGCAAAATGCCGGCGATACCCTTGCGGCCGTGCGATGCCATGCAGATCAGATCGCAATGGCTGTCTTGCGCCTGGTGGATGATGGCCTGGCTGATAGAGATATTCGTCATCCGTGCGGTCTTGCAGTCCACGCCCTCGGCTGCGGCGATGTCCGTCGCAATCTTGAGCACCTGGTCGGCTTCCTTCTCAGCGCTCTTAGCCATTTCTGCAGAGTTGTAGGCCATCATCGCCTCAGCACCATAGATCATGGCGGTGTAATCCGGCATTACATACAGCGCCGTTACCTTTGCACCTTGCTCCTTGGCCAACTGCATGCCCGCGCGTAGCGCGGCCTCGGAGAGTTTCGAGCCGTCCGTAGGAATCAAAATGTGCTTGAACATATCCAGCCTCCTGGCGCGTCAGCGCGCCTGTTGTTGAGCAATGAATTCGATCGAATGCCGTATTCATACTCACACTCCGGGCCGGCCAAAGCAACACACTGCATCAGTATTCAGACGATTTCTTGATGACAATCAAAACTTTGAAAGCAAGTAAAAACGCCTCTATCGCTTACCCATAAAGCGATGACAGCTATCAAAACAGCTCTCCTGACGCCTCCTTCGTGGCTTGCGCTGCTGCAGGTTGTTGAGGCATGAAATGTATCTAGTTCGACTTCATCGACCGGGCGTGGTGAAGAGTGGGGCGGCCCTTGCTGTTGTGGTTCTGGTTCAGAAAACAGCTGCTGTGCAGTCCGCCTTGCTTCACCGTGCGGCGGCCCTTACCTGCACAAAGGTCGGTTCCATATTGTGATGGCGTGACGGCTGCGCCTTGACTCCCTGGCGGCTGCTCAAGGACTCGCATCAATGATCGACAAGGCATCAGAACCTGCATGCTGACGAGACTTGGAAGCAAGTTACGGTCTGCCGCTGCTGGTATTTGGCCTGGGCGCAGCCGATGAAGGTGGCTGGCCTTTGCCCTGTACCTGTGGCGCTTTGTGCCATTGCTGATTCGGCCGCGCCTACCCCCTGCTGGACTGTCCGCAGCCCAGCCAGCGATCAAGTCCAGACAATCCGCTTCAACGGAATCCTTCGATGCTTCTCACTCTGATCCCAGCGGCTGTGCACGATTCCCGAGATCGCGCAGGCCTATGAAATTTCCGAGGCGCATCTGATGAAGGTGACGCATCAACCGGCCCTGCAAGGCTGGATAGTCACGGTGCGTGGCAAAGGAGGCGGCATGCACCTGTCCCATATGACGCACAGATCAATATCGGCGCCGTGGTGCGTTGAATGAAGCCCGACTTCGCGCTGGTTGAATGCTTTGGCAGTGACGACCGGCCAGGTTCTTGCCGGTGAGGGTAGGGCAGTGGAAACGCAATGCGCTGAGAGCGATCACGGGCAGTAGTCCGCTTAGTACTTTCATGTTCCGGAGATTGCAGGGCAGGCTATGCGCCGCGGATGCAACCAGGCCAGCGAAGCATACGATGGCGTGCAGACATCTGCCGATGAGCAGTGAAATCAGCAACTGTCGCAGGGATTTATGAAACTTCGCCAGCTCACATAGCGCCATATCAGTCAGTGCATGGATGCATAGGTGATGGCTCTATGCATTTGCGATGCTGCAGTTGTCGCCAGCAGGAGGCCGGCCGTGCAAGCGACGAAGCGGCTGACGCGGGTGTCACTGCCGTAATGAGGCAGAGGCGAAGATCAACACTGGCAAACAACCGGGTGAGGATTCTGAGCACTTCTTGGGTTCTCGAGGCTGCATAGTCGAGCGGGCATTTTTACTGCCGGAGCATCGGGTTGCAGGGCCATGGCTTTGGACAACAACAGTTCTTTAGCCTGTACATGCATGTCATATGGGCCTCCAAGAGATAATATGGCTTATTTAATGTAACTTACATGAATTCATTCAAGGTTCCAAAACCCTGAATTCAACCATTCCTAGGCTTTTGTTTTCCAGCTTTCGATGGGCTTGCCATACATCTGCTCGATGGCATCTTCGTAGTAAGCCATCAAGTTCTTGCGCTTGAGCTTGAGGGTAGGGGTCATCAAGCCGTTGTCAATGCTCCAGCTATCCCTGACCAGATGGATCGCTCTGGGCACTGCATAACGGGCAAAGCTACGTGTCTGCTTTTCGATTCTGGCAAGTGCTTCTCTCTCAGCAGCAGCATGGTGCAGGCTGGAAGCGTCATCCGGGTTCAGGCCGACACTCCTGGCAAGCACTTCCCATTCCATTTGACTGACAACGGCGATACAGGCGATGAAAGGACGATCCTCGCCAACCACAAACACTTGCTCAAACAGGGGATCGACGAGGATGGCCTGTTCCACATCATTGGGAGGCACTTTCTCACCCGTCGACGTCACAATGATTTCCTTGATTCGACCTTTGATTCGAATGCGACCGTTTTCGATGGCCGCTTGGTCCCCGGTTCTGAGCCAGCCGTCGGCAGTAAAGGCTTTGGCCGTGTCTTCCGGACGGTTCCAGTAACCTCGCATCACCACCGGGCCAGAGACCTGCAGTTCCTGATCATCGCCAATGCGGACTTCAATCCCCGGCAGCACCCGGCCAACGGTATCGGGCCAGTTGTCGTCGAGGCCGTTGGCACTGACCACAGGGGCGGTTTCGGTCATTCCGTAACCTTGCAGCATGGGCAGGCCCAGACCCAGAAAACAGCGCGCAATGGTTGGAGACAAAGGGGCTCCGCCGCTCACGGCCACGCGTAGCCGGCCTCCAAACTGTGCGAGCAAGGGTTGTGCGACAAGGCTGCGCAGCAGCCAGGCTGGCAAGGCAGAAGCCCAGCTTGCTTGGGCATCGAGCTGCTCGCTCAAGGGGATGCCTTGACGAGCGCAAAAACGCTTCCAGCCCTTGTTGACTGCCGCCTCGAACAGCTTGCGCTTGAGGCTGCTGGAGGCAAGCGATTCCTGAACCTTGGCATAAACACGTTCATAGATGCGAGGCACGGATATCAGCACGGTCGGCTTGACCTGCTTCATGTCCTGCGCAAGTTGTGCGACAGAACGCGCGTAGGCCACGCAGGAGCCGGTGGCAATGGCCAGGTAGTAGCCAGCAGTGCGCTCGAAAGTGTGTGAAAGCGGCAGAAACGAGAGGAAGACGTCCTCGGGAAAAGCCTTCACACGTTGCATCACAGCGTGCAAGTCGCTGACCACGTTGTCATGGGTGAGCATGACCCCCTTGGGCTTTCCGGTCGTCCCCGAGGTATAGACAATGCCTGCTAGCTGTGTTTTGTCTGGTGGCTCGGGGAGGGCAGAGGTATACCGTTGACCAGCCTGAAGCCAGGCGGACAAGACGATGAGCGGTTTTCGCTGAAGGGTCTTGACGGACTCTTGCGCAGCTTGTTCGGCGGGTATGGGAGAGGCGCTCGATGACTCGTTGGTACGGCCTTGCTGTGCGTGGATCACGGCCTGAAGTTCGGGCAGCTCCTGACCGGTAGCGCAAATTTTTTGCCAGGCTTTGGCATCGGCCACCACCAGCAAGGACGCCCCCGAATCGGCAAGGATGTAGGCAATGCTGCCGGCATTGTCTATGGCATGCAGAGGAACGGGTACGTAGCCGCAGCGCAGACAGGCCTGGTCGATGGTCATCGCATCAAAGCCATTGGGCAGCAGGATTGCCACCCTTGCACCGGCAGGAAGATTCGATGCGCACAAGGCGCGGCTCCACAGGGCAACCCGCTGGGCTGTTTCGGCCCAGTTCAGGCTTTTCCAGACGTTGCTGCTTTCATCGAACGCTCGGTAAGCCTCCGCTGATGGCGTGGCGCTGACCCGCATGGCCAGGAGCTCCGGCAAGGTCTGCACCTGCTCGATAGTCAGATGTCGATTCTCTGTCCGGAGACCCAGTACGTCGATTTCACTTTGTTGGTTCATGCGCTTACCTTCAAGAAGCAGGCAGCTTCCCGCTACGTGAATGATAGCGTTATGGAAATTCGGGACTCAGAATGCGGCTCCGAGCGGGATATCGATGCTTTGGTAGCAGACGGCAATGTAATGGTGCAGGCGCTGCTGCTCGTCACGCACCGCCGTCAGGGAAATCTGGTGCCGGTTCATGTCGTGCTGCATGACGCACGGGCCTTGCCAGTGTCCTTTTCTGCCGATTTCCGTCCAGATCTGCGACCACTGGACATCCGAATCGTCATCGCCACGGATGAAAAGGCTGGCGAACTCCTTGTTCTTGGCGGCTTGGCGCTTCAAGCCGCTGATACGCGAAAAAGCCGGATTGATGTCCACGATTTTTCGGTTCGCATCCAGTACCACCATGCCTTCGTGGGAATGATCGAATACCGTGGCTGCGATATGCAATTGGCGCTCGGTTCGCTTGCGGTCCGAGAGATTGGTCAGAAGCCCTACATACATCCGCTGGCCCCGTGCCTCGGCCTGGCTCAATGCCAGACGCATTGGAACCAGCGTACCGTCCTTGTGCTGGCCCAGCACCTCTGAAATCTTGTTCTGCAGAGGGGGCGCGTTATTGCGCTGACCAGCTTCATGCTGTTCCAGATAGGCATCATGCTGGGTGACTAACGCGGCTGGCATGAGCATTTTCACGTTCTTGCCCAATACTTCCCCCGGGCTCCAGCCGAATAGGACTTCCGCTGCAGGGTTGTAATCCGTCACTCGGCCCTGATTGTCGATGCAGATAATTCCATCCGCCGCCATATTGACCAAGGCTTGCAGTCTGGCCTCATTCATATCCACTTTCTGCCAGCGACTACGGTAATGGATCAAGGCATTGGCCTGTGCAATCAATCCACCGAATAGAAGCGTAATCAGGGCAATCGTCAGCGCCAGAATCAGGCGGTCGTTCGATGTTGTTGCATCATGGATCTCATGGTCCGAAGTGACTCGCAGCGCCAGCATGGCTGTGTAATGCATGCCGGATATTGCTGCGCCCATGGTGACAGCCGCCAGTGTCTTGCGCCAATGGTCCTGTTTGAGTTTGAAGCGCGCCAGCCCGAAACGGACCCAGAGAGCAAGCGTAGCCAGTGCGACGCCGACAACCAAGGAGATGAAAAACCAGGCGGCTGAATACTGGTGGGTCGCCGGTGTGCGCATTGCAGCCATGCCGCAATAATGCATGGCTGCAATGCCAATGCCTACCGCCAATCCTCCCAAGATCAATTGCCTGAGATTGAGCTCATTGTGAGTCAGCAAGGCGAGAGCCACTGCAGACGCCGCAATGCCCGGGATAATGGAAAGGACCGTGACCGTCAAATCATACTGAACCGCCGCATGCAGGGAATAAGCGAGCATGCCGATGAAATGCATGGCCCATATGCCTATGCCTAATGCCAGCGATCCGCTCACAATAGACCAGTAGCGCAATTGTCGTGAAGTGGCTGATCGGGCAAAAGACGCATGGCGCAATGCCTGTCCGGAAGCAATCCAGCAAACTGCCAGCGACAGGATTACAAGCAAAGGGTCATATTCGCCCTTGATCAAGTGAGCGTCAGCAGAGGAGCCCCAGAAAAATTGCGCCAGCATGAATCATGATCCTGTAACACTGAAAGCACATTCAGTTACTTTGCGAGCATCGCATGAATCGGGTAATCCAATATTTCAAATTTGTAGGATAAATACCAAAGCGCATTTTCCATGAGCCGACAAAGAGGGATCGTCTAGATCGCCGCATCGAGTCCATTCGCGAAATGCTGCTGCACTGCGCTCATGGCGATTTTCGGATCTCGCTGCAGCAATGCTTGCATGATGGCTTCGTGCTCTGCCAGAGAGTCTTCGATACGGCCTTGCTTGAACAGCGACTTGTGGCGGTTGAGCTTCATGACTTTGCGCAAATCGGCTACTAGCTGGTTACGCCAGCGGTTGTCGGCAATGTCGAGAATCTGCATATGAAAGCTTTCGTTGAGCGCGAAAAACCGCTCGGCGTCGGCTGTGTTCTGTTTCAGCTCCTCATGAGTCTGCTGCAGACGCTGCAATTGTTCGTCCGTGGCCTTGCCGGCAACCTCGGCCGCTGCATCCGCTTCCAGCAGGCTCAGCAAGCGATAGACGTCGGAGATGTCCTTGCGCGAGACCTCGGTCACGTAGGCACCCCGGCGCAGCTTCATGGTCACCAGGCCTTCGGCGGCCAGCACCTTCAATGCCTCGCGCAGGGGCGTGCGGCTGATGCCGTATTCCTCGGCAATCTTCAGCTCGTCGATCCAGGCACCAGGTTCAAGCTCCCGCCGGAAGATGCGCTGGCGCAATTGCTCGGCGACCTGCTCATATAGCGCAAGAGGAGTAAGTGTTTTGCTTGTCATTACGCGTGATTATATGCTGCAAGTATTTTGAATTCATAATTATGAATCATGTACACTAGACGCATCTAGGTAGTTCACCGCAATTCCAAACTTCACTGCGCGCACCGCATACGAGAGACAACATGAGCCAAGAGAATCCGGTACAGGACCCACAAGAATTCGCCCCCGCTGATCTGCAAGCCTGGAACAAGGCCGCCAACAAGGCAGCTCCTGGCGGTGATATCAACAACCTGAACTGGGTCACGCCGGACGGCATTACCGTCAAGCCGCTGTACACGGCGGAAGACACGGAAGATCTGCCATTCACCAACACGCTGCCGGGATTCGCCCCCTACATCCGCGGTCCCCAGGCCACCATGTATGCAGGGCGGCCCTGGACGATTCGCCAGTACGCTGGCTTTTCCACCGCCGAAGAATCCAACGCCTTCTATCGCAAGGCACTGGCCGCCGGCGGTCAAGGCGTTTCCGTCGCATTCGATCTGGCCACCCATCGCGGCTATGACTCCGATCATCCACGTGTGACGGGTGATGTGGGCAAGGCCGGCGTGGCGATCGATTCCGTCGAGGACATGAAGATTCTCTTCAACCAGATCCCCTTGGACAAGGTCTCAGTCTCCATGACCATGAACGGCGCCGTGCTGCCCGTGCTGGCCGGCTATGTGGTGGCAGCCGAAGAGCAGGGCGTCCCACAGGATCAACTCGCCGGAACGATTCAGAACGACATTCTGAAAGAGTTCATGGTGCGCAACACCTATATCTACCCGCCCAAGCCGTCGATGAAGATCATTGGCGACATCATCGAGTACACGAGCCAGAACATGCCCAAGTTCAACTCGATCTCGATCTCGGGCTATCACATGCAGGAAGCCGGTGCCAACCAGGCTCTGGAAATGGCTTTCACGCTGGCCGACGGCAAGGAGTATGTGAAGACTGCCATTGCCAAGGGCATGGACGTGGATGCTTTTGCGGGCCGTCTGTCCTTCTTCTGGGCCGTGGGCATGAATTTCTACCTGGAAGTGGCCAAGATGCGTGCCGCGCGCCTGCTGTGGTGCCGAATCATGAAGGGTTTCGATGCCAAGAACCCCAAGAGCCTGATGCTGCGCACCCATAGCCAGACCTCGGGTTGGTCGCTGACCGAGCAGGACCCTTACAACAACGTGGTTCGCACCACCATCGAAGCCATGGCAGCCGTGTTTGGCGGTACCCAGTCCCTGCACACCAATGCGCTGGACGAGGCCATTGCCCTGCCTACGGAGTTCTCAGCCCGCATTGCCCGCAACACGCAGCTGATCATTCAGGAAGAGACCCATATCACCAATGTGATCGACCCCTGGGCTGGCTCCTACATGATGGAGAAGCTGACCCAGGAAATGGCCGACAAGGCTTGGGCCATCATTGAGGAAGTCGACGCCATGGGCGGCATGACCGCCGCTGTGGACAGCGGCTGGGCCAAGCTCAAGATCGAAGCCGCCGCCGCCGAGAAGCAGGCGCGTATCGATTCCGGCAAGGAAGTCATCGTCGGCGTCAACAAGTACAAGCTGGCCAAGGAAGACCCGGTCGACATCCTGGAAGTGGACAACGTCAAGGTGCGTGACAGCCAGATCGCGCGGCTCAAGAATATCAAGGCGAAGCGCGATGCTGTCCAGGTCGAAGCAGCGCTGGCTGCCATCACTGCTGCAGCAGAATCCGGAGAGGGCAATCTGCTGGATCTGTCCATCAAGGCCGTGCGCCTGCGTGCCACGGTGGGTGAAGTCTCCGACGCGATGGAAAAGGCGTTTGGTCGCCATCGCGCCGATACCCAGAAGGTGACCGGCGTGTATGCTGCCGCTTATGACTCGGCCGAAGGCTGGGACAAGCTCAAGGAAGAGATCAACACCGCTTCGCAGGCCATGGGCCGACGCCCCCGCGTAATGATCGCCAAGCTGGGTCAGGACGGTCACGACCGCGGTGCCAAAGTGGTCGCAACCGCGTTTGCCGACCTGGGCTTTGACGTGGACATGGGGCCGCTGTTCCAGACACCCGAAGAATGCGCGCGCCAGGCCATCGAGAACGATGTGCATGCGGTGGGTGTGTCGACCCTGGCCGCCGGGCACAAGACTTTGGTGCCGGCCATCATTGCCGAGCTCAAGAAGCAGGGGGCGGACGACATCATCGTCTTCGTGGGCGGCGTGATTCCCGCCCAGGACTATGATTTCCTCTACAACGCGGGCGTCAAGGGCGTATACGGCCCCGGCACTCCCATTCCTGCCAGCGCCAAGGATGTGCTGGAGCAGATCAAGAAGGCCAACGGTCTCTGATCGGCCGGCAAGCATCGATAGCAAAGGCGACCGCAACGTGACCCCTGAGCAAATGCAAGACGGCATCCTGCGCGGCAACCCTGCCGTGCAGCGCCGGGCCATGGCCAAGGCCATTACCTTGCTTGAATCCTCCCGGGCCGACCACCGTGAACAGGCTGACGGTCTGCTCACCGCTCTGTTGCCGCACACGGGCAAGGCATTTCGCCTTGGCATCAGCGGCGTGCCGGGCGTCGGCAAATCCACCTTCATCGAAGCCCTGGGCCTGTTTCTGATAGAGAAGGGGCTGCGTGTGGCCGTGCTGGCGATTGATCCGTCCAGCACCGTTTCAGGCGGCTCCATCCTCGGCGACAAGACCCGCATGGAGCAACTGTCCATGCGGCTGGAGGCCTATATCCGCCCCAGTCCCAGCAGCGGCACGCTGGGCGGCGTGGCCGAAAAGACGCGAGAGGCCATGCTGGTCTGCGAAGCCGCCGGTTATGACGTGGTCATCGTCGAAACCGTGGGCGTGGGCCAGAGCGAGATTGCCGTGCACGGCATGACGGACATGTTCTGCGTGCTGCAGCTCCCCAACGCTGGCGACGATCTGCAGGCCATCAAGAAGGGCGTGATGGAGCTGGCCGACCTGGTGGTCATCAACAAGGCCGACATCGACCCCCACGCCGCCACGCGTGCCCAGGCCCAGATTACATCGAGTCTGCGCCTGCTGGGCATGCACGGCAATCCAGACCACGCCAACACCGGCGCACTATGGCAGCCGCGCGTACTGCAGATCAGTGCCTTGCTGGGACAGGGAGTGGAGGGCTTCTGGGCTGCAGTCAGCAGCTTCAGGGAGCTGCAAACCTCCAACGGCCGCCTGGCCCTGCGCCGCGAGAAGCAGGCATTGGCCTGGATGTGGGAGCGCATCGACTTCGGCCTCAAGCAGGCGTTTCGCCAGCATCCGCGGGTCAAGGCCATGCTCCCCGTCCTTCAGGACGATGTGACAGCGGGTCGTATCGCTGCCAGTACCGCAGCAAGAAATCTACTTCTAGCCCAAATGCAGTAGGCGCTAGCAGCTCTTATTACCATAGCATCGCAGCATCACCATTGCGAGACAAGCAACCCAAATCACGTTAGAGGACAAGCATGCAAGACGATATCCTGAAGCAGCTGGAAGCCAAGCGAGAACTCGCTCGGTTGGGTGGGGGACAAAAGCGCATCGACGCGCAGCACAAGAAAGGCAAGCTGACGGCGCGCGAGCGTATCGAGCTGCTGCTGGACGACGGTACTTTTGAAGAGTGGGACATGTTCGTGGAGCACCGCTGCACGGACTTCGGCATGGAAAACACCAAGATCCCCGGCGACGGCGTGGTCACCGGCTACGGCATGATCAACGGCCGTCTGGTCTTTGTGTTCAGCCAGGACTTCACGGTGTTCGGCGGCGCACTGTCCGAAACCCATGCCGAGAAGATATGCAAGGTGATGGACCAGGCCATGAAGGTCGGCGCTCCCGTCATCGGCCTCAACGATTCGGGTGGTGCGCGTATCCAGGAAGGCGTTGCCTCTCTGGGCGGCTATGCCGATGTGTTCCAGAAGAATGTGCTGGCCTCGGGCGTGGTGCCCCAGATCTCCATGATCATGGGCCCCAGCGCCGGCGGCGCCGTGTACTCGCCGGCCATGACCGACTTCATCTTCATGGTCAAGGACAGCTCCTATATGTTCGTGACCGGTCCCGAAGTCGTGAAGACCGTGACGCACGAGGAGGTCACGGCCGAAGAGCTGGGCGGGGCCATCACCCACACCACCAAGAGCGGCGTGGCCGACATGGCATTCGACAACGACGTGGAAGCACTGATGATGCTGCGTCGACTCTATAACTACCTGCCCTTGAACAACAAGGAAAAGGCTCCTGTGCGCGAGGCCACCGATCCCGTGGGTCGCGCCGATCTGTCGCTGGATACGCTGGTGCCCGAAAACGCCAACAAGCCCTACGACATGAAGGAGCTGATTCTCAAGACCGTGGACGATGGCGATTTCTTCGAGCTGCAGCCCGAGTACGCCAAGAACATCATCATCGGCTTTGCCCGCATGGCCGGTCAGACCGTGGGCGTCGTGGCCAATCAGCCCCTGGTGCTGGCCGGTTGCCTGGACATCAAGTCCTCCATCAAGGCGGCGCGCTTCGTGCGCTTTTGCGATGCCTTCAACATCCCTGTGGTCACCTTCGTGGATGTGCCCGGTTTCATGCCCGGCACTTCCCAGGAATACGGCGGCATCATCAAGCATGGTGCCAAGCTGCTGTATGCGTATGCCGAAGCCACAGTGCCGAAGATCACTGTCATCACCCGCAAGGCCTATGGCGGCGCGTACGACGTGATGGCTTCCAAGCATTTGCGTGGCGACGTGAACCTGGCCTGGCCCCATGCCGAAATCGCCGTGATGGGCGCCAAGGGCGCGGTGGAGATCATCTTCCGTGAGGACAAGAATGATCCGGTGAAGCTGGCTGCACGCGAAGCGGAATACAAGGAGCGCTTTGCCAACCCCTTTGTGGCCGGAGCCCGTGGTTTTATCGACGATGTGATCCAGCCGCACGAAACACGCAAGCGCATCTGCCGCTCGCTGGAGATGCTCAAGAACAAGCAGCTGGACAACCCCTGGCGCAAGCACGGGAACATCCCCCTGTAAGAACAAGAAGAACCAGGAGATATATCCATGTTTACCAAGATTCTGATTGCCAACCGCGGCGAGATCGCCTGCCGAGTCATCGCCACCGCCCGCAAGATGGGCATCCAGACCGTGGCGGTCTATTCCGACGCCGACAAGGACGCGCGCCATGTCAAGCTCGCCGACGAGGCCGTGCGCTTGGGCCCCGCACCCAGCCGTGAGTCCTATCTGCTGGGCGAAAAAATCATTGAGGCCTGCAAGCAGACCGGCGCACAGGCGGTGCACCCCGGCTACGGTTTTCTCTCGGAGAATGAGGGCTTTGCCAGGCGCTGCGAAGAAGAGGGCATTGCCTTCATCGGCCCCAAGTCGCATTCCATTGCTGCCATGGGCGACAAGATCGCGTCCAAGAAGCTGGCCGGCGAAGCCCAGGTCAACACCATCCCCGGCTACAACGACGCCATCGGCGGTCCCGAACAGGCCGTGGAAATCGCCAAGGGCATTGGCTACCCCGTGATGATCAAGGCTTCGGCCGGTGGCGGTGGCAAGGGTTTGCGCGTGGCATTCAACGACAAGGAAGCCTTTGAAGGTTTTGCCTCCTGCCAGAACGAAGCGCGCAACAGCTTTGGCGACGACCGTATCTTCATAGAGAAGTTCGTACAGGAGCCCCGCCACATCGAAATCCAGATTCTGGGCGACAGCCATGGCAATGTGGTTTACCTGAACGAGCGTGAGTGCTCGATACAGCGCCGTCACCAGAAGGTGATCGAGGAAGCGCCTTCGCCCTTCATCAGCGATGCCACCCGCAAGGCCATGGGCGAGCAGGCCGTGGCCCTGGCCAAGGCCGTCAAGTATCAGAGCGCTGGCACCGTGGAGTTCGTGGTCGGCAAGGACCAGGACTTCTACTTCCTGGAGATGAATACCCGTCTGCAGGTCGAGCACCCGGTGACCGAATGCATCACCGGACTCGATCTGGTCGAGCAGATGATTCGTGTGGCCGCCGGCGAAAAACTGTCCTTTGCCCAAGCCGATGTGAAGCGCGACGGTTGGGCCATCGAGTGCCGTATCAACGCCGAAGACCCGTTCCGCAACTTCCTGCCTTCGACCGGCCGCCTAGTTCGCTTTGCGCCGCCCGAGCAGACCATGTGGCAGTCCGACACTGAGCATCTGAACGGCGTGCGTGTGGATACTGGCGTCTATGACGGCGGCGAAATCCCCATGTACTACGACTCGATGATCGCCAAGCTCATCGTGCACGGCAAGGACCGCAACGACGCCATCGCCAAGGCCCGCGAAGCGCTCAACGGCTTTGCCATTCGCGGCATCAGCTCCAACATCCCGTTCCAGGCAGCTCTGCTGGCACACCCGGACTTTGTCTCGGGCCAGTTCAACACCGGCTTCATTGCCCAGCACTATGCCGACGGCTTCCATGCCGAGGACGTGCCCCACGATGATCCCGACTTCCTGGTGGCTTTGGCCCTGTTCCGCAATCGCCGCTATCGTGCGCGTGCATCGACCATCACCGGCCAGATGCAAGGCCACCAGGTGCAGGTGGGCGAGAAGTACACCGCAGTGGTTCTGGGTGCTGAAGGCAAGAACCAGTATGTGACTGGCGAGGTGACCGACTTCGATGCCCAGGCGCGCGTCTGCAAGGTCGTCATTGGCGACAAGGCCTACGAGTTCCGCAGCAATGCAGACATTCGCGATCTGGTGGTGCGCGGCGTTTGCAATGGCAAGGCTTTCACCTGCCAGATCGAACGCGGCAATGGCAAGAACCCGCTGGCACTGCGCGTCATCCACAATGGCACGCAAGCCGATGTGCTGGTGCTCTCGCCCAAGGGCGCAGAGATGCACAAGCTCATGCCTTACAAGGCACCGCCCGACCTGTCCAAGTTCCTGCTCTCGCCCATGCCCGGCCTGCTGGTCGACGTGGCGGTGCAGCCCGGCCAGAAGGTGCAGGCCGGCGAGAAGCTGGCGGTCATCGAAGCCATGAAGATGGAGAACATTCTCTTCGCGGCCCAGGATGGCGTGGTCAGCAAGATCAGCGCTGCCAAGGGAGATTCGCTGGCGGTGGACGACATCATTCTGGAATTCGAGTGATGCCGGTTTTTCATCGCCGGGCCGCCCCAAGATGAAAAGCGCCCCTCTTGGAGGGGCCCAGACCACACGCAGTGAGGAGCGCGGGGTGTCATTTTTCGGGGCCGGCCGGCATTGAATGCCGTCGCAGCCTTCAGGCCCTGAAATTGGAAGCCCGCAAGGCTTTGGCTTTGCGGGCTTTTAAGTTTTCATTGGAAAATAGCTGTATCCCTTATCCAGTAAGTGTAAGTAGCTATGATATTAAAAGCGTCTGCAACGATTCCCGGTCGCGCCAAGTTCGTTCGTGCCTTGCTGGCTGTGGTGGGCTTGCTGCTGCTGGTTGACGCATTGGTGCTGATGTGCCTGGGGCACTTCAATGTAGGGGTGGTGCTGCCAGCCGGCTTGGGTGCTGCGGCCTTGGGGCTGAGTTGGAAATGGCGGGCCGTACAGCACTGGCGTGCAGCCAGGCCCCTGCATGCAAGGCTCTGGTCGCTGGCCTGGGCCGGCCTGGCGCTGTGGCTGATCAGCCTTTTCTGGTTCTGGAGCCGCCTGTCCGGCCTGGGTCTTTCGCCGCAGCAAGTGCCGCCCGTGCAATCCATCGTCGTGCTGGGCAGCGGCACGCTCGATGGTCACCCCAGGCCAGTTCTGGCTGCGCGGCTGGATCAGGCGGCGCAACTGGCCAAGCTGCAGCCCCAGGCCTTGGTCGCCGTTTGCGGCGGTGTCGATTGGGGTGAAAAAGAGTCGGAGGCCGAGGTCATGGCCCGCTATCTGCAGCAGCGTCACGGTATTGCGGCGCAGCGGCTGGTGCTGGAAAAGCTCAGCACCAGTACCGAGCTGAACCTCAAGCTCAGCCGGCCCTTGCTGGCCGAGCGCGGTGTGGCTGCGGATGCCCCCATGGCCATGGTCAGCAGCGACTTTCATCTGATGCGCGCCATGGACATTGCAAAGCGGCAGGATCTGCCTCAGGTCTATCCCGTGGCGGCTGAGACCCCTCTGGCCACGCGTTTCAATGCCTGGCTGCGCGAATACTTTGCCATGGCCAGCAGCTGGTTGCTTGGCGAGGTCTGATATTTCAATAAAAACCGGCTCTGGCGCTTACCAATATTGCGCTTTAAGCTATCAATCAAGGAGTCACTCATGAGCAACCGTCCTTTCAAGGTTCTAGGTATTCAGCAAGTCGCCATCGGTGGAACCGATAAACAGCGCATGAAAAAGCTGTGGGTGGACATGCTGGGTCTGGAGCAGACCGGCACCTTTCAGAGCGAGCGCGAAAACGTGGACGAGGACATTCTGGCCATGGGGCGGGGCGCGATGAAGGTGGAAGTAGACATCATGCAGCCCATGGACATCGAGAAAAAGCCCGCCGTGCACGCCACGCCGCTGAACCACATCGGCCTGTGGATCGACGATCTGCCCAAGGCCGTGGAATGGCTGACGGCCAATGGCGTGCGATTTGCTCCCGGCGGTATCCGCAAGGGAGCGGCAGGCTATGACATCACTTTCCTGCACCCCAAGAGCAATGACGAGTTTCCGATTGCCGGCGAGGGCGTGCTGATCGAGCTGGTGCAGGCTCCGGCCGACGTGATTGCGGCGCTGGGTTGAGCGCTTCGGGCGCCGGCTGTCAGATTGCAGCAGCATGAAAGCTGCGACTGCTCTCAGAACTGATAGCCGAGCCTGATCCCGAACGCCGTGGCGGACTCGGCATCGAAAGCCGCCAGGGTCGTGCCGCCGCTGGAGATATCAACCGAGCCCAGACGCTGGTAGCTCAGCCAGGGCGTGAGCTTGAACTTTCCTTGCTGATAGCTCACCCCTACCGTGTAGCCAAGGCGGCCATCGGTGGGGCGCAATGGCGACAGCGCGGCCTTGTCGCTGCGCTTGTCATAAGCCACGGTGACAAAGCCGGACCAGTTCGCCGCCAGCCTCTGCCCAAGACCCAGCGTGTAGGTGGTGGTGTCCTCCATGTCCGCCAGACTGCGCCCTGGGAGTATCGCCGCCAAGGTCTGCGGGTGTAGCCGGAATTGCGACCAGTTGGTCCAGCGGATCTGTCCAAAGAGCAGGGTACTTGACGTGATGCCTGTCTGAACATCGAGGTTGAAGCTCTGCGGAGCAGTCGATGCGGTCCTTGTTTCGCCCGGCCACAGGTTTTCACGGGTCGCGATCTTGTGCCTGATGGCCGAGTAATAGGTCGCAGCGACGCGCAAAGTCATATCCGGCCGCTCATAGCTCATGCCTAGCAAGTAGCCTGGCTCGGTACTGGGTCTGAAATCCACCCGGTACCCACTGAGCGCTCCAAATACCATGCCCCCCAGGGCGACATGTCCTTCCGTGCGCTGCAGGCGCAGACCGCCATGCACGGCCCAGTGCTCATCCCAGCGGTAGCGCAGCGCCCCCATAAGCTCATGGCTGCTCACGCGGGCCTGCGTGCCGCCAAAAAGAGGCGATTGCAGCGGGCTGTAAGCGATGTCAAGGCCAAAAGGCTTGCTCAACATCAGCAGCACCGAGGTGCGTGGATTTACATCCTGCTTGTATGCAAAGCCCCATTGGGTATAGTCGTCGGCGACTTGCCCGGTGGACTTTCCCAGCGCATCCGCGCCCTGGATCCGGGGCCTGACCGTATAGGTCTCCACGGAAAGATAGCGGCCGTTTTCAAACAAAGGCCCAAGGTCCTGGCCCGTTCTATCAAGGCCGCCGGCCTGGGCGCAGAGTCCCCACATCATGGCTGCACAGCCAGCCCCCGCTTTTGTTTTTATCAACGCCTGCTCCAACGCTCTGATTTCATCTGCATGCATGTAATCTAATGTATCTACATGACAGGTGAACAGGTCTAATTGGAGGATGCTGGCTTGAATAGTTGATGCTGACGCGGCAGTGACGAGTCTGTCGCCTGACTTATGCTGTGCGCTGCGATTGATCACCGTCCGAAGCCCAAAGCCGCGCAGAAAATGCCTTCCATCTCGACCAACTCCACGATCGCTTACTACGACCGCCAATACAACGCCCGCGCCAGCGTGCAGGATCCGCTTGCCTACCTGGCGCGCTACACGCAGGAAAGCCAGGCCGCATTTGCCTTGTCCGGCGCAGTTCGCAACCAGCGCTACAGCCCCAGGGCTACGGATGTTCTGGATATCTATCTGCCCTCAACCCAGGCAGGCACCGCACAAGCTGCGCCTGTTTTCATCTTCATCCATGGCGGCTACTGGAAGGCCTTGGGCAAGGATGATTCGGCATTCATGGCACCGGCGCTGACGCAGGAGGGCGCCATCGTCGTTGTGCCTGACTACGATCTGGCCCCGTCCGTCACACTGGACCATATAGTCGATCAGATGCGTCAGGCCTATGCCTGGGTGGTGCGCAATATCGCCATCTACGGCGGCGATGCCAGCAATATCTGTGTCTGCGGAAGCTCGGCCGGAGGACATCTGGTGGGCATGCTGCTGGCCAAGGACTGGCAGCAAGACTACGACCTGCCAGCGCAGGCCGTACCCCGATCAGCGCTGACCTTGAGCGGTCTGTTCGACCTGCAGCCGCTGTTGACAACCCATATCAACGACTGGATGCAACTCGACGATGCTGCTGCCATACGCAACAGTCCGCGCTTTCTGCTGCCCGATGCGGGTACCCATGCTCAGAGCCAACTGCGCGTGAGCTGTGGGGAGTTTGAAAGCCATGAATTCAAGCGCCAGTCGCGCGACTATCTGGCGGCCTGGCAGGCACGCTGTCTGCCGGGGCGGTGGGTGGAAGCGCCGGCGACCAACCACTTTGATTTGCCGCTGCAACTGGCCGATCCGCAGTCCGCCATTCATCAGACTGCGCTGCAGCTGATGGGGCTTGTTCAATCCTCGTCCAGCATGCGCGCCGCCTGATTGTTGAGTGCCGAATCGGCCCTGAAGTAGCCGAGCACGGTGTTCACGCTATGGTGCCCCGTCAAGGCCATGGTGTCGGCCAGCGGCAGATTGCGTCTGCCGGCCTCGGTCACAAAGCCCGAGCGCAGCGAGTGTGCGGAAAAATCCCCTTCCACGCCTGCCAGCGCACAGCGTTCCTTGACAATATTTCGCACGGCGGCGGGAGTCAGCAGCTCTGCTACATGGCCTCCTTTGCGAATGCGCCTGAAGATAGGACCTTCGGTGATGCAGGCTGCGTCCAGCCATGCTCTCAGGGCGATGGCGGCACGGCCTGTGACGGGCTTGTGATTCTCGGGGGCGTCGGTGCCGCTCTGGTTGGTCTTGCTATGGCTCAGGGTGTAGATGAATTCCCCACCAGCCACGGCGCGCAGGAAACGCATATCGGCGCCGGCCACTTCGGAGCGGCGTCGCCCGCCGCTGGCCCAGGCAAACAACAGCAGCGCCTGGTCGCGCAGGCCACGCAAGCTGTCGTCACAGCTGGCCAGCAGCATCTCCAGCACATCACGCGTCAGCGCCTCTTTTTTCTGGGGTAGATCACCGCGTCTTGCATAGGCCTTGCGCGTACGTGACATCAACTCCCTGACTGCCCCGTCCTGACAGGGGTTGGACATGGCATGCACCTGATGTGCCTTGGACATCACGGCCATGCGGTGCACCAGCGTGCTGTGCGAAGGCGCACCTTTTTTTCCCTTGTAGCCTGCAGCTACCAGGGCTTCATCGATTTCGGGTGGCATCTCATGAAGCAGGCCGACACCGCTCTGCCTCTGGGCATGATCGATGATGAACTGCAGCACCGTGGAAACCTGCAGCGGCAGTTGCATGGGCTGGCCCAGACGCAGTAGGTGCCAGGCTGCCCAGTAACGCATGGCGCTTTGATAGCTGCTGCGCGTGTTGCTGGATTCGCCTTCATGCATCAGTTCCTTGATGGCTTCATGCGCTTCGGGTGCCAGGGCGGCAGCCGGCATATCCAGCACCTGTAGGCGGTTGGCATCAAAGGCCGCTGGAGCAGGGAAGGGCGAGGGCTTGTGTGAATCCATGGCGCTATTTTCGCCCTGACTTTACATGCCGGCTGAAATCGATTTGCCGCTCTGGGGCTGTCGGCAAAGGTGGTACAGCACTGCGGACCGTGTTTGCCCTGGCTCCACGCCAAGTCAGGCAGCTTCAACTCCGTGGGCAAGCCAGCGGCTGATGGCAGCTATCGCTTGCCTATCAATGACAGCGATCAGGACACTGCTTGGCGGGGCCAGGCCGGCCTGAGCATGGGCTCTGGCAGAACAACCAGTATGTACAAGCCAACGAAATTGCTCTCGCTCGAACGCCGAACGGACTCCACCCTGAACAAAAGGGATGAAAACGGGTTAATGTACGTTGTCATCTGTATGAAAATTTCTTACGTAATATTTAATACATGATATGTATTGTGTATTACATAATTAATTAATAGATCACGATAACAATCACTTATCGTTAGTTATTTGAAAAATAGATATGAATACAAGCAAAACCACGTCCAGGGGCGTGCAGGAATCCGATGTCTGGGCTGCAGCCGATGTCTTGATCGCCCAGGGTCTGCGCCCGACCATAGAGCGCGTGCGCCAGCAGATAGGGCGCGGCTCTCCGAATACGGTCAGTCCCATGCTGGAGACCTGGTTTGCCACGCTAGGGCGTCGCCTGGGAGTTGCGGGAGAACAGGATCCATCCGTGCTGCAGTCGGTGCCGGATCCTGTGCAGCGCCTTGCCGAAGAGCTCTGGAATACGGCACTGGAAGAGGCGAAAGCTGCCGCCAGCAAGGCCTTGGATCTTCGTGAACAGGCTTTGAAAGCCGAGGAGCAGGCTTTTGTGGCGCAGCAGGAGCAACTCGCTCAGCGAGAGGCCACCATGGAAGCGCAAAAAGATGCGCTGAATCAAGCCCTGCAGACGGCCCAGAACCACGCCCAGGACCTGGCACGTCGTCTTGACGAGATACAGCAGACGCTGCAGGAGCGCGATCAGCGCCTGGAAGAGCTGCGTGACGAGCTGGGCAATGCCGTTCGCCAGCGTGAGTTGCAGCAGCAAAAGCACAGCGAAGAAATTCAGTCCGCCGCAGCGGAACGCCAGCGCATGGCCGAGCAGTACGCGGGTAACGAGCGCCATATGCTCAACGAGGTCGATCGTGCGCGGCAGGAACTCACTGCAGCGCGAAAAAGCCTGCAGGATCAGGAACGCAAGGCAGAGTCCCGCTATCAGGAGTTGCAGACTCGCTTTGAACAATCCGAGCAGGAGATCCTGAATCTACATGCCCAGTTGCAGACCGCCCAGAACACGGCAGCATTGGCGCAGGAGCGTGTTGCAGATCTCAAAAATCTGCTGGAGGCTCAGCAAAGAATTGCGGCTGCAGCCACGACCTCGGAGTCGAATGTGGCTCAACCCCTGTCTCGTCGAAGCAATCTCGCGGCCACCCGCCGCTCCATTAACCGGCGAACCCTGCGCTAGGCAATATCCGGCAGTCCCGCCACGGCCCCGTGCGGCTTGTTGTCTATGCAGCTGCACGGGCTGCCTCTTAATGCGGTGGCTTATCAATATCCTCTGCGAATGCCAAGCCACAGCGGACCAGCCATGACTATCCTGAAATAATTAATCGGCAACGTCCTACATTTGGGTACGCTTTTGTCTTTAATAGTGGTGGGAAATAGAAGAAGACAAGAACCAACCAGCCAATGGATGCGGCATCAGTTTTGAGATGGGCGATCTCGATGCACGCTTGCTAATAGCAAACCGCTTTCTCCTGAGTTCAAGCATTTCCAGGCCCTGGTATTGGAGCCTGGACGGACTTTCTGTTGCTTGATTCTTTTATCCGGAAATAGAGGTGGCCGTGGATTTACTCAAAAGCATTTTTCACCAATCACCGGAGGCCGCACTTTTTGCGTCTCTGGCCCTGGGATACTGGGTCGGCAAGTTCCGCTTTGGCTCATTCCAGCTGGGGGGCGTGGCAGGTTCCTTATTGGCGGCGGTCTTGATCAGCCAGATCGGCATTCAGATCGATTCAGGCATCAAAGCCGTGCTTTTCGCCTTGTTCATCTATGCCGTGGGCTTTGAAAGCGGCCCGCAATTCTTCAATTCCCTGGGACGCCATTCGGTCAAGGAAATCATGATGGCCGTCGTGGTCGCCTTGTCCGGTTTGATCACGGTGGTGGTGATTGCCCGGGTATTCGGGCTGGACAAGGGACTGGCTGCAGGTCTTGCGGCCGGCGGGCTGACGCAGTCGGCAATCATTGGGACGGCTGGTTCTGCGATTGAGAAACTCGGGCTCTCGGGCGAGGAAGTGCAGCGCATGCAGGCCAATGTCGCCATCGGCTATGCGGTCACCTATATATTCGGATCCTTCGGGGCCATCATCATGTGCGTCAATGTGCTGCCCTGGATTACCGGGCGCAACATACGCGATGACGCCGTTCAGGCCGAGCAGGAGCAGCTCAAGGGCGTGCGGGTCTACGCGCAGGGCGAGTCGCCGGCAGCTCCCGATCTGGTGGGGCGCATTTTCCGCGTTGCCCAATCAGGCAAAACCGTGGCCGATCTCGAAGCCGGGGGGACCCAGGGCAGGGTCACGGTGGAGCGCATTCAGCGAAAGAATGCCCTGGTCGGCGTGGACCCCAGCCTGGTCCTAGAGGCTGGCGACATTGTTTTGCTGGTCGGACGCCGCCCCGCCGTGGTGTCTCTGGGCCAGACGGTAGGCGATGAGCTGCCCGGTGCCCAGGGCATGGATGTGGTGATGGTGCGCCGCGATGTGGCCATTTCCAATGCCCAGTTTCTGAACCGCAGCGTCAAGGACATTCTGGACAGCCTGTCTCAGGACCTCAAGCACGGTGTCTATGCCGAGGGCTTGATTCGCGCGGGATCGCCGGTTCCCATCACTGCGCAGACCATGGTGATGCCCGGCGATGTGGTCACCTTGTTCGGCACACCTCAGGATGTTCAGAAGGCTGCCCAGGCCGCCGGCCCCATCATTGTTCCCAGCGACAAGACCGACTGGGTGTTCCACGGCTTCGGCATTGTCGTCGGCCTGCTGATCGGTCTGCTGGTGCTGCGCATAGGCGCCATTCCCATCACCTTGGGCAGCGGTGGCGGTGCCTTGCTCTCGGGCCTGCTGTTTGGCTGGTGGCGTAGCCGCAAGCACACCATGGGCAATATGCCGACAAGCGCCTCGACATTGCTGCGCGATCTGGGGCTGGCCGGTTTTGTGGCCATGGTGGGCCTGCAGTCCGGTCAGCAGGCGGTAAGCACGGTCATGGAGCAGGGCTTGACGCTGTTCATGCTGGGCGTTCTGGTCACCATCATCCCGCTGCTGATTGCCATTTTGTTCGGCAAGTATGTGCTGCGTTACGACAATGTGGCCGTTTTCGCGGGTTCGCTGTCCGGGGCACGCAGTGCCAACCCCGCATTTGGCGAGGTTCTGGACAAGGCCGGCAATTCAATCCCCACCACCCCGTTTGCAATCACTTATGCCTTGGCCAATGTGTTCCTGACTTTGTTGGGTCCGCTGGTCATTGCCTTCGCGTGAACCCCCTGCACTGATTCACTAGGACGAATGGAAGGAGTTGCGATATGAGCAAGGATTATCAGAGTCTGGCGAAATTGAGCCCGTTCGAGCTCAAGGATGAGTTGATCAAGATCGCCTCGAGCGACGGAAACCGCCTCATGCTCAATGCGGGGCGGGGCAATCCCAACTTTCTGGCCACAACGCCGAGAAGAGCATTTTTTCGCCTGGGCTTGTTCGCTGCAGCCGAATCGGAGCTTTCCTACTCTTATATGACAACGGTAGGTGTTGGCGGACTGGCGAAGATCGACGGGATTGAGGGTCGCTTTGAACGTTATATCGCCGAGAACCGGGATCAGGAGGGCGTGCGCTTTCTCGGTAAATCACTGAGCTATGTCCGTGACCAGCTGGGCTTGGACCCGGCCGCCTTCCTGCACGAAATGGTTGACGGTATTCTGGGCTGCAATTACCCCGTTCCCCCGCGGATGCTGAACATCAGTGAAAAAATCGTTCGCCAGTACATCATCCGGGAAATGGGGGCCGATGCAATACCCAGTGAGTCCGTGAACCTGTTTGCAGTCGAAGGGGGAACGGCTGCCATGGCTTACATTTTCGAGAGCCTGAAGCTCAACGGTTTGCTCAAGGCCGGCGACAAGGTTGCCATTGGGATGCCGGTTTTCACGCCGTATATAGAAATTCCGGAGCTGGCCCAGTACGCACTGGAGGAAGTCGCCATCAACGCGGATCCGAGTCTCAATTGGCAGTATCCGGACTCTGAGCTGGACAAGCTCAAGGACCCGGCCATCAAGATCTTTTTCTGCGTCAACCCCAGCAATCCGCCTTCGGTGAAGATGGATCAGCGAAGTCTGGAACGCGTGCGCAATATCGTTGCAGAACATCGTCCGGATCTGATGATCCTGACCGACGATGTCTATGGAACTTTTGCAGATGACTTCCAGTCTCTCTTCGCGATTTGCCCGGAAAATACGCTTCTGGTCTACTCATTTTCCAAATACTTTGGCGCCACTGGCTGGCGTTTGGGGGTCGTGGCCGCTCATCAGCAAAATGTCTTTGACCTGGCGCTGGACAAACTGCAAGAGTCCGAGAAAGTCGCCCTGGATCATCGCTATCGTTCGCTGCTGCCGGATGTGCGCTCCTTGAAGTTCATTGACCGCCTGGTGGCTGACAGTCGTGCTGTCGCTTTGAATCACACGGCCGGACTGTCCACTCCGCAGCAAGTGCAGATGGCCCTGTTCTCGCTGTTTGCGCTGATGGACGAGGCGGACGAGTACAAGCACACGCTCAAGCAACTGATTCGGCGACGCGAAACCACGTTGTACCGCGAGCTTGGCATGCCGCCGCTAAGAGACGAAAACGCGGTTGACTACTACACCTTGATTGACTTGCAGGATGTGACCGCGAAGCTCTACGGCGAAGCCTTTTCGGAGTGGGCGGTCAAGCAGTCGTCGACGGGGGACATGCTGTTCCGGATTGCCGATGAGACCGGTATTGTGCTCTTGCCAGGGCGCGGCTTCGGCTCGAACCGTCCATCGGGGCGGGCATCCTTGGCAAATCTCAACGAATATGAATATGCAGCCATAGGCCGAGCATTGCGCAAAATGGCGGATGAGCTTTACGCCGAATATTCCGGACAAGCCCAGAATCTCTAAGCGGTAATGCCTGAAAGAAAAAGCCATGAGCAGATCCTCCTGATGGCTTTTCTACGTGAAAGTGCGCCGGCGTTGTTCCGTGCAAGGAGCTGACCGCTTTCGGCAGGACACGCCCCAGCACTGTGACAATGTTTGTTTGTCACCCGCACCAAACTGAATGAATGAGGGCTGAGCACGCAATGACTGCAGCAAAGAGGCCTATGGCCTCTTTGCCAATTACGGAGTCGCCAGGCGTGCAAAGTCGCGATCAAGGTCCTTGATTGCCGTCTCAATCCGGTTATTTCGCTCTGCGGTCCATTGCTCTTCCTGAGAGAGCATTTGCTTGGATCGTGCAATCATGCGCGCCATTTCCGATGGCTGGGGGCCTCCGGCTGTCACGCGATTCTTCACGATTGCTACGGGGTCCAGCGTCGCCCGGAACTCGCTTTCCGACATGGGCAACTTGCCGTTCTCGATAGACATTTCGTGTTTGACGGTAGCTGCATAGATGCGCTGGGCATCGGCGTAGGGGAAGTCGCGAGGGGTGATGTTGCGTTCCTTGGCAAAGCTGACGACCTCCGAGGCAAAGTGGTGACCCACGCGGAAGGGCAATTTGTACTTGCGCATCAGAACATCCGCCACCTCCTGGGAGGCCGTCCAGTCAAGATTCAGTTCTTCAAGCGCACGCTCGGGATTGATCACCAGGCCGCTGAGCACTTTGTCAAACCCCTGAAGAGTGGAAATCGTCGCTGCAATCAGCGCGGAGGAGTCATGGGACGACTTGTTATCGCTCATCCCTGGTGGAATATTGTGCTGGCCGATGAGGCGTCCCACACCCAGGGCCAGCACGCGGGAAGCGTTGGCGCGGGTGTCGTTGAGAAGTCCGGGATTTCGCTTCTGGGGCATTGCACTTGACACATAGGTGTTTCCTCCGCCCTCGCGAAGAAGGATCCAGGGTCTGGGCTGGGCATACTGCACCATGACGTCCTCGACAAAAGCTCCGACGTGCAGGGAAATGCTCGACGCAACCGCGCCGATCTCCACCGGCATCTCGGCAGCCAGAATCTGCGCGGCATCGTAGGCGTTGTCGACTGTGGCTGGATAGCCAAGGTGTTTGGCCATGCGCTCTCGATTCAAGGGCCAACTGGTCCCATTGAGTACCGTGGTGCCCATCGCTGACTGGTCAATGCGCGCGAATGCCTCGTGAAGGCGCTGGGCGTCCCGGTCAAAACCGGCAAGGTGTCCCAGAAGGTAGTGCCCATAGCTATTAGGCTGAGCGGCCACCCCGTTGGTGTAATTCGGAACGACCGTGTCGGTATAAGTCTGGGCCAGCCGCAGTAGATGAGCACGGGTCTGCGCCAGCTGTTTGTTCAGGCGCAGCATATCGTCCCGCTGTATGGCAGAGCGCACCGTAGCCAACATATCCTGGCTTGAGCGCCCGGCATGCAGAAGAGTGGCTTCCACACCAGCGGCATCAATGAGCAGGGGCTCGAAAGTGATGACCAAACCTGGCCGTTTGCCATTCGGAGCGTCGCCTGCCTTCAAGACGCTCTGGAGACCTCGCGCAATTCTGGGAGCCATGGACTTGTCGAGCAAGCCCTCATCGGTATTGATCACTGCCGATGCCTTGTTGATCTGTCCCAGCCAGAAGAAGGCGTCGCGCTTCGACTCCTGCGCAAGCGCGCCATTGGCCAGCGATGCCAGCGCAAACGTGGCAACCATCAGCTTTCGTAGCGCCCCACCGGCAAGGCCATGTGGCAATTTTGACAAGACGGCACTGCGCTTGCGGTTGGTTCTGTATTTCATGTATGTCTCCTGGGCTCTAGGGATGGTGATCAAGGCTGGATGCCTTGTATTACCGACTCGATAACTCTGTAACGGCAGATGGCTGAGAGCGAGCTGATGGCGAATGATGCATGTCTTCACGACGCGAAATTGCCGACAGGGCGCAGCTGCTGCTTACTCTGCATGCCGATTGGCGCTATTAAAGTCTCCCGGCTTGCCTCCGGCTGTCCCTGGCGAGATATGTGTTTTGCGCAGCGAGGCTTGTGCCGGCTCCGTCCTGTGGCTGATGGGCTAGCATCGGCAAGGTGTATATTGCAATCAGCCAGGTCAGGCATTTGCAGGACGCATGTGCTGCATCAATTGATAGAGCGCTTCAGCTACCAGTGAAAGGCTGCGCTCTCGCTTGCGGACCATATAGATCTGCCGGTCCATACCCGGCAGCAGCAGGTGTCGCGCTACCAGTCCAGGCTTGTCGAAGTGAAACAGGCTCAGTGCGGGAGCTACGGTGATGCCAAGTCCGGCTTGTACGAGTCCCATCACTGTGGCCAATTGCTCAACTTCAACGAAAGTCTGCATCTTTCGAGGAAAAAAAGCGGCATCCAGATACTGGCGAACACTGCTGTGGCGCGCCAGGTGGATGAACGGCCAGGGTGTCAGATCCTCCAGGGACAGCTCGACCTTGTCCGCCAATGGATGGTCGCCCGGGCACACCATATAGAAGCCGTCGCTGCAAAACGGCTCAGCCTTCAGGTCGGGTGTATCCACGCGTATGGCGGCCAGCGCGAAATCCGCGTCTCCGTTGGCAACGGCAGCGATGCATGGCTCGGACAGTACATCCAACACACCCAGCTGAACTCCCGGATGCCGCGCCGTGTACACCTTCAGCACCTCAGGAAGCCAGCCCGCGGCAAGGGATGGCAGCAATGCAACTGATACGTGCCCCTGAGCCAGTTGTGCTGTATCACGCATCGCTCTTTCGCAGGCAGCGAATTCTGCGGCGAGGCGCTCTGCAGATTGCAGGAATCGTTCGCCTTCGCGGGTAAGCACCACGTGTCTTGTGCTGCGGTCGAAAAGTTTGAGACCTACCGTTTGCTCCATGGCGCGGATGAGTGCACTGAAAGCCGGTTGTGACAGGTGGCACATGCTGGCGGCCTGGGTGAAGTTCTTTTGCTTGGCCAGTACCAGGAATGCCTGCACATCACGCGACGATAGATTCATTTGAAATGCGGATTAATTAATCTCAATTATCGATTTCACAGCTTATAGCGGTTTTCCTATAGTGGGCATCAGGAGGTTTCATGACAAGAGTGCAAAACGAAACGACGTCATTGCTCATCGGATGTGCAGCAGGCTTTTCCGGCGATCGAATTGATGCGGCTCAACCCGTCGTACAGGAGCTGGTTCGACAAAGCAAACCTGCCTTTCTGATCTTTGAAACGCTTGCCGAGCGCACTCTGGCACTGGCACAGCTTGCTCGTCGTCAGAATCCCGATGCAGGCTATGAGCCACTCATGGTGGAGTTTCTCCGGCCTGTGCTTGCCGACTGCCTGGCGCATGGCATTCGAATCGTCAGCAACTTTGGTGCAGCCAACCCGCAAGGTGCAGCCCGGGCCATTGCTGCATTGGCCAAGGAGCTCGGAACGCGCCTACCCCAAATAGCGGTTGTTCATGGTGATGACCTCAGCGGACCCGCGCACTACCAGCTGCTCGAAAAAGCTCTGGGCTCGGACATGCCAGACCAGCAACTGGTGAGCGCCAATGCCTATATAGGTGCACGACCCATTGCCGAGGCACTGCTGGCAGGTGCAGACATTGTGGTGTGCGGCCGCGTCTCCGACCCCTCGCTTGTAGTGGGACCTGCCATGGCCCACTTCGGCTGGGCCTGGGATGACTGGAATCGCCTGGCACAAGCCACGATGACCGGGCATTTGCTGGAATGTGGAACCCAGGTCTCTGGCGGCTATTTCGCAGACCCGGGGTACAAAGATGTACCCGGCATGGAACGCCTGGGGTATCCCATTGCCGAAATCGACAGCGCTGGCAACAGCACCATCTTCAAGCCATCTCTTACCGGGGGCTGCATCACTGCAGCCACGGTCAAGGAGCAACTGCTCTACGAAATCCATGACCCTGCCTGCTACCTCACGCCAGACGTTGTTGCCGACATCACTCAGGCAGAAGTGATTTCGGTTGGGCCTGACCGGGTGCGCCTGGAAGGTGTCATTGGTCATCCGAGGCCGGAGATGCTCAAAGTCAATGTCTGCTTTGAGTCAGGATGGTTTGCCGAGGGAGAGATCTCCTACGCGGGCCCGAGAGCGCAAGAGCGCGCGCGTCTGGCGGCCCAGACCATATCCAGGCGCTTGGCGAATATTGCTCCCCTCAGAACCGACCTGATCGGTATCACCAGCGTCTGGGGAAACGACAGCAGTGACTGGCTGACTGAAGCAGGCATTGCCGGCGAATCCCGGGATGTCCGGCTTCGCATGGCCTGGCAGCATGCCGACCATGCGGTAGCTGCGCGTCTGCCGCGCGAGATAAACGCCTTGTACTGCTGCGGCCCGGCGGGGGGAGGGGGCGTTCGCACCCATATGCGTCAGCGCCTGGGAATGGTGTCGTGCTTGGTACCTCAGCAACAGATTACGACTGGCTTCCACTGGACCAAGCCACATCAGGAGTAAGCCATGAACTCAACCCTTACCGTTCCCCTTTACCGGGTTGCGCATGGACGCACGGGAGACAAAGGTAACCGCTCCAATATCAGCGTCATTGCATGGCATCCGGATTTGTGGGACTTGGTGTGCGAACAAGTCACCGAACAAGTCGTGATGCACCTGTTTGCGGACCGCAAGCCAAGCCATGTCCGGCGATACCTGCTACCCAAGCTCCACGCCATGAATCTGGTGCTCGACAACGTGCTGGATGGGGGTGTCAACGACTCGCTGAACCTGGACAGCCATGGAAAAACGCTGTGCTTCAGGGTGCTTGAAATGCCCGTCGTGGTTCCATGCCATCTCGAGCCACTGCTCATCGGTCCGAGCGCCTGAATTTTCTACAACAACCACTAGGAGACAAAGCATGAAATTTCTGACACGACGCACTGTTCTTGCATGCGGTGCAAGCCTGGCGCTCAGCCCCTTGGCCTTTGCACAGGGCGAATTTCCAAACAAGCCTATTACCTTTGTCGTTCCGTTTGCCGCCGGCAGTGCCACAGACCAGCTTGCGCGTGCCTTGGGACAAGCCGTTTCCGAGCAGACCAAGCAGCCGGTCGTGGTGGAAAACAAAGGCGGTGCCAGTGGCATGATTGCGGCTCAAGCGGTGGCCAAGGCCGCACCTGATGGCTACACCGTGCTCATCACGACCAATACGACGCACGCTGCCAACGAGCACTTGTACAAAAAGCTGTCGTACGACCCTGTCAAGGACTTCACCCCTATCACAGGTCTGGGCAAAGGTGGACAGGTCCTGGTCGTTCCTGCGACTTCGCCCTATCAGTCCGTAGGCGATCTGCTGGGCTACGCCAAAGCCAATCCCGGCAAGCTGAGTTTTGGCAGCGGCAGCTCTTCGAGCCGTGTCGCTGGCGAAATGCTGAAGCAACTCGCTGGCGTCGACATCCTTCACGTTCCCTACAAGAGCAATCCGCTCGCCCTCACGGATCTCCTCGGGGGGGCAAATAAACCTGATGATTACCGACGTCTCGACGGGCGTTCCTCAAATCAAGGCCGGCAAGCTGCGCCCGCTGGGTTACTCCACACAAAAGCGCAGCGCACAGTTGCCTGATGTTCCGACCATCGCGGAGGCCGGTGTCAAAGGCTATGACATGGGCTACTGGTTCGCAGCCTACACGCCTGCCAATACACCAGCACCTGTCGCGGCCAAACTCAATCAGCTGTTGACCAAGGCGGTGAACAGCGCTGCGGCCAAGTCCTTCTTCAATATGTCCGGCTCCGAAGCCTGGACCACCTCTGCCTCGGAACTGGCACAGTTCCAGGCCGCAGAAACCACCAAGTGGGGACAGGTCATCAAGGCGGCAGGCATCACGCCTGAATAAGGGTCAAGCCCGGATCAGTTCCCTGCAATGCAGGGAGTCCAGTGGAAATCCGAAGCGGCTTTTGCTCCAGCGTGATGCGGAACTCATCATCGAGAAAGCCAGAAGCTCGGCAATCTTCGAATAGAGAAGGGCGGATGAAGGTAACTGGTGTTTGAGCACCAGTTGCTCCATGCATGGAGATCCGCGGCTGTTAAGGCTCAGGTGTGGAAAATCTGAGCCATCTCCGTTACTTGGCAGCCCGGCTGTCTTCGACGGTGAAGTGCTCTACATGCGGTGGCTCCACAAAATAAGGCCCGATGATGGCGCGCCACTCGGCAAAAGCGGCGGACTGGCGGAATCCAATCGTGTGGTCGTCCAGAGTTTCCCAGTGTACGGTCAGCACATAGCGGCCCTCGGTCTCGATGCAGGCAAGGACTGTGTGGCCAAGATAGCCAGTGGCCTTGCTCAGCACGGAGTCTGCGGCCTGACGAATGGCGCTTCCAAAATCCTTGTGCTTGGCTGGCTCCACCTTGAAGTCTGCAATTTCAACAATCATCAGCTTTCTCCTGTTGGTACGACGAAAGATGCTCATGAGGAGCTCCATCTCACTCAGATGATGAGGTCGCGAAGCTTATAAAGACGCAACCCGTATGTCTGCCCAGTGTCTTGACTGCACTTGGGCTGCGCAAAAAATGCACTCAGCGGAACGGTGATGAGCTGCCAGTTGGCGAGCAGGCTGGATTGTCGTTCATTTGTATGAAGTAACTTGGGCTTTCGTAGCTTTCAATAATACATCATACGATGTATAAGGCATTAACTGGACTCCCCCAGATAATAATCTTCATCAGCGAGTAAATAAACCCTATTTATCCCCCGTTGAGGATTTATTTTCAGGGTTTCTTGTTTATCAGGACGCGAACGGCCGCTCCGTTGATTCAACAGAAGTTAATCGCGGATATCGCCAGTGGTTAATCGACGACTGTCGGGTTTCGCTTCGCTACATCAGGGGCTACGCCCCCGATACCCCCATCAGCCCCAATAAGCGCTGCTGGATGCCTCAGCCCAAGAGGGTTCCCTCATGGGGATGTTGGTATCAAGAATGAACCAGCAGGCATCCTTGAAGTGGCTTAGCCGCACACTCAACTGCTCTGAGAACTGGTAACCGACTGAGTCCAGGTCATCAAACACTGCCTGTAGCACGTCAGGCATGCTCCACCCTACAAATCGGATGCGCTGAGGCTTGGGCACAGACAGACCCTTGCTGGAGGAGAACCGGTTGCTCCAGGCGTCACCATCCGCAAAGGCCTTGGTCATGTACTTCGACAGGTACGCAGCGATGCGGGAGGGCGCTCTCATACGTTTACTTGGCTGTAGGTCAGCGTTGCCACCCAGCTCCCCGACAACGGCATGCCACACTGAACGGATGACGCTGTAGCTTTTGACTTTGACACCACAGGGATGCTTGAGCATTTGCGGCACACGATGCACGGCCATGTGTACATGCCATGCTCCACGAGCTTGACGTTCAAACGCAGCAACGTAGAACCAGCCAGGAATCAGCCGAGCCATACGCCGATTGAACTCCTTCATGTGCCGCTTGAGCGTAGCCCAGCAGGTCATGTTGGCTCGGTAGGTGAGGGTGAGGAGGGTGTCCACACCTGCAGCCTTGCACAGATGTCGAACACGGGTTTTGGCTCGCTTGGCCGCACGCTCCAGATTGGCTTGGCGCCGTTCCTCAGCGTTGGCCTCACGTGCCTCTAGATACTGTTGATAGGCCTCTTCGGTCAGCTCACCGGCATGGTGCCAGGTCACCAGTTCCCGAACAGTGCACTCGACATGGCCATTGCCAAGAGTGCGACGAACAAGTTCGTATCCGCCGCCAGAGGTGCTAACAAATCGATCACGACCTACAATCCGATCCATCAGTCTTGTTCCTTTCAAGATTGGTCATGGCCTCAGGCGTGCTAGAACACGCGCTGGGGCTTTTCTTTTAGTGCTGATCGACCGTAGCGATCTTCACAGCGCTCAACAGATCCACTGCCAATGCCCCGCCAGCAGTAGAGGTGTCCATGACTCCGGGTACATGGACGAAGCCCCCTTTACCCTTGATGAGCAGCATGCTGTCGATACATTCGCCAAGAGTCGCACCCAGAGCAGCAAAGGTGTCTGCAATGACGGTTTGACCTGGCTGGACCTGCTCTAGGCAGCTTGCCAAGCTATGGCAAGGAGAGGGCGTTGCACCCGACATGATTGCTAAAGTTGTCATCAAGCCCATCCTTTCTGTACTTTGAGAACCAAGCCCTCAGCACACTTGAGAGCCGCTTTGTACGTCCTGCGCTCCAGATCCCGCTTCTCTTGACGCGTCATAAACACCGCTGCTTCAGGTTTGAGGTGCATCGTGATGACCCTTGTGTCGAAGTTGCAGCGCAGTGTGCAGTCGCCGAGATCCATCTCATCAGGCTCATCGTCAGTCGCGTCGACCATTTCTCTCCCTCCATGTTCCAAAGTGTCTATGAGATAAATCTAGGGCCGGCGCTTCGCGCCGTCCCACGGACACGTCCGTGGGACGAGGCACTACGCCCCCGGCCACGCGGTCAGCTCCCGCTGCCCCCGTGACCGTGCGCGCTGCGCCTTCGACCCCCAAGCGTTGCGTGAGACGGTCGTTCACGCGTGCCCTCAAAAGCAACAGCCCCCACCAGCTACTGTCCTTACCTTCGAACGAACGACCTTCGGGCGAAATCAGCTTGCCGCCAGCGAAGCACCAGCCTTGCCAGGCCTTGCCTGGAAGCTCCATGAAGTTGAGCAGGCGCATCAGCCTGTACGTGGCATATGGGATGTCGTGCTTGCCGGATTCCCAGTTATGTACAGTCCTGGTCGACACATGAAGAAACTGCGCGCAGCCATGCAGATCCATGCCGAGGCTTCGGTACATGGCACGGAAGTTCTGAGCAAGCTGGGCGCGGGTATCACGGTCGTGACGCCTCTGCCCGAACTTCTTCTTTATTGAATACGATGTATATTTTCTGACACTTTTTTAAGCTGAAAGTCAAGGCTTTTTGCCTGATATTCAACAAAAGGTTACGAAATAACCATCGATCAAGGGTGGCTTCTTAGGGCCATTGCGACCTGAGTTCTGGTCGCAATGGCCTACCAATGCGCGAGCGAACTTCAGCTCCCGTTGAATGGATCAACAACCATTCAACGAGGACTTTCAATGTTCATCATCACTGTGCTGGCTTCTAAGGGCGGAGTCGGCAAGACAACTACAGCTGCGAATCTGGGCGGCCTGCTGCACGACATCGGCTTTAGGACGCTGCTGATCGACGGCGATATTCAGCCGTCGCTCTCACGCTATTACCAGCTGCGCTATGCGGCACCTTTTGGGCTCACGCAGTTGGTGCAGTCTGGTGCACTGACCCCGGACTGCATCTCGCATTGCCAACTGCCACCGACTTCCTATCAAGGCAAGCTTGAGAAGGCACCTAAGAGCGAGGGCGGTTGCCTGCATATCGTTCGCTCTGACGCCAAGGACTCGTCTTTGCAGGTCTGGATGGCCAATCGCAATCCAGTGAGCATGCAGTTCAGCTTCAAGAATCCCTTGAAGCACCCTGCAATCGCTAGCGCATATGACGTGGTGATTATTGATACCCAAGGTGCTGTGGGTCATCTGCAAGATGCTGCAGTGGTTGCTGCTGATCTGCTTCTTGTGCCTGCAACGCCAGACATGATCTCTGCTCGCGAGTTCATCGCAAATGTGAAGGCACTCATTGAACGCCACGATAGCGTGTCTAGCATGGGCTTGAAGATGCCTCAGATGAAGGCATTTCTCAATAAAAGCCAGAAGACTAGCGATAGCAAGGAAATGTCCGCAATGATTCGCGAAAGCTTTATTGAGCTGAGCGGAAAAATCACGATGCTGGATACCGATGTTCCCGATGCAACGGCTTGGAAAAAAGCGGCCAGTGCCGGAGTTCCAGTGCATTGGGTTGATCCAGTGAAAGCGTCCAACACGCTTCATTCCCTTCTTTGGGAAATTGTGCCCAGCGTGTCGGAGATGTACGCATCTAACCACCCCCAATATCTCGATCTGAACGCACCCTCCAATTAATTTTAGGAGGAAAGCATGCGTACACCTGAAACCATGACTGCTCGCGAACGGGCAGCCTCGCTAAACCTAACTACGTCCCCTGGAAATAAGCAAGGGACGTCAGCTATGACTGCACCAGATAAACCAAAGCTCACTCCAAATCAAGCACGTCTTGAGGCGGCTAAAGCAGCTCTTCATCGAGACTCTGAAAGATCAACTACCAGTTTTGATCCGATGGATGAGATTGATGGCTCCATCATCGTCTTGGATGTTTTTGATATTGATGAATATTCGCTGAATCCTCGCAAGAAAGCTAATTCCCAGCGGGCGGAAATCAAAGCGAGTATGAAGGTCGATGGCATCACCAACATGTTCTCGGTTACGCGTCGAAACCCCACGGAGAAGTATTTTCCATATGGTGGCGGAAATACTCGTGTGGAGATCGCAAAAGAGCTGGTGAATGAAGGCGTCGAGAAACTGCGGCGCATCCATGTCGTTACTCGAAAGTGGCCTGGCGAGGCTGCTGTCATTGCCGCGCACTTGAGCGAAAACGACAATCGAAGTGATATTTCGTTCTGGGAGCGAGCTCAGGGCGTAATGAATTACAAGCGTGAAATTGAGAAGGAGACTGCTAAATCATTCTCCGCCACCGAACTTAATAAAGTACTTAAAGAGGTTGGATTGAGCTATGGCGTGAGGATGGTTCAAAACTTCATCTTCGCTGTCGAAAATCTCGCGTTGATTGGTAATTGGCTTCAAACGTCTGACGTGAATATAAATATTCGTCCTACCGTTTCAGCACTTCACGAAATGGCATCTAAGTTTGATAAGCGTGATGAGGTCAAAAACTCCATCGAGGAAATCTTCTTGATGCACGCGACCGATCTTGAGGCCATGGAGCAAGCGAACTCCGAGGCCGATCCTGCAAGCCGGACAGAGGTCAAGTTGGATGTTCAATCGCTGCTCACCCAGATCCAGTCTGTATCCTCGAAGCACTTTGGTATTGCCGCCGACCATATCGAGTCAGTCGTCCAGTCCTATCTCCAGGACCCGAAGCTTTCTGTTGAGGACATGCGCTCGATAGAGAGCGAGAACAAGAAGGTGCAACAGCAAGCCAAGCAGGCGCCACTGTCGGGAATGCTTGGCGGCGTGTCGGCGGCTGCATCGCCTAGCAGTAAAAGAGCCACCACAAAGGCCGATCGGCAAGGGGCGGGTGCTGGCCCAGCAGACAAGCTGGCAGCGTTTTCCGCACGGCTATCGCAGAATCTTGTGGATCTGAATGCTGTCGTACCGTTGTCGGACTTCGTGAAGCCAATGCCGGCATTGCCATACGGGTTCTTGGTGGATATTCCAGAACGTATGTCGTATTTGGGCGATCAAAAGCTCTCCGAAGAACTCGAAACTCTGCGTGTGTATCTCTGGCCATTTCTTGCAACGCAAACCGGGCAGTGCAACGCAAACCTACTCTCGAAATGCGACCCAGAAAGCCGCTGGGTAAAGGCTATTCAGGCTGGCGTTGATACGTTCCGTCAGGAGTGCACAGATAGAGCAATTCTGTGCGGGAAGAATGGGCAGCTTTATGTCACTTCTGACCATTATGGGTATCTCTTCGGCAATGCGGCGGTTGCTAGATGCTTGTCTGCACTGATGCAAACACTCGCTGAATTTAATATCGCCGTGCAAGAGGATAGCCGCGAAGCCTATAAACCGTTATTTACGGAATAAACACGTTAGTTAAGCAATGACAGATCATATTGTTCCCGTCGATATTCACACGAATCCGCAGTTAAATTTTCTGCTGCTGACGGAGGTAATTCGTGCTATCGAAACCGAGGTTGGAATAGATCAGTTATTGCAGATGGGTTGCGATGCCGAACTGATTGACCAACTTCGGCATCGCAAGACTCGCGATATTCTGGATATTTCTACTAAGTTAACGAGGGTTAAACTCGTATTTTCTCCTGGCGAACTCCGGCAGCAACTGGAAGGCCTGGACCGACAACGGCAAGACGATGCACTTTGCGAATATTTTGTGCGTAATGGCGCATCGCGTGCACTGATTACCCGGCTTTTTAAGCGCTCCGCAGACGATATTCGTAGGATGCGTGAATTGGTTGGTGGAAGCGTCACCGGCGGTAGGGCCAAATTACCCAAGAAGTTTGATGTTCGGGATCAGATTCATCAAGCTTGGGCCGAAATTACCAGCCAATCGGCGCCTGGGAAATCTCTACGTGATTGGATTTTCGAGCTCCATTCTCGTTTTGCGGAGTACACCATCGACTCGCTTTATTCAACGCTCAAAGAGTTTGAAGACGAGGATAGCCTGGCTCTTCCCAGGAGAAATGCCTTCCCGGTGGGCAAATAAATCAGCCGTAGGACGTTCTATTTACAACCATTATCGATAAAGCTTGAACATGAAGAACACCAAGAACTTACCCGCCCAGCTGTCGAATAGTGATAGTGAATTTCTGAAGTCCGCACTGTTTCTGGAACTCATCGGCCAAGAGCCCATCACCATCAACCGCGCTTTCGTGGATCTCACCGGTAACGTCTTGAGCGCACTCTGGCTTACCTATGCGATGGAGCGGGAACGTCGCAGTGAGTCGGAGGACTTTTTCGAAATCCTTATGTCATCGTCATGCTGCACGAAGGACACCGGCATAACGAGGGCACAGCAGCAAACCTGCCGCAAGACACTCGTGGACTTGGGCATCCTGCATGAGCATGCTGGTCAGGGCCGCATCATTACCTATCGGATCTCGAAGCGACGCTTGCTTGAGCTTTTGCAGCAACAAGCCATGCCCTTGGCCAGCGCAATGCGAAGTGCAGCGACAACCTCCGTAGCCGCAGCTGCGCACTGATGGAGCTTGTCAGTGCGCGGCTCTCTTTCACTCGCAGCTATTCCAACAGTTCGTTATGAACTGCCGGAGGATGCGCCGATCCACCAGGGTGCCGAGCAAATTTTTCTGCACCTGGACGATCGAGGTTTCGTTCCATTTCATCCGGTGCTGGCTGAAAAATTCGGCCACAAAGCCGCCATCTTCGTGGGCATGGCGCTCTACTGGACGCGCCACAGTCTCCGCAACCATCCCGAGCGCGGTGGCTGGTTCTTTATGTCCTTGCAGCAGTGGAAGTCGGCCATTGGGCTGACCCGCACCGAGCAAGCCAGTGTGCGCGAGCTGCTGATGGGCGAGGGCGTTCTCGAAGAGATGCTCGTTGGGCGTCCTGCGGTGCTGAACTACCGCCTGAACGTACCTGCACTCGCCAAGGCACTGGCCATGCGCGGCAAGGGGCAGAAACTTACGTGGGACTTGGCAAGTAGCTGGTTCAAGGGCTGCAAGGTCTACTACAAGCCCCTGGCTGATGTGGCTGGAAGCATCGCAGGCGGGCTGTACTTGGCCTATCTGCTGCAGCGGCACCGGGAGTGTCTGAAGCTAGGCCAGCTCACCGATGGCGCTATCCCGGTCAGCCAGGATGAAATCTCAACAGCGCTTGTGCTCGGTCCGAAGGTCCAGCGCAATGCTCGGGAGCGGCTGAAGAAGGCTGGATTCATTAACGAGGTCGGCATCGGCGGAGCGTTGGTCCGCATTAACTTCGACGCCATTCTGCTGTGCCTGCGTGGGCAAAGCATCAAGCCTTTGCCTCGCAAGGCTGACGCGGACAAGGCTACTCCTGCGGCGTCAACGAAGGCTGCACCGTCAAATAGCGCTCCAGCCACGAACCAGACGCTGGACCTGTCCGGCCTTTCATTCGCGTTCTCGCAAGCGACGCTTGGACTGTCCGCGACCCCTCCTGCTCCCCGCCCGCGCGATCTCTTGCTGTCTTTTTTGAACGACGATCTGGTGCCTCACAAACCTGTCGAAATCCGACAAGCTGGAGCTACTTCTTCGATCAGTGAGCAGCCCGCCAAGTCGGAGCAAATCTCCAATGCCAGCAAGGAGTTAGCGAAGAGCTTTAGCGATAAGGGTAGCGAGGGTGGAGCGAAGGAATCGTTTGCCGTTTCCTGCAAACAAGAGCCTGACTCTTTGGACGAAACCTGCAGGCTTGATCTGCCGTTTCCCGCAATCAATATTCAAAGGACTTCTATTCAATCCACTACTACTTCGCCGGTGAACACCAGCAGCACGGCTGACGTTCAGGCAGGTGAGGGTGGTAAGTCTTCGAGTTCGGACAAGCTGAACGCCGGACTTGCCTCTGGCCTCATCTTCCCCACCTGGATTGAGAAGTCACTGCACGCGTCCCTCTCCAAGGTGCTGGCCAAGTTTCCCCTTGAGCAACAACAGCAAGCGTTGGACGAGATGGAAGGTGCGAACCGGCGATTTCATAAAGTGAAGTCGCCAGTGGCCTGGCTAAACAGTGTGGTGAAGAAATATAGAGACGGCGAATGCATCTGGGCGTATGCCCCCGTCATCGCTGCAGAGCGCATTGAGTTAGCCAAACAGGCCGATGCTCAACAGGCCCAGAAAGAAGCATCGCTGAAAGCTTTTCACGAAGGATCGGCCAACGCCGTCGCCAATCCAGTGCGAGTGGCGGTCGAAGGCAATGGGCCTTTGGGCAAAGAAGCGGCGCGTGCCAAGTTGCTTGCTCTTCGCAATGAGCGGGCAGCGAAGGTCGGAATGGCGAAGAAATGAGCTGACTTCCGAATAACCCGAGATGGGCCATATGGCACTCAGTGCCAAGTAGCTCGAAATGAACCACACGGCACTTAGTGCCATGTGGCTCGAAATGAACCACGCGGCACTTAGTGCCATGTAGCTCGAAATGAGCCACAGCAATTTTCAAGAGAAGCAATATGAGCTATCAGAAATCAGGGAACGATCTATTTATTCAGCTCGTTCAGCAATTCAGAAGCTACACGGATGCTGCGGTTCTTTGGGTCTTACTCAAAGAGCGGGGGGATATTGGAGAGATCGCCATTACGTCTGGGTCGATCACTGAAGTCGAACTGTGCCGAACCATTCCATTACCCACCGTAAAACGAACTCTCCAGCGGTTGCAAGAGACCGGATTTATTAATGTCCGCGTGCAGAAGAACACGAAAACGCTGGTGACCGTGAATCGCGATGCGGTACTCGATTTGCTAAGACAGCCCATTGCCGAGCGGCTGCCATCAGTTAGTAAGAAGCACTTTCCATTTATCGACGGTTGGAATGAAGACATCGCTAAAGAAGCTGCGCAAGTGGCAATAGAGAACGCCAGTGCCGACGAGGGCGGGAAGTCGGGAGAAGTCCCGGACGCTGGATAGACGAAGTATTTAATTTAGGGAGAAGACCTTGGCTACTGATCGAATCAAAACAGACCCCGGCTTTCAGCCAGTAATGCTGGCCGGTGTATTGGGTGCAGGTGCACCAGGCATTAAATTCGTCACCGACCCGAATTCGCCATTTCGTGACGGCTACTCAATTGCTGGTGAAGAAGCTGCTTTGGCGGCATTCATCCAGGCTGGCGCGTCTGAAGACGATCCTTTGTTTGATCGCTATGTAGAGCTGGAAGATCGCAAAGAGCAATTCCAGAAGATGCAAGCGGAGCGACGGGATCGTCGTGGTGCGGACGCGGTGGTGACGAACTCCGAAGCACAAGGCATTGATGATCTCGGGCCGCTGACGAACGAAGGCGTGGACCAGATGACGATTCACACCATCGAGGCCCACCGACTTTTTCAGGGGCGATCTGGGGAGCCTGAAAAGCGCTTGAACGCGATCATTGGCGGCAAGCGCGTTGCTTCCTCTCTGCGGAACCTTTGGGTACTGACGAGCCGTGACAACCCATATGCAGATTGGGCACTGGTACGCCATGAGTACGGCATCTCGCAAGTTCAAGAGTCGTTGCGCACCCAAATCGCTAAAGCCGAGGAGCTGCTGGAGAGCCAGCGCAAGCGCGGCCTGAGCCTGAGCATCGTTCAGTCCGCTCGCCCTATGACCCTGAACCTCGGATTCCGCAGCCCTTACGGCTATGCGATCTCCATGTTGATCGTGGACTACGACTACTTTGTTCGTATCCAGAAAACGCTGCAGCGCAAGAACTTGCTGAGTGATGAGCAGGCGCGTGCTGTGCTGAGCGCAATGAGCCGCGCCATCCTTGGCGTGTTCTACGGCACTGCCCGATTCGACAAATGGCTTGGCCGTCCAGAGATTCGTGAGCTGAGCCGTTCTGACTGGTTCAGTGCAGACCCGGAAGCTGCGAAGCGCATTCAGTTTGTGGTGAGCACGTTTGGTGCAGTGCCAGCCCAGATTTACAAGGCCGAAGTGAAGCCTTCGCATTCGCGCCGGCTCATCAACATCAGCGAAGCCGAACGTGCGTTGCTGCAGCAAGTTGGCGACCAATTGCAGCAGGCGCAAGAGCATGGCTCCGATGCATCCGCTTCTACTGGCCCAGAAGCTACAGCCACCGCTGATTAAGACCGCGCGCAGTCGTTTGGAACTGATATTGAAAGGGATTGGTGTGAAAAGGGATCTGGAAATAAAAGGGGCTTCGCAGCACACCGGTCGTGCCCGAGTCGTCAACAACGTGCTGTGGGGTCGTCAAGCCCTGGCGGATCAGGACTGTCAAGATCGAGCTGACGTAAAGGCCCTTACGGGTAGGGGCACCCTGTCCAGATTGCGCCAGAAACTTGACGGCATCGACGCAATCCTGAAACAGATGCGCGATTTGTCCGAGAAGTCGAAATCTGTTCCAGGACTGAGCTTCTATCTGGTCGTGCACCAGAAAAGCACAACGGGCTATGTCTTTCTGCGCTGGCGCCAACGCATGGGCTCTAACCGCCATTTGAGCTTTGAAGAGGTGGAGGAGCTTGCGTCAGGCCTGCCCAGTGAACTCCGTCAATGGTGCATGGCAGCGTCCCAACGCGCTGTGGCCTTGAATGAGGAGCACCAGCAGACGCGTGGCGATATCAAGCGTATTCGCGTGAGCGTGGACAAGGCTCCTGTCTTTCTTTATCCACGCTCCCCGATTTCGACCCTCTAAGTCCGTGCCTGGGCTGACCTGGTGCAGCAGCTCGGGCATTCAATCAGCACTGCAAGGAAATTGGATATGTCGCAATTGTTTATCGGCAAGGGAAACCTGGGTAGTTCTCCTAGTCTCAGGACGCTCAAGGGTGGGCCTAACGGCGAGTTTGATGTCGCCAGTATGCGTGTTCGGTTCAGCCGATACGGCCGCACCGAGGAGGGCGGAATCGAAGAGGTTGGCGGTTTTTGGCGCGAGGTGGAAATCTACGGAGCGAAGGCTCGCGATGCCGCGCGGCTCCTGCGCAAGGGAGCCAGAGTGCTAGTGATGGGGGAAGAGCTTGAGTACATGGCGCGCGATGAGGCTACTGGCGGTCAAGTGATGGTGTTCAAGATCGAGGCCCAGGATGTCGCACTTCTGCTGTCGCGTGTGAAGACCATTGAGTTCGAGGCTTCACGCCGCTCGTCCACGGAGCAGTCGGATGGCTCCTCAGGCGAAGTGCAGGAACCCTACCACGCAGGCCAGCCTGCTTAAAGACCGTTTTTAACCAAGGAGCACATCTTGACTTTACATCCCGATCAACAGGCCTCGGACGACATCACATTGCTTGTCGATGGTCGATTCACCATGGTGGTTGCGCCATCGCAAAAGGTGAATGAAGAAAATGCACCCGCATTCTTAGTCGTGCGAGATTCCAATGGCAAGGATGTATGCGTGGGATATTGCAAGCTCCAGTTTGATGGTACCTGGCACACGCGTCTCACGGTCACATACGATGAATCGTCGCAGTCGGACTCTATGTTGATTGGCGACTTTGATAGTCGCGTTGATGCGGTGGTGCGGTTATGGCTTGTCCGTCATAACTTCAGCTACCAGATGACAGAATAAATATCGGTTTTCCTGTGGCGCATGCTCAGTCGCCAATTGAGTCCACAGGAGAATATGGTGCAAGAAAAATATCAATTTTTGGGGCTCGTTGTTCCCGATCCAGTCGATACGAATTTCGATCCTGTGGCATGGGCCAATACTTGCCAGGATGTGTTCAATAAAAATATCGCTCTGATCGGGAAGTCCTACGACACTTTTATCTTGAAGTGTTCCAGCGATTTTGATCCGCTTATATCGGGGCTGCAGGTTTCTGATTCAACGCTCACATGGGCGCTATGGATGGCCGAAGGTTGGGGTTATGAGTCACCAGCAACAAGAGTTGTTCGCGAGGGGCTTTGATGTTGCCTAGGCCCGTCACGATCCGCCCGCCGGATCTCCTTATCAAAGCCGTCTCGGATGGACGCAGGCTCGGCCTGCAGCTCCTGGCAGTTCCAGGTGTGAGCCGTCCACTTGCAAACTACGATGCTTGGTGGAGTGGAGCTCGGCGCATGTGGCTGCTTCAAACTACCGACTCCAGTTATGCCGACGATGTGATTAAGCATGCGTTTGCTGGGCACTTCGTGGATATGGAGCAGCTCGATGTGCAACTGCGCGCCGCTGTCGCAGCTCCTGATCCCGACTACTTCTCGCAGTTGCTCGATGTTCAGATCTTCCCGCTGGTGAAGGGAGACCTAGCACGCGGTTCATGGGCGGTTAGCTTTACCTACGACCCGCTATGCGTGAAGGCGATGCGCTCGTTGGGCGGCTACTTCCACAAGCATGCGTCAGCGTGGCAAGTCAGAGCCGATCCTGAGCTCATCATGGAGCGGCTGGCCAGCATTGCCGGCGTGTCGTCGGAGTTCGTATTCGTCCATGAGCAGCCGGTGGTCATCGAAGAGTTGACCACAAGTGGCAACGAAGGCTCGCCTATCAGCGTGCCCGCTGCATCGCCACCGCTGGGCGGGGGGCGGCGGGCCTGGTGAAGAAGAGGGCACCGGTTTCCTATCGACTGAGCATGGCCACGTCGATGACATGCCGTATGACCGGGTGGCCCTGGCCAGCCTGGTCGCCTGTGGCGTGCTGCGCGACTACCAGGCCGAAGGCGTCGCACATATGCTGCGCCAATCGGGCGCCTGCATGGGCGATGACATGGGCCTGGGCAAAAGCCGCCAGACGGTCGTGGCATCCCGGATGGCTGCTGGCAGCGGCCGGGTCCTGATCGTATGCCCTGCATCCCTACGTTTGAACTGGGAGCGAGAGATCAAGATGGTCTACCCAGACGCTCGCGTCGGGATGATCGGTGAGGACCGGATTTCGACGCTGGCTGGCTGTGACTGGGTGATCGGCAACTACGAACGCATGGGCGGCCTAGTGCGCGAGAGTGAGCTGGAGTTCGCGGTGATGGCCGTGGATGAAGCCCACTACCTGAAGGAATACAAGAGCGGCCGCACGCGCAATGTGTTCCTGCTGGCAGCACGGATAGAGCGATGCTTTGTCGTCACCGGCACGCCGTTGCTCAATCGCGAGATTGAGATGCATACACTGCTGCGCATCACGGGCCATCGCCTCGGTAGTCTCACGCTGGCTGAGTTCCGCAAGAGCTACGCGGGTAGCCCTGAGAAGCGAGCAGCACTGGCTGCAGCGATCCAGGGCTGGATGATCCGTCGCAGCAAGGACGTGCTCAAGGATCTGGGTGACAAGGCGAGGCAGTTTGTGCCTCTGTCGCCAGAGGGGCTCGATGTCTACAAGGAGATCTATGGCGACATGACCCTGCAGGCCATGCCCAAGATCGTTCGCCTGCGTAAATGCCTTGAAGGTCTGAAGGTTCCGTACCTGGTCGAAACCGTGCAGGCAATGGGAGAGGACGGCAAGCTCATCATCTTCTGCGAGTACATGAGCACCGTGGAGGCCCTTAAACAGGCCCTGGCCAGCCTTGGCGTAGGCTGTGTCTCGCTGGTCGGCTCGGATAGCTTGAAGCGTCGGCAGGCTGCGGTAGATGCGTTCCAGAGGGACGCAAGCATCAAGGTATTCATTGGCACCACCATGGCTGCGGGCGTGGGCATCACGCTGACGGCTGCCAACATCGTGGCATTTGCCTCCATGCCGTGGACGCCAGCCTTGATGCGCCAGGCAGAGGACCGGGCCTACCGCTTGGGTCAGATCCGCGATGTGCTGGTCCTGGTGCCCATCATCCAGGGCACTATCGATGAGGGCGTGCTGCAGCTGCAGGAGAACAAGCACACCACAGAAATAGAAGTGGTGGAGGCAGCCAAGAAAGCATTGCCTGTCCAACAACGAGCGGCTGTAGAAACTGTGCCAGATGAAGCTCGCGAGGAAGTGCGGGCACTTGAATATGCCTGATCTATTTTAAGTGCTCATAAAAAATGGCCACTTAGTGGCCATCTAATATCAAACCTGCTGCAATCATTTGATTTCGAATTGCGAGCGATCCTTATCTTTGATCCAGACAGGAGGCTTGCCACGGCCTGTCCAAGTTTGACCAGTCTCAGGGTCACGATACTTGGGGTCAACAGAGCCGCGAGTTGCTTTTGCTTTCGCTTGGGGGAATATATCGTCTTGGGTCAATCCATATGTCGCGATCAAACCCTTAATCTGTTGCACGGCTGTGCCGATTTCGCTTTTACGTGCTGCTTCAATCTGGGCTTCGAGTGTTGCGCGTTGGGCCAGCAGATCCTTGTACGACACCGCAGAGTTAGACATCAATATGCTCCATTAAAATGACAGAACATATTATGAGGCATTTTAAGAGATGATGGTTGCTTTGCTGGAAGCAAGGATTGCGTTGCACTCAGTTTCGGCGCTAAAATCGACGCACATTGGCTCTTCGGAGCTTTGTAGCATCTGAGTCCTTGAGAGATGCGCATCAGCTCACGCTGGCGAGGACATTCTTCAACCCCACGGGATAACACAATCCCGTCGGGGACCGTGTTGCCCAACATCTAGGAGCAACACATGCATCAATCTCAACGTTCTGCCAAGAAGCCGGCATCCTCGCCTTTTGACGTGGATCGCCAGCTGCTGGTGAAGATGATCTCTCGCGTCAACGACCCTGTCGTAGCACGCATATTTCTCAACACGTTGGATATGTACCCGGATCTGAAACTTCAGTTCCTAGGTGCCTATCTGATGGCGGAAGAGACGGTCAAGCGCTCGCAGATTCGATATGCAAAGGCTCATGACGTGGGTCAGGCTACTGCGCGAATCAAGCGAAAGTGTTTGGAGTTGCTTCGTGCCCTTTGGTCGCTTAGCGTTTGCTTTGCTCGTTGGACCCGTGTGGCTCTCAATGAGTACAAGCTGCAAAAGTCCCATAAATCGCCTAAGCCACCGGCTCCTTCTGCCAATGTCATCATGCTCCCGTTGTCTCGCAAGGCAACTGGCACAGATAACTAAGCAGAGGCTCTAACCAACCCATTACCCGAAATTCGTCGGGTAGTGGGTTTTTCTTTGTTCGAATATTTGGAGGCCATATGAATAAGAAATCAGTCCTTGAACGCTATCTCGAATTGCATCCATTGAAGGCTTCAAGGCGTGGCGCGTCATTGGATATGGAGCTCATTGAACGTTGGTACTTTGAAATTCAGCTCCGAGGCGTTGCGAAGATCAAACATCAGATTGCCCATGCGAAGCGAACCGCCACCTCATTGGTGAAAGCTCAAAGTAATTTCGAGAACCTCAATCCAACTCAATTGAAGCAATTGAAGGATGCCTCAACAATGATGCGCGATCTCGCCGAGTCGCTGGTTCCGCTAGAAAATTGGGCTAAGAGCTATAAGGAGTTCTACGATAAGACGGTTCTTGCCGATCAGAATGAAGAATGCGATGCGTTTGCGCAAGCACGCTGGCATGGCGATGAAGTGGAGTTTCAGCTAGAGCTTGAGTTATTGCTTGAGGCTGACAACTTCAAAACGCGCAGTTGCGTTGGTGATTGGTTTCATTTGAATAAGCGGTATCTCAACGTACCAGCCAATGAATTTATCCTGTCGCTATATCTGACCTTTCATGAGAAACAAAGCGTGAAGGAACGGATGCGGGCAGTAGCCTATTCATTTGTTTACGCCTCCGCTTGTCGCAGGGTCCATTCTGAGTTGATGAGCAATCAAAAGTCCGTGTACGTGGGTACCAAAGACATTGATGCGTACCTGGCATACCGAAAAGCAAATGTGCAGGCTTCGGCGTCTGCGGCAATGAGCAAGTTGGGTGTCAACCTATAAATCCCTGATGGGCACTAGATGCCCTGGGGCAAGTGTCCATCTTCCTTATCTACTGGAGATGAATATGAGCCTCGAAAACACCTTTGAACGTCCAAGGAATTACAAATCCATGGTGCATACAGAGAAAAACCCGAGCATTGAATTGTTGATGGACCAGGTAATGGTGATTGCATTAATTTGGACATTAGCTTCAAACGATGCCTTGGAACCATCTGCTAAAGAGAAATATAAGGCTCGTGTTGTACTGGAACAGGATCATCTTCGCACGATGCTCCAGAAAGCGCTCACAGCGAAAGACAGGGTTCTGTAACTTGTCCCGTATTCACTGGGTAATCTTCTTCTAACTCTCTTTTTACCCTTGGGGCGCCGTCATGCCCCTGGGGGGGACGGTCCCCTTTCTGCTTTCAACGAAAGGAATCCCATGTCCAAGCACTTAATTAATCAAACGAACGTGAACGGTATTGAAATGGTTCTGGAATGCGGCTACGACCGCCCAACAGGCTCATTCTTTGCCAATATTCATTCCGAAGGCGACATTTACTACACCTCACTGGTGGAGCTCGGGTCGAAGGACTCTGGCTGGTTGCTCACCGTGACTGCAGAGCATGGCTTAGTAGTCCCTCGCCAAATGATGGATCGCCTGGCTATCGAAGCAATGTTCGATGGGAGTAATGATTTCATCGAGCACGAGCCTTACACGCAAACGGAATCTGACAGACGACTGCTACAGCTGGGCTTTCGCCAACAGATGCCGTCCGTGCTGCCAACCGATAACCCTGTGTGGGCTTGGTTCACTGACAGCGAGGAAGATCTTGGCACATATGCTTTGCTGCAATCCAAGGACTATCAAGCCTATGTGCCATCTCTGCTCTGTGATGTCTTGCCACAAGAAGGTGAATGGCCGGTACTCGATGAACAGGATGTGCTCAAGCGTCTTGACACGATGCATGCGCGGCTCTTGAAGGGCGCTTTCCAAAAGCATCCTGGCGAAGGCATAGGATCGGTTCTGAACCGCATTCTGGGCTTTGTGCCGCCAATTCTGCAGCTCGAATCCAAGTTGTTCGTTGTCTTCTCGGATCACGAATTCGTACAAGATAAAACGGGCTTTTGGGCTGGAGATAGTTGGGCTGGCTTTTCCGGGGCAAAGGTGTTCGGGCCGTGTGAAGTGACAGCAGAGGAGGGCGAGAACTGCATCCCTATTCACGAGGCATATGCCTTGGCGAGCGGTGCATTGCTCAAGGTCCAGTCATTTGGCGTCAAAAGCATCGCTGACGATGACTTATGCGCATCTTGCGGCCACTGCAACTATCGTCCAGGTGATATGAGCAGTTGCAGTAAAGACTGGCCTGGATACCAGGATTCCGATGGGTATCTGAAGGTGTGCTTTGCGTCCGTTATCGCCATCTAAAGCGCAAGCTATTTGAACCTCGCGCTGGCCAAGGGCCAGCGATTTTTTAACCCGGACGGGCGTTGTCGCCCAGTCGGGCCGCGCCTTTCCAGTTTAGAGAGTTGGAAATGACCGCAACTAACAATCAGCCGCTTTGCACAACTGCGGATCGTCAGAGCTACGCACTGACTGCTGAACAGGTCGCCATTGCCATCGCTGGCCACGATCTCCGCACCTTTAAGGGGTGGATAGCAGCCGCGTCATCATTACTCGCTGATGCGCCTTTGATGACCGGCATTCAGGAGAAACATAGCCCCTATGTGATCCTGAAAGCGGAGTTCAACGGAAAACCAGAGGTCGTTTTCTTCTACAACGAAACCAATGTCATCTACTCCCCAGATCTTGCGTCGGACTTCGACATCAGTGCCTGGTGTAACGATAGTTGGGATGGCGTCGAGGCTGAAGCCAACATCGCTACATTGACATGCCCAGACTTTGTGACCCTGCGTCACGAGCAATTGCTTAAGCAAGTCACTAACGACTCTCTGAGTCCTGGCATGTAATTGCCACACCCAAAAAGCCCAGCTCACAAGTTCTTGTGACTGGGCTTTTTTCATTGGTGGTGCCGGGCCTGCTGTCCTAGTTTCCTTGGCCGTCCGTCGATCACGGAAAGATGCGCAGAAGGTACGTTACCTTGATATGCTGCGTATTCCGGTCGAACTGACCGCCTGTGCCGGTTGCTGCTGGCCAGTCTGCTGGTCGTGACCGACTGAGTTCGGCCAGTAGCGGACAGTCGCAGTGCTCCACCGAATGACGGCTTCCTCGTCAACTTGTAACGGTCGGCTGCTTCGTTCTTGGGGTCGATTGCTCGAGCGTGGGCGGGCAATGCTCAGCTCGATTGGGCACGTCCGTGCCTTTTGACATATTAAATTCACCCAGAAGAGCAACCGATCATCTTTATCTTATTGCCGTAGACGTCGGCTTCGCGCGCCTCAGGAACAAAAGTCCAGCCAAGGCAACACACGCGAAGCTTACTCTGGTACGTCGTTGTACACGCTTAATGAATGACCTGGACAGGAAAACATTAAATATTCCATAGTCAATCAATATTGTCCAGCAACCCATCCTTCACCTGTGCGTCAATCTCCTTGACTAAAGCTACCACCTTTGTGACGAGTTCGTCGATGTCTGCACTGACAATATTCAGGACCTCATTCTTTAAGGTTCTGCCGTTGCGGTGAACGATGTCATGTCGATTGGTGGTGGCTTTAATCAGCCAGGCAACATCCTTTGGAAAATTGACTGACAGTACATTCTCATAGAGAGTCTTCGCGGTCACAACGTTGTGAAAGCTGATCTCGTCAATAGCATCATTCGCCAGCTTCAATATTTTGTCGTATGTATTGAAGATTTCGCTTATTGGCTCTCTTTTGCTGTTTTTGAATGCATCGTGGCTTTGGACAAATCGCCTTAACACTGCGCTGCGCTTCATGACTTGCTTCTTGAGGGTGTCACTCAGGTAGGCTTCCATCACTGTAATGACGTTGGCATAGAGCAAGCGCATGAGAGCTGGGTTATCTGGTGCCAGATTTGCCAAGTCCTTGGTTGAATCGAGCGAGTCTGTGAAGTCCTTGAAGAAATGCGTATTGTCAGAGTGGTATTCGATCAAGTCGTCAAAATCCTCTGTCCATCCTGAGTCGACCATATAGGTTGCATCAAGGACAAAGAATTTTTCATTCGGCATCACTTCTATCAGCGCCACTGCATACATATTTTCTGTTGAGCATGGAAAGCCAAACCCGCCCATCCCAAGCTCGTCTGAAAAGATAAATCCATCGGCGCCACTCAGCATGTAATTCAGAAGCTGATCGCTGTAGTTAGTGCGCTTCTCTCCATAAATGTTCGCCTTGAGGTTTTCGGTAGCGATCTTCTTGAGGCGGGCAAGCCAGTCCTCAAGGGTGCTGTTCTCCAGAGCGGGCAAAAGTGCAGCATTCGCGCCGTCAGTGTCCAAATCCTCTGCAATCATGTATCTGCATAACTGAGCTTTTCGTGCCAGCTCCTTGGTGAAGTCCGTGCGCAGCGAATCCTTGTCGTAGCCGTCCAGAGCTAGGCGGCGTGCGATGACTTCTACTGGTGCCTTGTAGAGGTATCTCACGGGGTAGTCTTCATCTTCGGACTTTTCGACCGTCCGTTCTTTTCTTTTGAAGTACCACTGGTTGATGTGATTCTGCATTTCTGTGACTGTCATGCAGCCCAGATCCACTGATGCCCAAGTTGACACGGTTAACTCCTAGTAGAGGGTCTTGGTACGGGACAGTTTCACTGCCAGCGTAAGTGAGCGCCCAAGTCCGGGTCGCGGCTCAAGTGAAAGCTTCGTGCGATATGCAGACAGCGGTGTCAGCGCCACAATTGTATTGACCATTGTCGCTCCGCAGCAGTCGTTGAGCGAGGCGTTCCGGACGATCGAAATGGGTCGTTTGCTGTCTCAGCTTTCGGCCACAAGCATGTCAGGGCCTCACATCCGAAGAGAGCATCTTTCGAAAAACGAAAAGGCCCGCAGTTGCTATGACTGCGAGCCTTTGTGATGTTAGCTTAGGCTCATGCCTTATTGGCTATTCCCTCGAGGTTACCACTGCACCTTCACGCCAATGGAGGCCTGTACCCCGCTCTTGACCCGGCTGTCACCGCCATTGGCCCACAGCTTGCCCAACTCACCATAGACGCTGGTGCGCGGGTTGATCTGCAGGCTGGCACCGGCGGCCATCTCGGTTGCAGTGTAGCCGCCCCTAGCCTTGATGTCGGTGGTTCCGCCAGGCGCCACAAAGCTGGCGATATCGGTGGTGTTGCTGGCCCTGTAGACATTGATGCGACCGTAAGGCTGCAGCACACCGGCACCGGTTGCAAAGTTGCCCTTGATGCGCGCGCCCAGGCGCACGGTCCAGTCGTCGTCGGCCTTGTTTTTGACCGTGGCCAGGCTCAGCGCCGTGTCATCAATGCTGAGCTTGCGGTAGATGATCTGCGCCTGAGGCTCGATCTGCCAGTTGGAGCTCACTGCAAAGGGTTTGCCCATTTCCACAGAAGCCAGCCAGCCACTGCCCTTAGTGCGGGCCTGGGCCGTATCGCCAGCCGTGCGCAGATCGCTGCGGTAGTCCGCGCCCTGGAGCACGGCATCGGCATACAGGCCTGAGGCATCTTGCCAGCTGCCGTAGACACCCAGGTAGCGGGTGCGCAGGTTGTTGAAGCCCACGTATTTGCGATCCTCGCCGCTGGCAAAGCCCTTGACGCTCATGTCGCCTTCGAGCTGGCCTACATAGATGCCGGCCTTGATGCTCTGGTCGGCATACAGGTCCAGACCCGCCTGGAATCCGGTCAGGTGACCGCTGCTTTCCGGGCTGACCGTGCCTTGCTGGCGGATCTTGGGATCGGTGCGCAGAATGCGGCCCCAGACACGGCGGCTGGCACCAGAGTCGGAGCTGGTGGTCGCTTGCGTGCCTTCATCTCCCATGCGCTTGCGCAGATCGCCCAGCATGGCCATGTCGGCCTGGCGCAGCTGTGCCGGCAGGGCCGACAGCAGCGGCACTTCGGCACGGTAGGCCGTGGTCGGTGTCGTTGGTGTCGTATTCGTCGATTGCAGCGCCGCACCTTGGGCGGTCTGTGTCAGGCGGTACTCGTAGGCACCGGCATCCACATGGCCGCCTACCAGAGTGAAAGAGCCTGGCTGCAGGCTGGCACCGTTCTCGGTACCGATGACCTCGATGCCGTTGCCTGTCGTCTGGGCACCCAGACCGCCAGCATTGGTGATATGCACCGTGGTGTTGCCGCTGGCCACGGCGGTGGCACCGGACAACAGCAGCTTGTCGGTGGCACTGCCGTCAGCAGCCAGCACGGTAGACAGGCCCAGATTACCGTTGTTGCCCACATAGGGGCCGGTGACCTTGAGCACGGCTCCTGGTACTGCTCCAGAGTTGCTACTGAGCTTGACGGTACCGCTGTTGTTCAGGCTGGCCAGGGTCTGGTTGAAGCCGGCTAGGTCCAGCACGGCGCCGCTGGCCACGGTGTGGGCCGAGGTGCTGCTGAAGGTATTGGCCGCTCCGGCCTGCAAGGTGCCTTGAGCCACGTCGGTGGCACCGGTGTAGGTGTTGGCGGTGTTGGTCAGCGTCAGCACACCGGTGCCCTGCTTGGTCAGGAAGCCTGCACCGGTAATCGCACCTGCCCAGGTCGCGTTGTTGGCACCGGTGTCTACGACGGGATCATTGTCACCAGTCATGTACAGGTTGTTGGCAATGGTCATGCCGTTGGCGGTCAAGTTAATCTTGGTGCCGTCGTCCATGGACAGCGTGCCACTTCCAAGGCCCTTTTCATTGCCCAAGTTCAGCGTACCCTGCTTGAGATCGACGCCGCCGCTGAAGTCACTGGCACTGTTCAGGGCTAGTACGCCTGCGCCTTGCTTGACCACGTGTCCCGTCCCGGAGACCTTGCCGCCAAGGCTGTCAACCTGGCCGGAAGCACTATTGATGACCAGGTTGGCAGAGCCCAGCTGGATATTGCCGTTGCTAACGATTTGAGAGCTGGTCAATGTATGACCGTTCAGGTCCAGAGTTGCCCCCTGGCTGATGGAATAACTGGCGTTCTGAACCAAAGCGCCAGCGGAGCCCGCTCGCAAAGTGCCTGCGGTGACTGTGGTGCCGCCCGAGTAGGTATTGGTACCTGTTAGCGTTGTCGTTCCGGAGCCGTTTTGCTGAAGAGAACCACTGCCGCTGATATCGTTGGAGACAGTTAAGGCGTCGTTGCGATTGAAGGCCAGAGATCCGTTGTTGGTCACCGCGCCCAAGCCGAGATTGCCGACGCTGCCGCCGTTGCCCACTTGCAGGGTGCCGCCATTGATGCGGGTGGTGCCTGTATAGCTGTTGGCGGCAGACAAGGTCAGGCTGCCGGCGCCGTTTTTAGTCAACGAAGTTCCATCCCATCCCAAAGCACTGTTGGATGCCTGGTTTTCGAGAGCCACGCCGACCTCAAACTGGTCTTGCAAATTGCTCAGGGTGAAGGTGCCGTGTGCCAAATTATTGTTGGCGGTCCAGCTCTGGCTATAACTGGCCAGATACTGTTTCCCGTCCACTGATTTGCGCGTGTTCAGTGTGAGGTAGTCGACCTCGCCAGTGAAGCCCCCCACACTGGTGAGAGCAAAGTCGCCGCTGATGCCGTTTGTGGTCGAAATCAGCACGCGGTCGAGTTGGCTGGAGGAGGTGATGCCCGAGAGGTTCAAGCCAACACCGCTGCCAATCTGCAGGCTGGACGCTGTCAAGCCCGGGGCCAAGCTCGTTGAGTCCAGCGACAGGGTGGATGTGTTGGCCAGTCGAACAGTGCCTGATACGGCGACCGCGGCTCCTGTCGTGACGCCTAGCGAGGCGTTACCCGCTACGTTCAAGTCACCGCCCAGTGAATGGCTGCTATTTGTGAAGTTGAGGGTTCCTGCGTTGACTTGTGTAGAACCTCCGTAGCTGGAGCTGCCGCTCAGTGTCAACGTGCCGCCGCCAGCCTGAGTCAAGCCTCCTGAGCCGTTGATGGAGTTGTTCAACGTGAGGTCATTGCTGCGATTGAAGACCAATGTGCCGTTGTTGTTGATCGCGCCGCTTCCCAGACTACCGCCAGTGCCGCCATTGCCTACCTGCAAGGTGCCTGCACCCACCGTGGTACTGCCTTGGTAAGTGTTGTCGCCAGTCAGTATCGTGGTGCCCTGGCCAGCCTGTGTGATGTTGCCGTTGCCACTAATAGAGCCCGCAACAGTTACCGCATCGCTGCGGTTGAAAATCAGCGAGCCGTTATTGACGATGCTGCCGTTCACCGCTCCGCTTGAGCCGCCATTGCCGAGTTGTATCGTGCCGCCGGCATTGATTGTGGTGCTGCCGGAATAGAGGTTATTGCCCGTCAGTGTCAGGGTTCCAGAGCCTGTTTGCAGCAGACCACCTGTTCCACTGATGGTTCCCGAGAACGTGGTGCTGGCGTTGTTGCCACCAGTCGTCAGGTTGGAGCCACCGAGAAGCAGAGTGCTGCCGGCCACTCCAGCCAATCCTCCGATGTTTTGATTGCCGCTGGCACCGATGTTGAGCGATCCGGCTCCAGCCAGATTGACCGTGCTGCGATCCGAGAGTGTGCCCCCAGCTCCCACCAAGATTGCGCCGCTGTTGATCGTGGTGTCGCCGGTATAGCTGCTGGAACCCGCCAAAGTCACCGTGGCTGCGCCGCCCTTGGTCAATCCACCTGCTCCGGAGATGTCTCCGCTCAACGTCAGATCATTGCTGCCGAGCAACTGGAGATTGACACCAGACCCCAGGTCAATGGCGTTGCTCAGGTGCACAGGAAAAGTGCTATCCAAAGTACTGCTGCCAGCAACACTCAGCAGACCGGTGCCAAGAGCGCTATTGCTTCCCACGACCAGGCCGCCCGCATTGAGTGTCGTCCCGCCGCTGAAAGTGTTGGCTCCTGCCAGCGTTTGCACTCCAAGACCGCTCTTGATCAGCCCTCCGGTTCCGTCGATGGAGCCTCCGAAATTCGTGTTGCCTACTCCTCCGAGTGTGAGCGAGTTACCGCCCAGAAACAGGTTCGAACCTGCAACGCCTGCCAAAGAGCCCACGGTCTGATTGCCGGCTGCGGCTATGTCGAAGCCCGTTCCCGCAGCCGCCAGGTTAACGGCTCCGGTAGAAGCCAGGCTGCCACCTGCGCCAATCGCCAAGATGCCTGCATTGATGCTAGTACCGCCGGTGTAGGTATTGGCACCGGTCAAAGTCTCGGTACCGGTTCCCTGTTTGATCAGGCCTCCAGTGCCGCCGATGGAGCCACTAAATACACTGTTAATTGGGCCTCCAACAGTCAGCGAGTTCCCGCCCAGGTTGACGGTGCCATTGCCAATGAGGGTGCCAAATGTCTGCGTGCCATTGCCGGCCGATAGATCGAAGGTGGCTCCGGTTGCAAGATTGACTACGCCATTGGCGTAAAGACTTGCTCCTGCACCGAGCGCCAAAGTGCCTGCGCGGATGAAGGTACCGCCACTGTAAGCGTTGGTCCCATTCAAGGTCAGCGTCGCGCTTCCGTCCTTGGTCAGAGAGCCCGTGCCAGTAATATCGCCGTTTAGGGTCAGTGCATTGCTGCCGAGAACAGTGAGGTCCGCATTCAACGCGACATTGTTGGCCAGTGTCGCCGCACTCACGGAATCCAGCGTCGCTGCACCGTTGACGGTGACAGTGCCGCTGCCCAGCGCCGCGTTGTTTCCAATCATCAGACCACCGGCATAGAGGGCGGTTCCGCCCGAGAAAGTGCTTGTGCCGGTCAAGGTCTGCGTACCGCTGCCTTGCTTGACAATGCCGGCCGTGCCGGTGATCGAGCCGCCAAAGGTCTGGTTGCTGCCGTCGCCAAAGGTCAAGCCGTTGCCGCCCAACGCTACCGTGGTGCCCGCCACGCCCGATAGCGCGCCGATGGTCTGTGCCGCGCCTGCGCCGGTGATGTCGAAGCTCGCTCCCGCAGTGCCGAGATTGACGCTGCCGCCCGCCGCCAGCGAGCCGCCCGCGCCAAGCGCCAGGGTGCCGCCGTTGATGGTGGTACCGCCCGTGTAGGTCTGCGTACCTGTCAACGTTTCCGTGCCGGTACCGGTCTTGGTGACGCCACCAGTTCCGCCGATCGTGCCGCCGAAGGTGTGATTGCCCGCATCGCCAAATGTAAGCCCGTTGGCGCCCAGACTCACGCTGGAGCCTGCGGCCCCCGCCAGGCCTCCGATCGCCTGCGACGTCGTCGCCCCGCTCAGGTCGAGCGAGGTGCCCGCGTTCGCCAGGTTCACCGTGCCCTGGTTCGACAGGCTGCCGCCCGCGCCGATCGCGATAGTCCCGGCGTTGACGGTAGTGCCACCCGTGTAGGTGTTGGTGCCCGTCAGCGTCTCGGTGCCCGAGCCCTGCTTGACGATGCCGCCCGTGCCGCCGATCGCGCCGCCAAAGGTCTGGTTGGTTGCGTCGCCGAAGCTCAACGTATTGGAGCCGAGATTGATGTTCGAACCGCCGACGCCCAACAATGCACCAACCACCTGAGGTGAGGTCGCGCCACTGATGTCAAAGCTCGTGCCTGCGTTGGCCAGGTTGACCGCGCCGCCGACCGCCAGCGATCCGCCGGCACCGATCGCCAGCGTACCCGCATTAATGGTGGTGCCGCCGGTAAAGGTGCTGGTGCCCGTCAGCGTCTCGGTGCCCGAGCCTTGCTTGACAATGCCGGCCGTTCCGGTGATTGCTCCGCCAAAGGTCTGGTTGCTGCCGTCGCCGAAAGTCAGGCCGTTGCCGCCCAGCGCCACCGTGGTGCCCGCCACGCCGGACAAGGCGCCGATGGTCTGTGCCGCGCCCGCGCCGCTGATGTCGAAGCTCGCACCCGTGCCACCCAGGTGTACCGCGCCGCCGGCCGACAGCGAGCCGCCAGCGCCAAGCGCCAAGGTGCCGCCGTTGATGGTGGTGCCGCCCGTATAGGTCTGCGTGTCCGTCAGCGTTTCCGTGCCGGTGCCCGTCTTGGTGACGCCACCAGTTCCGCCGATCGTGCCGCCGAAGGTGTGATTTCCCGCATCGCCGAATGTCAGCCCGTTGGCACCCAGACTCACGCTGGAGCCTGCGGCCCCCGCCAGGCCGCCGATCGCCTGCGGCGTGGTCGCCCCGCTCAGGTCGAGCGAGGTGCCCGCGTTCGCCAGGTTCACCGTGCCCTGGTTCGACAGGCTGCCGCCCGCGCCGATCGCGATGGTCCCCGCGTTGATGGTGGTGCCGCCCGTGTAGGTGTTGGCGCCCGTCAGCGTCTCGGTGCCCGAGCCCTGCTTGACGATGCCGCCCGTGCCGCCGATCGCGCCGCCAAAGGTCTGGTTGGTCGCGTCGCCGAAGCTCAGCGTGTTGCCGCCCAGCGAGACGGTGGTACCGGCCACGCCCGACAGCGCGCCGATGGTCTGGTTGGCGCCCGCTGCGCTGATGTCGAAACCCGCGCCGGCGGTGCCGAGATTGACGCTGCCGCTCGCAGCCAGCGAGCCGCCCGCGCCCAGGGCGAGGGTGCCGCCGTTGATGGTGGTGCCGCCTGTGTAGGTGTGGGTACCTGTCAGCGCCTCGGTGCCCGAGCCCTGCTTGACGATGCCGCCGGTGCCGCCAATGGAGCCGCCGAAGCTCTGGTTGGTGCCATCGCCCATGGTCAGCGTGTTCGCGCCGAGCGAGATAGTGGTGCCTGACGCGCCGGCTAGCGCACCGATGGTCTGGTTGGCGCCCGAGGCGCTGATGTCGAAGCCCGCGCCCGCACCAGCCAGGTTGACCGCGCCGGTGGCCGCTAGCGAGCCGCCCGCGCCCAGGGCCAGCGTGCTGCTGTTGATGGTGGTGCCGCCCGTGTAGGTATTGGCGCCCGTCAGCGTGGTGGTGGCCGCGCCGTTTTTGAGCAAGCCGCCCGCGCCTGAGATTACGCCACCGACCGTCATGGCGTTGCTACCGCCCAACGCCAGCGAGGCGCCGGCGTTGACGGCCACTTGGTTGGCGACGGTGACGGCCTGGCTGCTGTCGAGCGTGGCGTTGCCGCCGGCCGTCAGGGTGCCGGTGCCGAGCGCCTGGTTGTTGCCGATCACGATCATGCCGGCGTTGAGATTGGTGCCGCCCGTGTAGGTGTTGTTGCCCGACAGGGTCAGCGTGCCGCTGCCCGACTGGGTGACCGGCCCGGTGCCCGAGACGGTGCCCGACAGGTTGAGGCTTGAACTCCCCGACACGCCCAGCCCGGCGCCGCTGGTGGCTATGTTGTTGGACAGCGTGAGGCCCGGCGTGGTCGACTGGATCGCGCCGCCGTTGGCGCTGATGGCGCCGGTGCCGAGCGAGGCGGCATTGTTGACCACCGCGGTGGCACCGTTGCCCAGTGTCGCGTCGACCGCGCCCGATGCGCCCGACAGCGTCCAGGTGCCGCTCTGTAAGTCGAGGTGGTTGAAATTGACGTAGTTGCCGTTGTTGATGGTGCCGGTGGCGGAGGTGCCCTGCTGCAGGATCAGCCTGTTGTTGCCGCCCGCGCCGCCGTCGACGGTGCCGGTGGCCGCGAAACTGATGGTGACCGAGCCGATGCCGAGATTGACCGCCAGGCCGGTCCCGCCCGAACTGTTCACCGAGGAATCGGTGGTGGCGATGAACTGGTTGGTGCTGTTGGCGCCCATCGAGACGCTGCCGTTCACCGTGCCGGAGTTGGTGAAGGTGTTGCCGCCGGCCGAGCTGCCAAGCGCCACCCGCCCGGTGATAGTGCCGGAATTGCTGACGTTAACCTGCCCGCCGCCATAGGCAGCGATCACACCAGCATCCGGGCCGAGCAGGGTGGCACCGATGATGCCGCTGGTCGACATGGTGCCGGTATTGATGATGTTGGTGGTGCCGCCCGCACCGTTCTGCACCGCCAGCGCCATGCCGGTCAGGCCGATCGACAGGCCGGTGGTACCGGCCATGGTGCCGTTGTTGGTGACCGTCTGGGTGCTGGCCGAGGCATTGCCCATCACCACGCCCGAGGACAGCACGCCCAAGCCGGTGCCGAGCAGGGTTGGGTCGATGCGGCCGTTGTTGGTCAGCGTGCCATTGCTTCCACTCAGTGTCATGGCATTGCCGCCGACACCGAGCAACACTCCCAGGCTACCGCCAGGATTGACCGTGACGCTGAGGTTACTGGCCGCATTGAAATAGCTGGGAGCCAGAGGATTGGCAGCGCCCGAACAGCTGACGTTGAAGCCTGCCGCAGTGCAGGCTGCATCAGCATGAGTTGCGCTGAGTGCAAGCACTACACCGATTACCGCGCCAACGACCACGGTGGTTCCGCGCTTACCTGCGGCACGAGAGGTTTCTGGAGCAGCAATCCAGGTACCTAACGCTGCGTTCCAGATGCTTCTGTAAATCCGATTCATGACGAAGATACCTCCCAAATGCTTGCGTAAATGCACTTACATAGGAGTGATCCATATCCATGAAAAAGATCGCAATCACTCACAGAAGACACGAAAGGTAACGATTTTTAGTTGCTTTGACAATCATTGAATTCAAGATTCTTATTGCCATTGAAGGGCCTTCATTGCCAGAGCCCACAAGTCGCTGAAGCCTTCCTAGATGTGGAAGATGATTGCAACCACGTCAATACGGGGCTCGATGACTTGGCCTCATCCGAGCCTGGGAGCGATCTGTCGCCGAAAAGCAGACTTGATGGGGCAGCGAAACAAACCTGAAGTACCCGTTAGCGGCCGTTCATGTCGGGCAGCAATCGGCCATGACCAGTCATTCGATGATCTGCCAAAGAGCCGCCCATTAGCAGTCGTAGATGCAACACACTAACTACCGCTTAGGCGGTAGGAGTGTTGCAATCTTGTGTGTAGCTGTATGGCGCAAGCGTCTCCGATCTCCACGTCCGTCAAGCCTTTGCTATCACAGTCATACGGGATGAATCTGAAGGTGCTCATTTAGGCCGGCAAGGATTCCGCAATGTTGAGCAGTTCGCTCCTCACCACAGCGTTTGCGTAGATCTTGGAGTTGCTTTTGTAGAAGATGCAACTCCTTAATTCGCTCATAGACTTGGCTGATATGCGCATCCAGCAAGGCGTTGACATCACCACAAGCAGCACCGGGGTCGTCTCGAAACCGAAGTAGTACACGCACCTCGGCGAGAGACATGTCTAGGCTGCGGCAATGGCGAATCATTTGAAGTCGCTCCAGATGCGAAGATTCGTAGATCCGAAAGTTCCCTTGGGTCCGAGCAGGTGCAGGCAACAATCCTTCTCGCTCATAAAAGCGAATTGTTTCTACCGGCGTGGACGAGGAGACGGAAAGCTCGCCAATTTTCATCGAGTGCTCGCAAAGTGAATGCTTGGAAATTTTAAGGTTTTTGGGCTTGACTCTGTAGTAGGTACAGGTTTTCTAATGATGTCATGAGTACCACTCCTACATGCCTAACACCTTCGACAACCGCTTCACACGAGCCTGCTACCTGCTCGGGCGGTTGCTCATTAAGTTGTATCGACGACCAGTCAATCGAGCAGTCCAGTGTTCCAGAGGCAAAGGCAGTGCCATTTCTGAGCTTGCGCATCCCTTCCATGGATTGCCCAAACGAAGAACGCCCAATTCGGAACGCCGTAGAGCGAATCGCTGGTGTCACTGGGATGCGCTTTGATTTGGCTCAGCGCACCCTGTCTGTGGATGCCTCTAGCGCTTCTTGGCCGGTGGTAATTGAGGCGATCAGAGGGTTGGGCTTTCAGGTCGAGCCCTTAGCCCCGCTGTCCAAACAAGATGCCTGCAAAACGGATATCTCAACTGGAAGCACACACTGTGGAGATTCCCCTTGCAGTAGCGCTGCATGTGAAGTGACGTCTCCCATTGCTGCGCAGCCGAATGCTGATGTGAGTCCGAAGGAATTGCGACTGCACATTCCATCAATGGACTGCCCTAACGAGGAGCGACCTATTCGAGCCGCAGTGGAGCAGGTTGTCGGCGTGTCGGGAATGCGTTTCGATTTGGCACAGCGCAAGCTGTTCGTAGATGCCACCCAGACATCCTGGCCTTCGGTGATCGAAGCGATCAATCGACTAGGGTTTGAAGCTGAGCCAGAAACGTCGAATTCTCAGTTGCAAGCTGACTTAGTTGCACGCGTATCCAATAGCTCGTGTGAGGGCACAAGCTGCGGAGGCTCGGCATGTGAAACACCCCTTACGCTCCCAGTCTCAACCGCAAAGGTTGATGCAATCGAGGGCGGATTACTTCTGAGAGTACCCGCGATGGACTGCCCTACAGAAGAAGGGCAGATCCGTCGCGCACTCGAAGGCATTTCGGGAGTGCGGAGACTGCAGTTCAATCTACCCGCACGCATGTTGTCCGTAGACGCCCCTGAGTCGGCCAAAGACTCGATCATCCAGGAGCTGTTGAACGCTGGATTCAAGTCTGAAGTGCTTAGTGCTCCCTTGTCGGCAGAGCAAACGGCTCAAGCTCAACGCACTGAATTGAATCGCCTGATCGCAGCATTGGTAGTTGCAATACTCGCAGAAGGCGTCCACTTTTTTGCGCCCGACAGCCTGCCGTGGAAGGGGCTTGGTATGGGCGTCGCGGCGATGGCCATTGCACTATCTGGACTTTCTGTTTTCAAGAAAGGGCTTGGTGCGCTATTGCGGTGGCAGTTAAATATCAATGCGCTGATGAGCGTCGCAGTGATTGGCGCATTTCTCATCGGACAATGGCCTGAGGCCGCGATGGTCATGGCGCTGTATTCGTTGGCCGAACTGATTGAGGCTCGGTCAGTAGATCGAGCGCGCAACGCCATCGCCGGCTTGCTGGCATTGTCGCCGTCACAGGCGGAGATTCAGCAGCCGGATGGCTCTTGGAGCGCCTTGGACGCGAAACTGGTGCCAGTTGGATCATTGGCGCGCGTGAAACCAGGTGAACGGTTTGCTTTGGATGGACGTGTCATTGCAGGCAACAGTGCGGTAGATCAATCTCCTGTCACAGGGGAAAGCGTTCCCGTGGATAAAAGTCCAGGCGACGATGTCTATGCTGGCACTATCAACCAAAGTGGCTCGCTGGAATTTCGTATCACTAGACCGGCAAGCGACACTGTGTTGGCGCGGATCATTCATGCGGTAGAAGAGGCACAGAGCCAACGCGCCCCAACACAACGGTTCGTGGATAAGTTTGCAGCCGTCTACACGCCAGCAGTCTTCGTAATGGCTCTAGCGGTCGCTCTTGGAACGCCCTTGTTTTTGGGGTGGGAGTGGATGACAGCAATCTACAAGGCACTGGTCCTTCTGGTAATCGCCTGCCCATGCGCCTTGGTCATTTCCACCCCAGTAACTGTTGTCAGTGGACTCGCCGCAGCTGCTCGTCGAGGCATCCTCATCAAGGGAGGAGCGTACTTGGAACAGGCTCGTCAGCTGTCTATGCTCGGACTGGATAAGACGGGAACTCTTACCGAGGGGCGTCCCAAGCTTGTGTTTAGCAAAGTGCTATCCACTGTCAGCAGCGAAGCCGATGTTCTGAGCTGGGCTAAGAGCCTAGCGGAGCGCTCTGACCATCCCGTGTCTAAGGCCGTTGTTAACGGTTTGGCAAATGATGCGATAGAGGTTCAGAACTTCGCTGCGGAACTGGGCAAAGGAGTTCACGGGAGCATTGGTGGCGTGAATTACGTGCTGGGCAATCATCGCTGGATTCACGAACGCGGTCAGTGTTCATCTGAACTTGAAGCGGCCCTGCGAGAACAAGAGTTGCAAGGTCGCACACTGTCGTTGTTTGCCAATGACAGTGAAGTACTCGCAGTATTTGCGGTCGCTGATACCACCAAGGAATCCAGTCGGCAAGCCATTGCTGAATTGAAGGCCTTGGGTGTACAGACGGTCATGCTGACCGGCGATAACGAAGCCACAGCAGCAGCGATCGGACGAGAGGTTGGTATCAATGAAGTGCGTGCCAATCTGTTGCCGCAGGACAAACAGTCCTGGGTCGCGCAGATGGCTGAAGGTCACGTCGTCGGTATGGTTGGCGATGGCGTGAACGACAGTCCTTCGCTCGCGGCTGCCTCGATTGGATTTTCCATGGGGGCCGCTGGTACAGATACGGCTAAGGAAGCTGCCGATGTTCTGATCATGAACGACGATCTGCGCAAGGTGGCTGAAACCATTCGTCTTTCCAAACGAACCCATGCAATCCTTTGGCAAAACATCACCATTGCCCTTGGTATCAAAGCCGTATTCTTTGCTTCTGCAGTCTTTGGCAACGCCTCGATGTGGATGGCTGTCTTTGCAGATATGGGGGCTAGCTTGTTGGTGGTTTTCAATGGCCTTCGCCTTCTTAAAGCCTCCCGCGTTTAACTAGCGTTGCTCAACGCAATTTTTCGGCCCGCAAGACGGGCCTGCTTTTCGCTCAGGAACAAAAATGAGTCGTACTTACGTGGCATACCCAGCCACCTCTCACGTTGCACGAAAGGTTCTTGCAACTTGCCTATTGCTTCTCGCAGTGAGTTGGGCTGCAGTTGCCAGTGCTTCTGAAGCTGACGTGCGTCGTGTGTGGCAGATACTTGACTATCTCGCGGTGGACTATGGCGGTGCTGTGCAAGATGGAAAGGTGATCGCACCATCTGAGTATGACGAAATGCAGGAGTTTGCACAGACAGCTCGCAACAAGATCAGTTCTCTGGAGGAAAAGCCGGAGCGCCAGACGCTACTGAAAGAGAGCGAAGCTCTACAGGCTGCAATTGCGACCAAGTCAGATCCTGCTACTGTGGGGAGCTTGGCAAAGGGCCTAGCCAATCACGTGATTGCCGTATATCCAGTCCCACTGGCCCCGACCTCAGTTCCGAATCTCCAATTGGGTGCTTCTGTGTATGCGGCCAACTGTGCTGCTTGTCATGGTGCATCAGGAAATGGGGACGGAGTTTTAGCCAAGCAGCTTGACCCCAAACCCATTGCGTTCACGGACCATGACCGTGCCCGTCAGCGCAGTGTTTTCGCGCTCTACCAGGCGGTGAGTCAGGGAATCGCAGGTACAGCAATGCCCGCATTTGCACAGCTTTCAGAGGAGGACCGTTGGTCTGTGGCGATGTTCCTAGGAACTTTCGCTCATGATGATCACCAACGCCAACAAGGGCAGCTACTTTGGAAGGAGTCAGAGAAGATCCGGACTGAGGTCGCAGGCATGGATCATTTTGTTCGTCTAACTGAGGCAGAGTTGGCGGACTCTCTGGGAGAGGACCAGGCCAAGGCCACTGTAGCTTTTCTTCAGGCTCATCCGGATTCGCTTTCTGCTCCGCGTGTAAAGAGCCTGACGCTTGCCCGTGAACGACTGAATCAGAGTGTTGCAGCCATCAAGGACGGCAAACCAAAGGAGGCAGCCGAGTTTGCTTTGTCTTCCTATTTAGATGGAGTCGAGCCCTTCGAACAAGCTCTGGCAACAAGAGACGGAACACTGAAGACCCGCATTGAAGTGGCTATGGGTCAGTATCGCTCGTTGATTGCGTCGAAGGCTTCGGCTCAAGAGATTGAAACGGCAGCTATCGGTATTCAGGATCTATTTAATGCGGCGGATCAGGTTCTCACTGAATCTAGCACTGACGCGACCGCGGCATTCTTCGGCAGCTTGACTATCCTACTTCGTGAGGGCCTCGAAGCGCTTTTAGTCGTTGTCGCAATGATCGCCTTCCTGCGCCAGGCAAAGCGTCCTGATGTTCTGCCTTATGTACACGCTGGCTGGCTCGGAGCATTGGCTGCAGGTGGCGTCACCTGGGCTATTGCGACGTATGCAGTTTCGATCAGCGGTGCCAATCGTGAGGTCACCGAAGGGCTTTCCAGCCTGTTTGCAGCGGCAGTGCTTTTGAGTGTGGGTATCTGGATGCACCAAAAGAGCGTCGCTGGTCAGTGGCAGGCGTATCTGCGAGAGCGCATGTCTGCTGCACTGAATCGCCGTTCGGCCTTCTTTATGTTTGGTCTGGCATTCGTCGCCGTGTACCGTGAAGTATTCGAGACCATCTTGTTCTTCGCCGCAATGTGGGGCCAAGGAAATGATGGAGCAATCCTTGCAGGCCTTGGGGTGGGCGTGCTGTGTCTTGCGCTGATAACGGTTCTGCTGCTGCGATACAGCGCCAAGCTGCCAATTGGTAAATTCTTCTCTGTAAGTTCTTGGCTGGTCGCAGTTTTGGCGGTGGTGTTAACCGGGAAGGGAATTGCCGCGTTGCAGGAAGCAGGATGGATTGCTCCCAGTGCTTTGCCAGCACCTCGTTTGGAAGTGTTAGGCATTTTCCCTTCAGTGATCGGGCTTGTCGCGCAGGGCCTGGTTCTTCTGTTCGTGCTGGCCTTCTTTTTCCGAAATGCTCAACGGAAGCCGGAAAATATAGCGCAATGACGGATAGCAGACCTGATGCATAGCTATCAGGGTTTGCGGTTTAAACGAGGCTTTACAACAAAGGGACTGCGATTTACATGGCAGTCCCTTTTTCTATCAATGGTTCGGTTTCAGTTCCGTGACCATCGCCTTGCCCTTGATAGCCTCGGCCTGGAATTTAACCTTGTCGCCGACCTTCAGGCCGTCGAGCATCTTTTTGTCGGCTACCTCAAATCCCATGGTCATGGCAGGCATGGCCAGGTTCGGAATATCTCCGTGACGCAATACGATGAGGTTCTTTTGAGCGTCGATTTTGCGAACCTCGCCATCAACGAGGGGCATGCTGGCCGAAGTGGCTCGGGCTGCAGGCTGCATCGGCATTTTCATGTCCTGCGCATGAGTTGTTGTGAACGCTGCTAACGCGACGGCTGCGGTAAGGATGTGGGCTGTTTTCATGGTTCTATCTTCCAAGGTGTAATGGTTATGAAGCCTTGATTGCAGATGCTTCAAGGTTTGAGGGGGGGGGCGCTCTGCAGTTGGACGCTTGCGATGGATCAAGTACCAGGCAGCTGGGATGACCAGCATGCTCAGGAGCGGGGCTGTGACCATGCCGCCGACCATCGGAGCGGCGATGCGGGTCATAACTTCCGAGCCGGTGCCGTGTCCAACCAGAATGGGAAGCAGACCCGCCATCACTACCGCTACGGTCATGGCCTTCGGCCGCACGCGCATGACGGCTCCCTCGCGAATGGCGGCCAGCAACGTTGCCTCATTGTCCGGCTCGCCTGCGGCCAGATGCTGTTTCCAGGCGTTCTGCAGGTAGACCAGCATCACGACGCCAAACTCGGCGGCAACGCCGGCCAGGGCAATGAACCCCACGGCCGAGGCCACTGACACTGCGTGACCGAGCGCCCAGATGAACCAGAACCCACCGACCAGCGAGAATGGAACTGCTGCCATGACCAATGCGGCATCGCCTGCGCTGCGAAACAGCACGTAGAGCAGCATGAAGATGACGGCCAAAGTGAGTGGTACGACGATTTTCAGGCGTTCCGTAGCCCGCTCCAAATACTCGAATTGGCCAGACCACGACAAGGCATAGCCGGCAGGCATTGCCACCTGCTTGGCGACAACGGCTTGCATGTCATGGACGACGGAGCGCAAGTCCCGGCCACGCACATCCACATACACCCAGCCCGAGAGTCGTGCGTTTTCGCTACGGATCATGGGCGGGCCTTCTGCGATGACGATCTTGGCGACGTCCTGCAGGAGCACGGTGGCGCCTTTGTCAGTCACGAAAGGCAGCTTGCGCAGGCGTTCCAGCGAATCGCGGATTTCGCGCGGGTAGCGGACGTTCACCGGAAAGCGCTCTCGACCTTGAATGACTTCTCCGACATTCTCACCACCGATGGCGGTGGCTATGACCGCCTGCACGTCGGCCACAGAAAGTCCGAACCGTGCAGCGGCTTGTCGGTCTACATCCACGTCAATGTACCGGCCCCCAGTCAAGCGTTCGGCCAATGCGGAAGAAACACCAGGCACTCCGCGCACGGCGGATTCAATCTGTGCCGCGAGCTTGTCGATGGTGGCGAGGTCTGGTCCGGCGACCTTAATACCCACGGGGCTCTTGATGCCGGTGGCCAGCATGTCGATGCGGTTGCGGATGGGCGGCACCCATACGTTAGACAGGCCCGGCACCTTGACCACCCGGTCGAGTTCCTCGACCAGTTTCTCTGGCGTCATGCCAGGGCGCCATTGCTCGCGCGATTTGAACTGGATGGTGGTCTCGAACATTTCCAATGGCGCTGGATCGGTGGCGGTATCGGCCCGTCCCGCCTTGCCGAACACACGCTTAACCTCGGGCACTGTTTTGATAAGCCGGTCTGTCTGTTGCAACAACTCTGCGGCCTTTGAGACCGAAATACCAGGCAACGCCGAGGGCATGTACAGCAGATCGCCTTCGTCCAGCGGCGGCATGAACTCACCGCCCAGCCGCATGACCGGAATTGCGGTGATAGCCAGGGCCAATGCCGCTGCCAGCAGCGTTGCTATAGGGAAGCGCAAGACTAGCTCGAGAGCCGGTCGGTAGAGCGCAATCAGGCCGCGATTGATCGGGTTCGCAGTTTCCTTAGGTATGCGCCCGCGAATGAGGTATCCCATCAGCACCGGAACCAGCGTTATCGAGAGGCCGGCAGCAGCAGCCATCGCGTAGGTCTTGGTGAAGGCTAGCGGCGAGAACAGCCGTCCTTCTTGGGCCTCCAGTGTGAACACGGGCAGGAATGACAGGGTGATGACCAGCAACGAAAAGAACAGCGCTGGGCCAACCTCCACGGCCGATTGAGCGATCAGTTCCCAGCGCTCGGCCACGGACGGCGGGCGTCCATGTCGTTCTTCAAAGTGCTCCAGATGCTTGTGCGCAGCTTCGACCAAGACCACAGAGGCGTCGACCATGGCCCCTAGAGCAATGGCCACACCGCCCAGCGAGAGAATGTTCGCGCTCACGCCTTGCCAGTGCATCACGCCGAAAGCCGCTAGCACCCCAATAGGCAGCGTTACAACGGCCACCAGCGCGGAGCGCAGGTGGAATAGGAAGATGGCACAGACTACGGCGACGACGGCGAACTCCTCCAGGAGCTTGACACGCAGGTTGTCGACCGCACGATCAATGAGCTGGGAGCGGTCATAGGTTTCCACCACCTCAACGCCTTTGGGCAGACTGGGCTTTAGCTTCTCCAGCTTGGCTTTGACGGCTTCGATGGTGGCACGGGCATTCTTTCCGGAGCGCATGACCACCACACCGCCCGTGACTTCACCCTCGCCATCCAGTTCGGCGATGCCTCGGCGCATTTCTGGGCCAATCTGGACGGTGGCCACGTCTTTCAGCAGCACAGGTGTCGCTCCGCTGAGGGTGAGCGGGATGGTACGGAAGTCCTCCAGTGATTGAAGGAATCCGCGCGAGCGCACCATGTACTCGGTCTCGGCCATTTCCACTACCGAACCGCCCGACGACTGATTGGCCTTCTGCAGAGCCTGCACGACCATGGACTGCGTAATGCCGAGCACTCGCATCCGGTCCGGGTCGAGCACCACCTGGTATTGGCGGACCATGCCGCCGATGCTGGCGACTTCTGCCACATCCGGAACGGTTTTCAGCTCGAATTTCAGAAACCAGTCGTTGAGGGCTCTCAGCTGTCCAATATCGTTATGGCCGCTGCGGTCGACCAGCGCGTACTCGTAGACCCAGCCCACACCTGTGGCATCCGGGCCTAGCGCGGCTGTCGCACCTACTGGTAAGCGGCTTTGCACCTGGTTCAGATACTCCACCACCCGTGACCGTGCCCAGTACGGATCGGTCTTGTCGTCGAACAGGATGTAGACGAAGGAGTCGCCAAAGAACGAATAGCCTCGGACGGTTTTAGCCCCAGGTACGCTCAACATGGTCGTGGTCAGCGGGTAGGTCACGAGGTCTTCCACCACCTGAGGTGGTTTGCCTGGATAGGTGGTGCGGACGATTACCTGCACGTCGCTCAGGTCTGGCAGTGCATCGACTGGAGTGCGAGATGCCGACCAGATGCCTGCCGCCACAAGGAACGCTGTGACGACCAACACCAAAAAGCGGTTGGCGATGGACCAACGGATAAGGGTAGCAATCACTTGGCGCCTCCGGTGGTTCCTGCGTCACTGCCGCTTTTCTGCACGGAGACGACTTCCCAATCTAGGGGCCCGCCTTTTCGGAACTCGAAGCGCACCAGATCTCCTGGCTTCAAACCCGTGAGCGTTATCGAGTCGGCCTTGCCAAAGCTCATTGTCATGGCGGGCCACTTGAGTTTGGGTACGGGACCATGCGAGATCGTGATCCCGTCGTCATCGATGCTTTCCACCTTGCCCTCGGCGCGGTAGATGTCCGAGGCTTCGGTGGCCGTAGCAGGCACAGGTTGGGGTTGGCCGGCTTCCATGGCTCCCAGAGCTGACTTGAGCCGCGCTTCGGAGTCCACCAGGAATTGGCCGCTGGTAATTACTTCCTCGCCTTCGCGCAAGCCTTGCAGCACCTCCAATTGATCACCCAAGTCCTCGCCCAGTTTGATTTCCCGAGGCTCGAAGTTGTCAGACTCCTTGCGGACGATGACCAATGCACGGGTGCCGGTACGGATGACGGCTTCAGCAGGCACGACCAGGCGAGAGGTTGGAGCCCCGCCAACCTGCAAGCGCAGCAGCAACCCCGGTATCAGTTTGCCGCTGCGGTTATCGACCTCGAATCGTGCCTGCAAGGTGCGCGTGCTGGCGTTGACCTGCGGTAGGATCTCCTTCAATTCGCCGTCGAAGGTTTGGGATGCATCGGCTTGCAGAACGGCCTTGACCTTCTGGCCACGCGTCAGGCGTACGGCTTGTGCCTCCGGCACTTCAGCTACGGCCCAGACCTTTTCCAGGCCGGAGATGCGGAATAACGTCAGGCCAGGTGACACCTGGGCTCCTTCCCGAACACCGAGTTCCGTCACCACGCCATTTACCGGAGCCTGCAAGGGGTAGCGAGCCTGGGCGACCCCGGTTTCCTCAGTCTTGCGGACCAGTTCTGCGGGGATGGACATGGCGCGCATGCGCTCACGTGCTGCCGTAATAAGTTCCAGGGGCACACCTGCGCGCTTGAGTGCGAGCAGCTCGTTCTGCGGACCCAGCCACTCTGGCGCAAAAATGGTGGCCAGCGCCTGACCTTTCCGCACTTGCTCCATTGGAGCACGTACTGCCAAATGCTCGACATAGCCGGTAACACGGCTCTGGACAGCGACACTCAGACGCTCATCGAACTGTACCGTTCCAACGGCATCGAACGACGCACCGATGTTGGCTCGCTTGACCATCGTGGTCCGGATGCCGAGGTTCTGCTGCACCGTTGAGCTGACTTTGACACCTGTGTCATTGGCATCGTCCGCATAGACGGGCACCAATTGCATGTCCATGAATGGCGACTTGCCGGGCTTGTCAAAGCGTGGTCCCGGCACCATGGGGTCATGCCAGTAGAGAATCTTGCGCTCGCCTGTGGGAGCCTTGGATTCCGAGGCGGCTACGGCCTGGGGGGGGCAGCGCCTTCGGAGGTCAAGCGGCCAATAAAGAAGCCACCGGCTGCCAGCAGTACGCCTGCCGTAACCAATGAAGTGACCAGTGCTGTGCGCTTCATTGGGCACCTCCATGAGCGATGGGTTTGAGGTTCAGTTGGGCCTGCGTACGTACCAAATCACGCTGCAGTGCGAGGAGTTTTCTCTGAGCTTCGACCTCGGCATGTCGTGCCTCAAACACGGCGGTCAGGGCCAATTGATTTGAGCGGTAGGCTGCCAGGGCGGCGGAAGTGCGCTGTCTGGCCGGAGTCACTACGGAGCCTTGGTATCTCTCGATACGCTGCTGCAGGCGCGCGGCGTCGCTAGTCAAGGTGCGGTAATCGGCCATGGCTGCGCGCATTCCCTCCGTCAGGTCAGCCTCTGCTTTGTCGACCATGGCCAGCTTGGCCGAGGTTTCGCGGTCTTGGCGCTGGCTTGGTGCGATTTGGAGCGGGATGCTGACGCCGACTGAAACCAAATCGGAATAGCCAGTGCGCTGGCCGTAGGACACTTCCCAGGTCCAGTTGGGAGAGCGCTCCTTGGCTGCGACGTTTGCACTCTGGCGAGCAATTTCGACGTCGCTTTTTAAGCCTGCGACGGCTGGATATCTCGCCACGTAGTCCCGCTCCTCGGGAACCGGGAAGGTCGGTGGCTTGTTGAGAGCGTCGGGAAGAACGCCGATCCAGCGTTGCAGACTGACCATGGCTGCAGACTGCTGTTGGCGAACCTCTTCACTTTCATCCTCTGCAATCCCTTTGGCGGATAGGAGTTGCAACGCTTCTGCGCTGTTGCCTGTGGCAGCTGCTATGCGGCTTTTTGCCGCATTCAGCTCCTCGTGCAAGTGATGTTCGGTCTGGGTGGTTAGCTTGAGTGCTTCAGTGGCGAACCAAGCATCGACATACGCCATGCTGGCCTGCAGGCGAGCCTCGGCTTCGGCAATGTCTTTTTGTACGGCGTCGCGGTCGGCTCTTGCACGAGCCGCACCTTCGCGCGCGGCTCGTTTATCGGCGGAGAGCCACTCCTGGCTGACACCGATGCGCTTCATTGTCATGGACTCACGGGTACCGCTGAAGCGGTCTGAGCCGGTAACCGGGAAATTGTCGATGCCGGCCCGCAGCATGGGGTCTGGCAGCTGACCCGCAGCCTGGATGGAATGGACAGAGCCTTGCATCGCCGCCTGGGCTGCGCGGGCTGCTTCGGAGCGTTGGACGGCCAAGCTTATTGCCTGGTCGAATGAAATCGATTCTGCAGCAGCAACGGCCGGCAGAAAGACGGCAGCCAGGGAGGCCGCTCGCAAAAAAATAGGGGACATGGAAACTCCGTGGACGAATGAGGGCATCGCCGGCGTATGGACAAGCCATGCCAGCACCAGTCAGTCGACGGAGTGATCAGACTCTGAGTCTGAGAGTAGAGAGAAAAAGAGGGTCCGGAGGCGGTCGAACCTCCAAGGTGATGGGCCAGGACACTGCAAGTGCAGCATCAAATTCGAGCACTAGCGGCAGTTCCAACACCTGCACGATGGCAGGTAATGACGCCACGGGCAGTTTGACTGCTTCGAAGGTCACATCCGGGGCATTGGTGTACTGATGACACAGAACCGGTTGCTGTTGGTCCATACCTTCGCATGGTATGCCGGCCTCCATCCTGGCCGTCATTGCATCAACGCCTTCCTCCTGTGGGCAGACGTAACCCGCCAACGCCAACTGTGCGAACAGCAGCGAAAGCGCCACAAGGACTGCGGTGGATAGGCGGTGAATGCGACTTCGTAGCATGGCAGCAGTTAGTGTAGTCAATCTACCAGGGGTACGCGGTGAAGGCCATACGTTGCTACCGATCTTTAATTGCTACAGATCTTCGGCAAGCCAGTGGTTAACTCGCATCCTAGGAGCAAACGCTACAGCTGTGTCTGAAGGAAGCGCGACACCGTATGCACAACTCAGTTCTGAAGAAGGCGGTGTCCTGTCCCATCCTCAAGTTAATGGATGAGGAAACATGCAATGTGATGCTCGGTAGCGATATCCGCCTCGGTGAGTCCGCGCATCGTTGAACCCAGTGTCGCCCCCCTAAGTGATGATTGCGATCATCTGGGCCGAAATTCTTCCGGGAAATTTGTAGTTAGCTCAAGCTTATGTTCTACATGCAGAGGCCTCTGTTGCTTGAGGCCTCTGCGGTAGATCGGAACAAAAATGCAGGAAAGAGCTGCATCCGCGATGCATGCGTCTTTGATGGAGATCAGCCTGCAAATGATTGGAGGCGAGCATCTCGCGCAGCTGGCGATTCATTACGCGTTTCGTTGATCACTTGCTCGCGGGTTTTGCTCGATCCTGTCTCGGGAGTTCCACGTGGGAAATTGCTTTCACCGTAAGAAAGGCGGCCCTGCTTCATGGCAGCTTCAGTCTCGGCCTTGACTTGAGCTCGGGTTTTCTGGCTTACAAAGTGCTCCGGATGCACGATCACGCCTTGTTCATTGTTGGCTGGATGCTCGTAGGCTGCAGAGGCCATTCCAGGAAGAGCCAGGGTGACAACGGCAGCAACGCTTGCGAGTACGGAGGAAATGGAGATGCGGTTTTGAGACATGGTTGGCTCCTAAGACAGTTGATGAACACATCTCCTGGACCTTGATCAAGGTGAGGAGAAGATGGGTTGATCTTAGGAGTCGGAGCCCAACAAAATCAGGTCTGTCCGGTGACATTGTTGTCAGCTTTTTCGCGGCAGCTCTTACCCCAAATCTGCATACCAATAAACCCAAAGCGAAAAGCGAAGACCAACGTAGTTGACGTACACAGCGTGCTCCAGTGCATGTGCAGACAGATACTTGACATTCACATCATGTGAAGGATGAAACTTTAGCCACAAGCTTTAAAGGAGTACGTAATGGCTATTTTTCGCATCAATGACATGAAATGTGGTGCCTGTGCCGCGCGGATTCAGCGCTCCATTTTGGCGATCGATGATGAAGCAAAGATCGGAGTGAATGCGCGAGATAAAACGGTGCAAGTCTCTGGCGATCTGAGCGACGCCGACTACATGTTGGCCATCCAGACCGCTGGATACACTCCAGAATTATTGGCGTTAGCCGAAGCCGAGCAGGCAAATGCTGAGAAGCCGCAGACGAAATGCTGCGGCTCAACTTCAGCAAAGACATCTTGCTGCGGATAGTGTCTTCTTGCTTTCAAGAAAAGCCTGTTTTCTGATCTGCTTAGGAAGTCGGCTGCGGAGTGGGGAATTTCAAGGTGAAGCGAGTTCGTCCATCGGCTGAAGTGGCGGTAATGGAGCCTCCATGAGCTTCGGCAATTGCTCGGGTGATGGCCAAACCCAATCCGCTACCGTCTGAGTCCGGATGAGCCCTGGAAGGGTCAGCTCGGTAGAAGCGGTCAAATAACCTGGGCAGGACTTTGGGATCAATGTCCTGCCCTGTATTTTCCACAGTGACAAGTGTCCAGGAAGCTGCGGTCTCAATGTCGATGGTGACCATGCCTGCATGCGGCGTGTAGCGCAAAGCATTAGATAGCAAATTACTCACAGCACGATGGAACATCAGTCGATCACCATCAACGAGTCCATCGCCTTTTAACTTCAAATGAATTTGCTTTTCTTCAGCGACAGCCTCGTAGAACTCCAGCAATGCATACGATTCTTGCTGTGCCGAAAATTGCTCCTTGCGCGGCAGGCTTACGCCCCGTTCAGTTTTGGCCAGAAAAAGCATGTCTGACACCATACGAGCCAAACGCTGAAACTCTTCGGCATTAGAGGCAAGAATGTCTCGGTATGTCGCGGCGTCACGCTTGGATGCCAGCACAACCTGAGTCTGCGTCAACAGGTTGCTGATGGGCGTGCGTAGTTCATGGGCCAGATCAGACGCGAAATCTGTCAGTCGCTGAAAATCGTCCTGCAACCGATCCAGCATGCGATTGAGCTCATGCGCCAAATCGGCCATTTCTACGGGTACAGCCTCGACCGGCATGCGTTCACTCATCTTCTGTCCCGTCACAACGGCCGCACGTGATTTCATTTCTCGCAGCGGTGCCAGCCCTTGTCGAGCGGCGAGCCAAGACAGAAGTGAGCACAGCAAAATTGCTGCGATCACATAAATGGCAAAGCTTGTGCGAATTCCGTTGAGGAATTGAATGTGATGCTTGGTGTCTGCTGCGATCAGTACCTTTAATGGTGACGGTGCGTAGGCCGGTAGCGTCTCAAAGCTCAAGATGTGGAATTCTGCGTCTGCATGCCGCCACACCCCAAACGATCCTTCCTTGTCGATAGAAGCCGAGTTGCGATCCGGCACTGCAAAGCCGGATGCGGGCGATTGAAATACGGTTTCTCCTTGGGCATCTTTCACCTGGACTTGAAGATCCTCGTGATAGTTCAGTGCCTCATTTAAACGCCAACGAGCATCATCGACCGACTTGGTGTTCTGGAGAATTTTCTCGATCAAATGGCGCTTGTCCTGAAGCGTCATTCGGTCCAATTCCACGAAATGCTTTTCTGTAACGACTAGAAATAGGCCGCCTAAACCTAGCACTACGGCTGCCGCAACAGCCGTGAAGCAGAGGGCCAAGCGAATCGTTAAAGAGAGCTTTACCTTGCGAGTGAGACGCTGCACCTATTCCTCCTCGGGGACTTCAAGCACATAGCCCATTCCTCGTACGGTCTGGATCAGTTTGATCGAGTGGCCTTCGTCAATTTTTGCCCGCAGACGGCGCATGGCCACCTCAATGACGTTGGTGTCGCTGTCGAAATTCATGTCCCATACCTGCGATGCGATCAATGAACGTGGCAGCACTTCACCATGTCGGCGCATCAGCAACTCCAAGAGTCCGAACTCTTTGGCTGTGAGGTCAACACGTTTGCCGTTGCGAGATACGCGGCGACGCAGCAGGTCTAGCTCGAGATCTGCAACAGTCAGAGTAGTACCTTCATTGGCCGGATGTCCACGTCTAAGAATAATGCGAACTCTGGCGAGTAGCTCTGCGAAAGAAAACGGCTTTACCAGGTAATCATCAGCGCCGAGCTCTAGTCCTTTGACACGGTCCTCGACATGGTCCCGTGCAGTAAGAAACAGGACCGGCATATGTAGTCCCCGATCACGCAGAGACTGGAGCACCTGCCAACCATTGAGGCCCGGCAGCATGACATCCAAGATCACCAAGGAGTATTCACCTTGCAGAGCCAGATGTAAGCCGTCTGAGCCATTTGGGACGAGGTCAGCAATGTAGCCAGCCTCGGTCAGTCCTTGGCGCAGGTACTCACCTGTTTTAGGCTCATCTTCGACAATCAAAATCCTCATGTACTCGCTCCGCTGCAGTGGACGATCAAGAGTGTGCCGAGTTTGATGCCCTCTGACATGAAGATAAGAAAAATGTAATGTTCCTGAAATCCTGGCGATAGAAAGGCTCAACACGGCCTTGTTGTTCTCTCCTGGGAAGCCATCAAGCGTGGTGAGCAGAGTGAACCTTCTGGTTGCAACGAGGGCATGGCTGGATAGAAGCCCTCTGTCGCACCAAACATGACGCGAGCATTACATGAATGTAATGAATGAGTCACTCCACCGAAATTCAGCACGCCCTAGCATACTGAACATATCGAGCGCTCATTGCATCAGGCAAGCGTTACCGAAAACGAATTTCTTGGAAGCTCTGGAGGATTTCACCTTATGCCGCGTCATTCGCCATTTTTTGTCACTCCCACTCAAGGGTTCTCTCGTCGGCGCTTCGTTCAGGGGCTGGCCGCAGGAGGCGTTCTGGCGGGCCTGTCAACGCAGTCGCTCATGGCATTCGCACAGCAGAGCTCCACAGTCCGCGGGGCCGCTCCGGTGCTGAAGGGTAACGAGTTCGATTTGGTGATCGCCGAGTCCGCAGTGAACTTTACGGGCAAGCCTGGCATGGCGACCACGATCAATGGATCGCTTCCTGCTCCAACCCTGCGCTGGCGAGAGGGTGAGACGGTGACGATTCGCGTCACTAACAAGCTTCGCGAGGCCACTTCTATTCATTGGCACGGCATTATCTTGCCCTACCAGATGGATGGAGTTCCAGGCATCAGCTTTGCGGGCATTCCTCCTGGAGAGACGTTTACCTACCGCTTCAAGGTTCAGCAAAGCGGTTCCTACTGGTATCACTCACATTCAGGCATGCAGGAACTCACCGGCATGTATGGAGCGATCATCATTGATCCCGCAGGACCTGAGACTATCCGTGCAGATCGTGACCATGTCGTGCTCTTCTCTGACTGGACTGACGAAGACCCCATGCGCGTTTTCGCAAAGCTCAAGGTTCAGGGCGACTACTACAACTACAACCAGCCCACGGTCTTTGATTTCTTCCGTGATGCATCGCGTGATGGCGTGTCAGCGGCATTAGACAAGCGCAAGATGTGGAACGAGATGCGCATGAATCCAACGGATTTAGCCGACCTCTCTTCTGCGACCCTGACCTACCTCGCAAATGGCGTCACACCTGCAGGCAATTGGACTGCTCTTTTCCGTCCGGGCGAGCGTGTCCGGCTGCGCATGGTCAACGGCGCGGGCAATACCTTCTATGACGTACGTATACCGGGCCTGAAGCTCACGGTGGTGCATGTTGACGGTGTCGACGTAGAGCCTGTGACTGTCGATGAATTCCGATTCGGCCCTGGCGAAACCATAGACGTGATTGTCGAGCCACGTGATGACGCCTATACGATTTTTGCCCAGTCGATGGACCGAACAGGCTACGCACGCGCTACGTTAGCAGTGCGCGAAGGCCTGCAGGCTCCAGTCCCCGCACTCGATCCCGTCGAATGGCTGGGTATGAGCGACATGATGGGCGCCATGAGCCATGGCAGTTCTGGAGCCGACATGGACATGACCGGCATGTCTGGGATGACCGGCATGTCTGGGATGACGGGTATGGCCGGGATGGCTGGTATGTCGGGGGCAATGGCCGGCATGGATCATGGTGCGATGGCCGGCATGAATCACGGTGGTATGGCGATGGACCATAGTCAGCATGCCAAGCCTGCTGGGAGCTTGGCAGTGCCCAGCACCACCGCACGCCATGCTCGCACTGAATATGGCGCAAGAACAGATATGCGAGTCGATATGGCCCGCACCAATCTTGACGATCCCGGTATCGGTCTGCGCAATAACGGCAGACGGGTGCTGACCTTGGCAGATCTGCATACACCTTCAGGTCCGATGGACTCGCGCGGTCCTGGACGAGAGGTGGAGTTGCACCTGACGGGGAATATGGAGCGATATTCCTGGTCTCTTGATGGATTGGAGTTCGGGCAATCAACGCCTGTTCACTTCCGTCACGGCGAGCGTTTGCGAGTCATCCTGCACAACGACACGATGATGACTCACCCTATGCACTTGCATGGGATGTGGAGTGAACTGGAGAGCCCTGATGGTCGATTCCTCGCCCGTCGACACACCTTGCCAGTACAGCCTGCACAACGCATCAGCTTCTTGGTGACGGCAGATGCTCTGGGGCGCTGGGCATGGCATTGCCACCTGATGTTCCACATGGATGCAGGCATGTTCCGCGAAGTCGTAGTGTCTTGAACAAACCTCACAAGGAAGATCAAAAATGTCCAAAGCACTCCCTATTCGTGCATTGTCCACTGCGCTCCTCGCTCTGGTGAGTATTGCGGCCCAGGCGCAAAGCGACCATTCATCGCATGGCCAAGCGAATATGCAAATGGAAGCACCGGCAAGCCCTGCCACAACTGCAGCTGATCCACATGCAGGTCATGGTGCTATGACTGGCAGCGCTGCAAGCGGCCCTGCGATGGATCACGGCAGCATGCAGATGCAAGGGGGATCCGCACCTCCAGATGCTCGCGACCCACATGGGTATTCCAATGGGTTGACCTTGGGATCGGGCGATTACGCGGTGCCTGGCGTCCCGCGCTTGATGCTTGCGGACGAGCATACCTTTGCCTCGCTGCGTGGTGAGACCCTGGAACGCCGTTTTTCACGCAGAGGTGATGATTCAACGGCCTATGACTTGCAAGCATGGTACGGGACCTCATACAACAAAGCTGTCTTGAAGGCAGAAGGTGACGTCGCCAAAGGAAAGCTCGAAGAGTCTCGCACCGAACTGCTATGGAGCCGTGCTGCCACAACCTATTGGGATACACAGCTTGGTCTGCGCTTAGACAACGGCGTGGGACCTAGCCGTCAATGGCTGGCATTTGGTGTACAGGGCCTAGCCCCTTACTGGTTCGAGCTGGAGGCCACAGCCTATGTTGGCAGTGGCGGCAGAACTGCGCTTCGCCTAAATGCAAGCTACGAACTATTGCTGACTCAGCGCCTGATCCTTGAGCCTAGAGCTGAAATGCAGTTTTACGGCAAGGATGATCCAGAGCGCCACATCGGCAAGGGCCTAGCCGAAGCATCTGCGGGCTTGCGACTGCGCTACGAGTTCAGCCGTCAGTTCGCTCCATATATCGGCGTCGAACGTGCGGGCAGTTTCGGGCGAACCGCAGATCTCGTTCGTGCAGACGGCGGCCGTGCTCAACAAACACGATGGGTGGCCGGTGTCCGCTTCTGGTTCTAGCCAGACCAATGTGCACTTCCTCGCTGGCGCGTTCTTGAGGGCGCGCCAACTCCATAGACCCAGATTCGCAATCGATTTTCAAACCACCATCACACTTAGATAGGAGTCCTCATGAACCGCTCAACCCTGGTCGCTAAGTTCATCGCGCCAATTGCCGCAACACTGTTCGCTTCCGCAGCATTTGCACATCCTTCGTTAGTTTCCTCCTCTCCTGCGGATAAGTCGCAGGTTGCTGCACCTGCAACGATTGAGCTGAAGTTCTCGGAAACGCTGGTTCCTCAGTTCTCGGCTGCGAACTTGATCATGACGGGCATGCCCGGGATGCCGAACCACGGTGCAATGAAGGTCAGCGCAAGCGTCTCTGGCGCTAGCGATGGCAAAACCATGGTCATTACTCCTGCGCAAGCACTTCAACCCGGTGCCTATCGCGTGGATTGGCGTGCCGTGTCTTCGGACACACACCCGATCAATGGCAATGTCACATTTCAGGTGAAGTAACCAAATGGCCGAGGATTGGTTCACCATCGTTTTGCGCCTCGCGCTTTATCTGGACATGGCTGCAGCTTTTGGCGTCGCCGTGTTCGGCGTCTATGCCCTTGGCCATGACGAGCGATCCTTGGCAATTGCGCGTCGCTATCGCGTTTGCGTTGGTGTATGTGCAGTAATCGGGATTGGACTGTCAGTGATTGGCATGACAGTCCTTGCCAAGGCCATGTCCGGTGCGCAAACTTACTCCGAGTTGTCAACGCATATCTTCGAGATGCTCATCACCGGCACTCACATGGGCCTTGCTTGGTGCATTCGTATTCTTGCGCTAGCGCTTTGCATCTTGATTGCCCTAGTGAAGTTCAATCCAACGTTTCGCTTCGTTGCCATGTCCGTATCTAGCGGTGTAGCGCTGGCGACACTGGCCTGGGCTGGTCATGGAGCGATGGACGACGGAATGCGTGGATACATCCACCTTGCTTCAGACATCTCCCACCTCTGGGCAGCAGGTGCATGGGTCGGCGCGTTGCTTGCTTTTTTGATCTTAGCCACAAGTAGGGCAAATGCGACACAGGACACTGTCGCCATATTGAGCCGCACATCAAACGGCTTTGCCCATGTCGGAACGCTGATCGTTTTCGTTCTTGCGGCCAGTGGTGTAGTCAACTATGTATTGATCGCAGGGCCTTCGCTTGATCCGCTTGTTTCGACACTCTATGGTCAGTTGCTGCTAGGCAAGCTAGTGCTGGTTCTCGGAATGCTTGCTTTGGCAGCTGCAAATCGGTTCCGGCTTAGTCCAAGTCTGGAGGCATCATTGGGCTCAGGGAATCGCGCGCAAGCAGTCGCTAAGCTACGCCAGAGCCTGTTCATGGAGACAACACTTGCAGTTCTGGTTTTGGCGAGTGTGGCTTGGCTAGGGATTCTTTCCCCAAAAGGAATTTGATCCTCCGAGATCAACCACCGACAGCAGAAGCGGAGCTGCTCTAAGCAGACGTAGACACTGATAGGAAGGGTAAAACGCTTCCGTCGATTCATGCTTGGATGGCGTCCGCGTCATGTAGTCAGACAAAGGCCATCTCAACAAAGAACTATTTCTTAAATTGAGATGGCCACAAGCAGCGAACTCTGATTGCGCTATCTCAGAATAGGTGGATAGAGTTGTTTTTCGAGCAGATTCTGGCTTGACATTCACATGGTGTAAGGGCCAAGAATCGATCCAACATCGTGAAGGGCCATCGGCATGCATCATCATCAGCATCGATCTTCTTCAGAGTCAGTTGAGTTGGAAAACACCATGACTGAGGCTGAGCCTTTGAAGGATCCTGTTTGCGGCATGACTGTCTCTCTACAGTCGCCTCATCAGATAGTTCACGAGGGACGGACCTATCGCTTCTGTAGTGCCGATTGCCAGCAAAAATTTGCTCATGCCCCTGCGCAATTCATATCGAGTAGCGGGCAGGCGGATCACGCAGTAGAGGGCTCAGTCTATGTATGCCCAATGCATCCTGAAGTCCATCAAGATCATCCGGGGCGTTGTCCTAAATGCCAAATGCATTTAGTGCCTGAGGCCCAGTTGCTCAGCTCGCACGAACATGCTCATGTGGCTGCAAGTCATTCAGATCAGAAATCGTTTGATGACTCGGGCGTGGTTCCCGCCGGAGCGATCTATACCTGCCCGATGCATCCGGAGGTCCGGCAAGATCATCCCGGAAACTGCCCTAAATGCGGAATGACTCTGGAGCCACTGATCCCGGTTGGAGAAGAGGACAACAGCGAGTTGCAAGACTTTCAACGGCGATTCTGGTGGACGCTACCACTCACCCTGATTGTTACCACTCTGGCCATGTTCGGACACAAGTTCGGCTGGTTCACTATGCAGACCCAAACATGGGTCGAGTTGACTCTTTCCCTGCCCGTGGTGCTATGGACGGGCTGGCCCTTTTTTGTTCGAGGCTGGCAGTCAATCATCCACCGCAGTCCGAACATGTGGACGTTGATCAGCTTGGGATCGGGAGCCGCCTTTGTCTACAGCCTCGTAGCGACGCTGGCACCTGGTGTGTTTCCCGACTCGTTCGTATCCATGGGCCGTGTAGCTGTTTATTTCGAGGCAGCGGTGGTCATCATTTCTTTGACCATGTTGGGGCAGATCATTGAGCTGAAGGCTCGCTCTCAGACCTCGGCCGCTATCAAATCATTGCTTAGCCTAGCTCCTAAGACGGCAAGGCGTATCAATGCAGATGGCAGTGAGGAAGATGTTCCCCTCAGCCACGTGCATGTCGGAGACCTGCTGCGCGTACGTCCAGGCGAGAAAGTACCCGTGGATGGCATTGTCACGGAAGGTCAAAGCGCCGTTGATGAATCGATGCTCACGGGCGAGCCAATACCTGTGACAAAGCGCGTTGACGACAAACTGATCGGCGCCACACTCAATACGAGTGGAGCTCTGGTCATGAGGTCAGAAAAGGTGGGCACTGCCACCATGCTCTCCCAGATAGTTCAGATGGTTGCATCGGCCCAACGGTCTAAGGCACCGATGCAGCGAATGGCCGACGTAGTGGCTGGAAAGTTCGTTCTGGTTGTCGTGCTAGTTGCTGTAGTGACCTTCTTCGTCTGGGGAATTTTTGGCCCAGAGCCCAGTTGGGTGTTTGGGTTGATCAATGCCGTCGCGGTACTCATCATCGCCTGCCCATGTGCGCTAGGTTTGGCCACACCCATGTCAGTAATGGTGGCCACAGGGCGCGCTGCAGAGCAAGGCGTTTTGTTCCGTGACGCGGGCGCCATAGAAAAAATGCGTGAAGTGGATACGCTCATCGTAGATAAAACGGGCACCCTTACAGAAGGTCGGCCTGCGTTCGATAAAGCGATTCCTACTGCAGATTTCACCGCTGACGAAGTTTTGAGGCTTGCCGCTAGCTTGGATCAGGGTAGCGAGCATCCGCTTGCGGATGCCATCGTCCGAGCTGCACGTGAACAAGGCTTGCAACTCGCTAAACCAGTGGACTTCGATTCCGCCAGCGGTATTGGTGTACGTGGAACCGTTGAGGGGCGGCGCTTGGCATTAGGCAACACCACATTGATGGCTCAAGAAGGCGTTTCTGTATCTTCCTTGCAAGCGGACGGAGAACGCCTGCGAGGAGAGGGCGCAAGCATCATGCATTTAGCGGCTGATGGGAAGTTCGCGGGCATTCTGGCGGTAACAGACCCTATCAAAGCTAGCACTCTGGATGCCATCCAAACGCTTCATGCAAGCGGCTTGCGAATTGTCATGGCGACCGGAGATGGCTTGACTACAGCTAGGGCTGTCGGTGCCAAGCTTGGTATTGATGAAGTACATGGCGAAGTGAAGCCCGCTGACAAGCTTGCTCTCGTGGAGCGATTGCAAAGTGAAGGCCATGTGATTGCCATGGCTGGTGACGGTATCAACGATGCGCCGGCCTTGGCAAAAGCTGATGTAGGTGTAGCCATGGGAACAGGGACCGACGTAGCAATGAACAGCGGTCAGATCACGCTGGTCAAGGGTGATTTGCGTGGCATTGCCCAGTCGCGTGAAATCTCAACTGACACAGTGCGCAACATGCGGCAGAACTTACTATTTGCCTTTATATACAACGGAATTGGTGTGCCGATTGCTGCGGGAGTTCTGTACCCGTTCACTGGGTGGCTTCTTTCGCCAATGATCGCAGCGTTAGCAATGAGCTTAAGTTCAGCATCTGTGATCTTCAACGCGCTGCGGTTGAGTAAGTCGAATCGCCTCAACTGAATTAGCGGCCAGTGTCTACGAAATCACTGATTCGGCCCCTTTCGCCATAAGCTGCATTTATGGAGGGGTCGACTTTGCTCATAGCTCTATACATCAATTCAATAATTGATGTATTATCAACTCATGCAAGAAGCAAAAGTCATTCGCTCACTCTCCGCTCTGGCCCATGAGGCCCGATTGCGCGTATTTCGCGCCCTTGTTGTGGCTGGACCTGAAGGCCTGACACCTAGTGCCTTAGCTGAGCGGCTCGGCATCGCGCCGAACGCGCTGTCCTTTCATTTGAAAGAGCTGTTTCATGCCGACCTGGTCACCCAGGAGCGGCAGGGCCGAAACGTGCTCTATCGCGCGGCCTTTCCCGTGATGAACGATCTGTTGGCATATCTCACCGAGAACTGCTGCCAGGGCGCGGTTTGTACCGATGACGCCGTTGCGTCGTGCGAGTGCTAAGCGTCGCTGCAACCTTTTCCCATCCCTAAGTCCCGCTGCTAAAACCATGTCTGACAACAAAGCTCCCCTGAACGTCCTGTTCCTGTGCACCCACAATTCGGCACGCAGCATCTTGGCTGAGGCCTTGCTCAACGATATGGGCCAAGGCCGTTTTAAAGCCTATTCGGCGGGCAGCAGCCCCTGCGAGAATCAGCAACCCAATCCGCTTGGGCTGCAGGTGCTGCAAAAGGCCGGTGTCTCGGTCGAGGGCTTGCGCAGCAAGAGCTGGGACGAATTTGCTGTGCCTGGTGCGCCGCATATGGATCTGATCATCACCGTATGCGACAACGCGGCTGGTGAAGTGTGTCCGTTTTGGCCTGGTCATCCCGCCACAGCGCATTGGGGCTACCCGGACCCCTCGGAAGGCGAGGCCTCTGACGAAGCAAAGCTGGAAGCCTTCCGGCAGACGATGCACATGATTCGTCGTCGCCTGGAGCTATTGGTGAACCTGCCAGCGCAAAAGCTGGAGCAGGCAGTACTCCAGTCCACGGCGCGTGAACTCTCTTCGCACTAAATCCCGTTACTGCAATTGCGATCCAGATCCAGAGTCTGGATTGCAGCACCAGGCTTCACTGACGCCCGCACGCGGTGGGCGACTGATGCCGACTTATAGCTTTTTCTAGGACCTATACGTCATGTTGACGGCCATCCTGATTTTCATTTTCACCTTGACGCTGGTCATCTGGCAGCCGCGCGGCCTTGGCATTGGCTGGAGCGCCTCTATTGGGGCAGGTATCGCACTGTTGCTGGGAGTCGTGCACTTAGCTGATATTCCAGTGGTCTGGCATATCGTCTGGAATGCCACGGCTACCTTTGTCGCCGTCATCATCATCAGCCTTCTGCTCGATGAGGCCGGTTTCTTCGAGTGGGCTGCATTGCACTTTGCCCGCTGGGGTGGCGGCAGCGGAGTCAAACTGTTTGCCTTCATCGTGCTGCTGGGTGCTGCCGTTTCGGCCCTGTTCGCCAATGACGGAGCCGCCTTGATTCTCACGCCCATCGTGATGGCCATGCTGGTGGCACTGGGCTTCTCTACGGCGGCAACGCTAGCGTTCGTAATGGCCGCCGGGTTTATTGCCGACACTGCGAGCTTGCCGCTGATCGTCTCCAATCTGGTGAATATTGTCTCCGCCGATTTTTTCAAGATCGGCTTCAATGACTACGCATCGGTGATGGTTCCCGTCAATATTGCCTCGGTCCTGGCGAGCTTGGGTGTATTGCTGCTGTTTTTCCGACGCGATATTCCTGCCACTTACGACGTGGCCCAGCTCAAGTCGCCATCGGCTGCAATCAAGGATCTGGCCACCTTCCAGGCTGGCTGGGTCGTGTTGGTCTTGCTGCTGGTCGGCTTCTTCGCGCTGGAGCCCCTGGGCGTCCCTGTCAGCGCCGTGGCCGCCGTGGGGGCTGCGATCTTGCTGGCGGTGGCTGCGCGTGGTCATGTCATCAGCACCAGGAAAGTACTTCATGGTGCTCCGTGGCAGATCGTGGTGTTCTCGCTGGGGATGTATCTGGTGGTCTATGGGCTGCGCAACGCGGGCCTTACGGATTACATCGCCATGTTGCTGAACCAGTTTGCAGCCGGTGGCGTGTGGACCGCTTCACTGGGCACAGGCGTGCTGTCTGCGGTGCTGTCTTCCATCATGAACAACATGCCCACGGTCCTGATCGGAGCCTTGTCCATCGATGCATCCACGGCCACAGGGGCAGTCAAGGAAGCCATGGTGTACGCCAATGTGATTGGCTGCGATCTGGGTCCCAAGATCACGCCGATTGGCAGCCTGGCCACGCTCCTTTGGCTGCATGTGCTCGCCAAGAAAGGCACAACGATTGGCTGGGGCTACTACTTCAAAGTCGGTGCGGTGCTGACCATGCCCGTGCTGCTCATTACCCTCGCAGCGCTGGCTTTGCGGCTCAGCGTGGCGTCATGAACCTTTGCAACGGGAATCTAGCGCTATGAGCGACATCACGATCTACCACAACCCTGCTTGCGGTACCTCCCGCAATGTTCTGGCCCTGATCCGCAACAGCGGGGAAGAGCCCAAGGTCATTGAGTACCTCAAGACACCCCCTGATCGCGCCACCCTGGTGGGCCTGATCCAAGCCATGGGCATGCCCGTGCGCGATGTGTTGCGCCAAAAAGGTACGCCGTATGACGAGCTGGGCCTGGGCGAGCCCAAATGGACGGATGAGCAATTGATTGATTTCATGCTCCAGCACCCCATCCTGATCAATCGTCCGATAGTGGTCACCCCTCTGGGAACCCGCCTGTGCCGTCCCTCGGAGGCCGTGCTGGACATCCTGCCGCAGCCTCAACAGGCCGCATTCTCCAAAGAAGACGGGGAAGCCGTCATTGACTCGAAAGGAAATCGAATTGGCAAGCTCTGATCTACCGAACCTCGACGAACAAGTTTTTGAAAAGCCCAGCCTGGAAGGCCTGTTGCCCGCACAGCGTGCTGAGCACGCGCCGCGCATTCTGCTTCTGTATGGCTCGGTTCGTGACCGCTCCTATAGCCGACTGTTGACCGAAGAGGCGGCGCGCCTGCTGCGCAAGATGGGTGCCGAGACCAGGATCTTCGATCCGCGTGGCCTGCCGCAGCCCGATGGTGCCCCTGACGATCACCCGAAGGTCAAGGAACTGCGTGAGCTGGCTGTATGGTCCGAGGGTATGGTCTGGACGTCTCCTGAGCGTCATGGTGCGATGACCAGCATCCTCAAGGCGCAGATAGACTGGATTCCTTTGTCCGCTGGTGCCGTGCGACCGACGCAAGGCAAGACACTGGCGGTGATGCAAGTCTCGGGGGGGCTCGCAGTCCTTCAATGCGGTCAACCAGATGCGTGTGCTGGGTCGCTGGATGCGCATGATCACCATCCCGAATCAGTCGTCCGTTGCCAAGGCATTCGCGGAGTTCGATGAGGCTGGCCGGATGAAGCCCTCTTCGTATTACGAACGGGTGGTGGACGTGATGGAAGAGCTGGTCAAGTTCACGCTGTTGACGCGAGACTGTTCGGACTACCTGGTGGATCGCTACAGCGAGCGCCGTGAAAGCGCTGAAGAACTGTCTAAACGGGTCAATCAACGCAGCATTTAAACAATACAGATGGCACTGAACCGCACGCAAGTCACAGTCATGCTCGGGATTGCCCAGACCCTGTCCTGGGCCTCGTCGTACTACTTGCTTGCGGTGCTGGCCACGCCAATCAGTCAGTCGACAAGCACCTCGTACTCTCTGGTGTTCGGCGCGTTCTCGGCAGCCTTGCTTGTGGCTGCAGCGGTAGGACCCATCGCGGGCCGGTTGATTGATCGCTTTGGCGGAAGGTCGGTGCTTCTCGCCAGCAATCTGGTTTTTGCCTGTGGCTTGCTGATGTTGAGCAAGGCCACGCAGACACTGCATATCTTCGTGGCGTGGGCGTTCATGGGCGTGGCAATGGGTAGCGGCCTCTACGAAGCCGCGTTTGCCAGTGTGGTGCACCTGTATGGTCAGGATGCACGCCCAGCCATTACCGGAATCACGCTTTTTGCTGGCTTTGCCAGCACCGTAGGCTGGCCGCTTTCCAGCTATCTGGAAGGCCTGTACGACTGGCGCGTCGTATGCATGTTCTGGGCCGCCTTGCACCTGCTGCTGGGCCTTCCACTCAATGCCTTGTTGTCGCGTGCCAAGCCCACCCCGAGGGAAGTGATCGAAGAGCAAAAGCCGCTTGGAGCTGTGTCCCAGGGCGGAAACAACGTGGGCATCAGTCTTAAGCGCACGGCCTATCTGATGGCCTACGTTTTCGCGGCATCCTGGTTCATCAGCACTGCCATGGCTTCCCACCTGCCTCAGATTCTTCAGGCCAGCGGTGCAACTTTGGCTGCTTCGATTGCTGCTGCTGCATTGGTCGGGCCTGCCCAGGTGGCGGGTAGGGTGTTGGAGTACAGCTTTCTCAAGAAGGCACACCCACTGCTTTCTGCTCGCTTGGCCATCCTTGCCCATCCGCTGGCCGCTGTCTGTCTGGGCCTTGCCGGTGCACCTGCAGCCAGCATTTTTGCCATCCTGCATGGTCTGGGTAACGGCATCTTGACGATTGCCATAGGCACGCTGCCACTCAAGGTGTTTGGCTCTCAAGGATATGGCCAGCGTCAAGGCTGGCTCATGGTGCCTGCACGCATCGTGCAAGCCGGGTCACCGTTTCTTTTCGGACTGGCTGTCGCAAACTGGGGCAGCCAGGCTCTGTGGCTGTCTTCTCTGCTGGCGATCAGTGCATTTGCGGCTCTGTGGTCCATGCGTGTGAGTCCACAGCAATAAAGGCAAAAGGAGGTCAACAATGTCATTTCACGATGTGATCATCGTCGGAGCTGGTCAAGCAGGCCTATCGGTGGCGTACTTCCTGCGTCGCTCCAATCTGTCGGTGCTGCTGCTGGATGCCGAGGAAGCCGGAGGCGGGGCCTGGCAGCATGGATGGGACTCGCTGAGGCTTTTTTCTCCCGCTTCCTGGAGTTCCATCGCGGGATGGCCAATGTCTGCTTCGGGTGAGCAATATCCAAGTCGTGACCATGTGGTTGACTATCTTCGCAAGTACGAAGCACGCTACGAACTCAAGATCGAGAGGCCGGTATGCGTCACAGGCATTGAACCTACTGAGCAAGGCTTCCAGGTCAATGCCGGAGTGAGAAGCTGGCATTCGCGTGCCGTTGTATTTGCCACGGGAACATGGCGAAATCCATTTGTCCCCAACGTTGAGGGTTTGATGTCCTTCAAGGGGCAACAGTTGCACTCAGCTCAGTACGCATCTCCTGAGCCGTTCACAGGCAAGAGGGTGATGGTGGTCGGCGGAGGAAACTCCGGCGCACAGATCCTGGCGGAGGTCTCGCTTGTTGCGCAGTCCACGACCTGGGTCACGCTGGAGCCTCCAGCCTTTTTACCGGACGAGGTCGATGGGCGCGTACTCTTCGAGAGGGCCACTGCGCGCTGGCAGGCCCTGCAGGAGGGTAAAGATCCAGAGAACCTGCCAGGTGGCTTTGGCGATATCGTGATGGTTCCCCCTGTCCTTGAAGCACGCCAGCGCGGCGTGCTGCATTCTGTCGGCTCATTTGAGAAGCTCACGGCGGACGGGGCTCAATGGGGCGACGGAAGTACCAAGCCCTTCGACGCGATCATCTGGTGTACCGGCTTCAGGCCTGCGTTGCAGCCTCTGGAGACTCTTGGCGTTGTCAACGAATCCAGAGTCGCGGTAGACGGCACCCAGGTGCGTGGCGTCTCAGGTTTATGGCTGGTGGGCTACGGAGAGTGGACCGGGCCGGCGTCGGCCACGCTCATTGGTGTCATGCGTACAGCACGTAGCACCGCCGAGGAAGTTGAGCAGTACCTCTCGTAGAGGGTTGTTTGTCCATGCTCTCTGGGGACATACTCGGGTGGGGGCAACCTTTACATGTGCAAACCTATACACATATGATTGCCACTATGTCCTCCGTAGTTTCAATTCGTACTCAGGCGATTGAGGCCGCAATTGCCTCGCTAGACAGCAACTTTTTTCGTGCGTTGTGTGAACCTGCACGAGTCGCTGTGCTCAAGCGTGTCATGCAATTGGGCAGAGCGGATGTGACCGCGATTGCAGCTGACCTTCCTCAAGAGCGATCCGTTGTGTCTCGCCACCTGCAAGTCTTGCTGGATGCACGGATCGTGCGAGCCACCAAAGTTGGTCGCCAAATGTTCTATGAGGTGGATGGTCCAGCCATCATTGCGCGCCTAGAAGGCATTCTTAAACATACTCAAGGCATAGCGGCACACTGCTGTCCCGCCACCTCACTGTAGACCGTGTCCATTTTTTTTCAATGAAATGTGTATATGTGCGCACAAATGAACAGTTTGAGTAAGAGGCACGATGTAATCGTCGTTGGTGGAGGCCAAGCAGGACTGGCCTGCGGCTGGCACGTGAAGCAGCGGGGCTTGGACTTCACAATACTGGACGAGCAGGATAAACCTGGGGGGAACTGGCGCCACTACTACGACAGTCTCACACTGTTTTCCCCTGCTTCGTACTCGTCTCTTCCTGGAATGCCTTTTCCTGGGGCACCCTCAGCGTACCCTCGACGCGACGAAGTAGTGAAGTACTTGGAGCAATACAGCAAGCATTTCGAACTGCCTGTGCAGCCGAACATTCGCATCGTGCGTGTGTACCGGGACAGCGGTGGATTTCGACTTCTCTCGGAAAATGGAACGGAGTTTTCTTCGAGAGCAATTGTTGTGGCGACTGGGGCATTTAGTCGCCCCTTCATTCCCAACATTGCCGGTCTCCACAACTTTGAGGGAACGAAGATTCACAGTTCGTCCTATCGAAATGTGAAGCCTTTTCTAGGGCAGAGGGTGGTAGTCGTTGGAGCCGCAAACTCTGCACTACAAATCGCCTACGAACTTGCGCAAGTAGCCAAAGTAACACTGGCCACACGCGAAAGCGTTCGGTTCTTTCCACAACGGATTTTGGGAGTCGACTTTCATTCTTGGCTCAAATGGACGGGCCTAGAAAGAACACGCTGGCTCAATGATCAAAGTACACCGGTGCTCGATGACGGCACTTACCGAAATGCACTTAAGTCTGGTCTGTTTGCTCACACATCTATGTTTGAGCGAGTAACGTCCAGCGGCGTAGTCTGGCCAGGTGGAGCAGAAGATCAAATTGACGGCATCATCTTCGCAACAGGTTTTCGTCCAAATCTCAAACCGTTTGAGCCACTGGACATCCTGGATTCACAGCAAGGCGTCAAGCAACATCAAGGGGTTTCTACTTCGAACCCAGGCATCTTCTTCGTGGGCTTGCCGAAGCAGCGAAACTTCGCTTCAGCAACGCTCCGCGGTGTTGGTCCTGATTCTGAGCAAATCATGGACTCCCTACACAAGTATCTCAATATCTAAGGCACCATCGGGCTCTACCAAACACCGACCCTATGTAGAGTCGTCCCAGCAATGCTCAAAGAGCGATCATCACTTGTACGTCTAGGTGCCAAGTTCTCCAACGACATGTGAATGGCTGTGGCCGGTGGTTCGCCGCCAACTTATGAGCAATGTGCAATCGACTAAAAATGTGAATCCTCAGTTGAGCGTCCGCTTTTCATACGTATGAACGACCGCTGCGGGTCGATTGCTGCCGGTGGTCAGTACAAGCAGGCCGGTCATCACGTCTCGGAATGATGGTCAATTAAGGCCAGCGCCCGCAAACTCGCCGCGCCAACTGTCAACACTGTTTGACGGGCAGAAATCTACCGTTTATTCTCCTGCACGTGAACGCCCTTGGGCACACATAGACGACTGAGCTTTTGAGAGTCGTCAACCGATCCCCCAAGGATCGGTCAAAGCATTACCTCGCAACCCGGATGGGGATCATCGCCCCATCCAGACCTTGCGGTCAGGTGTGGCTGTGCTCCGTCCAAACATTGGAAATTTGGAGTCATCATGCAGCAACAACAAGCACCTGCTCAACGTGAGTTTTTCAACCTGCACGCTAACGGCATTGGGTATTTGCACCGTGTTCGTTGGGTAACGCCCGCTGGTCGTGGTCGTAAGGCTGAACCGTTTCTCGCTTGCGCCATCAGTGCGCTGCGTGGGGCAACGGATTCTCCCGACTACACATACTTCGATCTGCGCGTGTCCTCTGCCGAGGCCATTGACCTGATCGATAGTCTGCAAAAGGAAGTTGATGAGCGCCGCAAGGTGCTGATCTCTTTCCGTATTGCTGACCTCTACGCTCACTCTTACGAGCGAGATGCGCGAGATCAAGGCGGACGCCCCACCGGGCAGAAGGAACTGGCCGGTCTCATCAAGGGCCGTCTTATTCTGGTTAACTCCGTTAAGGTCGACGGTCAGCTCGTGTATCAACGTGCCGAGTCGAATGCGGATGCTGCTCAGTCGGGCAGTCAACCGCATGGCGATGAGGCGTTTCACGATGAACGTGCTGGCAACTCTGAACAGGGTGGCCAAAATGAGCAAGCGCATGGACCTGCAGCGCAGGAACGTGCACCGGCTCAAGCTCCACGTCAGCAACCTCAGTATCGTGCTCCTGTTCCGCAGGGCCGTACACCTTCGGCGCCTGCGCGCCAGCCAGCTCGCTCAGGCGGGTACGGCATTACGCCTGGCCATCAAAGGCAAGGCGGATATGCTGATCGACGCGAACATGATTACGCGTAATCAGCAGTAGCCACCCACCCCTGAATTGCGAAAGCAATTCAGGGCGTGATTTGTGGCCCGAATACCCTGGAATTGCGCTATGCTCTCAGCCTTTCCAAGTGTTTGCCGGTATCACTCAAACCGGATGCTAGGCAACTAGCGAAGCAGGTGAGCCTCTGAAACTTGCGCGCCCTACGGGCCGAGGCACTTATAGACCGTACACACTTCACTCGTTGACGCACACCTCGAACCGGTGTGTTCTGTCTCATTCCCAAAGGATCGGAAGTCCTTTGGCAATTCCAAACAGCACTCCACAGGCATATGCGTGTGGAGTGTTTTTCTTTCACCCACGCGGGCCTGGCCCCGCGTTGGACTGGTGCTCCGCAATCTGATGGAGCAAAAGCTTGATAAAGCTCGAAAACGTGACGTTGCGTGTCAAACAAATTCGAGGGGGCCGCTACGGCGATTTCTGCGTCGGGGAGCTATTCCACGAGTGCTGCGAACTCAAGGTCAAGGATTCACTCCTGGATCAGTTTGAAGAAGGCGAGTATCACGGTACTGTGTGGATCAGCCGAATCTTCCTGCATCAGTACATTGCGTTTGGAAAAGCCGTCACTGAGATGAGAGCAACGCTGCATGACATGCAGCTCGATAGCGCCTCTGACGCTCCTGTCGAGACCGAATTGGCCGAGCCCGACCCACTGCTTGAATCGCCATCCCTGACGTCTCAAACGCCTGTGTGGTCCGCTCCGCTGCCCGCGCCGAGTACCGAGTCGAAGACCGAGGGGTCCACGCGGTTGGGCGAACAGATGCGAGAGCGCATTGAGAGAATAAAGCGTAACCCTGGGCAACCAACCCAAGCAATTGCACAAGCGTCCTCAGTCGAAGATGTAGGTCAGGTCGATACGCCCGATCTTCCTGAAGTGCTCCGAGAATACTGGGATCAGATCCGCGGTCTTCAACCAGTGAAGCTCGATCCCACTGTCGATCGCTCGATGTTGCGAGAGCAGACCAAGGCCATCGGCCAACTGGGCTCCTATAAATTTGTGTTCCAAGATCAAACTTGGCATCCAAAGTAAAGCCCATCGCCCGCATCAGCGGGCTGATCCATATGCGTGAACGCGCGTATATGGATCAGCCTACTGCCTGGTAGCCAGGCAGCGGGAAGGTGGAAATAGGGTGGCTGCGACCTGATGCGCAGCGGCTTTGCGATAGTGCGTGTCCGGTGAAAGCCAAGCCGGCCTCGTGACCGCGCCGTTCCTTGGCTGTCTGAGCCCGTTGTGACAGCCGGCCAGCCTATAGGCGGCCTGGGTACTGTAATCTGGCAATGCCGGGAGCCCGATGGGTTCCCAGAGTGTCTGCAGCAATTGCGGATCTTCTGGGAAACCATCTGACCATCAATATGGTTTCGCGCACTTTGAGCCCTTGAAAAGTGCTGGCAGCAATGCCCTGGGCATCATTTTTCTATAACCCTCGCGGGCACAACTGTCCGCAAGGGCCGGCGTGCCCGCTCCTTATCGGGAGGAGTCTCCATGGGCACACCTTCCAGCCTTAAGCTCATTGCCTGGTCTGAGGACCAGCGCATGCAAATGCATGACGCCTATCGCAAGTTCGTGGCGATGTGTACCGAGCAGGACTACGAAGCACTGATGCGACTGCGCGAGCAGGTTGCACCAGGGCAGGTTTGTTCGATCGTGACGCTGATCAGTTCGTGCTATCAAAAGCCGGAGCTGCTTGACGGCATGCCGTCGAGCTTGGTTCAACTATTGAAAGAGCGGAATTTGCCGCCGCCGTCTGCTGACGCATCCTCTTTCTAAGAATAGGTAGCGCATCACGCGCATCCATTTCCTCGAAAAGATGCACTAGGTCCAGAGGCTCCTCATGACGAGGAGTCCCTGTTATTACTCTCAACTGGGGACGCTTTTCAGTCATCTGGAAAGTGTCTCACGTTTTCAACCTCTCTCAACCCCGGATGGGCCGTGTCCCATTCGGGCGCGCTCGTCCTTTTCCCCCATCAACAGGAGAAAAGACATGACGCAAATCGTTCAATCGCAAGCAACTACTGGTGTGACTTTCGGCGTTCTCGCTGCTCAATGTGGCGAGGTTCTGCCGATGCAGGTTCTGCGTAGTGGAGGCGGCTTCTACCTCGGTACTTGTACCGAGCGTGGCCCGTTCACTCGTGAATCTCTGGAGACTTGGAATACCCAAGCCAAGGCTGAAAAGGCCTGGGCGAAGGGTCACTGGTCCCAGAAGGACCACCTTTAAACCCGTGCCAGTCCCTGAGAAATCAGGGCTGGCATTTTCTTTCCCTATGGGGCTTTGGCCCCTATGGGCTGGAGTTCCCTGAGCCTAGTTTGGAGGACTCTATGTCCATTAGTGCAAATGAAGCTGCGTTCAAAGAGCTTCTCCTGTGGACTCAGAATGAGCCCGCGCATCGCTATGAGATCTACGACACGCGTATGGAGGTCACCTACCGGCTCTATATCGCGAAGGACGCTATTGCGAAGGCAACTGAGTTGAGCTCGACAGCCTTCCAGTGTCGTCTCATGGACCGCACCGTGGAGCAGATCCGGTATGTCAATGGCATATGGATGCATGAAGGCGGCAGCATGCTGTCGACCGTGCAGAGGCTGTTCGATCATGAGGCGCTCTTTCATATCATGCGTCGCCTAGAGATGCGTGCTGAGATTGACGAGCTGCAGTCGCCAGACGTAGAAGAAGTGATGGCGCTTGCCGATACCGTGGCATTTCGCCGCATTCAAGACTTACCCGCTCAGCAGTCTGCAGCGTCCGTCATCGCGGTGCATGCACGCTCTAACCCTCTCTACCGAGAAGCCTTGAAGCGCGCGTTGCCGCGCCTCGACATTTACGGAAAGGTTCAAGAGCTTACCGGCGTTGGCCTTGATCCAGACGAGATCCCGTTCTAAGCGGTACTGAAGTACCACCTCTTTAACCAAGCCAGCTCTCCACAAGGAGACTGGCTTTTCCATTTCTGGAGCCGCCCATGGCCTTAATGTTCTCGCGCCTGGCGCACAACTATGTCAAAAACGGCTACTACCCCACGGACGAGGAATCCATACGCCGGATCTCAAACCTGCTGCAGATGCCCGAGAAGGGGGGCATACGCATGTTTGACCCTTGCTGCGGCGAGGGCAGCGCGCTCGCCGATTTACGGCAGCTACTGACCGTCGATCGAGGGCGAATCGGCGGTGCCGAGGCCTTCGGCATCGAGCTCGACCGTGACAGAGCGCGTCATGCAAAGGGAATCCTCGACCGTGTGATTCATTCGGACGTGCACGATGTCGTGCTCAAGCCGAGAAGCATGGGCCTGCTGTTTCTAAATCCGCCTTATGGCTTCGGCGTAGCCGATCAATCAGCCCAGCGCTCGCTGTTAGCGGAGGCTGATAAGGCCGAGCGCCTGGAGCGAACCTTTCTTCGCAAAACTGTGCCATATCTCGCCTACGGCGGAGTGCTTGTCTACATCATTCCGCACTACGCGCTCGACGACGAAATACGCAGCTACCTGGTGCGCAACTTTGAGGATCTGCGGATCTTCATGGCGCCAGTGCAGCAGTTTCGACAATGCATAGTGATTGGCAAGCGCTGCCGGGCAACCCATGCCACCAAGGCGGCCCTGCAGCCACTGACTGAGGCCCAAGCCTCGGAAGAGGGCGCCCCTGTCATTCCAGACTCCTGGGAGTTGGAGCCATATGTCATTCCTGCGCTGCAGGTCGATCAGGAGTTCGACTTCCACGCTGTGCAGATCGATGCCGAGCAGCTCGGCGACGAGCTGGACAAGTATGAATCGAGTCTGCTTTGGAGCGGGCTTTCATCGCAGTTCAGCCAGGTCGGCGGCGCTTGTCGACCGCCGTTGCGCGATCTGACGCCATGGCACCTTGCGCTTGCCCTTGCGGCTGGCCAGGTGGTCGGAATGATCCACGGCGCCGGCGGCAGAACTCTCCTGATAAAGGGGGATACCTACAAACGCAAGGAGCGCAAGGTGTCCGTTGACTTTGACGAGAAAGGTCAAGCATCGCAGACCACGGTGATGCTGGACCGGTTCGTCCCCGTCATCAATGCCATCGAGTTCACCCCCGACCACCGGCTGGGTCGGATCGTCGCCATCGCATAGCTTTTCTTTAACCACTGCTGGCCTCGGCCGGCGAACCGCAACCCCCTGGGGACACTTTCCCAGGGAAGGTTGTCCTCGTTCATTCACTTGATTGGAGATGACCTTGAGAAATGCTGTGAAGCCAGCACAACCATCGCAGCGCTATGACACACCGCTGTTTCGACCGGGCCGATGCGTAGCAACGCTGGGCCTAGACAACCTAATTTGCCAGGGGACCATCAATCCCCACGAGCTCCTGCAGCGGCACATCTGTGGCGATCCAGGCGAGCTGGCCAACACGAAGTTGGTCATGTTTGCGCGTGACTTGGAAGCGGCGCGTGGCCAGCGACTATCTGCATTTCTTGTCAACAGCGAGTATGTATGGGTCGTGACAAGTGCTGACTGGTCGGTGACAAAGCTGATGCTTTCATGCGAATGGAGCGCTGAAGCACGCGCAGCGTAGTTCCTTACTGGAAGCACGCTGTAAATCTAACCACCCTTGGGGGCACTAGCCTCTAGGGCCGGTGGTCCCCGATTTTTTTAACGAGGACCATCATGCAAAAACAACCACCTACTACGGCGGCAGCTCCACTTTTTCAGTTGGGCCGCTGTGTGGCCACAGTTGGAGCCGACGATCTACTTCGTCGTCTCGCCCTCAATCCGTACGACTTGCTCTCTAGGCATGTGCGCGGGGATTGGGGGGACTTAGACGAGTCAGATAAGTCATTGAATCGACGGGCGCTTTTAGACAGAAGCCGTCTCATGTCTTCCTACTCGGTAGGCGATAAGAAGGTATGGGTCATAACCGACGCAGATTGGGCGGTCACGACCATTTTGCTGCCCTCGGAATATTGATGGCGAGCTCGATGAATACCTTCCAGCTGCTTGAACACATCCTCAGCCTCCATCTGCAGGGGCTGACGACGCAGGACGAGCTCATGCTCGAAGCGCTTGCAGAGTTGCCCTCCAAGATCCCCCACATCCTGGATGCGCTCAACAAGGCATGTGATGCATCAGCCAGTCTTGAGAACGTCATGCTTCATCTCGGGGAGCGCATGACGGAATCGGACCGGACGTTTCGCAACCTGGTTGCCCTCGATCTGTCACTGGCGCTTGGCCTGCTTGCTTCCAGCAGCAAGCCATGCATCAGTGATGGATTCTGATAGGACCCATTAAACCCACGAGAACCGGCTACAGCCGGTTTTCCCCAGCCTACCCATAGAGGTGAGCTGCGGAAAACCGTTTGACCTGTCAGAAACGGTTTTAAGGCGCGCTGAGCCATGAAGGCGCACCAGGTCGAGAGACCTTGGCATTTCTTCAACCACCCTTGCGGGCCTGTCCCGCAGGGGAGGGGCTCGCTCTATCCACTTGAACCAGGAGCGATCCATGAATACATCTTTTTCTAACAACATCCGTGATGGCCACCGTGGGAACACCGAGATTGATCTCGGCGACCGGCGCGTGCTCACCGTCTCAACACGTAAGTTGAATAGCTCCCTCGTCACATCGGCCTCTGTGTCATTGGTGGAGGGAGGTTTCAAGCGCTTTGTCATGGGCTTTGGCGGCGATGGCGATTTCAGCAAGACGCTCGTGGCTTCAAAGCCTAAGCGTGTGACTGAGAAGGTTGTCCGCGAACAGCATACGCAGGCGCTGACCCAGATCGAGGACCTCAAACTGCAGGTCGAGATGCACTACGACGCCTTGGAGAAACGCAAGGCGGCTGCCCATGCATGAGCTGGAGGAAGCAGCGCGGGATGTCGTTGACTCCTGGGAGTCGGGCGACCTTGCCGGTGCTGTCACGCAGCTCGGCAGGCTTCTCAACAACCAGGATCTGAATCGCGCTGAGTGCGCCGATGCAATCGCCCGTGCCAGGGAGATCCACGCCAATGACCAATGCGTCATCGATCCCTTGCCGCTGGTAGCGCCGGCGGAAGACGGTACCTACGTCGCCGCCTGGCTCTGGATACCGAATCCATAGTCTTTCATCCACCCACACGGGGCACGCCCCTTGTGGGCTGCTCCATAAAAGGAGCATTTCATGCAAAGAGCGCTTCACCGTATAGAGGGTTTCGCGGATCTATGGGCCGACGCTTGCCTGCGGAACGATGAGGGCGAGCTCATGTTTCTCTCGTTCTATGGGCGCGATGCTTCTGCCATGCAGTTCATCGCGGCTATGGAGCTGGGCAGGACTGAGCACGGAATCACGGATTTCACGTTGGTGAGCCCTGAAGGAACGCGTAACCATGTCCAGGTTGGATCTGCGGAGCGCCTGGGAAAGTTCACCGGCCGTCTACCGCGTCAGAACCTCTTTGGATCTTTGAACCATCTGTTCGTCTACGACAAACGCTTACAGGAGATCGACAAGCCCAACCGCATTGGCTGGGTGGTGTCCAATGTCGACGCCGGCATCGAGGAGAAGGTGTGGGCTCTGGTGAAAACCTTGGCTCCCATTGCGCTGCTCGATCACTGGCAAGGACCCTTGATTGCCTGGTGTCGAGAGAAGGGCGCTGTCCACGAGCTCGGGGGTGGCCTCTATCCGCGCATCGGAAATCTTCACGCGCTGCGTGTAAGTATTTCTGATCACTTCATTCGGCATGTAAGTGAGGGCGTTCGCAACCGCGTTCTCCTTCCTTAACTCCATCAAGGCCTCGCCAGAGGCCTTTCTCACCTTCATTCATCTAACCGTTGGGCGCGCACTCCTTTGTGGGGTGTGTGCTCATTTTTTTGGAGCAAACAATGAACGATTTGGCAATTGCTGAGCCCGCTGTGGCAGAGGCATCCACTACTGCGGCCGAGGCCGCCCCGGTGGTACAGGAAGTCGCTGATGAACTTGGCACGATCGAAGGCGCAGATTTTCTGGCCGAAGTGATTGATGAAACCCTGCCCCTTGGAGATTTCATACGCGAGTTTGGCCAAGGGCTGCTCGATCAGGTCCGGTCACAGAACCCGCCTGTCTATCTACCGCAGCGCGATCAACTGTCCGAGGTCTGGCTGGCCCGCCAGCAGATCCTCGACAATTTGAAGCGCAAGCCATTCAAAGAGCAATCCGAAGCGGTTCAGGCCATCGTAAAGCTCCTGGCTGATCGAGGCGAGCCAGCTGCGGTCTTGAACGCGGAGATGGGCACGGGCAAGACCATGATGGCCATCTGCGTGTCTGTGCTGCTTCAGCAGCTGCAGCGACGCAATCCTCGCACTCTTGTGATCTCACCGCCGCACCTTGTCTACAAGTGGCGGCGCGAGATTCTTGACACGGTACCCGGCGCTCGGGTCTGGATCTTGAATGGCCCGGACACGCTGCGCAAGCTGCTGCAGATGCGTGCCCGCTTGGGCATCACAACGAGCCAGCCGGAGTTCTTCGTGCTGGGCCGTGTGCGGATGCGTATGGGGTTTCATTGGCGTCCGTCCTTTATCGAGCGCACCATCCTCGTTGGTGGCCAGCGTTTCGTGGCTGCATGCTGCCCTTGCTGCATGCGGCCGCTCGAATCGAAGGGCGATGACGACGAGACCTTGCCCATGTCCGTACCCTTGGCCAAGCAGGTCCTCAGTGACCGCCGGCGAAAGTGCGAACACTGCAACTCGACGCTGTGGATGCTGATTCGCAATGGGCGGCCCATCGACTCTATGTCCGACCTGGTGCTCAACGCACTTCAGCAGATGCCAACCATCGGCCCGGTTTCTGCGAAGCGGCTGCTCAGCAAGTTTGGAGAGAAAACACTGGCTGCGATGCTGGAGGACAACGTCTACGAGTTCTTGAACTTGATGGACGAGAACGGGGAGCTGGTATTCAGCGACAAGCAGGCGAAGCGCATGGAGCGAAGCCTGGCCACGTTCGAGTTTTCAATCGGGCAGGGCGGCTATCAGCCCACGGAGTTCATCAAGCGCTATCTGCCGACCAACTACTTTGGTTTGCTGGTGGTCGATGAAGGACACGAGTACAAAAACGAGGGCTCGGCCCAGGGGCAGGCAATGGGCGTGTTGGCCAGCCAGTGCGAAAAGGTGCTTCTGCTGACGGGCACACTCATGGGCGGCTATGCGGATGATCTTTTTCACCTGCTCTGGCGCGTCAATCCCAGGGTGTTGATCGAGGACGGCTTCAAGCCATCCAAGACCGGCTCCATGGCTGCTGCGACCATGGGCTTCATGCGCGTGCATGGAGTGCTCAAGGACATCTACAAAGAGACCTCAACTACTTCCCACCGCACGGCCAAGGGTAAAGGCGTGACTGTTCGCACAAGCAAGGCTCCAGGGTTCGGCCCCGTGGGTATCTTGCGTTACGTGCTTCCCATTACGGTATTCCTAAAGCTGCGGGACATTGGGCAGAAGGTGCTGCCGGCGTATGACGAGTCCTTTGTTGACGTGCAAATGGGCGATGACCAAGCTGAGGCATACGCCGATATGTCGAGGAAACTGGTGCAGATCCTGAAGCAGGCCTTGGCCATGAAGGACAGCACGCTGTTGGGTGTGGTCATGAACGTGTTGCTTGCATGGCCAGAATGCTGCTTTCGTTCGGAAACGGTGAGGCATCCAAGAAGCAAGGAGCTGCTGCACATGCAGCCGGCTCTGTTCGATGATGTTGAATGCACTCCGAAAGAGGCCAAGCTCATTGAGCTCTGCATGGATGAGAAAGCCCTCGGCCGCAAGGTCCTGGTCTATTCAATCTATTCAGGCACCCGCGACACCACGGCCCGGTTGCGCATGCTGCTCGAAGCCAGGGGGTTCAAGGTAGCTGTGCTGCGTGCCAGCGTAGATGCGGCCAAGCGGGAAGACTGGGTAGCGGACCAGGTAGAGCGAGGCATCGATGTGCTCATCACCAATCCCGAGCTTGTGAAGACTGGCCTGGATTTGCTTGAGTTCCCAACGATCGCTTTCATGCAATCGGGATTCAACGTCTACACGATGCTTCAGGCTGCCAGGCGCTCCTGGCGCATTGGTCAGAAGCATGATGTTCGCGTGATCTTCCTTGGCTACGCCGGCACTTCACAAATGGAATGCCTGCGACTCATGGCCAAGAAAATCGCGGTATCGCAGTCCACCTCTGGCGATATGCCTGAGAGTGGACTGGACGTTCTCAACGACAACGAGGGCGAAAGCATTGAGATGGCTCTCGCGAGAGACCTTTTGACGATGTAGCCCATTTTGACCACAAGCTGTTTTCACAGCTTGTGGTCATTTTTTTTTATTTTCGAGGCACTTGACAGACATACAATTGTCACGCACAGTTACACAAGGCTTCGTTGGAAATCTTCGCGTCACCCCTTGTGAGAAGCCCACAAGATATGTCCCACGCGGAGTACCAATGAAATAACGCCATATCGTTCCCCTGCACAGTCCATACCGACTGTCGCGTCTCTTCCAAATTTCCGTTCAATTTTCGCACTCGACGTTTCATTCGATCGAGCGCAGCTTTCATATTTGAAATAGAGGTTCCAGATGAAGATTTCCAGCACTTTGTCGATTGTTGCAATTGCCTGCGCACTCGCCGCATGCGGAGGCGGCGGTGGCAGCGACTCCGGGAACAGTAATGCTGGTGCCGGTAACGGTGGTGGAACTACCCCGAAGCCAGAAACACCGACAGAAACCTATCCTTCTGACGCGCAACCGGGCAACTATGCAGATGTAAACCGGGCCAAGATCTTCGACATCATCAATAAGAACCGCGTTACGTGTGGTTTCGGTGCCTTGAAGCAGAACTCGTTGCTAGACACTGCCTCATCAGGTCATGCGAATTACCTGCGATTGAATGAGACTATCAGTCATACTCAGGTCAATACAAATCCTGGCTTTACTGGTGCGGATTTATTGGCGCGTGCCACGGCGGCAGGCTATCAGGCGACTACACTCGGCGAAATTGTTTCCAACGAGAATTCTGGATCATTATTTGCAGGAACTAGCCCCTCGGGCATTGAGACCTCTCCAAATCTTCCATCCGGTGAAGCAAGGATCAAAGGTCTTTTCTCTTCTGTTTACCATTTGTCGGCAGCCGCGAGTGAATGGGTGGAGATGGGGGTGGGCTTCTCTGTGTCGGGCAACAAGACTCCTATCGCTGGAGAGACTGCCTACTATGGCGTCGCTGTTGTGAATTTTGGCGTGCCAGCTGGGACCTCGACTCCTGTTTACACAGGTGGTAAGGTCCGCAGCTTCCCCTGCAACGGCACAACTGGCGTATCACCTCTCTTCGGTCCCGAGTCCCCAAGCCCCTATCCCAGCCGCGACTTCAACGCGTCTCCCATGGGAACGCCCGTCTATTTCAAGGCTGCCTATGGTGGCTCCATCGAAATCAAGACTGCTGAAATGGTTCAGGTAAGCTCGTCTGCTCCAGTGGCAACTAGAATCCTCAATTCCACGGATGACGTGAATAAGTTGCTTGCAATCGGCGAGGCGTTTGTTATCCCTGATAAGCCTCTGCTTGCGAACACCCAATACCGAATTACCGTAAGCGGCACATCGGATGGAAAACCACTGAATGAGGTGTTTGTGTTCTCCACTGGTACACAAAACTAAATCTTGTGATCATAAAAAAGGCCCTGTAGGGCCTTTTTTATTGCTCAGTCACCGCCACACACCGATCCGGTAGTGGTAGCCTGTGTCCCGGTAATGATTCCGTATGTATTCGAAGGGCAGAGGCTATGCCACCGACCATCAGAGCCGGCAAGCGAATAACCTCCGCCTCCGCTTTTGACCACGCAGACTCCGTATGTCCAAGCTGGAAAGCAGCCGCCTGTAGTCTGAAGGTTAAACGAGTTACTAATGGCTCCCTCTCCCAAGGAGCCATAGCCAGGAACAACAACTGGTAAATTTCCGCCAGGAGGACTCGGAGCCCATAACCGAACGGTGCCAGTAGAATCATAATTCTGTGCAATTCCGTTCACCGAGATTGCTAGCAAGACTGATAATGTGATCAGAGTACGCTTCATATGAACCTGTATTAATAAATGCAGTATGTCTGTGCAATTGCTTCACCAGCTGCTGCTGCGCCGAGGTTATCAACAACTGATACTAGCCACGCCCAGCCGTAGTCAGTGGCGTAATGATTTAGCTTGACTGCATCAGTGCTTTGATTCTTGGGAGTGAGTATGACCATCGAGCCCGCAGTTCCAGAAACACAGGCCGGTTTAGGTATCCAAGTCCCATTGCTAGCTGAGTAAGACTCAATAAATATCTTCTTTCCAAATCGATCTGCTAGCGGTACCCATTGGTTTCCTGAGCAATAGAGGGCAATATCCTGTGCATTCCATGCGACTCCGCCGTTCTGCGGACACCATCCTCCGGCTATAGCATCCTTTTGCGGGGAGATTCCTTTCCAAGTACCTCCAATGCACATGACGAGTCCCTGGCTAGTCGAGTCCTGAGCAATATCGCCTTGCTGGTTGGCTCCAGTACATGAGCTGCCCTTGACTTGAACGCTAGTTGGCTTGATGACCTGGCCATACGTTCGACCAGAGCCGTCGCTCATCGAGATGCCGGCCGTAGGGACACCAGAGCCATTCTTAACCGTCAGGTCGCCGCCGCTGTTGATGCTGGCGGTCTCGGTTGGTCCATTGCTGATCGACAACGACTGAGACACGAGCGAGCCTGACTTCACTTTCCCCACGACGCTCAAGTCGCCTTGCAGATCGGGATCGCGGTCGTCTCGGATGCGTACAAATTGAGAATAGATCGCTGCAGTCCTGGTCGTGCAGACGCCATATGTGGCTGGAGCTGCGCCCCCTGGAGTTGGATAGTTACAGCTGCTCCCGCGCAGGCGAGTGGGCGCAAGCAAGGTCACCGTAGCGCCATAACCCTGGCTAGCGGATCTGATCTCTTCAGCTTGCACATGCCAAATGGAGCCCATCGCAGCCGCGCAGGCTCCATCGGTTGCATATCCATTGCAGCTGGCGGTCAGTGGTAGGTGGCTATACGAATAGGCGGTAAGCGAGCACGTCGATCCTGGGCAGCCAGATCGATCCACCGTGATGAGTTGCCGGCGCCTCATTGGGTCGATGAGAGGAAATGAGGCAGCCAAATACTTGGCAGTGCGCAGCTCGTCGACTGTGGGTGCGAGTGGATCGGAGAAGCCGGCCACAACCGATCCCATGGCAAGGGCCTGGGCATTGAGGTTCAGGAACTTGTCCAGTCCATCCTTGAGCGTCGAGAGGTAGACGCCGGTAGCTTCTGCGCGGCCGCTGTTGATCTTGTCGATTGCCTCCTTGGATGCATAGACGCCGAGTACAGCGGTCAAGCCAAGCACAGCGATGAGCTCAAGCATGAGGAAGCCCGCCTGTTGTTGTTTGCGATGATGGCGCGTGCGCAGCATGGTGTCCTTTTGCCGTGCCTACTTAGGCACGGCGGGAGGGGTGTTATTGGATGGTGTATTCAATGTCGGCGCCTGCGGGAACCGCGCAGGCGCTTTGCAGCGTCGCAATTGCAGGCTGCGCACCAGCGACCTTTACTGGGGTTGTGCCCACCTTGATGCTTTCAGCGACTCGGACCATCTGGGTCAGCATGGGCATACAGGCCTTTTCGTGGACCTTTGAGACTGTGATGACGAGGTTCGCGCCAGGCGTGCCCGTCACGGCAACTGCTTGAGGGGCCAGGCCGGTCGCTTGGATCGAATGGGTGGCCGCTGCGCCGGAGACGCTGAATGCGGTGTCCTTCAGCGCGCTGGCCAGTGTTGCAGTTGTGACGCCGGTGTACGGCGTCGCAGTGGCCACGGTGTTCGCAGCTCCTTGCAGCGTGTTGACTGCCCTGGCCAAGTCGCGCGCAAAGTAGGGCGCGCGGTACTCGCGGTAGAGGCCCTGCAGCACTGGTACAGCAAGCACTGCGAGGATCGCGATGATCGCCGCAACAATCATCAGTTCGATAAACGTGAAGCCGCCTTCATTGTTCTTGCATCGAATCGATTTGCGTGTGCGACGAGTGATATTGATCATGTTTTGCATATTGTTTGCTCCTAGTTAAAGCGGTTTGAAACGGGATCACAGAAAAACCATTTTTGCGGCATCGGTCATTTCATGAATAGCATTAAAGGTATTGAAAACAACCCAGCCGACTATTGCCAACGATACAAATAAAATGCTCCATCGGATGATAAATGCACGTTTTTTGATGCTCTTTCCCATATCGCGCTCTGTGCGACGGCCTGTTAGTTGGAGACCAGCTTCTAAAGAATTTGCTTCAGAAATATCGAACAAGTAATAAAGAGCATCCGACTCCATCAGGCCCACATCGAATAGCCTACCATCCACAAAGCCGAGCTCAATATTCTCCATGATGCGTTGGCAATACCATTGCAACCAAGGCTCCGCCTGCAATGAGATTGCCTGTATGCCTTCTCGAAGATTGAGACCAGAGCCTCGCTTTACCAGAGTAGATAGGGTCGAAAGAAACATCGCGCCGCGATAGTTCCTGTAGACCCTGTAAACAATGAATTTTTCTGCCCATTGACGAGAACGGCCGCTCCAGCGAGTCAAGGACCAACTAAAGGCGATGCTAAGTATTAGTATCCCGATTGTTAAAGGAATGATATATGAGGCGAACACCCTTGAGAAATGTTCCAGATCAAAAGCATGTGGTCCGTAAAGTGTTTCCGGTACAAAGTCGAAGGTTGTTTTTATTTGCGGCCAGACAAAAGCAGGCACGCTTGTGAGAGTTGCCAGTACAACAATAATTGAGAATATTGCAACAGCAATGATTGAGAGAAACAGACTGCGAGCCTCATCAACTACTCTCACCAAGCGTGCAGCCTCTTTCAATGCATCCGGTACTGATCCAGTGCCTCCGTGGTTAGCTGCTGAAGCAATAATCAGCATGTCTGCATCGGGCAGCGTGCCTCGCCAAGTTGCGCCGATGTCTGTGCCAGTGTCCAGAAACTTGCTTGCCCAGTATTCGGAAAGCACTGCTCGCGGATGGGGGCGGAGCTTCTGCCAGCGGTTCTTTGGTGCGTAGCGTTGAGCATCCTTTACGAATATGTCGTGCATAAGGATTCGCCCATCGGAATCTGAAAGCACGTCAGCGAGATACTCGTAATAGTCGGCACGATGCCTTCTAAATTGTCGTGCTGCGCGTTTTAATGGCGAGAAAAACTCAAGGATGGATCGCATCACACAGCCTGCAGCTTCTTAATTGATTGATGATTCTTTGTGTGAACTGCAGCCATTTCTCGGCGTCTTTCTACTGTGACAAATGACATAAATCGAGGCTCGATCTCTCTAGGGTCAATTTCACCTTTGCTCATTTTGTAGATGGCACAGTCCATTGCAGATTTTCCAGTCATATCTGGATCGTCATATGGTGCGGTACGCGATGACGCCAGATACTGGCTCAGTTCAATTGTTTTGGCGTCGCGTATACATTCCAGGAAATAGTCATCTGGCTCAACCAACTCAGCGACGACGGTGCGGCCAAGTAAGCCATTCAATTCAGGCAAGCCATCACGCCGGCATTTATCGCATCCCTCGGGGTTTCTGACATATATCGTTTCTTGATCAATATCGTAGAGACGTTTTATGCGTGAGAAGTAATCCTCCCACTCCATTGCATTTTCACCTTGTAGGAGCTTTGTGGCCTTTAGCTTGCAGCCGGGGCAGTTTTTCGGAAGTAGTGCTTGATATCCCAAGAGCTTGAGATTTCCAGGGGTGGAAACGACATCGATGTCAATGCCAATACCTGGCGATATCAAGCGTGCTGGTATACCCATGCAATTACGAGCGTGGACAGTCGTATAGCAGTTCGTGCCCGATTCGATAGCATCTTGAAGCAGGGCGGCAGTTTGCTGGTCACGAATCTCACCGATGAATAGATCGTTAAGTGCGGTTCGCTTTAATGTTCTCTTCTTTGGCTTGAAAGGGTCGTCATCGCTTTCAAGGTCGCGACTCACCGTGTTCTGGTGAAAGTGACTGCCAGGCAAGATGTTTTCTCGCGGGTCTTCCACTGTCATCACTTTGCGCGTGCTTGGAACTCCACTGAGTAGTGTCGATATCGTTGTCGATTTGCCCGAGTCAACGACCCCCGAGAGGACGATTGCACCGCCCTCGGATCGCATGGCCCGCATCAGCATGGAGATCTGTGTGGGGAGGTAGCCAAGTTGCTCCAGCGTCAGCGGTTCTTTCTTGGCATTGATTGGCGTGATCCGCATGGTGATCTGCGGGCCTTCGTCACAGGCCATCGACGCCCAGCGCAGCATGAACTGTCCAAGCTCGGCCAGATCGATGAAGATCCGGCACTGGGATTCGACAGTGCCATTGAAAACGGGGTCTTTGACTCCCTTGGCAGTTTGGTACGCGACTCCAGCGATGGACAGAAGCGTTGCAGTTGGCAAGTGGAAGCGTGGTGGGGCCACGTACTTGCCCTCGATGGTGAACCGGACCTCGCTGCGTGTTTGGGCAGTGAAGATGTTCAGGTGAATGTCAGAGGCGCGGTTGGTTACGCCGTAACGCACCAGTTCCTCGAACGACTGGTAGTAGCCCGCTTTTGCCCTGTCGCCCAAAATGTTGCGAAGGCGCTCCCCCTGGGTCCCGTCGATGTGGCCACGCGAGACGGCATGGATGATGGTTTCGCTCTCGACCAGATAGACGTTGGCGCCTGGTGCGAGACGGTAGTTTTTGGACAGGAGGAGCTCGGTCGTAGCCCGTAGTTCTTGCGAGCTTCGGTGGCGGTTGCTCACGAGCAGAATGAACTGCTTGCTGTCTTTTCGTGTTTCGAGAGGACAGATGTGCTGGGCCAGACTTCCCGCCAGGTTGATGTCCTTGTCCTTCCCGAGTGGGCGATGGAAGCTCACTTCCTTGAGCAGCTCGGTCTCTGTCTTTATGACACGTTGACTGAGGACGAAAGTGGTCGCAGTCGGCGGAGCTGGGACTGTTGAACGTTGGCGTGAGAAGAATGGCCACTGCATCTTTGGTTCCTCAGCGGTCGCTGCAGAGCTTTTGCGGGAACTTGCTGTGCTGCAGTTCGATGCACCGTGCATCAATGCGCTTTGCTGTGTAGCCTGCCTTCGTCTCTGCAGGCGTAAAGGCGTAGATGCGACCGTCGATGGCGACCTCGGCCGTCCAACGGCCTGCGCGTCCATAGATGCCATTGAGGGTAAGAAGTGGGCGAGGCTCCGGCGGTGCTTCTACGGCTGGCTGCACAGTTGGTGCTGCTCCTTGTGGAGCCGCGGCTGCAGTAGTGGAGCCGCCCGTTTGGCCGAGCGCAGCCTCAACGGCTTTATCGGCTTCGAGTTGCAAGAGCTTCTTCACGGTTGGAGCAAAGCCATAGCCTGGCTGTGGCTGCGATGCGGCCGCAGCGAGATCCTGGGCGGCAGCGTGCATAGCGAAGCCAATCAGCGCGGCTGCAACGGCGGGCTTAGTTCTTTGCATAGATTTCTCCGGCCAAGGTGGCCGTCATGAGGCTTTTCTTGAGAGACGCTTCGCCGTTGGCCTGCCAGTCGTTGGGCAGTCGGGCAAAGTCAACCTTGAAAGAGGTCCACGCCACCGGTACCTCTGGAGTTATCAGCAGATCCACGCTGAGCAAGGGGCCGCTCAGGTTTGTCAACGCAGCTCTGTAGATGGCCAGCCCGAGCTCAGCAGGCATGGACACGGGCTCTCCGACCTTGTTGAGCGGTGCTGGAACTGCTTCAGGCTGGAATTGCCCAATGGTTTTTCCGCTGAAAGCGCGCAAGATCAGTTGCAAGGAACTAAGTCCACGTACTTGCTGGATGGCCAGTGGGGTCAGCTCATCGAAGTTGAGGCGACGTGCAGGCGCTGACACTTGCATAACGGCCTCTATTTCATCCACTGTGGAATAGCGGACGGTCCACTCGCGTGGACGCAAATGCTCGAAGTCTTCGTTGGTGGGGTCTAGACCCACATCTGCGGTGCGGTCGAATTTCAGGGTGCAACCCCAAGTGCTGCCAGCGCTTGGCTTACAGTCCGTCTCCTTTAGGCGCCACCCGGCGATGCTGGTGGGTAGTTTTTCGGTGGCTTCGCGCAATGCTCGTAGCGCTTCATGCCCGTAGGTGGACTTCTCCTGTGCATATGCTTGGAAGGCCTGAGTCCATGCTGTCTTGGGGTCCAGCTCATTGGCGTTGGCCAAGAGCTCTGCTTGGCGCCTTTGCTCCAGTTGCCAATAGTCCCAAGCACGTAATCCCCCGAGCAAAAGGATCGCGCCGGCTACGGTGTAGAGCACAGCTGGAGGGATGCTGGTGCCGACCTTGGCCAAGGCCTCACTGGCCTCGTTGCTGGCAGCTGCGCTTATGACCTGACTCAGCGTTACGGGCTGTACCTCTGGTGCGGGGTAAAGTAAATCTGGCTCATTCGTGAACAGTGAGATGGAAGAGGTGGCCAATCGCTCAAATGCAGCCAGCCGCGATCGAGCCGCTTCTTCGTCCGTCACCAGCGCGTCGAAGCCAGTCGCTGGTGCTCCGTCGATTGCGGCGCAAATCCAGATCCCTTGTGGGAGCTTGATGGCTGCAAACACATGGCCATTGGCGAAGGCGGCCACGCCGGTAGCCAAGGCGATGAGCTTTTCCCCCTGGTTGGACACTTTGAGTTTCGCGGTGCCGACGGTGGCTGGAGCTACCGTGCAGTAGTAGTCCGCCTTCCCCTTGCGGGCAAGTTGTTGTGCGTGCTTCTTGAGATTCACGGCTTGGACAGTCTGCTGCCAAGTCACGCCGATCACATAGCGCCGTTCGATGAGGTATGCACTCATGGTGGCCTCAGTTCATGAGCACAGGACGAACCACAACGAGGAATTCCTCACGTTCCAGGCTTTGCGCGTCAGAGCCGCCAGCGAGCAAACTCCAACCTTCAGCCAGACGGCGGCGGTTGTCTTTGGCTTTGTAGCGGGCCATGCCGGTGAGGACCATGACTTGGCCAGCTTTGAGCATGACCGTCGATTGATCGTCGATGCCTGACCTTTCGGGGTTTTGGACCCTTGAGATCGAAGTACCCTGGCCGGAGGTCGTCTCGGTCATCGCCACAAGGTTGGTCATGCTGATGCCGAATCTCAACTGCACTGAGCCGTTGTCCAAGATCGCGGGTTGGATCATGAAGCGATCGCCCGTAGTGACGTTGGCAGTCTTCATGCCCACCGAGCCCGATCCGGCTGCAGTAGAGGTCGATGGCAGCGTCTCAGACACGTAAGAACGGTCGTTGAGGTTGGTCTTGCGTGCCCATTGGCGGTTCATCGCCTGCATCTCTATGGGGCGATGCTGGATGTTGGTGCCATACTCGTTCAGCGCCTGGATCGCCGCTTGTGTGCCACCCCAGCGGGGCACCGTGCCGCTGCTTGGGCTGCCTCCGTTTGCCAGAGAGAGGATCGTCAACCCGATCTGGCCCGCCGTATCACCAACTAGCGAAGTGGGCGAGTCAATGGTTGCGCCCCACTTGGAGGTAAGCGAATTGAGCACCACGCCCCAGTTCACTCCCTTCTCGTCTCCGTCCTTTGTCGTGATGGAGTAGATGTCCATCTGTATGCGGACCTGGCGTGTCAGCGACTCGTTCTCGGACTTGACCACTTGGCGGATGCGCTGCATGGCTTCCTTGGTCGTCGTCACCGCGAACCTACCGGTACCCTGGTTGATAGCGATGGATGATCCGGGCACCGCAGCCACCATCTGCTGCAGGCTATTCATGAATGAATTGAAGATGTCCAGTGATCCAGCTTCGTCGATGCGGAAATTGGACTGGGAATTGCCAGTAGCGCCGGTGGTGCTGCTAGCACCCGATGTTGAGCCACCTTGCAAATTCATAGCAAAGTCCTTGCTTCCTTCAAGAGCGGCGATCTCGAAGGTTTCTGTGACGTAGCGCTCAATAATGATCACGCCATCGCGATACGCATAGGACAGTCCCAGCCTGGCTGTCACGAACTCAGTGATGCCGCGCGGCGTGTTGTTCTTCCAGTCCATCTCAACTGTGTCGAGCATGAGGTTTGGACCAGGGCGTATGGCCTCGACGCTCGGCTGGCCAGCAACGGCCAGAGGTGCAGGCATGCTCATTCCTGCAACTGTGGCGGTCGCGGGCTTGGCCGGCTGAGCGGTGCTTGGGCTAGAGGCGACTGCCGATGACGCGGGGCTGTATACGTCCTGCTTGATGCGAAACGGAACGCCAGTTATGCGAGACATGCGTTCGGCCCAAACCGTAAGGCTGACCTTGCCGCCAGTGCTTTTGTCTTCAAAGCTGATGAGCTTGAAGGTTTCATCGAAGATGGCGGGAAGGGAGTCTTCGGAACTGATCTCGATCATCTCGGAGCCGATCCACGGACGCGAAGCACGGCGCGCAACGATGGGCGAGAGCTGACGGGCGGCCGCTGCATTTGTGGCAGCCTTGTGGCCCTGTGTGGTCTCTTCTACGCGCAGGCTCCGATTCATGACACCTGCAGCCTCCAAGGAGCTGTCAATGTGGCCACGAACTTGCTGGGTGACTGCAGGCGAGACACATCCTGCGAGCAACAGAGCAGAAACGAGAGCAGAGGGTACGACACTGTGCTTTAGGTTGGCCAGAATCATTGGGTGCATTCCTTGTCTTGCTCGCCACGGCGGGTGATACGGGCCAAGGGCGGGTTATTTGGGTAGAAGCAGACATCAAGCGGGTATTCGCTCGCTTGAATGCCTGGTGACGACAGGGCGGCGGTCACGGCCTGCTCGAATGGCATTTCGTAGGTCTCGGGGCTTCCGATCACGACATGCTTGCGCGCATCCCAGCGCACGCGATAGCCGGCTTCTGCGGCCCAGCGTGTGAAGGCCTTGTTCAGCGTTACGTCCTGGAGCTTGAGCTCCCAGCGACGTGCAGGCTGTCCAGAGCCGTCAGTGAAGGAGGCTTTCCAGTGTTGGCGCGCCTGGTCCACCCACGAGCCAGAGCCTGGAACTGTGCTGGTTGTGAACAGTCCCTCAATCTGCGCGCGCGATGGTGCGCTTCCCTGTACCACTGCAGTGGCCACCGCTGTAGTCGGTGCGCTCGCTGCTACTGCTTCCAGCTTCGTGCCAGCAGCAGTTTCCGTGAGCTGAAGCTTGATCCCAGGGGGGAGTTGGCTGTTGACCGTCGAGATCAGATTGGCGACCGTGGAGCCACCTGCCTGTTTGACGGACACCTGAGTGTCCAGTGGTACTGGGCTGGTGAAGGGAACGCCCAGTCGATCTGCCAAGAGTTGAGCCAGGCCTTGCGCCTTGTCCTGCCATGTGACTTCGATTTCTGATTGCAGGAGCGTTGATTTGGCGCTGGTGCCTTCAGCTTCCTGTGCCATGGTCGGCCAGGCAGTAAGCGCAACAGCGACAGCTGCAACGCATCGTCCTAGGTGATGAAATTTCATTGCGTTCCTCATTTGCTTGCTCGGGCCATGGCGTCTGCCCAGGCAAACTCGCGGTACAAAGCGAGAACCATGGGGACGTAGGCTTGTGTTTCGCGGTACGGCGGAATGCCTTTGTGCTTACGCACGGCGCCAGGGCCGGCGTTGTATGCGGCGAGTGCCAGCTCCCAGTCTCTAAACTCGAACCACATCTTTCGCAGGTAAGCTGCGCCGGTGGCCAGCCCAAGCTCGGGCTGATACAAGTTGACCTTTGGGTCCCGCAAGCCTTCGCCACGGGCCGTATCTGGCATGACTTGAGTGAGACCGAGCGCACCTGCAGGCGATCTCGCACGCGAGTTGAATTGGCTCTCGATAGCCACGAGAGCCATTAGCAGCGCTGGTTCCAGTCCGTAGTGAACAGCGATCGCGCGAATGGCCGGCTCGTGCTGCCAATAGTTGCGGAGCAGTTGCTCACAGTGGGCAGACCTGGAATTTCCGCGAAGGCAGTCGTAGGTCGGGAGCTTTTTCGGCGGCAACTGGGCCAGGGACAGGCCAGGTGCAGCGACGAGGGTTGCTAATAGCAGATTGCGAGTGATGTGGGCTAGGCTAAACATCCGCGCCTCACAGCATCGAGAGGGCCAACAGCCCAATGAGCAAGGTTGTTGTGCCTTTCACGAGATAGTGCACTAGCTCGCTCGTGGCAACACGTCCCGAGGTGTAGCGACCGTAAAGGCCGCTGAAGGCACTGGCTGTGACAAGAAAGAAAAACGCGCCGCTTCCTGCAAGCAGCATTTGCTTGAGGCTGGGCATCTGCATCCCGGAGCCCTGCAGGAAGCCTTGCTGCATTGCTGCCGAGACTTCCATGCATGCACCGGTGGCGTCTCGCGGGCAGCTGCTACCCCCCAACCCGGTGCCACCGTTGCCACCCGTGCTTCCAGAGCCGTTTCCGAGCGGGTTGGTGTTGCCTGGGTTGGTAGGTCGTCCATTGGCCATCCTGTCGGCCATGTCGCATATAGATGTGCCATTGCTGTCGGCAAAGCCACGGCAAGACCCCGAGTTAATCATTCGCTGGCAGTTGCCGATGCCAAGCTGCACGCAAGCGAGCACCAGATTCCCGTCAACGGCGCGCCCATCAAAAGTGCCCGAGCCAATCAATTGGCGGACCACGCCGGAACGCATGGCGTCGGCGGTCAGTTGCGACCAAGCATCGATCTGAGCCTGCAGGGGCAGTTGGCGATACTGTTCAGGTGTCACTCCTGCATACTTGGCGATGTTTGTCCTATTCATCTGCAGGACGCCATAGCAGCAGCTGCCGTTGAATGCGCTGGTGTTGCCGCCCGATTCGACGTTGATAGCAAGGTTGGCCACAGCCTGCGCGTTCTGCTTTAGCCAGGCACTCGCATTTGGCGAGTTTTGAATGGCTTGGGTAATGTCTGAAGAGCTGACGATGGCGGCCAAAGCCACGGCTGGCAATAGCCACACAAGCTTGGATAGTCGCGGGAAAATGCGGCAGCTCATGACTAGCTCAGGCGCATAGCGCGATTGCATGCGGGAATGACTTTGCCGAACTGCCATGCCCGGAATCGAATCGTCAGGGCTGGCTGGGTCTGCTCTATGCGGTACTCGACACGGTTCTGTGATCGGTCGGTATTGGCGTACAACATGCAGTAGCCGGGGAGTTCAATGGCGCGCAGTCCAGGCCGAGGCGGCCAAGCGATGACACGCATGGTGCAGACGCTGTAGATGTCCATGGCTGCCGCGCCATTTGGTGCATCCAGGCAAAGTGTGTTGCCCGCAGCGGCGAACATGCTGAAGATGACTTTGCCCTCAGCGGTTGCGGTGTCACCCAGCAGCGCGAACGCAGGCATGCGCTTTCCTGCGCTGCCCAGTCGTGGAGCGGAAAGCTCTGTTGCCCAAACTGTCTTGAGGATCTCCCGGTCCACCGCTGTACCCGTGGACGAAAACACCGAGCTGTCGAAGACGACTTCTCGCATGGTCTCCCAGGACTGCGCGTGAGAGCTTGTCGCCATGGCAATGGCAAGCGCAGGGAATAGGGCAGAAATGAGGGGGCGAACGGAGGCGGGCGCGATCATCGTTGGTCCGCCTTCAAACGACCGCCACGCTCCAACTCCTCCATGAATTGCTCGGGCGGTGTGGCGCCAACCAAGCGCTTGCCGCTTGCCAGCACCACGGTGGGCGTGTTGTTCATGCCATAGCGCTCACCGAGCTTGAGGATCTCGACCAAACCATCGGTGTTGCACGACTCGGGCAATTGCGGCCGTGCGCCGTCCATGATGGCTTTCCACACGCCGGCACGGTCGCGTGAGCACCAGGCCATCCGTGCAAGAGATTGGCTTCGCCGATCAGTGATAGGGAAGATGAAGCGATAGATCGTCACGTTGTCGATCTGGTCGACGAACTTTGTGAAGACTCGGCAGATGGGGCAGAACGGGTCTTCGAAGAGCGCCATCACACGGCTTCCATCTCCGTGCACTTCCTTAATCGCGTGCTGCAGGGGAAGCTTGTTGAATGGAATGACCATCCTCTTGTCTTGTTGCAAGGCGGTCAGGTCTGTTTTGCTCTTCAAATCCATCAACGAGCCGCCCACAAAACTGTAACGACCCGTTTCATTCACATAGAATATCTCCCCTTCGGAAATCACCTCATAAATGTTGGTGAGCGGAGTTGTATTGATTTGCTCTACACGCACCGCTCCGTTCGTGTTTGCGTTGACGCCGGCCTTGATCTGCGCCGCAACCTTCTCTGATACGTCTGCAGCTATTGCTCCAGCCGTCAGGCCAACGAACAAAGCCGCGGCTGCGGCAAGCCTGCCTATCACTATGCGAGGCATTGCTTTGATATGTGATTGCTTTTGCATGGACCGCACTTTAGGGAGCGGTCGGCGTTGCCTCCAGCGGAAACCGTGCGTTACATACATCACGGTTTCCGCTTGACATATCAATTCCGAATTGATCTATATTTGAACTGTCGAGGTGTGTGTCTCGCCAGCCAAAGAAGGCGCCGATGAGGCGGCTTCTTCGTGCGGGCATTCACACGGGTAGATGAATGAATAATTTGCTAGTTGCCGGCACGATGGATGTTCCCGCCGGCTGGGATTTCCGTTTTGGAGATTTTCTAACCGATCTATTTTTTCAAGAGGGCCTTGCAGAAAGCACTCTTCAGGTCCTCCAGATCCAGTTGCGAGCTTTCAACGCATGGCTGTTGGAAGCGACCGGTCGCTCGTGGGAACATGCTTCGGTCGACGACCTGCAGGTATTCCTACTTAGCTGGAAAGACACCAGATCTGTTTCGGCACTACGCCTCAAACAATGGATGCTGCAGCGGTTGTACCGCTGGGCGAAAGAGTCCGGCATCGTGGACCTTGGCGTTCACCGCGCACTGCTACCACTTCGCGGGGGCTTGCGTCGCCCGCGTCGCCCACCATCCAGTAACGCGATCGCTAAGCTGATGGAGCTACCGGACACGAAAACGGCCAAAGGCATGCGAGATCGTGCAGCTTTGAAGCTCCTTTATGGATCCGGGCTACGTGCAGGAGAGCTGCTGAACATTACGCTCGATCAGGTCCCCGCCAGCGGCAAGCCCTTGCAGATATGGGGGAAGGGGAGCAAAGAGCGCTTGGTTGTCGTTGGAGAACATGCCAGGTATTGGATTGCGCAGTACAAAACGGCACGACAAGTGATCCTTGCAGCCGGAGGCCATGGCAAAAGATCCACATCCAAACTGTTCGTTAGTAGCGGACGCTATCCAGACTATCGCTACTACCAGTTGCGCAGAATGGTCAGCCGGTACGGTCGCGAATGCGGCCTTCGGTTGACACCCCACGCATTGCGACACGCCTTTGCGTCGCATCTGTACCAGGGAAAGGCGTCTCTGCACACTATCCAGCTACTGCTGGGCCATGAGCATCAAGAGACGACTGCGCACTATGTCTCTATCTTGCATGAGGATATCCGGGCCATGGCGGATCAGCATCATCCACGCAGCGCGAATTTCGAGCGCTATGTGCGTTGGTAATCTTGTACCGTTGAGGCTGAATCGGTAGCATTGCTGCATTTTCTACGCGATTGAGCTTTTGAGAGTAACTGCCGCTTTGTCTGCGCATCAGCCGGCCTAGTGCCATTCTGCATTGCTCCATTAGATCGGTGCAAAGACTCCTAATCCAACCCGGACAGGGAGCTATGTCTCCTTGTTCGGTGTTGTTTGCGCGCAGTAACGACACGGTTCCTCGTCCATTTCCGAGGAAATCCATGAGCTAGATCTTTGCGCAAAGGGAGTGCGTGTTTTCTCACACAAGAACACGTCTGACCAAGAGATCCCAGTCTTCGATATCAAAGTGACCGGGATGCTTCAGCTGTTTGCTGGGCTGACTGCGCAGCAGGTATGCATCGTGATCCTAGCCCTCCATGCAGAGCTAACCACGCAAGAACGCCTGGCTCGCATGAAGGCACCGCTTCAGTCGGGCGAGACGCTCACTATCGGCTCCTTATTTCAGGGCGGAGGGGTACGCTGGTATGCACTGCGTTGGGCATTAGTACCTCCACCTGCGGTAGTCAGCAGTGGTTAAGCCGCTGGCATTCGTGTCAACAATTTAGGCACTAGCCACATAGATAATCAGAAATTATTTATTCAACAATCCGTCATAATCAAGATCGCCTGCATTCTTCAAAAATATCAAGACCAGGATTATAAATTTCAGACTTTACGCTCATTAATCCCAGAACTGAATGGAAATAATTATCATGGCTTATCCTGGCATCAACGTCTAATAGAGCAGCACATCCCTTATCTTCGAATTTTTCGCGCTTAAATGATTCAGAGAACCAAACGATCCAAGGAATGCGTTTCTGAGCATCGGGCGCCAAACTATAAGGAAGACCATGGAGGTATATGTTATTTTCTCCCAAAGACTCGCCATGATCTGAGACATACATCATTGCAGTTGGCCTATCTGGATAGGTCTCCTTAATCCAATCAATTGCTTTCGAAATGAAATAATCAGTTTCTCTTATGCTGTTGTCATATGCATTGACTACTTGTTCTCGACTGCAGGTTTGCAGAGCTGAAGATTCACATTCTGGGAAGTAGGTTTTTCTATCTGGTGAAGAACGCTTGTAATAGGCTGGGCCATGGCTGCCCATTTGGTGAACTAAAACAACGGTTCCTTTAGCTTTACCAAGCTTTGGTAAGTTTTCAATTTTCTTTTGGAGATTGTTCAACACTGCTGCATCAAAGCAACCATCATCTCTGCAATTGATGTCACCTTTGATTATCTCTTGATTTTCAGCAGGTATTCTCGCACATACCCCCTTGCACCCTGATTGATTGTCAACCCAAAGCACATCCAGACCTGCCTTTTTTAGAACATCTAATAAATTTTCGTAATTTTCTCGTCGATCAAAGAACTTCTCCCTCGGTAAGTGTGAAAACATGCACGGCAGTGACTCTGCGGTGCTCGTTCCACAAGCCCAGGAATTTTTAAATGACAAGATGTCTTTTCGACTTGATAGCAAAGGTGTGGTATCTCTTGAATAGCCATTCAACCCCAAATGATCTGAACGAGCGGTTTCTCCGACTACAAGAAATACTATAGGGTCTACAGCCCCTTCAATGTATGCTCCTTCTCCTATTTTTACCAAATCTTTTGATTTCCTCTTCTGGGAATCGTCAATTTTCTTGAAGACCGCATATAGTCCATTGTATGGGTTAATCAAATAGCGAATCTCCTTATGGTTCCTCATGGTTGAGGAGAACGCCTGAAAAGAAACGATTAGGCTTACCACTGCTATTGAAATCCCCAGGAGAGCAAGCATCAAACGCTGCAATATCAGTTTGCCAAAAGTAGATTTTGAGAAATTTCTGCGCCATATAAACCACAATGGAGGTAGCGACAGCAGCAAAATCACAAAAATCATCTGCAAATTAATCAAATCAGAGGCTTCTTTGAAGTCTGTTTGCAGCACATTAGTTATCATATTGGAATCAATAACAATCCCGTATGCTTGCATGAAATAGGCAACTGAAGCCGCACTTACGACAAAGATGCTGGCAATTGGCCTTAAAAGCCTCCCCCATCCCAAAACAGAAATCGAAAGAATATTCAAACCAATTAATATAAAAACAAAGGATATTATTAGACTTATATCCGATTCTTCACCTAATTTAGATATTTTCAGCCAAAGATAATAATTAGAAAAAATAGCAATCCATATACTAACTCCAATGATCATGCGTGTTGATTGCATGCCACTAGATAGCAGGAATTCACTTATTTTATTGAAAGTCTTCATTTTACGGAAAGAATTTAATCAAGAACTATTCAGCTTCTCAATGAAACTATTTTTGAATTTACAAAAACCCACAATAGTAGAGATAAAATCTGATCTAAACGATGACATTTAGATTACATTTTTGTCATTTTTTGAGCAAAAAAAAAGCGTGGATCGTGTCACCACGAATCCACGCCAAGAAAATATTACTGATTACCCAGCCATAGCTTGGTTACGAGCATCTCGCTGCGAAGGGGTTTCTTTTGTCAGCTCATCAATAACTTGTTGACGAGTCTTCTCGGGGCCTGTGCTCTTAACCGCAGGGTAATTTCCTGCGCGCATCCGAGTATCCCCACCATCGCGCACTGCATTCGCTGCTTCTGCACGGACTTGGTCACGGGTTTGAGAGCTCTTGAAGTGTCCAGGGTATGCTTTTACACCGGCCTCGTTATTTGTGGGGTGCCAGTACGTATCTGCGACTGCGACGCCAGGCATTGCCAGAACGGTTGCCATTGCGGCTGCGGCGGTGAGAGATGCAAAAATTTTACGGTGAGCCATTTAATACTCCTTAAGTGAATTGATTTTCTTCTCCATCTAAGAAAGTGGTCTATTCAGAGAAGATGGGTCAAGTGTAGAAAATACCCACCGACAGATTGCCAACAGGAATGTGACAATGTTGTCATATTAAGTATTGTTACAAGAAAAAAGCCATGGCCTTAGAGGCCATGGCTTTTACGAGGCGAGTAGAACTACTTGTATCAGGCTGGCTTTTCCTCAGTAGAAGCTAACACCTGCTCATCCTCCGTCTCGGAGAGATCCTTGCGGTGTATCAAGCTATAGAGCAATGGCAACACGAGAAGGGTCAGCAAAGTCGACGACAAGATCCCGCCGATCACCACTGTGGCCAAGGGGCGCTGAACTTCTGCGCCTGTGCCCGTGGCGATGGCCATCGGAACAAAGCCTAGCGATGCAACCAACGCGGTCATCAGAACAGGCCGCAGTCGGGTCAAAGCGCCTTCAGTGACTGCTTCATACAGGCGTTTGCCTTCTTCGCGCAGCGATCGGATGTAGGCAATCATCACCAAGCCATTGAGCACAGCCACGCCTGACAGTGCGATAAACCCGATCGCAGCCGAAATGGATAAAGGAATACCGCGCATCCAGAGCGCCAAGATGCCACCTGTCAGCGCAAACGGAATGCCCGTGAACACGATGAGACCATCACGAACATTGCCGAACATTGCAAACAGCAAGACAAAGACCATCAGCAATGCTGCCGGCACAACAATCGTCAAGCGTTTTCTAGCCGACTCGAGGTTCTCGAAGGTTCCGCCCCATCGGGTCCAGTAGCCGGCAGGCAGTTGCAGCGATTCGAGGCGTTGTTGTGCTTCTGTGACGAAAGATCCAATATCACGTCCGCGCACGTTGGCACTCACCACGATGCGGCGCTTACCATCCTCTCGGCTCACCTGGTTAGGGCCTGGTGCGATATCAAAACTAGCCACGGCCGAAAGCGGAACAAAACCAAGTCGGCCATCCGTACCGCGTGGAAGCGCGATAGGTAGGCGTCCTATCGCTTCCATGTCATTGCGCACTTCGTCCGGCAAACGAACCTGAATGTCGAACCGCTTGTCTCCTTCAAAAACTGTGCCGGCTTCACGACCGCCCAGTGCCGTACTGATGGTGTCTTGCACGTCACCCATGTTCAAACCATAGCGCGAGGCCTTCTCACGGTCGATTTTCACGGTGAGCATTGGCAAGCCTGTGGTCTGTTCGACCTTGACTTCAGAGGCTCCAGAAATTTGCTGCAACATGCCTGCGACGGCTTGTGCGTTCTTCTCCAGCACAGTCATGTCGTCGCCAAAAATCTTTACAGCGACATCACTACGCACACCCGATATCAACTCATTGAAGCGCAGTTGAATAGGTTGAGAGAACTCGAAATTGTTGCCTGGAACTCGATCTGCGGCTGCCTGAATTGCTGCCAACAAATCGTCTCGTGTACGTGCCGGATCCGGCCATTCGGACTGCGGCTTAAGCATGATGTAGCCGTCCGAGATGTTCGGTGGCATCGGGTCAGAGGCAATCTCCGCGGTACCTGTACGAGCAAATACCCTGTCGATCTCAGGAAACTCTTTCTTCAAGGTTTTCTCGATCTGCATTTGCATCTCAAGGGACTGGGTCAGGCTGGTTCCTGGAATCCGCAGAGCCTGAATGGCGAAGTCGCCCTCGTTGAGGTTTGGTGCAAATTCACTACCAAGACGCGTTGCCAGCAGCAGGCTTAACACCACCGCCACACCAGCGGCAGTCAGAACAACTGCAGGAGCTCTCATGACGCGATGAAGGGCTGGTGCATAAACGCGACGCGCCCAAACCATGAGGCGATTTTCCTTCTCCGCAACCTTGTTGCCCATGAAAAGAGCAATCGCCGCAGGAATGAAGGTAATGGACAGCAGCATTGCGCCAGCAAGCGCGATCACCACAGTCAGCGCCATGGGATGGAACATCTTGCCCTCTACACCTGTGAGCGCAAAGATTGGCAAATAGACCACCATGATGATCAATTGTCCAAACAACAATGGCCGACGCGCTTCCTTGGCTGCAGCAAATACTTCGTGGAAGCGTTCACTGCGCGTCAAAGAGCGTCCGCGTGCTTCTTGCGCGTGGGCAAGACGACGCACGCAGTTCTCCACAATGACCACCGCGCCATCAATGATGATGCCGAAGTCAAGAGCGCCCAGACTCATCAAGTTGGCACTGACTTTGTATTGCACCATGCCAGTAAAGGTGAACAGCATGGACAATGGAATGATCAGCGCTGTAATCAGGGCCGCGCGGAGGTTGCCTAGGAAAAGGAAGAGGATGACAACAACTAAAGCCGCACCTTCCACCAAATTCTTCTTGACCGTTGCGATAGCTTTATCGACGAGGTTTGTGCGATCGTAGACCGTGATCGCTTTCACGCCTTCAGGAAGACTGCGGTTAATCTGCTCCATGCGTGCAGCCACAGCCTGCGAGACCACACGGCTGTTCTCCCCGATCAGCATGAAGACCGTGCCAAGCACGACCTCTCGGCCGTTATCCGTGGCAGCTCCAGTGCGAAGCTCACGACCCAAGCCAACCTCTGCCAAATCACGAATACGTATGGGCTGGCCTTGAGCCGAACCCACGATCACTTCTCGAATGTCAGCAATGCCAGAGACTTGACCTGGGGCACGGATCAAATACTGTTCACCTTGACGCTCAATGTATCCAGCTCCCACATTGGTATTGTTGCGTTCCAACGCAGCAACCAGGTCAGCAAGAGTGAAACCATAGGACGCCAGCTGTTCTGGGCGAGGCGAAACCAGATACTCTTTCGCGAAGCCGCCAATAGAGTTGATTTCAGTGACACCTGGCACATTACGCAGTTGCGGTTTGATCACCCAGTCCTGTATCTCGCGCAGATCCATAGGTGTGTAAGGCGTTCCATCTGCCTTCTTTGCACCATCCTCGGCCTCAACGGTCCAAAGATAGATCTCACCCAAACCTGTAGAGATAGGTCCCAGCGTGGGAGTGACACCAGCGGGAAGATTATCACGGGCCTGTTGGATACGTTCGTTGACTAACTGGCGAGCAAAGTAGATGTCAGTGCCATCTTTAAACACTACTGTCACTTGCGACAGGCCGTAGCGCGACAGCGAGCGAGTCTGTTCCAGATTGGGCAAGCCGGCCATCACCGTTTCAATTGGGTAAGTGACTCGCTGCTCGGTCTCAAGCGGCGAGTAGCCGCTGGCCTGCGTATTGATCTGTACCTGAACATTGGTAATGTCAGGTACAGCATCAATAGCGAGGCGTTGATAGTTGTATACGCCAATAGCCGCTAGGGCCAGAACGGCAACCATGACCAGCCAGCGCTGCTCAATGGCAAATCGGATAATTCGTTCGAACATTTGCAGCCCTTGCTTAGTGTGCGTGCTCGGCTGTAGCCTTGCCCAGTTCGGCCTTAAGCATGAAGCTGCCTTCAGTCACATAGGACTGGCCGGACTTCAGCCCTTCAAGAATTTCTGTTGTCTGGGGGTCCGAGCGACCAACGCGCACGGGCTGAGCTCGGAAGCCCCCCTTGACGGGCACAAACACAACACTGTTTTGGCCGTCCAGACGCTGGATAGCACTGGAAGCTACCGCTACTGGCACTTGTTGCGAAGAGGCAGTCAACTCCACATTGACGAATAGACCTGGGCGCCACGCGCCTTCAGGATTCTCTAGAGTGATTCGAGCAGGAGCAGTACGTGTTTCCTGACCAATCAGAGCACCCACGTAAGCAACCACCCCAGTCGCAGACGACGAGAATGCTGTCGCCTTGACAGTTGCTTTTTCCCCAACCTTCACGGCGGGCAAGTCAGATGCTGCAACCCTCATTTCAGCCCAAACGGAACGCAAGTCTGAGATTGTGAAAACTTGGGTAGTGTCCTGAACAGCTTCACCGACGGCGAGATGCTTCTCGACGATCACTCCGTCAAAAGGAGCCCTTAGTTCAAATCGGTTTAGTGCACCGCCTCCGCCTCCGGCGCCGTTAGCCGCCAATTTTTGTTGAGCATTTGAAACGGCAATTTCTGCCTCGCGCAGTGTCTGCCGAGCCTGCAAGTAATCCTGTTCAGCCGATACCTTCTCCTCCCACAGCTTTTGCTCTCTGGCATAGCTTGTACGCGCCAGTGCTAAGCGTTGGCTAGCGGCTTGAAGTTCACTTCGTTGCTCAGAAACAGCCGCACTGCTCAACACAGCCAGCAACTGCCCCTTCTTTACAACCTGGCCGAGATTGGCGGGTACCGAGTCGACGACGCCAGGGACTCGAGGGACAACGTGAGCCGTTTTGTCTTCGTTGAAGCGTATTTCCCCCGGAAGTTGCAGTACTGAGCGAACAGTTGCAGAGCCGACCTCTGCGGTTCGAATGCCTGCAGCCTGCATACGCTGCGAATCCATTTGGATAAGACCTTCATCGTCATCATGAGCACCTTCGGCGCTTTTCTTCTCTGCAGACTTGGCTCCGTCGTTTTGCTCTTTTTCATCATGGTGCTCACCATCTGCGTGCCCTTTTTCATCTTTGTGATCACCGCTTTGCTTCTCGCCGTGATGTTCTGTGTCTGCGTGGCTAGCGGCTTCTGAGTGCCCCTGACCTCCGGCACCTTTAGCACTGCTGCTGTCCGGACCACTGCGAAGAATTAGTGCAGCAGAAAGAGCGCCAACTACTAGGATTGCAGCAATTGCAATCTGAGTGCGCCGAGTCCCAAATGGAGATGATTTTGTATCGTTCATGTTGATGATCTGTGCAAAAAACTTACTCGTCTGTTGTGCCCAACAAGCGTTCGATATCGGCCGAAGCACGATGTGTGGCCATTAACTGGTCCAGGTATTGACTACGTACATCAAACAAAGAGCGTTGCGCGTCAAGTACGTCCAGATAGCCGAATTTCCCTAGCGCAAAGCCTTTGCTTGCCGCCTCATAGGCGACTTGTGCAGTCGGCAGCACGCGTTCAGACAGTTGGATAGCTTGTTTACGACTTGCCTCTAGCGTCTCTCGCGCCGCATAAAGTTGAGACTGAAGTTCCAACCGGGTAGCTAGCAAGCGCTCTTCAGCTTGGTCAGCCAGGCGGAGGGCTTGCAACTGATTTCCTCGATTGGTATCGAGCACAGGCAAGGGAATGGAGACGCCGACTACGAGTTGATTGCCGGTCTCTTGAGCGCGCTTCATACCTAGACTCACCGTTGGGTCAGGAATTCGCTTTGCGCGCTCCAGATCTGCGGTCGCCCGGCTCTGTTCAACAGTGAAGCGAGCTTGCTGAATGGAAGGCGACTGTTCCAAGCGGCTTTGAAGAGACCCAATTTCCGGAACAGGAGGTAACGCGTCAAGTTTGCCTTGCGCATCACCAAATACAGGGCCTCCTTCTCCGATAAGGGCCTGTAATTGTTGACGAGCCACTCGTTTTGCGGCCTGAGCTTGAGCTTGCTCCAGTTCAGCACTGGACTCAGCTACGCTGGCCCGGTTGGCCTCTAGGGGCGCTGCCTTGCCCGCTGCTACACGCTTTGATGCGGCCTCACGCGCGCTTCGTGCGATGTCAAGAGTCTGTCCTGCGAGGACCTCACGCTGCTGTGCCACTAACAACCCGAAGAATGCGAGTCGGACATCTGCGACAAGGTTAGCTTTGGCGGCATCCAGTTCCGCTTCAGCCACATCTCGGCCACGTGCTGCAGCACGCATGCGAGCATCGCGCTTGCCGCCGATTTCCAGCATTTGGGTCCATTGCACTGTAGAGGTGCGCTTATCCCTGCTGGTATCTTCTTGTGAATACGATAGCGCTGGGTTAGGCCTCGCCTTACTTTGCAGAACAGCTCCATCGCTGGCCTCAAGACCGCGCTGGGCAGCTCGTAAACGGGGGTGTTGGTCGATAGCGCGTGCGACTGCCGTGTCAAGAGTCAGCGGTGCCAGAGACGCCTTATTGGCAGGATTGTCCTGCGCTATGCCTGCCACGCCAGTTAAAGCCAAACTGGTGAACAACAACGCATGACGCAACGCACAAGCTGCTCGGCCAGCGCGATGAGACGACGAAGAAATCATTGTTAAAACTCCTACCCGTGCAATCGAAAGTCTGCCGGGCGTTACTTTGCCCAAGTGAGGAATAGAAAGCGGGTGGGCGCTGCCACTCTAATAAAGTGCTCCCCTCACCATCCTGACAGCCGGATGACAAATTTGTCATTTTCAAAATGCGTGCACCTATCTCAGAATAGTCAGCATGAAAATCCTGGTTGTAGAAGATGAGATCAAGCTCGCCGATTACCTAAACAAGGGTCTGGCGGAGGAGGGCTTCACTGTGGATGTAGCCCATAACGGTATTGACGGTCTGCACCTGGCCAGTGAAATGGACTACGACCTGATCGTGCTTGACGGCATGCTTCCGGGCATCGATGGCCTAGCCGTGCTAGCTGCGCTGAGGCAAACGAAGCAAACACCTGTACTGATGTTGACTGCTCGTGGCCAAGTGGAGGATCGTGTCAAGGGACTGCAGTGTGGCGCCGATGACTATCTCGTGAAGCCATTTGCGTTTTCTGAACTGGTCGCACGCCTGCATGTGCTATTGCGGCGCAGTGGCCCCAGTGTGGCCCAAGCCGCCCCGGAAGCGACAACTCTGCGCTTGTCTGACCTAGAGTTAGACCTGATTCGTCGTAGGGCTACACGGGCGGGCCAAAGAATCGAGCTTACGGCCAAAGAGTTCAATTTGCTAAGCCTTCTATTGCGCCGTCAAGGGGAGGTTCTATCAAGAACAGAGTTGGCATCTCAGGTTTGGGATATGAATTTCGACAGTGAAACCAACGTGGTAGAGGTCGCTGTCCGGCGGCTGCGACTAAAGCTTGATCAGCCTTTTGAGCATCATCTCCTCCACACCGTCCGTGGCATGGGCTATGTGCTCGAATCTCGCACAACATGAGCAAGACCGCTGCACCACATTTAGCTCGACGTTTAGCCCGCGCCTTAGCACTGCAAACCATTGTCGGCCTCGGTTTTGTATGCATTGCTGTCTATTTTGTGATCTCCGTCACGCTGTCGGAACGTCAGCAAGACACCTTAGATCACAAGAAAACAGCAATCGAGCACCTGTTAAGCGAGAGCCGAGGGGTTCACTCCCCAGAGGCCTTGAACCACATGCTTAACGACTTCGTCACGGGGCATGACGAACTGTCTTTACGCCTGGTGCCAACCTCCGGTAAAAGCGCATTTGAACTTTTGCGCCAACCTGAAGATGACGACCGGGTTGCAGTTCGCAAATTTTCAGTGGAAGTTCCGACAGTTAACGACGGCCTGCAGCCAATGCAAGCGGTCCTGTTGCTAGACCGTAGACCAGATGACCGACTGCTTAATCGTCTGGCCTGGACCCTGGGCATTGCCGCCGTGGCGGGTGCATTGCTGGTCTCATTTGCGAGCACATGGCTTGTTCGCATAGGACTCAAGCCTTTACGCCTACTGGTGGATCAAACGCGAAGCCTTTCTGCGCAAGACTTGCATCGCCGTTTAGATGATAGCCATCAACCTCAAGAATTAAGACCATTGATCGCACAGTTCAATGCATTGCTTGACCGACTGGCCATCGCCTATCAACAAATGGAGGCGTTCAATGCTGACGTGGCACACGAACTAAACACACCGTTGACCACCTTGATCAGTAGTTGCGAGTTGGCGCTTCGTAAACCGCGTAGTGCTGTTGAACTACAGGACATCTTGGCCTCCAACCTAGAGGATCTACAGCGCATGGCTGGAATCGTGGCAGACATGCTGTTTCTGTCACACGCAGACCGCGGTACTGAAGCGCGGCGATCCGCCAAAGTGAGTCTTGCAGAGCTTGCCTCAGAAGTGGCCGAGTTCCATGAGGCAGTACTTCAAGAAGCGCACCTTCAAGTTCTAATCGATGGAGATGCAAGTGTTGCTGTGGATGCGCGTTTGGTTCGCCGTGCACTATCCAATCTTTTAGGCAACGCTTCACGCTATGCAGAACCCGGATCAACGATCACTATCGAGATCTCCCAAAGCGTAGTGGAGACACCAGATGGCAAACGTGACAACGTTAGCATTGCGGTGATCAACCGAGGAGCGGAGATCGATCCCATCCATCTGCCACGCCTGTTTGATCGGTTCTATCGTGCTGATGCGTCCCGCGCACATGCAAATCTCAATCACGGCTTGGGATTGGCCATCGTTGCAGCTATCGCACGGATGCACGGCGGTACCACTTTTGCAATCTCTTCAAGCGGGATCACCAAAATTGGGATTTCCTTACCTGAATCACCTATTGCATCGCCCGATACCTTTAAATCTCCTTCATGAGAGTGCCCCTAGGCAGGTAGACATACCTGGTCAGCCCTTTTGAGCATAGGAGGCATTCCATGAGTGCACAGCGGTTTACGCCGGAATTTAAGAGGGAGGCGGTCATGCAAGTCACGGAGAAGGGGCTCTCGGTGGCTGAAGGTATAAATAGGTTTCGATAGCCTCCTGAATCTCCGGAATGAGTCCATCGCTTATCTTCGAGTAGGCATAGGACTGTGCGTATGACTAGGCATACAGAGACGATTGAGGAGATTCCCCGGGACCAGCGTTGGTCCGCTGCCGAGAAGGCTGCCTTTGTTCGCAAAACGTATGAGCCGAGCATGAGCGCCTCGCTTCTGCCCCGCTAGGAGGGCGCGTCGGCGAGCTTTCTATTCAGTTGGCGGCGGCTGGATCGCGAAGGCTCGCTGGTGGCCGTGAGTGCCGGCGAAGTGGTTGTGGCGGCTTCGAAGCTACCGGCAGCTCGCGCCGACATCGCCAAGCTGCAACGTGTGTAGGGGGACCTAGGAGAACGAGATCCTCAAGGAAGCCGTGGAGCTCGCCGCAGAAAAAAGTGGATTGCGCGCTCGCCCTTGTTGCCTGTGAACGACCAATGACGTCGGTCTGCTCGGTGCAGGGCGTGTCGCGCTCGATTCTGCATGTGCGGCATCACCGCTCTGGCCACTGGCAGGACAGCCGCAGAAGCCGAACTCCAACCCCGGATGAGCTCTTGCTGGCCGACCTGCGGCGCCACATTGCCGAGGCTATCGCCGCGGCGGTGCGCTGCTCGATCGAGAGAGGCGATCGCAAGGGCAACAGGCGCCGAACCAAAAGCGCGCATCCACTGGGCCATGGCGCAGCATCGACTGGTGTTGGCCAAAGAGCCCAAGCGGCGGCATTCGAGCCGCATTCACGCTGGTCACGTCAGTGTGCCGATGAGCAACATGCGCAGGTGCTCTGACGGCTTTGAGATCAAGTGCGATTCGGGGGGCAGTCACAGCCTCCTTCGCAAAGGACTGCTACGACAGAGAGATCCTGGTCTGGCGAGCTTGGGAGGGAGAGGGACTTGCGGGAGAGCCTGTGCCCCACAGGCTGGTCAGGAGTTGTAGTTGCAGTGACTTAGGATCGAGTTAACGCTCTACTGTCGATGCAGGATTCACCTTCATCAGTCTTTCCACTCCGCACAACAAGGTTCGTAGGCTAAAAAATCCAGGCGTCGTCGCGCGCAGTAGTCCGAGAAATCTTCGCGAGGCTAGAGCTAACATGCAGGATGCAGACCAAGAGCTGGAGCTCGCTCCCTCCGCTGTAAGCGTGAAGACTCGTTTTATGCGATGCATGATGCGCATCACGGTGAAGCGTTCCAGCACCTACGGCGAAAATTAAATAGTATTTTTATAAATCAAAGAACCCCAAACTACCAGGCAAAAAATAATTGTCATTAATACAGAAGCACTCCCCAAGTCTTTGGCTTTCCTGGAAAGCTCGTGATATTGGAATCCTACTCTATCTATTGCAGACTCTATCGCAGAATTAATTACTTCAACGATCATCAAAAACCAAATACAAGAGATCAGAAGCAATTTCTCCATCATGGATCGCCCAATCAATTGAGCCAATGGAAGCGAAATCATAAACAATATCACCTCAAGGCGGAATGCAGGCTCTAACCACGCATCCTTTATACCCGACCATGAGTACTTTGATGCATGCCAGACTCTAGAAAATCCTTTTCTATTCTTTTGAATATTATTAAAGATGTTGGCTTTCGAGTTGTTTTCCATTTTTAACAGTATATTTCTTGATGCTAAAGAATATAAACAAAAGTGTGGCAATCAACCAACAAATGAAAATCGTGGCAATGTCATGAGAAATGAAATGGGCTCCTCTCAATTGTTGAGAGATACCAAATGTCAACCCAACCATAATGCCGCACAGCAATCCTAACCATCGATACTTAGGGATGATCATCTTAAAGAAGAAATATAAACTAACCCAGGCATAGCCAGCGCTCGCATGACCAGCCGGAAAGCATTTTCCGCTCCCCATTTCTTGAGGCCTGTGCTCGAAAAGACCAATAAAAGGGCGATCGCCACCAAATTGATTTAAATTCCATGGACAATCCATATTTGTTAATGCCTTAAGAAGGCTCACCAAAATTACACTGACCAAACAAGATAAAATCAGGTAAAGCAGCGGAGACCGCCATTTTTTTCGCTGCTCAGATTTGGAGGCAAGTACAAATATATATAGTGCAATGATCACAACGATTGCTAGGGTGCTCAGATGCTTTCCACCCTTATGAAGCAATTTGTTTGTAACCCAATGATCATTCAATGACCATTCATAACCCTGGAGTGCGTATATCTTCGCGGCAACGAGACTATCTCCTCCTAGATACATGAAATAATAAAAAGTTAGCGCCAGGAAAGTAATCGGAATCAGCAAATGATTTACAAAGAATTTTTTATTTATATTATTTGACATCTTCCATCTTATCGCTTTTGAACATATTCATTATTTCCAACAATGAAATTTTTGAAAATAATCTTGTCGCGAATTTTATTTTCACTACTACTTGAATTAAAAAAAGAGCGCAAGTAAATGCGCTCTGTGAATGACCAACTTAATAAAATTATACTAATTTCGATAGCATTTGCCCCATCTCTACATATTCATCGACAGCTTGACTCATAGCGAATTGCGTACGGATGGCATTAGCTGTAAATGAAGCTCTCTCTTGATCGAGATCAACCGTATTTCTATCCATGGCATTCTGAGAAACAGGGCGAAATGCAATCTGAGGATCAATTGATGTTGGAGCTATGTTACCGAGGTGAGACTTATTCGTAGACTGCACTGTCAGCATTTGCCTTTGCGTCTCTTCAAGCGCAGCCTTGAAGTCTATATCTTTCGCCTGATATCCAGGAGTGTCAGCATTCGCAATATTGCTTGCTAATACTTCCATCCTCTTAACTCTAAGATATAGAGCGGCATCCTCGAATCTAAGAGAATCCATAGGATTTTTCTAGTAAATTTCGAAGCCTCAATGGTAGCTAAATTGCCTTCCCCGCAAGATTACATTTTTGACACTATTCAGCCATTTACATGGTCTGAAGATTACATTTTTGACACCTTTCTGTAATCTGAACCTTCAGGAGAACAGAGATCAACCCACCGATCAGCTGTTCTCCAAAGTTCTAAGCAGACTTTCCGCAGTTTGCGCAAAAACGCGATCCAAGCGCCATCTGGACGCCGCATGCATTGCAGGCCTGGGGGGCTAGGCCGCTTCCGCACTGTTGACAGAACCGTGCTTGGGGAGAGCTTTGAGTTCGGCAGTTAGGACAAATGATCCCACCGGACACTCTTGGATCGTTGTAGGAGGCGGGTGTCCGTTTTTGATGATGACCATTCCCATGCTGATCGCCACCAGATCGGTGATGGCCTCCGAGTAGGCGTTCAAAAAAGCTCATAACTATCCTCACAATTCAAGTTGGTGCACACGAAAAACCTCTGTCGAATTCAGGACTTGGACACTTTTCCAAGCAGCCTTAGCCCATTGACGACAACTAGGAGACTTGCCCCCATATCAGCGAATACAGCCATCCACATGGATGCATTCCCGAACACTGCCAAGACTAGAAATACCGCCTTGATGCCAAGAGCAAGAGTGATGTTTTGCCAAAGGATCGCATGGGTGGATCGAGACAGCTTCACTGTCTCAGCAATCCTTCGCAAGTCATCATTCATCACGACGACGTCGGCTGCTTCCATCGCGGTATCTGTACCGGCGGCACCCATGGCAACCCCGACGTCTGCTTGGGCCAGCGCTGGGGCATCATTGATACCGTCGCCCGTCATTGCGGTGAGTCCATACTGGCTCTGGAGGGTTTTGATGGCAGCTAGCTTGTCCTCCGGCAACAAGTTTCCTCGTGCTTGCTCGATACCAGCCTCACTGGCTACTGAAGAGGCGGTGGCTTGGTTGTCTCCAGTCAGCATGACTGGGGTGATACCAAGCGCTTTCAATTCAGATATAGCTTCACGAGAGGAGCCCTTAATCGTGTCGGCAACTGCAAACAGTGCGATGACTCGTTCCGGGTCGGCAAGCAATGTGACAGTACGGCCGGATTCTTCATGCCGCTTGAGCGTGGCTTCAAGCTCTGAGGAGCATTGGCCACGTTCTTCAATCAAGCGATGATTCCCTAGTACATAGACTGTTCCACTCAGTTCGGCCTGCACACCTCGTCCAGCAAGTGCCGTGAAGTTCTGAATGTCTGCGCTGTTAGGCTTCAGGCCCGCTGCGATGGCGCGCGACACAGGATGATCTGAGTGGCCAGCGAGAGCTGCTGCCACCGACTCCGCGGTATCAAGGCTGCTCGCGGCATCAACCAACGACCAGTCCACAAGGCGCGGCTTGCCCTCAGTAATTGTTCCGGTCTTGTCCAGCGCGATTGCCTTAAGCTTGCGCGCCTCTTCCAGATAGATACCGCCTTTGATCAAAATACCACGGCGGGCTGCCGCCGCTAAGCCGCTCACAATCGTCACTGGTGTGGAGATTACGAGTGCGCAGGGGCAAGCAATAACTAGCAGAACCAGTGCCTTATAGACGGCCTGCATCCACGTCCAGCCGAGTAGCCAGGGGCCTACCAATGCTACGACTACGGCGATAACGAAAATTGCAGGTGTGTAAATTGCAGCAAATCGATCAACGAACCCCTGAGTAGGCGCTCGAGTCGCTTGTGCTTGCTCAACGGCATGAATAATCCTCGCCAACGTCGAGTTGGAGGCCAATGCAGTAACTTCAAACTCAAAGGTTCCAGACTCGTTGATGGTGCCTGCAAACACTGGGTCACCCGCCGCCTTGTCAACGGGGATACTTTCACCAGTTACGGGGGCCTGGTTGATGCTCGTTTGCCCTGTCTGAACGACTCCATCCATAGGAACGCGCTCACCTGGCTTGACTCGCAGCGTCGAGCCCACTGCGATTTGTGCAACTGCGACGGTTAGCCAACTACCGTCACTTTGGAGAACCGATGCTTGGTCCGGAGCCATCGCAAGCAACCCCTGAATGGCATTGCGGGCCCGATCGACTGCTCTCGCCTCGATTGCCTCGGCGATGGCATACAACGCCATCACCATCGCCGCTTCAGGCCATTGACCGATGACGAACGCACCAGTCACAGCAACAGTCATCAATGCATTGATGTTCAGCTTGCCACGACGAAGTGCTCCAAACCCTTTTTTATAGACGTCAAAGCCCGCAAGCCAAATCGCAATCGCGGCGACCGCAAAGCCGGCGACTTTCCAAGCCATGGTTTCTGGCGCGAAGTAGCCGACACCTTCAGCAGCGATAGCAAGAGCAAGCGCCGCGACCAACTTTGGAGTTGTGCCACGCACAAGCTCATGGTCGTGGCCATCTCCAGCTGCATGGCTTGAGTCCGCCGTGTTTGATGAGATCAGCTTTGGCTCAAAGCCCGCTTCAGTGATCGCCAACAATGCGGCAGCAAGGGCATCAGTGTCCGCGTCAATTTTGAGAGTCCTCTGCGAGAGCTGGAATCGGAGTCCCCGGATACCTGCAATTGGTTCAAGTGCACGACGTATCTCAGCTTCCTCGCCAGCGCAGTCCATTGTCGGAATGCGGTAAGTTAGCCCTCTATCCAACGGAGCTGCCACCGGGCTCGGGGTAGTGTGTGAGCTGCAGCAATCCGTTGTGGCGGTACTAAGCGTGTTGTCATCAATGTTTGGGTGCTTCATACTCGATCTCCTGTTGACAATGTGGCAATTTAAAACCCTGTAGTTGGTATAGAGTCAACTCATTTCGAGGTGGTCCATGAAGATTGGTGAACTGGCTGAGGTCACTGGTACGGCGGTTGAGACCATTCGCTTTTATGAACGCGAGAAGTTGTTGCCTTCGGCTGCTAGAGCTGAAAACAACTACCGGATGTACTCGGCGGAGCACATAGGCCAACTTGCCTTCATTCGACGCTGCCGGTCACTGGATATGACACTTGATGAAGTACGTGCTTTGCTCTTGCTACGCGAGTCATCTGCGAAGGACTGTGCAGAAGTCAATGCACTCTTGGACACACACATAGAACATGTCACTCATCGCATTCAAGAACTGAATGCTCTCGTCACTGAATTTCAGACCATTCGTGCAAGCTGCAGCGCTCCAAAGGCGCTTTCTGAATGCGGCGTTCTTGCAAGACTGGAGACAAGCTCCACGACAAGCAGCGCGTCTACTCGCCCCCAGCGCCATATCGACGGCGCGCACTAGGGAGCCATGCGCCGACCAATTGACCGAGTGGATGCGGCAGGCTCTCATGGCTTTCTATTGTGGTAGACAAGAGCAGCAATCAATGGCGTTCGAGCTCATTGTTTGCAACGTAGATCTTTAGCGTGCTGCCTGCAAACGCTGCGGGTGCGATCTTCGACAACTCGATGGGCCTGTGACCCATCACATCAAATTTCCAGATGAACTGTTCCCCGCCATTGGTGAACGCAACCGTCTCTCCACACACAAGATTGAGATATTGAGTGCTTCGTGTTGTGTCAACAACGCGTGTGACCTGAGACGCAGCACCTGCTCGTCCAAATGTTTTGTCTGCACCGCGTGTAGTCGAGTTGGTCTTTGCAGTCGTGCTTCCAGACTGACCAACGAAACTGCTTTCATTTGCCGATGCTGTCATCCCGACGGTGGCTGAGGACAGCAGGATCGAAGCCAGAATTGCGAGATTAGTTTTCATGATGAAGAGTCCTTTATCAATTACTTGAAGAGTGTCTGAGCGCCTTTCTACCCAGACACATCAAATATATAGACAGGCACTTTACGCAATATAGTCTGCAACATGATATTTTTGTAATCTACAGCGTGAATTAACCTGATTACTAAAATGTAATCTGGATGTCAGATTTCTGTCGGTATTGCACACATAGAGTTCTGTGCCCCTATTCCAAATCGAATCTCGATATTTCTATTAGGGTTAATAGGATTTCTATGAGCGCACCAGCATCCGAAGATAATCTTAAACTTCACCGATCAAGAATAGCTTTGTTTTTACAAAAATCTACCAATCGCCATAAGCTATGGTTAACTATTGTTTCTCTGCTTGCGATGCAAATTGTTTTTGCATCTCTAGGATATGAAGGTAGAAAAATATTACAGATAAGTATTCTACTTATACCGACACTATTGCTATTACTAATTCCAATTAATAACTCAAGGTTGAACTTAATTAGAGCATTGCTTGTATGGAGCTTTGTTCTTGTGTTTTTATTGGACTCAGCAGTTCGAGCGCATCTCATCTCAATGTACGCTGCTGCGCCGGATAGCACGATGGTGGTAAGTGCACTTGCTAACACAAATACATCGGAAATTGGAGGCTATATATCCACACACATCCGTGATTTCAGTGGATCCAGTATTATTTTAATAATTTCAGCGGCAATTGCTCTTTGGTTGTCTTTAAAAGGGGCCAGAAATAAAACAAAGGTCTCTAAAATTGAGTTGATCGCTTTATCCATCATCATCTTAATATCGGCCGTTTCTTACATAAGTAAACCATGGAGAAAAATAAATCCTCTTATCTTTTGGTCTAATTTGGCTGAATCCGTAAAGGTTACGAAAGAAAGCTGGACGTCATATGGAAAAGAGCGCGCCTTAGCACAAAGGTTGGCGAAAAATGAGATTCCTTCAATTGCTAGGAAAGATAAATCCACCGTGGTTCTTGTTATTTCCGAGAGCATAAATCGAGATAACATGGGAATTTATGGCTATGAAAGGAATACGACACCGATGCTTGAAAAGCTTCAGAAAGATATAGGCGATAGATTTCTCGTTATTCGTAATTCATGGTCCACGGAAGCAACTACTATTCCGGCCATCGATAGCATGATGAACTTCACAACCGGTGAAACAGATAAGAAGTTAAATATTATTGCTCTCGCGAAAGAAGCAGGATATAAGACTTGGTGGATAAGCAATCATGACGATATTGCAATTACGCAGAAGCACGCAGCTATGGCCGACGTGACTTCCATGGAAAATAATAAACCAGGAAGATCTAGCAATTCACTTGATGAGATTTTATTGCCTTCATATGAAGAAGCTCTTAAAGATCCACATCCCCAAAAGTTGATTGTTCTACATATGCTGGGGGCTCATCCTCATTATCGTCTCCGGTACCCAGAAAAGCAGCCTCAATTTCCCGATGATGAAGTATCAAAAGTAATGTCGGTCGCTGAGCGCTCAATGTGGGTTCAGCAATTTAGAAACGACTACGACTCGGCTATTCTTTATCAAGACACTGTAGTTGCATCTGTCTTTGAAAAAATAAAAAGTTCCCCATCCAGCGCAGAGGACTACAAGTCCGTTATTTACGTATCTGATCACGGGCAGGAGGTTGGTCATCAAACAAATAAAGTTGGTCACAGCCCCAGTACTGCATCCGGTTATAAAATACCCACAATAATATGGACATCAACAGGAACTGATGTGGCTTCTAAAAATATTTCCGATAGACCATTTAGAGCTGACTGGCTCGCTTGGACCATGTCGGATCTAATGGCATTACGTTGGAATAGTTACGATCCATCCCGAAGTATTATCAACTCGAGCTATAGCTGGATTAGTCCACGCTTACCTATAAATGACACAATAACAGGCAATTAATACATGAAAGAAGACTGGCTTGAGGAAATGCCTAGAACCGATCAAGCCAGCCGCCAAAGCTAGATAATTTACTTCTGGATATAAACGGCACTGTTGCATAAATCAGTTCCGGGCCAAACTTCCCCTGACCCAAGACGTGACGATGCCACCGCCACTTTTTGCGGACAGACCAGTTCAGTGAACTGATTGAGAATGGAGGCTCGAATGTGCAGTTCGTTGACCTGGTGCTCGAAAGTTCTAGACATGACCCGCTCGCCCAGGTGTTTAATGCAATGCATCTTGGTCTACAACAGGCTGCTGTGGTGATAGCCACTCCAACTCTTTCATAACTTGCGTTCATAGCGCATTCGGGCATTCAGGCATTTTTCTCGGAGGGATGATGGGCATGGCATTGCGCTCCATCACGGCGGCATAGACAGGCTGTGTGTCATAGGCGCCATCACCGGTAATGGTCAGCAATGACTCATCTGCCGGCAGTTGTGCCAACAAGTGCGGCACCGCCACCGCATCGCTGCGTTGTTGAAGGTCACGCAGACGGCTCGCACTTTGGGAATCAATGCCGATGTACCCCTTGCGCCATTGACGTCGACGTTCCGCCCCATGCTTTTTACATTTCCATTCTCCTTCGCCCAGGAACTTGATGCCAGTGGAGTCGAGCAGCAAATTCAGGTCAGATTTGAACGACGGCTAGTTGGCGACCTAATTTTTTACTCGGATTTCCGCTTCTGGTCGTTTCCTGACGGTCGTCAAAACAAGCAGGTCGGTCATCGCGTATCGTAATGATGGTCAATTAAGGCCAGCGCTCGCAGCTTTGCTCTAAACAGCTGTGAAGTTGCCCCTGCACGCGCCACAGATCAGCTTTAGCCCTGGCCGTCCCCATACCGAGATCGGATTCTTGCATCCGCTGCAGCTATATTTCACCCGATTGGATCTGTTGGCGGGCGTAGTAAGAACTCCGTCTTCCCCTGCAGTGGCGGCAACAGCTAAGCCCGTGGGCTTAACTGCCTCGGCGAGGGCAGGGATGCTGGCCATGGGGGGCTTGGTCCTTCGATGCCTTGAATGTGGTTGGCCATACTGGTTTGGCCAGCGATCACATGATCGGCAGAGGGAAATCGGTCGTACCAACTGAGCGTGAAATTTGCGGTCAGCAGCTCCTGGCATGCAGCTAGGAAGCGGCCACCCTCGATGGCATAGTCCGCCATGCAATCACCCGTTCGCGCGCCACCAGGTTGCCCGGTAGAGGAGGGCATGAGTCCAATGCTCTCCATCTTTCGCGCCCATTCCTCGTTGTGATACCGGCCTCGGCCTGGTTTGCCAAAATGGTGCTGCCACAAGTGCGTCATTTCATGGACCTGGGTCTGGAGCGTCTCAATGATTGGCACCACTGCAAAGTAGGTCGGATTCAGTGCAATCTCGTCGGTCGTGGAGCCGTCGGCCGAGGCAAAGCGGGCTGCCGAGAAATATCCGAAAGTACGTTTTTCCCGCTGTAGCGTAATCAAGCAGCTAGGCAGTTGCCCCTCAAACAGGCGTGCATTGAAATGGTCGTAAGCCATCTGCAGCTCGTTGTAGGTTTCCTGGGTTGGCGCCAGGCGGCGTGTATGCGCAAGGTCGAGCTCGGTAGACTTAGGTTGCATATTTGTATTGTGCAGTACAAATGCGATTTACAAACATCCAGTTTGATGCGAAACTGCATCAGTTCTGATGCTTAAGGAGTAGCGATGAGATCGACTTTCACGATCGATGACGATGTCGTAAACCGCGCACGCGCCGTCGCGGCACCCGGTATTGCTGTGCCGGAACTGGTACGACTCGCACTGGAAACCTTCACACGTGTCGAGGCAGGTAAGCGTTTGGCTGCGCTCGGCGGTGCCGCGCCAAATATGCCCGATGTGCCGCGCCGTGGCAGTGAGGCGGATGCTGAGGACTCACGCTAATGCCCGTGTCCGTCCTAGTCGATACATCAGTGTGGGTGAGACATTTTCGTGAGGCAGACACTCACCTGCAGGAATTGCTTATGCAAGACAGCGTGCTGATGCATTCCATGGTGCATGCAGAGCTGGCCTGTGGTACGCCGCCAGCACCGCGTGCCGACACGCTGGCGGCTCTGGCGATGCTGCGGCCGAGCCAGGAGGCATCAATTCCAGAGACTTTGGAATTTCTGGAGCAGAACAAGCTTTTCGGCAAGGGCTGCGGCTTAGTAGATCTATCGCTGCTTGCCTCTACGCTTATCACTCCTGGCGCCTTACTTTGGACTGCAGATCGACGCCTCGCCGACATGGCCACACAGTTGAACGTGGCCTATCTACCGCCTTTGCATTGATCGCCCTTGGCGCTGCCAGCCCATGAAGCCAGCGTAAATCGCTGCAGCACGAAGCTTCGGCAGCGCTTCGATGATGAGAGTTTGCCTTATGACTAAATACCGTGATTTGCTTATAGAACGCTACGACACCGAAATAGGTTGCGTTGTTGGGTGTGGACTGGACCGACTGCACCGCGATGTCAGCGAAGGTGAAATTACTCGTGCTGTTGCCCACTACCAAGCCAACAAAGATCAGATTAATACACTGGCTATTGGAGACAGGCGCGATCTCATCCATAAGTTGATCAGCGGCAGGTAAAGCCCTGCCTGCCCATCGGATAAGCAGAGGCCACCATGCACTGCCTCCTGAACTCGCACGGGCAGCACCTAGACCTGCAGTGCTGCTCCTCAATCCGCAGCACTGGTTAAGCGACGCCAACATCCAGGTGCAAATCTGCATCAAGGCTTTTATACTGTATGCCCATACAGGTAAAAGCCATGAATGCCGCAACCCACTCCATCACACACGATCCCGGTGACTATGACCGCTGGCATCTGCCGTCGCATCTTGCGCAGGCGGTTTGGCGCGGCACAGAGGTAGCAAGGTCGACCGGCAGAGCTTTCCCTACTGGCTTTACGGAGCTCAATGCCGCGTTGCCCGGTGGAGGCTGGCCGACTCATGGCTTGAGCGAGTTGCTGTTGCCCCAGGCCGCACTGTGTGAATGGCGGTTGCTCGGGCCGGCCTTGCCTGAGCTGCTGGCGGACAAGGGTAGTCGGGTCTATCTGGTTGCTCCTCCGAAGACTCCACTCGCAATGGGCCTTGCTCAGCTCGGTCTAGCTCCAGAGCAACTTGTCTGGATTGATGCCCAGGGGCCGGCTGAACGGTTATGGGCCACAGAGCAACTCATTAAATCTGAGCCAGACGGTGCTGTGATTGCCTGGCTTCCTCAAGCAAGGCAGGACCAGATCCGCCGCCTGCAGGTTCACGCGCATGCATGCGATGCACTAGTGTTCTTGATTCGTCCCGAGTCAGCCCTACGCGACGCCTCGCCGGCACCGCTCCGGCTCTCTGTGTCTCTCGGCCAGGGCTGGGACATTGATGTGCAGATCCGCAAACGCCGGGGTGGTGCTGCCGTCGAAGTAATGCACCTGAATGCTGTTCCAGGCAATCTAAATTCCATCATTCCGCCTCGTATGCGCAACCTTGGCATTCCAGTGCCAAGCATTCCACAGGAGGTGCGCCATGCATTGGGCAGCTCTCATACCCATATCGCTTCCAAGCTCCGCATCGCCCATTGATCTACAGTCGTTAGCGGTCTGGGCTTTGCAGTTCACGCCGCGCGTGGCCATGGTCGAAGAGGGCGTACTGCTGGAGGTCGAGGCAAGTATGCGGCTATTCGGCGGTACAGCGGCGTTGCATTCGCTGGTGGAGTCTGGAGCGCGAGAACTCGGAGCCAGCGTTGCATGGGCACCGACAGGCCTGGCAGCGCTTGCGTTGGCACGACAAGGTGTGAGCGATGGGTTCCACGAGCCGTTAGTGCGCCTGCTCGATCAGCTGTTGCTGGAGCGAATCACTGCGGTGGCCAAGCATCAGCCGACCCTGGCGAGGGTTGGATGCAGAACCCTTGGTCAAGTGCGTGCGCTGCCGCGCGGCGGCATCGTACGTCGCTTCGACAAAGAGCTTCTTGAAGCAATGGACCGCGCATATGGCCTACGGCCGGAGGCTTACGCCTGGGCGACAGTGCCTGAGACCTTTCGAGCGCGGCTGGAGCTCATGTGTCGCGTGGATCTGGCACCTGCCATGCTTTTCGGGGCGCGGCGGCTGCTTCTGCAGATGGCAGGCTGGCTCAAAGCTCGTCAGCTGGGAGCTACTGCGTTCACATTGCGGTGGTGTCATGACGACATGCGTGCTCGCGATGCCGGTACCGGAGGTGAACTGACCATCCGTACAGCGGAGCCAACACAGAACGTCGAGCACTTCGCTCGGCTGCTCGGCGAGCATCTGGCCAAGGTCGAGCTGCTCGCACCAGCTGGTGAGCTGGAGATCCTGGCTACCGAGGTGCAGCCCATTGTTGAGGAAAGCCGCTCGCTGATCCCGGAGGTTGCAAATAGAGCTCAATCCACCAAGTTGGCCCTAGAGCGAATCCAGGCACGGCTGGGTGATGGCGCGGTGCGTCGGCCACAGCTGACGGCCGATCACCGTCTCGAATGGACGCAGGAGTGGGGCTCGACCGAAGCTCGCCGAGCTTCCAAGTCCGACCTTGTGCACGAGCTGCCGCTTCCCAGCTGGGTGCTGGACAAGCCCATACGCCTGATAGAGCGCGCCAATCGCCCGATCTATCAAGGGACCCTGCAGCTGCTGCTTGGTCCTGATCGAGTGGAGGGCGGCTGGTGGCATCGTGGCCATGAAGAGGGAAATGGCGAAGAAATCCCACTGAACGTGCAGCGGGACTACTGGGTTGCCCGCAGCGATCATGCAGGTCTGCTCTGGATCTTCCAGGCACGCCTCGCCGGCGACCAAACCGCCTGGTTCCTGCACGGGCACTACGCCTGAGAAAGAGCGGCCGTCATGGAAAACGTCCTGCCTGCCTATACGGAGCTGCGGTGCATCTCCAATTTCACCTTCCTGCGTGGGGCCAGCCGACCGGAGGAGCTCGTAGAGCGTGCTCAGGAGCTCGGCTACAGCGCCCTGGCCATTACAGACGAGTGTTCGATGGCGGGCGTGGTGCGCGCACACGTTGCAGCCAAACAAGCGGGCTTAAAGCTGCTGCTGGGCGCACAGTTCAGCATCCAGCCGCGTGATAGCAGCGAGGCACGATTCACCCTGGTGGTCCTGGCCCAGAATCTCAACGGCTACGGCAACCTGTGCCAGTTCATCACCAAGCTACGCCGCTCTTCCGAAAAAGGGACCTATCGGCTCGATCTCGATGAGATCGACGGGAAGGAGCTTCGAGACAACCTGGTGCTGCTGTGTCCAGAGCGCTGCGCGACCGACCCACAGCTAGCAGCCATGGGCGGCTGGGCTTTGACACATTTCACGGGCCGCTGCTGGATCGGCGTGGATCTGGTGCGCCGGCTGGATGATGAGCTGTGGCTCCATCGCATGCGGGAGCTGTCCGATCTAACCGCATTGCCGCTCGTGGCCGTGGGCGACGTGCACATGCATGTGCGCTCGCGCAAGCCCCTGCAGGACGTGCTGACGGCCACACGCGTCGGCAAGCCGCTCACTGAATGCGGCTATGCGCTCCAGCGCAGCGCGGAGCGGCACTTGCGCAGCCGGTTGCGGCTGGCTCAGACATTCCCCGCCGAGCTGCTGGCTCAAACGCTGAGGGTCGCTGAACGCTGCAAATTCAGTCTGGACGAGCTGCGCTACCAATATCCTGATGAAGTCGTCCCTGCAGGGCACTCGGCAGCCAGCTATTTGCGCCAGGCGACCTACGAAGGGGCAGGGCGGCGCTGGCCAGGCGGTATCCCAGAGAAGGTACAGCACCAGATCGAGCACGAGCTGGAGTTGATCTGCGAGTTGAAGTATGAACCGTACTTCCTCACGGTCTATGACATCGTGGCCTTTGCCCGGTCGCGCAACATCCTCTGTCAAGGCCGGGGCTCTGCAGCCAACAGCGTGGTCTGCTACTGCCTGGGCGTTACGGAGGTAGATCCCGCGCGCATGTCTGTGCTCTTCGAGCGTTTTATCAGCCGGGAGCGCAATGAGCCACCCGATATCGATATCGACTTTGAGCACCAGCGCCGGGAAGAGGTCATTCAGTACCTGTACCAGAAGTACGGCCGCGACCGCGCTGCATTGACGGCTGCCGTCATTTCCTATCGGCCTCGATCCGCCATCCGCGATGTGGGCAAGGCCTTGGGCTTCGAGCTCGAAGTGGTCGACGCCATTGCCAAGGGGCAACAGTGGTTTGACGGCCGCAGCATTCGTCAGGAGCGTTTCGATGAGCTCGGCATGGACACGAGCTCGCTGGCCGTGCAGCAGCTCATCACGTTGACGGAGCAGCTGATCGGCTTCCCACGGCATCTTTCCCAGCACACGGGCGGCTTCGTGCTCACGCGAGATCTGCTGTGCAGGATGGTGCCGGTAGAAAACGCCTCGATGCCGGATCGCACAGTGATCGAATGGGACAAGGATGATTTGGATGCAGCAGGCCTGCTCAAGGTTGATGTGTTGGCCCTGGGTATGCTGTCGGCCATCCGCCGAGCATTGGAGTTCATCAGTCGGCGCCGTGGGTTCAATTTTTCGATGCAGGACATTCCTGCAGAGGACAAGGCTACCTACGACATGATTTGCCGTGCAGACACGGTTGGCGTGTTCCAGATCGAGAGCCGCGCGCAGATGACGATGCTGCCACGCTTAAAACCCAGGCGCTTCTACGACCTGGTGATCGAGGTGGCCATCGTGCGGCCTGGCCCGATTCAGGGCGGCATGGTGCACCCGTATTTGCGCCGACGTCAGGGCATTGACCCCGTGAGCTACCCGAGCGAAGCGCTAAAGGAGGCCTTGGGCCGCACCTTGGGCGTGCCCGTGTTTCAGGAGCAGGTCATGCAGGTGGCCATGCTTGCGGCAGGTTTCACTGCAGGCGAGGCCGATGGTCTGCGCCGAGCCATGGCAGCCTGGAAGCGCAAAGGTGGCCTCGAAAAGTATTACGACAAGATCGTGCACGGCATGACCTCACGCGGCTACGAGCGCGAGTTCGCAGAGCAAATTTTTGAGCAGATCAAAGGTTTCAGCGAATATGGGTTCCCAGAAAGTCACGCGGCCAGCTTCGCTCTGCTGGTCTATGCCAGCTGCTGGATCAAGCGCCATGAGCCTGCCGCATTCCTTGCGGCCATGCTCAACAGTCAGCCGCTGGGGTTCTATTCCGCCAGCCAGCTGGTCCAGGACGCGCGCCGCCACGGCGTCGAAGTACGGCCCGTCGACGTGATGCACAGCGAGGTGGACTGTACGATCGAAGACATCGAATCCAAGCCAGCTGTTCGGCTTGGCCTGCGCCTTATCTCCAGCCTGCGCAGCACCAGCGCGCAGCGTATTGCACAGGAGCGTCATCGAGCACCGTTCGACACCGCTGAGCAACTTGCCATGCGTGTGCGTCTACAGCAACACGAGATGAAGGTTCTAGCCGCTGCAGGTGCCCTGGCCACGCTATCTGGGCACCGTCGCCAACAGGTGTGGGATGCCGCAGCCATGCACGCCACGCCCGAGCTGCTGGAGGTGGCCACCGTTGACGAAGCTTTCCTTGAACTGCCGGCAGCGCCGGAAGGAGAGGAAGTGCTATGGGACTTCGCCTCGACAGGCCTGACGCTGCGCAGTCACCCCATGCACCTTCTGCGGCCGCGGCTGAACAAGTACAAGCTGAAGACTTCCAGGCAGCTGCGCACGGTCGTCAGCGGCGAGCGGGTGCGAACTGCCGGCATCGTGACGCTGAGGCAACAGCCAGGCACGGCCAACGGCACGGTTTTTGTCTCCCTGGAGGACGAAGAAGGCTGCACACAGGTCATTGTGTGGCGCGATGTGCGCGATGAACAGCGCCAGGTGCTACTAGGGTCGCGCCTGCTGGCCGTGGAAGGTCGCTGGCAGCGGCAGGGTCAGGTATGCAATCTGATCGCCGAGCGGCTGGCGGACCTGTCTCACCTACTAGGACGGCTCACAACGGAAAGCAGGGAGTTCAGGTGAGCGCCAATTGGAACCGGAACTTCCCCAGGGAACCCCATCCTTCGGGCATGATCTCTGGTTTGCCTCATACCCCAGGAGATAAAGTGAAACCTACCTACGAAAATGTCTACATCGGAACCTTTCTCTTTACCCTTGGCTACATGTTCAGTGCAGTCTCAAAAGGGGCAAAAACTGCGGTCGGTATCGAGCTATATCAGCAAACACGAAAAGGCGAAAAAACCATTGGTGACCTTTTGACCTCTGTAGGAGGACGGAATATTATTATTGAGTTCAAAAGAGAGTTTAAAGAAATTGCTGGCGAAAAAACCAAGGCAAGTAAAAAATCTCTCCGGGATAAATTGGAATCTTTCAAAGATTCAAATTTCAATGATATTTCAAAACGCTGCCATTTCTTGAGCGTTGCCAGCGAATATTCCGATAGTAAAAAGAAATGTCTTGCATTTTTACCATATATTGACATTATTATCAAGCCAGCAACAAATCATAACTGGATCGGCGATGGTAAATTTTGCTTGGACTATATTAGTACTCCGTCAACTGAAATTGGTGTGGATCACGAACAATTTAAATATTACGTCGACCAGTTAACGAAAGTGTCAAACGGAACGTGTGGCGGACTTGCCGTTTCCATTGATGCCGAAGGTTTGAGAGCTGCTGTTGTTTTCGATGACATTCGAGATCTACAGCGATCTATCTCCGAGGTGGAACTAGCAGCGGAGAGGGAAATTCAAACCCTCGAAAAATCTATCGAGAATGAAGTGAATAAAACGAAAAGTAAGGGTTACGAGCGATAACCATATGAGAAATACTTCCGTCAATCTACACTCATTCGCTATGGCTAAGTCGCTTCACAGCACCTACGGTGCATGATCGAGAACTCATGAAAATCAAAGCAGATACAAGCACATTCGTTCCTTCAGCTGTACTACGCTATGAGACATGGCTGGGCTACCAAGAAGAAATGGGCCTGCCGCTGACCGCTGAAAATTACCAAGTCACTCAGTTGGACAATGACCGCTGGTCGGTCACCGATATAGCAGGTACGCAGGTCTACCTCGGGATTGGCCCAGTGGAGATTGCCGGTGCTTAGTTCACCTTTACATCAGTCATGGAACCCGTTACCATCTGACACGCTTGCGCTTTAACGGCCAAGATTTGGACTCGCCAGGTATGTGATCTGCTTGGCGCACATCCAGAAGGATGTGGAGGCCACTCAATTTGGGTCGTGTGCGATGCACGATCGCACAGGGAGCCACGAAGATCCATTTCACTTCGATGGAGTCCCTATGCTCAAACTCTTTACCGCTCTCATCGGCCTGCTTTGGCGAGTCTTCCTCATCGTTGGCGGTCTAGTGCTTGGTTCGCTCTGGAATGCTGCTTGGGCTTTCTTCACTTCGCCAAAGGCGACTGAAGAAGATGCCCCCATCATCACCTCGGTCAACGATGTCTATGCCGCAATGTACAACGGTGAGGTAGGCTTGGCCGATCTGCACCGTTACACAGAAGAAGAAAACCGCTAACTCATCGTCAGCGCTTCAGTCTAATTGATGAGCCTTTGCCAGCGTTGGAAGAAAGATTTTCTCCCTTATTGAGAGTTGAACTTTCAAACCCAAGTCGATAACCGACCCACGCCATCATGGAGCTCCAAATGAATGGAAGCGCAATGAACATCAGCGCCAATAACGTGTTAAGAATCATGCGCTTATATAGCTGCGGCTGACCTGAGCTCACGCTTTGCGTAATCTCTTGCATCAATGCAGATCCGCTCAAACCTGGGTACATCGCCTCGATTAAATGAGCGTCAAGCCAACGAGCCACAAACCACATGACGGCCCAAAACTTGACCGTGAATATTGCCAATCCACCAATCACCATCACTTTTAAATCGTAGCAACTAATGACTACGATAAATGGCAGGAACATATACAACGCCATCAGTACAAGTGCTTGGAGCATGGGAAGCATATTCAACAATGGGACCATGCCGAGTGAGGATTCAAATGCCTGTTTACCCACCCCGATGGTACTAATCCCCCCTGTGACGGTACGCCACGCGTTCGTGCCCTTGCCATAGTCGTCGCCCAGCATCTTGTCAGGACTAACAAATGTCGGGTTGGCCTTCTCAAAAGCGAGCTTTGCCATGGCATCCTTGGCCTCATCTGTCGAACTGAACGTGATAGTGTTTTGGGCGACTTGCAAGAGACTCCGCCATGTCGAGGTGTTGCTGGTGAGGCGCTCACGTACTCCTCCTGTAGCAGCGTCAGCTTCCCACCATTGCTTGCAGGTTGGGCGCCCCCAGTCCGGGTTCATAAAGCCCTGATCCGAAGCGCCGCCTTGCATGTATTCGCTATCGCGATTGAAGTCGATGCTCCAGCCAGGCACCGGGTTATATGAGCGCATCACGTCATAGAAACCGGGCTCTGTTCGGAAAAACTGGCTGCCCACCCAGTCCACATCCGTAGGGCCATAGATGCTCCCCTCAGCGAGAATGCCTCGGCCATTTGCTGAGATCTGATTCTTGTCCATCGAGAAATACTGGCTCCGTGCCGGCACAAAGCACTCGCTGTAGAAGCGCTGCACATCGTGCAACAGAGCCGGATCTTCAATTGTGGCCATCCTGGCCAGATCTGCTACGACGCGCAGATCGCGCTCAGAGCTGGTCATACCCGCCCGAAAAGCGCCATTGATGCCAGAGGACAGCCCCATGACGCTGTACCACCACAAGGGGACATAGGACAGGTTTCCCGATCGGGCAAAAGACCCATTCACCGCGTCGGCCATCGCTCGGTCGTAGCCCGAGTTCGTCCCACCTTGGGTCGACACGACCTGAGGCTCAGAACCATCTGCAGCTCGCTCTGGCTTGTAGCTGAGATTGATGTTGTGCAGCGAGGTGAGAGGCGTGGTGGCGAAGCACAGGGCCATAACCAGCAATGCTGTAATCAGCTTGGTCTGTATGGACTCGATGAGAGCCAGCACGCCGTTAAACCCTGCGCCTTCTTCTTTAGCGCTATGCCACGCGCTAAACACGATGAGCGCGAAGGGCAGGGCGGCCAGGCCGGTTCCGGTCAAAATTTCGCCGAGAAGGTTGGCGAATGCCCAGCCGTAGAGCGTCGTAAAAAGTTCAAGATAGCTATCGAGCTGCATATCGATCAGGAGATAAGGCCCATGATGAATCGGGCAATATTGCCCGCGCCTATTGGCACGAGTGCCAGGTACATCGTCAGCATGCCGGCAACGCGCCAGCGCATAGCCAGCACCGCCCGCAGCTCATGCTTGGCCACGTAGCCGCGTCTGAATCCCCAGGCCACGATCGGACGCCAACTGACAATCACCCAGCTGCACAGTGCGGTCTGAGTAAGCGTCCCGAGTTGCGCGCCCTTGCGAAACCATGCTGAGACAGAGACGACCTGTGAGGGCTCCAGCTTGAGCAGCCAGGTTAACAAGGTGCCGCCAATCAAAACGATCAAGGCACCGTAGATGAGCCAGGGCAGCCAACGACGAAGCCGCCCCTTACGCTTTGGAACCGGCTGAGACGCTTCCTCGACTTTTTCGGTGCCGGTCATCTTGTGCTCACACGTCCGTCGACCAACGGCGCAGGATCTGCACGCGTGCCGCCTTGCACATCCATCGACGCGGCCCCGGCTTGCTGCTGGTTGCCCATAATCGACAAAGCTGTCTCGCCGGTCATTTCTTTCCGTATGCGGAACTCAAACATCATGTCGTTGATGTACTGAGTCAGGCGGTCAATCTTCGTCTGTACCTCGGATCTAACGGGAGCAGCGCCTGTGGCCTCGGGCAGGCTCATGCCAGAGATCAGCGCGTTACGCGCGATCAATGCCTTATCGATGGTCTTGTAGACCGCAACCTCCTGGGCCAGGCGGTTAATGGCCACAGACCGCACATCAGTCGGCAGCTTGCGCACGGCGTCCATCAGCTGTGGGCTCACGGCCATGCCGGGAGCGCTGACTTTGGCCAGGTCGGCATGGCTGCTTGAAGTGCTGAAGCCCATATTTCGCATCGTGGGCAGTACCTCGTCCAGCTCGCGCTCAAATTTCGGGGCCAGGCCGGTCGCCGTCGAGGTGATGGTGGGGCTCGGGCAATCGGAGCCTTGGGTGCACATATAGATTTTCTGATCGCCAAGGACTTCGGCACTCCAGCGAGCCAGATCGTCCGGGGTCTTGAAGGCCTGGACCAGGCGCGTCGATGCCAGCGAGGAGCTGCCGTAGTTCGCCGTCGACAGGGAGTTGGCTGCCTTGTTGATGGTGACGTTGTAGCCGGCGACGGCCAGGTCGCGGATTGGCTGGATAGGAGGGGTCCCAGCACCCCCGGCTCGGCTGCCAAATACCCATGGCAATCCGGCACGCTGGCCCGCCTCGTTCTTGTTGATATCGAGCTTGGCATTGACTACGCTGCCGCCCGTATTGGCCTTGACCTTCCAGGCATCGCCCTTGGCCAGGGCTATGTACTCCTCATAAGGGTCCTGGCCATTCTTGATCATCGCCTCCATGTCCTCACAGGTCTTCAGCGATGCAGAGACCAGCAGATCCGCCTTCTGGCTGAAGTTTTGGAAGAGCTGATAGAGGCCTGGCTGCGCGCGCTGGAGGAAATACAGCGGCAGGGCCGAGATACCGGCTTGCACGGCCCCGGTAATCGTCGCACCCAGGTTCTGGATGCTATTCATGAGATCCGACCACGAGAGCCCGATGTCAAACTTCCCGCAGGAATAGTTCGCGCGGACGCCGGCACCCAACTGCATCGATAAGGCGCTGCGATGGGGGGCAGCGCTGATCGGCGAGCCCCCGCCCATCCGATAGTAGAGACCCGACGAGGTAATCGTCTGGGCGGCCGCAGGTGTCACGACCGAGGGAGCCAGCACGCAGGCCAAGGTCACGGCCGCGCAGATCCGCTTGAAGCGCAGAGAAGAGGAGTGTGCGATTGTCATAGTGAAATTGGAGTGGGAGGTCAGGGCACGGAGTAGAGATACACACCACGACGCCGGCAGCAGGTGTACTTTTGCCAAAGGTTCCAGGCGTAGCCGTCATCGGAGCTGGTGGCTCCATCCCCGAACGAAGTCAGCGACAGCGAGTCGTTCTGGCCGAATTGCTGGCACCCGGACCAAGCCTGCGGATACAACATCTGCCATTTGCGCTTCTCGCCATAGTTGAAGTAGCGATAGCCCCCGGAGGGCTGGACGCGCGAGTAGATGTGAGGCTGAGCTTCCTTGTAGATGATCGAGGCGACACGCTCAGCTAGCACTGCAGAAGCCTTCACGGGGTGCGACTGGATGATTTCTCCGGTACGTGGGTACAGGTTGCCCCAGGTCTGCGTATAGCCTGAGCCGATCTCGCCCAGTCCGGGTACCCAGGCCTGCGGATAGATCATTTCCACAGGCACGATGCCGCGCCAGAAAGGCGCATCGAGCTCGCTTTGGAAGTGCAGGTTGAAATAGCTGGCTCCGCCAGGACAGAAGAGGGCACCTCCGGTGCTGCCCGAGAGAATTTCGGAGAGCTGCTGCAGACCGGCGATGCCCGCCTGGATCTGCTGCACGGTCTCGGCGATCTCCATCACCTGCTTCACGCCCTCGATGGTCTTGAGGATCGTTCCAAGGCTGGCCAGCAATGATTCCGAGCTCAACAGACCCTTGGCATCAGATGCCACAGTTTCTGCAATGCTGGCAGGCACTTGGGTCCACTGGCGCCCAATATTGGGTAGCTCCTTCGAGGGAAACTTGGCCAACTCGCTAACCGTGGGAAATGCGATGGACTTAGGCATTGTGAACATGCCGCCAGACGCGAGCATGCTGGCAAACATGCCGGCAGGATTGCCTATGGCATCCGCCCCTTTGAAGTTCGCCATGGCTGAGTTGCTGTCCAGGCCGCCGGCGGACGAGTCCAGCAGCCGTCCTGTCAGTGCAGATCCAGCCGTTGTCAACGTGGTGGCCACGACCGTGCCGATGTCGGTCCAAGGGTGGCGCAGCGGTTCGTTGTAGGTGCTGACCACCACATCTGGCACATAGTGGGAGATCTTGATCGAGGTCCGAATCCAGCATCCGGTCCAGCCGCAGCTCAAGAAAAAGCACACGCCCTCGACGGAGTACGACACACAAGACAAGGCCGCCTTGGCCGTATTCGCGATGATGGCCGGGGTGGTGGTTCCTGCCATGGTGGTGGCCGGTGTGAGCACAGCGCACATCGAGGCCGTACTGACGGCCGCGACGAGACGGCGCAGCCTGAGATTTAGGGAAGCTCGTTTTTTCATCGGGAAGGCCTCTGCTGAGCCGCGGCGAACAGTTCGATGGCGCGGTCCACATCCGCAACTCCATAAATGACCTTGGCGCGATTGATGACGATGGCCGGGAGCCGGTCCAATCGGTACTGGACGGCCAGCGTCATGCCGGAGGCCGCATTGGTGATCTGGTCCTTGTAGCGGCGACGGATCTCGGCCTCGTGCTGACGCATATAGGCCATGGCGTCGGCTTCGTTCTTGGGCAGCCCTGCATTGAGCTGCTGCTCAAGCTGAGCCATGGCGTCCACGCGATAGACCTTGAGCACGTAGCCAGGCTGGCGAAACGGCGGCCGTACCACCGTGGCCGAATTGGCGAAGACCTCCACGGTTGTCACCGAAGGGCCGATAGAGCCTTGGGCCAGCGCGCCATGAGCGCAAAGAAGCAGCACCAGGGCAGTGAGGGAGGACCGCATCATGCGCGCGCCTCCTGCAGGCGTGCCGCCACGCGGTAGGCCGCTTGAACCTCGGTGCAACCATGCTCGTCCATGAGACGGCGGCGCTCGGCCTTCTCGTGGCCCTCGGTCATTGCCAGCGCGATTGGCAACGCCGGTGGCACGTTTCGGAACAGCCACTGATTGTTCGCGCTGATGAGCACACCTTCGGTGTACTTCGCCGGCTCCTTGACGGCAGACTCCATCATGTGGCGTTGCTCAGGTGTGAGCGATCGAAAGCGCGCGATCTCCTCGATCTCGTTTTTGTCCATGGTCAGCAACATCCAGAACTCGCACATGGACAGCACGCGGGACATGCTGCCAGGGAAGTCCTTCAGGTTTTGCGTGGCCAGCCAGAACCAGGCATTGAGCTTTCGCCACATCTTGGTGCCCTTGGCCACCTTCGGGCCAAGCAGCTCGTTGGTGGTAATCAAGTGCCCTTCATCGGTCAGCATGATGAGGGGGCGATCCTCATGCTGAGCGGCCTCGGCGCGCGACTGCACCGAGTCCAGCAGGCTGGTGTAGGCCACAGCAAGCGCATCCTCATAGCCGTCTTTGGTCAGTGTGCCCATTTCCACCAGGGTTACATCGGCATCGGGCCAGTCCTGGCCCAGGCGGTTGAAGAGCTTGCCGCGCAGGCCTGTCGTGAAGGTCATCATCGAATGGCCCATCTCTTCGGCGCGCGCGCGGCGGTGCTCCGACAGAGATGCGTCCTTGACCATGGCCGTCAGCTCCAGGGCGACGTCTTGTGTCAGAGGATGGGGCTTGCCTTCGTTGGATACGCGCACTGCGGCTCGAATAATGGCCCTGGTGACCAGATAGCGGTCGGCGCGCGTCATGCGTTTGAGCTCGGCGTCTTCACCACCCGTAATCATCATGATGGCCGAGATGAGCATCTCGCCTAGGTAGTCGCGCTTTTCTTCGTCCGAGTCGTCGTTGGCGTCATCAGGCTCCATCACTTCATTGACCGACTCCATCAGTCGCTCGGCACCTACGAGCTCAGCATCCTCTTCGGAGGGGATACCCGCTCCAGCGCCGAAGTATTCCTCCGCTGCCTTGAAGGACTCCATGATCTCCTTGTCCTGCAGCAGCTCGCTGGCGTACACGAATGGAGGCAGTGATACGTCTGTATCGCCGCTCAAGTTGACGCGATACACGCTCAAGCCTTTGGTGGCCATGTCCTTGACCATCAGATCGAAAGACTTGCCTGCATCCGCGATCACCAGGCGTGGGCGGTGGATGGCCATGACCAGCATGGACAGGTAATTCAACGTCGCCGACTTGCCCGCTCCTGTGGGGCCGAACACCACCATATGGGCGTTCTTCTTGCGGTCGATCTTGTTGAGTGGATCGATCCACAACGGCTCGCCGCCCCGGTTCCAGAACCAAAAGCCGGGGTTGGCCGTTCCGCGTGAGCGCCCGTAGACCGGCAAAATGGCGGCGATCAGGCTCGCAAACGTCAGGCGCGACCGTCGCATGCTTCGCAGGTCGAACGTGGGATCAAATGCGAATGGCAATGCACGCAGGAATGCGTCATGCGCCACAAGGTCCTCTCGGGATTCGATGAAACGCATCCCGGTCGGCGTCAGCTGGGCATTGACCTCGGAGACAGCCGCATCCAGATCCGCATGAGTCTTGCCGCTCAGGTACAGCCCCATGAACATCGGATACAGCTTGTCCCCGGTGGCCATGTGCTGGAGCACTTGCTCCGACTCTCTATGGGTCTCCTGCGCCACGGCGTTTTGAGCACGGGAGGCCTTTTTGATGTCCTCGACGTGGCGCTCGACCTGGTATTGGGCAGCAATCGTCACCGTCACGGACAGCATCGAGCCAGGCGGCAGCCGGTCAAACCGCGCATAGGCTTCGTTCCCGATCCGGCTTTCTGCGGAGAAGTGCCCTATGCTAGGGTGAGCACGAAGGTTCTGCAGCGTGAGGAACTTCACCGGCTGGCCATCGAATTCGAAGCAGCCTTGTTCCTGGTTGCACGAGGGCTCAGACAGGTTTAGCGACTCGGAAAAGTCCCAGTCATAGATGCCCTCTGGAGCCACATCACCCGGATAGGGCGCGCCGCGGAACAGCTCGGCGCCCGTGCTGGCCCAGGGCACATTACGGTTGAAGAATGGAAGCATCCACTCGTAGAAGTCCTTGCCGTTGGCACGCCGCGCCGTCACGCCGGCTTCGTTCAGCGTGGCCAGCAAGGTGGTGGCCACAGCCTCCATCTGCTGCTCGGCCATGCGGCGCTCATTGACCAAGTCATCAAACTGGCGATAGATGCAGCAGCGAACCCGCCGCTGCTGGCCACGCCAGGTCTGGCCCGTCACCAAGGTGTCGGTAAACAGCCCCTGCTCTCGGGAAACCTGCGACAGGTGACTGCGAAACTCCTTCAGCACGGACTGCGTGTATTCCGAGTCGATGATGGCCTGCGCGCGCTTGGCGTCCTTGTGCTGGGACAGGATGTAGTCGTGAAGGTATTGGTTAAGCCCGTCGATGTTTCGGTCATCGCTCAGGAAGAACTGCACCACCCAAGGCGAAGAGTCGACCTCGGGAATCGCCTGAATGGCCTCTTGAATCTTGCGGCAGTGCTCCTGCAGGTACTCCAGCGGCTGCGCCTCCGTAGCGACAGCGCCCAGCTCGAACAGCGCGCCCAAGGTCTTGCCGTCGCGCATCACAAAGTTGCGGTCTTTGGGTGAAAACTTGATCCAAGGCAGCAGCTCGGTGAAGGAGGGCGGACGGGCGGCCATCTGCTTGCGGTCGGCGGCCGTCATGAGCCGGCGCTTGTGCTTGCTTTTGGTACCACCAGACAGGCCCAGCATTTCCAGCAATCCGCTCATTGGCCGGCCTCCCGAGCAGTGCGGCCGCGTGAGAATGCGGCGCGGCCTTGTTGCAGCTCTTCGGCCACCTCACCGGGCATGGCGTACTCCGTTGACTCATACATTGGGAAAACCGTGACATAGCCAGGCACGGGGTAGCGGCCCTTGGCCAGGTGGGGATAGACCACCATGACCAGATCCGGGTTGGGTACGCGTGCAAAGCGCTGTTGCATAGGCTCCAGGGCCGACCAGTAACGCTGTGTCATTTCGTCGCCGCGCGCGATCGGGCGCGCAGTCGACGCACGCTCCAGGCGGTCCCGCGCCGTCTCACGAGAGGAAGCCGCTGACTGCGGGGGCTGAAACTTGCCCCGATACACATCCACCAGGGTCGGACTGCCAGCCGTAGCCTCTTTCAGCGGAGACTCGCGCGACCCAATAGCCGTGCAACCAGCCAGTAGCGCGGGAAGCACGATGGCAAGAAGAAGGGGATTATTCGAGGCCATAGCGGGCTCCAGACAGGACATTGGGGGACTGCGTGCGGTGCACGATCTTTCTTGGGTTGGCGGGCTTGTCGATTTCGATCTGGCGGTCCAGATGCACGACCAGCTGCTGGCCAGCGGGCGTGACCACCGCGTCAAACGAGCTCTTGAGGCGCTCAGTCAGCCAGCGCACCAGCTCATCGGTGGCTCCAGAACCCATGCGGCCCAGTGCAAAACTGCCGGCATTTCCGGTGATCGAGGAGGTGGTGCCATTGCTGCTGGCCATGGTGGTGGTCTGGGCCTGCGCCAAGGCCTCGGCGGCCACGCCCAAGCCCTTGGCACCAATGATGTCGGTCAGGTAAGCAGGCGCATTGGTCACGAACTTGCCTTGAATACAGGGGTTGCCGTACAGATCACTGATGAATCCAAGGTCTGTGGAACCATTGGTAGCGATGGCTGTGACGCCGGCACCTGCCTGGGTCTGCGGCGCACGACGCGCCGAAACCGTATGGATCGCACCATCTTTGAACACGAAAGTCATGCTGCGGATCTTTCCCTCGGTGCACGAAAGCGCCATATCGCCTACGGCCACGCCGGTAACGATCATCCCGGCGAGGTCTTCGGGCAACTCCCAGCCGTTGGTGGCCAAGTTGTCGCGCCCGACCATGGCTTTGAATTGCATGGGGTCCGTCACACGGCCATTGACCGGCACACGGCCGATCAAACTGGTCATCGCGGTGACGCCCGCCAGCGTGGAGTTCTCCGGCAGCGTGAAATAAGCTACGGGTTGGGGCTTCGAGGCTGCCTGAGTGGCCTGAGCAGCTTGTGCGGCCTGGGCCGCGCTGACCGCACTGGGCATGGATTGCGTGCCGTCCGGCGCTACGCGCACATAGCGCGTAACCATCTTCCCCTGATGCTGAGTTGTTTCGGTGGTGTAGCCCATGGGCGGAACCACCTTGTAGGAAGTGCTGCCGCCAGCTAAGCCTAGATCCTGGGAACCACCGGCGGGTCGATGGCCTCCGCCACTACCACCTGAGCCAACCCCTGTAACAGAGTCGATCGCGTCGCCAATGGGCTTAAAGACATCCAATGGGGCTGGATCTGTGTCATTAGTGCTGCCACCGACCGCCCCAGCCGGCGTGGCACCTGCAGGTGCACCTTTCTCCAAGCGCTCCAGGCGCTTGCTGAAATCCTGGTTAGCACGGAGCACTTCCTGAATATCTGCTCGCAGATCCTTGTTGGCTGCGACCACTGTGGCCAGCGTCTCGCTGGGGGTGTCCTCATCTGCGCCTGCCGTTTTGGGCAGGGGGGCTGCGGCCATGGGTGCAGCGGTCGGTGCATTGTTCTGGCGCATCACGATGACCGCACCGACGATGACGAAGGCCACGATGACAAGAACAGGGGTGAGTTTGTTGCTTTTCACTGCCATGGGGGCCTCACAGACAAGACTCGAAAGTGCGATCGCACACCAGGTAGACCGCCGTGGTGTCGGTGTCTGTACCGGCAGCACCGATCCGGCCATGCTGGGCCGTGGCCGAGAGCCAGCGCCCGCGCAAGCTCTCCAAGGGCAGCTCCAGGGCAAAGCGCGAGCGGTTGGTGACGCGCACCGCAGTCACATACAGGTTTCCCGACTTCCACTGGCCTACGGGCGCAGCGTCCACGGCAGCGCCACGGAACAGTGTCGGCACGGGTTCGGTTCCTACGCCAACCTGGCTCACACCTGGCGTACCACCAGCCAAGCGTCGAGGTGCGTAGAGCTGCCGGGCAGCATGTCGAGTGAGCTGCACCATGTCCGCAGCAACGCTCTCTTGCTGTTGAGACTGGCCACCAGACAAAGCAGCTCCACCAGTGGGGTTCGGCACAGTCGCGGGCTCGATCACAGAAACCTGCAGCTCGCCTTTAGCGGACTGCGTGGACACGACCTTGCCCTTGGGGTCTTTGGCGTCTGGAGCGGCTACCGCAATCAGATCCATCGGAATCTGCTGGCCGCTATCCACCAGCTCGGCAATGATTCGGATCGCCGTGAATGGCACGAGCGCAGTCACATAGATCGTGCCGGCGATCGTCTCGATACGCGCCACGCTATCCATGTCACTGGGCATGCGCAGCAACGCATCGGCTGGCAGGGTCACTAGGCGCTCCTGGCCGACCGTCAGATTCACCCGGACTGGCTCACGCGCAAACACAGCACGCTCGGCGGGGCCAGAAGTCAAAGGAGCTGGACCAACGCGGCGTAGAGACGCTTCGGCAGCTGCGCGCCTGGCGGAACCTACGGCTGTATTCGCCAGCGGTGCGGGCACGCTAACACCTGCCACCATACGCCCGCCAGCTGGGGTGCGTCCTGCATTGGCTCCAGCAGCTGGTGTTGCAGCTGCTGTACCCGTCTGGCCCAGATCAATAGGCTCATTGAACTCGGGCGTCTCGGTACTGCCCGCAAGCGATTCGACCTGCTGAGCAGCGACGCTGCCGTGCAGAAGCTGCAGGCCGACCAGGAGGCAGATCGAAAGAGAACGACGTTGGATCATGTGGATCAATCGACAGAGGTGTCACGAGGCAGGCTCGAAGGGGCAATAGTTCCGGGCAGACGCGGTGCTTTCAGGTCCGCTTGAACCGGCGCGCCAGGCTTGAGCTCCGCAGGATTGAGGCGCGCGGGCTGGCTACTGCCGAAGCAATCCAAGCCTAGACGCCATGGGTTGCGCTCACGGTCCACATCGAAGCGCACCACGCGTAGCGGGTACCGAATGAATACGTCCTTGACCGGCTGCCCTGCGAAGGTCTCCTGAACCTGCATGTCCAGCAGCACCGTCCAAGCATCCGAGCCTTCACGGATCACACGGTTTTCGCTGTACGGAAAGCCGGGAATCTCGCTGATCTGGCGGGTACGGCGGCGCAGCTCGCCTTTGGCGTGACGCTGTTGCATGTCGGTTTGCAGTTGCGCCTGGCAACGCGGAGTCAGATAAAACTGCATCGCATAAATCTGCTTGCCATAGTCTTGAGAGCCGTCGCTTTGCCAGCGATTAATCTGCTGCCAGATGTAGTACGCAAAGCCGTAGGCATTTGTAGACGGCACTGGCGACTGCCCATCAATCACCCGTATCGTGTCACCCGCCTTAATATCGGGTGCGACGTGCAAGTCGATATTTTTAGGAACGCGCGACGCGAACCACATCCCAGCCACACCGAAAAAAACGACTGCAAAAATAATGTTTGTCAGTTTTTTGGTATGGCTGCGCTCCGACGCCAAGGCGTCCAGATAATCACCGCTGCTCATTATTTATCTTCCGATGATTTAGATTTGGCCTGGATGGAATTCATGCGATAGCTGCAACCCAACTGCATCCGGCCGTCATGGACCAGGAATTTAGGCTTTGCCAATTTATGTGACACAAGATAAAAATGCATCGAATGGAGATAGAAGCCTTCAGGCCGATTTCTCTTGACTTCTTGCAGATAGAGTGATGAATACCAGAGGACTGCGAAAGGTACGATAACGCACAAAATTGGAAGAGCGACCCAAAACCCGGTAATAAGGGCTATCGTCCCACCAATAAAAGCGCTCACAGCGAACGACACACCCCCAATATACCCAGCTTCGCTCGTCGCCATACCATTGATAATCGGCGGCTCGGAATTCACGCGATCTGTCAAGGGCGCCATGACAGGCGCCTTCCCTTGGTGGCGAGAGTCATTCGCTGCCATGTTAGGACAGTGCTTGTGCCGCGTAGTTGACCATCAAGATCACAAAACTAATAATAATCACGCTCACAATAACAAACTCCTTAAGGTCGCCCAATTGAATCTTGCCAGCGGTGTAGTCACGGTAGCGCTGCAAAGAGGCAGTTACAACGAATAGAAACGCGATAGCGGCCAGAACCAATCCCAGAATGGTCATTCCGAGTTTAAAATACGCTCCCATTTGCCCGAGAACATCGCCCTCTTGTGTAGTCCCACCGCCGATACTTCCACCTGCAGGAGCTTGAATTGTTGGCAGAGCGCTAAAAGCAGGGCAGGTTGCGAGCAGCACAACCGGAGCCAGTGCAATAGAGGCGATTCCAGAATTAATTTTCTTCAAATGTTTTTTCATGATTTCTCCGGTTGATTAATTTCTTTGATTTACAAAATTATTGATCCGAGCACACCGACCACTAATAGAACGGTGATGGCAATTCCAATACATGCACGCATGGCTTCCGGTGCATTCAGCTCTCCGTCTCCATAAGCCTTCAATACCAGCGTGCCGAGCCATGCGCCAATAGAAAAAACCATCGCAAAAACCACGACAAAAAGCAGGTACTTCAAGCTTTGAGGATTGAATCCGGCACCTTGCATAAATGCAGTCGCCATTTCTGATTGCATGGTTTGTTTTTCTTTTGGTTATTGCCGATAGTCCCCACGCAATGGCGCGACTGGGCGAGGTTGGCGAGGTGCATCCACATGGTTCGTTACGCCGAGGCGCAGCAGCTCCAGGTCGCGCTGCAGCCAGTCGTAGCGGAACTTCACGCGCTGACCGGTCGGCGCGGCTTTTTCCGCGTCAGCAACCATCAGCTGCACCTGTTCGATCTCGCCAGCGATGCGCGCCAGGCGCTCGCGTTCCAGCTCGTCGTCGGCAACATCTGCCCAGGCCATCGCAGTGGTGGAGAGCACTCCAATCACCAAGAGGGCAAAGAACGAATGTCGTGAGCGTTTCATCAATATCTCCTTCAAAATCAATGTCATGCGTATTTCTTGAACGCGCCTACTGTTGTCGATAGGGTGAATGCCACAAGCACGGTGAACACCAGAACCATGTAGGCCGGGTTGAAGCCACCGAATGGCCAGGACAGGTACAAGCCAAAGCCACCTGTAAGCGCCCAGCCCACATAGCGCTTGGCGTGGTGGTAGACGAACGAGGACTCGCGGCCGCCTTGCCAACGGCGCCGATCCCTGCGCACCAAGCCGTCGATCACTCCCATCAGGCAGGCGAGCGCAAATGCGGGGAGCGCGAAAACAGCAGTGCAGAGGCGCAGCAGAACGTCCTGCAGGACAAACATGCTGATGACCACCCATTCACTGAGCATGTGGATGAACGACGAGCCGGCCTTGGCCAGCCCTTTGAGTTGGGGCTGCACGCTTTGACCCAGAAAGCTGGGCAGAGCCGCATCTGTACCCGCCTGCTGGGCGGCCAAGTTGCGCTGATACCAGCGCAGCGCACCAAGACGCTCGTAGGGCATACGAACCCACTTCACAATGCGCAGCGAAAAGTCCACGGTGTCTGGCACTAGCAGACTGCGTGGCGCGGCTGCGATATAGCGCAGATCCTGCTGCACCATCTCCTGTGCATGGCGGATGCCCTGGCCACGCCAGAAGAAATAGCCACCGCCGATTTCAATTACCAGACCGATGAGCCACGAGGACACTGTCACGCTGAATAGCCCAAAGCCAACCAACACGGCCACGCCCACAGGGCCGTGTGTGCTTGGCTTTTTGGGGGGGCGAGTTCGGAGCCGTCATGAGTGCTGTCCCATCACGTTGCCGGCCACGGCTGACGAAGTTGCGCCTGCCATGGCGTAGCCAGGCACATCGTCATCAAAGGCAGAGGCGAGATCCGTGTCGATCAACCCACCTGCACCAGCGCCCAAGGGCTGCGTACTGAGCCAGTCGGTTTCTGCGGCCCATGTCTCACTCGTGCGATAGCGGCGCTTCATGTCCTCTGCAACCGCCTTGAGCGAAGCGGGAATGAACGGGTCGTCCTTGGTATCAGCCAGAGGAATACGAATCTTGTGGCAGCGATTGCCTTCCAGCAGCGCAAACGCTTGACCCTGTGGCAATGAGAGGACGTCAGAAGGCTCGATCAGCGGTGCCTTCGACTTGTTCGCTATGTCGTTGTTCTGGCTGGTGAAATCGACGCCATTGCCCTGGGCAGCCGTGTCCGACACTCCCGATACTGGCGTGAGCACCGTCACGTTGACCTGTGGCACCTGGTCCGTCAGCAGGCTCGCGGTCGCCTTGCTGCGCACCCGCAGCATGCAAAGGTGGTTGAAGTTGTCGAGGATCTGGCCAGCCTTGGCCTTGTCACCAACCTTCGCCTCGATGTCGAACATCGACTGGGTGTATGCAGTGATGCGAAAGCCAGATCCGCCCAGTTTGTTGACCATGGGCACGAACTCGGGACCTGCAATCTCATTGACCTCATCGAAATGGCAACACACAGTCGGCAGCTGCAGCTTCCCGTCACCGTGTGGGTCGAGGCCTGTCTTGTAGAGCTTGCCGCCGGTCGAGACCAGATCGGACAGCATGGAGTTGCCCACGGCAGACGAAACCACGGAGTCAGACAAGGCATCCAGGCCGGCATACACGATGCCGCCCTGGCGGAACACAGTCATCCAGTCGAAGATCGGCCGCTTGTCGTTCGGGTCGAAGTAGTCCGGGCTGATGAGCTTGCCAACTGCGCCAGAGGTGAGCTTTTCGAGGAATGGCCCCAGGCTGGCAATGATCTTTTCATAGAACGAACGCTCGTAGCTGAATGCGGCCGCCAGGCCGACAAGTACCTTGTCGTCCAGTCGTGCTTCCTTGATGAGCAGATACATCGCCACCTGGTCGGGCGAACGATCCTGCAGGCTTCTTGGAACCGGAGCCTTCTTTGCCACGATAGCGCGCTCCAGTTCCACCAGGCGGTCCTGATAGCTGCCGAAGCGCTGGGGATGGTCAATCGCGAGCTTGCGAAACGTCATGCCCGCGTAGTCCATGAACAGCGGGTCAATGCCAGTCACGTCCTTGAGCAGCGTCTCGTAGGTCGGAATGCGACCGAGTGCCACCTGGGCTTGAGCCACGATGTTGGTGAACCGCCAGCTGAACTCCTTAAAGGCTGCCGAGTTGCCCGAGGAGGGCAGGGCATTCGTGGCACGGCCAGCGACTTCGGTGATACGCGCGAAATTGCCAATCCCGTTGTAGCGTGCAGAAATCTCCGGGTAGCCCAGATGGAACATATAGAACTGATCCAGGCGACCAGCGCGTCGTGCCTCAGCATGCATGCGAAGCATCAGCTCCGCGTCGCCCTTGGGGTCGATGACGATCACCACATGACCGGCATGAATGTCCTGAGAGCACAGAAGTTCCAATAGGCGCGTCTTGCCCACGCGAGTCGTGCCCATCACCAGCAAGTGGCCAGAGCGCGAGCCTTGGCGCAACACCACCGGCTTTTCGTTCTGCACTCCCACGCCATGAAGCACAGGGTTGCCGCCCAGGTCCACGCCCGTGGCGAAGGGGTTGGCGGTACCGCCGACATCAAGCGCACGCTCCAGTACCCTGGCCAGCAGGCTGTCGGTCTTGGCCTGCGCCCACTTGCGCATCTTTTCGCCGGTCGCTGCGAGCTTGAGCTCGGTTGGCGAGGCCTTCACGAAGCGCTGAACATCTGTCTCACGCGCGTCCAGCAAGCGCTGGGTGTGCAACTGCGTCCACTCAAAGCCTTCGCCCAGGTAGAGATGCTCCTTGAGATTGACAGGAAGCTTGTGAGGGGCCAAGCGCGTCATCTTGGTGAACTTCAGCCCGCGTTGATAGCTATAGACCTGGAAGGCCTGGCGCGCACGCACGCAACCGAAGCCGGCAGCGATTGCGCCCGAGACTGCGCCCAGCGAGTGGGGCATCATCAGCGCCCATGGCGCGGCTGCAGCTACGCCAGCAATCCCAAAAGCTGTGGCTGCGCTCAATGCTTCGACTGGCGGCCTCAGCACGCCTTCCATGGTCCCGTCACTCACTGCATGCCCTCCAGCTGGAACATGCCGTGATGGCTTGGAACATTTTGGGACTGCGCAGCCGCAAAAGGCGTTCCAAGCTGAACCAGCCTAACGCGCAACAGCCGAGCATTGGCACATGCTTTCACCGTGCCTTCCAATCCGATATGCACCAGGCCGAGTTCGCTCATGGAGCCACTCCAAACGTGCGCTGGGGCAGGATCTGGTAGGCGCGGCCATTGCTGTGCACCAGCACGGGAAAAACTGGCGCACCCTTGGCGATCAATGTTTCTGCAAGGAATGCCCCTGTATCAGGAGCCAATTGCAAGGGGTTGGCCACTTGCTGCAGCAGCTTGAATGCGGCTGGCGTTGCTGCCTGCACCACAATGCCGACAGCATTGAGCTGTATCAGCTTCTTGTGATTGAAGGCTACCCAGCGCAAAGACGCGTCGTCCGCGCCGATCACGAACATGGGCTGAGTCAGCCATTGGCCATTGAAGACCTGCGCGCCGTCTTGCTTGAGCACACCTCCGCGCAATTGGCTGCGAAATGGGAAACGCAGCCCGTCGAGCACATTCGCCTCATCTGTGCCGCCCACGATCTGGGCCACATAGGGCGCCAACGGCACCGACTTGCCGCTGTCGTGGATCATCTCCAGCTCCACGCCGGCCAGGGCCGGCGCGCTGCAAGCGAATCCAAGGGCGAGGATGGCGAACCTGCAGTGCATATCAGCGTTTTCCGCGGTTGGCGGGAGCTGGCGATGCGCGCTCGATGATCTGCGTGCGTGGCACGTTCAGCATGTCGGCTGCACCTACAGACGACTGCACGCGTGGCAGGCCGTCATAGTTCACCATCGGCTCATTGGGATACAGGCGGGCCATGGCCGCCTGCATTTCACGGTCCCACAAGATGCTTCGCTCCACATCCTGGTGGAAGATCCGCGCCATGCGCTCGGCATACTGGCGGCGCTCTGCATCGTTGCGAGCATGAATGCCCAGGACCTCAAGGGGCGAGAGCTCCTTGACTGAGAAATTGGCACGAGGTCCCAGCGACAGCACCTTGGCGCGCTGCATCTCATCGGCAGTCAGACCCCACATCTGTTGCACAGCACGCGCTGTCTCGTCCAGTTGCGAGCGGCCCTGTTGAGTCGTGCTGGGCAACGAGCTAGCTTCTGCAGTGCGGCCAGTGCGCAGCTGCGCAAGGGCGCCCGTGCTCAGCTGCAATGCGACCACGGTGGCAATAAAGGCAGTTTTTTTCATCAATCAGCCTCCATTGCTCACGGAGAGCGTCAGGCCCTGGCTGCCGGGAGCCACGAACGTGGCAGTCCGCGACACAGGGTCCGCCGACTTGAGGGACAAGCCGTTGACCACATCACCTGGGCGCAAGACACGCACGCTGCGATCTCCGGGCACGCCCGACGCGACCACGACCGACGGCTCGCCGTTCCACATATCGACGGACACGAGCTGGGCACCCGTAGGGGCTGCCGCAGGCTTCGCTGCGACGACCTTTGCAGCCTGGCGTGGAGTCGCCGGCTTCGCCTTCACCATCACGCGCTTGGGCGCTGGGCGCGGCGACGGCTGCTCGATGGGGGCGGCCTGTGCGGCTGCCGGAGCCACTGCAGGGGCTACCGCAGGAGCAGGAGCCGGTGCCGCAGAGGTCTTGCCAGCAAGTGCGTTGGCCTGCTGCATGGCGGCCAGTTGCTGGGACATCAGCAACATCATGTCTTCCATGCGCTTCATGCGATCAAGCATCTGGGGGTCGACGCCGACTGGTGTTGCAGTCGCCACTGCCGTGGGGGCCACCGCCATAGTCGGCGCTGGTGCGGCAGTAATAGGTGGACTACCAGCCGGTGCTGCTGCAGCGGCCTCATTTCGCTGCAGGGCCAAGTTGGCCACGGCTTGCGGCACAGCGCCCGCGTCCCCCAGGCTGGCAACGCCTGCATCAGCTGCAGACTGCCGCATAACCGCCTCTGGATCGAATTCTGGCTGCATGCCCACGGGGATTGGGTCCGCGTCGCCAGCTGGTGCTCCGCCGATAGGTGCCGCAGCCGCATCAGCCAACGGCGCAAGGGGCAGCGGGGAGGTGTCAGCCAGGCGCGGATCGAACTCGGAAGCATCGAAAGCAGGCTGCGGCGCCACCAGGCCGGCCTCGGGAAGCGATGAGCCAAGCAGATCCAGTGCTGGTAGACGTTTCGACCCGTATTGAAGGTACCCCACTGCCAACATCCCCACGACACCCGCAATGCCGACTGTGCGCAGCACCCATGGGTTCGTCGACTTGCGTCGCGATGGGATTTCGCTGGATTCAACACTCACAGGCACCTCGGCCTTGCGTGGCTTTGCTGCAGCTGGTGCGCGACCAAAAGCGCGGGCGAAGAATCCGGGCCGGTTTTTGACCTCAACAGGCGCAGCAGCTGCCGACGCAGTTGCAGTGGCAGCACTGAGAGGAGCGGCAGTCTCAAGCTCGCTCAACCAAGAATGATCGACAGCTGAATCATCAACACCAGTGACCTCGGGGGCCACAGAAACCGCAGGCGACAAATCTGCCACATCGGGAGGCGGCGGCGGCGGCACGCTTGGCTCAGTCACTTGTACGTCTGCATCGACAGTGCTTTGTTCCGACATGCTCACTCCTTGGCGGACGCCTTCGGCTGAGGCGTAGTGCTAGGGCTGACGATGGGCTCCAGGCGGCGAGGCTTGGGTGCGTTGGCGAGGGTGAACCACACACGGCGAGTGATTTGGTCGGTGTGCCAGCGCCATGCTGTGCCCACCAGCACATTCAGAACGTCTTGAACAGAAAACGGGCCTAGCGTGCGCTGAGCTTCGGGCAGCGGCAGACCGAGAAAGCGCCGCGCATCGGAAGTCAGTGATTGGGAATCCACCAGGGCATAGCCCGTACGAAGCAGCGTGTACTCGATGGCTTCGCCAACGGTCGTCACCTGTTCGCGCGGGAATGTGAGCTGGGCCACCAGGGCCAGCGGCTCATTCAGATGCGGCTGTGGCAGGGCTTCGGCAGTCGTATAGCGACCCAACTGCAGGCGCTTGTTGCCATCAACAAGCTGAGGGGTGGCCTGGGCTGAAGCCATGGCCAGCAAAGCCATGCTGGCAAAGAATCTGGGCATGCGGGTCATGGACCGTAGGAACTCCGTAAAAAGAACCCGGACCACAACCAAGAGGAGGTGTGCGAAGAAGATCAGTGGACCGGGGGTGTCGACGCAATGCGTCAGTCGCCGGGCCGAATGTTCTTAGAGCTGCCGCTTTGTCACCAGCGGAAACCGTGCGTTACATGCCTAACGGTTTACGCTTGACAAAAATAACAATAAATGGTTGTTAATTTAAGGGCATAAGGGACAGCGAGCGGCAGGGGCCGACTCGCGTACAGGACAAACGGCTTTACTGGGTACAGGACCTATCCAAAGGGCGCGCATACTCCTCAAAAATCGGAGTATGCGCAAAGGATTTACTGGTACCGGGAAAGGGCTGTACGGGGGATTAGAAAGGCCCCTACACAGCGGGGTGAGTAGGGGCCTTTTATTCCAAATGGCTTTGGCCCAAACGTGCTTACTAATTGACTTGATCTTTTCAGGCGTTGAAAAGCCACCAGCGCGAACCGTGGTGGCTTGATTCTCTAGTTGGGAAATCAGGCTATTCGTGCGTAGGTTTTCCCATCCAAGACTCGTTTCACTTGATCCACGTCTTTCGCGCCGATGCGCACGTAAATTTCCTCGGGCGTGTGGTTGTTTGCAAGCTCGCGTATTGCCTTGACTTGGACCACGGATAAGCGCCCGTCCCGCCCGCAAATCTGCGCTATCGCCCAGTCGTTGTCCTTCCACTTTTCGGCGACCCATGGGGCCGGTAATCCCAAGCGCGGATGGTCATTCAGCCACTTGTGCAGAATCTTGTCGCGGTCATCGGGCAGAGGAACGACGCCCCTCGAAAGCAATCCGTTCTCACGCAGGTACCGCAGGCCGCTCTTTCCGCCCGGCACCATGTTGAGCCGGCGTTCGTCATCCCAATGTCCTTCAACTAGAAACTCCTCCGACTCGTAGAGTTCCTCTAGATCGTCGGTGATAGCCATCACCCTGTGGTGCACGTACGTGAGGCGTCCGCCCTTTTGCTCTTCTCGAAATCGGCGATGGAAAAGCAATGGACTGCCCATCTCAATAGCGCGACGGTGCTCGGACCAGCGCTTTTGCCAGCTGCGGGTGGACACACCCACATAGAAGTACCCGTCGTCAGGGTACGACGCACCAGCGCCGAAGATGTGCTGGTAGAGGACGTATGCGCGTTCGGGGTAGTGCTTGGGCGATAGCAGGAAGTGCGCGGGCACCGAAAATACAAGGCTAGGGCTCCGGATGGTGCTTTCGTTAATCTGCGTAACTCCGCGCATGGCGGCAGCCAAGTACGCAGGATCAGTAACGACTTCCACCGAAATCGTAGGTTGGATAGCTAACTCGCCTCCGCCCAGGGCGCCAAGACCGTACTCTGGCATGCGATCCACCGTTCTGTGCCCATCCATGAGCTTCCGGAACGGAGAGATGAACCCCGGACGGTCGCCCATGAAAATCATGCGCACCGCGGGTATCAGTTGGCCTGGCTGGAGCCTAAACACGCCATGGGGATTCGCAGCCACCCGCGCCCATTCCCGTGCGTAGTCGGAGGTCCGAATGAAGTCTTCAAGCAACTGCTCAACCTCACGCCGCCGTCCAATCATAGACTTCGGCGCAAGATGCTCCCACCAAGCTTTGTTTAGCTTCATTGCGTCACCGCATATCCTTCAAACGCCGGCGGACTGAGCCCGACGTTGGCATGCCGTTCGAGACCAACGCGTGAAAGTCTGTGGCTCTTACTTCCAAACCAGCGAAAAACAATTAGAACCATTTACTGACCAGCAATGAACCGCTTGAACAACTCACCGAATTGTTCAGTTGGAACCTCTGCCAACTTGTTGCCATGTCGCACGAAGAAAGCACCTTTGAAGTTCGAAGGCTCGGCCTGAGCCTGGGCCTCGAATACGAAGACAGTTTTGTCGTAGTAGCGCACCGACTTCACGTGTCTAGCCACGTAGTCTTTCAACGGCTCCGATAGGGCTGAACTCTTGATGCGCGTAGTCAACTCCATGAACAACTCATCAAGAGATCGCCCTAAAGCTGTGGCTTCATGCTCTACGCCGGTGATGAAGAACCGTTCGAATGGCCTTGCATCAACACCGTACAACTGCCCAACGCGCCTCGCATCTGCTTCAGTATCTGCTACGCCCACCAGGACGTAACCGCGAACGCCTTTTCCGATATTGGCAATTCCAGCCAATGTCTTCAATACCTTATCGAAGCTATCCTCATCAAAGGTATGTTTTCCGTCGAGACGAAGAAACCCCTGTTTAAAGTCGTATGCAGCTTGCTCGGTATATGACTGCGTCAGGATATTCTCCATCTGAGTAATCCATCGAACCTGGGCCGGGTCATACGCCTTACTTGGCCCGAAGGCTGCGCCATAAATGCCTGCCGCACCATTCACTAGTTGTGATCGATCCTCAGCACCCCAACGCCCACCCTCGGGCACCTGAATCTTGTCTCCGCCGCCATCGAGAAGCCTAATGAGTTGGTCTTGGTCAACGACTTCTTTGTTTTCCAGCACCATTAGCTTGTGTAAAGCGAGGAAGACAACCTGGAAGTATCGAGGTGCGCTAGGCGGCTTCTCGCCGAAAAGCAAGTACCCGAGCGTGCGACCGGAGCGGTTCAACGTAATCTTCAGTTGATCCAATACTCGCTGGAAATCGGCGGTAATTACTTCGGTCGTTACCTTCTGCGTGGCAAGTTCGATCTGCTCGTGCCGCTGAGTCGAGCCTTTACCATCGCTATAGCCGAAGAAATCGTCCAACACCTCGCTACGAGAGGGCGGCTTCGGGTCCATTAGCATATATGCGAGGACATCGGCGATGATTTCTTCATCGCGAGATTCACGTACCTGCTCCTTGGTAAGCACGCCCTGTTTGATCCAGAAAACCTCGTCAACATCAATGCCATAAGGAAGCTCTCGGTTAGTGATCGAGATCTTCTTCATTTCATTTAGAGGGAGTTCATCGGAGCCGGAGGCGTCGCCGCGAACTTTAGCTGCGATGCGGCGAACCGCCTGAGCGAAATGGCCCGTTGAACCCGCGATTCGCAGTTCCTGCCGAGACAGCTTTCGTCCGCCTGAGTTAATACGGCGGAACACTTCGTCTACATCGGCATCGCCAGCAAACTCGTAGATCGACAAAGGCACCGTGTACGCAGCGATCTGAACGCAGACATCTCTCGCCAAGACAGGCTCACGCTGGTGAAGCGTGCCAGCATCAAGCAAGGCCTTCGTCTCCGCCATAGTATTCAGATCGAAGAAACTACCGTTTACAGAGTACTCATTCTCAATAAAACCAAAGACGGCATTGAGACGCTGCATGCCGTCAATGATCTCAAACTTGCTCAGACCGCTCGCAAGCTTTTGCTCTGCCAGCAAAACGATAGGCACCGGATACCCATTAATGATGGAGTCGATAAAGCGCCGCTTCTCTTCGAGAGTCCAAACTAGTTTCCGTTGGTACCTACGGTTAACGATGTACCTCCAAGCTTGGTAGTTTCCGTAGATCCTCTCAACTGACTCACCCTTAACTGTGAGATCCTGCCTGAGCTTCTGAGATTCAACCATTGACTATTTCCTTTACTCGCACCCAACCTACTTCGTTTCTTTAAGGCAACACGTTCCGACAGCTCCGTCCGGCGTTGCTGGATTTCTCGTCGGCACAGCTCCTGCGATCAGAAGGATACCGCCCACCACAAGGAGGACGAGGGCGAAGTATCCCATCCAACGCTTTCGATCTTTGCTGTTATAAGCCTGAGCACGTGCCTTCTCATCGGCTGCGGCTTGCAATTCGCTCGCGTACGTCCCGATTTGTACACTATGTGTCGGCTGGAGCTTGGCTACAGAATTATCGAGAGCGCGTAGATTCCCCGAAGCCTTGAATGTCTGCTCAGCAGACTCTTCAACAATCTCTTTCGCGTTCTGGTCCCAAAAGACTGCCATACCAGCCACCACACCAGCCACGACGGTAAGCAACGTTCCGAGTCGCGTTAGAAAGCCCTTTTCTGCGTCGCTAAGGCTGTGTGTTGACAAAAACAAATAATCGACGAGAAAAAATGTCAGCAAGATCGCACCACAAGTAAGGAGTTGTCTCCCTGGTGTCGGCAATGGACGCGTATTTGCCTTGAAAAAAGAACTGAATATCTGGCGGATCATAGGCACCCGGATCTAACCTTATTTTGTAGCAAATTGTTATTTTACTAGCAGATTTCCACCAGGTAATCAAGCGAAAAGCCTCCGGTCATCACCGCAGGGTTTCGCGCTGACAGCTGAGGGCGCACTAGGTACGGTTGCGCCCCATGGACGACCTCGCCCGCGCACCGCACCTACATAGTCAGCACATCCAGCAGAGAGCCAACAGTGATCCACCATTTCTAGGCAGAGATCCGCTCGATCGTGGCTGCTCGATATTCGCTATCGCAGACAGCTTGCAACTGCTGGGCCTTGCCAGCAAAACCAATCCGCTCATGCGCTGGATGGGAAGATTCGAGGGGCTGGAGCAGCATCTGGAAGAGGAGCTTGATCCAATCTTGAGCGTGCGCTCAATCCTGCTGCAGCTGGTTGCTGACCATCCCAAAATGCCGCATGTGCCCAAACCTCAGCAAGAGAAGAACTGGCACAGCTTCGTCATGCGAGTCGTGGCGCAGCCGTTCGTGCAAACATGCGGTGACTGGGGCCGCGACGGTATCGCCTCACGCATCAAATGGGACCCGCTGCAGCAGAGTTTCATGGACTTCCTCGCGCTGGGCCAGCCTGGGGAGGAGCTTTCTATCTGGACTCCCACCGATGGCAAGTCAGCGCGTGCCCAGCACTTCGCTCGAATCCTGCTTCAAGAGGAGTGCGCGTGAAGAGTATTGCTTCAAAGTTGCTTGCCATGGTGCCCTGGAGCAAGGCCACGCCCGTGCAGTCTGCGCCTGCAGGCCCGCTGCCGCTGCCCGACGCGCCAGTATCGACGGGCGCTCAACATCTGCCACTCAAGCCAGACGAGATCCACATCGCGGGCAGTGAGCCCGGATGGTTGCGCGTGCTCAATGCCCAGCAGCTGCTGGCCACGGTCCGCGCAGAACGAGCTATCACCCAGATCTGGAGCCAGTCGCATCAGTCGCAGGCCATTTGGGAGCGGGACCTGCTGCCGGCGATTCGGCGGTACGCCGAGTTCGTGCAGCTCATGCCGGCCTCCGAAGCGCACCACCACGCCCACGCAGGCGGCCTGCTGTCGCACACCATCGAGATGCTGCTCGCGGCCATGACCTGGCGCAATGCCCATCTGCTGCCAGGCGGAAGCCAGATCGAGATCGTTGACGCCCAGCGCGATCAATGGACCTATGTGGTGTTCTTCTGCGCTTTGCTGCACGACATCGCCAAGCCCATGACCGACCTACGCATCGCGTGGCGTCCGGTAGGAGAGAACGATCCTATACGTTGGGCACCTGCAGGCGGAAGCCTGTCGCAGATCGCTGGCCAACGCACTGCCGAGTACCTGGTGGACTTCGCGCCCAAGGGGCAGCGCGACTACAGCGCCCATGCCAAGCTGGCCCAGCTGCTGCTACCACGCATTGCGCCAGAAAGTGCGCTGCGATTCCTGGCGCACACGCCCACAGCCTTGGATGCCCTGGAGCAATACCTCACCGGCCAGGACAAGGACAGTCTCGTCGCCACGATCGTCAAGCGGGCCGACCAACTATCCACGCAGCGTGCCTTGCAAAAAGGCTCCAAGGCCCGCTTCGCGACGGCCAAGGCCGTGCCTCTCATCGAGCTGCTGATGCAATCCATGAGGACCATGCTCCAAGCTGGCACACAACTCCCGCTGAACCGGAATGGTGCGGCAGGTTGGGTGTTCGAGGGGGCGATCTGGTTCGTGGCCAAGCGCCTCGCTGATACCGTGCGAGAGCACATCCAAGCAAACGAGCCCGACGAAAGCGTGCCTGGCAACGCAAAGAACGACCGGCTGTTCGACACCTGGCAGGACTACGGCGCGATCGAGCTGAACCCGGCCAGCGGCCAGGCCGTCTGGCATGTCACAGTGCACGGTTACGCCGAGGATGGGTCAGAGCAGGGGGCCTACATGCATGACTTTGCCATGCTCAAGTTCCCTCTGGCCAAGCTGTTCAACCACGAGAGCAAGTACCCGGCCGCCATGCGCGGGCGGCTGGAGATCCGCGACCGTCGCAAGGATGGAGCAGGGCAAGACGAACATCAAGCTGCTGCAACTCTCAGTGCATCGGAATCTGCGGCAGCAATCGATGCCAATGCACCAGCAGCTGCGGCATCCTCAGCCCAACCATCCCAGGTTGCGGCAAAGCCTGCGAAGCAACGGCCCCAGGATGCGGCAGAAGCTAAAAAGCATGCCGCCATCATGCGGGAGCCCACTTTCACCAAGCCGCCGAATGCTGCGGCAAAGCCCAGGCCTGCGGCAACCACTGCGGCAGCAGCCAAGGCACCTGCACCAGAAACGCCATCCCAAACTGCGGCAGTCATGGCAGTTAGGGCGCCTACGGCGCCAGTGCAGCAGACCCAAGCTGATACAGCCTACGACGAGTCTGAAGCTGGGGCAGCATCGAGATCCGGCGTGCCCACCCCATTGAAGCTGGACTACGACAGCCTCGACAACGGCGAAGCCGCGTATTTGCTGGGCGACAGCGAGGGCAGCTACTTCCTCGATCCATCCGAATCTGCAACAGCATCGGACAGACCTGGCAAAAAGAACAAGCCGGCCAAGAACCCACAGCCGGCAGAGAAGGGCGCAGCGCCCTTGGAGCAACCATTCCAGGATGCCGCAGCGGTGCCGCCACCAGCTGCGCCTCCTCAGCCCGCCACCTTGCACCAGCCGCCCCAAGCTGCCGCAACTGCGGCCGCAAGGCCGCCTTCTGTCAAACCTGCAGCAGCTGCGCCGCCACCAGCACCAAGCGCACCTAAGAATCCCGCTCCCGTGCTACGCCATGACCAAGTGCCGCGCTCTCAAAGCGTGAGTGCCGAGTTCAAGCGCATGGCCGCTGATCTGGACGAGCTCGATGACCTGCCCGTACTCAAGGGACGCACCGTCACTGCAAGTCCGCCGCCGGCGGCAGCAGCAACACCGGGGCCGGTTCTTCTGCTTCAGCCGCTGCCCGACATCGACGCAAACCCCGACAAGCCGCCACCCGAGCCAAGCCCCTTGGCATTGGCTTTCATGCAGTGGGTGCAAATGGGTCTGGTCAATCGCGAGCTCAAGTTCAATGAGACCGGCGCGGCGATTCACTTCGTGGAGGAGGGCATGGCCCTGGTTTCGCCCAAGATTTTCAAGGAGTACGCACGCCATGGCGACCGTGAGGACGGCCACGAGGATCTCACTGTCGACGAGCTCAGCACCAAGACCCAGCGGGAGGTCATCAAGTGTGGCTGGCACCTGCCAGCCGCGAACCGCACAAACATCGTTCGCTATGAGATCCACAGCCGCGGCACGGTCGTGGCCCACCTGTCCTGTGTTGTCCTCACCAGCCCAGGCCGGTGGGTGCAGCCCATCCCCCCCAGCAATCCCGCATTGAAGATGGTTTGATATGAAATCCACCTGCTCAACTGATTACGAGATTGGCGACAACACCGCGCCAGACAAGCGCCTAGAGCTATGGAAATCGCGTAGCTTCTGGTTTCGGCTGCGGCACCGATGGAACGTGCTCAGTGCTTTTGCCGAGGGCAGCTTGACCTGGCGCCACGCCAAGCTCGGCCTCAAATACCCGGATCAGGTCATGTGGCTGCAGCGCTGGCCACCAGGCAATGGATTGATGCCGGTCTGCCCAGCCGTCATTGCCGAGCTTGAGCACATCGATCGCACCATGATGGACTCCGACCAGCCCGCGCCACGGGCCGCTGTTTTTTCGCTCCACAGCATCGGCCACGATCGTACCCAGTGCAGGAACTGCGGCGGATCTGGCGGGGCCTTGCCCACGCAATGCCCAGGTCGCCCCATGACCGATGACGAGAGGCAGGCCGTCCTGGAGGGGCTACTCGATTACGTCGATGGCCAATGGCTTGGCCAAGTCATCAAGCAGGCCCCGAAACCGCTTGCCGAAACCTGCAAACTGGAGCCCAAGTTGGTTGCCGAAACCTGCAACCTTGAGCCCAAAACGTCTGCCGAAACCTGCAAACTGGATTTGCCGTTTCCTGCACTCTATATACAAGGGTCTTCTATACAAAGAACTACTACTACGTCTCCAAGTGTCGTAGCGCTCGAAGTGGCACCAGATCGCGAGGCGCAAGTCTTCTCGGAAAACGACTGGGCAGCGAAGTGCGCAGCCTTGTCGGATGCTGCCAATCGAGGCTGTGGCCAGGTCTACGAGACCTACGAGCTGCGCGTCGGAGCCAGCATTGACCTGGCGCTGCAGCAGGTCCCCGAGCTCCTGCGGCCTCGTGCCATCGAGATCGCCACTGAGCACGGATACTCCACGGCAGAGCAACGTGCACAGACAGAGCGGATGCTGCAGGATGACGGATGCTGCAGCCACGGTCTGGACCCGCATTGCTGTCCGATGGGTTGTGGCGACATTGACTCCGTGGGTGACGAGCTGGACGAGATCGACTTGAGTCCGTGCAAGAAGTGCGGCGACCCATTGGCCGCTCGTGGAGGGCCTGGTGCTTGCGAGTTTGTAGCAATCGACTCAATGCCTGAGCCGCCGAAACATGACAGGTCAAACAAAAATGTTTGACAGTTGGCAGCGAAGTCCTTAGAGTCCGTACCGTGCGTCAACGGGAGCTATTTGTAACTCTCGCGGAATTGGTTAAGAGGAAGAGGTAAAAACGTAGTCCCATGGGTCTACTGAAAGCGTTGAAAACTGGAGCTCTAGCGCTCCTATTTTTAGAGCTTGTCTACTAGACACGATGTATATTATGTTAAATTGATTTTGCGAGCGATCATGAGTCGCCTCTTGCGCAACCCTGTTTCGCTACAAGTCCTATAACGATTGCCCGAACGTCATTTGATGTTTCGTGCACCATCTCAAGCCAATCTCCCCCATCTACACACGCTGCTAAACGACATCCATGGCGACATCGAGATCGCCCGCCACCTTGGAATCAGCACCTCAACGCTTCGAAAATACCGCGCCCAAGGGCAAGCCCCACGTTCAGTGATACTTGTGCCCTTTTTTGGGAGTCCACCTGGGGCCGCATGACAGCCGACGCATTGGCATTCAATCACGCTGCGGCACACGCAGCACTGGCCGAAAGCCTAAAGCGCCAGAACAAACGCCTCATGGAGCAAATCCAGCAGCTAGAGGACGAGCTATCCGAGACCGAGAGCCACGCTGCCAATGCGCCGATATTCCGCGTTGGCTAAAAGCGCGGCGGCATCTCGCCATAGATTTCCATGAACCTCTTATGCGCAGCAGCATGGGCATTGGCGCATGTCAGCGTCATCTGATCTGCCTGACATGCAGGCGATGGCCTGTAGATCTGCTTCCATGCCGCCCGCATATCTGCCTCATGCTGCTGCCTTTGGGCCGCATCAGCAGCTCGCTGTCCCTCTCTTGCGGCTCTCTCACTTGCAGCGGCCTCACGACGCTGACGCTCTTCTTCAGCTTGCTTTCGTGACAACTCCGTTCGCTGCTTCGCTTGCTTCTGCATCTCGGCAGTCGCCTGCCGAAGTGAATATTCGACCTCCCATGCCATGTATTTGGTGTAGGCCAGTGCTGCCAGAAGTCCACCAATGAAGACGCCTAGCGCTATCTTGAGCACGTCAACAAAGAATGTGCTTTCCTTCTCATCGGCCATATAACGAGCCATAACCACTCCCCTCCTCTTTTCCGAATCATAGGACAGGGGTGCTCCCGCACGACTCCCAAAAAAAAGAGCACTCTTCGGTGCTCTATGTGCTCGCCGCACGCCGTCAGCTGCCCGTGACACATCGCGCCCAGCACCATTCCCCGGAGTCTTCGCCTCTTCGGCCACGCTAAATCAGGAGCGGCCAGCGGCCTTGTCCTTTCTCCGGGGGTATTCATAAAGCTTCCCCACTCCGAAACGCCATCCTGATACCGCTAAAGGCACGGCGAAGAACTCGGGGGCACAGTGCAAGCAAGGGACAGTTAAACGGGCAGCAGACAGTTGACGACCCGGACCTGAATCTAGGGGCCCGGTACACCAGAAAGGCGGCACATCATGGCAATCGCAGCAAATTTCAGGAAGTATGCAGAGGCAATGGCGCAGCAATTGGTGCTGCCTTTCGACCGTCCTGTCTGGAACACATCGTGCCCCAAAACGCGTCTCGGCCGCGAGATCTGCTCATCCATCACCAAGGCCATGAAGGTGGGCTGCCTGGTTGAATACCCGGCAGTCCCTGCAATCCGCCAGTGGTGGAAAGATGCTCAAACTCACGCGCGAGCTTTCATCAAGTTTCCAAAGGAAGGGCAGCTCAAGCTTAGCCTTATGAAGGTGTCTCATGAAGTCATTGGCGGCAGGCTCTCGTCTAACCATGCGGGAATCAGAGCTCTGTATCTGCCCCTATTCACATACAGCTCCTAACCTGCTGGCAAAATGGTGACCATGCGATTCCTCCACACGATGCTGCGCGTTGGCAATCTCCAGCGCTCTATTGATTTCTATACCAACGTCATCGGCATGCAATTGCTGCGCACGTCCGAAAACACCGAGTACAAGTACTCGTTGGCCTTTCTCGGCTTCGAAGGCGGAAACCCAGGTCAGGCGGAGATTGAGTTGACCTACAACTGGGGCACCGAGAGCTACGACATGGGTACGGCTTACGGTCATATTGCTCTGGGCGTGCCCGATGCCTATGCCGCCTGCGAGAAGATCAAGGCTGCTGGCGGCAATGTGACCCGTGAAGCAGGCCCCGTCAAAGGTGGCAGCACGGTGATAGCTTTTGTGACGGACCCTGACGGCTACAAGATCGAATTAATACAAGTAAAATCAACAACTTACAAAGACAGCCGCCATTCAGACGCCAAAACCACCGATCCACTGCGTAGTGCGTAGTAGATTTGCAACAAAAAAACCCACAAGCGCGCTTTTGTTTGTCCAGTTCGCCAAGACTCCCGGCACCACGCCCCGGCAGCCTACGCACCTACGCCTGAGCACGTTGGAGCGAGTGTCCAATGCCGCACGCATGTGGCACTCTCTGCCACATACCCCTGAACAATCTTCGTGCCGCTCTCTCCCTCTGACTTCTACCTCTCCCAGCTGGCGACGTTGCACCAACAACTGCTGGCCAGTACCATCGTCCGCACCTATCTGACGGGCACCGGGGTTCGGCTGGACGGCGTAGATCTGGTGCCGGCAGACTGCTTCGAGCTGCCGTTCTGCACCTTCTCCACGGTGGAGTTCGCACACCTGTTCTCGATCTTCGACGGCAGCCGCGTCCACCAGCAGGCCGAAAAATCAACCTCCCTGGATGACGCGCCGCCAGGGCTGTACTTCACCATCATCAATCACCGGTTGATCGAAAGCCGGCACAAGAACCGCTTCGGCGTGTTCCAGCGGGAAGGCGATGCCATCGACCTCTACATCGAGGACATGCACATCGATCACTACTACCTGAGTGAGCACCAAACACCGCCGCACCTCGGCACCCTCGCCTTTGCGCTGTGCGCCATCACAGCGCACTTGGCCGGGATGGGCCGCATCACCCTGGTCGCTGCGGACGGCCAAGGCCGGAATACCCGCTACATCGGCGCCAAGGTCTGGCCCAAGTTCGGCTTCGATGCCCCACTGCTGCCGAATGAAACCGCAGACGCCCCACACCTAGCCCACTGCACCACCGTGCAAGAGGTCATCGCCCTGGATGAAACTTGGTGGGCAGAGCGCGGCACACAGCGCCGAATGGCCTTCGATCTGAGCCCGCACAGCGTGTCCTGGCAAAAGCTGATACCCTATGTTGGTAGAAAAGTCTCCGAGGGGAGCCATCCATGAGCAAGACACACGCACAACGCAAACCGATTGCAGCGCCTGCAAAAGCGGCGCCGGCTGGCCGTGTCTTCAAGTTTTCGCTCAAGGGCATTCCAGTTGTGAATGCCGTCATGGAAGCACGCCTTGAAGCTGCTGCCAGAGTGCCGCGCAAGGATCGACACTATCCGGTGATGATCGAAGCACCGGACGCCTGAACAAGGCTCTACCGAAAAAGCCCGCCAGCAATGGCGGGTTTTTTTCTGGGCAGCCCAGAACCCATGCAGGCTCAAGCTCAGTTCGGCCCTGCACCACGTCATGCCCTGACCCCAACCCCTCCGCAGGCTGCGCTTGATCCTGCCACCCTGCCCCAAGTGATAGCTGCAGGCTCATGCCCTGAGCCAGTCACAGCTCGCTCCCACAACTGAAAAGCATTGCCGGGAGTGTGCTTAAAAAACCCCCATCTAGGTACCTGTTGTTTTACACAGTAAAGTTGTTACAATAACTAGATGTAGCGTGTTGATCAATTTAGACACACTGCATATAGTGCCTGTTAGCACTCTCGGTGGTCGAGTGCTAATTCACAAGATCAGCCACTTTTTTAGGCAGGATTAATCGTGACAGAAAAACACAAAGTCATCTTCTATCCCGTCGGGAACGGCGACACGACGCAAATCATCTTGTCCGGCAGCCGGCGTGTTCTGTTCGACTTCTGCCACCGCAATAAGGCCGAAGACCCGAGTACCTCGGAGATTGATCTCAAGGCGACCCTGAAGGCTGACCTGAAAAAAGCTGGCCGCGACTACTTTGACGTGGTCGCCTTCACCCACGCAGACCTTGACCACATTCAGGGCAGCACCGAATTCTTCGAACTGCAGCACGCCAAGAAGTACCACGGCGAAGGCCGTATCAAGATTCGTGAGCTGTGGGTTCCCGCTGCCATGCTGCTGGAGACTGCCGACAACGACCACCAGATGGAAGAGTTCGTCCTGCTCCGACAAGAGGCGCGGCACCGCCTGTTGGAAGGCAAGGACATTCTGGTGTTCTCGAAACCGCAGGCACTGGCCGACTGGCTCGAACCGCTCCTGAAAGAACGCGGCGAGTCTGCCTCGGCTCGCGATCACCTGTTCATCGATGCTGGCCAGATCGTCCCCGGCTTTTCGCTGGAAGCGGACAAGGTGGAGTTCTTCTGCCACTCGCCCTTCATTAAGCACTGCGACGAAGGCGACATCATCCGCAATGAAGCATCCCTGGTTTTCAATGTGCGCTTTCGCGCCGATGGTGCTCACTACGACTATCTCGAAGTCGGCGATGCCACCTGGGAGAGCATGGAGGAAATCGTCAAGACGACGCGTTACCACAAGAACGAGGACAGGCTGGCATGGGATCTGTACAACATTCCGCACCACTGCAGCTACCTCGCGCTGAGCGACGAAAAGGGTGAGAAGGAAACCGAACCCAAGCCGCTGATCAAAGACCTTCTGCGCATGGGCAAGCCGGATGCGTACATCGTCAGTTGCAGCAAACCCATCCCCGACATCAAAGACTCCTACGCCCAAACGCAACCGCCCCACATTCAAGCCCGCAAAACCTATGAGCGGTACCTAGAGGAAGTGGGCGGCCGCAAATTCCTCGTCACGATGGAGGAGCCGAACGCCAACAAGCCGGAGCCCATCACGTTCGAAATCACGAGCGGCGGCGTCAGCTGGATTCGCTCGACGTCCATCGGCGCTCCGGCCGTCATCCTGTCTTCACCTCCGCGGGCAGGTTGATGGCCAGCGAGTATCACAAACTGGCCAATGTCATCGAGATCGCGGATGCGGCGGCACTGACGATTCCGCGCGCCCGGCTGCTTTATGATGCCGCCGCTCGACAGCGCGATTTCACGATCGTGCAGCTCTTGCGGTACGGCAAGGATGAAACGCCGAAGCTCGAGTTCATCATCGTCGATGTGGAGTGCGACGGCGTTCCTCCAAAGAACAGCGTCGGCATCCAATACCGGGAACGTCTGGCGCTGTGCGTATCGGATGATCCGAAGCGGCTCGTCGAGGTGCTGGCGCTGCGCAAGGACTTTCCGGTCCTGATGCACCAGAATCAGGGCGTCCCGGGTGCTGCCGCCAGCCTCTGCCTGTACTTCGAGCCTGTAGCAGCCGTGATGCGTACCTGGACGCCGCAGAGTTTTCTGCGCCGAATCCAATGGTGGCTCGAAAAAAGTGCGCGGCGCGAACTGCACCCGGCAGACCAGCCGGTCGAGCACCTGTTCTTCGCGACCAAATACGAGTTGGTCCTGCCATGGAATCTGCCGGCGCTACGCAAGAGTGCCGAGCACTGCTTTGTCATCGCGCGAGGCCCCGAGCGCCCCGGTGGAGGCTTCACATGTTTCCTTGAAGCCGTCCCCAAGGATGCCGCTGTCAAGATCGGCACGACGGCTCCCATCGAGTTGGTGCTGCCGCCGATCGTGCATGGGTTTGTGGAGCGCGATCCCGCGACCTTGGGGCAATTGGCCGACATTCTCTCCAGGCGTGGCATCGAGCTGCTGCCCACCTTGCGAGCAACCCTGCAGGCGCGCGTGGGCAACAACGGAGTCGCGGCATCTGCCGACGACAAATCCACAGTCGTCTTGCTCCACATCCCCCTCTGCCGCGCCGAAGGCGAAAAACCCGTCGGCATGACACATCGCGCGTTTGTGCTGCTGACGGGTGGGCTGGAGCTCGGCGTTGCCACCGGCGCGTTGTTCTTCCATGAAAAGAAGTACTTCAGCGCAGCCGGACTGATGGGTGAGCAGCCGGCTACCGACTGGCGTGCGCAGTCCCTGCTGCCGATGGCCGTGTTGCGCAGGAACGATGCTGTTGCGGCGAGGAAGCAATCAGGCATCGCCGACGAAGGCCCCGCCGGCGTGCTGATCGGTGCGGGCTCGCTCGGCAGCGCGATGCTCAACCTGTGGGGGCGCGCGGGCTGGGGGCGCTGGTCCGTCATCGACAAGGACCACATCAAGCCTCACAACCTGTCGCGGCACACGGCCTATTCGCAGCACATCGGGTGTCCCAAGGCCTCCGTCGTGGCGGACTTGCACGCGGCGGCCATGGATGGGGCCACCGAGGTCACCCCGCTGGACGCGGATGCCAGCGACTTCAGCCCGGGGGCAGTTGCCGATGCACTGTCAGGTGCGACGCTGGTGGTCAATGCCTCAACGACCCTGGAATACCCTCGATCCGTCAGCGCGATCGACCACTTCGCCAGGCACTTTTCTGCCTTCGTCACGCCGACCGGCAACGCTGCGGTGCTGCTCGCAGAGGACTCGCAACGGCTCAATCGCTTGCGCACCCTCGAAGCACAATACTACCGTGCCCTAATCCAGGAGGATTGGGGAAGCAATCACCTCGCAGGCAATGTTGGTTCGTTCTGGAGCGGCGCAAGTTGCCGGGACATTTCGATGGTTCTGCCCTACTCGCGGATCATGGGGCAGGCCAGCACTCTGGCCGAGCAGATCCCAGCGGCCGTTGCTCAAAACGGCGCGATGATCCGCATATGGCAGCGTGATCCGATTCGCGGTGCGGTGGAGGTCCACGATGTGTCCGTGGCCACCGAGCGCCGCATGCAGCTTGGTGAGTTCGCCCTGTTCATTGACGTGGGTGTGGAACAGCAGCTTCGGGACATGCGCACGAAGGGCTTTCCGAACGAGACCGGCGGTGTGCTGCTCGGATACTACGACTTCAACATCAGCGCCGTCGTCGTGGTCGCAGGCCTGCCGCCTCCCCCCGACAGCAAGTCCAGCCCCGGCTCCTTCGAGCGCGGCGTTGCTGGCTTGGCGGAGGCGGTCGCAGAGGCCTCCCGTCGCACCGCTGGCGTCGTCGGCTACATCGGTGAATGGCACAGCCATCCACAGGGACATTCCGCCTCGCCCAGCCGAGACGACCTCGTGCAACTCGTTCACCTGGCCCTAGGCATGGCCGACGATGGCCTGCCAGCCGTTCAGCTCATCGTGGGGGAACAAGATCTGCAAATCTTGCAAGGTGAGGTGAAGTGATGTGCAGCGCGTGGACGTTCGCCAGATCGGCCACGCTCGGGCTGACTCTAAGAAGTCCGTGCCTGCGACGCGAGGAAGAGCGGCAGGCCAGAGAGAATAATTTTGCAGATATCGAGGAGCAGAGATGAACTTTGAGGTCGATTTCTTGCCAGTGGGCGAAGGATCCGGAGACGCAATCGTCATTCGGTATGGCGACGAGAACCCTGGCTACTACCTTCATGTTGTCGATGGCGGTCGTACCGACACCGCCGAAACCATCGTCAATCACATCAACAAGTTCTACCCCGGCTACCACATCAGCCACATGGTGCTGTCGCACGCTGATGACGATCACGCGACCGGGCTTGTCGGCGTGATGGAAAAAATGGAAGTCAAGCACCTGTGGATGAACAGGCCGTGGCTTTACGCATCACAAATTCTTGAACACTTCCACGGCAACTTCACGCTACAAGGCCTGATCGACGATATCAAAGAGCGGCATCCCTATCTGGTAGAACTTGAGCAACTTGCCAACGAGAAGGGCACCGTCATCCACGAGGTCTTTCAAGGCACGAAGATCGGGGAGCTCACCGTACTCGCTCCCACGAGGGAACGGTACATCAATTCGATTCCCGATTTTGGAAAGACGCCTACGAGGTACACAACCGAAGCTGCGCAAGATCAACGCCCAGGGTTCTTCCGCTCAATGGTCGAAGCTGCGAAGAAGTGGCTCGAAGAAAAATGGGATGTTGAAACGCTTGCCGAAAACACTGTGACATCGGCCTCGAATGAAAGCTGCGTGGTGCAGTACGGCGTACTCAACGGCAAAGGCGTTCTGCTTACTGCTGACGTTGGGCCTATCGGGCTAGCAGAAGCGGCCGAATATCATGCCCAGCTCGGATTGGCCAGACCCAAGTTCGTGCAAGTGCCCCACCATGGAAGCAGGCACAACGTCACACCCACCGTCTTGGACGCGTGGCTTGGCCCCAAACAGCCACAAGGAACTGAGATTGGTACAGCGTTCTGCTCGGTCGGCTCCAATAAGGATGACTACCCGCGCGGGCAAGTAAAGAACGCTTTTATGCGCAGAGGCTTCCCCGTTTACTGCACCCGTACGAAGTGGATTTCGTACTCCAACGGTCCAGGCCACCCCAACACGGTAGCGGCTACGGCAGAAGCGTTTGCCAACGAGGTGGAAGGTCTGTAATGGACGTGTTCAAGCTGTTCGATGCCTACTCTTTGCGTGCTAGGTTGTTCCCAGCGATCATCGCGGCGGCCCCCGCCCTCGCCGCGCTGGCGCTTCTGATTTCATGGAAGTCGTTCGGGCTTTCAAATCTGATAGCAACGCTCGGGATATTGGTGCTCCTGTTCGCCATCGCGGACTTCTCACGCTCCCGTGGCCGGGCGATCGAAGGCAAACTCTACGCCAGGCATGGAGGCATGCCTTCGATCACCATGTTCCGCAGGAACGACGCGACCCTCGATGCCGGCTCCAAAGATCGATATCGAGAATTTCTCGCAGGAAAGCTGGGCATCGCCGCACCCACTGCCCAAGAAGAGAACGCGGATCAAGGCGCAGCAGACGCCTTCTATGGTCAGTGCGGCAACTGGCTTCGCCAGAACACTCGCGACACGAAGAAATTTTCTATTTTGTTCAGCGAAAATGTCACATACGGTTTTCGTCGGAACCTGCTCGGGGTCAAGGTGCTGGCACTATGCCTCAATCTCATCATCGTTGCGCTCTGTGCGCTCATCCTATGGCGCATGTCGTGGGCTATCGAGACACCGATGGGAAACAAGACAACGGTAGTCTTGGTCGTTGCTGTAGCCCATGCTGCCTACATGCTTCTGGCGGTAAGTCGCAACGCTGTGTGGGACGCTTCTAAGGCATATGGGCGGGAGCTTATTCTCAGTACCGAGGCATTCCTGACGCCGGTGAAGCCAGCGAGAAAGACAGCTGCACGCAAGACCGCTTCTAAGACAACAGCAGCCGCGCCGCCAGGGCCTTGATCAATTCAGCAGCGCTTCCAACCACCGCACAAAGCTGGGATTGACAGTCCTACGATCAGCTGGTCGGCGTATCAGGCCAAACGGTTTACCACTAGAAGCAAAGTAAAGTCCGTGCATGCGCGGCTCGATTGCAGACCTTCCCTAGAGGCGCAGTGCACGGCTGCTAGTTCTACCCTCCCCGCCGAAAGCCTCGATCCCTTTCCATGAACGCCTGCAGCATGTGCGGAATCAGCGCCACCGCATCCACCGCCTCCCCATAGGTCTGCGCATGCAGCGCGGCGTAGCGGTCAAGGTCAGCCTTGAGGCTGGTCGGGCATGCGAAGGTCAGTTTCGTGGACTCAAATTTGGGCAGCGGCCCCAGCCGCAGCTTCTTGGTCGTGCTCATCGTGAAGTTCCCCGGCTGAAGAACATAGGCTGATACGGGCGAAGCGCAAGATCGCGGGCAACGAGCACGCGGACTGGCAATCCCGGCCGCGCCGTTAGCGTCGGCTGGACATTCATGTTGCGCCGGGTCAGCTCCTGCCCCACCTGGTTCACGCTGTCCTGCAAGCCATCGCGCCCCGCGATGATGATCCGGTTGCCGTCCTGCCTGTTCTCCGGTGCGACCAGCTCTGCCCCCACGCCCAGCAGCGTGGTCAGCGCCGCGCCGGCCAGGATGCGGCCCCAGTGCCGGTCAATTTCGTCCTCCACGCCGGCATAGCCGGCCGGATCGGTACCCACGAGGTTGTCCAAAGTCAGCGAAGACGTATCCGGCAGGATGATCCGGTTCCACACCATCTGAACCCGGCTCTGCCCGTAGCTCACCTGGCTGTTGTAGCGGCCAAGGATGCGCGAGCCCTGCGGGATCAGCAGGAACTTGCCCGTAGCCGTGTCATAGACCGGCTCCGTCACCGTGGCGATCACGTCACCCGGCAGGTCGGACTTGATACCGGTGACCAGCGCTGCCGCGATCACAGTGCCCGCCATGACCTGGTATGGCGAGGCCGGCATCTGGAGTTTGCCGGAATTGTGGGTTTCCGTGGAACCGCCTTTCAGGAAAGCCTCTTTCTGGTCTTGCCGGTTCTGCGCTGTAGTCGGATCGGTGGACTGGGCCGCCGTCGAGGCCGGGCCAGCCGCCAGCGGATCGAATCCCGCCAAGGCGCTGGCCATGTCAGGTGCGCCGGGCACCGCCTGCGCGACAGCGCCGGCGGCCTGTCCCGGCTTGCCCGAACGGAAGAACACCGACGAAGCCGCCGCCGCTTCCGCCTCCTTGCGCAAGGCATCCTCGGGATCATGGCCTGGTGGCGCATAGGTGGGCACCACGGGCTGCTGCGACTTCACAATGGCCGGGCCGAGATCGCCCGGCAGCGGGGGCCCCAGCTTGGGTAGCTTCGAATAGTCGGACGGCAAGCCGTCCAACCCCTCCGACTTCGATACGCGGTCCACGTTGTAAAGCTCGGTCTGACCCGCGCCGCGCCGGTGCGGCTGCAATGACCAGATGGTGGCCCCGAGCACGGCCACCGACAGGCCTCCGGCGAGGATGGCCAGCGTGCGCCGGTTCAGGCGCGTGACCGAGCGCGGCTGCGCGCGCAGCGCCACCGCCTCGGGCGCGGCCTTGCCCGCCTGTGGCGCGGCATGGTCGGGAGTGTCGTCCTGGCTCATGTCAGTTCCTCCGCGCCACGCCGTCCGTGCGCTCGATCCGCACCACGTCACCCTTGGCTCCGCCCAGGCGCAGCTCGGCGGCGCCAAACAGCCGGTCCACGATGTAGTACGGCGAGCGGAAGCGGTAGTTGACCAACTGCCCATCCCCCTGCGCGCCGATCACGAACAGCGGCGGCAGCTCGCCCTGGGCGATGCCCGGCGGGAACTGGATGTAGACCTTCTCGCCATCGTCGAAGGCACGCAGCGGCTTCCACGGTGGATTGCTGCCGCTGACCGCGTAGCGGAACCGGATCTTCTCCAGCGACAGCCCGGACTCCACTGGCGCAGCGGCACTCGCTGCCTGCGCCTGCCGCTGCAGGGCCAGCATCCTGTCTTTCGGGTACTCCCAGGACACCGACGCCATCCACGTCTTTTCCGTCGAGGTCAGCTCCAGCAGGTAGGTACGCCGGCTGGTCGTGATGACCAGATTCGTCTTGAGGCCCGAGCGGATCGGCTTGACCATCACATTGACCCGCAAGTCCGCACCGGTACCGCTGGACGTGTCGCCCACGATCCAGCGCACGGTATCACCAGCGGCCACGGTCACCAGCTCCTCGCCCGGCTGGAGCGCAATCACGGTCACGTGCCCCACGGCCGCATAGACCTGGTACAGCGCGCCGTCGGTGAAGGGCCAGACCTGGATGGCGTTCACATAGCCCTCGCGCGTGGGCGCAATGCGCGCCTCGGCATTGGCGCGGGAGATGCGCAGCTTCTCGTCGGTGGGCTCCGGCGGTGCCTTGGCGTCCGCCGCGCCGGGCAAGGGCTTCATCTGGCCAGGAAGTGCCAACGGCTCAGGTACTGTGACCAACTCCACGGGCTTCGGCGCCTCGGGCAGCAGCTGGGCCTGCGCCGGCTCATCCAGCGAGATGGCCGGGGGCGGCTTGCCCTGCGTGGCGCAGCCTGAGAGCAGTACGGTCGAAGCCAGCAACATCACCAGCAAGGCGGATTTACAGAAAGACGTATTCATGGCTTGGTTCCTTCGGAAGAATCGAGTTCACGGCTCCATGACAGGCCGTTGACGTAGATACCCAGCGGGTTCTTGCGCACGCGCTGCTCGGTGCGCGGGGTTTGCTGCACGGTGGACACCACCGCGTTCCAGCGCTCGGTGCGATCCAGCGCACCGTTGACGAAGCGCGTCTCTGTCCAGCGCACGTTGAACGAGGTATCGCTGGCCCGGGTCACGCTGCTGATCTGAACCGTCACCGACTCCTTGCCGATGCGCGAGAACGGATCGTTCACCCGCGCGTACTCGTTGAGCACCACGGCCCCCTTGTCCGTGGTGTAGTCGTAGGCATCCAGCCAGTTCTGGCGTACCACAATCGGGTCGATGGACAAGCCACGCACCAGGCCGATGAAGCGGCCCAAGTGGTAGGCCACCTGGGCATCGCTGGGTTTGTAGGGCGTGGCAGCCTCGCCCACGGCGCGCACCTGGCCCGCGCTGTCTACCTCGATAACGTAAGGCGTGACGATGGACTGCGCTGAGCGCCAGACCAGGCCGCCGGCCATCAACACCGCCAAGGTGAGACAGCCAAAGGCTATGAAACGCCAGTTCTTGGCCTGCACACGGGCTGAGCCGATGCGCTCGTCCCAGACCTGAGCAGCGGATTGATAGGGTGTGGCAGGCTGCGGCGTGTCGCCATAGCGCACCAGCGGTCGCTTGAATCGCATGGAAGTTCTCCTTATGAATCGGAATCACGCAAACTCGGCCCCTGGCTAGAGCTGCCGGCGTCGCCGCCGCGCAGCGTGTGGGCGGTGGTCGTAGCGGCATGGGTGAGCTGCTGCCTGCGATGTAGGCGCTTGGCCCAGGCGGGCTGTTCGGTGGGTGGGGCCGAGGCGGCGGCATCGCTTGCACCGCCAGCGCTCGATGCCGATGCAGCGTCATCGGGACGGAAGGCGGCGGCGACACGCTCTTTCATCGAGCGCGCCCCATCGACCACCTTCTGTCCCGCTGCTTGCGCGCTAGCCTTGGCCACATTGCTCACGCCAGCAGCGGCCCCCTTGAGGCCGCCGCCTGCGGCGGTTGAGCCTTGGTCAAAAGCTGCCTTGGCACCACGCGCACCGCTGGCCGCGAGCCGGGCCGCACCGGGAGCCATGCGCGCGCCAGCAGCCACAGCACCGCCGACACCGGCTGCAGCTGCGCCGACGCCAATGGCAGCGCCCGCTGCACCCAGCGTGGCGCCGGCCATCGCACCGGCGCCGAGCTGCGGCCCGCCGGACACCAGACCCGTCGCGATGCCCGGCCCGAAGATCCCCAAGGCCAGCATGGACAGCGAAGCCAGCATGATGACCAGCGCTTGGTCGATGGAGGGCTCGGCCCCGGCGGGAATCCTGAACTCGGCGAACAGCCCGGTGCCGATCCCCACGATGACCGCGAGCACCAGCACCTTGATGCCCGAGGACACCACGTTACCCAGCACCTTTTCTGCCAGAAAGGCCGTCTTGTTCCAGAGGGCGAACGGCACCAGCACGAAACCCGCCAGCGTGGTCAGCTTGAATTCGATCAGCGTCACGAAGAGCTGCACCGCCAGCACGAAGAAGCACAGGATGACAATGCCCCATGCCAGGAACAGCACCACGATGGAAGTGATGTTGACGAACACCTCCGGGAAGCCCGCCATCTGCTTGATCTGCTCCAGGATGGGTGCTGCCGCGTCGATGCCGGTCTTGGCCAGCCGCCCCGGCTGCAAGAAGTTGCCCATGCTCAAGCTGGAGCCGCTGGCCGTCAGACCCAGGCCGGCGAAGGAGCGGAACACGATTCCCGCGAGCGTGTTGAAGTTGCCGATGATGTAGGCGAAGGCACCCACGTACAGCACCTTGCGCATCAGCTTGGCGATCACGTCCTCCCCCTGGCCAGAGGCCTGGCCCATCGCCCAGAACAGCCCGGCCAAGGTCATATCGATGACGATCAGCGTGGCTGTCAGAAACGCCACCTCGCCCTGCAGGAGCCCGAAACCCGAGTCGATATAGCGCGAGAAGGTATCGAGGAAACGGTCGATGACCGCAACGTCATTCATGGCCAGCCTCGTCAGTTGCCGTAGAAATGGACGGTCTGCGGCGTATACGGCGTGCCAGTGCCCAGGAAACGCCGCGTGACTTCACGCCCACGCTCGGCGGCGGCTGCCTGCCGCGCCAGCTCCAGCGAAGCCGCCCGGTCCTGTGTGATCTGCAGGCGCTGCGTCTGAATCGACTGCTTCGCCTGCAGGGCCAGCAGCTGGTTCATGGCCTGCATCGCCTGAAGCGCCCCCACGGCCGACTGGCTCTGCCCGACCAGATCGGCCAGCACGCCCTCGTCATCGCTCAAGTTCTGCGAGGCCTGGGCCTGCATCTGCATGGTGGTCTGTAGGCCGTTCAGGGTGTTCTTCCAGCGCTCCTGGGCATCCCGGTACATCTGGTCGCCGCTGACGGTGGCGGCATACTGCTCGGGATACAGGCGCTTGAACTCCTTGTCCAGGTTCGCCACGTCGTAGGCCAGCCCCTTGGCCTGCTCGATCAGCCGCTGCGTCAGTGCGAGGTTGCTGCGCAGGCGGTTCACCACGCTGAACGGCAAGCTCGCCAGGTTGCGCGCCTGGTTGATGAGCATCTGCGCTTCGTTCTGGAGCTGGCGGATCTGGTTATGGATCTGCTCCAGCGTGCGGATGGCCGTGAGCGTGTTCTGCACGAAGTTGGACGGGTCGAAGACGATGCGCCAGGCCATGGCGGGCGCGGGCGCCAGCAGCGAGAGCGACAGCACGGCGGCCAAGGCGGTGGGGAGGATGCGGGTTTTCATGGCGAGTTCTCCTGTGGTTGCGGGGTTGGGAACGAGGACAGCAAGTCAGCGGCCCAATGCAGGCCGCGATGGCGCAGCCAGGCGGCTGCGAACGGGGTGGAAGCGGAAGAAGCCAGCACCGAGTCGATGTCGCGCTGGTCTTGCGGCGTGGACGCACCCGCGAAAGCCAGCGTCGCTGGCCCCAGGTCGAGGTCGAACAGGCGATTGCCGAGCCGGGACTGGTAGTAGTAGTCCCGCTTGGGCTGGGCGGTCGCCACGATGTCGATCTGCCGGCTGTTGAGGCCGAAGCCCTCGTAGATCGTCCTGATCTGCGGCTCGGTCGCCTGCGGGTTCGGCAGGAAAATGCGGCTCGCGCAACTCTCGATGATTGCGGGTGCGATGCTCGAATCCTTGATGTCCGCCAGGCTCTGCGTGGCGAAGATGACGCTGACGTTCTTCTTGCGCAGCGTCTTGAGCCACTGGCGGATGCGCGCGGCAAACACCGGGTCATCGAGAAACAGCCAGGCCTCGTCGAGGATCAGCAGTGTGGGAGCACCGTCAAAGCGTTCATCGAAGCGCGCAAAGAGGTTGTGCAGCACGGCCATGACAGCGGCCTTGCTGTGCATCAGCTCCTCCATCTCGAAGCACTGCACGGAACCGGAGCCCAGGCGATCCGAATCTGCATCCAGCAGCTTGCCGTGCGCGCCGCCGAGTACATAGGGTGCGAGCGCTTGGCGCAGCGCGTTCGACTGCAGCAGCACCGACAGGCCGGTCATCGTGCGCTGCTCCACGGGCGCACCAGCAAGACTGCCGAGCGCTGACCAGATGGCAACCTTATCGTCGGGGCCGACCGCGACACCTTCGTGCCGCAAGCGCCCTTCGATCCATTCAGCCGCCCAGGTGCGGTAGCCGTCGCGGTCGATGCGAGCGAGCGGCTGGAAGGCAATTTCTCCGTCCGTGCCCAGGTCGTAGTGCTCGCCGCCCAGGCCCAGAATGGTGGCGCGCATCGAGCGCCCCATGTCGAAGGCAAAGATGCGCGAGCCACGATAACGGCGGAACTGCATAGCCAAGGTAGCAAGCAAGACGGACTTGCCCATGCCCGTGGGGCCGGCGACCAGCGTATGGCCCACATCGCCGATGTGAGTGACCAGCCGGAATGGCGTCGCGCCCTCGGTGCGGGTGACGATCAGCGGCGGGCCATCGAGGTGCGCGTTCTTCTCCGGCCCGGCCCACACCGCCGACACCGGCATCAGGTGCGCCAGGTTCAGCGTCGAGACGATGGGCTGGCGGACATTGGCGTAGGCGTGGCCGGGGATTGAAGACAGCCACGCATCCACGGCATTGAGCGTTTCGGGAATGGTGACAAAGCCGCGCCCTTGGATGACCCGCTCCACCATGCGCAGTTTCTCGTCGGCCTTCGCCGGATCGGTGTCCAGCACCGTCACCGTGGTGGTGACATAGCCGAAGGCCACCTGGTCGCTGCCCAGTTCCTGCAAGGCGGCGTCTGCATCGGCTGATTTGTTGCTGGCGTCCGTGTCCACCAGCGGGCTTTCCTGCTGGAAGATGGTTTCGCGCAGCAGGGCGATGACGTTCTTGCGCTTGGCGAACCATTGGCGGCGCAGGCGGGCGAGTTCCTTTTCCGCGTCGGCTTTGTCGAGGCAGAGAAAGCGCGTACTCCAGCGATAGGCAAAGCCGAGGCGGTTGAGGTCGTCCAGAATCCCCGGCCAGGTCGAGGTGGGAAATCCCCGCACTGTCGCCACGCGCAGGTGTTGGTCGGCCAGCATCGGCGCAAGCCCGCCAATGAGCGCGGAATCGGCCAGCAGCGCATCGAGGTGGAATGGCACTTCCGGCACACCCACGCGGTAACTCCGCGTGGAGATGGTCGAATGTAGGTAGGTCAGCGTCTGGCTGCCATCGAGCCAGGCAATCTCCGGCATCACGCCGTCGAGCAGGTCGAAAATGCGATCCGTCTCCGCCACGAAGGCCGTCAGACGCTCACGCCAGTCCACACCTTCGGTCGGACGGTTCTCGTACAGCATCCCAGCTGCGCGGGCGCGGGCTTCCTCCGGCGGCAGGTACACCAGCGTCAGGTGGTAGCTGCTCTCGAAGTGGTTGCCCGAGTCCTCGAAGGCGGCCCGGCGTTCCTCGTCCACCAGCCACGACAGCGGCTCGGGAAACTCCGAGTGCGGATAGTCGGCAGCGGCCCTGCGCTCGGCCTCGATGAACAAGGCCCAGCCAGAACCCAGGCGGCGCAGCGCGTTGTTCAAGCGCGCCGACGTGGAAATCAGCTCGCCCTGCGTCGCGCTGTCGAGGTCTGGTCCGCGAAATCGGGCCGTGCGTTGGAAGCTGCCGTCCTTATTCAAGACGACACCCGGCGCCACCAGTCCTGCCCAGGGTAGCCAGTCGGCCAGCAGCGCGGGCCGCGGGCGGTATTCGGCAAGGTTCAGCATGGCATTCCCCTATACGTCCAGCAGCGGCCGGTGCTTGATGTGCCGCGCAAAGACCTGCATGAACTGCGGATCGACGCGCGCGCCCCAGACTGCCAGCGCGTGGCCGACGATCCAGAGCACCAAGCCCGGAATCCACAGTTGCAGGCCCAGTCCGACGGTGGCGGCCAAGGTGCCATTGGCAATGGCTACGCTGCGCGGCGCACCGCCCATCAGGATCGGCTCGGTCAGCGAGCGGTGCAGTGGAACCTCGAAGCCCGCAACGAATTCGTCGGGGGCGTTCATACGACGGCCCCGCCGGAGAACGAGAAGAACGATAGGAAGAAGCTCGAAGCCGCGAACGCGATCGACAGGCCGAACACGATCTGGATCAGCTTGCGGAAACCGCCCGAGGTATCGCCAAAGGCCAGCGCCAGGCCCGTGGCAATGATGATGATGACGGCCACGATCCGGGCCACCGGCCCCTGGATGGATTCGAGGATGGACTGCAGCGGCCCTTCCCAGGGCATGCTGGAGCCAGCGGCCTGCGCAGTGCCCGCGAACAGCAACATCAGCGCAGCGAGCATCAGACCTTGCGCCGCAGGCCGTCCCAGGCTGCGCAGGTGGCTGGCGTTAGAAAGCGGATTTACAGTAAAGCGGAAAGCGGGAACGTGCGTCATGGATGTTCTCCAAGTGGGTTGAGGGACGGGGAAGAAACGGGGTCGGCTGGCGATAGCTCCGAAAAAAATGGAGCCTCCAGCGCGTCCGCCAGGTGATACCCAGCGCCGTCAAAACCGACGACGCGGGCGATGCTCTCGATGCGGCGCTTGCGCCCGCGCCCGGCGATGTGGATGACCACATTGACCGCTTCCGCGATCAGCGCACGGGGTGGGTTCACCGCCACTTCGAGAATCAGTTGCTCCAGGCGCAGCAGCGCGCCCAGCGTGGAGCCGGCATGGATCGTGGCGATGCCGCCCGGATGGCCGGTGCCCCATACCTTGATGAGATCCAGCGCTTCTGCGCCGCGTACCTCGCCGACGACGACGCGATCCGGTCGCAGGCGCATGGAGGAACGCACCAGTTCCTGCATCGACACCACGCCCGCGCGCGTGCGCAGCGGCACGTGGTCGCGGGCCGCGCATTGCAGCTCCACCGTGTCTTCGAGCACCAGTACACGGTCGCCGGTGGCGGCGATCTCGGCCAGCAAGGCATTCGCCAAGGTGGTCTTGCCGGTACTCGTCCCGCCAGCGATCAGGATGTTCTGGCGCTCGCGCACAGCGCGCACCAGCAAGCCCGCCTGTTCGGCGGACATCATTCCGTCCTCGATGTAGCGCGACAGGGGTATCACGCCCACGGCGCGCTTGCGCAGCGCGAAGGCCGGCCCCGGCGCAGCGGGCGGCAGGATGCCCTCGAAGCGCTCACCCGTTTCGGGCAGCTCCGCCGTCAACAGCGGCTGGCCGCGATGCACCTCCGCGCCGACGTGGGCGGCCACGAGGCGGATGATGCGTTCGCCGTCGGCCTCGGACAGCTCCACTCCCATCGGCGCGCGACCCGACGAAAGCCGATCGATCCACAAGGCTCGATCCGGGTTGAGCATGATTTCCACCACGTCCGGGTCTTCCAGTGCGGCGGCGATCAGCGGCCCCATCGCCGTGCGCAGCATCTGGATGCGGCGATCCAACGAAACAGCTGTGAAGGCAGGAACGGCGCTCATACAGCACGCTCCTGCGCTTCGTCCATGCGCGTGGGGTCGGGATGCAGTTCCTCCACCACGTCCCGCACCAGGCTGCGCCCACGCAGCAGGTGGCGTCCGAGCTGTTCGACGAACTGCTCAAAGCGCGCCTTGCCCTGGGCGCGCGCGGCGTCCTGATGCGCTTCGGGCACTGGCGTGCTCACCGTGAGGAAGCAGCGGATGAACAGCGCCAGTGTTTCGATCTGGATGTTCTGGTCACGCTCCAGCCGTTCGGCGTGGCGCGACAGGCGATCCAGCCGCTTGGCAATCGCCGCCTCGCGCTGGTCGCCCGCATCCGGCGACAGCCAGGACGCCAAGGCAGCAGCGACGATGCTGGACTTCGATACGCCTTTCTTGGCGGCCAGTTCATCCAGCCGTTTGCTGTGCTCGGGCTGGATGAACAAGTTGAGGCGGTGTTGGGTCATAGGTCGATTCCGTCGTTGGGGTCGAGGGATGCCAGCCGGGCTGTGCGCTGCAGGGCCGGGTCGAGCTGGCGCGGAAGGGGAAGCGGCGTGTCGTCGTCATCGAGCAGCGCGAGGTCGGTGGCTGCGAATTCCTGTTCCAGGTGGTACTCGGTGACTTCGGAAAGCTCGGGCTGACGGCGCGGGCCGCCGTCATCGGCACTGCCGATGCCTTCGACGGCTTCAGTGGCCGGCGCCGCAGGAACAGCGGGAATCGCCAGGCCGCTCCAGTCGTCGGGCCGCGTTGGCGGCGCATCGGCGTAGAGCCCGGCGGCGAGCGTAGGAGGCGGGAGCACGCGCCGCTTGAAATTGCTGTCGGCGTAGTAGCGTAGCTTCTTGGCCTTGATCGGTGCCACGCTGGACACCATCACCACGGCCTCGTCCGGCGGGAGTTGCATCACTTCGCCGGGCGTCAGTAGCGGGCGTGCCGTCTCCTGGCGCGACACCATCAGGTGTCCCAACCATGGCGCAAGCCGGTGGCCCGCATAGTTGCGCTGCGCGCGCAATTCGGTGGCGGTGCCCAGCGTCTCGGAAATGCGCTTGGCGGTGCGCTCGTCGTTAGTCGCAAAGGTCACGCGCACATGGCAGTTGTCCAGGATCGAATGGTTCTGGCCGTAGGCTTTGTCGATCTGGTTCAGGCTCTGCGCGATCAGGAAGCTGCGGATGCCGTAGCCCGCCATAAAGGCCAGCGCCGTCTCGAAGAAGTCCAGCCGCCCGAGTGCCGGGAACTCGTCGAGCATCAGCAGCAGCTTGTGGCGGCGGGCAATACCGTCGCTGCCGTCCAGCGATTCCGTCAGGCGTCGCCCGATCTGGTTGAGGATCAGGCGGATGAGCGGCTTCGTCCGAGAAATGTCAGAAGGCGGCACCACGAGGTACAGCGACACCGGATGCTCGGCCGCGATCAGATCGGCGATGCGCCAGTCGCAACGCGACGTGACTTCGGCCACCGTGGGATCGCGGTACAGGCCGAGGAACGACATGGCGGTGCTCAACACGCCTGAGCGTTCGTTGTCGCTCTTGTTGAGCACTTCGCGCGCAGCGGAGGCCACGACTGGATGCGGCCCATCGCCGAGATGTGGCGTGGTCATCATCCGGTGCAGGGTCAGCTCGAAGGGGCAGGCCGGATCGGAGAGGAAATTGGCGACGCCGCGCAGCGTCTTGTCCTCGCCCGCGTAGAGCACATGCAGGATGGCCCCAACCAGCAGCGCGTGGCTGGTCTTTTCCCAGTGGTTGCGCCGCTCCAGCGCGCCTTCGGGATCGACCAGGATGTCCGCGATGTTCTGCACGTCGCGCACTTCATGCGCGCCGCGCCGGACTTCCAGCAGCGGGTTGTAGGCCGCCGAGTTCGCATCGGTGGGGTTGAACAGCAGGCAGTGCGAGAAGCGCGACCGCCAGCCCGCGGTGATGCTCCAATTCTCGCCTTTGATGTCGTGGACAACGGCGGATGCGGGCCACGAAAGCAGCGTAGGCACCACCAGGCCCACGCCCTTGCCGGAGCGCGTAGGCGCGAAGGTCAGGACGTGTTCCGGGCCTTCGTGCCGCAGGTACTGCTGGCGATGCAGGCCGAGGAACACGCCCGCAGGCTGGTCAAGGCCTGCCTTGTGAATGTCCTCCGCATTGGCCCAGCGCGCGGAACCGTAGGTCGTGACCAGCTTCGATTGCCGCGAGCGCCAGATGGACATGCCGATGGCGACCAGCACGGCCACCAGGCCGCTGCCGCCGGCAATCGCACCACCGATGTCGAAGACACGCGGTGCGTAGGCGTCGAAGAAAAACCACCACTCGAACAAGCGCCAGGGGTGATAGACCGGCGTGCCGAAGAAGTCGAACCAGGGCGAGCCCAAGCGTAGCTGATAGCCCAGGGCGGCGGCAGTCCACTGCGTGGCGCTCCACACGCCGGCGATCACGATGCCGAACACGACGGCGATCTGGCCGAACAGCACGTTCGTACCTTGCATTGATTGGCCTCCCATGACGGCACCGAGGGGGGCCGCAGTCATGAGGATCAAGGCGAGCGTACGGGCCGGTCAAAGACCGTTGCGGCAGCGATTCAGACAAAAAAAGCCATATTTATTGCTGCAGCGAAGACAATAAAAACGCCGCAGGCGCGAGCGCTCTGCGGCGTAGGGAGGTAACAGTGGGAACTCAACCGCCGTGGTGATGCTGCGTCGCGACGGCGGGATGGATTACGGGGTCTTCTTCTGCTCCGGCCTGTCGCCGAAGAAGCGCCGTTCAGCGGCTGCAGCGGCGCGCATGCAGAGTTCGTCGCCAACCTTCGCGCGATCTTCCTTGCACAGGCGCTGGATTTCTTTGATGCGCGCGGGGTTCGCCACCAGCTCATCAACGGTCTCCGTGGGCTTCGCGGGGCCGCAGGCGGTCAGCACAATGGCAATGAAGGGGATCACAATCTTGTTCATGGCGAACATCCTTTCCCTATGTGAATTCATGAATCATCGGCAGCGGTATCGCCACTGCCCGAATCAATGGAGGCGACCCGCTCGATGAAACGGACCAGCATCGGGGACGGCTCCGCATCGCGGCGCAGCAGGTACGTGGCCAGCATCGGTGGCGTGCCCGCCAGTGGCCGGGCCAGTACCCCAGGTTCGCGGCTGGATGCAATGTGCGCGGCACCTGCCAGACCCACCGCCAGCCCGGCGGACACCAGGGCCATCATCACGTCGAAGGTGGCGACGCGCTGGAGGATCTGCAACTCCTCATCCCGCTTCTGCAGGATGCGATCTACCTGACGGGTATGCCCCTGGCAAAAAGCAGGGTCGCCCAACACCAGCCGGTGCTGCAACACGATCTCCAGCGGAATGCGCCGGTACTCCAGCAAGGGGTGGCGCGAAGACAAGGCCACCATCAGCTCGTCCTCCCAGGCTGGAATGGCCGCAATGCCATCGCCGACCTCATTGGCCATCGAGAAGCCGGCGTCGTACTGATCGTCATGCAAGCCCCTGATTTGCTGATCCAGGGGCACTTCAAAGAGCCGGATTTCCACCTCGGGCTCTTCCTCTCGGCTTCGCGCGAGCAATGCCGGTAACCGCGACGGCGTGATGCCGTCGGACAAGGCAATGCGCAACTGCCCGTGAAAGCCGTTGGCGGCCGACTTCACCCCATCGCGCGCCTGTTCCAAGGCCGTGAAGATGCGCGGCACCCGCTCCAGAAATACCCTGCCGGCGCGGGTCAACTGGGTACTGCGTGTGGTGCGGGTGAAGAGTTGCGAGCCCAGCTCATCCTCCAGCTCCTTGATGGAGCGTGACAGCGGCGATTGGTCGATGTGCAGCCGGGCGGCGGCTCTGGCGAAGTGAAGTTCTTCGGCAACCGCGAGAAAGTAGCGGAGATGCCTGAACTCCATACCTGAGTGCACTCAGAGCATCTTGATCAGTTCCGGCACTGCCTCGAACAGGTCGGCTTCCAGGCCGTAGTCGGCCACCGAGAAGATCGGTGCCTCGGGGTCCTTGTTGATCGCCACGATCACCTTGGAGTCCTTCATGCCGGCCAGGTGCTGGATGGCGCCCGAGATGCCGCAGGCGATGTACAGCTGCGGCGCCACGATCTTGCCGGTCTGGCCCACCTGCAGGTCGTTGGGGGCGTAGCCCGCGTCCACCGCGGCGCGGCTGGCACCGATGGCGGCGCCCAGCTTGTCGGCCAGCGGGGTGATGACTTCCTTGAACTTCTCTTCGCTGCCCAGCGCGCGGCCGCCCGAGACGATGATCTTGGCGGCCGTCAGTTCGGGACGGTCGCTCTTGACGATCTCGGAGCCCACGAAGCTGCTCTTGCCGGAATCGGCTGCGGCGGCAACGGTCTCGACGGCAGCGCTGCCGCCGGTGGCGGCTGCGGCGTCGAAGCCGGTGCCGCGCACGGTGATGACCTTGGTGGCGTCGCCCGATTGCACGGTGGCGATGGCGTTGCCGGCGTAGATGGGGCGCTCGAAGGTGTCGGGGCCGTCGACCTTGGTGATGTCGCTGATCTGGGCGACGTCGAGCTTGGCGGCCACGCGGGGCGCCACGTTCTTGCCGCCGGCGGTGGCGGGGAACAGGATGTGGCTGTAGTTGCCAGCGATGGTCAGCACCTGGGCGGCGACGTTCTCGGCCAAGCCGTTCTTCAGGCTCGCGCCATCGGCGTGGATGACTTTGGCAACACCGGCGATCTGCGCGGCGGCTGTAGCGGCGCCGCCGGCGCCTTCGCCGGCGACGAGCACATGCACGTCACCGCCGCAGGCCTTGGCGGCCGTCACGGCGTTGAGGGTGGCGCTTTTGATGCTGGCGTTGTCGTGGTCTGCAATAACGAGTGCGGTCATGTTCGTGTCCTTCGTGTTCTTGTTGTGCGGGGGCCTTAGATGACCTTGGCTTCGTTCTTGAGCTTGTCGATCAGGGTGGCCACATCAGGCACCTTGATGCCGGCGCCGCGCTTGGGCGGCTCGGAGACCTTGAGGGTCTTGATGCAGGGGGCCACATCCACGCCCAGATCTTCGGGCTTGAAGGTGTCGAGCTGCTTCTTCTTGGCCTTCATGATGTTGGGCAGCGTGACGTAGCGCGGCTCGTTCAGGCGCAGGTCGGTGGTGATCACGGCGGGCAGGCTCAGGTTGATGGTTTCGAGGCCGCCGTCCACTTCGCGGGTCACGGCCACCTTGTCACCCGCCACTTCGACCTTGGAGGCGAAGGTGGCTTGCGGCAGGTCGGCCAGCGCGGCCAGCATCTGGCCGGTCTGGTTGCAGTCGTCGTCGATGGCCTGCTTGCCGAGGATGACGAGGCCGGGCTGCTCTTTGTCGATCAGGGCCTTGAGCAGCTTGGCCACGGCCAGCGGCTGCAGTTCTTCGGTGGTTTCGACCAGGATGCCGCGGTCGGCGCCGATGGCCATGGCAGTGCGCAGCGTTTCCTGGCACTGGGCCACGCCGCAGGAGACGGCGATCACTTCGGTGACCACGCCTTTTTCCTTCAGGCGCACGGCCTCTTCCACGGCGATTTCGTCGAAGGGGTTCATGCTCATCTTGACGTTGGCGATGTCCACGCCGCTGCCGTCGGACTTCACACGCACCTTGACGTTGTAGTCCACCACCCGCTTCACCGTTACAAGAATCTTCATTTCAACCTCTCTCGTACTCAAAGTGCCTTACAGCAACTTTCCAGGGTTCATAATTCCGGCAGGGTCGAACACCGCCTTCACGGCGCGCATCAGCTGCAGGTCCAGCGGGGCCTTGTACTGGAGAAAGGCATGGCGCTTGAGCTGGCCGATGCCATGCTCCGCACTGATGCTGCCGCCGAACTGCATCACCTGCTCCAGCACCGCATCGGTCAGATCATGGCCCTGGGTGCTTGCCCAATCCTCCGCCGCACCCAGCGGGCGCGACAGGTTGTAGTGCAGATTTCCATCGCCGAAATGCCCGAAGACAAACAGCCTTACCCCAGGACATAGAGACTGCAGCCGTGTCTCCATCGTTGTCATGAACTCTGGAAGCTTCTCGATCGGTAGCGAGATGTCATGCTTCAAATGCGCTCCGTTGACACGCTGCGCCTCGGGGATTTCCTCGCGCAGCCGCCACAGGCCATTGAGCTGCGCCAAAGATGCCGACACTACGGCATCCAGGCACAACGCTTGCTCCAGCGCGGCCTCCATCACGGATTCGAGCAGGGCTTCCAGTCCGGCCTCGTCGGTGGTGTCGGCAAACTCGACCAGCACATAGGCCGGATAGCGTCGCTCGAACGGGTCTTGCACGCCTTCGGTCGTCTCCAGCACCAGCCCCAGGCATTCGCCCGTGAAGAATTCGAAGGCCTGCAGCCTAGGCCCGCAGCGCTGGAACAGCAGTTCGTAGAGTGCCAACGCCTGCACGGAGGATTCCACTCCTGCAAGCACGACCGAGCGCGTGTCGGCTCGCGCAAACAGGCGCAGCGATGCAGCAGTGATCACGCCCAGCGTGCCCTCCGCGCCGATGAACATCTGCTTGAGGTCGTAGCCGGTGTTGTCCTTGCGCAGCGTGCGCAGGCCGTGAAAGACTTCACCCGACGGCAACACCGCCTCGATGCCAAGCACCAGTTCGCGCGCCATGCCGAAGCGCACGACGTTGACGCCACCCGCATTGGTGGCAAGGTTGCCGCCGATCTGGCACGAATCCTCAGCGCCCAGGCTCAGCGGCAGCAGCCGCCCCGCGTCCTGCGCGGCTCGACGCAGGTTGCCGAGGATGCAGCCCGCCTCGGCAACCAGTGTGTTGCCTACGGTGTCGAGCGAGCGAATGGCGTTCATCCGGTCCAAGCTCAGGACGATGCTGCGCCCCTCGCCATCGGGGGCGGCGCCGCCGCACAGCCCGGTGTTGCCACCGCGCGGCACGACCGGCGTGCCGGTTTCGTTGCACAGCGCCAGGCAGCGCGATACCTCGTCCACCGTGCGCGGCCGTACCACGGCCTGAGCCTGACCCCGGTAAAGGCCGCGCCAGTCGGACAGCCAGGGGGCAACGTCGTCGGCACTCGTCAATACGCGGTCCTGGCCAAGCGCTTCAACCAGTCGTGTGGCAATCGTGTTCATGTCGTTTAGTCCACACTGATACGGTTGACTTGGATGAAGGTGCGCCACTGAACGTACTCCGCCCGGATGTACTTGGCGAATTCAGCCGAGTCCTTGTAGCTGCGCTCGATGCCAGCCTGCAGCAACTTGTCCGCAAAGCTGTTGGCCATGACGGTCTTCTTGACGGCGGCATCAAGCTTTTGCACAACCGCATCCGGCGTGCCCGCAGGGGCCAGCAGGCCGTTCCAGGACTCGGTCACGAAGTTCTTGTAGCCCAACTCCAACATGGTGGGCACCTCGGGCAACAGCGGAAAGCGCTTAGTGCCAGTCACCGCCAGTGGCCGCACCTTGTTGCCCTTGGCCATGGTGTAGGCCACCGGCATGTTGTCGAAGATCATGTCCACCTGACCGCCGATCACGTCGGTCATCGCTTGCGAGCTACCCTTGTAGGGGATGTGCGTCATGTTCAGCCCGGATTGCACGGCGAGCATGGCGCCGGACAGGTGCAACGATGTGCCCACGCCTGAGGACGCATAGGTCAGGTCTTTGCTCTTGCCCATCGCCACCAGGTCAGCCACGCTCTTGGCGGGGCTGGACATCGGCACGACCAGCAGATTCGGGTAGGTCGCCACCATGGCAACCGGCTTGAAGTCCTTCTGCGCGTCATAGGGCAGCTTCTTGCTCACGAGCTGGTTGATGGCTTGGGTGCCCACGGTGCCCCACAGCAGCGTGTAGCCGTCAGGTGCGCTCTTGGCAACAAAGTCGGCGCCCAGGTTGCCAGCGGCGCCGGGCTTGTTGTCGACGATGACGGGCTGGCCTAGATCCTTAGAGATCTCGACGGCCACCAGACGGGCGACCTGATCCGTGCCGCCGCCCGGCGCAAATGGCACGATGATCTTGATCGGCCTGTCGGGCCAATTGGAGGTCTGCGCATAGGCGCCAGATACGGCAGCGCCCAACAGGCAGGCCATGGCACAGCGGCGGGTGAGTGTGCGGGTGTTGAACTTCATTGCAGTCTCCTTTGTGATGTGATGGACGTGATGGCTGTCATGGGTCAGGCCATGCGCTTGTCGGGGGTGATTTGCAGCGGGTCGGTCACCAGTTCGATGAGCGCGACGCTGCCTGCGGCCCGTGCCCGCGCGAATGCAGCGGGAAAGTCCTGGGCCGTGGTGACGCGCTCGGCATGCGCGCCGAAAGATCGGGCCAGGGCGGGATAGTCGGGGCCCTTGAGCGACGTGCCGGATACGCGGCCCGGATAGTCACGCTCCTGGTGCATGCGGATGGTTCCGTACATGCCATTGTTGGCCACCAGCACGATGAGCGAGGCGCCGTATTCCACGGCAGTCGCCAGCTCCTGCGGGTACATCATGAAGCAGCCATCGCCGGCCACGCACACCACGGGGCGGTCCTTGTGTTGCAGTGCTGCGGCAATGGCCGCCGGCAAACCGTAGCCCATGGAGCCGCAGGTGGTGGCCAGTTCGGTGCGCGGCGCGCGGTACTGGTAGAAGCGGTGCAACCAGACGGAGTAGTTGCCCGCACCATTGGTCACGATAGCGTTGTCCGGTAGCGTCTCGGTCAGGTGCAGCATGACCTGGGTCAGGTCCACGCCACGAATCTCGGGGTTCTCGGGGCGTGCCGACGTGAACGCCACGAATGCGGCCCGCCCCTGCGCCGCCCAGCCGCTCCAGGCCGGAGCCCGGGGCGCCTCGGCGGCGTTCAGTTCCTGCAGCAGCACCGAGGCATCGGCCTGGACGGGGATGTTCGGCCGATAGACCCGGCCGAGTTCGCGCGCATCGCGGTGGCAGTGGATGAGCCGCTGCCTCGGCTGCGGCACGTTCAGCAGCGTATAGGCGTCGGTGGCGATATCGCCCAGCCGCGTGCCGATGGCCAGGATCACATCGGCCTCGGCCACCATGCGCTTGAGCGCGGGATTCATGCCCAGGCTCAGGTGCCCTATGTATTGGGCGTTGGTATTGTCCAGCACATCCTGGCGGCGAAAGGAGCAGGCCACGGGCAGATTCCATGCCCCGACAAATGCGCGCAGGCTGGCGCAACCCTCGTTGGACCAGTCACTGCCGCCGACGATGACCAGCGGGCGCTGCGCCGCGCGCAGGGCTTGCGCGATTGCCTCCGTAGTAGCCTCGCTGACGGCGGGTGCCTGCATTGTCAGCGGCGCGCAGTCAGGCACGGTGGTCTGCTCGGTCAACATGTCCTCAGGCAGCGACACCACCACAGGGCCGGGCCGGCCGGCCACGGCGGCATTGAAGGCCTTCGCCATCAGCTCGGGCATGCGCTCGGGATCGTCGATTTCCATGACCAGCTTGGCGATGCCGCCGAACATCTGCTGGTAGTCCACTTCCTGGAACGCATCGCGGCCCTTGTGCCCGCGGGCGATCTGGCCCACGAAGAGAATCATTGGCGTCGAATCCTGCTGCGCGATGTGCACCCCGATGCTGGCATGTGTGGCGCCGGGGCCGCGCGTGACCATGCAGATGCCGGGCCGCCCGGTCAGCTTGCCGTCGGCCTCGGCCATGTTGGCCGCTGCGCCCTCGTGCTTGGCGACGATGAGCTCGATGCTTTTTTCGTCGTACAAGGCATCGAGGACTTCGAGATAGCTTTCGCCCGGAACGCAGAAGACACGCTCGACGCCATGCGTGCGCAGGGAGGCAACCAGGGCGCGCCCGGCCGTGCGGCTCGGAGCATTCATTGAATCACTCATGATGGATCGGCTGTTTGTTGTGGAAACACCCACAAGCGTAGGATATGGCTTCGGCGACCACACCGGGCGCGATGCATACCAGCTATGCACCACATGCACAGCGGTTTCCACCGTGCAGCACTAGCATGACGGCATCCGCTATCTCCGGCATATTGGCCTGCAGGGCCTGCATAGCAGGCGCAAGACGCTATAGAAATGAGCAAACTAAACACCATCCACTGCCTGGACGACTTCCAACGCATCGCCCGAACCCGCTTGCCCCGGCAGCTCTACAGCTATATCGCCAATGGCGCAGACGACGAGCAGTCGATGCGTTTCAACCGCGAGGCCTTCTCTCGCTGGGCATTCACGCCCCGCATCCTGGAAGGCGTGGAACGGCGCTCGCAGGAGATCTCGCTGTTCGGCCAGTCCTATGCCTCGCCGTTCGGCATCTCACCGGTCGGGCTGGCGGCCATGTGGTGCTATCGCGGCGACATCGTGCTGGCGCGCGCAGCACAGGAAAGCAATGTGCCCGCCATCATGAGTGGCGCGTCGCTGATTCGCATGGAGGAAGTGGCTGCCGCCGCGCCGAACACCTGGTTCCAGGCCTACATACCGGGCGACGACGTGCGCATCGCCGAGTTGATTCGCCGCATTGCCACGGCAGGGTTCAAGACGCTGGTGGTCACGGTGGATTTGCCGGTGCAGGTAAATCCAGAGCGATATGTCAAGAACGGCTTTTCGACGCCGCTGAAGCCCAGCGTGCGGCTGGCTTGGGACGGCATCAGCCATCCGCGCTGGCTGCTCGGCACCTTCGGGCGCACGCTGCTCTCGCACGGCATGCCGCATTTCGAGAACTGGCGCGCCGAGCGCGGGGCGCCAATCCTGTCGGCCAACGTGCAGCGCGATATGGTCGCACGGGACCACTTGTCCTGGGAAAATTTCAAGGTGGTGCGCAACCAGTGGAAAGGCCCGCTGATCGTCAAGGGCGTGATGCGCAAGGAAGACGCGCTGCGCGCACAGAACGCCGGGGCCGACGGCATCATCGTCAGCAACCACGGCGGCCGCCAGCTCGACGGCGCCCTGTCTCCGCTGGACGTACTCCCCGAGATCGTGGACGCGGCGCCGAACCTCACCGTGATGATGGACAGCGGCATTCGCCGTGGCACGGACGTGCTCAAAGCTATGGCCCTGGGCGCGCAATGCGTTTTCAACGGCCGTTCGTTCAACTTCGCCGCGACAACGGCCGGCGGTGCCGGCGTGCGCCATGCCATCGGCATCCTGCGCACTGAAGTAGACCGTGACATGGCGCTGCTGGGCGTAAATCGTTTGGATGACATAGACCGCAGCCTGCTGCGTCCCACCCCCCGTTCAACTTCCTGATTGGATAGCCATGACCACCAAGCACCACAACCTGATCAACGGCCAATGGAAACCAGGCCAGTCTTATGCGCCCAACCTAAACCCCAGCAACTTGGCCGATGTGGCCGGCGAGTACGCCCAGGGCGATGCAGCCGACGTGGATGCCGCTGTGGCCGCCGCTGTGGCTGCGTTTCCCGCCTGGAGCGCCTCGGGCATCCAGGCCCGTTCCGATGCGCTGGACAAGATCGGCACCGAAATCCTGACCCGTAAGGAAGAGCTGGGCGAGCTGCTGGCCCGCGAGGAAGGCAAGGTGCGCGGCGAAGCGATTGGCGAAGTCATGCGCGCCGGCCAGATCTTCAAGTTCTTCGCCGGTGAATGCCTGCGCCTTGCGGGCGAGATGGTGCCTTCGGTGCGGCCTGGCATCGGCGTGGAGATCACGCGCGAACCGATTGGCGTAGTCGGCCTGATTACGCCGTGGAACTTCCCGATTGCGATTCCCGCGTGGAAGATTGCGCCCGCGCTGGCCTTTGGCAACTGCGTGGTCATCAAACCCGCCGATCTGGTGCCGGGCAGCGCCTGGGCGCTGGCCGACATCATTCACCACTCGGGCATTCCGGCCGGGGTGTTCAATCTGGTCATGGGTCGTGGGCGTGTGATCGGCGAAGCGCTGGTCGATCACCCCGGCGTGGCGGCGATTAGCTTTACCGGCTCGGTTGGCGTGGGCCGTGGCATTGCGGCGGCTTGTGTCGCCAATGGAAAGAAAGTCCAGCTGGAGATGGGCGGCAAGAATCCGCAGGTGGTGCTCGACGATGCCGACCTCAAGCAGGCCGTGGAGCTGTCCGCGCAAAGCTGCTTTTACTCCACCGGCCAGCGCTGCACGGCATCCAGCCGCATGATCGTCACCGACAAGATCTACCCGGCCTTCGTCGCAGCGCTCAAGGCCCGCGTGGAGGCCATCAAGGTGGGCGCGGCGCTGGCTGCAGGCACCGACATGGGGCCGGTGGTGAGCCAGGCGCAGCTGGAGCAGGATTTGAGCTATGTCGAGATTGGCAAGGCTGAAGGCGCGCAGCTGCTCACGGGCGGTAGCCGCATCGCCTGCCACACGGGCAGCGGCCATGAGGGCTTCTTCATGGCGCCGGCGCTGTTTGCCGACACCGCGCCCTCCATGCGTATCAACCGCGAGGAAATCTTCGGCCCCGTGGCCAGCGTGATCCGCGTCAAGGACTACGAGGAAGCGCTGGCCGTGGCCAACGACACCGAGTTCGGCCTGTCGGCCGGCATCGCCACCAGCAGCCTCAAGTACGCCACGCACTTCAAGCGCCACAGCCAGGCCGGCATGGTGATGGTGAACCTGCCCACGGCGGGCGTGGACTATCACGTGCCGTTTGGCGGGCGCAAGGGCAGCAGCTACGGCCCGCGCGAGCAGGGCAAGTATGCGCAGGAGTTCTTCACCACGGTGAAGACGGCGTACACGCTGGCTTAGACTAGTGAGCATGGACACACACGCACGAGAGTAGGCCCATGCCGCCTTTGAACTCTGATGATTTGGCTTGCTTTACCTGTGTTGCCAACGCAGGCAGCTTCTCTCGTGCGGCCCTGGAGTTGGGCTCAGACCAATCCACGGTCAGCCGGCAAATCTCACGCCTGGAGACGGCGCTAAAAACCCGCCTATTCAGTCGCAGTGGCCGAGGCGTCGTGCTGACCGAAGCTGGCAATACCTTGCTCGGCTACGCGCAGCAAGTGGCTGCAACGATCTCAGAGGCCTGCGACGCGGTGCGCACCTGCATGGCCAAAGGGCCTGCAAAGCTGGTGATCGCCGCTCAGCCCACCATCGCTACCACGGCATTCGGTTTGATCGGCGCAGCGCTCAAGCAACGCTTTCCCGCCACCAAGCTGCGATTCGTTGAGGGCCTGGCTGGCCCTATCTTGGGATGGCTGGCCTCGGGCGAGGTGGACATGGCGCTCCTCTATTCTCCCGAACAACACAGCGGGCTGAGCCTGGACGTCCTACTGGAGGAGGATCTGATGCTGGTAACTCCGGCTTCATGGAGCTACATCGGCCCTACGTTTCCTGTCGGCAAGCTGGGAGAGGTTCCCATGATCTTGCCCAGCACCGAGCATGGCTTGCGCGTGCTGGCCGAATCGCTGGCGGAGCGGACCGGCGCCACGCTGAACATGGCGCTGGAGTGCGATGCGTCGAACACCGTCTCCATGCGCTTGGTCGAGGACGGCTGCGGAGCCACGCTTCTGCCATTCGCGGCGGTGGCCGACCGCGTGGCACAAGGCCGGCTGCATTCGGCACAGCTGGTCGAGCCGGTGGTGACCCGCAAGATCTCGCTGGCCATAGCGCGCAATCGGCCCGCCATACCCGAACTCTTTGAAATCACGCAAACCGTGCGCAAGGAAGTGCGCGGCCTCGTCACGTCGGGAGCGTGGATAGGCGCGCGCTTGGCTTGATTGATTAAGGCTTTGTTGCGCTTCTTGCCAGCAGCCTCCAGTCGCCGCCCTGCTTTTGCCACACCATCAGGATATGCAGATTGGTGGCGGTTTTCTTGCCATCGGCCACTGCCTGCTGCTCACCCATCCAATGAAAGCGCACGATGGCGTTGCTGCCAACAACGCGAATTGTCGGCTCGCGGTATTCCAGCGACAGAAAAGGCTTTTTCCCCGACGTTGTGTTGGCCACGAAGGTTGCTCGGTCCTCCACGCGCGCATCGGAATGGCTGTAGCTGAGTTCCGGCGCCGTCAGCTCAGTCAGGGTGCCGGCATTGGCTGCCATCTGCGCACTGCGGAACTCCTCCAGTTTGGCGGCAACCGCATCCTCGTCACCGGCCGCCAGCGCGGGCAATGCGATCAGCGCGCCCAGTGCCAAGGCAGGCAGGCACAGGCACCCATGGGTTCGAGAAATCATGCTCATGGTTTCATCCTCGGTATAAACAGGCCACTCTCATGTCCGCGACAGAAGGTGATGGCAGAGGGGTTAGCTGAGTTCTTCAACTCAGAACGAAGTGTGAAGATTGGCGCGGCATCTACATATAGCTACAGATGCATATCAGCCATGCACTTATGCTGTGGTGGATGACCGCTGATCTATACCACTGACGGCCCCCGCTGTCGCCCAATCTCCCAAGCCACCCCACCACCACGCACAGTCGCGGCAAGCGGTTGCCCCAGCCGCTGCTCAATCACTGGCTTCCACGGCACCAGGCTGAACCCCGTGCCGTCGTCCAGCATCGCGTAGCGCCCACTGGCGAGCATGACATTGCGGCGATAGATGCCTGCCACACGCTGGCCATCGGCCGTGGGGCGATGTGCCAGGCCGGTTTCGGCGGTAATGTCCTTGGCGGCCTGCGCCAGTTCCCGGTTACGCAGCGTCCCCAGCAGGTTGCGCGCCAGGATGACGCGCCGCCCGCGCCGCTCGGCCAATCCCTGCTCGGCCAAGAAGTCGGCGCGCTGCTGCAGCGCCTGCTTGGCCTCGCCGCCAAAGCCCAGGTCGCCCAGCCCCTTGCCGCCGCCGATCAACTGCTGGTCGAGCCAGGTGGCGCCGATCACGCGGGCCTGCCGCTCGATAGGCAGGTACGACTTCAGCTCAACAGCCACGCCGCCCAGGCGCTGCGCGTTGTACTGTCGGCCACGTTCGGGCAGATCGTCCGGCACCTTCCACAACCCCTCAGCCACGCGCTCCACAATGCCCGCTCGGCGCAGGGCTTCCAGCCGGCGAACGTGGGCCGCTACCACTTCCTGCGGGTCTCGGCCATCCTTGGCTTGCCCCCGCGCAATCGCAAGGTGATGGTCGGTGCGATACAGGCCGTTGCTCGCCAGCGCGGCGATGTTCTTGTCCGCCGCGCGCATCTCTGCGGAGCCTTTCACCTCGACCACTGCACCCATGGGGTATTGCTCCAGCTCCGTCCTGGGCGGCAGCACCACATAGTGGGCCTTGCCGTCGATGCCATCGACCACCAGATAGCCCCGGTCGTACAGCTCGTCGGCCAGCCCCTTACCCGCCACGCGGCCGACGATGGAGTGCCCATCCTCGCCCGGCTGGAACACGGCCAGGTCACGCTGCTTGCCGCCCATGGCACGCTGCATGGTGCGGATGATGTCGCCGCGCTCGCCCATCGCCCGCAAAGTGGGCTCAGCCTCGGCGTGAACGGCCCACATACCAGGCTGGGTCTCCGTGGCAAGCCCCATGCGTTGAAGCCGTTGCAGCCGACCGACCAGCAGCAGGCGCTGGCGTTGCAGCTTGGGATCATTGAACCGTTCGGTCTTCACCAGCCCATCCACCGCCTCGCGCTGCAAGGTGCGATCCAGGGAAGTCCAACGCTCCTGCTCCACCTCGCGGGCTAGGCTGCGCTGGATCTCCAACTCGGTGCGCGGCCCCAGCCATTCGGTCGCCAGTTCCATCGCCCGCTCGCGCATGCCGCGAATGATGTATTCCTGCGAGATGATGAGATCCTTGCCCGTGTCGTCCTTGCCGCGCAGCACGACGTGGGTGTGCGGGTTGTCGGTGTTCCAGTGATCGACCGCCACCCAGTCCAACCGGGTGCCCAGGTCGGCTTCCATGCGCTGCATCAGGTGCCGGGCGTAGGTGCGCAGGTCTTCGAGCTGCTCCGCATCCTCTGGCGAGACGATGAAGCGGAACTGGTGGCGGTCACCCCGGCCGCGTTCCTCGAAGGCGGCCGTGTCCGCCTCGTCGGTGATGGCCCCATAGGCTCGGCCTTGTCCGCCCTGGCGATCCACACCGTCGCGCTCAATGTAGCGCAGGTGCTGCACCGTGGATCGGCCGCTGGCCTGCTGGAGATACACCAGCCGCACCTTGACCGTGGCCCGGCGCGAATGGGCAGTGAGCGACTGGCCTGTGAAACGCGCCGCGACATGTCCTCGACCCAGGCGCGAGCCAGGGGCTTTGCCAGTGGTTTTGCCGCCAGCTTTGCGACGGCCTCCGGTAGTACCTGCTGCCTTGCTGGTCTGGCGCAGTACCTGCGCGATGAAGGTGTCACCGCGCTGCCGGGGCTTGCCGGGCCGTATGTGGAAACGGTCATCTCCATCAGGAGAATTGCGCTTGCTCATGGCGAGACTCCAGACAAGCCCAGCGCGCCTGAGCGGATGCGGCACGCGGTATTCCCAATGCCCGCAAGGCATTGGCGCTGTAGGCGGCACGCAACCGCCCTTGGGCGCGTGCCGCCCCACACCCACGTGCAGACTGGCATTGCGAGCACCGTGGTGCCGCACCCTTCAATCTTGCCTTCCGCATTTGCCTCCCGCATTCGCTCCCGCATTCGCTCCCGCATTCGCTCCCGGCAATCGCGGCCCGGTGGCGCTGCTGCCCGAGCAGTCAGCACCCCGGCGAACACGCCGATGGCCGCAGGCCGGGCGCGTTCGGGGCAAGACGTCTGCACGTGGGACGGCTGTACGGAGTGCAGGGCCGGAGGCTGCGCGTTGGGCCGCGCGACAGCACAGGCACGCCATGCGCGGCGACACAGCCCATGCAGCCGCAAGGACACGCCCGATAGTGCGACTGGCTGCACGGCGATGCGCAGCGAGTCGACAGCCAGCAATGCAGTGGCTGGTGCGCGGGATGACCGCGCTGAATGCAGCCCGAAGTGCAACGCGAATGCATTGGCACTGCACGCGCGATGACATGACGATGACACGTCCGATAGCATGATGGCATGCACGTTTGCGTGCAGCAAATCAGGGATCATCATGGACGTTCCTCCAGCCAGACCGGATGCGCCACGCCGATCACGGCGGATGCACTCACCGGCCCGAAATACCGGCTGTCGAACGACGCCGGGTTGGTCGCGCTCAATAAGAACAGCTCGCCAGGGAGAAGACGACGGCACTGGGGCCAGGGCGACAACGCGCGGCCCAGCTGATCTGCAGACCGAACGGCGGCCGCCGGAACGCCGTCGATCCAGACCAGCGCATCGAACACGCACACATGCTGCGGCGCGATGGCGCCCACACGCTTGAGCAGCGGCACGCGCGCCGGCAGGTAACCGCGCTGCGCAGCCAGCGCGGCAGCGTCGGCAGGCAAGCGGGTCAGCACGATGCTGCCGACACGCAGTGAAGGAGGTAGCAGATGCGGCAGAAAGCCGGCACCGCGGTCCAGCGGATGGACGCGATACCAACCGACCGCCACGCTGTCGGACGGGTTGTAGACCAGGCGCGGCAGCGGCTGCACGAAAGCCGTCCAGACCAGCGCAGCGAGGCCGCAGGCGGACAGTGCAGCCAGCACGAGGCGAGCACGCGAACGCGAGTGCGCAGACGAGCGAGAAAGGAATGCTGTCGTGGCCGTCATGGCAGCACCCTCCCGGCCAGCCAGGCGGCGTGGCGCTCGGCGGTGTACTCGGGTAACGGCAAGCGGGCAGCGAGCCGGTTGCCCAGCGTGCGCCAGTACGCGGGCGACGCTGCAGCGGGGGCAAGGCCCAGCGCCTCGATAGCGTCAATGCGCTCCAGCACGGCGCGGACTTGGTTCTCGCCCTCTGCGTGCAGCAGCAGGCGCGCGCCCGGCTGCACGCCGGGGATGCGCTGCGCATCATCCAAGGGCGTGCATGTCTGCATCACCATGAGCTGCCAGCGGATCGTTCCGTAGTCGTTGGACTGCCAGCGGATACGACAGAGCGCCGCGCCCGGTAGGAACACAGCGACGCTGCGCCAGCGATCGAGCCGCAGCGTGCGCGCAGGCTCGCCAAAGCGCAGATAGAGCTTGAAACGGTGCTCCACGTAAGCCAGCGAAACGCGCGTCAGTGGCGTGGATGAAGGCCGGCCAGCCAGCGCAGCGAAGGACGGCAACGGTATAGCTGTGGCCGCAGTAGCCATAGGATTGGCGGCAGGTGCAGCGGATGTGTTCATGGCGTGTTCTCCCTGCGGTGTTCTGGAAACTCCCGCTCCAGCAGACCGCGCAGCAGGTCAGCCACCGTCACGCCTTGCGTGAAGGCCGACACCTTGATGCGCGAGCGCATGGCGGGTGTGATGTCGAGGGTCAGGCGAGCGGTGTAGAGATCGCCTTTCTGGAGGTCGTCGGCGCTGCCTTGGCGAATCCACGCCTCGGCGTGCGGATTCGCGGGCGGTCGTGCACCGATGCCGACACGCTTGGCTGCGCGTTTGCTGCTGGGTGCGGGCTTCGCTGTCATGACAGCCACCGCAGCAGTTCATCGACCAGCGCAGTGATTTCGCGCGCAGCGGCGCTGTCGGACGCCGTCTCGCGGGCCAACCGGCCAGCGGCCACGCTGTCAGCGAAGACGATGCGCTGGCGCACTTCCGCGCGCAGTGCGGGAAGCGGCTGCTCGGCCAGCGCCCCGCGTGCTTCGCGCCCGATCACCGTGGTGCTCACGCGCCGGTTGATGACGAAGGCCGCGCGCAGCTGCGGCCGGAACACCTGGGCCTCCCGGATCAGCGCCACCATCTCGGCGCTAGCCCACAGGTCGTAGGGGCTGGGCTGCACCGGGATCAGCACCCGCTCGGCCGCCAGCAGCGCGGAGCGCGCCAAGGCCGCGATCCTGGGCGGACCATCAATGACGACGTGATCGGCCCGCCTGGCGAGTTCTGGGGCTTCCTGGTGCAGCGTCTCGCGTGCGAGGCCCACGGCGCTGAACAACCTTGGCAAACCTTGCTGGCTGCGGCGCTGTGTCCAGTCCAGCGCAGAGCCCTGCGGATCGGCATCCAACAGGATGACCGACTGCCCGCGCATCGCCAGCTCGCCGGCGATGTGGGTAGCGAGCGTGGTCTTGCCCACGCCGCCTTTCTGGTTGAGCAGCGCGACAATCATGGCCTGGCCCTCCGTGTTGGAAAACCTGCCTTTGATCGGCCTGCAAAACCGGCTTGCCGATGGCAAGAATCGCAGGCCCATACCCATGGCAGAACGTGCCGTTTGGTGGTTGTCCACCGAAACGCCGCACTGCTACTACTAATGTTATGTATTAAGTTAGATAAGTTAAGAGAGGCCGAAACCCGCGCCAGCATTGGGTTTGCGGCCGATCGGCACGCCTGATGGCACGATAGTCCCACGCCTGATAGCACGATACCTGGCACGCCTGATAGCACGAGCCCGTCCACAGGCGATCCCGCAGTTACCCCCGTGCCGTGGGCGGCACGAGACGCCCTGGGCGGAATGTCAGCAGTTCGGCCCCATCCAGCCGCTCGATGCCCAGGACGTAGCCCGGCAGCGACTGCCGCGCCACCAGGGCACGCAGATCGCAGGCGAAGTCGTAGGGCTTGGCTGTGCTGCCCGACTTGCGGTGCAACTGCCTGAAGTCGAACTGCCAGCCCTGTTCCTGGCGCCCACCATGCTTGCGCACCAGCCGGTACAGCCAGCGTTCGATGCCCCCGGTGAGCTGGAAGTACGCCAGATCGATGGTCAGCACCAGTGCCGCATCCAGCACGCCCGCATAGAACCAGTCCGGCAGGATTAGCTCGATACCCAGCGGCGTGCCCTGGGCATCGGCCAGTTCCTTCCACTCGTTGATCCACGAGAAGCGGTGCAACCGCCTTCCCGTGGTCTCGCGGATCGACGTGGCCACGGTCGTCGATTGCAGACGATCCAGCGCGGCCTTGAGGCGCTGGTAGTCGCGCAGCGACGTACCGCGGCCGATGAAGCGCAGGATCTCGTAGGGCGTGGCCTGCATCAGCCGCGACGGGCGCAAGCCCGCGTCGCGTGCCTCCACGATCTGGCTGGCCGCCCAGATCAGGATGTCGGCATCCCAGATCGTGGCGATGCCATGTTCCTGCGTCCCCTCCACACGGATCGTCACCCCGCTGGCCTGGAAGTCGATCGGCGCCGTGCGCCGTGACTTCGCCAGCGAGAAGAACGGAAAAGCCATCAGGTCCTGGCTGTCGCGCGGCGCCATATCGCCCGGCAGGGCGCGGAACAGATCGAGCTGTTCGCGCTCCCGTGACGGTCGCTGCCGCGATGGCAGCGATGGGCTGGACATGGCGAAGGCCACCCGCGCGCCGCCGATCAGCGCGCACGGCTGTCCGCCGCATGGAACTCGGCGTACTCGGGATCGGACGTGGTCTCGTAGCTGCGGTCTTCGGCCCAGGCATCGAGATCGGTGACGGCGTACATGACGCGGCGGCCGAACTTGCGGAACTTGGGGCCGCCGCCCATCACGCGCTGCTTCTCCAGCGTGCGCGGTGACAGCCGTAGGTACTCGGCGGCTTCGTCGTTGGTCAGATAGCGCTGGGGCTGCGCGGAAGAAATCATGGGTGCGGCGGCAGGCCGCAAGGGAGCAGGACGCATGGTGAGAATCTCCATAGCTTTCAAAGCTCCGGCCACACAGCGCAACCGGATGGAGGCAGTCTCAGAAAACGCGGCTGTTTCGCAGAGGGTCGTTTTGCAGCCAGGGCAAAACGACCCTCCCCAGGTCATTCGAGCTGTGCGAGACGGCGATAACCGCCGTCCATCAGCATCTGGCCCCGCCGTACCAGGCGCCGCACGCGCGAGCGCAGGCTGCCGTCGGAGAACCAGTCGGCCGCCACGGCGTCGGCGCCGAACAAGCCCTCGGCCACCTCGCGCAAGGACGCGCCCGCCAGGGTGGCGTCGAGCGCCTGCAGGGTATGCAGTTCCAGCAGCGCGGTGGTCAACGGCCGGGGCCGAGTTGTCGGCGGATCGGCTTGGACAGCGGTCAGCCGATCGAGCTTGTCCAGTTCAGCTGCAAATGCGCGGTAGCGCGTGCAAGGCGCCCTGCAGGCCCGCACGGCGTAGACGCAGGCCATGCCCTCCTCGAGGCCCGGCGCCAGCGCGAAGCGCAGGCAGCAGCCGGGCCAGTGGACCACCAGCACCAGGCGGCGCCCGTCGTGGACCAAGTGCTTGCGACCAGGCAGGTGCCAGAACCCGAAGACCAGGGCATCCGGCGGTGGATCGGCATCCGGGTAGAGCAAGACCAGGGCCTCATGGTCTGGAAACCAAGCCGGATGCGCGTCGCGCGCATCCAGGGCTGGGTCCTCGAACAGGCGCAGGCCCCAGCGTTGGGCCACCTCGGGCCGGCGACGCTGGTGCAGCCAATCCAGCCGGTAATCGGGATTTCTGCGCAGGTACTCCCAGGCCAGCGCGGGGCCGTCCAGGTGCAGCACGTAGAGGTACGCGGCCGTGGGATACCAAGGCTCGGTGCTTCGATCTGCCATGACGCAATCTCCCATATTGCGCAGGAGAGGCGCCACCGGCCATCCAAGGGAGAGCACTACCGCATCAAAATCCAATCGTTAAAAAACATGTGGATCAGAAACTTTTGTTTCAAGACGAAATGAATCCGCTACATTGTGCAGATCGTCCGAATGCGATGGTGGCGCATGGCGTGAATCGTCTCCTGCTGCACCCACCGTGCCGCAAGCCACGCCGGCTGTCATGACCGTTTACGCAAGAGTCGCACCACTTCGCTGCAACAGTGCCGATTGAGACCGTACAGGTCTGGACTCAGACGCAAATAGCCTCAATGCGCCCGACAACGACGGGACGCAAACGGTTCAATCAATGATGGAACCGTTCTCCTGCGCAAGCCGCAGGTACTCCGACAGCGGGCGCACCGCCTTGAAATACCGGTCCCGCATTACCGCCAGCTTGTTCGGGCCGACGATGGAGGCCAGATCGGACAGCTTGATCTCGCCCAGTTCGGGCATGCCCAGCCCCAAATCAACCACGCCGGTCGCGGTGTCGCCATCGGCGGGATCAAGCCAGGCCAGCAGCCAAGTGGCGTGGGCATCCGGCGTGAACAACCGCACCACGGGCAGCGGGTCGATGGCGAAGCCGGCCGCGCGATCCCTGCCGTTGGCAAGCAACTGTGCGCGTTCCTGATCGGTGGTGAGTGGTTCTGTCATGGCTGAATCCTCCGCAACGCGCATGATGCGCTCGCACGCCTTGATCCCCATTACGGAAACGCAAAACATCGTCAGCATTTGCACGAAATCACAAATGCGCCTTGCATCGAATTCACCGAAGCATGAAAGCACAAAACCGTATCGGCGGATTTGTGCCAAAGCACGGATGTGGCTTTGTGCTCCTGTTCAAAGCCACAAATACGGATTTCCGTAAAAGTACAAAAGCGGCAAGCCACATGCAATGAATACTATAGATTGTAGTCCTATAGAGCGCAATCGGATGTCATCTTGGATTTTGGGGGAGATCCAAGGTTGGCAGCGAAGCACACATTGTCGGAGGCATTGAAGACCATCCGCAAAGCACGGGGCCTGAGCCAGGAAGACTTCTCCGACGTCTCCAGCCGCACCTACATGAGTACGCTGGAGCGCGATCTCAAAAGTCCCACCTTGAACAAGCTGGCCGAGCTATGCGAAGTCATGGAGGTTCACCCGCTCACACTGCTGACGCTGGCCTATGCGGGCAACGATTCACAACGGGTCGACCAGCTTTTGGTGCAGGTGCGGCAGGAGCTGGATGCGGTGCGACAAGAAGGCACTGAGTTATAGAGCGCATCAGTGCTGCCTCAGCCTGTCAAAGCTCTTTTCATGCGGTTGGTCTACCAATTTCCACTGCCGCACCCATCTATTCCCGTCAAACCACATTGACTCAAGGTTCCCAAGAAATACATGTCTCTCCTACGCCAAATACAAGACGCAGCAATCGACTCGTCTATTGATTTGCCGACCTTGCTTCGGAAGTGCAAGGTACTGGCCGCCCGCCTTGGGAATGATGACTTCAAGCGCTGGATCGATAGTGAGTTGTCCGGCTATGACAACACGGATGATCTTCCTGAGTACAGAATTTTTGGCGTGAACTCCAAAGGCCATTTCAGTGGACCCTTCGGGTCTGGTCTACGCAACGCCCATATTCCTCTGAGCTGTTTCCCCGAGGATTTTCGTGAAATCTTGGGACACTCGTACTTCACGCAGCCCATAGCAGCCATGGCATCGCTTGTGGCCGACGGAAAGTCAGGGACATTGCAGGAGCCGTGGAATCCAGATTTGGTGGCTCACTTCGGGCAGAGAATCTACGAGAACATGGTCTGCATGCAAGCGTGGAAAGTCATACCGACCTCGGCGCTGGTGGCAGCTTTGGACACGGTTCGCACTCGCATCTTAAATTTCGCCTTGGAGATCGAGGCACAGAACCCAGCCGCAGGAGAAGCAATGGCAAACGAAAAGCCTGTTCCACAAGAGACAGTTCAACATATCTTCAATACTTATATAACCGGGGATGTTCAGAATTTGGCATCGGGCAGCACTAACTTCACTCAACATGCCAAACAGCAGAAAAATGTGGATCACGAGCTATTCGCCAAGCTCCTTGATGCAATCGCCGCAGCTAATTTAGCCAAGCCGCTTGAAGTCGAGCTAGGCGGTGCTGTTGAAGAATTACGCGCAACCAATGGAACGACCGCGTTCAAAGAAAAGTACCATCGCTTTATGGGAATCGTTGCAGACCATATGCAAGTGCTTGGGCCTGTCGTGGCGCCATTTCTTGCGCCATTGGCGGTACTGGCAACCTGACCGACGCTCATCACACAGGCACGTGCCAGAAGAATGGCGAAAAACAATCCCAGGCGGCCGATTGCGTTGCCCCCCAAAGTTCTGGACTGGAGAAATCGCCGGAGCTGGCTGGCCAGCATCCGCCACTACGCAGGTCATGTCCTGACCGCTGAACTACGGCAACACCTTGCGCAAGAGCAGCCGGAATGCTGGTCTGACGATCTTTGCTGGCTTCCCGACTCAGAGTACATCCTGCCTGAGTTCACTGGCAGCCTCACCAGCTACTACACGCACTTCAAAGGCTTTCATGGCTGTCGGCCGTCAAGCGTGTCCAGCTACTACGAGCGCGGCCTGCTTGGGCAGAACAGCGATCTGCTGTGCGACATATTCCGCGAAATCTTCTCCGATGTGCCCAAGGAAGACGTGGAGAACGCCATCAGGCAATTCGCCGACCGCAGCAACTCGGAGCGCGGTGCCATGTGGCTTGTCGGCAGCGACAAGTTTCTTATCGAACAATGCGGCCATTACCTCATTCAGGGCAGTGAGTACCTGATGGCGCTCGCGGCGCACTTGAGCCGATCCCCGAGCGGCGAGGACTACCGCTTCCGGCTTCGCCAGTACGGCATCCCGACAATCCTGGAAGTCGATATCCCGGTGAAGCTCGTGCCAGGAGCGCAACAGGTGGAAGTGGCGAAGATGATCTTGTCCGAATGGGGGCAACTGGCCGCTCGGCGCCCCATGGGGTTTGGGGATGATCCCCCTTGCTATGTCGTGCGCCAAGACATTCCTCCTGAATGCGTGCGCGGCCATTGCCATCCCGAACGGATCATCGACCCTCACAAGGGGCACCGCTCCTACGCCAATCCACTGCTGACGTGTGATGTGTGCTGTTGATGGCGATGGCCGGCCTTTGCACTGCCCCCAGCCGATCCGGCGCGAGCCGGTTCGGTGGTGTCGAGGGGCGCCAAGCCTCGCACGGCGGGGATGGGCCTTGCGCCGATCCCCTGGAGCAAGCGAAGCGCGCAGCGCCGCAGGCGCGAAGCCGCGTTAAGGATTGGAGCCGGATGGCCGTGACGCTGAAAGTGGCACGGGGCGCAGCCCGCAAAGCCTGGCGGTGCAACGCACCGAAACGCCCTGGTCTGCTGATGGACGCCACTCGGGCCATGCACGCGGAAAACCTGGCCGCACGGCAAACCTGGGGGCAAAAGCCGCAACTCGGTCACCCTCATCCCCATTGCCACGAACACCTCATCGTTGGCGCGGAGCCAGCCCACGATCCACGGGCATTCGTCTAGCAGATGCGGCGCCTTCTTTTGTAGCAGCTCCAGCAGCTCGCGGTTTTCATCAACGCGCTTGTGCGCGCCACGTCCGATCTGCTCCAGCAGCACCACGAGCGTCGGTGAAACCCTGTGCCTGAAAATATCAGCATCTGTTCTCCCCCCCTGAGTGACGAAGCGGCCACGGCCGCTTCCTGCATGGCGCTGCGCCAGCAGCACAGCGCCCCGCCGCGTGGGCAGGGGCGCTGGCGGCCGTCAGGCCGCCTGGGGCTTGCTGCGCGACCAGATCAGGTCGTGCGTGCCGTCCTCGCCCTCGATCAGGCGGGCATAGACGGTTGCCGGAAACGAAGGATCATCCAGGGTCACGGAGATGTAGGGGCGTTCGGCCTTGCTGACTTTCTTCCACGCCGCGCCAACCTCCAGCCCCCCCCTGCCTGCAGGCGGTAGTCGGGGGCGTGTTCGTTGTCCCCCTTGTCGTTGGGAACCAGCTTGGCCTTGACGTTGAGCGTCAGGGTGCGCAGCGTGCCGCTGAAACCATCTTTGTCCGCGGTGAAGGTGCCGATGTTTGCCATGATGAAACTCCTTACGGTTGAACAAGGTTCGCGCCCATCGCGTCCTTGTTGTGATCCGGCCGGCGGGGGGGCGGGCTGGCGGCACCGCTTGCGGGCGCAACGCAGTGGAGCACCTGGAAGCCCAAATAATTTGTCCCGCGAGGAATGCGCCGAACGCAGTGACAAAGCAGGGGAAATTATTTGGGCTGGAAGGTTGCAGACATGAAGCCCACACCACCGCCAGGATTCACGACAACACAAGGACGCCCTGGGCCGACCCACATCCGGAAGGAGCCATGGCCACCCTGGCATCCCCGCACGAAGGAGTCAACGGCATGCCCCCTTCCCCAGGCAAGGCCATTCCCCAACGATCAGTGGGAACACACCCCATCCCATGCAGGCGGCCATGATGGATGCGCGGTGAGGATGCGCCCTCGCAAGGCCAGGCGGCATATCCGTGAACCGTCCTTCGTGACACACAGGCAACGAACCGCCAGCGTCGCAGGCGGCATGCATTCGCACAACCTGCCGCAGCAAGCCCTGGCGTACCCGCCGAGCACTGCCTATGCGGCGGCGCGCTGGACGGGCCGATCCGGCGCATGCCGGTTCGGGGTATTGAGGGGCGCCAAGCACCGCGCGGCGGGGATAGCCCGCAGGGCTTTCCCCTGGAGGAAAGCAAAGCGCGCAGCGCCGCAGGCGCGTAGGTGCGTGAGGGATCAAGCCGCATGGCCGTGATTCGGCACGAAGCGCGGGGCGCAGCCCGAAGAGCCCGGCGGCGCATCGCGCCGACACGCCCAGGTTGACCTCCATTGACTCGCAGAAAGACAGCAGGCCAGCGGCGAGGCCCAGGTCTATGCCCCTACGCTTCGCGCCGTGCCAGTGCCAGAAAAGCGCCCAGCCCCATCATCGTGGCCCCCGACATGCGGGTCATCACACGGGCGCGGGCCGCACGCGCCGCACCCGAGCTGAGCAGGCGATGGGCGATAAAGACCGCCACCACATCGACCAACGTATTGAGGGCAACGCAGATGCTGCCCAGCAGCACCAGTTGCGGCACCAAGGCCGCGCCCGGATCGACGAACTGCGGCAGAAAGGCCAGAAAGAACAACGCGGTCTTGACGTTCAATGCCTCGACCACGATGCCTTCGACCAGTGCGCGGCGCGCGCCTTGAGGCGTCACCGCCTCCACCGCGGCTGCCGGCTCCCGGCGCAGCCATAAGCGGATACCCAGATACACCAGATAGGCAGCGCCCAGGTATTTGAGCAGGGTGAACGCCACCGCCGATTGAGCGATGAGCACGGACAGACCGAATGCGGCAGCGAGCACATGCAGCATTCCGCCCAAGCCGGTGCCCAGACATGAGGCCAGCCCTTCAGATCGGCCGCCCGCCGCCGTGCGTGCGACGACATAGGCGATGCCGGGGCCGGGAGTGATAGCCAGAAGAACTGCAGCCAGAAGGAAAGCAAGGAATGACATAGGCGCGGGGAGATTTCAGGGGTTCAGAGCGGCATCCCTGCTACGCAAGGGTTGCCGGAAGTCCGCGAGAGGATGGGCAATGCCGCCATCACCATAGGAGCCCACCACCTGAGCGATCACCACGTGATAGCCCTTGAGCCATTCGGCCTGTCGCCGTTTGGCTTCAAGGTGGGAGGGATGGCTCATGAGTGCCTGCAAGGCCTCCATGCTGTCCCAGTAGTAGACGTTGGAGATCAAACCCGTCGAGGGGTTTTCCCAGGCCTCTTCGCCAAGGTAGCCAGGAACGGATTTCGCGGCATCGGCAATGATTTTGTCCAGGGTGTGGAATTCTTCACCCACTTCGCCCATGGCGAAGGTGAAGGTCGATGTATAGATCGTCTGCATGAGGTCCATTGTCCCGTGTGATGCTTATCCAGGCGCACGCATGGACTGCGCCAATTCGGTATTTCCGGCCGCCTGCAGCGCGTCGGCGGCCCCCAGCCGATCGCGCTCCTCCTTGTTCTGGCTGAGCTTGCGTTTGCATACCAGCGAGGTGATGGCGACCTCGATGCCCACGATGTTGCGCAGCATGCTGTCGATGAAATCGGGCGTGGAGTCCGACATCTTCCAGGGCCGTGGTTCCTCGGCTTCGTGCCGGCGCGTCAGCCGCCCGACCATCCCACGCACGAAACGCTCGTCGTCGCGCACGGTCAGCAGGCCGTGCACGTGCACCACCTCATAGTTCCAGGTCGGCACCTGGCGGTGCGCCTCATGCTTGCTGGGATACCAATTGGGCGAGACATAGCCCTCGGCCCCGCGAAACACGACCATCACCGGGCTGCACGAAGCACACTGCTGCCACACCGGATTCGCACGGGCCACATGCGCCGTGAGCACCCCATGCGTTCCCGCATCGGGATCGAACTCGAAAGGAAGGTGGTTGGCGTCCAGGCCATGGGCATCGTGCGTAACCAGCACCCCCAGCGGGTACTCGCGGATGATGCGGGCCAGTTCTTCAGGCCGGGTTTCGGCAAGGTGGGCAGGGACGTACATCGCAGGGAAGTCCTTGAGACGGTATGAAAGAGCTTTACTTTCAGGTCAAACCGGCATAATTAGAAGATCCAGTTTTTAAGATTTTCAATGGGCCAGTTTGACGAAGAAGGTCGCAACCATCCGGGCGCCACTGGCGCGGGCCGCCGCATCTATGACCTGCTGCGCAGCCAGATCGCCGATGGCACGCTGCTGCCCGGCGCACGGGTGATGTCCACGCGGGCGCTGGCTGCCGAGTTGGGCGTCTCGCGCACCACCGTCACCGCTGTCTATGAGCAGCTGGCGGCCGAGGGTTTTCTGGTGACATCCACCGGGCGCGCAGCCCGGGTTGCCAGCCCGCTGGCGGCAGGCATGCCCCGCGGGGAGACACCCAGACGGCAGGCCCAAGCGGCACCGTCCTTGTCGGGATTCGGGCGCCGGGTGGCGGACATCGGCGCCCCGGCCTTGCCCCATGCCGAGCGGATCCGCTTTGATTTCCTGTACGGTGCCGTAGCCTCCCGGGATTTTCCGAGCCTGGCCTGGCGCCGGGCGTACCAGGCCGCGCTGCTGCGCCAGCAGCACAGCCTGTACTACGTCCCGCCCGAAGGCGACCCGGCACTGCGGCGCGCGCTGCAAGGCTATCTGCGTCGAGCCAGGGGCATCGCCTGCGATGCGGAACAAATCCTGGTGGTGCATGGGTCGCAGCAGGCCATCGACCTGTGCGCCCGGCTGCTGCTGGATGCGGGGGATGCCTTTGTCTTCGAGAACCCGGGCTACCTGATGGCGCGTCACTGCTTCGAGGCAACGGGGGCGCACCTGCTGGCGACTCCGGCCGATGGCCATGGCCTTGATACGAGCCGTTTGCCCGAGGATGATCGTGCCCGCCTGGCCTATGTGACGCCCTCGCACCAATTCCCGCTCGGCGGCGTGCTGCCAATTGGCCGCCGCCAAGCACTCCTGCAGTGGGCAGCGCGTCATGACGCCTGGATCATCGAGGACGACTACGACGGTGAGTTCCGCTATGGCCAGCGGCCGATCGACGCGCTGCAGTCGATCGACTCGGAGAGCCGTGTGATCTATGTCGGTACGTTCTCCAAGGTGTTGTCCCCTCAACTTCGGCTGGGCTACATGGTGCTGCCGCACGCATTGGTGGCGGTGTTCCGGCAGGCCAAGCGCCTGACCGACCGGCATGCCCCCCTACTGGAGCAGCAGGTGTTGGCGGCGTTGATCGATAGCGGCGCCTATGAGCGCCACGTGCGACGGATGCGCCGCGAAAACGAACGGCGCCGGGCAGCCTTGCTGCAAGTGATCGCGCAACATCTTCCCAAGGATGTGCGGATCGACGGCACGGCGGCTGGCCTGCATGTGGTGCTGTGGCTCCCCTTCCTCAACGCGCAGCAGGAGCCTGCGCTGGTGGCCGCAGCCCGCCGCGAGGGTGTGGGCGTCTATCCGGTGGGGCCGCTGTTTGCACCGTCAGCGTTGGATGAACAGCCCCGGTCGGCCGGGCTGATCCTGGGATACGCCAGCCTGAAGATCGAACAGATCCAGCAAGGCATATCGATCCTGGCTGGGGTGATCGCGGGGATGAGCACACGCTGACGAGCGTGGGAGTTGGATGCTCCTGGGCACTGGCCTTGCGAGCCAGTGCCCGAACACAGCGATGCCTTCAACGCCGCCGCCTGAGCCAGCGCGAAGGCGGCGGCGTTCTGATTCGGCTGTTGGCCTTGAACACCGGGCGCGGCCACTGCCGCGCCCGGATTTTGGCGTCCACCGCGCCCAGGACGGAACGGCCTGGGCGCGGTGCTGATCGCGGTTATTCCTTCGTCTCGATGATCCACCACATGGCCCGCACCAAGGCGCGGCCCGTGATGGGGTGAATGTCGGTGAGATCGGCGCGGGCCGTCCAGCCCAAGGGTGGACGGTAGCCGCGCACGTCGCCCTCGCTGTGCCAGCGGCGGGCGCGTACCGTGCCGGGTGCGTAGATTGCCGCCATGCGCGGGCGGCTGGTGGTGTTGATGGCGGGCATGATTCGACTCCCTGCGGCAAGGCGCCCTGGCCTGAGCCAGGGCGCCGCAGCGATAAAGGTCAAGCGGCCAATGCCTCGGCAGGGTCATCCGCCGGGGCGGCGGTTTCATCGTCGCCGTCCTGCGGGCCTTCCTTGGGTGCGTCTTCCGTCTTGAAGATGGCAGGCATCCATCCCGTGCCATCGGCCAGCCGCTCGGCCTCGCTGGCAATGTCAGCCTTCTTGAGCTTGCCCAGCCGGTTGACGCTCTCGGGCGCGAACTCGCCCACGGCTTGCAGAATCGCGGCCTTCGGAACGTGCTTGAAGTAGCCTTCTGCGGTGGGCTGCCACCACGCGGCCATGTCGAGGCCAACGGCCTGCGCCAGTTCCGCGCCCGGTTGCGGCCGCGTGGCGCGGAGCGTCACCACGTCCACCGTCGAAGCCACGCACACAGCCAGCAGCTTGACCAACTCGCCTTGCTCCATCGCCAGCAGCGCGGCGAACAGTTCGGCGCAGTCCTGCGGCAGGGCGTCCCCGGCCACCTGTTGCAGGCCGCGCAGTGCCACGGTGGCGGGGGATTCCGGACAGTCCGGGGCCATGCCTTCCAGCCGGTCTTGCACCGTCAGGCGAACCCCCAGCGGCAGGTCGTGCCCATAGTGGCGATCCTGCAAGACGGTCTGCACCATGCCATGCACCAGCGCGGCCAGCGCCACCTGCGGATGCTGGGCGACTTCGATTTGCAGCGCGGCGGTGCGGTGGGCGCTCAGGCGCTGGGCCAGCCGATCGGACATGGCTGCGGTCTTGGGCGCTTCGTCTTCTTCGCCTTCGTCGTCATTCGCTGCATCGCTGCCGCTGAAGCCCTGGCGCAGCTTTTCCAGCGTGCGCAGCGCCTTCGCCTCGGCTTCGCGCAGCAGCCCGCGATGAATCACGGCCTGCCCGTTGCGGTCGATGGTGACGATGGCACCGGCTGCGGCCTTCACGTTAGGGCTGTAGTCCTGCAAGCCATCCTCCAGCGCTTGTAACTGCTCGCCCAAGGCTTCACCCTCCTCCTGCAAGGCGTCGGCCTTTTCCTCGTCGTCTTGCTCCATTGCGGCATCCACGGCTTCCCCAATAGCCTGCATCTTGGTCTGCAGCTTTTCGATGCGCTGCACTTCGCGCTTGTTTGGCTCGCGCCGCGTCTGCGGGGCACGCTGGAAGGTGTGCAGGTCGGCATGGGTTACGCCCGGCGTGGCATCCACCCATGCCCAACCCTCGGCGCGGACCGTGGTGGCGATGCCTGCCAGCTTGTCTTGCGCCAGCCGTTCCAGCAGCGCGGCATCGGTCAGATACACGCCTGCGTCACCTTCCGCGAACAGGTCACGGCGCACGCCACCGCCTGCGGCCTCGTAGGTGTCCAGCCCGACGAAGCGCACCAGCGGATGCCGGTAAGCATCAATCTCGCGCTCGGTGAGGCGTTCGCGCAGCGCGGATGGGCTGCGCTGCCACTGCGGCGCATCGTAGAACGCGGCGTCTTGCGAAGCATGATCGTCGGTGGCGGCCAGCGCCATGAGTTGGTCGAGCGTGACGGCATCGGCCCGGTAATCAGCCATCAGGCGCGGCGAGACATTCGCCAGCTTCAAACGGCGCTGCACCACCAGTGGCGTGACGGAAAAATCCGCCGCAATGTCCTCAATGGGACGACCTTCGGCCACCAGCGCCGCGAAGGCTTCGAACTGGTCTGCCGGGTGCATGGCTTCGCGCTGCACGTTCTCGGTGAGGCTGGCGGTGCGGGCCGTACCATCGGCCACCTGCAAGCAAGGCACCTCCCAATCCTTGGCGATGCGATGTTTCTTCGCCAGCAGCTTGAGGGCGGCAAGACGACGGCCACCCGCGACCACCTCGTAATGCTCGCCATCGCTAGCGGGAATCACGATCAGGTTTTGCAGCAGGCCTACGCGCTGGATAGACGCTGCTAGCTGGGGAACGGACATGCGCGGGACGATCTTGCGCACGTTGCGGCCCGTGGGGCGCAGAATCAGCCGCGACAGCGGAACCAGGATCATGTGCTTGCTCGGGTCGGCGGTCTGCAGCACATTGGCTGCGGTGTTGACGGCACGGGCTTCGGTTTGGTTAACGGCGTTCATGGTGAATCTCCAATCGAGTGAAACAAGGAGGGGAACCGCCCCTCCGGCGGGGAACATGTCGGGAGGGTCAGGCCTTGAGCTGGCGCATGCCATCGGCCAGCAGCCACAGGGCGCGATTGAGGCGAATATCAGAATCGATGCCCTGCACGGGGCGGGTTTGCTGCCTGCGGCCATTGGCGGCGCGGCCATGCAATCCGCCTTTTGTGAGGTTTTCCTGCGTGCGGTTAAAGACAGACCACAAATCCGGGCGGCGATCCTCGAAACGGCGCGGCATCAGAATCTGAGATTCGGTGACGGGCGCGGGCTTGTCCGGGTCGTCGTACTTGAGGGCCAGCGCAGCGCGGGCAAACACCTCGGATTCGCCATCGTCCAAGGTGATGCCGCGCATCAGATCACGCGACTCCTTCACGCGGTCAAAACCGCGCAGCACCTCGAAAGCGCCCTCGATGACTTGGCTCGCCACGTCGCCTTTGTGGGGCACGCGCACGTCTGCAAAGGTGTCACCGCAGACAAGCCCATTGGCACAGATAAATCTGAACTGCCCGGCCAGCATCTGATAGCTGCTGGTGCCATCGTGCGAGTTCAGCAGCACGATTTCATTGGCTTCCGCGCCGTTGATCTGGCTGGCATGGCGCAGGCGCAATAGGTGTTTCGTGTGCTCACGCCGCCCCTCATTGCGCACGCGGGTTTGGCACACCATGAACGGCTGAAACCCCTCCTTGCGCAGCTCGGTCAAGACCGTGGCGGTCGGGATGTAGCTATACCGCTCGGAACGGCTTTCATGCGGGGCGTCCGCGAAGATGGACGGGGCCACGCGCCGGATTTGGTCGTCCGACAGGGGATAGTCGGAACGCAGTGCTGGGGAGTGGTTTGCGAAACGGGATGCGAGCATGTCTTTCTCCTGACTTGGCTGTTGAAGAAACACCGGATTCCTAGATTCGGAGCCCAGCCTTTCGGCTGTTCGGTGCGGTCGGCACGAGGAACCCGGTTGGCCCTGTTGCCACCGTCTTTCCTGAGTTCATCGCCCGCGACGGAAGGGAGCCCGTGGACGGGGGCCGTCAAGGAAACAAGCGCCAGGTTGGTGCGGCCCGCAGCGCAGCGAGGACACGGCCTGGCGCGCCTTGACGGCCCACGGCCGCGGGCTACAGTCGCGGACAAGGTGATGGAGTCAGGGAAGACGGCTGGACATGGCAACGGCCGCCTGGATGTGCAGACCGCACGGCAAGCGCAAGCGCGCAGGCCCGAAGCTGGAAGCCGGGCCGGAGGCGTCAGCCGAGCGGAGCGAGGGAACGATGGAAGCCCGAAGGGGTGAGACTCGCGTAGCGAGGCTCGATGCGCTATGCGCACGACAGCGCGACCGGCCATCTCCCAGGTGGCCGGGGACGCCCACATGACTTCAATGAAATCCCCGTGGACTGCCACCTGCCCAGCCATCGGCACAATGGCAATTGCATGGACATACAAGCCCTACAAGACAACGAACTGATGGCCCAGGCCCGCGCATGGCGACAGCGGGCACTGCGCGGCGAGAAAGATGCACGCGGCTTCGCTCACGAACTGGAATGCGAAGTGCGCCGCCGCTTTCCCAGGAACGACACGCCCCCGACGCTATCGCCCGTGCGCTTGCTGGGCACGGTGTCGCAGCCAGCCCAGCGCCGCTGGAAACCCTGGTGAACGCCCAGGGCGAATAGAGAAGAAAGGGGCATGGCGCCCCTTGACGGAATCAGACGACGATCCGCCCCGCCAGCCGCGCATCGCGCGCGTAGGCGCTCAGGCGCTTCTCCGCGCGGAAGTGCAGATCGCGTTCGATCGGCAACCCCAGCTGCCCGCGCACGGTCGCCAGCTCCTGCAGGCTGACCCAGCCCAGCTCGGGCATCCCCAGGCCCAGATCGCACAGACCGAAAGCATGGTCATGGTCGTCCGGGTCGATCTCGGTCAACAGCCAGGTCGCGCCGGCATCCGGCGTGAACAGCTTGACCACGGGGGCCGGATCGAAGTCCGAGGTTTCGATGGATTGCTGGCCGTTGGCCAGCAGCAGCGCGCGCTGCTCGTCGGTGATGAATGCGCAGTTCATGGTGAACTCCTGAAGGTTGCCGGGCGGAATTGCCCAGCCCTTCCGGGTCACGGCGCAGCGCAAGCAGTCAAGGGTCGCAGACGGCCGCAGGCCGCCAGCGTGCAAGGCACGCGCCGCCCTTGCACGGCGAGCACGCCGTGGCACGATGAAAGGAACAGCAAGCCGCCCCACCCCACCACCAGCCACCCGGTATTGGCAAGCGCAGCGCGCAGGCCCGGCGCAGAGGGCCGGGCCGGAGGCGTCAGGGATCAAAGCCGGATGGCTGCGATTCGGCACGAAGCGCGGGGCGCAGCCCGCGAGCCCGGCGGCGGAACGCCGGGACGCACAAACGCCTGCAATCGCAGTTCCATCTTGTGCGAAGAGAAGCTGCCCTCAAATATTGGGCTTCACCCTCAAAAGAACCCACGGAGAGACAAGCATGATCGAGCTTGGAGAAGAATTTCTGCGTCCCCTGCACCGGCACTTCATCAATATCACCTACCGCGATCATCGGCTCGATGCGGTGCAAGCCAACGGCGGCACGCCGCCGATGTATCACTTCAGCGCCTTCGTGGTTCAAATCAATGACGACTGGCTCGCCATCACCGCAGGCCACATATTCAGCCACCTGAAGAAAGCGATTGTGCACGGGGCCGTTCTGAAGGACTGGGCCATTGACGACTCGACCGTCAATCCCGATCCGCACCCCAACACGAACATGAAGGTGGTCTACAACATCTCATTCGACCCCGACAAGGAAGTTTTCTACTTTGACGATGATGTGGAAGGAATGGACTATGCCGCGTTCAAGCTGGATTACCTGGCTATCGTGGCGATGCAAAAAGAAGGCATCCGCCCCATTCCCGAGGAGATTTGGAGCAAGAGCGACCTGGAGGACTTCCCCTACTGGCTTCTGGTAGGAACACCGGAAGAACTCATCGAGAACGCCCCCGGACAACCACAAGCAAAGCGGCATGCCACCCTTCACGTGATCCGGCGCAGTGGTCCTGCGCCTGGATTTCCGGAGAAACGATACCCAAGGAACTATGCGGAGGTCGATTTCGATTCAACGGACCACGATAGTCCATTCAATCTGTTGGGTATGAGCGGCGGTCCGGTCTTCGGCATCAGGTCGCCCCTCGAGAAAATCGAGGACTACCGCTTGATTGGTGTCCAAAGCAGTCAACAGTGGGAGCGCGTCAAGCCCACAGGCAACGTGATTGCCTTTTGCGACGCCCAGCCATTCATCAAAACGCTCAAGGAGACCTGGCTGAACAGACAGGCCTGAGCGATCAGCCCTGCAGCTTGGCCTTTGCCTCGCGCTTGCCGATCTTCAGCACGGTCTGGATGCGTTCCAGTTGCGCCGCACGCGGCGTGACCTTGCCGCTCTCCCACCGGCTCACCGACAGCATGGAAGCCTCCAGCAGGGCCGCCATGGCCTGCTGGGAGATTCCCAGTTGCTCCCGCTTGGCAGCCAGCGCCCGGGCATCGAACTTGAAACGGCGCCCGTGACGTGCCGGCGCATCAGTGCCCTCGGGCGCCGCGGCTTTGCCAGCGCCATCCTGGCGGGCCACTGCCTTGAGCACAGCCTTCAACTGCAAGGTCAGCGCCTTGACATCCCGCTTGAGCGCCGCGATCTCGGAGCGCTGGGCGGTCACGGTCTTGCGCAGCCCCCCCCACGTCCGCCTTGATTTCCTTGCGCGCCATGCGCAAGACCTCGGCACGAAATGCTTCAGAAAAGGCGGTCATCGTTCACCCTGTGCGATGCGATAGATGGTACGAGGTGGCGGTTGCCCACAAGGGCAACCGCCGCGCGGGCATACAGCTTACTTACCAGCCTTCTCGGCCTTGCGCTTCGCGGCCTTGGGGTCCACCACAGCCTTGAACTTCGCGCCAGCCACGAACTTGGGCACCGTCGATGCGGGGATCTTCAGCGCAGCGCCCGTGGAAGGGTTCTTGCCGATTCGCGCAGCACGCTTGGCAGATTTGAAGGTGCCGAAGCCGACCAACTGCACGGAATCACCCTTCTTCACGGCGGTCTGCACGGTCTCGATCAGCGTGTCGAGCACGGCATTGGCGGCAGCCTTCGATAGATCGTTCTTTGCAGCCAGGATTTCAACGAGTTGGGCACGATTCATGACGATGATTCAGATTGATAGGTGATCCGCAATTTATACATGATGCCGGCGTCCTTGCATGCAAAGCCGATCAGCGCAATGGCATGGGCATCCGCACAGCAGCGCCATGCGCTCTCTGCCAGTGCATTCCTCAAGCGTGGATGTCCGCTGCGCGCCGAGCATCCTGATTCCTGAAGAAATTGCATCTGTGGCGACAGCCACATGGATACCTCGCCACGCCCACCTACGCCTCGCTATGCCTGTGCGGGTTTCGTCCGCGTTGCTAGCTCCGGAAAATTCCTCCATGCCGTTTCGGCAACTTCTGCCGCAGCAGCCATGTAGGGAGAACTCCATGAGCCACACCAGTCAACGGCTACTGATCAAGCGTTTGACCGACGAAACGATCAACGCCGAACAGTGCGCTGAACTTCTGCACTGCACCGAGCAGCGAATAGAGGAACTGACCCGTAGCGGCGAACTCCCGGGAATGAAATTCGGTCGCGGCTGGATTTACGTGAAGGCCGACCTGCTGGCCTACATTGCCGACCGCGCCCGGAAAGAGGCAGAAGATCGGCGCCAAGATCTCAACGCAAGAAAGTCGATCCCACGCCTGGACACACCGATCAGGCCGCGGCGGCAGACGCCTCCACCGCTTCCGGTACCGACCAAAGCCTTTGTGCAAGGTCCACGCCCCTGAAGCTGGCATAGCGCTGGGCCATCATCGAACCCGGCTTCCATCCCATGATCTTGTTCAACTCTTCCAGACGGAACATATCGCGTCCGTCTGCGTCTTTCAGCTCCAGCCACCGGCAGGTCGCTTCGTGCCTCAGGTCGTGTTCGTGGAGTCCAACAATGTCCATGTACTCGAAAGCGATCCTGAAACGGAATGACAGTCGCTGTCCAGCGCGCGTCAAGCCCTTTTTTCCTTCCTCCACTCCTTCCTCTTCGAGGAACGGGAAGAGCAGCGTGCCGTGTTCAAACGGTGGCCGGCTCGCAAAGTAAGAGAGAAGCGCCCGATGCACTTCGGGGCGCATCGGCACATCCCGAAAGGAAATCTTTCCCCGCCACTGCTTTGTCTCCTTGACATGGATCACCTTGTTCTCCATGTCAATCTGGCCCCTGGTCAACGTGTAGGCCTCTCTGAGCCTCAGTCCAGTGTTCAGGATCAACAAGTACAAGGTCAGCAGCGCGTCGCCGCCCTTGAGTTCCAGACCGCGCGCACGATCCGGCCTCTCATAGCCCGACAACACCGCCACAATCTTCTCGTGCTCCCCTGGCAGCAAGCGCCTATCGCGTGCCTCGCTCACCTTTACCTTGCCACCCTTGGCTTTCACCATCTGGGCATCGACGTCGGAATAGGTCGAGTAGCCCTTGGGCAGCAGCTTCACCGGGTTGCCGATCCTGACGCTCACGTTGTGACGCAGGTACTCGTCAATGGCCCGGCTCAGAGCCTGAATACGGTGCTTGATGGACGTGGGCGACAAGTTCTTTTCCACCTTCAGGAATCGGAGATAGCCGGTCAGCCACTTGTAGTTGGCCTCCGAGAATCGCACCGACCCAACTTCGCGCGTCAGCGTCTTGAGCGTGAGAAGCTGCGTAGGCGCCGCGAAACCGCTGTCCGACCACTCGCCAAGGATGCGTGCCAAGCGCACGCCGTCGCCGGGGGACGTAGGGGTGGTCAGCTCTGCCGGCGGCGGGATGTCCGCATGCTTCATCAGCTTCCACTGCTGGGCGTAGGCAATGGCCTCGACCTCGGTGTCGAAGACGAAGTATTTGCGCCCCTTCGGGAGCGATGGGTGCCGCAGCCCGATTTCCCACTTCCCGGATGGTTTCAGTCGAGGTTTTGCCATGCCACAATCTCCATCATGTCAACAAGATGGATCATCGCATGGTCTGATCGATTTTCAGCCGCCATTTTGTGGCGGCTGTGAACACTTCCGAGCCATCTTTCAAGTGCCACGTCATTATTAAGTTATTGATTTATAAGGATAAAATAAGCTATGAAAATCAAATCAATCGACTATAAGATCGAGTTGATCCAACGCAAGGACGATCTGGGTATCGGCACCGGTCTACGTTGATTTGTCTTCTCCAGATTCCTGGATTCCTGGAACGAGCGGCACCTGGTTGCCGCTTTTTTCATGCCTGAGCGGGCTACCTATCGTCCAAACAGGGGTTTTCAGTCACTGGCCGCTATTCAAGACTCCGTGCTCAAACATATATCCGGAGACAGGCAATGAGTGATGCGATTCTGGCCCAACTTCAGCAGCGTTTGCGGTATCTTGAAGATATCCAGTCGATAACAACGTTGAAGGCTCGATACTTGCGGGCCTGCGATCAAAAGCAGCCGAACGCCATGCGTGAGTGCTTTGTGAAGTATGGCGCAGTCATCGAAGCCGACGGCTTTCCGCCTTTTTCGGATCGCGAAGAATGGGTTGCAACCTTCACCAGGCTGGCGGTTGCCAACCCTTTCATTCAGGATATGCATCACGGTCACAACCCTGAGATCCGCTTTACAGGTGCTGATAGTGCCAAAGGCCTGTGGGATCTGGATTTTTGCCAGATCAATGTCAAGGAACGCACCATCGTCAATCTCTGCGGCCAATACAGCGATGAATACGAACGCATCAACGGGTGCTGGCAGATCCGTTCCATGCGCTTTGCGCGAAGATCGGTTGTCATGCGTCAGGTCGATGCCGGCGGCATTGAACGAGTCCTCGCTCTGGGCCAGCCTCCGGCAGCCGGGTTCATTGAAAGCAGCTGATTGAGCCAGTTGCGAACAGCTAAAAAGCCCGATACAGCGGATGCCGTATCGGGCTCTGGGTCAGAGTGCCGGGCTGAATCAGTCGGCCAGAATCACTTCCACGCGGCGAGCTTCGGCGTTGGAGCCATCGGCCTGGGTCTGCTCTGGCTTCTTCAGCTCGACCTTGTCTTCCGCCACGCCCAATGCCATCAGGGCGGCCTGCACGGCCTGGGCACGTTGCTTGGCCAGCTCGGCATTGATTTCAGCACTGCCGGTTGCATCATGGAAACCGGAGATCACGGCGCGCTTGCCTTCGGCCACGCCCTTGACCACGTCGCTCAGCGCTTCATTGGCACCAGCGGCCACCTCAGCCTTGCCCGAGACAAAGTAGAACTTGACCACGCCGTTTTCCACGATCACGCGGGCGGTTTCTTCAATCACCACCACTGGCACATTGGTTGCGCTGGGTGCGGACACTGCGGCTTCGGTCTTGGGTGCATGGGAAATACCGCGCTTGTAGACGACGGTGCCGACGACGGTGGAGACAACCAGAGCAATCAGGGCAAATAGAAAACCCAGGGCAAAGCGTTGTTGGCTATCGTCGTCAGAGCTGTTGAAGGACATGGATGAAATCTCCGTATTTGCGGGTGATTATGAAAGTACGAAACCTGTATTCATGACGCTTTGGGGCCAGATTCCAAGTGTCCGGCCGACAAAGCGACAAAATCACGCATTCTAGAGGCTTGCCGTGAAACGCCCTAACGGCGGCTCCGGCTGCAATCGCAAAAAAGATTCAAATCTCGGACGTTTCACAGCGGGTAAGCGTTGCTTTTACGCCTTCACGCATGTACCGGTGCACCGACGGCGCGCCAGCGCGTTATACATCAAAGTCAATTCAGTCCTGAATCCGGTTTGAGGAGTTTCCATGTCCGCCCTGCCCTTGTTGAACCATTCCATGCGTGATGCTGACCAGATGCTGGAGCGGGCTCTGGCGCAGTGGGGAGGTGACGAGGATTTGTGGATTTTTGGCTATGGCTCCCTGATCTGGCGTCCCGAGTTCGACTTCAGCGAACGTCGCTCGGCCCATGTCCATGGTTGGCACCGTGCTCTCAAAATGTGGAGCACCATCAATCGTGGCACGCCCCAGGTGCCAGGCCTGGTGTTCGGCATGCTCTCTGGCGGCAGCTGCCAGGGGATGGCCTTCCGTATTCCGCGCAACCAAGGCGACACCGTGATGCGCAAGCTCTGGTTGCGCGAGATGCCCAATGCCGTCTATGACCCGCGCTGGCTGCCTTGCCGCACGCCCCATGGTGCCGTGAAGGCCCTGGCATTCACGCTCTCGCGCCAAAGCCCGCACCACACCGGCGAGCTGGCGCCGGATGAATACCGGCGCATCTTCTCTCAGGCCCAGGGCATATATGGCACAACACTGGACTATGCCCAGGCCACTTTTGAGGAGCTGCAACGACTGGGTATCGACGACAAGGCACTCAAGCGCCTGTTGGCCTACGCAGATTTCCAACAAGTCGGTTGCCCGTCTTTTGCTGCTATTTGAAGCATAGCTAACAGCGCTTTGCTGTATTGGTCTACAGGGCAAAAACACTTGAAATTCTGACGATCCGGGGCACAATGCCCTTTTGAATTCGGAAAGATTGCCATGTCCCCCAACCGCGTTGCCTCCCTCTTTTCGCACCCTGCCTGGGCAGGTCTGACGATTGTTGCAAGCCTGGCCATGACAGCCTGCTCAACGAGCAGCAACACGGCAGCGCCCTCTTCTTCTGAAGCAGCTCCAGCGGCAAGTCCCGGGAAAGGCGTGCAGTCGATTGCACGCCTGGAAGCCACCAAGGGCAGCCAGGTAACGGGCACGGTGCAGTTCTTCCCGCAGCCTGACGGCAGCGTGCGAGTAAGAGGCCGTGTGGAAGGGCTGGCGCCGAATACCGAGCACGGCTTTCACGTCCATGAAAAAGGCGACTGCTCGAGCGGAGACGGCTTGAGCGCCGGTGGCCACTTCAACCCGGGACAGCAGGCGCATGGCAAATTCGGCGACAGCAAGGCCCATCACACCGGCGATTTGCCTAGCCTGGATGCTGATACCCAAGGTGTGGCAGTTGTCGATTTTGTGAGCAAGGAACTCAAGCTGGACAGAGGCAGCAACGGGATTCTGGGTCGATCGCTAATCGTGCACAACGATCCGGATGACTACACGACCCAGCCGACTGGTAATTCCGGCGCGCGCCTGGCTTGTGCCGTGATCGAACGCGGAGTCTAAGCCTGTCATTGCCTGGAAAATGAGTGGCGAGCGTGCATTGGAAGGACAAGGCCAGGCAGCCAGAACCGGGCCTTGACTGATAGACGAGCTCGGTAAATTTAAAGGCTACCGAATCAGACCTTCCCTCAGGGGCTTTTCGACAATCAGGAATTGCGCTGCTGCCAGATCCTGCGCGCCTCTTCCAAGGCCTGCACGGTGTCCACATCAAGCACGCAGCCTATGTCATCGCAGTCCCAGCGCTGCAGACGCTGATTCTCCGCCGCGTTGCGCACGATGGAGGCTGCGCCCAGATCGCCACTCAGCTCAACAAGTTCCTGCGCGGCGGCACGACTGAAAGCCACAGGATGGCCCTTCTGGCCCTGATAAAAAGGTTGGATCACACGCCGCTCACGACTCTCCAGCTGTGCCAGCTGCAAAGCCAGTTGTTGCAGCGTGCTGGCTTGAATCAAGGGCAGATCTGCAGGCAGGATCAGCCAGCCATTGGCGCCGGCTGTGGCCTTGACGGCTGCTGCAATGCTGTCGCCCATGCCAGGATGCGGCCCGCGTTCCAGATGCCAGGGCAGACCGGAGGCCTGCACTGCAGCCAGAGTGTTTTGCAGAACGGTTTGCAGGCCCAGCATGGCTTGAAGCTTGTGGCTGGTGCCGCCTGATGCGAGAAATCGATCGCCTCTGCCCGCAGCGAGAACCAGCACACAAGGCTGACCTGGATCGATTGAGGGAGCGCGCAGCACTTCTTGATTCATATTGCCGCCGAGCATAACGCCAGCTTTGACAGCGGGGCACAATACGCGCATGAGCAGCCTATCTTCATCCATTGCCGATCTGCGCAAAAGCTATGAACGCGCAGAGTTGAGCGAATCCGCTTCCGACCCCAATCCCCTGCAGCAGTTCGATCAATGGCTGCAGGAGGCTGTCAATGCCCAGGTACCCGAGCCCAACGCCATGACCGTGGCAACCGTGAGCGAAGACCTGCGGCCCAGCACGCGCATCGTGCTGATCAAAGGCTATGACGAACGCGGCATTGTCTGGTACACCAATTACGACAGCCGCAAGGGCCGGCAACTGGCAGGCAATCCATTCGCGGCCCTGCAATTTCACTGGGTGGAGCTCGAGCGCGTGGTGCGCATCGAAGGCCGCGTGGAAAAAGTCAGCGCCGAGGAAAGCGATGCCTACTTTGCCAGCCGCCCGCTTGACTCCAGGATTGGCGCCTGGGCCAGTCCGCAAAGCCAGGTCATCAGCGGCCGCAGCGTGCTTGTAGCCAATGCCGCCAAATACAGCGCGCAGTTTTTGCTCAATCCTCCCCGGCCTGCTCATTGGGGCGGTTTCCGTCTGGTGCCCGAGCGCTGGGAATTCTGGCAGGGGCGCAAGAGCCGGCTTCATGACCGCCTGAGCTACCAACAGGAAGGTCAGCAGTGGGTTCGCGAACGGCTGGCGCCCTAAGGTTTGATGGGTCTGTCATGAAAATGGGATGGCGCCTGGACTGAAAGCGCCCTCTTCTCTGATTACATGGAGGCTGTCACTAATTGAATGAATGTTTTTTGATGGTGATAAATTAATCATGTAAGTTACATTAAAATCATTCTATGCAAGAAGAAAGCACTCAGGATCAGCAGTCTCCAGATCCATCCGCCTTGCCAACCGGTAGCCAGCTGTTTCGCGACTGGCTCGAGCATGAGGGCAGCAAGAGCTGGGATGCGCTGGACACCTCTCCAGACGGCAACTACGAAAAGGTCTGGCAGGCCTGGTTGATGCATCTGTCCGGACACGCTGCTATCGGCGATAAAAAGCGCCCTACCAGCAGACCGCGATCTTCAAAGTCCTGGCATCAGGCAAGCGAGCTGGATGTGCAGAGCTTCCTGCAGATACGCGACGGACAACGCGCCCACCACCACCCCGAGCGCAAGATCAGTCCGGTCACCCGCCGCCGCTACTGGCGGCTGCTGGAGCGTATCTATGAGCATGCGATGGAACATGGCTGGATCGGCGCCAACCCTGCAACGGGTATCGAGCCGGCCGAACGCCCTCCATCCGAGGACGGCAAGGGCCATTGTCTGCCTCCCCTGCTCTGGCAATCGCTGCCAAGACATTTTCCCAGCGCAGACGATTATCAGGACGCACGCGACCGTGCCATAGTGCTGCTGCTCTACGAGATGGCTCTGGCCCCCGAGGAGGTGCGCTGCCTGCTATGGAAGAACCTGCTTTCAAGTGCCGATCAGGTCTGGGTGGGCAGCTCGGAAAGCATTGCGAACGGAGAATCGCCTCTGCCCCGCTACCTGCAGATAGAAGGTGGCAGAAATGCTCAGCAACGGCTGCTTGAGCTGCCCGACTCCGTGGCCCAGGCGCTGCAAAGCTGGAGGAGATTCAGCGCCGCACAGCGCGGGCCGTCCGTGATTGACGGCAGCCATATCGTCTTCTACTCGCGCCGTGGCGGCGAGTTGTCGGTACGCATGCTGTTCCATGTGGCCTCGCAGATCATCCAGCGCGCCCATCAGGCCCAGCCCGAGGACAGCCAGAAATTTCCGCTGCAGCGCGTGGGGCCGCAGGTACTGCGCAACACAGCCATCGTGCAATGGCTGCGCGCCGGCGTGCCCGAATCGGAAGTGATTGCCAGGATCGGTGTGGACAGCACTCGTTCCCTGCGCCATCTGCAGCACTATCTATAGCTGTAGCTGTAGCATCCGGCCCGGACCCAGGCCGGATGCGGCTTGGCTCACCAAGAGCCGGATCAGAAGTCCATTCTCAGACCGACCACCAGATTGCGACCTGTCAACGGGGCAGCACTCTTGATGAACGAGGTTGCCGCATAGGCCAGACGGTTGGTCAGGTTCTGGCCCTTGACATAGAACTGCCACTGGTTGCCGCCGCTCTTCCAGAGGTAGCTGGCGCCCAGGTTCAGCATGCCGTAGCCCGGCGTCTGGGTTTCATACTGGGCCGTACGGTTCTGGCGCAGCACCTGGGTCCATTCAGCCATGGTGTCCCAGCCGGCCAGACGCGCATTCACACGCAGGCCCGCGCGCAAGGCCGGGATGCGTGGCAGCGCCGAGCCGTCTTCCAGACGCGCACGCACGCCATCGCCAAACACGCTCAGGCTCAACTCGCGACTCAGGCGCTGGCTCAGCTGGGCCTCCCAACCCGTAAAGCGCGCATTGCCCTGGGTGTATTGCAGCAGTTGCAGCCCTTCGTGGGCATCCAGCGTGGCGCCGTAGATATAGCCATTGATGCGGTAGTGATACGCATTGAGCTTCCAGGTCGTATCACCGGTCGTCTTGGCCAGGCCCAGGTCCAGTGCCTGCGAGCGCTCGCGCGACAGATTGGGATTGCCGATCTCGTAGGTTGCCGTGGCCATGTGCAGACCGTTGGCAAACAGCTCTTCCGCCGTGGGCATGCGGCTGCCGCTGGTGAACGAAGCCGATGCGCTGTAGCCGGGCTGGAACTTCCAGACCGTGCCCAGCGATGCCGAAGTGGCGCTGTGGCTGCGCCGCTCGTTGCTCAGCTCGGCCTCCACACGTTGGCGGTCGTGGCGCAAGGCTCCCTGAAAGCTCCAATCCTGCCAACGGTATTCCTCCAGCAGATAGAGGCTGTGACGCTGGGTATCCGTGGGCTGCACATAGGCCTCCTCGCCGGTAGCGCTGAAGCGGCGCTTGAGGGTTTGCAGACCCAGCGTGCCACGCCAGCCGGAGATGGGCTCATGCTCCATCTCCAGGCGCAGGTCATGGGCCTTGTTTCTGAACTGGGTGGCAACGCTGCCGTCCTCGATCTCGTCATGGCGGTAATTGGTCAGGCCGCCACGCAAACGCAGTGCGGCGATGCCAGCTGCGGGCTTGCGCCATTCGCCGCGCAGATCCCAGCGCTCGCTGGTCAGATCGACCACGGGCACGCTGCCACTTTCCTCATGACCATGATCATGGTCGTGCCCGTCATGGGAGCCGCAATGCAGATGATCGCCATGTGCGTGGCAGCCTTCGAAGCTGTGCTGATGCCCGGGCAAGCCGTACTTGGCCTGCTGACGCGTATAGGCCAGGCCCAGGTAGCCTTGATTGCCTACCCAGGACAGGCCCACGCTGCCCGTGTTGCCACGGCTGAAGCTGCCCGGAACCTTGCTCTGGCCCCAGCCGCTGCCCACGCGATAGTCTCCCGCGTTGCGCGCCACGCCTTCCGCATGCAGCACCAGCTGCCCGTTATCGTTCTTCAGCGGTGTGGCCGTGGTCAGGGAGAACGCACCTGCTGACATGCCTGCAGCCGTGCCGGCCTGCACCTCGGCCGAACCTTCCAGGCCCTTCTCGGGCGCCTGGGTCGGAATCTTGCCATCCAGCACATTCACCACGCCACCCATGGCGCCAGGACTGTAAAGCAAGGCCGAAGGGCCGCGTAGCACTTCGATCTGCCTGGCCAGCAAAGGCTCGGTGGTCACCGCATGGTCAGGGCTGACGGTCGATGCATCGAGCAACTCCGAACCATCGCTGAGCACAGAGACCCGCGCGCCATCCATGCCGCGAATCACGGGCCGGCTGGCTCCTGCGCCGAAATGGCTGGCATTGATGCCGGGCTCGGCCGCCAGGGTCTCGCCCAGGGTTGCAGCGCGGCGCAGACGCAGTTCCTCTTCGCCGAGCACCTGGACGGGCGTGGCCATATCGCCGGCGGCCATGCCGGTCGCCGACACGGTCACCTCTGCCAGGCTGGACTCCTGCTTGGCCGCCTCGGACTGCGCAAAGACCAGGGGTGAGCAGGCCAGCAGGCCCAGGCCCGTACCCAGGGCCAGTCCGCGCCCTGCCGGCTGCAGCGCCTCTATGGCGCGGGCCAGAGCCGACTTGGGGGAGCGGCGCAAGGAATGGGCGGAAGAATTCGAAAAACGTTGATACATCTCAGTTCCACAAACAACCGTGCGTAAGCAGACCATCAAAGATGGTACGCACGAAAATTCAATAAAAATAGACTGAATCGCTTATGAATAAAGCGCTTACAGCTATCAATTCTGAAGTTTCTGGTGTAGGAGGCAAACCATGCCGCAGCATGGCTCCTACCTAGGCCAGGAAGCTGAGAGACAGAGGGGGCGCGCGGGCAGCCAATGGCGCTGCAATAAAGACGGCTCTGGGCGCGGGAGCAAAAGGCCGGGGAATGAAACTGTCAGGTGGCGGCGCACTGAAAGCGAGCACGGCCACAGGCCCGGCATAGCCATGATTGGCCTGGTCGAGCAGTTGGCATTCTGCCGGTCCGTGACCGGCAAACAGCGCATGCACCCAGGAAAGGTCCGAGGCGCAGTTGCCGCGGTCGGCCGGACAATCTCCCATCGCTTCGGCCGAGGCTGCCGATAGCGCGGGGGCCGCATGGCTGTGCACCGCATGGACCTTGCCACCGGGCGCGCTGCCCAGGTGAACGGCACGGTGCATCTGGCCCAGTGTCGGCCCCAGCACCATGGCCAGGGCCAGCAGGCCCATCAGCCAGCGCATCACCCAGATTTCGCGCAGACACAGGCGACCGTCAGCAGGGGCTGAGCGGCGGGGTCGGGGCAGATGGGAGTGGAGTGACACGTTAGGGGCTCAATCGATCTCGGACGGTGCGAAAGCGGCCAAGGGTTGCAAAGTGTATCTGCACTCCGGGCCATGCGCTGAAAGCCAGGTTTAATCCTTGAGCCAGCGTGAGAACGCTTTCTGGAATTTCTGCACCTTGGGGCCGACCACGAAAGCGCAGTACCCCTGGCCAGGGTGCTGCAGAAAATAGTCCTGGTGGTAGTCTTCGGCGGGCCAATAGTTGGTCAGGGGCTCGATCTGGGTGACTATCGGCGCATCAAATGCTTTTTCGTTCTGCATTTCCTGCAGCAATGCCTGCGCCTCGGCCGTTTGCTGCGCATCGGTGGTGAAGATTGCGCTGCGGTACTGCGTGCCCACGTCGTTGCCCTGGCGGTTCAGAGTGGTCGGATCATGAGTGCCGAAGAAGATCAGCAGCACATCGCGCAAGCTGATGAGCGCGGGGTCGAAGTCGAGCTTCACCACCTCGGCATGGCCGGTCTGTCCGGTGCAGATATCGTCGTAGCTGGGATGATCCAGGTGACCATTGGCATAGCCGCTCTCCACATCGACTATTCCGCGCACACGGTCGAAGACGGCTTCGGTGCACCAGAAGCAACCTCCGCCCAGATAAATGGTTTCCGCTGCCATCACCGGCTCCTTGTTTTTTAAGACGCGTCAAGCGTAGCTCAAATCAACTACCCATTTTCACCAATGACAGCGATTGCGGCCCCGCTATGCTGCGGAGCGCCCACTACACTGCTTGCTGCTTTGCAATACAAGCCATGTCTGGCGCACCTACCATGTGGCGCATAGAACAGAAAAACCTGCCTCAGAGGGATACAAACCATGAAGCGTTCCGGCCGCTGGGCCTTGAGTCTGGCCCTCATCGGCTTGCTGGTCGTCATAGGCTGGCGCGCAGTCGTCAATCTGCAGCATAAAAAACAGGCCACGAACCATGCTGCGGTTCCGCAGGAGCTGCCTATACAGCTGACTGCCCAGGAGGTTCTGACGGTCCAGCCCCTTCAGCTTGCTTTGAGCGTTCCGCTCAACGGTGTGGTTCAGGCGGTGAACTCGGCCGTGGTCAAGGCCTATGTCGCGGGCGAGCTGCGCGGCCTGACAGTGCGCGAAGGCGATAGCGTCCGCAAGGGCGAGCAGCTGGCGCGCGTCGACGCCACGGAGGCCGAGGCACGCTGGCGCCAGGCCCAGCAGCAGGCCGACGCTTCCAGAGCCCAGCTGGCAATTGCCCAGCGCAACCAGGACAACAATGCGACCCTGGTGCAAAAAGGCTTTATCTCCACCACGGCGCTGCTGACCTCTCAGGCCAACCTAGATTCGGCCCGCGCCAATCTGGCCGCCGCCCAGGCTGCCGCCGACGCGGCCCGCAAGTCCGTCACCGACGCCGTCATCACCAGCCCCATGAGCGGACAAATCGCCCAACGCTTTGTCCAGAACGGCGAGCGTGTCGGTGTGGAAGCGCGCATCGTCGAAGTCGTCGATCCGGCCAAGCTGGAAATCATGGCCCAGTTGGCCCCTGCCGATTCGGTGCAGGTCCAGGTCGGCCAGATGGCCGAGCTGCAAGTGCCCGGTGCTCCCCAGGACATGAAGGCCATCAGCGCCAAGGTGGTGCGCATCAATCCCAGCGCCCAGACCGGCTCGCGCACGGTGGCGGCCTATCTGGCGGTACAAGAGGACGAGGCTACCAAAAATAATAGCAGTCAGCGTTCACCCCAGTTGCGTCCCGGCCTGTTTCTGCAGGGAAGCATACTGACCGGCAAGGACAGCCAGCTAGCCGTGCCTCTGGCCGCCGTGCGCACCGACAAGCCCCTGCCCTATGTACAGGTGCTGCAAGCCGGCAAGCTGGCCGTGACTGCAGTCGCACCGGAGCCGGCCCAGCAGATGGCCGGCCGCACAGAGCTTCGCGTGGTCCACAAGACCGTGGAACTGGGGCGCCAGTCCGCCCATGAAGGTGCTACCTGGGTGCAGATCCTCAAGGGCCTGGATGCGGGCGACCGGATACTGGCCGGCAGCACCGGCGGTCTGCGTGAAGGCACGCTGGTCGAAGCGACGAGCCCAGCTGCGGTTGCTGTCCCCGGCGCCAAGGGGGCGGATGCAGATCGTCCCGGGAGCCCATAAATGTGGTTCACGCGCATCAGCCTGAAAAACCCGGTGCTGGCCACCATGCTCATGCTGGCCTTTGTGGTGCTGGGCGTTTTTTCCTACCAGCGGCTCAAGGTCGACCAGTTTCCGAACATCGAATTCCCCGTGGTGGTAGTCACGGTCGAGTATCCAGGAGCCTCGCCCGAGATCGTGGAGAGCGAGGTCACCAAAAAGATCGAAGAAGCCGTCAACTCGGTCGCGGGCATCAATGCCCTGACCTCGCGCAGCTACGAAGGCACCAGCGTCGTCATCATCGAATTCCAGCTGCATATAGACGGTCGCCGCGCTGCCGACGATGTGCGCGAGAAGGTCGCCTCGGTACGCCCCACTCTGCGTGATGAGGTCAAGGAACCGCGTGTCATCCGTTTCGACCCGGCCAGCACGGCAGTGTGGTCGCTGGCCGTGCTGCCAGACCCCCATGCCCTGCACGGCGAGACCGCCCCCGATGGCCAGAGCGTAACGCCGCCCGATGCGATTGCGCTGACCAGCTGGGCTGACCAGGTGCTGAAAAAGCGGCTGGAGAACGTGCGCGGCGTGGGCGCCGTGAACTTGGTGGGAGCCACCAAACGCGAGATCAATGTCTATCTGGACCCACGGGCGCTCGAGGCCTACGCCATCACCCCCGAGCAGGTTGCCCAGGCGGTACGTGCCGAGAACCAGGATCTGCCTGTGGGGGCGATCCGCTCCAAGGCTCAGGAACGCGTGGTGCAGATCGATGCCCGCATCCAGCGCCCCGAGGAATTCGCCCGCATCATCGTGGCCTACCGCAACGGCGCTCCGATCCGCGTCGGCCAGTTAGCCCGCGTGCAAGACGATGCGCAGGAGCTGCAGACCCTGGCACTCTACAACGGCAGCCGTACCCTGCTGATGTCCGTGCAAAAGGCCCAGGACGAGAACACCATCGAGGTGGTCGACGGCCTGAATGCAGCGATCAAGGCCATCGCCCCCGAGCTGCCGCCGGGCGTGCGCCTGCAGGCGATTGCCGACAACTCGCGCGCCATCCGCGTGGGCGTGGACAACGTGCGCCAGACGCTGATCGAGGGTGCCTTGCTCACGGTGCTCATCGTGTTCCTGTTCCTGAACTCCTGGCGTTCCACGGTGATCACGGGGCTGACACTGCCCATCGCGCTGATCGGCACCTTCCTCTTCATGTACTGGTTCGGCTTTTCCATCAATATGGTCACGCTGATGGCGCTCTCGCTGTGCGTGGGCCTGCTGATCGACGATGCCATCGTGGTGCGAGAGAACATCGTGCGCCATGTGCAGATGGGCAAGAACGCCTATCAGGCCGCCATGGAAGGCACGCAGGAGATCGGGCTGGCCGTGCTCGCCACCACGCTTTCTATCGTCGCCGTATTTCTGCCCATAGGCTTTATGGGCGGCATCATCGGGCAGTTCTTCCATGAGTTCGGCATCACCATCGTGGCGGCCGTGCTGATCTCCATGTTCGTCAGCTTCACGCTGGACCCCATGCTTTCCAGTGTCTGGCATGACCCGGCGATCCACGCCCACGGCGAACATGGCAGCAAAAGCCTGTACGACCGCACGCTGGGGCGCGTGACGGCCTGGGTGGAGCGCATGAGCGATCGGCTCTCGAACTTCTACCAGGGCATACTGCGCTGGTCGCTGGCCCACAAGCTGCTCACCCTGGCGCTGGCATTCATTATTTTCATAGCAAGTATCGCTCTTGTACCCTTGCTTGGCACCGAGTTTGTGCCCAAGGCGGATTTTTCGGAAACTTCGATCAGCTTCAACACCCCCGAAGGCTCCTCGATCGAGGCCACCGAAGCCAAGGCCAGGCAGGTGACGGACATATTGCGCGCCTTGCCCGAGGTGCGCTACACACTGACCACCATCAACACCGGCAATGCCAACGGCAAGAACTACGCCAATATCTATGTGCGACTGGTTGACCGTCATCAGCGCCGCCGCAATGTGGACGAGATCTCGGCCTATCTGCGCCCCAGGTTGCAGGCGATTGCAGGCATCAAGCTCACCCATGTGGGCCTGCGCGAGGCCGTGGGCGGGCAAAAGCAGGTCGAGTTCTCGCTCATGGGCCCAGATCTTGACGAACTGGCCCGCCTGAGCCAGATCGTGCAGGAGCGCATCAACGATATTCCGGGGCTGGTTGATCTGGACTCCAGCCTCAAGCCCAACAAGCCCATGGTCAATATCGAGGTCCATCGCGATGCCGCGGCCGATCTGGGCCTGTCGATAGGCAATATGGCCGGCGCGCTGCGCACCTGGGTGGCCGGCCAGACCGTGGGCAACTGGCGGGCCAGCGATGACCAGACCTATGACGTGAATGTGCGGCTCGAGCCCGAGGCGCGCACCACGCCACAGGACCTGGAGCGCCTGCCGTTTGCACTGGCGACCGGAGATGGCAGCATGCGCATCGTGCGCCTCAACCAGGTTGCCAGCGTGGTGGACAGCACTGGCCCCAGCCAGATCAACCGCCGCAATCTCAACCGCGAGGTCGCCATCAACGCCAATGTCTATCTGCGCAGCACGGGCGAGGTCACGGCCGATATCAAGCAGGCGCTGGCCACCATTCCCATGCCGCCCGGCTACAGCTACCAGTTCAGCGGCGCGGCCAAGAACATGGCCGAATCCTTTGGCTACGCGATTTCCGCGCTGATGCTGGCCATCATCTTCATCTACATGATTCTGGCCAGCCAGTTCAAGAGCTTTCTCCAGCCCCTGGCACTCATGACCTCGCTGCCCCTGACACTTATAGGCGTGGTGCTGGCCCTGATGATGTTTGGCTCGGCCCTGTCCATGTTCTCCATCATCGGCGTGGTCATGCTCATGGGCCTGGTGACCAAGAACGCCATTTTGCTGGTGGACTTTGCCATCCGAGCCCGCGAACCCCGAACCAACGAGGCCAGCGGCCAGACCGAGCCAGGCCTGCCGCGCAATGAAGCCCTGCTGCTGGCGGCCCGCGTGCGCCTGCGCCCGATCCTGATGACCACGCTGGCCATGATCTTCGGCATGGTGCCGCTGGCCTTTGCGGTCACCGAAGGCTCCGAGCAACGCGCGCCCATGGGTCAGGCCGTGATCGGCGGCGTCATCACTTCCTCGCTGCTGACCCTGGTCGTGGTGCCTGTGGTGTACTGCTATCTCGATGATTTTGCCAACTGGATGCGCCGTAAATGGTCTGGCGCCCCCTCAAAAAGCGCTGAGCCGCCGCACGAAGCCTCCGAGGCTCGTAGAATCGATGGTTTGTCCTGATAAGTCTTTCCCCGGAGATACCATGGCCCTGCCAATGAATGCCCAAGTGGACCCGCGCGATGTGCACGCGCAGGCTCGTTTCAACATGATCGAACAGCAAATCCGCCCCTGGAATGTGCTGGACGAATCCGTGCTGGAGCTGATGGGCAAGGTCCACCGTGAAGACTATGTGTCGCCCGAGTACGCGAACATGGCCTATATGGACATTGAAGTCCCCCTGAAGGGCACTGCCGAAGAAGCTGCCGCCAAAGGCTGGCACATGCTGGCACCCAAGATCGAAGCGCGCATGCTGCAAGACGTGAAGATCAAGCCCACCGACCGCGTTCTCGAGATCGGCACCGGATCCGGCTACATGGCAGCCCTGCTGGCCGCCCAGGCCAAGGAAGTCGTGACGCTGGAGATCGATCCCGAGCTGGCCGAAATGGCCCGTGAGAATCTGCTCAGCGCCGGCGTCAAGAATGTCGAAGTCAAGCTGGCCAACGGTGCCACAGCTTCCCTGGCGCAGGGCGCGTTTGACGTGATCGTGCTCAGCGGCTCGGTGGCACAGGTTCCCGATGCCCTTTACGCCCAGCTCAACGAAGGTGGCCGCATTGCCGCCATCGTCGGTCACATGCCCGTGATGCGCTTCACGCTGGTGACCAAGAACGGCAGCAATTTCGAAGTCCAGCAACCCTGGGATACCGCTGCCACGCGCCTCGTGGGTTTTGAAGAGCCTTCGCGCTTCTCGTTCTAAACGCTTGTTGCGTTCGCCCTGCTTCCTGCACCCTGACCCATCGGTGCATCCGGCAGGGCCTGTCTTTCAGTGTCAGGGCCGGCCCGCAGATTCGACGGCCGGCCACCAGGAGTTTTTATGTTGACCCAGGTCTTGCCCGCCCAATTCCAGCAATGGCTGGCCTCTCATGCCGCGAATGGCATCAAGCCTGTGGTGCTGGATGTGCGCGAGCCCTGGGAAGTCACCCTGGCCAGCATCCAGCCCGGTGAAGGCTTCGAGCTGCGCTGCATTCCCATGCACGATATCCCCGGCCGTCTGCAGGAGCTGAACCCCGACCACCCTGTCGCCTGCCTGTGCCACCATGGCGCGCGCAGCATGAGCGTGGCCGCTTTTTTGGTCAACAACGGCTTTGAGGACGTCAGCAACATCACCGGCGGCATTGATGCCTGGTCGCTCAGCGCAGACCCCAGCGTCCCCCGTTACTGAGACCGTCCGACATCCCCGCCTCCTGCCTGTTGAGTTCCCCGTTGTGATCGAGACCGCCCAAACCTGACATCTATGACCAAGCTGCCCAGGCCTCTGCAAGCCCCCTCCGCCCACGCTCTGCGTGCCATTTCCTTGGGAGTTTTGCTGGCATGGGCCGGCGCTCAGACACAGGCGCAGACCTTGTCAGAGCTGGTGGCCCAGGCACGCGGCTATGACGCTTCATGGCAGGCCCAGCAAGCCGATGCGAGAGCGGCTGCCAGCCGTGCCGATCAGGCCCTGTCCGGGCTGCTGCCCAACGTGGGGCTGTCAGCGGGTGCCAACCGCACCCATGTGGACATCCATACCTCCGTGCCCATACCCGGCATGGCCAGCAGCTTCAACAACACACAGCAGAACGTGCAGCTCAGCGCCCAGCAGCCGCTGTACCGTCCTGCCAACAAGATTGCCTACGAGCAGGGGCAGCGCGGCGTGGATGTGGCCCAGGCTCAGCTGGATGCGGCTGCGCAGAACCTGATCGTGCGTGTGTCCCAGGCTTATTTCGATGTGCTGGCGGCCCAGGACAGCGTGCAGGTGGCCCAGTCGCAAAAGCAGGCCATCAGCACCCAGCTCGAGATGGCCAAGCGCAATTTCGAAGTTGGCACGGCCACCATCACCGATTCACGCGAAGCCCAGTCACGCTTCGATCTGGTCACGGCCCAGGAAATCGCTGCGCAAAATGACCTGCAGGTCAAGCGCGTAGCCCTGGATCAGCTCGTGGGCCGCGTCGGCATTCAGCCCGCACCGCTGGCTGCGCCGCTGACCCTGCCCAGGGTGGAGCCCGACAATATGCAAGACTGGGTGGACAAGGCACTGGCGGCCCAGCCCCAGTTGCGTCAGGCCCAGCTGGCCCTGGACATCGCCAGGCTGGACACGCAGAAGGCCGAGGCCGGCCACAAGCCCACCGTGGACCTGCAGGCCGGTTATGTGGTCAACCGTTATCCCAACGGCTCCATGACTCCATCCATTCCCCTGAGCTATCGCACCAACGCAGCCCAGATCGGCGTGGTCATGAACATGCCGCTGTTTGCGGGCTTTGCGGTGCAGAACCGCATCCGGGAAACCGTGGCGCTGGAGGAAAAAGCCCGCGCCCAGCTCGACGATGCCCGCCGCAGCGTGGAGCAGGCTACGCGCACGGCCTTCCTCGGCGTGCAGTCCGGCCAGGCTCAGGTCAAGGCGCTGGAAGCAGCTCTCGCCTCCAGCCAGAGTGCGCTGGAAGCCAACAAGATGGGTTATGAGGTTGGCGTGCGTATCAATATCGATGTGCTCAATGCCCAGAGTCAGGTCTACCAGACCGAGCGCGACCTGGCCAATGCGCGCTATCAGGTGCTGCTTGGCCAGCTCAAGTTGCGCCAGGCCGCGGGAGTGCTTACTGACGATGATCTGCGCATGATCGACGCACTGACGCGCACGCCCAGTATTGCCCCGGCTGCCGCAGCCAGGCCGGCGGTCACAAGCGGCATGGCTGCTGCAAAGCCTGCAGCCAGAACGCTCAAGCGCTAAGACCGGTCGAGAAACAGGCTTCCAGGGTTTAACGTCTTATCGACGCCAAACCTTTACCCATAGGGCACCATATGCTCCTGATCAAGGAGCATCCATCAACGCTTGAATCGCCTCGGCCGTGGCCGCGGCCGCACCCCGATTGCCCAGCACCATCTGGCGGCAGCTTTGTACGGCAGCCTGCAGACGATCTGGCTTGGCCACCAGATCCAGGGCCTGGCACAAGCCCGCTCCCATAGTCTCCACGCCCAGGGCTGCTCCGGCATGCAGCGCCTGCTCGGAGGCCTGACTGAAATTGAAGGTATGCGGCCCGAGTATCACGGGACAATCACAGGCCAGCGCCTCGATCAGGTTCTGCCCACCCAGCGGTGCAAAACTCCCGCCCATCAGGGCTGCCGCTGCCAGGCCGTAATACAGGGGCATCTCGCCCAGCGAGTCTCCAAGCCAGATCGCGCCGGACTGCATGGGAGGCCTCTGCTCCCACTGGCTGCGCCGCGAAACAGCAAAGCCCGCCTTGCCCAGCAAGCTCTCCACCTCGTCAAAGCGCTGAGGGTGACGCGGAACGACCAGCCATTGCACCGCCGCTGCAGCATCGCCCAGGGCCTTGAGCGCATCGATGAACATCGCTTCCTCGCCCTCGCGGCTGCTGGCAAACAGCAGTACGGGGCGTGCCAGTTCTGCGCGCCATTGGCCTGCCCGGGCGATCTGGGCAGTATCGGGCTGCACGTCGAATTTGAGATTGCCCAGCACCGCATCCACGCTGGCGCCTACATTGCGCAGGCGCTTGGCATCGGCCTCGGTCTGCGCCCAGACGGCAGCCAGTGCGGCGTACGCGGGGCGAGACAGGGGCCTGACTCTCAAGGCGCCCGCTTCGGATTTTTCGTTGAGGCGTGCATTGGCCAGGGCCAGAGGAATGCCCGTGTTGGCACAGGCCGCAATCAGATTCGGCCAGATCTCGGTTTCCATCAGCACGCCCACGGCAGGCCGGAACTGCGCGACAAAACGCCTGGTGGCACTCAGGGAGTCCCAGGGCAGCCAGACCTGCACATCGCCCGGGTGCAACAGCTTTGCGCCCTCCTCTCGCCCAGTCGCAGTGCTGTGCGTCAGCAGCAGACGCATCGCCGGCATGCGCTCGCGCAAGGCCTTGATCAGAATGGCAGCAGCCCGGGTCTCGCCCAGCGACACCGAATGAATCCACACCCAACGGCCGCGTCCATCGCGCCCCAGATCTGCTGGCTGGTAATGGCCGAAGCGTTCAGGCACGGCGACGCCGTATCCCGGTTCAGCCCGAGCTCTGCGACGCAGCTTGCGCCACAGCAGCGGCTGCACCGCCCAGGCCAGCGCACTGAACAGCGCACGGGCAAAGCTCATGGGAGCCGGTTTGGCCATGCTTGAGCGCTGCTTCGGTCAGTGCGCGGAAGCGCCTACCTGAGCGTCGGGCTTGACGCGCTTGAGCAAGGCCAGCATCTGCGCTTCTATGCGCTGCAAGGCTTGCTGTGTATGGCCTTCAAAGCGCAGCACCAGCACCGGCGTGGTGTTGCTGGCGCGGATCAGGCCGAAGCCGTCGGCCCAGTCCACGCGCAGGCCGTCAATGGTGCTGACCCGGGCAGGTTCAGCAAACTCCGTGGCAGCGAGCGCCTGCAGCTCGGCCGCCAGACGATGGGGCTCGCCTTCGGCACAAGCCACATTGAGCTCGGGCGTGGAGAAGCTGCTGGGCAGTGCGTTAAGCAGTGCGCTGGGGTCGGTTTCGCGACTGACGATTTCGAGCAGACGGCAGCCCGCATAAGTGCCATCGTCAAAGCCGTACCAGCGCTCCTTGAAGAAGATATGGCCGCTCATCTCGCCGCCCAGCGGCGCGCCCAGCTCCTTCATGCGAGCCTTGACCAACGAATGGCCGGTCTTGTACATCACGGCCTTGCCGCCGGCCGCTTCGATCTCGGGTGCCAGACGCTGGGTGCACTTGACGTCGAACACGATGGAGCCGCCGGGCACGCGCGAAAGCACATCCTTGGCGAACAGCATCATCTGACGGTCGGGGAAGATGTTCTGGCCGTCCTTGGTCACAATGCCCAGGCGGTCGCCGTCACCGTCAAAAGCCAGACCCAGCTCGGCATCGCTGGTCTGCAGGGCATGGATCACATCGCGCAGGTTCTCGGGCTTGCTGGGGTCGGGATGATGATTGGGGAAGTTGCCGTCGACTTCAGAGAACAGCTCGATCACCTCGCAGCCCAGCTGACGGAAGATGGCGGGAGCCGATGCACCTGCCACGCCGTTGCCGCAGTCCACCACAATCTTCATGGGCCGCGCGAGCCTCACGTCGCCCACGATGCGGGCGGTGTAATCGGCCAGCACATCGGCCCGGCTGATCTGTCCGGCACCGGTAATCGTCCAGTCCTCCGTTTCCATGCGCACGCGCAGGGCCTGGATTTCATCGCCATAAATGGCGCGGCCTGCGAGCACCATCTTGAAGCCGTTGTAATCGTTGGGGTTGTGGCTGCCCGTCACCTGGATGCCGCTGGTGCACAAGGTGGCGGCGGCAAAGTAGAGCATGGGGGTGGTGGCCAGGCCGATGTCGATCACATTCACGCCCACCTCGGTCAGGCCCTGCATCAATGCGGCCGACAGCGCGGGACCCGACAGACGGCCATCACGCCCAACCGCCACGGTTTTTTCACCGGCGACCAGCGCTGCCATGCCGAATGCGCGGCCGATGCCACGGGCGACGTCTTCAGTCAGTGTCGACGGCACGATGCCGCGAATGTCATAGGCCTTGAAGATGGAGGATGCAACTTGCACGACAGCTCTTTCTCGAAGTTTTTCAATTCCATGGCGCCAGGCAGCGGGCTGCGCAGCGTGATCGGGCGATTTTAGGCTGCAAACAGCAAGGCCTGCGCCTTGATGGTCGCAGGCCTTGAACTCTGGATTCGCCGAAATCCCGTTGCGCCGTCCAGCCGACGCTGGCCACGGGAATGAAGCTCTGCAACCACCGTTGCGGAAGTTACAGCCGCTGTTGCACCTGGGTCAGGGCCGCCGGATCTTCCATGGTGCTCAGGTCACCGGGATCACGACCTTCAGCCACGGCCTGCAGTGCCCGGCGCAGCAGCTTGCCGCTGCGCGTCTTCGGCAGAGCCGTCACGAAGATCACGCGCGACGGACGCGCAACCGCCCCCAGACGCGCATCGACCAGCTTCATCACATCGGCTTCCAGGGCCTTGCTGGAGGCCTCATCGGCCACCAAGGCGGCATCGCGCACCACGGCAAAGGCCAGCGCAGCCTGCCCCTTGAGATTGTCGGCAACGCCGACCACGGCCACTTCGGCAATCTGGGCATGGGCAGAGATGCACTCCTCGATCTCGCGCGTGCCCAGACGATGGCCTGCCACATTGATCACATCGTCGGTACGGCCGAGGATGAAGTAATAGCCATCCTCGTCGCGGATACCCCAGTCGAAGGTGCTGTAGATCAGGCGGCCCGGAATGCTCTTCCAGTAGGTGTTGACAAAGCGGTTGTCGTCACGCCAGACCGTCTGCATGCAACCGGGCGGCAGCGGACCTTCAATCGCCAGCACGCCCTTCTGGTTCGGCTGGATCAACTCCTCGCCGCTGGCGTCATCGATCAGCTTGACGTTGTAGCCATAGACCGCCCGGCCCGGACTGCCAAAGCGCGTGGCCTGTTTTTCCACGCCGTTGCACAGCGTCATGATGGGCCAGCCGGTCTCGGTCTGCCAGTAGTTGTCGATGATGGGCTTGTTGATGGCCTGGCTGATCCAGGTCGCCGTGGGCTCGTCAAGCGGCTCGCCGGCCAGCCACAGTGCCTTGAGGCTGGAGATGTCGTAGCGCTTGAGGTAATCGGCATCATGCTTTTTGAGCACGCGAATCGCCGTCGGCGCCGAGAACATGTGCGTGACCTTGTATTTCTCGACAATGCTCCACCAGATGCCGGCATCGGGGTTGACCGGCAGGCCCTCGTACATCACCGTGGCCATGCCTGCAATCAGCGGCGCATAGATGATGTAGCTATGACCCACGACCCAGCCGATATCGCTGGTGCAGAAGAAGGTCTGCCCCGCCTGGGCATCGAAGATATGCGGCATGCTGGCCGCCAGTGCCACGGTATAGCCGCCCGTATCGCGCTGCACCCCCTTGGGCTTGCCCGTGGTGCCGCTGGTGTAGAGGGTGTAGCTGGGATGGGTTGACTCCACCCAGACGCAATCCACCTGCGCATCCAGATTCCGGGCGCGCAAGGCCGACCAGTCATGATCGCGGCCGGCCTTCATGGGCATTTCAGCCAGTCCGCGGTTGACCATCAGCACGGCAGCGGGCTGGTGGCTGGACTGCCTGAGCGCTTCGTCCAGCAAAGGCTTGTAAGCCACGACGCGGCCGCCACGCGAGCCTGCATCGGCGCTGATGATGACCTTGGGCTCGGCATCATCGATGCGCGACGCCAGTGCGCCCGAGGCAAAGCCGCCGAACACCACGGAGTGAATGGCGCCCAGGCGCACGCAGGCCAGCATGGCAAAACAGGCCTCGGCAACCATGGGCATATAGATCTGCACCCGGTCGCCTTTTTGTACGCCCAGCGACTGCAGCACGGCTGCCATGCGGTTGACTTCCGCATGCAACTCGCGGTAGCTGTAGACCTTCTCGGTCTGGGTTTCGGAAGAAACGGCGATCAGCGCATTCTGATCGCCGCGCGCCGCCAGATGACGGTCGATGGCGTTATGGCAGAGATTGGTGGTGCCGCCCACAAACCATTTGGCAAATGGCGGCTGGCTGTAGTCACAGATCTGCTGGGGCTTCTGCTGCCAATCGACCAGACCGGCCTGCTCCGCCCAGAAGCCGTCGCGGTCATCAATGGAACGCTGATAAAAATCGTCGAAACGCGTGGTCATGAATATGTCTCCTTGACTCTCCGTCTTTTGCAGAGAGCTTTCTGAATTCATAATTATTCATAACGCGCTTGCCCAAAACTGACAGGGCTTGACAACTGCATCCATGCAGCTCAGTGCTAGTGGCTCAAACCATGAAGGCCGTCGCGGGGCCGGGCTCGGCTCAAGAGACCTTGACATCCTTGAATAGAGACCTGGCGCGCCAATGCATCGCCCAAAGAAAAAGCGCCCAAGGAAGGGCGCTTACTCCATTGACTGACTGCAGGCGATTACTTGACCAGAGCCAGCATCTCCTTGAAGGCGGGGTCTTCGCAGGTGCGCAGCCACTCGAACATCACCATCTCGGTGGTCACCAGCTCGGCGCCGGCACCCGCCAGACGGTCAAACGCAGCATCCCGGTTACGCTCGGTACGCGAGCTGCAGGCATCCGTCACCACCCACACATCGAACTCGTCTTCCAGCAGCTCCAGCGCTGTCTGCAACAGGCAGACATGGGTTTCGCAACCCGCAATCACCACCATATTGCGCTCGGGCGCCTGCTGCTGCGGCTTTTGCAGATGCTTGGGCAGGCTGCGCGCATTGCCGCCCTGCGGCTTGGCAGGAGGACGCAGCCATTCACCCAGCCCCTCAGGTACGGCGCTGAAATACATTTTCTCCAGCGTCTTCTGGCAAAGTGCCTTCAGCTCCGCATTGTTGGCGCCAAGGCGCGAAGGGTTCTGCTCCGTTCCCCAGACAGGCACCTCCAGCAACTGCGCCATCTTGGCCAGCTTGACGGCATTGGCCAGCGCTTGAGCGCCTTCATGGATGACGGGCATCAGCTTGTCCTGGTAGTCCACCAGAACCAGTTGCGACTCGGAAGCTTCTAACAACATGGCAAATCTTTCTTAAAACTGTGTCAAGCCTGCCGCCAAAAAAGCGCAGCGCTTGCGCAGGACCGACGTGCAACGCGCCGAGCAAGCGCGCCGCATCGGCTGCAATCGATGGCGCTATTGTCGCTGCAAGCGCATTCCGGGGCAGAGAGTCCGTCAATGCAACGCCTTTTTTGTGTCAATACCATGAATTGGTGCATTCCCGACCCGCATTCACCAGAATGGGGAAATTACGTACTGTCATACGCTGCAAATTTGAGAGCAGCTCACGCAATAAGCTTATGCCCGCAGCTCACTTGCTGTGCTGCATCAAAAACCAAGAGAAAAAATTGGAAATAGAGCCCCCATCCTACAAATGAACGTGTTACCCTCACGCCCCATGTCCCGATGGCTTATTGCACTTCTATTTGTCGGCGTTACCTCTGCGCACGCGGCGCCCAGCGAGCAGCGTGACGACGACATGGCCCAGTTGCTGGTCAACCGCGGCCTCATCACCCAGTTGCGTGAAGCTCGCCACTCCGTGGCCGAGAAGACGACTGACTTCGTGCGTGAAGCACGTCAGAACGTGGCCGAGAAAACTTCCGATCTGGTGGTGACAGCCATGGGTTTCCTTGGCGTTCCCTATCGCCTGGGTGGCACCAACGCTGAGACTGGCTTCGACTGCAGCGGTTTCGTGCGTGCCATCTACTCCCAGACCATGGGCAAGGTTCTGCCTCGCGTCTCTGCCGAACAGGCCAACGCCACTCAGCAAATTGACCGCAACGACCTCAAGCCAGGCGATCTGGTGTTCTTCAACACCATGCGCCGCACATTCAGTCATGTGGGCATCTATGTGGGTGACGGCAAATTCATCCACGCACCTCGTACCGGCGCCAGCGTGCGTGTGGAAAGCATGCAAACCTCCTACTGGGCGCGTCGCTTCGACGGCGCCCGCCGTGTCGAAGGTGCCGATGCCTCGGCAACCACGGCGGCAGCCTACAGCGCCCTGGGCCCCCTGCAGCCCTGACACCCCATCAGGCGCCTGCAAGAAACGCCTGCTTTGTGCAGGCTTTTTTCGTTTCTGGCCTTGGCAGCCCGCCTCACCCCTCCGCCTCCATGGAAGAAGCCCGCTCGCGCCGACATTCAGAATCGTCCGACAGAGTCGGGCTTTGGGCCCGCGTAGAGTGACTTTCGTCAAAGCACCAACAGGGAACAGACTATGTCCATCATCGGAACCATCATCATCGGTCTTATCGTCGGTTTGATTGCACGGGCCATCAAGCCCGGCAACGATAGCATGGGCTGGATCATGACGATTCTTCTCGGTATCGTGGGCTCGTTTGTAGCCACCTATCTGGGCTCGGCCATGGGCTGGTACCAGCCCGGGCAAACCGCAGGCTGGATTGCCTCGGTGGTTGGAGCAGTGATTCTTTTGTTTATTTATGGCATGGTGCGCGATAAGGCCAACTGAATCTGAATTCCGAACAAAAGGGGCCCCTTGGGCCCCTTTTTCTATTTCCTGCATCTTCTTACCGTATATGTGGAAAAAAGACCCGAGTTTGAGAAATCTCAGCGCGACCAGAGCAGAGCGCAAAGACATTGCACAGGCCGCTGCACGGGCCCGCAAGCTGCTCAGAAAGCGTGCGCTCATCAGCGCTGCTGCCAGCACCATTCCGATACCAGGGCTGGACTGGGCTGCCGATGCTGCCCTGCTAGCGCAGCTCTATCCGCGCATCAACCAGGAATTCGGGTTGACACCCGAGCAGCTCGACCAGCTCACGCCAGGCAAGCGCGAGCAGGTGCAGAAAGCCGTCGCCATGGTCGGCTCCGTGCTGATCGGCAAGTTCATCACCCGCGATATGGTGCTGCGTCTTGGCAAAGCCATGGGACTGCGCATGAGCACCAGACAGGCCGCCAAATATGTGCCGCTACTGGGCCAGCTCGCAGCGGCATCGATAGGCTACGCCACGCTGCGCTTTCTGGGAGAGCGCCATATTCAGGACTGCATGCGCGTGGTCGAAGAGGCCGAGCTGGACATTCCCGGCCGCTGGCTGGACACCCGCAACCTGCTGCAACGCAATAGCGATCTGGTACGCAGCTGGCAGCAGCAAGATCGCGGCCCCTGGCAACGCGGCCCTCATGACTAAGCCCGCCACTTCCTCACCGACAATCCAGCTATGAACGACAGCAGCACCCTGGCCCAGCGTTACTGGCTCATGAAGAACGAGCCTGACGAGTACTCCATCGACCACGCATTGGCAGCCCCCGGACAGACCATTGCCTGGAACGGCGTGCGCAACTACCAGGCCCGCAATTTCATGCGTGACGATATGCAGGTCGGCGACGGCGTTCTGTACTGGCACTCCAGTTGCGCCGAACCCGGCATCTACGGCCTAGCCCGCATTGCCGGCAATCTGCGCGTGGACCCCTCACAGTTTGATCCTGAGGATCCCTACTACGACCCCAAGTCCCCGGTCGACAAACCGCGCTGGCTGACGCTGGACGTGCAGGCACTGAAGAAAACCCGGCCGCTGCTGATGGCCGAGCTGCGCGGACAAGCTCCACTGCAGCAGATGCGTGTACTGCAAAAAGGCAATCGCCTCTCCATCACCCCGGTGACCGAGGCCGAATGGCATTGCATTCAGGCTCTGCTGCAAGAGCATTGAGGCAGCTCCTTTTAGGCGGCGTGATTCACAAGCGCTTCTTCGGCCATATCAGCACCAGGCATCGTCACCAGCGGCTTTCTCGAGTCCCCGGCCCAGTACGACGACTCGGCGGACTGCGGCACAATGCCGCTGCATTTTCGGAGGACGTGGCGTATTTCCCACAAAGCAATCTCGCTGCGCCCTCTAACATCCTTGAATCACAGTCTGATCAGAGGCTATGCCAAGGAGTTTGAGATTGCGCTGGAGCACCCCCTTCATGCTGGCCTGGCGCCGAGCCAAGACCACTTTGCCTTCAAGAGCCAGGCTGGCCCTGCGTGATGCACTTGCCGCAGCACTGGCCAGCATGCTGGCCTGGGTCATCGCCCAGCAGCTCTGGGGCCACCCAAAGCCGGCTTTCGCCGTGGTCACCGCCGTGATCTGCCTCGCACCCGGGCTGCCCAGCCATCTGAAGCAGGCACGCAGTCTGCTCATAGGCTGCACACTCGGCATCGTGATCGGCGATCTGCTGTGGCAGCTGCCCGAGCAGCACCTGTTGCTGCGCATGAGCCTGGGCGCATTCCTCTCCATCCTGCTGGGCGCCAGCATCGGCCCCGCGCCCGTGGTGCCGATTCAAGCCGGGGTCTCGGTGATTCTGGTGCTGGTGCTCGGCCCCAGCATGGCGGGCGGAGCCCGTCTGCTGGACGTCACGGTCGGTGCTGCGGTCGGGCTTGTCTTCAGCCAGGTGCTGCTGACCTCCAATCCCATCAAGGATATGGGCCGGGCCGCCTCGATCTTTCTCAAGCAACTGGCCAATGGACTGGATTTGATTCTCAAGGCCTGCCAGCAGCAGAACGCCGATGCGGCAGAAACCGCCCTTGGCCAGCTATCACTGGCCCATGAATCGCTGGCCGCCCTGCGCGCCGCCGTAGGTCAGGCCCACTCCTCGCGACGCTGGTCATTGCGCGGACGGCTCAATGCCGAGCGACTGGCTTTTGTCACCCGCCGCTATGACCGCCATGCGGTGCGCGTTTACGCGACAGCCTTGCTGCTGGCCGAGAGTCTGAACCGAGCCACTGCACATACCGGCATGGCTCCTCCCACGGCAATCTCCGACTACTGCCGCCGGCTGACGCATGCCTGCCTTGATCTGGCCAACCAGCCAACCGTGGTTGCCCTCAAGGCCGATGATCCTTTGGCGACCATGGATGACTGCCCTGCGCCACCGGAACCTGAGCCAGTGCTGCAGCCCGAATGGCTGCTGGTGCATGAAAATGCCCGGCAGCTGGAGCGCGCTTTGCGCGCCTTGATAGGCTCGCGTGACGCATGAAAATTACATCAAAATACGCCAAATCGCTTACCCATAAAGCGATCTAAGCTCTCAAATAAGGAGCTTCAGAGAACACGCTTGTATACCGTGCGCCCTTCCTTGATAGTCTCCAGCACCTGGAGGCTGGCAAGCTGATGCGGCGGCACGGTCAGCGGGTTGTCCGACAGTACGGCCAGGTCGGCCAGCTTGCCGACCTCGATGGACCCCTTGCGGTCGTCCTCGAAATGCTGGTAAGCCGACCAGATGGTCTGCGCCTTGAGCGCTACCCAGGGCGAGACGCGATGCTCGGGCCCCAGCACACGGCCCGAGCGCGTTGTGCGATTCACCGTGGCATCGAGCACACGCATCGACGATGGCAGGGCCACAGGCGCATCGTGATGAGACGTGAACACCATGCCCTCGCCCAGCACCCAGCCAGTCGGCGAGATGTTCTGCGCGCGCGGATCGCCGAGCACCGAATCATGGTGCCAGTCACCCCAGTAAAAGGTGTGCATGGGAAACAGTGACGGGAAGATACCCAGCTCCTTGAGCTGGCTCACCTGGTCGCGCCGCAGCGTCTGGCCGTGGATCAGCACCGGACGTACGGCACGCGCCTGCTCCACGGGGCCGCTGGCGCGCACGGCGGCGATGAACTGGTCGATAGCAGCATCGCCGTTGCCATGCACCAGAATCTGCCAGCCGTTGCGGATGGCCCTGGCCACCTGCTCGTTGGCCCTGGCATCGCTGAGCACCCCATAGCCCCTATAGCCGGGCTGCTGGCCATCAGGCGGCACCAGATAGGGCTCGGTCAGCCATGCCGTCTTGCCCTGAGGCGAGCCGTCGAGCGTGAGCTTGACGCCGCCAATGCGGAAGCGATTGGTATAGCTGCGGCTGAACTTCAGGTTGTTGGCCAGCGCGCCGTCGCCCAGCTGCAGGATGTCGGGATAGGACACCACGTCGATGACCAGCCGGCGCGACTCGGCCGCCGCCATAGCCGAGGCAATGGCTCCCGCGTCGGAGCGCCCGTCCTGCACCGTGGTGTAGCCGAACTCCAGATAGAGCTGCTGGGCTTTTTCCAGCCAGTCCATGGACTGCTCCAGAGTGAGTTTGGGCATGATCCGGCCCAGGGTGTGAAAAAAGGCATTCTCCTCCAGCACCCCGTTGGGTACCGGGCTGCCGGCGCGGCGGCGGATCACGCCGCCCTCTGGATTGGGAGTGCCAGGGCCGATGCCGGCACGGGCCAGAGCCAAGGAGTTCAGTGCGCCGAAATGCCCGGACTGGTGAATCACGGCAATCGGCAGGTCTCGGGAGACGGCATCGAGATCGTCGCGTGTGGGATGACGCCGCTCCTGGAGCTGGGAATCGTCATAGCCAAAACCGAGCACGATGCCCAGCTGTTTGACCTCGGGCGAGATCTGGATGTACTCGCGCAGCGTCTGCTGCAAATCGGCGATAGAGGCGTTGCCACCGTCGGGCGGAGGCAGCAGATTGGCCGAAATGGCCTGCAGCCCCACGCCGCCAATATGGCTGTGCGGGTCCACAAAGCCCGGAATCAGCGTGCGGCCCTGCAAGTCCAGCATACGCGTGCCAGGGCCGCGCAAGGACTCCAGCTCCTGCAGCGAGCCGACGGCGGTAATCACTCCGGCATTCACCGCCACGGCTTCCACCTGGGGCTGGGCATCGTTCATGGTGAGAATCGGGCCGCCGTAGAAGATCATCTCGGCGGGCCTGACCGCGGTCTTAGAACGGCGCGAAGCACAGCCCGCGAGCCAGGGCGTTGATGACAATGCCGTCAGCGAAGCTGCGGTGGCGAGAAACTGGCGCTTTTGCATCATGAACCTCCACAAGACTGCAGCGTAACCGCAGTTCGGACCCGAATCATGCGGGAGCTGCAAGTCATGCCCATGCGCCGGCGCAAGAGAGCATCATCAGATCGACTCCAAGCGCCCATCCAGATTGCGCTTTCAGCTCATAAATACAGAGCATATCCATCAAAACTCAGACCTTGAGACGGCTCCAGCAACGCCCCACTCCCAACGCCAGCAGCCAGCCCAGCACACACATGCTGCCCGTTACAAGCCAGGTGAACTGCCAGCCGCCCATCTGCATGGCCATGGCCGCCACCAGTGGCGGACCGGCAAACTGCCCCACGCAAGACCATTGCTGCATGAAACCCACGGTGGTGGACACGGTGGCCGGGCTGGGAGCCAGGTGCATGGCCGTGGTGAACAGGGTGGCCGGGCTGGGAGCCAGGTGCATGGCCGTGGTGAACAGGGTGGCCGGTATCAGGCCACCCGTCGCCGAGAACAGCGCCACGGCCACGAAGCGCAGCCACAGCGGTGCCAAGGGCTCGCCGCCGATCTGCACATAGGCCAGCAGCGCCGTCAGCCCCATCAGCACATAGCCGGTCTGCAGGCAGCGCGCGGGACGCCAGCCCCGATGCAACAACCTGCCGGCGGCCACATTGCCCAGCATGTTGCTGGCGGCAACCACGGCCGTCAGCAGGCCTGCCAGCTTGGCACCGAGGCCGGCCTCCGCATACAGGGTGGGTAAAAATCCGACAACCCCCATCCACTGGCTCGAATACACCATGAAGCCCAGCGACACCAGCCAGGGGCCGGGACTGCGCAAGGTTCGGACCAGACGCGGACGCCAGCCCTCGTCGGCTGTGGCTGCAAGGGCATCGGTTGCTGCATCATCTGCGGGTACCATGCGCCAAACCGCAAGGGCAGCCAAGGCAGAGGTGCAGCCCAGCGAAATCCACCATACCTGCCAGCTGCTTGCCTGCAGCACCCATGGCCCCAGCAGCAAGCCCATGGCACTGCCAATGGGCATATAGGAACCCCACCACCCCATACGCGTCCCCAGCTCGGACGGCTTGACTGCGCGGCGTATCAGCCCCGGTGCAGGCATGGCGACCAGCAAGAACCCAAGGCCTTCAAGCGCGCGCAGCGCCAGCAGCCAGGCAAAGCCCGTGGCCGCAGCGCCCACCGCGCTGGACACAGCCATCAGCATCAGCCCCGTCAGCAAGCTGCGACGAAGACCCCATTTGTCGGCACCCAGCCCCACCACCAGGCCCAACAACATGCCCGCCACCTGAACGGTGGAGAGCAGAAATCCGGCCTGCACCAGGGACACGCCCAGTTGCTGCTGCAGCAACGGCACGGCGGGCGGCAGCTTGCCTACATGCAGCGAGGCACTGACGCCGGCTGCGACGATGATCCATGAGGGGTTCAAGCCCCGGCTAGTCACTGGCTCCACGACGTTGTCTCTTTTTTCTCAGCTAGGTGATATGTCAACTATCTAGCATATGGCAAAACACGAGACCGATTGACAAGCATTGCCACAGGCGCTGCCGGCACAAGCCACACTCGCCCGGATCGCCTAAGAATTGTGCAAACTCGCTTTTATGACCGACGACTCCGTCTGAAGGAACTCCATGCGCTCTTCGCTTGATTTCAGCTCCTGGACCTCCTTGCTCTCTACCGTGCTGGGACTGTTGCTGGTGACCTGCCTGATGATGGGCATTCGCCTGTTGTTCATGCAGACCGTGCAAAAGCGGCGCGAGCGTGAGAACCGGCAGATCAACGAGCGGCTCAAGACCTTGACCGCCGCCTACAAAACGCTGGGCAGCTCGTTCACCGGCACGCTGAGCGTCAGTCCTCTGCATCTGCGCGACCTCAGGCAAACCGATGAGACGCCGCCACAAACACCAGCCGGAGATAGCCTGAATGAGCGCCGGCGTCGTATCCGGGATGCCGTGGAGGCCGCTCTGTCCGACATCATCCTGCTGGGTACCGAGGAGCAGGTGGAACTGGCAGCCCGGGCAGCCCAGGATATGGTGGCAGGTCGACCGATCGAGACCGCCGCTCTGGTCACCTCGCTGCGCGGCTTTATCCGCGACGCCCTTGATCTTGAACCCATTCCCTCGCATCTCCAGATACCGTCCCAGGGCCCTGCAAGGCCGAGTACCGGGGGAGCCGGAGGGAATCGCAAGGCCGGTGAAGCCCAGGGTTCGGGCAGTCGTGGTGGCGCGGGCGCCGGCGGTCAGGGCACAGGTATGGGAGCGGGAGGCCTGGGGCTGGGCGCCGGGCTGGGTTCGGGCCTGAGTGCTGGTACGGGCAGCGAGGATCTCACGGACCGTCGCTCATGACACCGCCTCGACCTGGCTTCAGGCACTTCTTGCTCAGAGCATGTCCAGCGGCTGCTTGAAGCGCGACGGGGGCGAGGCAGCGTCGATCAGCGCCAGCTCCTCCGGCCCGAGCTTGAGCTGCAGTGCACGGGCGTTGTCTCGGATATGGTCTTCGGAGCCGCTCTCGGGAATCGCCAGCACCCGACCGCTGCGCAGGATCCAGGCCAGAGCCACCACGCTGGCACTGACATCATGGCGATCACCGATTTCAGCCAGCAGGCTTTGCTCAACCAGCTCTCCATGCCCCAGCGGACAATAGGCCATCACGGTCACGCCGTTCTTCAGGCACCAGGGCAGCAAGTCATATTCGATACCGCGACTGAAAACATTGTAGAGCACCTGATTGACCACACAGTTGCGTCCACCCGGAACTTGCCACAGCTCCTGCATATCGTCGGTGTCGAAGTTGGAAACGCCCCAATGACGAATCCTCCCCTGCGCCTTCAATTCCTCGAACGCGGCTACCGTCTCGGCCAGCGGCGTATTGCCACGCCAGTGCAGCAGATAGAGGTCGATGCAGTCCACTCCCAACCTATGGGCGCTGGCCTCGAAGGCGCGCATCACTCCCTTGCGGCTGGCGTGCATGGGCAGCACCTTGCTGACCAGGAAAGGCCTGAGACGGCTTGGCGGCAGGTCACGCAGCACATCACCAATCAGTTCCTCGGAAAGGCCGTCGCCATACATCTCGGCAGTGTCGATCACGTTCAGGCCGAGCTGCAGCCCGGTGAGCAAGGCTGCCTTCTCTTCGTTCGGGCTGCGCCGCCCCTGGCCAAGATGCCAGCTGCCCATGCCCAGGCTGTTGCGCCCCTCTAAAAATGATATGGCACTGTGCATACGAGCGACCTCCAGGGAAATTCTTCAAAAACCTGTCAATCGCCAGATATTAATGACGCATTGCGTTATCACTCCAGCTTCTTTTGTCAGCTCAGTTTGAGCCGCGTTATGCTTCACCTGCGAATCAACGACAGATGATTCGGATGCGTATGTGAAATCAAGTTCGCTATTCTCAATAGCTTTCCTCAATATATTCATAACACGGGAGTTCATTGCATGTTCAAGTCCATCGCGGCCGCCGTTGTCGGCCTGTCACTGTCTCTTGGCGTCTGGGCCAAGACAGAAGCCACTCAGGAGTTACCCGCCGAAATCAAGGCCCTGCACTGGCAGGAAAGTGGCAAGGGTGAAATCGCGGACAAGGCCAGCGTCAAGATTCCCTCTGGCTATGCCTTTCTCGGCGAGGCCGACACCTCCAAGCTGCTACAGGCATTTGGCAACCCTCCCAGCAGTGATCACTTCCTGATTGCCCCCAAATCGCTGGACTGGTTTGCCGTGTTCTCCTATGACGACACGGGCTACGTGAAGGACGACGAAAAGATTGATGCCGACGACTTGCTCAAATCCATGCAGTCAGGTGACAAGGCCGGCAACGAGCAGCGCAAGAAGCTGGGTCTTGAAGCTCTGTACACCGATGGCTGGCAGGTTCCACCACATTACGACACGGCCACCAAGCGACTGGAATGGGGTCTGCGTCTGCGCGGCGAGTCGGGCGAGAAGAATGTCAACTACACCTCGCGCATTCTGGGCCGCAGCGGCGTGATGACGGCCACCCTGGTCTCCGATACCGCGACCCTGGCCCAGAACACCGAGGAGTTCAAGAAAGTGCTGGCCGGATTCGACTACAACAGCGGCCAGACCTATGCGGAGTTCAAGAACGGTGACAAGGTCGCCGCCATCGGTCTGGGCGCCCTGGTGCTTGGTGGCGCTGCCGCAGTGGCCACCAAGAAAGGCCTGTGGGGCGCGATTGCTGGCTTTCTGGCCGCAGGCTGGAAGATCGTCGCTGCTGCAGCGGTCGCCCTGTTCGCAGGCATAGGCAAATTGTTTGGCCGCAAGAAGGCCGCTGAATAAGGCGGTCTCCGGGCCACGGCCTCAATGTCTGTAACCCGCCCCGCGCATCGCTAAGATCGCGGGGTTAGTCTTGTCCCCGGAAAGCCGTCTTGTACTTCACGATCTCCACGCAGCTGCAGGTAGTTCTGGCCATCGTCCTGTTCTATCTCTATGACGCGGCCTTGCTGCTCAAGCCCGACGAGGGTTTGCTGCGCCCGCTACGCTCGGGCTGGCGGGCACAGCTAGCCAGCCGGGGCTTCGAGCTGCGTCAGAACCGCGTGCTGTGGCTGCCTGTTTTTGTGCTCCACCAGCCCGTCTATCGGCAGCGCTGGAGCGCAACGCAGATCCAGCTGCCCGCCGATGCGGGATCTTCCACGGCCGTGGAGGCACATGCCCGCAGCTTCAAGGCATTTGTACTGCCGCTGTATCTGCTCGCCGCACTGCTGTTTCTCGGCCTTCCTTCCGCCTTGCTGGTGCTGCATTCCGAACTGCTGCAGCTGATCGCACTTGCGCTCATCTATCTGAGCACGGCCTGGCTGAGCTGGCTGACGCTGCGCCATGGCAGGCAGGGCCACAGCAGCCAGACCTTCGCACGCTCGACAGCGCTTCAGATTCTGCTGTGCCCCCCCTTTGCGCTCAATGTGGTGCGCAAGCTCTCGCTGTCATATGAAATACAGACCGACCTGCTGCAGACGGCCCAGGCCCTGCTGAGCGACTCTGACTGGCAGGATCTGGCAGCCCTGGTGCAGCAGTTGATGCAGCGCGAGATGGACGAGATTGCCGAGCTGCCCGAATACGCGCCCACGCTGGCACAGATGCAGCAGGCACTGCGGGTGCTCGAGCAAAACAGCGCCCGATGCTGAACAATCCCTCAAGCAGCCCCACAATAGCGGCTTCCATCACAGCGACCATTGCGAGCACACCATGGCCTTTGCCGACAATCTCAAGCAACTTCCCTCCATCGCCCATATCTCCGAGCTGCAGCTGATCGACTCCGACGGCCAACTGGCCGCTAGCATCCCGAATGCGCCCGGCAAAGCTGGCTCGGTCACGATCTACAACGCTCTCTACGCCAAACATGGCAGCATCAACGTCGAAGCTGCCGAAGAAGGCCTGCAGCTGTATGCCGAGCACACCGAAGATGCCAAGGCACGCCCCGGAGCCCACCCCAATATCGATCGGTTGCTGGACGTGATCGCCAGCGGCAAAGGCTATGCCGTGACGGTGATTGCAGCCTGAGCGCCGTCAAGCCCTTTCACTGATGAAAGGGCTTGATCTTGCGGCCTGTCCCTCCGGTTCCTGCGCTCGAAGATCTTCGAGGTCCACACGCTGAACACGATTGCGCCCCGCATGTTTGCCTCGATAAAGCGCCGCATCGGCCTGCTGCAGTGCGAGTTCAAATGCATGCGAAGCAATGAAAGGATTGGAAACGCCAATCGTTGCCGTGCAAGTGACGCAGCCATGCAGGCTGATGCCCGGAATCGTGATTTCCGCAATCGCTGCGCGTATTCTTTCGGCTAGCTGCAGCGCCTCGTCTCCCCGCAGCCCCGGGCAGAGAACCACGAATTCCTCGCCACCCAAACGGCATTTCAGATCGCTCTTGCGCGTGCTTTGCCGAATCACTTCCGCCACGCGGCACAGCACCATGTCGCCGAACTGGTGCCCGTAGCTGTCGTTGATGCGCTTGAAATGGTCAATATCCACGATCAACAGATGGACGGGCACGGTCTTTGCGGCCGCGAAATGCGCCCCAAGCCCCTGGACTAGGCCCCGGCGGTTGAGCAGCCTGGTCAACGGGTCCTGGGCCGCCATGCTGCCGAGTTCGTCGGTAAGGCGCCGCAAGACGAGCCAGACGGCGCCTGGCGGGATCACCGTGCCGAGAAATGACATGTAGATATAGAACACCATTTGAAAATGGCTGTTCATGTCCAGGGCCTGCAAGCCGCCCTGCAGGATCAGCACGAACTTCATGGCATTGAGAATGCAGATGCCGCCGATCAGAATGGCAAAGACCACCATCTCAACGACCATGTTCCTGGCAAAGCTGCGCGTGCCCCGCAGCAGGGAGATCGTCATGCCCAGGAACAGCAAGGCACAGGCCCCGGCCAGCATGGCCTGGCGCGCCTCCAGACCCAGTGTCGAATGCACCAGCACCTGCGCCGCACTATAGGCCAGCGCCAGAATCAGCAGCGGCCGCCACACCGGCATAGGACGACTGAAGAAGCGCATCGCGCCCAGCGCATAGACCACCGGCGCACACAGAGTCAGCGTGTGATTGACGACACTCATCGCACTCCAGCCCGGCTTGCCGCCCAGCAGCTGCAGCACATAGGCACAACCCAGCAACAGGTTGCCCAATGCGAAGACCTCCATGCCCATTTTCCTGTCGGGCAATCTGCGGCCGATCAGCAGGAACAGCACGCAAAAACACAGCAGATGCACGCAGAGCATGCCAAGGATGACGGTCGCAACCATGAAATCACTTAAGCCGGTAACGGCAGGTGCTGCGTGTCTCAGGCAAGGACAACCCGGAGTCAGACCTGCGGATGAACAAGGCAGGACTGGCTTTTGCTTTGTTCAAGCCCTTTCAATCCGCACTCGTAAGTATTTGCAAATGTAACTCCTTGCACCGAGTCGATAATGTCAAAACCGCTCAGGGCCTACCAGCAAATCTGAGCGACGCCTGGCGCACCACCTCAGGCAATTGCTGCACCTGGGCATAGCTCTCGCGCAGCCAGCTCGCATCGTTGCCGCGCTGCAGAACCAGGGACAGCTCCTGCAGCGCGCTCTTGCCGGATGCGGGGGCATGGCTGGTGATGCGCTGCAGGGTCTGCCCTATGTGCTCGCGCAGCGACAGCTGCTCGCTGCTCGCCGGGTCCACATAAGTGCCGTCCAAGCCGAAACGGCAGGCCTGGAAGCGGTTATAGGTATAGACCAGATAGTCGTCTTCGCTGGGCTCAAAGGGCTGCTCGCTGAGAAACCAGGCACCCAGCGCCTGCACATAAGCCGCCAACTGCGCAGCGCGGTGGATGGACAGCGGCGTGTCGAAAACACGCACTTCCACAGTACCGAACTCGGGCTTGGGCCGGATATCCCAGTAAAAATCCTTCATGCTGTGAATCACGCCCGTAGCCGCCATCTTGGCAAAGTAGCGCTCGAAATCCTCCCAATGCAAGGCAAATGGTGCACGGCCCGAAAGCGGGAACGCGAACACCGAGTTGAGACGTGCCGAATCAAACGCGGTGTCCTGGCCTTGCACAAAGGGGCTGGATGCCGACAGTGCAATGAAATGCGGGATGTAGCGCGAAAGCCGGTGCAGCATCATCAGCGCATCGTCGGCACTGGGGCAGCCCACATGCACATGCTGGCCGAAGATGGTGAACTGCTTGGTCAGATAGCCGTACAGCGCCGTCAGCTCCTTGAAGCGCGGCTTGTCGTAAATGCGCTGTTGGTGCCACTGCTGAAACGGATGCGTGCCGCCACCGGCCAGCGCGATATTGAGCCGGTCGGCCGCCTTGACCAAGGCATCGCGCGTAACAGCCAATTGCTCGTAGGCGTCCTGCGCATCCTGACAGATGCCGGTCGAGATCTCGATCATGCTGGAGGTCACCTCAGGCACGATGGAGCCCGGGACCTTGACGTTCTTGAGCAGGGCCAGCATATCGGACGCATACGGCGTCATATCGTAGTGATGGGTGTTGAGCAGCTGCAGCTCCAGTTCCACGCCCAGCGTCAGGGCCTGAGAAGGTGCGAATTCGCCCAGGCCGCCGGCTTCGGCCCCCGCTGGCTGACTTTGCTCGATTTCATGCGTCATGGCGCTTCCCTCCTCTTTGCAAGGCCGCGCGGCCCACGCCGCGATGGGCATCGCCGCTACGCCACAGGGCGGTAGCGGCCAGCAGCACACCCAGCACCTCGCACAAGACGATCATGGGCAGCGCAATGGCCGCCACCTGCTGGGCCACGCTGGCATTGAAAGCCGTCCACTGCATTGCAATCCCCGACACCATCAGCAGCGCGAGTCCCGACAAGGCCAATTGCCCGCAGGCCACAGGCCATTGCCTGCGCCAGCCTATGCCGGTACCTAGCCCCAGCAGAAGGATGGAGCCAAACTTGCCCAGAATCCGAGCCAGGACAGCGCTGGCCACGACCGAAACCATCGCCACAGACAGGTTCACTTGCGAGGCCATGCTGGCCACCAGCACGAACATCAGCAGATTGAGCATGGCATTGGCCGCCTGAAAGGCCTGGGGCCAGACCAGCGGCATGGGACTGAAATTGCGCAGCATCAGACCCGCGACCATGAAGCCCAGTGCGGCAGAGCCGCCCCATTGCTCGGCCAGCAGGCAGACCGCAGCCATGGCAGCAAGCAGATACAAGGCCGTGGTGTCGCTGCGCGATGACTGCCAACGAAGGACTGGCCAGAAGGCAATGGTGACCAGAAAGGCCCAGAACAGAGTCAGCAACAGGCTGAACAGCAGGCGGCCCAGCCCCGCCGATGAAAACTGCAGGCCGCCACCTGCAGCCGCTGCGACCGGCACGAATACTACGGTCAGCACCAGAGCGCCGAACAGCGCCAGCAAGGTGCTGATAGTAGCCAGCAGCAAGCTGCGGTCTGTCACCGCGCCGCTGGCGCGCAGATCATCGGCAATGCGAAGCAACACAGCCGGAGACGCAGCCATGGATATCACACCGACGGCCAGCGCCACGGCCCAGCCCCAGCCCAGGGCCAGCAAGGTCGCAGCCACCACCGTCAGCGTGACCAGCGACTCGCCCAGACTTTGCAGCAGCAACCAGGGCTGACGAAACAGCCAGGGCAATGAAACCTGAGAGGCTGCCAGCAGCAGGCTTGCGCCCACAGCCACCTCCAACAGCACGGCCGTGCTGCCTTGCAGCGGCCAGGGCAGATCACCAAAGCCAACCCATCCGGCCACCAGGCCCACCACCGTATACCCCAGCATGCGCGGATAGCCGGTAAAACGGTGAACCAGATGACCAAGCATAGCAGCGGCTGCAACCAGCACGCACCAGCTCAGCAGCGGCGGAAAACCGGCGGGCCAGATGCCCGCCTCAAGATTGCCGAACGGCATAAAGCGCCCTCCTGTATCAAGACCCGGACAGTGCGACAAAGTCACGGCACCAGGAATGGTGCAGGCAGCGTTGCGAGAGATGCGGTCAGCGCCGCGTGAAAGCCCAGTCATGCGCCGGGATGCAACACCTGCTACTAGCGCGGCCAGCCCTGCGCCCGAGGGATCACGGCAGCCGCCACGCACGCTCCAAAGTGTGCCCAGATCTCCACAGGCACTGACCAGGAGCGCTACAAACATCATAGGGGCGCCAGATCAAACGGCGTTACAGGGTGTCAGCCTTCCGACATTTCTGTGTCCGAATGCATGGCTTGTTAGAGTTTTGCAAACCTTCCGGACATGAAAAATGCCGGGCTCAACCAAGCGTTGACCCGGCATTGATTCATATGGAAAACCCTGCTGTCAGGCTGGCAGCTTGCCGCCCTTCAGCAGCGCTCCCACCAGTTCCACCCAGTAACGCATTCCCAGCGGCAGATTGGCGTCGTTGAAGTCGTACTTGGGGTTGTGCAGGGAGGCGCTGTCCTCGCCATTGCCCAGCCAGATATAGACGCCCGGGCATTCCTGTGCCATGAAGGCAAAGTCTTCCGAAGCCATGCTGGGCACCATATCGCGGCGCACCTTGCCCTCGCCCAGTACGCTGGTCAGCACCTCGGCGCAAACTTCGGCATGCTGGGGGCTGTTGATGGTCGCTGGGTAGCTGACGCGGTAGTCGAGCTGGGCCTCAAGGCCGTGCAGCGCGCAGGTCGCTGCAATCGCATCGCGAAAACGCTGCTCAATACGCGCGCGCTGAGGCATGTCGAAGCAGCGCACGGTACCGCGCAGCTTGATGACTTCGGGCATCACGTTATAGGTATCCCCGGCGTTGAAGCTGGTCACGCTCAGCACGGCTGGCTTGTGCACCTCCTGCTCGCGAGCGATCAGCGCGGGCAGCTGCGTCACCAGTTGGCAAGCCGACAGCAGCGCATCCTTGCCCAGATGCGGCATGGCGGCATGACAGCCCTTGCCGGTTAGCGTCAGATCGAAGATGTCGAAGGCCGCCATCACGGCCGTGGAATGCACTGCCGCCGTACCCACGGGCAGGCCCGGCCAGTTGTGCATGCTATAGACCGCGTCCATGGGGAAGCGCTTGAACAGCCCTTCCTCGATCATGGCGCGCGCGCCACCTTCGTTTTCCTCGGCAGGCTGGAAGATGAAATGCACGGTACCGGCAAAGTCGGGGGCCGAGGCCAGAGCCTGGGCCGCACCCAGCAACATGCTGGTATGGCCGTCGTGACCGCAGGCATGCATGCGACCTGCATGGGTTGACGCATGCTCGCACTGGTTGAGCTCGGTCACATGCAGCGCATCCATATCGGCACGCAGGCCGATAGAGGGGCCGGCGCCCAGACTGCCCTTGAGCACGGCGACCACGCCGGTGCCGGCCAGGCCGGTGTGCACTTCCAGACCGAAGCTCTTCAGCAGCTCGGCCACACGCGCGCTGGTGCGGTGCTCCTGAAACGCGGTTTCGGGATGACGATGAAAGTCATGACGCCAGGCTTGCAGTTCCTGCTGGCCGGGCCACTTGATGGTGTTCATCATGGTCTTGCTCCGACTTTACAGCGTGTGGACAAAGGTCTGGGCGATCAGCGTCGCGGCCAGGAACACACCGGCATTGGCCAGCAGCGAAACCACCACGATGCGCCAACCCAGACGGCGGAAAGCCGGGATGTCCTTAGCCAGCGACAGGCCCGCGAACGTCAGCATGGGCGTGATCATGGCCAGGAAGTTGACCTTGCCGGTCAAAGCTGCCACTTCGGCGGCATAGGGCGTCAGCGGGAAGGTCATGGCCATCGCGATGAACGAGATCCAGCACACCGCAGGCAGCGCGCGGCGCGTGCCCACATAGATCAGATCACCGACAAACACGGCGGCAATGATGAGCAGTACACCTGGCAACGCATCCATCACCGGCACGCCATGGCCGATGCGGTTGCCGATCAGCACCATGGCGCCGACCAGAACCCAGGAGGCGAAGCGCATGCCCAGGCCCAGCGCCGGCACCTGTGCCTGTTCCTCATCCTTGGCGGCACACAGGTCTACAGCCTGCTCCACCACAGCCTGCTTGCGCTTGCGGCCCAGAATCGGCTCCAGCCATTGATAGGCACGCAGCGCCAGGGGCAGCGAGATGAACAGGGTCAGATAAGTGCCCACCGTCGTCGCAATCAGATTGGCGGCAGCGGCAAAGGTGGCAATCTGGTCGCTCATCTCGGGATGCTGGGCGGCAATCGCGCCCACGGCGGCGGCCGTCATGCTGCCCGAGCCCACACCGGCGCCCATGCCCAGTGCCAGCGGGTGGAAGATATTGAGGCTTGAGACAAAGCCGGCCAGCAGCGAGATGAAGATAGCGCCGATCAGCGTACCGGTGATGTACTCGGCCAGCACGCCGCGACCTTCTGGCGAATCCATGCCGAAACGCTCGCCGATGATGGCCAGACCCGGTTCACGGCCGATGGAAAAAGTCGCGCCAATCGCTTCGCGCTTGATGCCCAGCAGCAGCGCCACAGGCATGCCCAGGGCCACGCAACCGACCAGATTGCCCAACTCCTGCAACACCAGCCCCCAGCCGACTTCGGCCAGCTTGGGCAGCGAGCCACCGACCAGCAGACCCAGTTTGGCAATGAACAGAAACAGCGCGCAAGACAGCACGGCGGCTGCCAGATTCTGGCTGTACAGGCTCAGCTTTAGCGGCCCGGGCATGCGCTTGCGCAGCAGTCCCAGCACCAGACCGATGAGCAGCGCCCAGATCATGGGCAGCAGCACCACCTTGCCCACGCCCAGCGCAATGGGCAGCGGCCCCAGCCACTCGGACAATGCCGCAATCACCAGCGCCAGCGCAAATACCTGCACCACGCTACCCACATTCAACGCGGCCTTGGCCGGCTGCACCTCTGTACGCATCAACTTTCCTTGCGCACGACGGCCGCTGCCGACGCGCTGAAATAGCTTTGAACCCTGAAAATGGGCACGGCCAGCCCAAGCTGGCGCTCACCCATGCGGGCGCTGAATATAACAATGCATTTATTGCATACGCCTTCTTTTTCTGTTCTAAAAAAGTGAACATACGTATGAATACAGATGCAATTTGGCGACGACAATCGCCGCATGCCCGCCTTCCAAGACTCCCGCGCCCGCTATCTGTTTGAAGCCGTCTACTGCGGCTCTGTCCGTGCCGCAGCCGAAAAACTGGGCATCGTGCCCTCAGCCGTCAGCCGACAGATCAGCCTGCTCGAAGAGGAACTGGGGGTGGCCCTGCTTGAGCGCCACCGCAGCGGCGTGGTGCCCACCGAAGCCGGCCGGCTGTTGCTGGACTATCACCGCGAACACACGGCCCACCGCCACGACATGCTGGCCAAGGTAGATGCGCTGCGCGGCCTGCACAGCGGCAGTGTCAGCGTGGTCAGCGGCGAGGGCTTTGCGCAGGAGCTGATCGACGGCCCCATACGCAATTTTCGCCAGCAATACCCTGGAGTCAGCATCTCGCTGGAAATCTATGGCACGACCGAAATCATGCGCCGCATTCGCGAGGATGCGGCCGAGATCGGCCTGGTCTACTACCCACCCGCCGACAGCCATATCACCACGCGCGGCGCGGCGCGCCAGCCCATGCATGCCATCGTCCACTCCCAGCACCCGCTGGCCAGCGCGGGCCATACCTCGCTGCAGGAGCTCAGCCAATGGCCTATTGCCATGCTTCAAGGCGTGTATGGCATTCGCCAGCTCGTGGAATATGCCGAACACAAGGACAAGATCCATCTCAGCCCCGCGCTGACCAGCAATCTCATCAGCGTGCTGCTGGCCTTTGTCACCAGCGGCCAGGGCGTGACCCTGCTGCCGCCCTGCTCCGTCACGGCCGAGCTGGCAAGCGGGCGCCTGCGCGCCATTCCCATTCACAACCCTGCATTTCAGGATGCGGAAATGCAGCTCATCACTCGCACCGGTCGCCATCTGTCCCCAGCCGCCAATCGCTTTCTGCTGTATTGCATGCAAGGCATGCAGGCGTTCCAGGAACCATGAGCGGCGACCCGCGGCCCGCAGGACTCCAGGTCAGGCCGCTTGAGCATGCTGAGGACACCGCTGCACTTGCCTTAGACTGCACGCAGCATGCAAACCAGTCTGGCTCTCACTCCCTCGCAACTTAGCGAATTCCTTCTCAACGTAGCTACCGTACGCCCCGTGTTCATCTGGGGGCCGCCAGGCATTGGTAAATCAGCACTGGTGCAAAACTTTGCGCAAAGCGTGGGGCTTGATTGTGTGTCCCTGCTGGGTAGCCAGCTCGCGCCCGAGGATTTGCTGGGCGTGCCACAGATCATTGACGGCGTGACTCGCTTTTGCCCGCCCGCCATGATTGCGCGCGAGCAGCCCTATTGCCTGTTCCTGGACGAGCTCAACGCCTGCAGCCAGGATGTGCAGAAAGCCTTCTACAGCCTGATCCTGGAGCGTCGCGTGGGCGAGTATGTGATGCCCGAGGGCTCCATCGTGATTGCGGCTGGCAACCGGGCTCAGGATTCCGCGATTGTGCGCACCATGTCCTCGGCGCTGATCAACCGCATGATTCATGTGCAGCTCAAGGTCAGCGCCAGCGAGTGGTTGCAATGGGCGCAGCAGGCCCAGTTGCATACTCTGGTTCTCGAATACCTGGCCCAGCGTCCCGATCACCTGTGGAGCCAGCCGCCCAAGCATGAGGAAGCGTTTTCCACGCCGCGCTCCTGGCATATGCTGAGCGACGCCTTGCTCTCCTACGGCGATGCTCTGAATCTGCAGACGCTCGAAGCCCTGGGCAGCGGCTGCCTCACGCCCCAGCATGCGGCGCAGTTCAAGGCCTTCTATAAGCTGGCCGACGACCGTCACCGTCTGGACGCTATTTTCAAGGGCGACGCCAACTGGCCCCATGCGCCGCAGGACAGAGATGTGCTGTATTTCCTGGCCCAGGCCTTCCGTGCGCGTCTGCTCAAGATTCTGCCCGCCGACAAGCAGCAAAGCGGCGGCGAGTTGCAGCAAACCGTGCACCGCTCCAAGGCCATGCTCAAGGAACTGGCCCAGATCAGCCTGGAAATGGCTCAGATCGTCACCGCTGAGAGCGACAGCCAGACCCTGCCAGCCTGGTATATGGTGGAAATAGTGCGCGACCTGCCACGCCTGGTGGAAGCGCGCGAGACGGCCAGAGCCTGATGGCCAAAGCCCCAACGCGCGACACCCCTGCCACCCAGGCCTATACGCAGGGCCTGGCCATGCTGCAGGCACACCCCATCTTTAGCGAACTCAGCCGCAGCCTGGGCTTTGTGCGCGGCGCCCAGTCAGGCTGCCCGCCCCATGGCTGGGCACAGGCCAGCCTCAACCACCAACGCTTTACCGGCCAGATCGACATCCACCCCAAGCGCCTGGCCAGTCCCGAGGAATGGGCGTATTGCCTGGGGCGGGCCACGCTCAGCTACGCGCTGGAGCTTTTTCAGCGAGACCGCAGTCACTGGGTCCAATGGAGCGCGGCCTGCGATGTGGTCACGGCCCGCTTCATCCAGACCATCAAGCTCGGCCGTCCGCCCGAAGGCATGGAACTGCCCGACGGACTGCCCCAGCGCGACGAGGCCCAGTGGTACGTCCAGTTCTGCGAACAAGGCATACCCGCCTGGGCACAGTCGCTGAGCTTGGCCGGTCCCAGTCAGGGCGGCGCTCACCCCAGCCTGGCCCTGCCGCAGCAGTGGCCTGAGCCCGCCTCATCCACCAGCAAACCGCAGCCGTATTGGCGCAGGTACGGCAACTGGCCCGAAATGTTTGCCGCCGGTCTGGCTCGCTCCGTCACCCAGTCCGTGGAAATGGCGGCAGGCGTGCGCCGCGAGTTTGGCCAGAGCCGCCCTGCCAGCAGTGCGCTGGACCGCGCAAGACACTGGTTCATGGACAGCTTTCCGCTGCTGGGCAGCATGGTCGCGGCGTTTGACATCATCGAGGACGCCGGCATCTGCGAGCGCGAGGACATTGCCGTCGCCGCCGTCGACGAAGTGCTGCGCACCATCTACATCAACCCCGGCCCGCGCCTGTCCGAGCTGGAACTGCGTTTCGTCATTGCCCACGAAGTTCTGCACGTTGCCCTGCGCCATCTGCCGCGCCGACGCGGGCGCGAACCTTTTCTGTGGAACGTGGCCTGCGACTTTGTCATCAACGACTGGCTGATTCAGATGGATGTGGGCCAGCCGCCGGGCATCGGCCTGCTCTACGACCCGGAGCTGCGCGGCCTCGGCGCCGAGGAGGTCTATGACCGCATCGCAAGCGATCTGCGCCGCATGCGCAAGCTGCGCACCCTGGCCGGTGGCCGGGGCGACATGCTGGAGCGCAATGTAGGCGGTCAGCACAACACGGGCGACTACACCGATATCGACGAGTTTTGCCGCACCCAGCTGGGCAAGGGCCTGCTGCGCCACGAGCAAAGCGCACGCGGCCTGCTGCCCGCAGGACTGATCGAGGAAATCCGTGCCTTGCTGCAGCCGCCGATTGACTGGCAGGTAGAGCTGGCGCGCTGGTTCGACCATCACTTTCCGCCCATAGAAACGCGGCGCAGCTATGCCCGCATCAGCCGCCGCCAGAGCGCCACGCCCGATATTCCCAGGCCACGCATTCAAGCCGACAGCCGCTGGCTGGACGGCCGCACCTTTGGCGTGGTGCTGGACACCTCGGGCTCCATGGAGCGCCATGTACTGGCCAAGGCACTGGGCGCCATCGCCAGCTATGCCGAGGCCAAGAACGTGCCCGCAGTGCGCCTGATCTGCTGCGACGCCGCAGCCTATGACCTGGGCTATCTACCGGCCGCTGACATGGCCCAGCGCATCGCTCTCAGGGGTCGGGGCGGCACCGTGCTGCAGCCGGGCGTGGATCGGCTGCTCCAGACCGATGACTTTCCCAAGGACGGGCCCATCCTCATCATCACCGACGGCGAATGCGACCCGCTGCGCGTGTCGCGCGAGCATGCCTATCTGCTGCCGCCAGGCCGCAGGCTGCCGTTTCGCACAACAGCGCCCATATTTGTGATGGACTAATTCAGCATCGGAGCATCCCCGCTCCATTCAGCAGTGCACAGCTCGCCAACTCATCGAGCGCGATCTGCACGCTGGCAGACCTGGGCGCGGCAGCCTCTACCGCCCTGCCGCTGCAAGAGCAGAGCCTAAGGCTTACCCTTGGATGTCACGATCCGGCAACTGAATTGCGGAATGCGCCAAGTGCATTCAGGCCACCGGCCCTACATTGCCCACCGAACTCGTTGATTCTCTGCCCCGCAAAGGTCGATGCAGCCTTGGTGCGCAGCCGGGTTCAGGCGATGAAGGTCAAGAACAGGAAATGAACCCAGAAATCCAGGACAGGCCACCACAGCACCATTCACAGCTACCGGTGCTGGCGCAAGGTCATGGCAGCCTCCGCCCTTGCGGCCTGATGCTGCGGGACCGTGACGCATCCCTTGCATTCATGACAACGAAAAAAGGCCGAGCCGGGTCTGCTCCCAGGCCATGGCTTGCTGCATCCAGCTCGTGATGCCCACCCCGCGCCCCACAACAACTTCCAAGAGACAAGCATGAACCCAAGTGCGACGACCATTTCGGGCGCAACGCCCAGGCAAGATACCAGTCAGGACATCGACGCAGACAAGGCGCTGTATGCCAAGGTCAGCTGGCGGCTGCTGCCCCTGCTGCTGATCTGCTACATGGTCGCCTACCTGGACCGGATCAATATCGGCTATGCCCAGATCCAGATGAAGCAGACGCTGGATTTCGGCGACGCCGCCTACGGATTCGGCGCGGGTCTGTTCTTCATAGGCTACTTTCTGTTTGAAGTACCCAGCAACCTGCTGCTGGAGAAGATAGGCACGCGCAAGACGCTGATGCGCATCATGCTGGTCTGGGGCCTCATCGCCACGGCCATGGCCTGGGTCTCCACTCCCATGCAGTTCTATGTCGCACGCTTTCTGCTGGGCGCCTTCGAAGCCGGCTTCTTTCCCGGCGTCATTCTCTACTTCACCTACTGGTATCCCTCGGCCCGCCGCGGCCGGGTGATCTCCATCTTTCTCTCGGCCGTCATGGCCATGGCCATCGTGGCCGGACCGCTGTGCGGCGCCATCCTCAAATATATGGATGGCATCGACGGTCTGCATGGCTGGCAGTGGCTGTTTCTCATCCAGGGCCCCCCCGCCTGCATTCTGGGCCTGATCCTCTACGTCTACCTGCAGGACAGGCCCGCCGACGCCAAATGGCTGACAGATGCCGAGAAAGCGCGTCTGCAATACAACCTGGCCAACGAAAGCGGCCAGGCCACTCACCACGGCACCAACGGGCACAAGGATGCCGATGGCAGCGCCACTCTGGGCCAGCTGCTGCGCGACCCCAAGGTCTATGCCCTGTCACTGGTGTATTTCATGATGCACGGCGCCACCTATCTGTTTGTCTTCTGGATGCCCACCGTGATTCAGGGCCTGGGCGTGCAGGACGTGCTGCATGTCGGCATCTACTCGGCCATTCCCTTTGTGGCGGGCTTTGTCGGCATGATTGCCTTTGGCGCCAGCTCCGACCGATTCGGCGACCGGCGCTGGCACCTGTTCATCGCCACCGGCATGGCCATTGCCGGCCTGATCGTCACCCTGCAGATGCACGGCCATCTCGAAGGCTCTCTGATTGCCCTGGCCTTCACGCTGATCGGGCTTGCGGCCCTGCCCCCGCTGTTCTTTGCCCAGGTCAGCGACTATCTGCCTCCGGCCGTGGCCGCAGGCGGCATAGCGCTCATCAGCAGCCTGGGCAACCTGGGCTCGGCCGCCAGCCCCACTCTGGCCGGCCTGCTGACCCAGTACACCGGCAACAGGCACTACAGCATCTATCTGGTGCTGGGCATGTTGATCCTATCGGCACTGGTGCTGATGGTGGCGGTGCGACCCACCAAGGCCCGGCATGGCCAGGCCGTGCGCTAAACAGAGGCCAAACAGTACGACAGCAGCCGGCCGGCCTTCAGGTCGGCTTTTTTCATTGCATGAGTCCGAACAGGAAGCTGGTGTCTGCCAAAGGATTGCGGCACACAGCCCGTTTCCGCTGGCGCACTCTGCTGACTGGAGTCCGGTTTCCGGAAAAAGCTATGGACCCGAGCCACAGCCCAATATCCGATCCATCAGATCCGGCTACATGCAGATCAATCCATCATATGCAAACAATATTATTATCTTTGGCAAAAGGATGATTCCGTAATTAACAAACAAAAAATTATTCATTTAACATATTAAATATTTAAGTTATAAACTTGGCTTCGGCTCCGTTAATAGGGCCAATTTGCACATATCACTCAATGCAGATTTCAGACCAAGCAATACGACAACTGATCAAAGAGAAAAGCACAGGGCAATTCACGTCAATCAATTTCAAGAGAATGCTCACACCGTGGATCATTCCTTTTGTTGTGCTGAGCCTTTGGCTATTTTCAACAACAAGTGGCTGGATAGATCAGTCCATATTACCCAGTCCTATCACGGTCGCTCATGCCGCCTATGAGCAATGGACCAACAACACGCTCTGGACAGATATAGGCGTCAGCCTGAGTCGGGTTCTGGCCGGCTTCAGCATTGGCATGTTGTCGGGCTTGGTACTGGGCACGGCCGTAGGTCTCAGTCAGTTCAACCATGATCTGCTTGACCGTTCGCTGCAGATGCTGCGCACCATTCCGCATCTGGCCCTGGTGCCGTTGATGATTCTATGGCTGGGTATCGATGAAACGCCGCGTATTTTGCTGGTCGCATTGGGAACGCTGTTTCCTGTCTATATCAACACGGCCAGCGGCATCAAGAATGTCGATGCCAAGCTGCTGGAAATGGGAAAATCCTACGGTCTCAGCCGCAAAGAGCTGATTAAACAAATCATCATTCCCGGCGCCATGCCATCCATACTGGTGGGTATCCGATATGCATTAGGTGTTGCATGGCTCACGCTGGTCATTGCCGAAACCATTGCTTCTCGCAATGGCATTGGTTACATGGTTCAGAACGCCCGCGAACTGCTGCGCATTGATATCATCATTTTCGCCATATTGCTGTATGCACTGGCAGGCTGGCTGGCAGACTGGCTTATCCGGCAGATCGAATATCGCGTTCTGCGCTGGAATCCCGCATATAAAAAGGCAGCAGGTCAATGATTTCAATATTATCAAGCCGTCAGAATGCCGAAATCAAAGAAGATGGCTTCTCCGCATGCGCAGTTTCTCTGCGCAATATCGGAAAATCGTTCGGCCACCGCCAGGTTCTGCAGCATATAGATCTTGATATTACGCAGGGTGAATTCGTTTCCCTGATAGGTCCGAGCGGCGCCGGCAAGTCCACGCTGCTGCGGCTTATCGCGGGTCTGGAAGCCTGCAGCAGCGGACGCATGCGGTTGAGCAGCCCCGTGCCGGAGCGCGCAGCCCAGATACGGGTCATGTTCCAGGAAGACCGGCTGCTGCCCTGGCAGACCGTGCTCGACAACATCACGCTTGGCGCTCGCGAGCAACAGCCTGCAGCTCTGGAACTATTGCGTGCCGTCGGTCTGCAAGGCCATGAGAACGATTTTCCGTCCACGCTCTCGGGCGGCCAGAAACAGCGCGCAGCCCTGGCTCGCGCACTGCTACATCGCCCCGACATCCTGCTGCTGGACGAACCCTTTGGCGCTCTTGACGCCATTACCCGGGTCTCCATGCAACTGCTGCTCTTCGACATGTTGCGCGACCACCCCTGCACCGTGGTGCTGGTCACCCATGACGTGGAAGAGGCCGTGGTGCTCTCCAATCGCATTCTGGTGCTGCGCGATGGCGACATTGCCAGGGATCTGGTGCTCGAAGGCGCAATACCCCGCGATCGTGGCCAGGCCGATCTGGCCACGCTCAAGGCAAGGCTCATCAACGAGTTGCTGGTGCAGGAGGCCTTGCACGAGGCGGCCCAGGCGACTTCGGCTTCGGCCTGAATCACGGGCCTGCACGCCCCATTCCTTTCATTTCCTTCACGGCAATCATCATGAGCTCTTACGACAGCACCACGGCTTTGACCTCCTCACCACTGAGCCGCCGCCAGGCCTTGCAGCGCGGACTGCAAGCCGGCTCGGCACTGGCCGCGCTGAGCCTGGGCGGCAATGCCGCTCTGGCGCAGTCCAACAGCACACCGCTGCGGGTGGCCATCATCGGCGACGGACGTACCGGTGTCTGGGCCACGCTGCGCAGCCTGCCCGAGAGCCAGCTGCACAGCGCCATAGGCTCGGCCATCACCTTCCAGCCCGGATTTACCGCATCGCTGCCGGTGATGGAGGCCATCAAGGCTGGCTCGGTGGACTTCAGCTTTGCAACGGCAACCGCGCTCGTCAATGCCATCGCCGCCAAGGTACCCATGATTCCACTGGCCGCCTACGCCTTGCCCGCCGATGAAGTGGACTTTCTGGTGCGCGCCGAATCCTCAATACGCTCCGCCGCCGATCTCAAGGGCAAACGCATTGCCCATCAGAACGGCACCACCGGCACCTACAGCCTGATCAAATACCTGGAAACTGCGGGTCTGCGTCTCAAGGACGTGGAAGCGGTCAGCCTGTCGGGCGTCGATGCCTATACCGCTCTCGCACAAGGCAGCATCGACGGCTGGATCCACTGGCAACATGCCGCAGCCATTGCCAAGGCACGCCTGGGCAACAAGGTCCGCCTGCTGCCCAATGTCAGAACCTATGACTGGGCCTTTTATGTCGCCAGCGAGAAAGCGCTGCAATCCAATCCCCAGGCTGTCTTCAATGTCGTCAGGCTTATCAAGCAGACGCAGGCCAGGATCAATGCCAGCCCCGACGCTACGGCCAAACTATGGGCTGCACAAGGCGGCTTCCGTCCCGGCAGCCTCGAAGAAAAAGTCTTTGTCGAACTGATTCGGGACAAGCGCCTGTCGGACTCCACCGCCGATCTGCTGGCCCCGCTGAGCAGGCAGGCCGCCACCGAAACCCAGGAAATGGCCGACAGCTTCCAGCAACTGGGCGTGCTGCCGCAACGCACCGATGTCGTCGGCTTTTTGCAAAGCAGCAAGGTCGGCGATGTGGCGCAGAAGATCCGCAGCGCCCTCTCCTGAGCCCCTGACGACTTCCGAAGAGTGAGTTCATTGCCATGACCCAAGCAACACCCCGCCAGATGCATCTGGCCGCCTTCATCATTGCCGGTCCCGGTCGAGCCGGCGGCTGGCGCTACCCCAGCTCCGAATCCGACTGGCTCAACCCAGCCTACTATCAGAAGATCGCGCAGACGCTCGAGCGAGGCCGTTTCGACATGGCTTTTTTTGCCGATATTCTGGCCGTTCCCGACCGCTTCCAGAGCAGCACCGACAGCCAGCTGCGCTACGGCGCACTGGGCTCCATGCGGCTGGACCCCACGCTGGTGCTGACGTCCATGGCGAGCGCTACCCGGCACCTGGGGCTGGTGGCCACCCGCTCGACCAGCTATTTCCAGCCCTATGAGCTGGCACGCTCCTTTGCCACGCTGGACCATCTAAGCACCGGACGCAGCGGCTGGAACGTGGTCACCTCATTCCAGGACGCCGAATCCAGGAATTTTTCGCTGCGCGAGCAAATCCCCAAGAACGAGCGCTACGACCGCGCCGACGAGTTTCTGGAAGTCGTCCATCAGCTCTGGGACAGCTGGGAAGACGACGCCCTGGTTGCGGATCGTGAAGCGCCACTGTTTGCCGACCCTGCCAAGGTGCACGAAATTCACCACCAGGGCAAATGGTTCGATGTGCGCGGCCCGCTCAACGTGCCGCGCCCGCCCCAGGGCTACCCGCTGATCGTGCAAGCCGGCGCATCGGATCGAGGCCGCGACTTTGCCGCCCAATGGGCCGATGTGATCTTTGCCAGCCACGACTCTCTGGACAGCGCCCAGCGCTTCTACAAAGAGATGAAGGAGCGCGTGGTGCGCAAAGGCCGCTCGCCGGACAGCCTCAAGATCCTGCCCGCCGCCACCCCGCTGGTGGGCGAGACCCGCGCCATTGCCGAAGCCAAGCGCGAAGTGCTGCGCGACCTGACCCATGCCGAGCCCGGCCTGTCCACCCTGGCCTATCACCTCGATATCGACCTGGGCCAGTACCCGCTGGACGAGCCGCTGCCCGACCTCAACGTGCCCGGCGTCAAAGGCCACTACGACGAGGTGCGCGAAGCCACCGACCGCGAACAGCTGACCTTGCGTGAGCTGGGCCTGCGTTACGGCAACCGCTACGAAGGCGGCATGGTGGGCAGCGGCAAGGACGTGGCCGACCAGATGCAGCACTGGTTTGAAGAACAGGCTTGCGACGGCTTCATGGTCCAGGCCCCCTACCAGCCTGCCGGGTTTGAGGAATTCGTGCGCTACGTGGTGCCAGAGCTTCAACAACGCAAGCTGCTGCGCACCGAATACCACGGCGAAACCCTGCGCGAAAACCTGGGCTTGGAACGCCCCGCCGTTCACGCCTGGAAAGAGCGTGTCGAAACACATTCCACTACAGTGGAATCTCCCGCCATTCCATCGACAGACAAGGTTGCCGCATGAGCCTCGCCACCAGCACTTCGCAAGACAACGCAGATCTGCAAACCGGCCCAGGCGAGATCGTCAGCATCGAGGCCCAGGCGACAGCCACCGCAGGCCGCTACCTCGTCAGCGCACGCCACAATGTGCTGCCCACCGACGCCAAGGTCAGCAGCGGCGGCCCCGGCTTGGCGATTGCCGCCGGCGAGCTTTTGCTGTCGTCACTGGCGTCCTGCAGCTTCGGGTTGATTCAGGAAAAAGCGCGCGAATTCGGCTGGCCCCTGAGCAGTCTCGATGCCGAAGTCCTGTTTCAGCGCGATACCGCCGACGGCACCCGCTATGCCAGGCTGGAACTGGCGGTCACGGCCGGCGGCGTCACGCAGCAGCAGGCCCAGCAATTGCTGGACTACTTCACCGGCAAATGCCCGATCTACAACACCTTGCGACGCGGCGGCCCGGCCAGTGCACGCATTACAGCAACAACCTGAGTTTCAGAGACTGCCCCAAAGGAGAAAGCGGGACAAAAGACTGGCAGTGCATTCTGTGAGCATCGCCAGCCTTCGGCCTCTTGCTCTCTTCTATCGCCCCGACGCCCAGGCATTCAGGCTGACAGTGATCGACCTCAGAAGCTGCCCACCCAGGTCCCCAGCGCAATCACCATCACCAGTGCCGGCAGCGGGAACAGCATGGTTACCGCCGCAATGTCGCCATAAGACTGCCGGTGGTTGAGCTTGCAGATTGCCAGCAGGGTGATGATGGCGCCACAGTGCGGCAGCGTGTCCATGCCACCGGCAGCCATCACCGCCACCCGGTGCAGCAGCGCGGGACTGATGCCAGCGGCCTGGGCCATAGCCAGGTAATCAGCACCCAAAGTCTGCAGTGCAATACTCAGCCCCCCGGACGATGAGCCGGTAATGCCCGCCAGGACGTTCATGGCCACCGCTTCGGACACCAAGGGGTTGCTTGATACCTTCAACACCGCGTCGCGAATCAGTCCAAAACCGGCCAGGGATGCAATCACCGCACCATAGCCAACCTCGGACGCTGTATTGAACAGCGGCAGCATGAATCCAAACACGCCCTGATTGATGGTGTCCTTGAGGCTGTGCCAGCGCCCCAGGCGCAGCAACACCAGCGCCGTACAGGCTACGATCAGCGCAATCACCAGCGCCCACAGTCCCACCAGCCGGGTCGGGTCCAGCGCCGGAAAGCGTTCCGTCACAAAGCCCAGGTCCAGACGTGGAAAAACGCCGTAGGTAAACAGCGCATTCACGCCGATCACCAGCAGCAATGGCAGCAGTGCCATCCACAGCGGTATTTGTGCATGGCGTGCGGCCTCGGCCGCTTGCTGCGCGGGCGTCAGCACAGTATCCGCGCCGCCTTCGTCGTGTTCGCCATAGCCCTCGCCTGCAACTTTGGCAGTGGCTGCGCGCCGGCTCAGCCACCACAGGCCACCCGCCAGAATCAGCGCCGCCGCCAGAATGCCCAGCCCCGGCGCTGCAAACACATTGGTGCCGAAGTACGGGATCGGCATGGCGTTCTGGATCGCGGGCGAACCCGGCAGCGCCGTCATGGTGAAGGTGAACGCGCCCAGCGCAATCGTGGCCGGGATGAGGCGCTTGGGAATCTGCGCCTCTTCAAACAGATTGCGCGCAATCGGGTAGATGGCAAAAGCCACCACAAACAGCGACACCCCGCCATAGGTCAGCAGCGCGCAGGCCAGCACCACGGTCTGTATGGCGTACTTCTTGCCCAGAGTACGCACAATCCAGTGAGCCAAGGTACTGGCCGCCCCCGAATCGGCCATCAGCCGCCCGAACAGCGCCCCCAGCAAAAACAAAGGTAAAAACTGCAGCACATAGCCGCTGAGCGCGGTCATGAAGGTGTCGGTATATAGCGGCAGCAGCCAGCGCCCGTCGCCCGACAGCACCACAGCCACGGCCGCCATCAACGGGGCCAGCAGCAGCACTGTCACGCCTCGGTAGGCCAGAAACATCAACAGGGCCAGCGAGACGGCCACGGCCAGCACACTCAGCATGAGCAGCCTTTCTGTCCCGGCACATCAGCGGCGCTGGTTGGGATACGGTCAGCGGTACACGTCATGCCCCCTCCTGTTTTGCGAAAGCCGGCCGGGCCAACAGCGGCACGGAACCAGCCTCACACCAACTCAGTATGCCGCCGCATGTTGCAGTGCACAACAAAGATATAGGCACCTTGGCAGCGGCGCTGCACACCTTGAAGTCAAATTAGTCGCTAGAACAATCTGCAGGCTCACAAGTAGCTATCAAATACAGAGAAAACGGCTTGACTTGAAAATTTCCGCTCGAGAAAGAACAAACCAGAGCATGGTCAAAGCAATTGATACTTCCTCATCGGGAAATTAATGAGCAAGTTGACTCTGCCAGCCAGACCGAAGTATCAAGCAAAAATCGGCTCTAACCTTTATGCATCAATCGCTTACAGCTATCAAAACTATTCTTTAAGCTGTGCTTCGAGCAGCGCATTGGCTTCATAGCGCAGCCAGCCCGCCGCCACCGGCTTGCCCGCAGCAGCGCCTGAGTGGCGGTCACTGGGGTGCGAGCGCCCCTCGCTCACCACTACTTCCGCAAAATCAAACGGGCTCATGCCGTCAATGCAAGCCACATTCACGCCGTACTGATGCGGCGACGAGCGCCGCTGGTGAAAGGTATAGATGCCGCAATGCTTGCAGAAGAAATGCTTGGCCTGCCCAGTGTTGAACTGATAGAGCGTCAGCGCATCCTGCCCCTGCAATACCTCAATTCCGCTCAGCTCGGCCGACACGGCCACGGCACCGCGCATGCGGCAGAACGAGCAATTGCAGCGCCGCGCAGTATTCAGGCCGTCGCTGAGCAGCACGTTAAAACGCACTGCGCCGCAGTGGCAGGCGGCTTGGAGCGGCCTGGAGTAGTCGGGGCTTGGGCGGGGCATGGCCGTCTCTTTCGCTGATAGTGGGTGCGCAAAGCTTAAGTCATCCGTGCAGGTCGATCGAGGCTCAAGCGCTTGCCAGGGAAATCGACGCTGCTATCAACACAAAAAGGCAGCCCGAAGGCTGCCTTTGTTTTGAACAGATCCTGAGACCTGATCGCTACGCTTACTTGCGTGCTGGTGGTACGTCCGTGCAGGAACCGTGGGCCACTTCCGCCGCCATGCCGATGGATTCGCCAAGGGTTGGGTGGGGGTGGATGGTCTTGCCGATATCCACGGTGTCGGCGCCCATTTCGATGGCCAGGGCGATTTCACCGATCATGTCGCCGGCATGCGTGCCGACCATGCCGCCGCCCAGGATGCGGCCGTGGCCGTGGGCTTCGGGGGAGTCATCAAACAGCAGCTTGGTGAAGCCTTCGTCGCGGCCGTTGGCGATGGCGCGGCCCGAGGCGGCCCAGGGGAACAGGCCCTTCTTGACCTTGATGCCTTGTGCCTTGGCCTGGTCTTCTGTCAGGCCCACCCATGCCACTTCGGGGTCGGTGTAGGCGACCGATGGAATCACTCGGGCGTTGAAGGCGGCAGCAGCCAGCTCCTTGTTGCCTTGCAGCTCGCCAGCGATGACCTCGGCGGCCACATGCGCTTCGTGCACGGCCTTGTGTGCCAGCATGGGCTGACCCACGATGTCGCCGATCGCGAAGATGTTGGGCACATTGGTGCGCATCTGGATGTCGACGTCGATAAAGCCGCGGTCGGTCACGGCCACGCCAGCCTTTTCGGCGCTGATCTTCTTGCCGTTGGGCGTGCGGCCCACGGCTTGCAGCACCAGATCGTAGGTCTGGGGTTCGGGCACGGTGACGCCGTCCTTGGCAGGAGCGAACGTAACCTTGATGCCTTCTGGCGTGGCTTCTGCACCCACGGTCTTGGTGTTGACCATGATGTTGTCGAAGCGTGGCGCGTTCATCTTCTGCCAGACCTTGACCAGATCGCGGTCGGCGCCCTGCATCAGGCCGTCCATCATTTCGACCACGTCCAGGCGCGCGCCCAGCGTGGAGTAGACGGTGCCCATTTCCAGGCCGATGATGCCGCCGCCCAGAATCAGCATGCGCTTGGGCACTTCCTTCAGTTCCAGGGCGCCGGTGGAATCGACCACGCGGGGGTCCTTGGGCATGAAGGGCAGATGCACGGCTTGCGAGCCTGCGGCAATGATGGCGTTCTTGAACTGAACAACCTTCTTGCTGCCGGTCTTTTCCTGGCCGGAACCGGTGGTTTCTTCAACTTCGATGTGGTTGGCAGACACGAAGTTGCCGTAGCCGCGCACGACGGTGACCTTGCGCATCTTGGCCATCTGGCCCAGACCGCCGGTCAGCTTGCCGATGACCTTTTCCTTGTGGCCGCGCAGCTGGTCGATGTTGACTTCGGGAGCAGCAAACTTCACGCCGGCCACTTCCAGGTGCTTGACTTCGTCCATCACGGCAGCCACGTGCAGCAGTGCCTTGGATGGGATGCAACCCACGTTCAGGCAGACGCCGCCCAGGGTGGCATAACGCTCGACCAGCACGACCTTGAGGCCCAGGTCAGCAGCGCGGAAGGCTGCCGAATAGCCGCCAGGGCCACCACCCAGAACGACCACGTCACAGTCCATGTCCACGGTGCCGGCAAAGTTGCTGGCCACGGGCGCAGGAGCAGCAGCCACGGGGGCTGCCACAGGTGCGGGAGCGGCTGCGGCAGGCGCAGGGGCTGCTGCCTGAGCAGGTGCGCCTGCGTCGGCTGCGGCTTCCAGTGTCAGCACCAGCGAGCCTTCGGCAACCTTGTCGCCGACCTTGACCTTGATTTCCTTCACGACGCCGGCATGGCTGGAAGGAATCTCCATGGAGGCCTTGTCGCTCTCCACGGTAATGAGGGACTGGTCCACGGCCACGGTGTCGCCGGGGTTGACCAGCAGTTCGATCACGCCCACTTCGGCGAAGTCGCCGATATTGGGTACCTTGATATCGATGAGGCTCATATGCGCTCCTATCTTGGTTTTGTCTCTGCGCCGCCCGATTCGCTCGGGCAGCTGAAAACGATATTTCCGGGTTGAAGCCTGGCGGCTGACGCCTTAGCTCCAGTCAAAAGTCAGCAATACGGTACGGCTTTCAGGCTCGTAGAACAGCAGGGTTTCGGTGCCGCTTGCGGCAAAGGCATCGGCATTGGCACTGCAGATGAACTCGAAGTGCGCGCCGGTTTCTGGGTGGATGGGGTGAATGCCATCGTCCGTGCCGGTGCCGCTCAGCAGCTCATTCGTCAGATTGCTCCAGTTGCCGCCCCAGGAAGGGCCGCCCAGCGCGCCGAGCAGATAGCGCCCGGAACTGGTTTCGTAGCAATCGGTCCCTGGCTCATACAGCGGCAGCTTGGCAACTTCAGCGGGGTCGTCCCACTCGTTCGCCGCATTCCAGCCATGGGCCAGAAAGTCCTGTCTGGCCTGCTCATATGCCGCGTGCTGGGTTGCGTAATGCAGTTCCATCACATCGCGCCATGAGTACTTGGCCTCGTGGTGCAGCTCGAACGGAGGCTGCGCACCCAGCTTGACCAGTTCACGATGCTGGCTGCGGACCTCGCGCCAGTCGAGCGATTTTCCCGCCCAGTCGGCCCTATCCTGCTCCAGCATGAAGTAGCGCCAGTCGCCCAGCAGCTCGTACCTGCCTTGATCGTTGAGCTTGAAAGCCAGCCAGTCAGGCTTGAGCAGCGCGTTGCCAAACTCCTCGCCCCCCCACTCCCCGACTTGCCCTTCGTAAGGCTCGCAAGGGGCGACAAGATGAATCGGCCCGCTCCAGGTATCGTCAAGCAAGGCCAGATCGATGGTGACGAGCGGCAGAAAATGCCGCACGTACTTCTCGACCGGCTCGGCGAAAACGTCAGCCGTATCCGGAAAAGGCCGGATACCGGGAATGACGCCACGCAGATGCTCGATGGGATGCTGTCTCAGGTTCTTCATCTCACTCATGGGCTGGCAAGGTGAAGCGCAAGGCCTCTAAAAAGATAGCTGCTTGCGCAATTCAGATAAGCGCCACAGGCCGATTTCGCAAAAAATCGGCCTGCCTGTCAGCTGCTTAGAGCAGGATGCGGCGGTAGTCGGCCAGCACAGCGCCCAGGTAGGCGTTGAAGCGTGCGGCAGCTGCACCGTCGATGACGCGATGGTCGTACGACAGGCTCAGAGGCAGCATCAGACGGGGCACGAACTGCTTGCCGTCCCACACGGGCTTCATGGCACCCTTGGACAGACCCAGGATGGCGACTTCAGGCGCATTGATGATGGGCGTGAAGTTGGTGCCGCCGATGCCGCCCAGAGACGAGATCGAGAAACAGCCGCCTTGCATGTCTGCAGCGCCCAGCTTGCCGTCACGGGCCTTCTTGGCCAGCTCGCCCATTTCCTGGCTGATCTGCAGAATGCCCTTCTTGTCGGCGTCCTTGAGCACGGGAACGACCAGGCCGTTCGGCGTGTCGGCGGCAAAGCCGATGTTGAAGTACTGCTTGTAGACCAGAGTGTCGCCGTCCAGAGAGGCATTGAACTCGGGGAACTTCTTGAGCGCAGCCACCACGGCCTTGATCACGAAAGCCAGCATCGTCACCTTGACGTCGCTCTTGGCCTTGGCGCTTTCGGCATTGGTGGACACGCGGAAGGCTTCCAGCTCGGTGATGTCAGCCTCGTCATTGTTGGTGACGTGGGGGATGACCACCCAGTTGCGATGCAGGTTGGCACCCGAGATCTTCTTGATGCGGGACAGTTCCTTGCGCTCGACCGCGCCAAACTTGGCGAAGTCGACCTTGGGCCAGGCCAGCACCTCCAGACCGCCGACGTTGCCGCCGGACGACTTGGGAGCCACAGCCTGCTGGGCCAGGGTCTGCACGGCGCCAGCCATCACCGACTTGGTGAAGGACTGGATGTCTTCCGCTGTGATGCGGCCCTTGTTGCCCGAGCCCTTGACTTCTGCCAGAGGCACGCCCAGTTCGCGAGCGAACTTGCGCACCGAAGGCGAGGCATGGGGCAGCTGACCCGAGGGAGCCACGGTGGGGTTGTGGGCCGCAGGTGCTGCCACAGGAGCAGCAGTGGCCACGGGAGCGGCAACCACGGGTGCAGGTGCTGCCGCCACAGGTGCGGCAACCGGTGCAGCCACGGCAGCGGCAGCCTGCACGGGGGCAGCGGCTGCGCCCTGCACTGTCATCTGCCCGACGACGTCGCCCACGTTGACGGTGTCACCCAGCTTGATGGTCAGCGCCGTGATGGTGCCGGCCGAGGGCGAAGGGATTTCCATCGAGGCCTTGTCGGACTCCACGGTGAACAGCGATTGCTCGACTGCCACAGTATCACCCACCTTGACGAGCATCTCGATCACGGCCACGTCCTTGAAGTCGCCGATATCAGGGATCTTCAAGTCCACGGTGGAAGATGCTGCAGGGGCGGCTGCCACGGGTGCAGGAGCTGCGGCCACGGGTGCAGCAGCCACAGGGGCAGGCGCTACGGCGGCAGGAGCGGGAGCCGCATCAGCGGTTTCCAGCATCACGACCACGGAGCCTTCCTTGACCTTGTCGCCAAGAGCAACCTTGATTTCCTTGACCACGCCAGCCTGGCTGGAGGGGATTTCCATGGAGGCCTTGTCGGACTCCACGGTAATCAGGGACTGCTCGACCTTGATGGTGTCACCCACCTTGACCAGCACTTCGATCACGCCGACTTCGGAGAAGTCGCCGATATCGGGGACCTTGATTTCTGTCAATGCCATGTTGTCTGTCTCCCCTTCTTAGGCGTGCAGCGGGTTGATCTTGTCGACGTTGATGCCGTACTTCTTGATCGCTTCGGCCACGGTCGTGGCGTTGATCTTGCCTTCATCGGCCAGACCGCGCAGTGCAGCCACCACGATGTAGTGACGGTTGACTTCGAAGTGTTCACGCAGCTTGGCGCGGAAGTCCGAACGTCCGAAACCGTCGGTACCCAGCACCTTGTAGGTACGGCCCTTGGGCATGTAGGGACGGATCTGCTCGGCGTAGGCCTTCATGTAGTCGGTCGACGCGATCACGGGGCCGGGGTGGGCAGCCAGTTGCTGGGACACGAACGGAACCTTGGCGGCTTCCAGAGGGTGCAGCATGTTGAAGCGGTCCACTTCCTGACCTTCGCGGGTCAGTTCGTTGAACGACGGGCAGCTCCACACATCGGCGGCAACGCCCCAGTCCTTTTCCAGCAGTTCCTGGGCGAAGAAGGATTCGCGCAGGATGGTGCCGGAGCCCAGCAGTTGAACGCGCAGGCCGCTCTCGGGCACCTTCTGGCCAGGCTTGACCATGTACATGCCCTTGAGGATCTGCTCTTCCGTGCCGGCTTCCAGGCCGGGCATGGGGTAGTTTTCGTTCAGCAGCGTGATGTAGTAGAAGATGTTTTCCTGGTTCTGCACCATGCGACGCAGACCGTCTTGCATGATCACGGCCACTTCGTGAGCGAAGGTGGGGTCGTAGGTCACGCAGTTGGGGATGGTGTTGGCCAGGATGTGGCTGTGACCGTCTTCGTGCTGCAGGCCTTCGCCGTTCAGCGTGGTACGGCCCGAGGTGCCGCCCAGCAGGAAGCCGCGCGCTTGCAGGTCGCCAGCCGCCCAGGCCAGGTCGCCGATGCGCTGGAAGCCGAACATCGAGTAGTACACATAGAACGGGATCATGACCCGGTTGCTATGGCTGTAGCTGGTGGCCGCAGCGATCCAGCTGGACATGCCGCCGGCTTCGTTGATACCTTCCTGCAGGATCTGGCCGGCCTTGTCCTCGCGGTAGTACATCACCTGATCCTTGTCGACCGGGGTGTATTGCTGACCGTGGGGGTTGTAGATGCCGACCTGACGGAACAGGCCTTCCATACCGAAGGTACGGGCTTCGTCCACAAGGATGGGCACCACGCGGGGGCCGATGTTCTTGTCGCGCAACAGCTGCGTCAGGAAACGCACATAAGCCTGGGTCGTGGATATCTCACGGCCTTCGGGTGTGGGCTCCAGGATGGCCTTGAAGGTGTCCAGTGCAGGAGCGGTGAACTGCTCGTCAGCTTGCTGGCGACGATGTGGCAGGTAGCCGCCCAGAGCCTTGCGGCGCTCGTGCAGATACTTCATTTCCGGCGTATCGTCGGCCGGCTTATAGAAGGGGATGTCCGCGATCTGGCTGTCGGGGATCGGGATATTGAAGCGGTCGCGGAAGGCCTTGATGTCCTCGTCGCTCAGCTTCTTGGTCTGGTGAACGTTGTTCTTGCCTTCACCGATCTTGCCCATGCCGAAGCCCTTGACGGTCTTGACCAGCAGCACGGTAGGCTGACCCTTGTGGCCGTTGGCCGCGGCAAATGCTGCATAGACCTTCTGCGAATCGTGGCCACCGCGGCGCAGGTTCCAGATTTCGTCGTCGGACATGTGCTCGACCATCTTCAGGGCTCGAGGATCGCGACCGAAGAAATGCTGGCGAACATAGGCACCATCGTTGGCCTTGAAAGCCTGATAGTCGCCGTCGTTGCACTCCATCATGATCTTCTTGAGCACGCCGTCCTTGTCCTTGGCCAGCAGTTCGTCCCAGCCCTTGCCCCACAGCAGCTTGATGACGTTCCAGCCGGCACCGCGGAATTCGCCTTCCAGCTCCTGAATGATCTTGCCGTTGCCGCGCACAGGACCGTCCAGGCGCTGCAGATTGCAGTTGATCACGAAGACCAGGTTGTCCAGGTTCTCGCGCGAAGCCAGACCGATGGCGCCCAGGGATTCCACCTCATCCATTTCACCGTCGCCGCAGAACACCCAGACCTTGCGGTTTTCGGTGTTGGCAATGCCGCGTGCGTGCAGATACTTCAGGAAACGTGCCTGGTAGATGGCCATCAGCGGGCCCAGACCCATGGACACCGTGGGGAACTGCCAGAAGTCGGGCATCAGCTTGGGGTGGGGGTAGCTCGACAGACCCTTGCCGTCCACTTCCTGGCGGAAGTTCAGCAGCTGCTCTTCGGAGATGCGGCCTTCCAGGTAGGCGCGGGCATAGATGCCGGGCGAGACGTGACCCTGGATGTACAGGCAGTCGCCGCCGTGGTTTTCGTTCTCGGCATGCCAGAAATGGTTGAAGCCGGCCGCAAACATATTGGCCAGCGAAGCGAAGGAGCCGATGTGACCACCCAGATCACCACCTTCGGGGGGGTGAATACGGTTGGCCTTGACCACCATGGCCATGGCGTTCCAGCGCATATAGGCACGCAGACGACCTTCGATTTCGAGGTTGCCGGGGCACTTTTCTTCCTGATCGGTCTCGATGGTGTTCACATAGCCGGTATTGGCCGAGAAAGGCATGTCCACGCTGTTCTGGCGAGCGTGTTCAAGCAGATCCTCGATCAGCTTGTGAGCATAGTCCGCACCTTCGCGGTCGATCACCGCGGAGAGGGCATCCATCCACTCGCGCGATTCTTGTTGGTCCAGGCCGGCCGGAAAGCCAGCGCCTTTGGGATCAGTCTGAGCTGTCATTGTGAGTGTCTCCTTCGAGAGGGGGTAGCTTTATCACGAAGCAGTGAGTGCGGCATCACACGGGTGCAGCAAGCGCCACACCGCATAACGCGTGGCACAGCACCTTCGGGTGCTCCCCGGATTAAACCGATTCACTGTGTCGATCGCTGGCGAGTTTCGCACATTTTTTTTAAATTTCAAATTGTGCTTTGTGATTTCACTATATAAAAAAATGTTGCAAATGCACATACAGTGACGGCTCTATAGATTGTCTTTTACGCGACAGAAATAGTCACAGATTCCACTGGGTCTCTCACCTACACTGGAGGCATGCAAACAAGCAATCACGAACGAGAAAAAGAGGACGCAAAAAGCGCGCAATCCGTTGCATCCCCTGTGCGCTGGTGGCGTAGTTGGTGGCGCAGCCTGTCGCCGACCCGGCAGGACCGTTACGCCGCTCTCGCGCCGCTGGCATCCGTGCTGATGTTCATGGCTGCAATCATTGCGTCCTTCTGGTATTTGCGCACGGAAGAGGTGGACCGCGAGCAGGAAGCTCTGCGCCGCGATGTCGAATATGCCCAGCAACGCGTGCGCCTTCGACTGCTGGAGCGCCAGGAGCAGCTGATGCGCATGGCGCGCGACATCGGCACCCGCGAAATGCGCAAGGCCGACTTCGACGGCCGCACCGAAGCGCTGATCAGCCAATACCCCGAGCTGCAATCCATCACCTGGATCAACGACAAGCGTCAGGTTTTGTACAGCCAGTCCGCCCCGACAGTGGCCACGGATCAGCTGCGTGCTGTCGGCGAAGGCCTGCATCAGGGCGAGACCCTGCAAGCCTATGAGCAGGCCCGCGAAATGCTGCAGCCTATTTATGTGCAGGAAAGAGCCCAGCCCAACGAGCTGCCTCCGCTGCTGCAGCTGCATGTCCCCATCAGCTCCAACAGCCGCTACCAGGGCGAGCTGCTGGCCGAATTTTCGGTGGACAGTCTGCTGCGCTATGGCACGCCCACCGAAGTGATGGCGCGTTACGCCATCACCATGCGCGATGCCGACGACCATGTGCTGGCCGGCACGCCACTGGCGCCGCGCAAGACGCCTACCGAGCTGCTGCACTGGCGCGCCATTGCCAATGAATATGAGGTGCCGGTCTCTCCCGTAGGCACGGCGCTGATGATGCGCGCACAGGCCTATCAGACCTCGCTGGGCGTTGTCGGCAGCGGCCTGTTCTGGCTGGTGGGCACCTTGTCGGCCATGACGGCCTGGCTGCTGCTGGCCACCTGGCGCCACACGCGCCGCCGTCAGCGCGCCCAGGAGGCCCTGGTTGCCGAAACCAACTTCCGCCGGGCCATGGAAAATTCCGTGCTGACCGGCATGCGTGCACTGGATCTGCACGGCCGCATCACCTATGTGAACGCGGCCTTCTGCCAGATGACGGGCTGGAGCGAGAAAGACCTGGTTGGCCAGGTTCCACCCTATTCCTACTGGCCCGACAACGACTACGACAATCTGCACTCACAGCTGCGCGAGGAACTGTCGGGCAAGACCATCGTCGGCGGTTTCCAGGTCCGCGTGAAGCGCAAGAACGGCAGCCTGTTCGACGCACGCCTGTATGTATCGCCGCTGATTGATGCGCATGGACAGCACACGGGCTGGATGTCGTCCATGACGGATATCACAGAGCCCAACCGGATTCGCGAACAGCTGTCTGCCTCGTACGAGCGCTTCACCATCGTGCTGGAAGCGCTGGATGCCTCTGTTTCCGTAGCACCTCTTGGCAGTGCCGAGCTGCTGTTTGCTAACAAGCTGTACCGCCAATGGTTTGGATCGCACACTGAAGGGCATCTGCAGCTGGTCGCCCAGGCAGGCAAGCTGCCCATTCGACGCCAGCCCGAGCCAGAGGACGAAGACGCCCTCATGGGCCTGCCCACGGACACGCTAACTGCCGCACACAGCGGGAATGCTGAAATCTTCGTGCCCAGCCTGAGCAAATGGCTGGAAGTCCGCTCGCGCTATCTGAGCTGGGTGGATGGCCGCCTGGCCCAGATGGTGATTGCCACCGACATCACCCAGCGCCGCCTGGCCGAGGAGCAGGCCGCGGCCCAGGCAGAAAAGGCTCAGACCGCCAGCCGCCTCATCACCATGGGCGAGATGGCGTCCAGCGTGGCGCATGAGCTCAACCAGCCTCTGACTGCCATCAGCAACTACAGCTCCGGCATGCTGACACGCCTGGAAAACGGCACGCTCACGCCGGACCAGATGAAGTTTGCGCTGGAAAAAACCGCTCATCAGGCCCAGCGTGCCGGGCAGATCATTCAGCGCATCCGCTCCTTCGTGAAAAAGAGCGAGCCCAATCGCATGCTGGCCCAGGTGAACGAGATGGTGAGCGAAGCGCTGGAGCTGGCCGGCATCGAGCTGCGCCGCCGCAATGTGCAGCTGACCTCGCATATCGCCGAGCGCATGCCGCCGGTAATGGCCGATGCCATCCTCATCGAGCAGGTTCTCATCAATTTGATGAAAAACAGTGCTGAGTCAATTGACATGTCCGACCGCCCGCTGGGTCAGCGCAATGTGGAATTGCGCGTTCGCCCCCAGGTCTTTGAAAGCCTGCCGGGTGTGGAGTTCACCGTGGAAGACACAGGCAAGGGCCTGCCGCCGGAAGTGTTGGAACACTTGTTCGAAGCCTTCTTCTCCACCAAGAGTGAGGGCATGGGCATAGGCCTGAACCTTTGCCGCTCGATTGTCGAATCACATCAGGGCCGAATGCATGCCGAGAACCTCTACAATGGAAGCGAGGTCACTGGTTGCCGGTTCTCGTTCTGGCTACCGTTGGCAACGGGTGTGGAGACGACAACACTCACCACGACAAGCGAACCCATAAAGAGGACGATTGCATGAGTTTGATTCCCAAAAAAGGCACTGTTTACGTAGTTGACGACGACGAAGCAGTCCGTGATTCGCTGCAATGGCTGCTGGAAGGCAAGGACTACCGTGTGCGTTGCTTTGACTCCGCCGAGACCTTCTTGTCGCGCTACGACCCACGTGAAGTGGCGTGCCTGATCGTCGACATCCGCATGGGCGGCATGACCGGCCTGGAGTTGCAGGACCGCCTGATTGAGCGCAAGTCGCCTCTGCCCATCGTCTTCATCACCGGCCACGGCGATGTGCCCATGGCCGTGAACACCATGAAGAAAGGCGCACTGGACTTCATCCAGAAGCCTTTCAACGAAGAAGAACTGCTGGGTCTGGTCGAGCGCATGCTGGATCACGCCCGCGAAGCCTTTACCGGCCACCAGCAAGCCGCCAGCCGCGATGCGCTGCTGGCCAAGCTCACGGGTCGCGAAGCCCAGGTGCTCGAGCGCATCGTTGCCGGCCGTCTGAACAAGCAGATTGCCGACGATCTGGGCATCTCCATCAAGACCGTGGAAGCCCACCGCGCCAACATCATGGAAAAGCTCAACGCCAACACCGTGGCCGATCTGCTCAAGATCGCACTGGGCCAGGGTCAGACCAGCGCTGCAGCCAAGGCGGCAGCTGCCGTCAATTAAGTGCTCCCCGCGAAATTGGAAACCATTCCAATCGCGAGATAATCCACGGAGCACTGGCCAGGCCTCGCGCTTTAGCCAACTCCTACTCTGATAGCTGCTAGTGCTTGTATATCAAGGGCTAGCAGCATTTTTATTGGTACTCCAGCAATGACAGCCCAACTCATCGACGGCAAAGCCCTCTCCGAACAACTGCGCAAGGAAGTCGCCACACGCGCGGCAGCGCTAAAGGTCAAGGGCATCACGCCCGGCCTGGCCGTGATTCTGGTGGGCGACAACCAGGCTTCCCAGGTTTATGTGCGCAACAAGGTCAAGGCCTGCGAAGACGTGGGCTTCCACTCGGTGCTGGAAAAGTACGATGCATCCATGACCGAAGCCGAACTGCTGGCACGTGTCGAAGCGCTGAACAACGACCCGAGCATTCACGGCATTCTGGTGCAGCTGCCACTGCCCAAGCACATCGACGACCACAAGGTCATCGAAACCATTTCCCCCGCCAAGGATGTGGATGGCTTCCATGTGGCCAGCGCCGGCGCGCTGATGGTCGGCGAGGTCGGCTTCAAGGCCTGCACCCCCTACGGCTGCATGAAGATGCTGGAATCCATCGGCATGAAGGATCTGCGCGGCAAGCACGCCGTGGTCATCGGCCGCTCCAACATCGTGGGCAAGCCCATGGCCATGATGCTGCTGGCAGCCAACGCCACGGTCACCGTCACCCATAGCGGCACCGCCGATCTGGGCGCCATGACTCGCCAGGCCGACATCATCGTCGCGGCCGTGGGCAAGGTCGACGTGCTGACCGCCGACATGGTCAAGCCCGGTGCCGTGGTCATCGATGTGGGCATGAACCGCAACGCCGAAGGCAAGCTCTGCGGCGATGTGGACTTCAACGGCGTCAAGGAAGTGGCGGGCTACATCACCCCTGTGCCCGGTGGTGTCGGCCCCATGACGATTACCATGCTGCTGGTCAACACCATGGAATCGGCAGAGCGCGCCGCAGGCTGATCCCTCGAAACCGCTTCGCCCTCCCCCTCTCTGGCGCCGAGCGCCCGAGAGGGCGGCGGCTTCGCTTGGTCGCGACGCCTGTTCGCGCCCCAGGCGCAAGCACGCTTCTGACCACAGGCTGACGCTATGAAGGCGATAGCAATAAATACCCTGAGAGCGCTTGATTTTCCCGACCTTGCCGGCACCTAATACAGCATGAGCAATCCACTTCTCGAATCCTCCTCCCTGCCCCTGTTTGACCGCATTCAGCCTGCGGATGTGGCGCCCGCCATCGACACTTTGCTGGCCCGTGCCAGCGAGGCGCTGGAGACCGTGGTTGCACCGGACTTCCCCGCGCAGTGGGAAGCCATCTCTGCCGTGCTGGACGTGGCGACCGAAAAGCTGGGCACTGCCTGGTCGGCCATCAATCATCTCAACAGCGTGGCCGACACGCCCGAGTTGCGCGCTGCCTATAACGAAGCCCTGCCAAAGGTCACCGAGTTCTGGACCAATCTGGGTGCCGACGAACGCCTGTACGCCAAGTACAAGGCCATAGCCCCGGCCAGCCTCAACAAGGAGCAGCGCGCCGCCTGGGAGCATGCCATGCGCGGCTTTGTGCTCTCGGGTGCCGAACTGCAGGGCATAGCCAAAGAACGCTTTGCACAGATCCAGGCGCGCTCGGCCGAGCTGGCACAGAAATTCAGCGAGAACGCGCTGGACGCCACCGATGCCTTTGCCTACTACGCCAGGATTGACGAGCTGGACGGCGTTCCGGCCGATGTGATCGCCGCGGCCAAGGCTGGCGCCGAAGCCGATGGCAAGGAAGGCTACAAGCTGACGCTGAAGATGCCCAGCTATCTGCCGGTGATGCAGTTCGCCAAGAGCGGCGCACTGCGCGAGAAGATCTATCAGGCTTATGTGACCCGGGCCTCCGACCAGGCCGAGGGCGACGGTAAGCGCTTTGACAACACCGCCGTGATGAAGGAAATTCTCGCCCTGCGCCTGGAAGAGTCCCAACTGCTGGGCTACAAGAACTTCGGCGAGGTCTCGGTCGTGCCCAAGATGGCCGATTCACCCCAGCAGGTCATAGATTTTCTGCGCGATCTGGCGCAACGCGCCCGCCCCTATGCCGAAAAGGATGTGGCCGATCTGCGCGCCTTTGCCAGGACCGACCTCGGCATTGCCGACCCCAAGCCCTGGGACTGGGCCTTCATCGGCGAAAAACTCAAGGAAGCCCGCTATTCCTTCAGCGAGCAGGAGCTCAAGCAGTATTTTCCGGCACCCAAGGTGCTGGCCGGTCTGTTCAAGATTGTCGAGACCCTGTTCGACGTCTCCATCCGCCGCGATGAAGCCCCAGTATGGAACCCCTGCGTGGAGTTCTACCGCATCGAGCGCTCCAGCGCGCAAGGCCCTCAGTTGGTCGGCCAGTTCTATCTCGACCCGCAGGCACGCAAGGGAAAGCGTGGCGGCGCTTGGATGGACGATGTGCGCACGCGTTGGCTGCGCCCCGACACCCACCAGCTGCAAACGCCTGTGGCCCATCTGGTCTGTAATTTCGCGTCCGGCGTGGATGGCAAGCCCGCGCTGCTGACGCACGATGACGTGATCACCCTGTTCCACGAAACCGGCCATGGACTGCACCACATGCTCACACAGGTCAACGAACGCGATGTCTCGGGCATTGCCGGCGTGGAGTGGGATGCCGTCGAACTGCCGAGCCAGTTCATGGAAAACTTCTGCTGGGAATGGGATGTGCTCAAGCACATGACCTCCCATGTGGACACGGGCGAGGCCCTGCCCCGTGCACTGTACGACAAGATGATTGCGGCTAAGAACTTCCAGTCCGGCATGCAGACCCTGCGCCAGATCGAGTTCGCGCTGTTCGACATGTTGCTGCACACCGAGCACAACCCGGCAGATGACTTCATGGCGCTGCTGAACCAGGTTCGCGCCGAGGTGTCCGTGCTGCAATCGCCAGCCTACAACCGTATGGCCCACACCTTCAGCCATATCTTTGCCGGCGGCTATGCCGCTGGCTACTACAGCTACAAATGGGCCGAGGTCCTGAGCGCGGACGCTTATGCGGCTTTCGAAGAAACCGTGCTTGCCGACGGCTCGCCCAACCCAGAGACCGGCCGCAAGTACCGCGAGTCGATTCTGGAAGCCGGTGGCAGCCGCCCTGCCATGGAATCCTTCAAGGCCTTCCGTGGCCGCGAACCACAGATTGACGCCCTGCTGCGCCACCAAGGCATGAGCCAGGCCGCCTGAGTCTTGTGCAGCCTCCTAAAAAAGCGCCCTTCCAGGGCGCTTTTTCATGCCCGCGACTGCGAGCGGAAGGCCTAGACTGACACTGGCTGACTTGCGCACCGGGAACCGATCAAGACAGACCGGAGCCTGGCTGCAGACAGACCTTCATGCAGGCTATGCTCTGCCCATTGGCGTTCGCGCCCTCAGACCTCTTCATTGCACTTCATTGATCAAATTGAGATGCCACGATCTTTCATTGCCCGGCCTTCGGCCGAGAAACCGACGTCCCGCAACGCACTGCTGCTGACGACGCTTGTAGCCACCTTTGCCGCATTGGCGAGCGGAGTCAGCCCGGCTCAGAATCTCTACCGCAGCGTGGGTCCCGACGGGCGGGTCACCTACTCCGACCGGGCCATCAGCCCCAACGCCAAGCCCAGCACCGAAGCCGTGAGCAGCGCCGATGGTGCGGCGTCTTCGGCCAGCGCACAACTGCCATACGAGCTGCGCCAGACTGCCAACCGCTATCCCGTCACGATCTACACGGGCAAGGACTGCGAGCCCTGCGACGAGGCCCGGTCTCATCTGCAAAACCGCGGCATCCCGTTCAGTGAACGCAGCATAGACACCAGCAGCGATGTGGCGGCGCTCAAAAAGCTCAGTGGGCAGGACAGCCTGCCCTTTGCCACCATCGGCAACCAGCACCTCAAGGGGTTTGGCGCCGACAGCTGGGACCAGTACCTGAGCGCTGCCGGCTACCCCAAGCAGCCCCAGCTGCCAAAGAACTACAAAGCCCCCGCAGCCAAGCCCTTGACCGTGCCGGCACCAGCCGCGACCGAAGCAGCCAAGCCTGCAGAGCGTCCTGCGGCACGCATCACGACACCCGCTGTCCCTGCCCCTGGTGCTCCCACGCCTGACAACCCCGCGGGTCTGCGCTTCTAGGACTCATAAATTTCAAATGAAATCATGCGCCAACGCTTATCCATCAAGTGTTAGCAGCTATCAATTTCATAAAAAGCCACCTGTGCAAGCAGGTGGCTTGAAGGCAGCGGCCTGACGCTCAGTATTCCAGCGTCTGCACGCCTTGAGCGGTTCCCAGCAGGCACACCGCAGCCTTCTGGTGAGCAAACACGCCGACGGTCACCACGCCTGGCCACTGGTTGACTTCGGACTCGAAGGCCAGCGGCTCGGCGATCTTCAGGCCGCGGACATCCAGAATATGCTGGCCATTGTCGGTCACCAGCGGCGCACCATCCTTCATGCGAATCTGCGCCGTCACGTCAGCGCCCATGGCTTCAAAGCGACGGGCGATCTGGGCAGCCGCCATGGGAATGACTTCCACGGGCAGCGGAAAATTGCCCAGCACTGGCACGCGCTTGGACTCATCGGCAATGCAGACAAAACGCTGAGCCAGCGCCGCCACGATCTTCTCGCGCGTCAGCGCCGCACCGCCGCCCTTGACCATATGGCCCTTGCCGTCGATCTCGTCGGCACCGTCGATGTAGACGGCCAGACTGGTGACTTCATTGGCATCGAACACCTTGATGCCCAGGGCCTTCAGGCGCTCGGTACTGGCCACGGAGCTGGAGACGGCACCGGGAATCTGGTCCTTGATAGTGGCCAGTGCATCAATGAATTTGTTGACCGTGGAGCCTGTGCCCACGCCCACAATTTCACCGGCGACCACATATTTCAGGGCAGCTTGTCCGACCAAAGTTTTCAGTTCATCTTGAGAAAGAGGTGCAGCAGATGTCGTCATGAGGGAAAATCCAGGTAATCCTGCGATTATCTCCATGTCTCTTATTCCTTACTCACTGACGCGTCCTATTCTTTTCGGCATGGACCCCGAAGCGGCCCACGACCTCACCATGAATCTCATGGCCAAGGGTCAAAATACCTTGCTGCAGAAAGCCTGGGAGCGGCCTCTGATCAGCGACCCCATCGAGCTGGCGGGCCTCAAGTTCCCGAACCGCGTCGGCATGGCAGCCGGCCTGGACAAGAATGCACGCTGCATCGATGCGCTGGCCGCCATGGGTTTCGGCTTTGTGGAAGTGGGCACCGTCACGCCCCGTCCCCAGCCCGGCAACCCCAAGCCCCGCATGTTCCGCATTCCGGAAAAGAATGCGCTGATCAACCGCCTGGGCTTCAACAACGAAGGCCTGGATGCGTTCCTAGCCAATGTGCGTCGCTCCCAAGTGCGCGCCAAAGCAGGAAGCAATGGCGGCGCGATGCTGCTGGGCCTGAACATCGGCAAGAACGCCACTACCCCCATCGAAGAGGCCACCAGCGACTACATCAAGGCGCTGGACGGCGTGTACCCTCATGCCGACTATGTGACGGTCAACATCAGCTCCCCCAACACCAAGAATCTGCGTGCGCTGCAGAGCGACGAGGCGCTGGATGCGCTGCTGGGTGCGGTCGCCAATCGCCGCGAACAGCTTTCCAGCCAGCATGGCAAGCGCACGCCGGTGTTCGTGAAGATCGCTCCCGACCTCGATGAGGAACAGGTCGGTGTGATCGCCGCGACGCTGGAGCGCCACGGCATGGATGGCGTGATTGCCACCAACACAACCATCAGCCGCGACGCCGTCAAGGGTCTGCAGCATGCCGAAGAAGCCGGCGGCCTGTCCGGCGCACCCGTGCTCGAAGCCAGCAACCAGATCATTCGCCAGCTGCGTTCAGCCCTTGGCAGCCGCTTCCCAATCATCGGCGTGGGCGGCATCCTCAGCGGTGCTGACGCCGTGAGCAAGATCCGCGCGGGCGCCGATGTGGTGCAGATCTACAGCGGCTTGATCTATCGCGGCCCCGACCTGGTCACCGAAGCAGCCCAGGCCATCGCCCATATGCACTGAAATTTCACTGAAGTTGCACTGAGCCTGAAGCTTGGCCTTCTGACCGTGCCAAAAAGAAACAGCCCGTCCGGCATATGCCTGACGGGCTGTTTTTTCAGGGCTGTTCAGCCGCGCGTACGTTGCTGCAGCTTGAGGATCCAGGGCAGCGCAGCACTGCCCCAGCGAATCAGTTTGCCCGGCCCCAGAACCATGAGCAGGCCACCCGCTGCGGCCGTTGCCAGCGGATGCAGGCGCACGAACGACAACAGGCGCTCTGGCAAGGGAGCATCCGCGTCCACATGCGGCGTCGCTGTCCTGCGCAAGGCAAGCGTCTGAGCCTTGGCAGCAGCTCTGGCCTTGATGCGTGCACGCTGCTTGGCAATGCGCAATAGCACCAGTTTCTGCTCGGCGGTCGCCTCATTCCAGAGCAGAGCATCCATACCTGCGGGCTTGGCGGGCTCCAGCTCTGCGGATCGCGAATCGGGAGAGACGCTGTTCATGCTAAATCCTCTCCTTCAGCGCTTGCCAGTCTGACCTGAGCTCGCGCCGTGTCAGCCTGAATGGACTGGACAGTTGCCTGACGGCTACCAGCAGACGCCACAGCCCCAGGCCCCAGATCAGAACCCAGCCGCCGACCAGCAGCCATGCCGCCAACTGGCGATGCTCGCTGTCCCAGAACTGCACGAGCAAAGCCATGGACAGGACAATGAGCACCACCACGGTGAGAGCGCCCAGCACAATCGCCAGCACCGCCAGCGTTTGCATGCTGCGCTTGTGCTGCTGCCATTCAAGCTGCGCAAGATCAACCCGGTCTTCGGCAGCAATCGCTGCCTCGTTCAGGTTGGCGCGCCAGCGCTCCATCAGGGAGTCAAGACCTAGTAGTGAAATCAGATTCACAGGCACTTGTCCTTTTGCAACTCGGCAATGCTTAGCGACGACCCAGCATGAAGCCCAGCAGAGCGCCCACGGCCAGCGCTGCACCGGCAACGCGCCAGGGTTCGTCGTGAGCGTAACGATCAGCCACATCAGCAGCTTCACGTGCCTGGCGAGCAGCATCATGGGCGGCACGCACGGCAGATTCGCGCACGTTGGCCATGCTGTCGTCGATGCGCTGACGCAGCGCGCTGATTTCGGGAACCTTGTCCAGTTCACGGGCAGACAGCAGACCGCGCAGATCGCTGACCAGTTTTTCCAGATCGTCTTGGGCAGTGGAAACGGCGTCGGAAACAGAGCGTGACATATCGGTCCTTTCAATGTGACGAAATTGGAATATCGCATGCACTGGGCAGTGCACCAAGATAGCTGCGAAGCAGCAAGCATCGGGGCCGGCCGCTCATAAAACCTGCAGCATGTGAACATCTTACAGAAAACACACCGCATCCAAGAAACTCGCGGACCCTCAGCACTGTCAGACAGCAACGAAACTGCCCCATGCCGGACCGCTAACCAGCGTTCAGGGGCCAGACCACACCGCTGCTGCCCGGGCGGCAGCTAGGCCCCCGCATTCGGGGCTGCATCAGGCATGCAGGATACGGAGTTTCGTCTTCAGCGTCGGCAAGCCAGCAAACCTGATTACAGATGGCCATGTATCGATTGCTTAACAGTTCATTAATGAAGCGCCGGCATGCTTGCCGAACCGTCATGTCCTGGCATGACTTGCAGTCCCAAAACTCCCGGGAAAGCGAATACTTGACCCAAATCAAGTAGCACAAATGGCAACTTTCATATAGTCATATACATATAAAAAAAGTTAATTTAATACTTTTTATATGTAAGGCATCAGAGTTTTCTGTTGCCACTGCGACGATGAAAGTAAGGGCCATGCCACTTCAGAAACAAGAACTCTCCGACGGCTCAACCAGCAGCTCGGCCTGCACCTGCAGCACCCGATCCATTGCCCGGGCACCTGCGCAGGCAGTGACAGCGTCCACCAAGCGCGGCTTCTTGCAGGACTTGATTGCCATGGCCACTGGCCTGGGCATTGCGGGAAATGCCCGCGCTGCATGGCCCGGCGACCCTGCATTCCAGCCCGCACGGCGCCCCGGCATGGAAGGCAAACGCTTCGGCATGCTGGTCGACATGCGCAAATGCATCGGCTGCCAAGCCTGTACGGTGAGCTGCTCGGTCGAAAACCAGCCCCCCATCGGCCAGTTCCGAACCACGGTGCTGCAGTACGAAATCGACCAGGCCGGCGACACGGCTGCAGCCATGGTCAGTCTGCCGCGGCTGTGCAACCACTGCGACGAACCGCCTTGCGTGCCCGTATGCCCGGTACAGGCCACATTTCAGCGCACCGACGGAATCGTCCTTGTCGACAACGAGCGCTGCGTGGGCTGCGGCTATTGCGTGCAGGCCTGTCCCTACGACGCGCGCTTCATCAATCATGAAACGCAGACTGCCGACAAATGCACCTTCTGCGAACACCGCCTGGAAGCCGGCCTGCTGCCTGCCTGCGTGGAAAGCTGTGTGGGCGGTGCGCGCGTGATCGGCGACCTGAACGACGCGCACAGTGAAATCAACCGGCGCATCGAGGCTCACAAGGATGAGATCAAAGTCCTCAAGCCCGGCATGCAGACCAAGCCGCATGTCTTCTACATCGGCCTGCCCGATGAGTTCGTGAACGGCGTGGACGGCCAGGCCACGGTCCGCCTTGTTGCCGAACATCTGTAAAAGGAGTTCCCTCATGCAAATCATTGAACTCCTGACCCCGGCCTACGAAGCGGCCTGGCTGCCCTGGGCCGTGCAGTATTTCTTTCTGGTCGGTGTGGCCACGGGGGCTGCGCTGCTGGCCTCGGCCTGCGCATTGGGCCCAGCCCGCGGCTTGCGCCAGCGCCTGCTGCCCACGGCTGTGCTGGTGCTGGCCGTGAGCGCGATTGCCGCACCTGTCGCACTGCTGGCCGATCTGCACCAGCCTGCACGCTTCTGGCATTTCTATGCACACCTCACACCCTGGTCGTGGATGAGCCTGGGTGCCGTGCTTATGCCCGCATTCGTCGGGCTTTGCGTGCTGATGTGTGCACTGTGGTGGCTGGGCAGGCCGCAATGGATGCGCCTGCTGGTGCCTGTGCTGGTGCTGTCCGCGCTCAGCATCGTGGTCTACACGGGGGCCGAAATCATGGTCATCCGCGCGCGCCCGCTGTGGAACACGCTGTGGGTACCGATCAATCTGGCGCTCAGCGGCTGGCTGGCGACCGTCGGCATGGGTTTTGTGCTGTACCGCTTTCTGCCCCGGGCCTTGCAGCCGGATGCAGCAGCCCTGCAAGGACTGCGCCATCTGGGCCTGTGGCTGGCCACCGGCCTGATTGCCAGCGCCCTGACCTGGGGAATTGCCGGCATCGCGGGCCAGAGCCCTTCCTTCGATAGGGCGATGCGCCTGTTCAGAGAGTTCCCTGTCTGGCGCATCTCCATGCTGGGCTCGGCCGTGTTTGGTACAGCCGTGGTGATGGCGCTGCTGCGCGGCGAGCATCGTATGGCAGCCAAGGGCTACACCCTGGTGCTGGGCACTGGCCTTGCCGCATCGGCCTGGGCATTCCGCTGGGCACTGTTCATGGGCGTGCAGGGCGTACCCAAATTCGGCGCCGGCCTCTATCTCTACAGCATGCCTCTGGGCGGTGAAGGCCTGATGGGCATGCTGGGCGTGGCCGGCCTGTGCGTGGCACTGGTCGCAATGGCCACCTGGGCACTGGAGCTGTTCCCGGCCCGCGAGCCTGCGGGCATCACTTAAAAATTACGCCAAATACCACCAAAACACAATAACAGCAAGCGATAGCAGCTATCAATATCATAGAAACACTGCTGCGCTTGCCCTTCCCTCATACCAAGGGCAAGACCATGAATGACAAGAAACTCTCCCCTGAACAATCACAAGACACCGAGGCCGACCGCACCGTTGCTGGCCGCACCGACGCAGGTCGCCGCCGCATGCTGCTGCGCAGCGGTGCCGTTGCAGGCGGTCTGGCGGCTTTTGCCGCAGGCTATGGTGAAACCGTGGCCAAGGGAGCCAAGGGGCTGATCACTGGCAGCTCGGGCAAATCCACCCAAAGCGCCACGCGCGGCAACTCGCTGATGCCCGAATTCCGCATCGATCCCATCAGCGGCAAACTGACGACCCAGCCCGGCCAGGTGGTCAGCCCCTCCTCGTGTCTGGGCTGCTGGACACAGTGCGGCGTACGTGTGCGCGTCGATACTGCCGACAACCGGATCATCCGTATTGCCGGCAACCCCTATCACCCGCTGGCCACCACACACCCCGCCCCCATGGAAACACCGGTGCGCGAGGTCTACGCCATGCTGGGCGGTGACAACGGCCTGGAAGGCCGCGCCACCAGTTGCGCGCGTGGATCGGCCATGTTCGAGCATCAAAAAGCCCCACACCGCGTTCTCAAGCCGCTCAAGCGGGTGGGCCCACGCGGCTCCGGACAGTGGAAGAGCATCACGCTCGAAGAACTGGTCCAGGAAATCTGCGAAGGCGGCGACCTCTTTGGCGAAGGCCATGTGGACGGTCTGCGCGCCATCCGCGACGTCAACACGCTGATCGATGAAGCCAACCCTGAATACGGCCCCAAGTCCAACCAGCTGCTGGTGACGGAGGCCGCCAACGAAGGCCGCACTCCGCTGGTCAACCGCTTTGCCAAACAATCGTTCGGCACCATCAATGTGTCCAACCACGGCTCCTACTGCGGCCAGACCTACCGTGTGGGCACGGGGGCGGCGCTGGGCGATATGGCCGGCATGCCCCATGGCAAGCCGGACTGGAAGCACTCGCGCTTCGGCCTGTTCATCGGCACCTCGCCGGCGCAGTCCGGCAACCCTTTCCAGCGCGTGGGGCGGGAGCTGGCCGAGGCCCGTTCGCGTAGCGAGAACACCTATAAATATGTGGTGGTCTCACCCATGCTACCCACTTCGTCCAGCCATGCGGCAGGTGACAACAACCGCTGGCTGCCCGTCAAACCCGGCAGCGACCTGGCACTGGCCATGGGCCTGATCCGCTGGATCATCGACAACGAGCGCTATGACAAGCAGTTTCTGACCCAGCCCGGCCCAGCCGCCATGGCAGCAGTGGGCGAAGCCAGCTGGGGCAACGCCACCCACTTGCTGATCAACGATCCCAGGCACCCGCGCTACGGCCAGTTCTTGCGCGGAGCCGATATCGGCCTGCCCCTGCCTGAGCCCGTTGATGAAAAAACGCCCGCCGAGGATGTCTATGTGGTGCAGCTGGACGATGGTTCTCTGGCTGCGCACACGGTCGCCACTGCGGCAGAGCTGATCGTGGAGCGGGAGTTCACGCCCGCCAGCGCTGCGGACGCCACCGAGGACCTGGCCCCGATGGCAGTCTGCACCGCTTTTGTCAAACTGCGCACCGAGGCGCGCCAGAAGACGCTGGAAGAATATGCCGCCCTGTGCGGCGTGCCGGTCAAGGAGATCGAGGATCTGGCGCGCGAATTCACCAGCCATGGCAAGCAAGCCGTGGCCAACTCGCACGGTGGCACCATGAACGGCTCGGGCTTCTACACCGCCTATGCCATTGCCATGCTCAACAACCTCATCGGCAACTTGAACGTGCGCGGCGGCTGGGTAATGGATGCCGGCCCGTTCGGCCCCTTTGGCCCCGGCCCGCGCTACAACTTCGCGCAGTTTGAAGGGGCAGTCAAACCCCAGGGCGTGGCCCTGTCACGCACCAAGTTCCCCTACGAGAAGACGAGCGAATTCAAGCGCAAAAAGGAAGCGGGCCAGACCCCTTACCCCGCCAAGGCCCCCTGGTATCCAGCCCCCGGCGGGCTCAGCAGCGAGATGCTGGCCGCGGGCATGCTGGGCTACCCCTACCCGGTCAAGGCCTGGATCAACCACATCAGCAACCCCATCTATGCCATGTGCGGCTTCGAGAACGCCCTGGCGGATGCTGTCAAGGATGTGAAAAAGCTGCCGCTGTTCGTCTCGGTCGACCCCTTCATCAACGAGACCTCGGCCCTCGCCGACTACATCGTGCCCGATACCGTCACCTATGAGAGCTGGGGCATTGGCGCGCCCTGGGCCGATGTGGTGGCCAAGAGCAGCACCGTGCGCTGGCCCACCGTTGATGCCGCCACCACCAAAACGGCAGACGGCCAACCCATCGGCTTCGAGAGCTTTGTATTTGCCGTGGCCAAGCAGCTGGGCCTGCCCGGCTTTGGCAAGAATGCCATGTCCACCAAAGACGGCGAGCCGCTCGATCTGGAAAACGCCGAAGACTTCTATCTGCGCGGCATGTGCAACATCGCCTACCAGGCCGGCAAGCCCGTGCCCGAAGCCAGCGATGACGACATCGCCATCACCGGCCTCGACAAATGGATGCCGTCGCTGCAAAAGCGTGTCGCACCAGAGGAAGTACGCCGCGTCGCCATGGTCATGAGCCGTGGCGGTCGCTTTGACAAGGTCGAAGATGCATGGAAGGACGACCAACTCAAGCTGCAGGCCAAGTTCCCGGCCACCTTCTGGCACGAGGGATTGAGCAAAATGCGCCACTCCATGACCGGCGAGCGCTACAGCGGCTGCCCGACCTGGTATCCCGCGCGCCTGGCCGATGGCTCGGATATGCGTGCCGTGTTCACCGAGCAGGACTGGCCGCTGACCATGACCAGCTACAAGTCCAACCTGATGAGCAGCATGTCCATTGCCTCCTCGCGCCTGCGCCAGGTGCACCCGCACAATCCTGTGAGCATCAACAAGGCCGACGCGGCAAAGCTGGGCATCGCCAATGGCGACCCCATCGAAATCAGCACCCCTGGCGGCAAGCTTCAGGCAGTCGCTCTGGTGCGCGCCGGTATTGCGCCAGGCGCCATCGCTATCGAGCATGGCTACGGCCACAAGCAACTGGGCGCCGTGGCCCACAAGGTGGACGGCCGGCTCACCCATGCCAACCCGCAGCATGGCAATGGAGTGAACCTGAATGCTCTGGGCTTTGCCGATCCGACCCGGCCCGAAAAGGACAATGTCTGGATCGATTGGGTATCAGGCGCGGTGGTCAGGCAAGGATTGCCGGTGAAGGTTCGAAAAGCTTGATGTCGGCTTGAAACTCTGGCGGGCGGTAGAAACGGAAAATCCATCGCTCGCACCTGCGCAGGGAGAGCTGCCGGCAAGCCGCAGCACTGCTTGGATCTGCGCCATTGCCGCATCCACCGATTCAGCTTGCTGCAAATACCGAGGCCGGGCCCGATTCACCCCGATATGGAACATGGCAGGCCATATTCGTGATTTCGGCAAAGCCGTCTTGCGTATTCGAGCTCCGGAAAGTTCAAACGAATTGTTCATAAATTCAGTTAATACTGCTTCATCGCACTTAATCACACAGTATTTACAATTGAAAACAACCAATAAACAGTATTTGAAATCAAAGGGGAAATAATTTTCCCCATTGAATGGAAGCTTTCACCCGATCAAGCCCCTGCAGTTCAATGGCCATATTGTTTTTAAACTTACAATTTAAAACAATGCCTCAAATGTCTATTTACGCTTCATTGTTGATAGCAATGAAGTTCTTAAACTCAATAAATTATAAAAATAGCACTACCCAGCTGACAGGGCCTTTATGCATGCCCAAACAAGGTATTTCTGTTTTCATCCGGCTTATTGAAACTGCCATTAACCGAAGGAACGTTTTGGAACAACATGTGCCAGGCCAAAACGTGATGGAGGTTGGCACTGATCATTGGGCTGTGGCAAATGGTCTTTCGCTTGGAAATTTCCCGGTTGTCCGAGAACTGGCCATTCAAAGGAATGATCATGAAGAAGTCTTTGATTGTCATGGCGGTTGTTGCATTGGCTGGTGTGGCATCTGCTGCGGCCAGCAGTTCCAGCCTTGCCGCAACCAACACGGGGAGCAATGCCTCGTCGGGCACTTACTCCTCGGTTGCGAGCTCAGGCACGGGCAGTGCTGTGAGCTTCAATAGCGCGACGGCAGGCGCTCAAGCAAGCGGCTTTGGGAACAGTACCGGCATGAGCGGTTCCTGGGGACCCGTGGCCGCAGGACACTCCAGTGTCGGCGGCAGCGCCTCCACCACCGGAACCGTCACCAGCCTTGCGGCGACTACCGGGGGCGGCGTTGCGGGAGGCTATGGAGCCACCAATGCCAACGCACATTCGGATGTGGGCAGCAACTACCAGGGCCAGGCCCCGGGCAAGCTGGTCAGCGGGGGCGCGGGAGGCTACGCAAACTCGAGCACCAACAATGTCGCTGGCACCGCGTCCATGGGCAATGGCATTGCGGCGGTGAACAGCACGGCCCATACCAATTCCTACTTTGGCGCGAACTCGCAGGCGCTCTCGGGCCCTGGCGGAACCTCGACCAGCAATCACTCTGGTGCGACCTCTGTCGGCAACGCGACAACGACCGGCTTCAGCCTGGGCAACGCCATCGGTGGCTCCAACGGCGGTGGCACTTCGGGCAATGCCTATGGATGGGCCAACTCGGCAGCCAACTAAACAAGGTCTGCGAACCCAGTTGTATTGACCCCGAGTCGAGGCCTGCCAGGTCAAGACTCGGGGTCAAGGGAGAAACAGCATGAAAGCCTCGATCGCCTTGCTAAGCCTTTGTGTCCCTGTGTGCGGTTTTGCGCAGAGCGCCGACAGCAGTGCACAAAGCCTCTCCAGCTCTTCGTCCGTGGGAGCACAACAGAACCAGTCCATCACCATCGTCAATCCGGTTGCTGCTGCGGACAGTCGATCGGTATCCAGCATCGAAAGCCACTCCACTTCAAGCTCGGATCAAAACATAACGACCAGCGGCACAACCACCCAGAATCTGAACAGCAGCCTATCCGGTACATCCAGGAATATCGTGGAATACAGCGGCAGCTACACCGTAAAGAACGTTCCCAGCGTGAACGGCCCCAATCTCACGACCAGCAACGACACCTGCATGGGCAGCAGCAGCGGCAGTGCCAACGGCCCCGGCTTTGGCCTGAGCTTCGGCACGACCTGGACGGACGAGCATTGCACGCGCCTGAAAATGAGCCGCGAGCTCTGGAACAAGGGAATGAAGGCAGCCTCGCTGGCGATGGACTGCATGGACCCTGCTGCTCGCATGGCCCTGGAGATCACGGGCTCCAAATGTCCTCAGTCCATGACCGCAGAGGAGCGCCGCAACCTCTACGGGCCGGATGCATCTGCGCAGGCCAGCCCCGCTCCGGTGGCGTCCGATAACAGGCCTGGGCAGGCAACCGCGTCCAGCCAGACAGCAAGCCTCTACCCGAATTGATGAGCGTTCAGTCCAGGAGGCTGTGATCGGCCAGGTCTGCCACCGCCTTGGCAATGGCAGGCTGCTGCCGAGGCCCTGCCTCGCCTAAGCCAGGCTGACTTCGGCTCAACCCTTGCCCGAGTTTCAGCATCTCATGTGAAATCCGAGTCCCGGCCGCCATATCTCGCCAGCTATTGCGCTACGCTAGCCTCTCCGTCAGCGCCCTTGCTCCGCATCGTGCTCATCCACCTGCGCAGGCTGGCCTACTCCTTCGAGATCCCGCCAAGGTATCGGTCATGCCCATCTATATCGCTCTGCTGCGTGCCGTCAATGTCGGCGGAACCGGCAAACTTCCCATGGCAGAGTTGAAGTCCATGTGCGAGGCCGAAGGCTGTACACAGGTACAGACCTATATCGCCAGTGGCAACGCGGTGCTGAAAGCAGATTGCTCCGCACAGCAACTCAAGTCGGCCCTGGCGCGACGCCTGGCCAGCTACGCGGGAAAGCCCATAGAAGTCTTTGTGCGAACGCTCCAGCAGATGAAGCAGGTGCTTGAGGCCAATCCCTTTCCCCAGTCTCCGGGCAACCGCGCTGTCGCCATCTTTCTTGAGGAGGCACCTCCTGCAGACGCGCTGTCCCAGGTCACGGGTCGCAACGACGAACAACTGCAACTGGGTCGACGTGAAATCTATGTGGCTTACGGCTCGGGAATGGGCAACTCCAGACTCAAGATCCCTGCAGCGGCCTCAGGCACGGCCAGAAATCTCAACACGATTGCCAAACTGGTCGAGATGGCGGCTGCACTTGACGGTGCTGGAGCGGGGTCAGCCAAACGCTGATTCCAGCCTGAGCCTATGATGCGCAGCGCAGGCCAGCAGCCGGTCGCCCTCGCCGCTTCACAATCGATTGGAGCCGAGTCGCTGGCCGGATCGGCTGTCCCCAGCTGCCTCGGCACTTGCCCCGGATCAGCCCAGGTCCGGCAATTCACTCTGGCTCATGAAAGCATAGTGTTCGGCCGCAGGCACCGGTTTGCGCGAGCTCGAACGCACACTGCCTTGTTCCGTGAAAAGAAAGGGGTAAAAACTCAGGCACGCGTCATTGCCCATGTCGGCCACTTCGGTTTCCCAGCCTTCCCAGCGCAAGTCTCGATAGAAATCGCGCAGCCGCTCGGTGAAAGCCCATTGCATGAAGGCCGTGTGCCCGATCCCCAAGGACTCCCAGGCCCAGGTATCCGGGGCCAGATAGTGGACAGCACCCAGATCTTCACCGAGCGCTCCGCCGTTGATCGCAAAGAATCCGCCCACCGCATCGTCGGCAATCAACAAGAACCCACTTCTACGCCCGCGATTCCAGCTCGCGATATCGCGTGTGAGCCTGGCATGCCCGCAGCCCAGCATTCTGAGCCAGCCTCCGTCGACCAGGATTCCGCCGGTTCCATGTGCGACTGCCCCCAGCGGCGAGCGCGTCGTGACCTGCAATGCCAGCAAGACGGAGTCACCCTGCTCCGAAGCAGCAAGGCACTCCACAGGAATGCTCGCCTCCTGCGCCCAGGCCTGAATCAGCGCCAAAGCCGGTTCGTCACGCTCCAGAAGCTCCGCCAATGCACGCATCGATTCCTCATGAAGAAAAGCAAACAATGTCGATATTTTGACACTGAGCCTGCCCGTCCTGAGCCAGGCTGAACACGGCAGATCAATGCCGCACTCGACCCAGGCTTGATTGCGCATTCGCTCGTGCCTGGGTCTGGGCTGCTAGCTGGCCTCCGGCAAGCTCTGGATTGGCTGTACCGGCTGACTGCCATCCTGATTCAGACCTATGGTGCAGCCAAACGGATCGAGCAACATGGCCACAACAGCGCCAAGACTGGTGACAATCGGGCCACGAAACAAGACTGCTCCTCGTCGCTCCAGTTCCTGCCGTGCCAGATGCAGATCGTCCACCTCCCAATAAACGCTTGTCCCACCGGCTCCGCCCGGGCACTTGCTATCAAGTGGATGAAATCCGATCAGACATGTCGGCGTGCTGATGAAAGCATAGTGATGATTCTCATACTGCACCTGCACCTGAAACAGTTCGGCATACCAGAGGGCTGCAGCGTCGATATCGGGGACGAACAGCACGACGGATTGAATATTCTTGAGCAACATAAGCTCTCCATGACTCTCTGACACAGCAACCCGCAATGTAACGCCGACCTGGTGCTGACAAGCGGATTGCTGTCATCGCCTCCGCGCTTCAGCCACAAGCGGCAGCCCTTTGAAAACCCTCTTCAGCCGCCATTCGGAGGCACCCTGAACCCAGCCATCACTCGTGCCTCGGCACGCTCCAGCCAACCCCGGACTCGTGCCAGCCAGCGCCGCGCTCGGGCCTCCCCGGATCCGGCTGCTTCAAGCCCGTGCCTGGGCACAGCTGCGGTCCTGTCATCCAATGCGTCATAGCCCATATCAGGGTCTTCAATTCGATGATTTTTCATGGTCGACCAATGGTCTTTGGCCGCCAAACATCTGTAAAGTTGAATGATCTGACCACTCAGTTCAGAAAATCTGATTCAACTCCCATGCGAAACCTGAATCTCGACCAGTTGCAGACGCTGATTGCCATCGCCGATCTCGGCACCTTTGCCGCGGCAGCCCAGGCGCTGCATCTGGCTCCACCCACGGTCAGCCTGCACATCAAGGAACTGGAGACACGCATGAACGCCACGCTGTTGCTGCGCGGCAGGCGCCAGGCAGAACTGACGTCGGCCGGCCAGGTGCTGGTGCAGAAAGGACGCAAGCTGCTAGAGGCCGGCGACGACCTGATCGATCAGGTGCAGCGCCATGCCAGCGGCCGCGCCGGCCTGGTCAAGGTAGGCGTGTCCGCCGGGGTCAACATCCGGCTGTTTCCGCTGATGCTCGAGTCCCTGAGTCGTCACAGCCCCGGCATAGACATCAGGCTGGAGGCCGTGGGCTCGGCCGACTCCATGCAGCGCCTCAAGGCAGGAACGCTGGATATAGGTCTGGTCGCCAGCCCACAGGCAGAGACGGCAGAGATCACGCTCATGCCCTGGCGTAACGATCCCATGGTGGCTCTGTTGCCCGCAGCCTGGACGGTCCCTGACCGCATCAGCCCCGAATGGCTGGCAAGCCGCCCCTGGGCCTGCTTTGCCTCCGCCACGCAAATGCATGGGCTGATCGCTGGCTGGTTCGGCCAGGCCGGCCTCAGCCCTCGCCCCTTCATCGCCCTGACCTATACCGAAGCGCTCAAAAGCCTGGCGGCAGCCGGTCAGGCTGCGGCCCTGTTGCCGCTGGAGGCCATGGAAGAGCAGCAGCAACTGAGCAGCGTGCAGATACGACATCTCTCACCCACCTTGATGCGCCCCATGGCCATCGCCCATCGCCAGTTGCCAGCCCTGAACCCGGCGGTCGCCAGCGTGCTGAAAGTGCTGGCGGAATTCGGCAATCAGCCACGACTTGCTTGACCTCGGCGCCGCACTGCCTAGAATCGATCACTCTCACTTTCCAACGAGGCTCTTCACCCATGCGCCATTGATGCCGCCGTCTGACTGACGGCCACCATCCCTCCTTCCTTTCGCTGCCACCGTTATACGCAGCCGGGGATGTTCGGCATCAACTCATCGCATGGTTCTATGACAGAAGCTCACCTGACGCTGCATGGCGTCTCCTACACGCTGCCCAATGGGCGGCCACTCTTTTCCAATCTGTGCTGCAACTTCGGCTCTCTGCGCTCGGCGCTGGTGGGCCGCAATGGCGTGGGCAAGACCGTGCTGGCCCGCATCCTGGCCGGAGAGTTGTCTCCCGGCTGCGGCAGCGTGACGCGTGCGGGCCGCATTCACTATCTGCCGCAGAACCCGCTGGCGTCCCGTCCAGACCTGAGTCTTGCTGCGCTCGCAGGCCTGGGCGGCACACTGCAGGCACTGGAGCGTATTGAACAAGGCAGTTGCGAAGCCAGCGATTTCGAACTGCTGGCCGAGCGCTGGGATATACATCAGCAGTTTCAGACGCAGCTCGAGCGGGTCGGCCTGCCCCGGCTGTCACCGCAAACCCCTGCCAGCCGACTCAGCGGCGGTCAGGCCATGCAGGTCGCTCTGCTGGGTGCACAGCTGGCCCAGGCCGATTTTCTGATTCTCGACGAGCCCAGCAACCACCTGGATGCTGCCAGCCGCTCTGCCCTGGCGCAGCAGCTGCAGCAATGGCGCGGTGGCCTGTTGCTGATCAGCCATGACAGAGTCTTGCTGGAAATCATGGACTCTGTGGCGGAACTAAGCGCCAGCGCAATCACCGTCTACGGCGGCAACTATTCTTTCTATAGAGAAGTCCGGCAACAGCAAAGCCGGAATGCAAAAGACGAACTGGCACGACTCAAGCTGGAGCGCAGCCGCGCCGAGCAGGCCTTGCGCACGCAGCAGGAACGCCAGAGTCGCAGGCAGGCACGCGGTGAAAAACTGGGCAAGAACGGCAACCAGGCCAAGATTCTGCTGGACGCAGGCAAGGAGCGCGCCCAAGCTTCAGGCGGCAAGCTGGCGACCCAGCAGACCGCAGCGCGTGAAGTCCTGAACCAGAGCGTGCGCGAGGCCGCCCTGGCGCTTCAGCGCCAGGTGGACTGGCAGGCCGAGAGCATTCACTGGCATCTGCCGCAGGGACTGACGAACCTCGGAGATCGCATGGTGGCCGAACTGCGCGAGGTGCAACTGCCTCATGTGGCAAGGCACTCACCTCTGAGCCTTGTGCTGCGCGCCGGTCAACGCATGGCCATCACCGGACCAAACGGCTGCGGCAAGTCCACGCTGCTGCAACTGCTGGCCACTCAGCTGCAGCCGCTGGAAGGCGAGTGCAAGCTGAATGTGACGCATGCCGTACTCGACCAGCATCAGAGCCTGCTGCAGCCCGCATCGTCGGTACTGGGCCAGTTGCTGGCCGCGAGTCCGAGCACGCCCGAGTCGCTGCAGCGCATGCGCCTGGCACAGCTGGGGCTGGACGCGCGCCATATCGACCAGCCCACCGCACAGCTCAGCGGTGGTGAACGTCTCAAGGCTGCCATGGCCTGCGCGCTCTACCGCGACCAACCGGCTCAATTGCTGCTGCTGGACGAGCCCGACAACCACCTGGATCTGCCGTCCCTGCAGGCTTTGGAAAGCATATTGCGCCAATACCCGGGCACGCTGCTCATCGTCTCGCACGATGCGATGCTGCTTCAGGCTCTGGAGTTGACGCACCAGCTGAGCTTTGCCGCTGGGACATGGACATTGACCGCGCTCTGACCGCTGGAGCCGGCTCGGTCCGCACGCTGCGCATCCAGCCTGCGGGCTCGCACCTGGCGCCCCTGGTTTCGACTTCAGAGCTTCAGGAGATCTTTTTCCAGTTCCTGCCGTCCGTGGAACGGTAATCGCCTCCCGTGGCACAGCAACCGCCTGCGCCAAAGGCCATGCGCCCCAGCGTGACCGAAAGCGCGCCGGCCTCATGCCGGATCGACTGCCGCTGGCAGGAGGTGAAGAAAGGATATGGCTCGGGGGCCAACACCTTTTCCCAGCGGACTTCGTCTTTTTCCAGAGGCTCCACGAGAAAGCCCTCGCAGTCATGGACCAGCAGGAACACCGGCTGACCTGCCAGCACGCCCTTGAAGACCTGCTCCGGCGGCGCATCCCGCGTGGCCTGCGCCTGCCGGCTCAGCGGCGCTGGCGGCTCGGCAAAGTCACAAGCTGCCAGCGCTGTCAGCGCCAGCAGCACAACTGTCGTCAAAGGCCTTGGCATCATGGAAGCAGTATGCCAGCTGCTTTCGGGCGTGCCCGGCCGGCGCCGCCGTGGAGCTTGCCGAGCCAGGTTAGGCTATGCGCCTGGGACTGCGTGCCCTGCCAAGCCGGAGCCCCTGCAGCAGTCACTTACGTCGAATTCATGCTTACAGTGCAAGGAGTAGATTTGATGAAAAACAGAATGCCGCGTATTCGCCCCCTGCCGGCCACCCTGCTGCTCGCCGCTTCCGCTGCAGCCGCCACGACTAGTGCCTGGGCCTGCACCCGGCTGGTCTACCACGGTGTGGACGGCCAGATCATGACGGCCCGCTCCATGGACTGGAAAAGCGACATTGTCAGCAATCTCTGGGTGCTGCCGCGCGGCATGGAGCGCAACGGCCAGACCGGTCAGAACACGCTGCGCTGGAAGTCCAGATACGGCAGCGTCATCACTTCGGGCTATGACATCTCGACCACGGACGGTGTCAACGAAGCCGGCCTCAACGCCAATCTGCTGTGGCTGGTGGAGTCCCAGTATCCGAGCTTTGATGCCAAGAGCAAACCCGGGCTGACGATTGCCGCCTGGGCGCAATATGTGCTGGACAACTTTGCCACCGTGAAGGAGGCCGTGGTCGCGCTGGAGAAGGAGCCCTTCACCATCGTCTCGGACAATGTGCCCGGAGAAAACCGCCTGACCACCTTGCACCTGTCCATGTCGGACGCCAGCGGCGACAGCGCCATCGTTGAATACATCCAGGGCAAGCAGGTCATTCACCATGACCGCAAGTACCAGGTGATGACCAACTCGCCCACCTTCGATCAGCAACTGGCGCTCAACAGCTACTGGCAGCAGATCGGCGGCACGATCATGCTGCCCGGTACCAACCGCGCAGCCGATCGCTTTGCGCGGGCATCGTTCTATGTGAATGCCATTCCCAAGGACCCCAACCCCAACAAGGCACTGGCCAGCGTGTTCAGCGTGATCCGTAATGTCTCGGTGCCCTACGGCATCAGCACGCCCGATCAGCCCAATATCTCGTCCACGCGCTGGCGTACGGTGTTTGACCACCAGCGCAAGCTGTACTTTTTCGAGTCGGCTCTCACACCCAATACCTTCTGGGTCGATCTCAAGGCACTGGATTTCGATGCGCAAACCGTCAAGGTCATGAAGCTGGACCTGGGCGCCGACCAGAGCCATACCTATTCGGGCAATGCCACTGCGGAATTCAAGCCCTCCAAGCCTTTTCAGTTTCTGGGCATCTAAGGTCTGGCGGGCATGAGAAAAAGCGACCAGCGCCCGATGTATCAACGCTGGTCGCCATGGTTTAGAGACGGCTGCTCAAAGCGCTTTGACGCCCACGCGTTCGCGCAGTGAGCCCAGCAGTTCAGCGGGCAAAAGCCTGAAAGCCAGCTGCAATAGCAAAAAACCGATCAGGCCGTCGTCCAGCCAGCCCATAACAGGAATGGCATCTGGCACGACGTCTAGGGGACTGATGAGGTAGAGCGCCGCCAGCACAGTGGCGAGTTTGGCAGCCCTGGGCGAGCGCGGATCGCGCAGCACAGCCCAGGCAAGCAGCAGTTCTTTGCGAAAGCGACTCAGCAAACGGCCCAGTTTCCACATGGCGGTGACCCCTTCAAAGCGACAAAACACCAGCCCTTAGCTTGCGACCGGTCTCAGGAAAAACAAGAGAGCAGCCATTTTCTGGAGGCAAAAAATGCATCCAGGAACCCGGTCCATTCAGGAAAGACTCGCTGCAGCGCTTTGTAGGCAGTCGCTGAAGCTATATTTTTCGGAGCAATCAACCATCCACCGGATTCAGCGGCGTCTGCAGGGTGAGCTGATAGAAGGCCAGATCCAGCCAGCGGCCAAACTTGAAGCCCACCTGCGGCATCAGGCCCACGGACTCAAAACCCAGACGCTTGTGCAGCGCGATGCTGCCTGCGTTGGCGGCATCGATGGCACCGACAAGTACATGCACGTCGCCACGCTGCCTGGCCTCGGCAATCAGCAAATCCATCAGTTGCTGACCCAAACCAAGCCCCCGGTGTTCGGGGTGGACATAGACCGAATGCTCAACCGTGTACTTGTAGGCCGGATAAGCGCGAAAACTGCCCCAGCTGCAAAAGCCAAGCAACCGGCCTTGCGCATCCTCGATGCCGATGACGGGAAATCCTCCCGCACGTTTGGCCTCGAACCAGCTGACCATGTTTTGCGCCGTGCGCGGCTGGTAGTCGTAAAGTGCCGTGGAGTTGACGATGGCATCGTTGAAAATGTCCAAAATCGCAGCGGCGTGGCGTTCGTGCGTGCATTGCACGATGTTCAGATCACTCATTTCTTGGCCTCAGGCACGCAAATCAGAGCCGGTATTATGGGCAAGGTTGCAGCAGTCGCGGGCTTCGCAGCGTTTAACTGCACTGGTCCGGGTGCTATAAGAATAGGTCCAAGTTCCCAGCGGCATTTCAAGGAAACCCTCATGCAGAGCAGCGCACGCAACCAGTTCAGGGGTCATGTCTCCCATATCAGCCATGGCATCGTTACCGATGAGGTCCAGATCCGCACCGAACACCAGCCCGAACTGGTGGCCACCATCACACATGGAAGTGCAGTCAGTCTGGGCCTGAAGGCCGGCAGCTCGGTGATAGCCATGGTCAAGGCGCCCTCCGTGATGGTGGTGACGGATTGCGAAGGCGTACGCTTTTCGGCACGCAACCAGCTCACAGGCAAGATCACCCGGATCAAGCCCGGCGCGGTGAACTCCGAAGTGACCATTGATGCCCAAGGCCTGCAGGTGGTGGCCATGGTCACCCTGGAAAGCACCGAGAACCTGGACCTGGCCGTTGGCAAGACGGCCACTGCCTTGTTCAAGGCGTCCCAGGTCGTGCTGGCAGTGCTGCCCTGAAGAACGAGTCGCCCGTTCAGGCTCCTCCAAAGACTGCGCGAGACCGCGCGTATGGCTTGATTGTTGCTGTTTTGCGGCTTAGCGCTCTTCGTACCTTCCGGTCACGCGCCCATGACTATCCGTCACCACACTGCTCTTGACCTGCCAGACCAGACCGTCGAGCCCGGGCACGGTGTACTCACCGTCGCGCCCCTTGACGACCTGCTTCCAGGCCTGCATCTGCGCCGGGGTCAGGCTGAGCTTGAGTTCATGGTCGCTATGCCAGTCCAGCAGCCCCCCTTCACTGTCGCCGGCGGGCACCAGCTCCAGCGTCGAGCCGTCGCCCGCCAGAATCAACGGACGGCCATGGGGCAGGCGTGCCGGCAGCATGGCCTTGAGGTCGCGCACGCCCAGGCTGCCCAGGCGAATCACGGTCTGAGGACTGCGCAGCAGGCGCTTGCGGTGACTGAAGCCCAGAACATCGTTGTAGAGCACGCCCGTCTTCGAGCCTTCACGCGCCGCGCCGGCATCGATGGCGGCCTGGACATCGGGCAGATCATGCAGGCTGGGCCTGGCCAGATCGGTGATCCATAGCGGCATATAGCTCTGCAGCGACTGAAGCGCTCCCTGCACATTCCAGCGACGCACCTCGCGCAACTCGTCACTGGTCAGTCCCACCAGCTGCAGAAACATCAGGTCGCCATAGGGCGTGTGAATGGCCGGCAACTCGGGATCTTGCACAAAGCCCATTTCGGTCAGCAGCGTGTCGGCATCGGCCTTGATCGGGCCATTGGCCGTCATCCAGTGCCCCGGGGCCAGCACATTGCCGGTACGAAACACATATCGAGCGATATTTTGCAAAAAGTTAACAGGCCAACTAGGTGCTTCCTGTTCGTTGGCGCCGCGCAGCAATCTGAAGCTCAGCTCGAAACCATAGCCGCTGGGCTTGCCCGGAGCGATGTCGTAGCTGTCGTCCAGGTCGCCGTACAAATCGCTGAAGCCGTAGCTGACATAGTGCCAGTGCGGCGCGCCCTGCTCGCTGCGGTAGACGCTGACGCCGTCCAGCGGATCGTCTCCCCCAAGACGAAACTTGATCAACGTGCCGAAATGGGCGGGCTGCTGATCGCCATAAACCGTCTGCAGCGCCTCATCGATTGCATCCCATCCCTGGCTGCCCTCTTCCCCGGTGGCTTGGGACTGAGAGTCGTAGGTGTCGCGGGAATTCATGGCCTTTTTCTCCTTTGCCCCAAGTATCAAGGCGCATGAGGGCCGTTTGGCACGGATTACAAACGGAGATGTGAGCGAGCGTTTCTGGCCGCTAGGCTGTCCGGAAATCTCGGCGGGGTCCCTCGATCTGCCACCAGGCAGGCAGCAGCGCACGCACCTCGGCGCGTGCGAAGCGGTCGTCCATCAACACCAGAACACCGCTATCGTGCTCACTGCGTATGACTCGGCCAGCCGCCTGTACCACCTTGCGCAGGCCGGGGTAAAGATAGGTGTAGTCATAGCCCAGCCCCGCTCCCATGGTCTGATCCATGGCACGCTGCATGGCTTCGTTGACAGGGTTGAGCTGGGGCAGGCCCAGTGTGGCAACAAAGGCACCGATCAGACGACTGCCGGGCAGATCCACGCCCTCGGAAAAAGCCCCGCCCAGCACGGCCAGACCCAGACCCTGGCCGCCCTCGACAAAGCGGGCCAGGAATTCGGCCCGCCCGGCTTCGTCCATTCCGCGCTGCTGCTGCCATAACGGCAGTTGCGGGTGCCGCCGCTCCACGGTAGCGGCGACTTGCTGCAGATACTCAAAACTGCTGACAAAACACAGATAGTTGCCGGGCTGACGCGCATATTGCTGCGCGATCAGATCCGCCATGGGTGCCAGAGACGCTTCGCGATCACGCCAGCGTGTGGAGATATGGCGAGCAATATGCACCTGCAACTGCCGGGCCGCAAACGGTGCCGGGACATCGAGCCAGGCGGTATCGACAGGCAGTCCTAGCAGGTCACGGTAGAACCCGGGCGGACTCAGCGTGCCTGAAAACAGCACCGAGGCCTGTGCCGCTGCATGGCGCGCCGCAAGGTGCGGTGCGGGCACCACGTTGCGAATGCACAGCGTGGATGACGGCTCACGCAGCCTGCCCGCGCGCCCCAAGAGCAGAGGCCGCTGGATATCAAACAGCGCATGCGGCCCGAACTGATCGGCCAGAGCCTGAAAATGCAGCAGTTCCCAGTAAAAACCCAGCAAGACATCGTCGGCAAGTGCGTGCTGCCCCACTGCGGCCGCATGGTCACCGGTCTCCTGCTCCGCCAGTTGATCCGCGATGGCGCCCACGGCCCGCTGCACGGCGCCCAGCAGTGCGCCGGGAATGCTCTCGTAGCTTTGGTAGCTGGCCTGATCCTGGGCCCGGTTCAGCACCTGCCACTGGCGCTGCAGTGCATCGAGTGCCTTTTTGACAGCACCGGTCGCTACCTGGCGGGCCTGTGCCAGATCAAACTGGGACAGCGGCGCCGTATACATGCTGCGCGCGCGCTCCAGCAGATTGTGCGCCTCGTCCACCAGCACGCCCACACGCCAGTCCTGCTGCAAGGCCAGCGCATACAGCATGGCCGCACTATCGTAGTAATAGTGGTAGTCGGCCACCACCACATCGGCCCAGCGCGCCAGCTCCTGCGACAGGTAATAGGGGCAGATGCCATGCAGCAAGGCCAGAGTCCGCAATCCCGGAGCATCCCAGAGCGGCAGTTGCAGCGCCTGCTGCCTGGCCGCAGGCAGTCGGTCAAAGAAGCCACGCGCTAACGGACAGGACTCCCCATGGCAGGCATTGCCGGGATGCTCGCAGGTCTTGTCGCGCGCCTGCATGTCCAAGACACGCAAGGGCGCAACCGGCGTCTCGGCAGCCTCCGACATGGCTCGCGGCAAGGCTTGCTGCAGCTGGCCCAGTGCATGCAGCGCCAGTCCATGGCCCGTGCCCTTGGCAGTGAGAAAGAACAGCTTGTCCAGACCAGCTGCATCAGTCTCCGAGACACCCTTGGCCATGACAGCGGCCATGCTCTTGAGCATGGGGAAAATCGTGGCCAGGGTCTTGCCGATGCCGGTCGGCGCCTGAGCCATCAGACAGCGACCGCCTGCGCCGGCATGGGCCGTGCGATAGACGGCCACGGACAGCTCCCGCTGCCCGGCCCTGAAGGCCGGCATGGGAAATTTCAGCTGCGCCATGGCCTCATTACGCGCCTGACGGTGGGCGGCTTCGCAGCGTGCCCAGTCGAGATAGCGGGAACATACCGATTCGAAAAAGGCCTGCAGTTCGGTGGCGGAACACTCCTCCACCAGCACGGTCTCCTCTGCGCTGCCGATCTGGAAATAAACCAGCGCCAGCTTGATCCGCTCAAGGCCGCGCTCCTGACACAGCAAATGACCGTAGACCCTGGCCTGGGCCCAATGCAAGGCCCGATGATGGGGACGCACGCCATCAAGCCGGCCTCGATAGGTCTTGATCTCTTCAAGTTGCTGCCGCACGCCATCAAAGCCATCGGCTCGGCCGCGAACCTGCAGCTCTTGGAACCGACCGCTGAGCGCCAGCTCCACCTCGTAGCCGCCCGCTTTCTCACGCCGTTTCTGCACCACGGCATGGCCTTCCATGCCCTCCAGCGCACTGGGCGCGGGCGTGAAGCGCAGATCCAGATCGCCGCTGCGCGCCGTGAACTCGCACAGTGCGCGTACTGCCACGCTAAGCGCTGGCTTCATGGCGTGCTACCTTCGTCACGCCACTGCACATGGCAAACGCGCACGGGAATGCCCTGCTCCGAGCAATAGGCCAGCCAGCGAATCTGGTTGTCCTGCAACTTGTCGCCCGGCGCCTTGACTTCCACCAGCTCGTAGCGTGAACCGGCATCGGACCGCAGAGGCCAGAAGCGCACCAGATCGGGAAAGCCGGTGCGGTTGGCCTTCAGGTCCAACAGCAGCCGTGCGAACAGAATCCGCAGATGGGCGGCAGGCATGCAATCGAGCGCCAACTCGAGCAGCTCTTGCGTCAATGTGCCCCAGAATACGAACGGCGACTGAACTCCTTGCTTGTCGGCAAAGCGCTGGCGAATCGTGGCCTGGTAGCGACCGTCCTCCAGCTCGGCCAGGCAGGCATCAAACAGAGGCTGGCGGCGCAGCACAAAATCCGGTGCCCCCAGATCGGCCGGCCCACTCTGGAAGGGATGAAAAAAAGCCCCTGGCAGCGGCGCAAAAACGGCCGGCCAGCACAGCAGACCGAATAGCGAGTTGACCAACGCGTTCTCCACATAGAACACGGGCGCATCGGCGCTATGCCAATGGGCTTGCAGCGCGTACTCCACCGCCATGGGCTGGGCGGGTCGGTCCAGCTGCACATCGCCGCGCAGGGCCGCCACGGCCGGGGCCAGAGCCGGCTGGCGCCCCATGGCGCCGAGTCCCATGCTGCGGCTCAGACGCGGCAGCATGCGCGCCACACGCTGACGCTCCTCCTCACTTTCAGGCGCAGCCTGTGCCTGGCTGGCAAGAGCCAGCGCCTGATCAAAGCATTGCATGCGCTCCAGCACGCGAATATGACGGTGACGTGCACCCGCATAGCGGCTGGCCGTGTAGGCCTGAGCCGCCAGCGGCCAGTCCTGCAGCCTCTCGCACACCTGGCCAAGCTTCAGCAAAACCTTGGCCCGGCGCATGTCCAGCCATGGGTTTTCGCTATTATTTTCAATAAGCGCAGGCAGCAGTTGCGCGGGCTCCACGCCTTCGTCGAGAGCCTGACGCCGGGCCGATATCTCCAGATAGAAGTCCAGATCTTCGCGGCGCTGAAATGCACGCGAGTCAGCATCCAGCGCCACCGGCTCGTAGCGGAAAATACCGAGGTCGGCCAGTACGAACTCCGACCAATCCTGGTAGAGATTGCCAAAGAACATCAGCCGCAGACGCTCTCCCAGCTCGCCCACCATGACGCGCCAGACAGGTTCCACGGCCTCTGGGTGCCAGACGGCATAAGGCCGGGGCTCGGGCTGCCTCTCGGCCAGCCGCTGCAGCATCTCGGCCTTGCGCATGGAAGAGCACAACTCAAAGCCAGTCAAGATCTGCAGAAGCTCGGGTTTGGTGTGCAGGCTGAACAGCTCGACCGCATCCATGGGCTCTGTGGTACTGAGCCAGCCACATTCCAGCAAGGGCGCGGCAGCATCGACCGTCACCGGAATCTCCTCGTAGGCGAGCTTGCTGGCGCGAAACCAGGGCCCGCGCCGCATCAACATGCGTACCAGCAGCGCCCTGGAGTTCTGCGGCAGTCGCGCAAAGCCGGCGATGAAATCAGCCTCCTGCGCGCTGAACAGATCGCCATAGCGCTGCGCCAACCAGTCCAGCGCCTGCTGGAAGTTGTGCAGATAGTAGAAGCGATGCGGCGGAAGAATGGTGGCTTGGGATGCAGTCACGGTGACGCTCACAAAATGCTTGGCGAAAAGACGGGTGGATGCCGACCATGAGACCTGTATTTTCATACAGCTCAGAAATCCCTTCAAACTCCTCCGAACCAGGCGTTACAGCTCGGCGGACGAAACGCGCGTGGCTTGAACACCCTGTGGCAGTGGCACACAATCAACGCTTCATTCAACAAGGAGCAGGCAATGCTGGACTGGAACGAATACCGCAAGGAGCTGGCAGGCAGGCTGGGAGAGTTTGCCGAGTTGAGCCCGGGAACCATGGAGGGCTACAAGGCCCTGTCCGGCGCGGGCAAGAAGACCGGCCATCTCGATGCCAAGACACGCGAGCTGATTGCCATCGCCGTGGGTGTGACCACGCGCTGTGACGGCTGCATCGCCGTGCACACCAAGGCAGCCAAGGCTGCGGGAGCCAGCAGGGAAGAAATTGCCGAAGCACTGGGTGTGGCCGTGGCCTTGAATGCGGGTGCTGCCATGGTCTATTCGGCCCGCGCTCTCGATGCGCTGGGCGAGTAAGACTCTCAAAGGACAGCAGCCAGTGATTCACTGGCTCGCCATCCCGGCCCTTCAAAGCACGACCTGCGTACCCAGTTCCACCACCTGGTTCGCAGGCAGCTTGTAATAAGTGGCCGCGCTGGCCGACTGGCGTGACATCCAGCCAAACAGCGCACAGCGCCAGGCAGAAAGACCACCGGGCCCGTCCACCACCTGTACCCTGGCTACGAAAAAGCTGGTCGTCATGGGGTCGAGGTTCGGTATCTCGCCATCGACATCCGGTGTCATCCGCTTGAGCGCCGCCGGAATATCGGGCTGCTCGCGAAAACCGAAATGCATGTCCAGCGCCCAGACCCCGTTGCACATGGGCTTGAGCCTCAGGCGCTCGCCCTCACGCACATAGGGTGTGTTCTCGTTGATCACGTGGAGAAACACCGTCTGCTCATGCATGACCTTGAAATGCTTGAGATTGTGGAAGAGCGCATTCGGCACCAGCTTGGGGTCGGAGGTCAGATAGACGGCCGTGCCGGACACCACAGGCACGCCGCTCATGGGCGAGCTCATCAGATCGCTCATGGGGATATCGAGGCGGCGCCTGTGCTCGGCCACCAACTGGGTACCGTCACGCCAGGTCATCAGCGCGATGAAGATGACGGCGCCCAGAGTCAGCGGCAACCAGCCGCCCTGCTCCAGCTTGGTCAGATTGGAAGCAAAAAAGCCTATCTCCAGCAAGGCAAAACAGGCCAGCGCTGCGAGCGTGACGGATCTTGCGCGACTGCGCCCCAGATAGACCACAAAGCCCACCAGCATGGTGGTGATCAGCATGGTGCCCGACACGGCAATGCCATAGGCCGCCGCCAATGCCCCCGAGGACTTGAAGGCCAGCACCAGCGCGATCACGGCCAGCAGCATCAGCCAGTTCACGCTGGGGATATAGATCTGGCCCTGCTCCTGATCGGAGGTGTGCAGCACGCGCACACGCGGCAGATAACCGAGGCGGCTGGCCTGCAGCGTCATGGAATAGGCCCCTGAGATGGTCGCCTGAGAGGCAATCACCGTGGCGGCAGTGGCCAGCACTACAAAAATCAGCAGCCAGGACGGCGAAGCCAACAGAAAAAAGGGATTGCTGGCCGCCGACGCATCACGCAACAGCAAGGAGCCCTGGCCGAAGTAATTGAGCATCAGAGCCGGGAACACCAGCCCATACCAGCCCAGGCGCACGGCCCGGCTGCCGAAATGTCCCATGTCGGCATAGAGGGCCTCGGCGCCTGTCATGGCCAGAAACACGGCCGACAGCAGGAAGAAGGCCTTATCCGTGTGCTGCACGGCGAAGCGAAGTGCATGCAGCGGGTTGACGGCCTGCAGCACCATGGGCGTCTGCACAATGCTGGCCACACCTGCCCAGGCAATGCAGAGGAACCAGACAATGGTGACCGGGCCGAACAGGCGCCCCACCACGCTGGTGCCCTTCATCTGAATGGAGAACAGCCCGATCAGAATGCCTATGGTGATGGGGACGATGAAATGCTCGAACTCCGGCGTGGCAATGCTCATGCCTTCCACGGCAGAGAGCACGGAAATTGCCGGCGTGATGATGGCGTCACCATAGAACAGTGCGGCCGCAAACACTCCGGCTGCAACCACGAAGCGCGAGCGCCGCGACTGGTCCCCCATCACCCGGTGGGCCAGCGCAGTCAGCGCCAGCACGCCGCCCTCGCCATCGTTATCGTGGCTGAGCACCACCCACACATACTTGATGGCGACGATGACGATCACGGCCCAGAGCAGCGCCGAGAGCGCGGCCAGCACATTCTCGGGACCCACCGTCAGCCCGTGGGTGCCGGTAAAAGCCTCCTTGAACGCGTAGAGCGGGCTGGTGCCGATATCGCCGAACACCACGCCCAGCGCCGCCAGTGTCAGTGCCGACGGGCTGCTGCCCTGCCCGGTTTTTGCATCCCCCTGAAGCCCATGTTTGCTCTGTGACATAACCATGCTTTTGCAGTGATAGAGACCGCCTCGCGCCAGGAGCCGGCAGCCCAGTATGGCACGCTGACGGAAATTGGAAAGCCTGGATGACGCCGGGCCGAGCTGTCCTTCTTTATGCAATCTTGATAGCAGCGGCCACAATCCATGCAAGGGCTTGAGGCCTTAATTCCTAGATTCAAGGCTTCACAACAACCGGCTTGTCCTGCAAGCCCGCCTCCCATGAAGCCTGTCGCCATCCTCCAGCACGAAGCATCGCAAGGCCCCGGCATTTTGCTCGACCACCTGCGCCAGCAAGACATTGCCCATGTGCTGATAGACCCCTGTGCCGAAGGCGCGGCCCCGGCCAATGCGCGCGACTATCGCGGCATCATCGTGCTGGGCAGCAACCATTGCGCCAACGAGCAGCTGCAATGGATCGATGAGGAACGCTGCCTGCTGCAAAGTGCATTGCAGCACGACATCCCCGTTCTGGGACACTGCTTTGGCGCGCAGATGCTGGCCCGCGCCATGGGCGCAGGCGTCTGGCGCAACCCCTGCGCGAACATCGGCTGGAGCGAAGTCCGCATCACCCCCTGCGCCCAGCAACTGATGAACCTGCCCGCGCAAGCCACCATCTTCAACTGGCATTACGACACTTTCGACATTCCGACAGCCGCCAGACGCACCATGTACGGGCAGCATTGCCTGAACAAGGGCTTTGTCCACGGCCGGCAATGGGCGTTTCAAGGCCATCTGGAGGTGACTGCAGACAGCGTGCGTCAATGGTGCGGCGAGGGGCATCATGAGCTGCTGCAGGCCCGGGGCCCGGCCGTTCAGAGCGAGGCCCAGATCCTGGCCCGACTGCCGCAACACATAGGCCAGCTGCATGCCATGGCACTGCGCACCTACAAGGCATGGACCGATCAGCTGGACAGACCGGTTTCGGTTTCGTGCAACAGTCCTTCGGAGACTGTGAGCCGATTTCGACTCAAATCTAATGAGTACCTGCACATGCAGCTATGAATTTGCAAGCACCAGCCTCCAGCAATGCAACGAACATACGTTTTGTTGCATCTAGCGGACAGTCTCTGGCAAGGCACGGCCGCCGTCTGGGTCAGAATGGCCTGCAAACTCACTGCTCCAAGCTACATGGACTTCACAACGCTTGAAAAACACCTGGATGCCTCGCCACTGCTGAAGGCGCACAAGCAATACTTCCTGAATCTGGCCCAGCCCGCCGTCGCTATTCGCCTGGGCCCCACCAGGGGCGCACCTCTGCAAAGCCGCTTTGGCGGTCAGCCCATGGTGCCTACGGGCTTTGCCTGGCCCGAGCATCCGGACGGCCACTACCTGTTTGTCGGACAGATCAACTTTGCCGAGCTCCCGGGCGGAGCCGGCCGCCCTGCAGAGCTGCCGGCCAGCGGCCTGCTGTCGCTGTTCTACGGCTTTGACGAGGACGACGCCATCTTCTGGCGCGACAAGGACTATCTCAAGGCGTTCTACTGGCCGGATATCAGCGACATGCATGAGATCCAGGCTCCCCATCAGTGGGGCACGGACAGCCGTGCGCTGCAGTTTGAGAACGGCATCGATCTTCCTCGCCACGAGGAGCTGCGCAAGGACTGGCCAGTGGAGTTCGATGAACTACAGGATTGGCTCCATGGGCTTGAGGAAAGCGGCGATCTGCCTCGCGACTATCTGCTGGGCCGCCCCTCCTGGGACAGTCTGGGCTACGATCCCACGCCCGAGGCCGAGAAATACCCTGGCAGCTCGCACTGGCGCTCGCTACTGACGCTGCAGTCGCATGAGGAATTCCACTGGTGCTGGCAGGATGGCGCACGCCTCATGGCCTTTATCGCGGATGGCAGGCTGCGTGCCGGGGACTTCAGCCATTTGCAGGTGGACTGCGGCTGATGCCGGGTTCGACCGCCACAAGCACAAGGAGCCGCTCATGCCCACACAGATTCCAGCAGAAATCCTCAAACACTGGCAGGGCGGTCACAAGATCGAAGCCATCAAACAGCTGCGCGAGCAAGGCGGGCTGGGTCTGAAGGAGGCCAGAGACCTGTTGGAAGCCAGCGACGAGCCGGACTTTGTCCAGCATGGCGCAGCAGAGCGGACGCAGGCCATGCAGCAGTTGCGCGAGCAGCTGGACAAACTGGGCATGAAGGATGCCACTTTGCTGCTGGACCAGCTGAATCGGGCCGACACCGTGACCGGCAGCGCCTTCTCTTCCATCAAGACCACCACCACGACCGTCAATGGCAAGACCACCACCAGCGTCACCGTGAGCGGCGATCATGCAGAGGCCATAGCGGCGTTGATTTCCGGCGCGAACCCGGTGCCCGCAGAGACCAGGGCCGAGGTGGAAGATGCCATGGCACGCGGCAACAAGATCGAAGCCATCAAGCTGCTGCGCGATGCCACGGGCCTGGGTCTTTCACAGGCCAAGGACCATATCGATGCGGCCATGGATGGCATTGCGCTGGACTGGCAGATCCTGCAACGGCAATCGGTGCGGGCCAGCGCCCCCAACCACTTTCCGTCCGCAGCGCCATCGCCGGGAGAAGTCCCCAGAGGGCAAGGCCGGTATCTGTGGCTGCTGGCGCTGGTCCTGGCTGCCGTCGGCCTTTGGTACTACTTCAAGATGCCTTGGAGCTTATAGCAGACAAGCGAAGAATGCTCACTTTTCAGGAGCTCATGAACCGGATTCAGGGTTGCCGGGCAGCTGCATCGGCCAGTTGCCAGCCGCCACCCAGCGCCTGGTACAGCGCCACGGCGTTTTCCAGCTGGCTCTGACGCAGGCGCAGCACTTCCTGCTGCACGGCAAACAGATTGCGCTGGGCATCCAGCTCCTCCAGATAGCTGGCATAGCCGGCCTCATACCGATCCTTGGCAAAACCCAGGGTACGACCCAGCACTTTTTCGCGTTCCTTGGCATGCTCCCACTGGGCTTGCAGTTGCCGGGAGCTGACCAGAGCTTTTTCCACATCGCCAAAGGCCTTGATGACCACACCGCGATAGGCATAGGCGGCCTGATCACGCTGGGCAGATGCCGTATCAAACTGACCCTGCAGGCGCCCGCCGTTGAACAGCGGGGCGAGAATGCTGCCGCCCAGCGACCAGACCCGGGCCGGGTTGTAATCCAGCGCGTTGATGAACAGGCTGCCGAAGTTCGCACTCAGGCTCACCTGCGGCAAAAAGGCCGCGCGCTGTGCCGCAAGATTGCTGTCGCTGGCCGCCAGCAACAGCTGGGCCCGTGCAATGTCAGGGCGGCGCTCCAGCAAGCCCGACGGCAAGCCAGGTGCTGGCATGGCGGGCAAGCCCATGGACTCAAGCCCGGAATGCTCGCTCAAGCTGGAGAGGACCAGGGCCTGTGCCTGGTCATCACCGCTTCCGCCCACCAGCTGCATCAGTGCTATGCGCTGGCGCTGCAGCGCCAGAGACAGCTGCTGCACCGATTGCCGCACGCTTTCCAGTTCGGCCAGCGCCTGGCTCTGCTGCAGCTGCGAGATATAGCCCACACGCACTTGATCGGTGAGCAGACGCACCGCATCCTCGCGCGATTTCACCGTGTCCTCGGCCACGGCCAGCTGGGCCTGCAGCGAGCGCAGAGCGATATAGGCCTGCGCCACGGTCGCGGCCACCGTCAGGCGTACCGCGTCGCGATCCGCCTGGCTGGCTTGCAGACGCTGATCGGCTGCCCGGCTCAGACTGCCCAGGCGGTCCCAGAGATCCAACTCCCAGCTCGCTTGCAGCACCGGCTGGGCCGAACGCACATGCACCATCTGGCCGGTTCGCGCGCTCAGGCTGCGGTTGGCCGAGCCCGGTGCGCTGAGCGACAGCTGCGGTGCGGCCGCCGAACCCGTCACATCGAGATTCGCGCGTGCCTCCTCCACCCGGGCCAGGGCAGTGAGCACATCGTTGTTGCGCGCAAGCGCCAGCTCCACCCAGTGACTCAGCTGCGCATCACCAAAGGCCTGCCACCAACCGGTCTGGACTGCGCTGGCACCACCTGCGGCCCGTTCCGCGCTCCAGCTGGCCGGCACCGCAGGCTGAGCACTGTCTGGGGCCCGGGTCAGACTGGGCACGCTGCAGCCAGCCATCAGGAATGCAAGCGCCAGGGGCAAGGCACGCACGGTATGAAGGGCGTTACTCATGGCTTGGCCTGTTCGGATGCGGAAGCTGCGGGCGCTTGAGATTTTTGAACCAAATCGGCCTCAATCGCTTGTGGGGTCTGCGCTGAATGCTCTATTTTTTGTGCAGTATCGAGGCGCACGATGACCGACATGCCGGGGCGCAGGCGCGCCGCATCGGCCTGGCCCTCGTCGATGGCTATCTTGATGGGCAGACGCTGGACGACCTTGGTGAAATTGCCCGTGGCGTTGTCGGCCTTGAGCACACTGAACTCCGAACCCGTGGCTGGCGCAATCTCCAGCACATGGCCCTTGAGGCGCAAGCCGCCCAGCGCGTCCACGCTGAAGCTCACGAGCTGGCCGATCTGCACCCGGGCAGTCTGGGTTTCCTTGTAATTGGCCACCACCCAGTAAGTGGGCGGCACCACATACATGAGCTGCGTACCGGCCGCCACGTACTGGCCCTTGCGCACCGATACCTCGCTGACCTGTCCATCGCTGGGCGCATGGACCACGGTGTTGTCCAGATTGATCTGGGCCTGACGCAGCAGCGCTTCAGCCATCTGCACCTGGGCCTTGAGAGAGTCACGGCCCACGGTCGTGGCCTTGATCTTTTCCTGGTTGATCGCGATGTCGGCCTGGGCCTTGGCCACGTTGGTCGCGGCCAGGCGCGAGGTGGCGCGCACCTTGTCGCGTTCGTTCAGAGACACGGAGCCTCGCTCGGCCAGCTCCTGCACGCGCTTGAGCTCCGCCTGCGAGCGCTGGGCCTCTGCCTCCACGGCAGCCAGACCGGCACGGCTGGCGCTCAGCGTGGCACGGTTCTGGGCCTGTGTCTGTTCGGAATTGCTCAGCTGCGCCTGCGCGTTCGCCAGTTGTGCCTGGGCCTGGGCGACGGCCGCTTCATAGCTGCGGCTGTCGATGCGCACCAGCGCCTGGCCGGCCTTGACCTGCTCGTAGTCCTTGACCAGTACCTCGGTCACATAGCCATTGACCTGCGGAGCCAGCACGGTGACGGCACCGCGCACATAGGCATTGTCCGTGGTCACCACCGAGCTGTTGAAGGGCCACAGATTCCAGGCCCGCAGCACGAGCAGCATGCCTGCCAGGGCCACCACCAGCATGATGAGCACGCTGCGCAAGGAAGGCTTGATCTTCTTTGGCGTGGGAGGCAAGGCTGCAGCGGGTGAAGGGGCAGCTGTCGCCGCAGAGGCGGCGGGGGAATGGGGTTGTTGACTGTCGCTCATGCTCAATCTCTTGCTGTTATCGGTCTGAGTTCCTTGCCTGGGGGCCGGAGCCATCCCGGCCGCCATCGCCGACCGCAGGGCTGCTGCGGGCGTTCTTGTCGATTTCCTGCTCCAGTTCGGCCTCGAGCTCGAGCGCCTGGGCGTTGTCCTGCAGGGGGTCGCGGCTGGCCAGCACGGCCTGCTCGCGAGTCTCGGCCGCCTGCGCGGCGGCAGCCAGGCGCGTCGCCTGCGCGCCTTGGATCACCACGGTTCGCTCCGGACTGGCGGGCTCGGTCCGAGCGCTCTCTTCCACATCGCCATAGGCATCGGTGGCCGTGGGCTGCACCACCACCGTGAAACGCTGCGATGCGTCGGGCTCATGGGCGTTCGCTGCCTCAGGCTCTGCAACCGGCGCCACCGAAGGCGCGCGCTGGGGCGTACCGTCGGTCCCGGCGGCTGCCGCCACCTGGTTGCCGCTTTGCCGTGTCATTGCGCGCACCATGGCGGCAGCCTGGCGCACGCGCGCCGAGGCTCCCAGGCTCCAGAGCAGATACAGCAAGGCGATTGCGGCCGTCAGCGCAAACACATCGTTATAGGCCCTGACATTGGCTTCACGCCGCACGATCTGCGACAGCTGCAGCGTTCCCTGGTTGGCGCGCATGGCTGGATCGGGCGTCACCTTGCCGTAGAGCTGGTTCTGTATCTTGAGCCGCTCGGCCACCACGGGGTCGGTCGGGTCTATCTGCGCCACCAGGGCCACGGAGTAGATCTGTTCGCGGTAGGTCTGATAAGTGCTCAGCAAGGCCGAACCCAGCAAACCGCCCATGGCCTGGGTCATGGAGATGGTGACCACGGCGGTGAGCATGTGGTTGGCGCCGAACTTCAGTCCCTGGATGATGCCGGTCAGCATCAGCGGGCCCATGAAGACGCCCGAACCCACCGCCAGCAGAAACTGGCTGAAGAAAAAGTCCGAAGGACGGTCCACACTGCTGCGGTGGTGATCGAGAAACGCTGCCACGGCAAACAGCGCAATCGCCACCACAATCTGCTTGCCCATATTGGGAACACCGAAAGTAATAGCCGACAGCGCAACACCTATAAGCGTTCCAAGCAAAATCACCATGAATAGCGGCTGCATCTGGTCGGATGTCATGCCCAGCGTGCGCATCAACCCCACCACGCCATAGCTTTGCTCGGCCGTAAGAAAGCGCAGCAAGATGGCTCCGATCACGAAACGAATCGTCGGCATCTGCGCGAACCAGCGCGTGTGGAACATGGGGTTGGCACGATGGTGTTCGATGTAAAGCGCGACGCTGAGCAACGCTATCGCTGCCACCAGCATCCAGGCCAGCCCCGGCGTATCGAACCACCAGCGCGAATAGCCCTGGACCAGCACCGCAATCAACAGGCCCAGGCCCGGCACCATCAGGCTGAAGGTGACGAAGTCCAGCTTCTCGAAGGTCCTGATGTACAAGCCCGAAGGCAGCTTGAGCAGTACCACGGCGGCAAAGGACATCAGTGCCAGGCCAGCTTCAAACAGATAGAGGTTGTGCCACTCGCTGTTGTAGAGCAGACCCGGCGACAGAATCCAGGCCAGCGGCGTGGCCAGCTGGACCACGCCCACGCCGATCACCAGCATCTTGAGCACATAGGTGCGCGGTGCCGACTGCAGCATGTAGAGCGTACTCAGCGAGGAGCAGGTCGCCGCTGCCAGGCCGCTGGCCGCACGCAGCAAAATCAGGCTGTCGTAGCTGCCCAGCAGCAGATGCAGCACACTGAGCGCTGCGTAGCAGCCCAAGCCGATCTCGGTGAACAGGCGCATGCCAAACTGCTGGCGGAATTTGTAGACCAGCAGATTGGCCGTCATATTGAACATGACGTAGGCGCCCGTAAGCCAGGCGGCCTCGACCGAGGTCAGCCCCATCTGTCCCTGAATCGTGGGCAGATTGGCGGTGAACAAGGCATTGCCCAGGCCGCCGGTCAGCCCGACCAGGACCGCAATCAGCCCATAGCAGACGCGGACCCAGGGCTCGTGATGGGGCATGGCCGGCGAGCCGGGCAGCGCGGGCTTTTCATGCTCGGCCCAATCCGGCGGGCGGCGCAGCAAAATGACGGGCCCCTGAGGAATGGCGGGAGGAGCTGAAGCCTGGCTGCTGGGAGATTTCGGGCCTTCTTGATTGGCTTGAGCCCCAGTGGCTTGTGCTGCAGCTTGACTCATAAACCTCAGGCCTTGATTCCGTCCAGAATGATTTGCAGGGCGCGACGCGCCAGTTGTTTGCGTTGCGCAGGAGTTTCACCACGCAGGGCGCCGCCCAGCATGCCGAACACCAGGGACAGATCCTTGGCGTTCAAGGCCTGCTTGCACAGGCCCTTGGCTACTGCACGCTTCATGGGCTCTTCGAACACCAGCCACATCTGCTGGCGCGCATCAATGACCTCTGCATCGCTTTGGTCCACCGTGCGCCAGTAGTCCACCAGCGTGGCGGAGACGGCGATGCGCTCGCCCACCAGAGCCAGCAGCTTGAAGAAGGCCTGGTCGTCGTCGCGCCAGGCGATGGCAGCGGCCCGGGTCTTCTCGACAGAGCGCTCCAGCAGCGCCACCATGATGGCGCGACGGTCCGGGAACTGACGATACAGCGTGGCGCGGCCTACCTGGGCACGCTCGACAATGAGATCCAGTGGAGCGGTCACGCCATGCTCGGCAAACACGACATCGGCCGCGTCCAGCAACTGGGCGCGGCGTTCAGCGGATGGAGGACGGGTGGTGGACATAGCGCCATTATCGGACAGTTTTGTCCGATAAATTGCAGCACTCGACGTTCCCCCTGCCCTTGCAAGGGTCGGGTAAGACTGTTCTCAGTCGCGCGGCAGCGCCTGCAGACTGCGCCGGCTGGTGAACTCTCGGCGCTGCCCAGTCAGCGGATCATCAAAGGCCAGGCTGCGTGCCAGCAGTTGCAAGGGCCTGGAATAGTCGCCCGGCTCCGGGTCGTCGACCACGGGATAGAAGGCATCGCCCCTGAGCGGCAGACCCAGCGCCGCCATATGCACACGCAGCTGATGGCGCTTGCCAGAGACTGGACTGAGCCGATAGCGCGCCCAGGCGTTGTTGTGTTCGATGATTTCCATCAAGGTGCGGCTATTGGGCTCGCCCTCGACCTCATGCATGCGAAAGAAATGCCCGCTCTCTTCCATACGGCTCACGTGTTCGCGCGGAAAGCTCAGCTCAGCACGGTAAGGAGCCACGGCCTCGTAGACCTTGTGAATGGCCCTGTCCCTGAACATCCCCTGATAGATGCCGCGTGTGGCGCGCTGCAGCGAGAACACCACCAGCCCCGCGGTGTCTCGGTCGATGCGATGAATCGGCGACAGCTCGGGCAGATCGAACTCGCGCTTGAGCCTGACCAGCAGCGTGTTCTGCAGATACTGGCCGGCAGGCACCACAGGCAGAAAGTGTGGCTTGTCGGCGATGAGCAGATGCTCATCGCGATGGATGACTTCAGCCGCAAACGGAATCTCTGGCTCGCCGTTCAGCTCGCGATAGTAGTAATAGCGCAGCCCCGGCATGAATGCAGCGTCCGGGCCGGCCATCTCTCCGGTTTCGCTGACCACTTGACCGGCTTCCATGCGACGCAGCCAGTCTACGCGCCCGACGGCGGGCAGGCGTGCACACAAGAAGTCGATCAGCAGCCCCCCGCCCTGGGACGGCAAGACCACACAGCTAGGGCTGACGCCATCGCGCACGGGCAGAACCTTGGGATCGTGGGAGTTATGCATGGCGCGGGATTTTAGTGGCTGGCCCGACTCCTCGCGTTCATGGCGGCATCGCCGCGCCAGCGATGCGACCTCGCGTCGGCTAATCCGTTCGGATATTGGCTTTGCGAATGGTGTTCTCCAGAACTTTTTTCTCCTTCTCCAGATAGGCCAGGAACTGGGGATGCCCCATGCGCATGGGCTTGAAGCCGGCTTCCGTGAGCTTTCTGGCCAACTCGGGGTCCGCTTGCAGAATCGCGATTTCATCGGCCAGACGCTTGACGATCCGGGCATCCGTGTGCGCGGGAGCCAGCAAGCCCTGCCAGGCCTCGACCTCCAGATTGCGAAGAGCTGGCGTCTCCGAAAGACTTGGTGCCTGGGGCAGCGTGGCCAGGCGCTGGCGGGATGTCACGCCGAGTGCCTTGACCTTGCCCTCCTGCACAAACGGCTGAGCCAGCGCAACAGGCAGCACGGCAAGGTCGATCTGACCACCTGCCAGCTCGGTCAGCACCTGCGGACCAGACCTGTAGGGAACATGTACCAGATCGATACCGGACATCTGCTGAATCAGCTCCCCCGTCAGGTGCAGGCTGGTTCCGATGCCATCGGTGCCCAGGGTCAGTCTCCCCGGTTTCTGGCGCGCAAGTTCAATGAGGTCGTCCGCACTGCCCGCAGCGAGTCCCGGGCGGGCGAGCAGCACAAAGACCGAAGAGGCTACAGGTGCCACGGGCTTCAGCTCCTGCAGACCGTCGTAGCGGAACTTGGTCGGCGAGATCAAGGGGGCAACCAGCACCGAGCTGGCCACACCGAAGAGCAAGGTATAGCCATCGGGCCTGGCCTTGATGACACGCTGCGTGGCAATAGTCCCCGATGCTCCGACCATGTTTTCTATGATCACGGGCTGGCCCAGGCGCTCTGCCAGGCGCGGCATCGCCAGCCTGGCGGCGACATCTACACTACCGCCCGGTGCGAAGGGAACCACCACCGTCAGTGCCTGGACAGGCCAGGGCTGGGCAGCCGCCTGGCTTGCCGGTGATAGCTGCTGCAGCAGCGGGGCGCCCAGCGCCCAGGCTGCAAACTGTCTGCGTCGTATTTGCATGATGATCTTTCTGCTGGGACTGGAATGGCTCAACGGGACAGCCAAGGCAGTTGGTCTGCCTGGTAGCGCCAGGTCTGGAACACCGTATTCAAGCGCCCCGGACCTGTGCGTCGTGCAGCGGCATCGGGATACTCGCCAAACCAGGGCAGGATGAACTCCCAGACCAGCTCGCCTTGCGGCGTCACCTCAAACAATCGCCCCGTGGCGGACTCCGTGATGTGTGTGTTTCCGTTCCAAAGCCGCTGCGCGCTGCCCATGAAGGCGGTGTAGAAGGCGTTGACCATCTCGTCCTGGTAGCTCCATGCGATCTCGTGGGAAACGGGATCTATCTCCAGCACACGCGAGAAAGCCACATGGGCTCCCTGGCGGAAGTTGCCGTTGTCAAAGGTCAGGACATGGCCGTTTGCCAGCGCAACCGGAGCATGCTGGTGCGAGACCACCGAAGGCGGGATATGCAACTTCACGTTGCCGCTGGCCTTGTCCACGCCAATGATTCCCGAGGTGGTGCGCAGACTCATGAGCACTGTTCCATCGGCCGCAAGCCCAAGGCCGTTGACCAAAGGCCAGTGATAGCGGCCAAAACCCGGGTGAATGGGAAAGTCCTCAGGCTCCAGATGCTCCCAGGCCTTCCATTCCCAGACCAATCGACCTGTGCGGTCCACTTCCCGGATCACATCGCCATACATCAGCTCGTCTGCACCAAGCGAGGTGCCGCCGGGCACCCGTTCCGCAAAGCCCTCGGGGACAGGGGCGCAGGCTGCATAGAGCAGATGGCCATTGGGCAACCACTGCGCGTCATGGTGGTGTGTCGGGTCTTCATAGCGCCAGACCACCTCCCCGTCGGGCCTGACCTCGTAGAAATCACCGCCATGCCACATGGACCAGGGTGCGTAGAGATCAGGCGAATCACGATGGTTGCCGTTGTAGCCGAGATTGCCGTTAGGCAGTATGACCGCATGTCGGCCCGCGCGTACAGGCAGCTTCCACTCATGAGCCACCTGACCATGGATATCTATGAGGTAGACATGTCCATCGGCCGTCTGGGGGGCGATCAATGTGTAGCCGCCGGCGCTCAGAGCGCTGTCATGAGCAATAAGACCTGTGCCGCGTCGGCGTTGGGTGACCTGGTCAACGGTGGTAGCCATGGTGTTCTTTCTGTGACTTGAGGGATTGATGGCTGCCACTCTAGAAGTTCAACAGCGTCAGGAATAGCTGTTTGTTTTTTAAGAGGTGTCAGAAAAAAATTTACACTCAGGACATGCCAGCAATTTCCCAGGCTTTTCGATGCTTTGACGAGGTGGCGCGCCGAGGTTCGGTTCGCAAGGCCTCGGCAACGCTGCACCTGACCGCTGCAGCGGTCAACCAGCAAATCCTCAATCTCGAAGCGCAGGTGGGTCAGCCCCTGTTCGACAGACTCCCCAGAGGCATGCAGCTGACGGTGGCGGGCGAGATCGTGCTGGCAGCAGTCAGACGCAGCCAGCGCGACTTTGACAATGCACTGGCCCAGGTTGAAGACCTGAATGCCTTGCGCCACGGGCATGTCAGCGTGGGAGTTCCCCACGCAACAGCCGAATACCTCGTGCCTCAGGTGATATCGGCAATGCATCTGCGTTACCCAGACATCACTTTCAGCGTGCGTGCCGGCATTGGAGAAGAGTTGCTGCGACATGTGGCGCAGGGCGAGATCGATGTGGCCTATTGCCTGCGCCGAACACCTCCTGCCGGGGTCGAGGAGATGCGCTCCTGGGCCCAGCCCCTGGGGGTGGTGATGGCTCCGGACCACCCTCTGCGCATGCGGCCACGGCTGCTGCGTCTGCGCGACTGCCTGGCATATCCGCTGATCATGATGTATCCCGACATGGAGTTGCGCAGCATGCTGGAACGCCTGGGCGATGGCGCGCTGAGCCGGACCCAGCCACTGGTGCAAACCAGCAGCATCCCCATGGCCCGTCGCCTGGTGGCAAGCGGCCAGGCACTGGCCTTCATGCTGCCGGACAATGTGGCGGAAGACGTGGCAGCCGAGCGTCTGAGCTGGCGTGCGCTGCACGATGCCGGGGCACTGCTGCACAGCTGCGCCTATCAGCGAACCGGCTACGCGATGGCAGCCGCAATGGAAATGTTTCTGACAGAGCTAGAAAATGCCGCAGATGAATTGAAGGCAAACTTTGATACCGGTGTTTCCTGGTCCATCGGCAATCTTGCCGTCTGACTGCACAGGATCGGCAGGCACCGGAGACGCACAGGCGCCTCAACGCCGAGGATGCCTTTGCGCAATGGCGCAGCACTTCACAGCACTTCATGAAGCGCCGCAGCCTTTGCCGCAGATGCTTGCACTCGTGACACCAGCAGGCTTCAGACTGCCACACCGGTCCCGGATCGGTCGCGACGTCTGAGCTGATCACATGCGGGCAAGCCTGCATCAGGCAATTGGATGACGAGGCATCTCACCTAGGCGTAATAGCATGTGGCAAAAAGGATGCAACAGCCATGGTCGACACCACCAGTACTTCAGCCCCTGAATCCACTTCTGCACATTCGCGCCTGGCACGTCGCTGGCTGCGCTGGGCAGCCATTGCGATGGCGCTGCTGCTGGCTCTGATTCTGGCAGCGGCACTGCTGATTGCCTTCATGGACTGGAACAAGCTCAGACCGTGGATCAATGAAAAAGTCAGCAGTTCCACAGGCCGCGAATTCGCCATCAATGGCGATCTGCAGCTGCAGTGGACCTGGCCACAGCCTCTCGATACGGGATGGCGTCACTGGGTGCCCGGCGTAGTGGTGCATGCCAGCGATCTGACACTTTCGCAACCCCAGGGCTGGCTGGTGCAACAGGCACCTGAAAAAGCCGATGACAAGCAGCCGGTGCTGCCTGCAACGCCCAAGGAACTCAACACCGGTCGCCTGCCCGGGCAAGGCCAGGCAGCGAACGAAAAAAGGACAGCCGCAGATGACGACGACGCCATAGCCGATGCCGGCCTGCAACCGCCCGAGCGCGATGCCCGCACCATGATCACCGCCGCGAATGCCACGGCCAGCCTGCGCCTTTGGCCGCTGCTGGCCCGTCATGTACAGCTCGACTCCTTGCTGCTGCAGGCTCCCGACATGGTGCTGGCCCGCAATGACAAGGGCGAGAACAACTGGACGTTTGACAAGCCCACCAGCAGCGGCCCCAAGTGGAGCCTTGACATAGGCCAGTTGCGCATCAGCGATGGTGTGCTGGGCTGGTCCGACGCCATCAAGAACATGGCCGTGCGCGCGCGTATCGACACGCTGCGCAGACCGGTCAGCGCCGACCAGCCCTATGGCATGCGCTTCGGCCTCACTGGCTATCTGCATCAGGGCAAGACCCGCGCGCAGATTCAGGCCCAGGGTCTGGCCGGGCAGGTACTAGATCTGCGCCAGGATAGGCTGCGCTTTCCGCTGCGCATCTCGGCCAAGGTCGGTAGCCTGCAAGCCTTCGCTGAGGGGTTTCTCGACAACCCCAAGACCCTGGACGGTCTGGACTTTCAAGTGAAGGTTCTCGGCAAGAGCATGGCCGACCTGTTTGAGCTCACCGGCCTGCTGCTGCCCGCCACGCCCCCGTTCGAGACCAGCGGCCACCTGATCGGCAGCCTTCAGCCAGGCAAGGCCGTCTGGCAATACGAAAAATTTAAGGGCAGGCTGGGGCAGAGCGATCTGAGCGGCGATCTCCAGTACCGCTCGGCCCAGCCCCGGCCCAAGCTGACAGCGCAGCTGCGCTCCAAACAACTGCGGCTGGTGGATCTGGGTCCGGTCATCGGCGCAGCACCCTCCGGCAGCTCCGGCAAGCCCCAGCCCGTCAACGGCAGGGTACTGCCGCAGGTCCAGTTCCAGACCGAGAACTGGGACAAGATGGATCTCGATCTGCGCTATGAAAGCAACCATATCCTGCGTCCTGAAGCCCTGCCCATAGAGAATCTCAGCGTGCACGCTCTGCTGGACAACGGCAAGCTCACCCTGTCGCCACTGAAATTCGGCTTCGCCGAAGGCACGCTGAATATCGATGCCCGCGTGGACAGCCATGCCAAGCCGGTAGCCGCCAAGCTCAATGGACAGGTGCAGTCGCTCAAGCTCTCCGCGCTGTTTCCCAAAATCGAAAAGATGAAAAAAAGCCTGGGCCAGCTCGATGGCGCAGTTGCCCTCACCGGGCAAGGCGAGTCACTGGCCCAGTGGCTGGCCACAGGCAATGGCTCGCTGCGGCTGTATGTGCGCGATGGCACTTTCAGCGCGCAACTGTTGGACCTGGCAGGGCTGAACGTCGGCTCAATCGTCATCGCCAAGCTGTTTGGCAACGACAAGGAAGTGCAACTGCGCTGCGCCGTGGCCGACCTCAATGTTCAGCAAGGCATAGCCCGGCCACGCACCGCCAAGCTCGCCACTACCGAAGCCGTGGTCGAGGCCACGGGCCAGATCAATCTGGCACAGGAGCAGCTCGATCTGCGCATCGTCCCCGAATCGCTGAAGTGGAAGTTCTTCTCGCTGCGCACGCCGCTCTATGTGCGCGGCAGCTTTGCCGAGCCCGATGTGGGCCTGGAGCCTGGCCCCTTGGCAGCCCGTGCCGGTGCTGCGGTAGCAGCTGCAGTTTTTGCACCAGCAGCACTGGCACTGGTGCCGCTGACGGTGCCTGCAGCAGACGACGATGTGAACTGCAAGCAATTGCTGACCCAGGTACGCAATCGCTAAGACGGGCAGGCAACAGACAGCCCGATCTCAGCATCAAGTCCTGGCCCGCTGCAAGGAAGGCAGGCAGCCGATCAGACGAAATATGGCAGAAGTTCTCCACACCATATTTCATGCTTCAGAGATCAGCAAAGCAGATGCAGCCGCAGCAAGCCTTTCAGCCTGGACTGCGGCAGCGTCACGGAATCAGACGCTCTTGAGACGGAAGACGCTGACCATCCGCGACAGATCGCTTGTCTGCTGCTGCATGGATTGGGCTGCAGCCGTGGACTCTTCCACCAGGGCCGCATTCTGCTGGGTCACCAGATCCATCTCGGCCACGGCACGGTTGATCTGCTCGATGCCGCTGGTCTGCTCATGGCTGGCCGCTGTGATCTCGCCCATGATGTCCGTCACGCGCTGCACGCTGCTGACGATTTCATCCATGGTCTGACCGGCCTGGCTGACCTGCACACTGCCCTCCTCCACCTTGGTCACCGAAGCCTGGATCAGCAGTTTGATTTCCTTGGCTGCTTCTGCGCTGCGGCCGGCCAGGGAACGCACTTCCGATGCCACGACAGCAAAGCCACGGCCTTGTTCGCCGGCACGGGCCGCTTCCACGGCAGCGTTCAGCGCCAGGATATTGGTCTGAAAGGCAATGCTGTCGATCACGCCGATGATGTCGGAAATCTTGCGTGACGAGTGGCTGATGGCCCCCATGGTCTCCACCACCTGCGACACCACCATACCGCCCTTGACGGCCACATCGGAGGCCGACAGCGCCAGCTGATTGGCCTGACTGGCGTTGTCGGCATTTTGCTTGACTGTGGAAGTCAGCTGCTCCATGGATGCAGCCGTCTGCTGCAGGGAACTGGCCTGCTCTTCCGTGCGCGCAGACAGATCATGGTTGCCCGCCGCAATCTGGCCGGATGCCGTGGCAATGCTGTCCGTGCCCTGACGCACCTGCCCCACCAGCCTATCCAGGCTGCTGTTCATATCGTGCAAGGCCTGCATGAGCTGCCCGGTCTCATCGCTGCTGTTCACATGGATCTGGGCCGTCAGATCACCATCGGCCACGCGGCGTGCCACACCGACCGCATGCTTGAGTGGAGCGGTGATGCCTTGCGTCAGACGCCAGGCGCTAACGGTGCCGATGGCCAGGGCCAGCAAGGCCAGAACCAGAAAATATGTCTTGCTGCTGCTCTCGATCTGCTCCACCTCTGCCGCCTTGGCGTCGAGGCTGGCGCGCTGCAGACTCAGCAGTTCTCCGAGCAGCTTCAGATAGCTCTGGGCGGCCGGTACATAGCTGTTGATCAGCGTGGACTCCGCCTCTTCGGCCATGCCGTCGGCCTTGAGCTGGCTGACCTTGTCGCGGCTGGCGAGATAGGTCTTGCGCACCTGCATGATCCTGTCCATGATCTCGCGCTCTGCAGGCTCGGAGATCAGGGGCTCGATCTGCTTGAGCACATTGCCTGTGCTCTTGGTCGTGGCGGCCGCGTCCGCTGCCAGAAACTGCACCAGACTTGCGTCGCTGCTCTTGGCGATGGCCGTGGTGCGGGCCACGGCCACGCTGACATTGCTGTTCCAGTCGCTGATCAGTCGCTCCTTGGTCAGCGGCTCCTGCATCATTTGCTGCGTGGCCTTGCCCACCGAGTGCAGCTGCCAGATGCCGATCACCGTGATCACCACAGCAAACGCCAACACCACTGCGAACCCCAGGCCCAGTCGGGCACCAATGTTCAGCTTGGTCAATCTCATCGCTTTCATCCATTTCTTAGAAAATACATGGCCCGCAAAGCGGCCATTTATTGATATGAAATGGACCAACCCGGCCGAGCTGCTTGCAGCGTAATTCGCATATAGCAAATCGCAACATGATGTAATCGGTATTATCCAGGGATTACGTCGCAGGATTGGCCGGCCTGAAGCATCAACGCAGCAAGCAAGGTGCTGCTGCCTTCGCCAAAACGAGCAAGGGCGCAAAATGCGCCCTTGCTGTCTTTGTTACCTGGTCTGGCTACACAAGCCTGCCGGCTCATGAGAAACGAGGAGCCCGCTTCTCGACAAAGGCCGTCACGGCTTCACGATGATCTGCCGTTTTATGGGCAATTGCCTGATAACCGGCCGATATTTCGAGCAGCGAAGCCAGCGTGGCATTCTGGCCCTCGCGCAGCAGACGCTTGGTCATGCGCATCACACCGCCCGGATTGGCGGCGATCTTGAGCGCCAATGCCCTGGCGGCCGGCAGCAGTTCATCCGGGGGCACGACCTGGCTCACCAGACCACAGGCCAATGCCTGGCCTGCGCTGATCGCCTCTCCTGTGAAAGCCATTTCGCTGGCCTTCGACATCCCCACCACGCGTGGCAGCAACCAGGCCCCGCCATCACCGGGAACGATGCCCACGCGGACAAAGCTCTCCGCAAAAGTGGCATTCTCCGACGCAATCCGGATATCGCACATGCAGCTCAGATCCAGACCTGCGCCGATGGCCGGGCCGTTGACCGCGCAGATCACGGGAACATCCAGCTGGTAGAGGGCATTCGGAATTTGCTGAATTCCCTGCCGGTATTCCTCGCGAATCATGTCGGGAGTGAGTGCGTCATCGAAATAGCGCCTCATGTCCTTGACATTGCCGCCGGAGCTGAAGATAGAGCCTGCGCCGGTCAGGATCAGCACCTTCACGCTGGCGTCCAGGCGCACATCTGCACAGAGCTGCACGAACTCCGCAACCGCCGTATTGCCGGTCAGCGCATTGCGTGTCTCCGGCTGATTCATGGTGACGGTCAAGATACCGCCATCGCGTTCAATGTTCAGAAATGCCATGTTCCATGGTCTCCATAGTTGTTGAGCGGCTTCAAGCCAGGGCCTCGACATCGGTGATCCGCCGGATCAGATCCAGTGTCATGCCCTCGTGCGACATCAGGGCCTGCCCCGCCAATGCCTGCCAATAGGCTTCGCTGCCTGCCGTCAGTCGCCATGCATGCAATCTGCGGGTGAACAGCTGCAGGTCATATTCCTCGGTGAAGCCAATCGCGCCATGAATCGCATGCGCAAGCTCCGTGACCACCAAAGCCGCCTCGCTGCAGCGTGCCTTGGCAACGGCCACACGCAATCTGTCAGGCACGATGCCGTCACCGCTGCAACCGAGCTGAGCCGCCATGCGGGCGGCAAACACATGCTCGCTCATGACTGCCAGCTGATGCTGGATCGCCTGGAACTTCCCTATAGCACGCCCAAACTGCTGACGCTCGTTCGCATATTGCAAGCTGCGCTGGAACACGTCACGCATGGCTCCCGCCATCTGCGCGGCCACCACGGTGGCCTGCAGACTACGGGGATCGAACTGCAGCCCGGGCCGGATGACGCCGGCGACCCGCAACTGCTCGGGCGCCCAGGTCAATGACGCGTCAAGCACCAGAGCGTGCGGCACAAGCTCAGCCTGTGCCACGCTCAGCAGATACCAGACCCCGGCTTCTTCTTGCACTTGCACCAGCACCGAGTCCGTGACCTGCCCGCCTCGCACCAGCGCGCAATGCAAACTGCCATCTGCCTGCATCGCGCCCTGCGCCAGCGCAATGCTGCCGGCCGGGCAGTCCATATGCGTCTGCACCAGCATGGCCCGTGCCAGCATGGTCTCTCCCAGAGGCAGAGGCAGGGCGTGGGCTCCACATTGCTCCAGCACGCCAAATATCTCGCCCAGACCCAGACCGGCACCGCCCTCTTCTTCGGCCAGCAAGGCATCGGCCAAGCCGGTTTCCTCCAGCTGCTGCCATAGTCGGGCGACAGCCGCTGAGCGGCTGCCAGCGCTCTCGATCTCCCGAATCACCTGAGGGGTGCAGCAGTCTGCCAGCACCTTGCGCGCGGCATCTGCAAACAAATCGTTATTGCTCATGAACTTGTCTCCGATCAGCGCAAACCCAGACCACGGGCGATCATGCCGCGCAGGATGTCACGCGTGCCACCGCGCAAGGAAAACGAGGGAGAAGCTTCGGTGACGTACTTGAGCGTCAGCAGCAGCTCCACCGGTACATCTTCGGCCGGCCGGGCAAACAGCTCCTCGGCAATGGCCGCCGGGATCATCTGCTCCAGTGTCGTGCCCAGCTCCTTGACCAGCGCGGCTTCAACAACAGGACTTGCTCCCTGGGTCAGCTTCTGCTGCACGGATATCGACATCGCGCGCAGCGGTGCCAGCTGCGTCAGCACTTTGCCCGCAAGCCGCATGCCGGACTCGGTGCGCCCCTGCGGCGTGCGTGCATATTGCAGCCATTGATCGAACAGCACGATGCTGGAGAACAGCCGCTCCGGGCCGCTGCGCTCGAAAGCGAGTTCGGCGGTAACCTGCTCCCAGCCCTGACCTTCGGCACCGATCAGCGCATCGGCAGACAGCTGCACATTCTCGAAAAAGACCTCGCAGAAATGGCTGTCACCCGATAGGTCCTGGATGGGACGCACCGTCACACCGGGCAATGTCAGGTCCACGATGACTTGCGACAGGCCCTTGTGACGATCCTCGGCACTGCCCGAGGTTCGCACCAGAGCAATCATGTACTGGCAGTGATGCGCGTTGGTGGTCCAGATCTTCTGGCCATTGAGCAAGAAACCCTGCTCGTTGGGAACCGCTCTAGTCCTCACACTTGCCAGATCCGATCCGGCATTGGGCTCGCTCATGCCAATACAGAAAAACACCTCGCCCCGGCAGACTCTGGGAATGTAGAACTGCTTTTGCGCTTCCGTACCGTATTTGAGGATCAGCGGTGCACTCTGTCGGTCGGCAATCCAGTGCGAACCCACGGGCGCACCGAAGTTCAGGCATTCCTCCACCAGCACATAGCGGGCAAACGCGCTGCGCTCGCCTCCGCCATAAGCTTTGGGCAAGGTCATGCCGATCCAGCCCCTTTCCCCCAGCTTGCGGCTGAGGGCCGGGTCATATCCGCTCCAGGATTTGGCGCGGACATGTGCAGGAATGTCTTTGACCGCGTCCTGCAGAAAAGCACGCACCTCGGCGCGCAGTGCCTCGCCTTCCGGCGGGATGCCTGTCAGGCTCAGTCCATCGAGAATGGTCATCGTCTTGCTTTCTCTCAGTCCAGGGACACGCCCGTGCTTTTGACAACACCTGCCCAGCGCCTGATTTCGCTCTGTATGTATTCGCCGTAGGCCTTGGGCGTGGATCCCAAGGGCTCGGTGCCCTGCACGCGCAGCTTCTCCAGCACTCCGGGGTTCCTGAGGGCCTTCATCAGCTCGGCATTCAGACGCTCCACAATCGCATCGGGCGTTTTGGCGGGCACCATCACGCCTTGCCAGGCACCGGCCTCGAACCCGGTCATGCCGCTTTCGGCCAGCGTAGGCGCCTTGGGGAAATTGGGAATCCGTCCGGCCGTGCTGACGGCCAGCAGCCGAAGCTTGCCGTCCTTGATGAAAGGTGCCACCGAATTGATGGTGTCGGTCATGAAATCGATCTGACCAGCCACCAGGTCCACGTCGGCAGGGGCGCTGCCTTTGTAGGGCACATGGCTTGCATCCATGTTGTAGTGCTGCACCACCTGAAAAGCCGCCAGGTGCGTGACATTGCCGTTGCCCGCCGAGCCGTAGGAGAGCTTGCCTTTGTGGTCCTGGGCGTACTTCACAAGCTCCTGCACGGTGTTGACAGGTACCTTGGGATTGACGACAAGTCCCAGCGGCACCACCGCCGCCAAGGCCACGGGGCGCAGGTCCCGGCTCACGTCATAGCTCTGCTTTTTGTAGAGCGAGGGGCTCAGTGCAATCGAGGAGGTGTTGTAGAGCACGGTGTAGCCGTCGGCCGGCGCCTTGGCCACCAGCGCATTGCCGATGTTGCCGTTGGCACCTGGCCGGTTGTCCACGATGACCGACTGCCCCAGTTGCTGGCCTACCTGCTGCGCCAGCACCCGTGCCACCATGTCGGTGGGACCGCCGGGCGGGAAAGGGACGATCAGCGTGATCGGCTTGCTGGGCCAGTTGTCCTGCGCCTGAACCGCACCGCAAACGGCCAGCGCGGCAGCGGCCGACGCGGCAACGACCGGCGCGGCAACGGCGAGCAGCGACGACCGACGTGAAAATCGATAACTCATCTTGTGTCTCCTGTAGTTTTCTCATCTCGGCGCACAGGGATGTGCGCACCGGTGCAAAGGCATCCGCTGCAGCGCGGACCTAAGCTCTGCGGCCGGCCAGCAGGCGCACGGCGGTATAGACCATCACCTGCTGGCGACGCTGGTTGTAGACCTCGATACGCGAACTCACCACCGCGCGACCGCCTTTGCTCGTTGGCTTGATGTCGATCACTTCGACCAGCGCCTCAATGGTGTCGCCCACCACCACAGGAGCCAGAATCTTCTGGTGCAACTCGAGCATGGCCAGGCCCGTGCCCTGGATCATGCTTTGCAGGATGAAGCCTTCGATCAAGGTATAGGTGAGCGCGCCCGGCACCGGACGTCCCTGAATGGCACCGCCGTCATAGCCGTCCTCGATGAAGATCGCCTCGAGCATGCCCGTGGTGTTGATGAAGTTGACCAGGTCGGTCTCGGTCACCGTACGGCGAAAGGTGCGCAGTTGCTGGCCTACACGCAGGTCCTGCCAGACAAAACCCTGGCCCATGCGCGGCGTGTCTGCCAGTGCCGCGGCACGGTTTTCAGTAGATGAAATCAAATTGCTCACACTCATTCTGTCTCCGCTTCATGCTGTTTGTTCAGCAGTCCTTCGACTGCAAGGCGGCAATGCGCGCATCGTCCCAGCCTGCCTCGCGCAGCAATGTCTGTGTGTGCTCGCCCAGGCGCGGGGGCATGCCTATGGGGGGTTGGGTACCGTTGATGCGCACGGACGAACGCGGAAATTTCACAACCCCCATCGCTGCGTCCTTCTTCTCGACAAAAAAGCCGGTGGCCTGCAGGTGCGGGTCATGGGGCAGATCGTCCATGCGAGTCACCGGTGCTGCTGGAATCTCCAGCTGTTCGCAGCTGGCCAGCCAATAGGCAGTGTCCTTTTGCGCCACGTAGCCGCTCATCGTCTCCAGCAGCTCGGCGATGTGGCGGGTGCGCATCGCCTGGGTGGCAAAGCGCTGGTCCTGTGCCAGCTGAGGCTGACCGACGGCCGCAAAGAAGCGGCGCCAGTGCGCATCGGTGTAAGGCATCAGGCAGACATGGCCGTCCAGCGTCCTGTAGGGCTTGCGCCAGGGCGCCATCACGCGCGGATAGCCCGCGCCACTCTGCGCGGGTGTGAAGTGCATGCCGTAGAAATGCTCCACCAGGTTGAAGCCCGCCATGGTTTCGTACATGGGCACTTCCACATAGCTGCCCTCGCCCCTGCGCTCGCGCTGGTAGAGCGCCGCCAGCACCGCATGCGCGGCCACCAGAGCGCAGGTCTTGTCGGCCGCAATCGTGGGCAGATAGCGGGCCTCTCCCGTCTGGCGCTGCATGAGATCGGCCAGGCCACTCATGCCCTGGATCACGTCGTCATATGCAGGCTGCCCGGCATAGGGGCCGTCTTCGCCAAAACCGTGCAGGCCCACATAGATGAGGCGCGGGTATTGCTTGCGCAGACTGTCCGGATCGAGCCCGAGCCTGGCCAGCTTTTGCGGGCGCATGCTGTGCATGAGCACATCGGCGCCCTGCAAAAGCGCATGCAGCGCGGCCTGCGCCTGCTCTTGCTTCAGATCCAGTACCACGCTTTTCTTGCTGCGGTTGGAGCCCATGAACATTGCCGCCATGCCAGGCTCCAGTGCCGGGCCGGTGTGGCGCGTGGAGTCGCCCTGCGGCGGCTCGATCTTGATCACCTCGGCGCCGTAGTCGGCCAGCACCTGGCTGGCCATGGGGCCGAAAATCACGCTGGAAAGGTCCAGTACCCGCACCCCTGACAATGCCCCCAGGGCCTCGTCCTGACCCGCATTGCACGTGTGCTTCAACGATTCCTGGCTGCTCATCCCAATACTCCGCTGTCCTGATAGGCCTGCATTTGCTGGGCCGACAGGCCCAGATGGCTCGCCAACAGCTCTAGTGTGTGCTGCCCCAGCTGAGGCGGTGCATGGCGGTACGTCACCGGTGTGTCCGACAAACGGATGGGGCTGGCGACCAGGGGCACCTGTCCCGCCTTGGGGTGTGTCATGGCGATCTGCATGCCGCGAGCCCTGACCTGCGGATCCTCGAACACCTCACGTACCGTGTTGATGGGACCGCATGGCACCGCATGCTGCTCCAGCAGTTGCACCCAGGCCCTGGTACTGCGCGTGAGCGTCACGCGACGGATCATCTCCACCAGTTCGGCTCTATGGGCCAGCCGCGCCGCATTGCTCCGGAAGCGCTCGTCCTCGGCCCATTCGCTCCTGCCTGCCGCTTGGCAGAAACGGGCAAACTGGCCGTCATTGCCCACGGCCAGGATCATGTGCCCGTCTTCGGTCGGGAACGCCTGGTAGGGCACCGTGTTCGGATGCGCGTTGCCCATGCGCTGCGGCACCTGGTCCCCGTACAGATAGTTCATGCTCTGGTTGGCCAGACAGGCCACGCCGACATCGAGCAAAGCCAGATCTATGTGCTGGCCGCGCCCCGTATGCTCGCGGGCCTGCAGGGCCGCCAGAATCGCCGTGCTGGCATATAGCCCGGTGAGGATGTCGGTCAGCGCCACGCCAACCTTCATGGGGCCGCCTCCGGGCTGGCCATCGGCATGGCCCGAAATACTCATCAGCCCCCCCATGCCCTGGATCAGAAAGTCATAGCCCGCACGATGCGCATAGGGACCGTCCTGGCCAAAGCCCGTGACCGAGCAGTAGACAAGGCGGGGATTCAGGGCACTAAGGCTCGCATAATCAAGCCCGTACTGCGCCAGACCGCCAGTCTTGAAGTTCTCGATCAGCACATCGCATCGAGCCGCCAGCTGACGCACGATCTCCTGGCCTTCGCCGCGGGTGAAGTCCACGGAAATCGACTGCTTGTTGCGATTGGTGCACATATAGTAGGCCGACTCCCCCGTCGGCAGGCCTTCGGGGTCGGCCACATAGGGCGGGCCCCAGGCACGCGTGTCGTCACCGCTGCCGGGTCTTTCCACCTTGATCACCTCGGCGCCCAGATCACCCAGGGTCTGTGCAGCCCACGGGCCCGCCAATACCCGCGAAAGATCGAGCACCTTGATGTGCTGCAGCGCCTGTGCCGGCCGGCTGTCATTGGCTTTCATTGCAGGGGAACCTTGGCCTTGACGACGATGCGCTTCCACAGCGCGATTTCGTTCTTCTGGAATTCATGCATCTGTGCCGGGCCGCCGGTCATGGGAATGGCCCCCAGACGCTCGTAGAAGGCACGGGTTTCATCCATCTTCGAGATGGCGGTGAAAAGTTCGGCGAGCCTGGCAGTCTCGGCGGCCGGTGTCCTGGCGCTCACCATGGCACCCACCCAGGTGTAGGCCTCGAATCCGGGCAGACCGGCCTCGGTGGCCGTGGGTATCTCGGGGGAGGTGCTCACGCGCTTGTCGGAGGCCACCGCCAGGATCTTGACGCGCCCTCCCCGGGCCAGTTCCTGCACTGCCGTGACTTCCGCGAAGGTGTAGTCCACCGTCCCTGAAGCGACGGCCGTGGTGGTCTCCCCTGCGCCCTTGAACGGCACATGCACGGTTTCGATCCTGGCTGTGTCGTTGAGCAGCTCGCCCATCAGCTGATAGCCTGCCGAGCCGGCCCCGAAATTCACCTTCCCCGGGTTGGCCCTGGCATGGCTGATCAGGCCCTTCAGGTCGGAGTAGGCCGCTTGGGGCGCGACGGCCAGCATGGCCGGCGAGCGCATCATCATGGTCAGCGGCGCAAAGTCCGTTAAGGGGTCGTAGGGCAGATGCCTGAACAGCGCCGTATTGACCGCCAGCGTTGAATTGCTGCCGATGAACACGGTATAGCCATCAGCGGGTGCCGACAGCACCTGCTTGACAGCAATAAAGCCGTTGGCTCCTGCCTTGTTTTCCACCACCACGGGCTGGCCTGTGAGCTCCTGAAGCTTGCGCCCGAAATAACGTGCCGAGGTGTCGGTGCCGCTGCCCGGACCAAATGGAACGATGAGCTTGATCGGCTTGGAAGGGAAGGCCTGGGCCTGAGCCATGGGGGGCATGCCTGCGCCGAGCAGGCCGTAGCCCAGCAAGGCCGCCAGCAGGTATCTGCGTGCTTGCTTCAAGTTTGTCTCCTGATACGGAATTGCTGCCGTGTTTTTCTTGTGAGCTCACTTTAGGCAGGCGAGAAATTAATGTCTAATATTAAAAATTTCATTTCTGATATCCATTGAATATCAATGAACCTGAAGCAACTGAACCAGTTCATCGCTCTGGCCGAAACCGGCAACTTCCACCGTGCCGCAGAGCAGTTGCATATGGCTCAGCCGCCGCTGTCCATCTCGATTCGCAAGCTGGAGGGGGAACTGGGCAGCGCCCTGTTCGATCGCACCAGCACCGGCGTCGTGCTGACGCCTGCCGGCAAGGCCATGCTGGAGAGCGCACGCGCCACCCTGTTTCATGCCGAGCAATGTCGCCAGGCTGTGCGCGATACCAGGGAGGGCGTGGGCGGCCTGATACGGCTGGGCTTTGTCGGCTCGGCCACCTACGAACTGCTGCCGCGGCTGATCCCATCGTTTCGCGACCGCTACCCCAAGGTGGGACTGGAGTTCTATGAGGCGACCAGTGCCGAAATCCTGGAAGGGCTGACGACCCGGCGCTTTGATGCCGGCCTGCTTCGCTACCCCGTGCTGGAGCTTGATGAAGGTATTGAACTCACGCCGCTGGATCAGGACGAGTTCGTGCTGGCCGTCTCGGACAGCAGCCTCCTGGCGCAGCGCGACGCCATCGCTCTGTCCGAAGCGGCGCACGAGCCCTTTGTGATGTATCCACAGGACACGGTACCCAGCCTCGCCGCGCTGGCCAAGCTACGCTGCCAGCAATCGGGCTTCACCCCCCGCATCGCCCAAGAGGCCATGCAGGTGCAGACCATCATGAGCCTGGTGGCTTCCGGCCTGGGAGTGGGACTGGTCGCAGGCGTATCGCACCTCGTTCAGCCACGCGGCGTGAAATGCCTATCCCTGCTGGACAACCCGCCCGGATTTCATGTGGGCATAGCACTGGTGCATTCGACCGTACCGGGCAGCCGGGCCGTGGAAAAGCTCATTGAACATGCGCTGCAACATGCCAAGCTGCCGGCAGCGCCCTGAATTCGCAGCGGCCAGCGCGCACCGGCCTCGGCGGGCTCAATGGAAATCCCGGCTGTTGAGTCCGACCTCGGCAAACCGCCCCAGCCAGCGGGTCACATTCCTGGCCTTCATCACGACCAGATGGCGAACCGCAGGTCCATCCCCGTTCTGGGCCTCAGGCATATTCCCTGCTGATTCCGACGCCTCCAGTTGCGGGGCCGTGCTGCGCTGCCAGATGCCCTCCACGGCCAGCAGACGCGAAGCCAGCAACGCAGAGCGCCAGCGGGCAAAGGTCTGGCTCCATACCACCAGGTTGATGACGCCGGTTTCGTCTTCGAGCGTGATGAACAGCGTGCCGTTGGCGGTAGGCGGGCGCTGGCGCACGGTAACGATGCCGCAGGCGCGTACCTTCTGGCCTGGCAGCATCTGACGCAGCTCGACTGCAGTCTTCAGCCCATGGCGTGCCAGCCTGGGACGCAGCAAGGCCAGCGGGTGGCGGCGCAGGCTCAGGCCGGTGGCGGCATAGTCGAACATGATTTCCTCACCCTCGGCGGCCTGGGGCAGCTCAAGCCTCGGCTCATGAATGGCGGCCTGCGCAAAGATGGGCGGCAGACTGACCTGCGCAGCAGCATCCCACATCTGCTGGCGGCGGTGACCGGCCAGGCTGCGCAGCGCATCCGCCGCAGCCAGGGCTTCCATATCCGCCTTGTCCAGCCGGGCCCGGATGGCCAGATCGCTCACGTCCTTCCACGGAGCCTGCGCAGCTTCACCCTCGATTCGCAGCGCTGCGGCCTTGCCCAGCCTGGCAACCCGGTTCAGCCCCAGGCGTACGGCCGGCTGGGGCTGGGCCACGCCGCGTATGGCTTGCACAGGGGCGTCCAGCGTGCAATGCCAGTGGCTATGACAGACATCGACCGGCAGCACGCGCACTCCGTGTCGGCGCGCATCCTGCACCAGTTGGGACGGCGAATAAAAACCCATGGGCTGGGCATTGAGCAGCGCCTGCAGAAAGATGGCCGGCTCATGGCGCTTGAGCCAGGCGCTCGCATAGGCCAGCAGCGCAAAGCTGTAGGCATGACTTTCAGGGAAGCCATATTCGCCAAAGCCCAGCATCTGCGCAAAGATGGCCTGAGCGAATTCCAGCTTGTAACCACGCGCCACCATACCGTCGATCAACGGGCGCTCGAACTTGTGTACGCCGCCCTTGCGCTTCCAGGCCGCCATGGAGCGGCGCAGCTCATCAGCCTTGCCCGCCGAAAACTTGGCAGCATCCATGGCGATCTGCATCACCTGCTCCTGAAAAATGGGCACGCCCAGGGTTCTCAGCAAGGCATTTTCAAGCTCCGGGTCTGGGAGCTTCAGCGCCAGCCCTCTGCGTTCGCGCTCGCGCGCCAGCAGATAGGGATGGACCATGCCGCCCTGAATCGGGCCGGGCCGCACGATGGCAACCTCGACCACCAAATCATAAAAAGTGCGCGGCTGCAGGCGCGGCAGCATGCTCATCTGGGCGCGGCTTTCGATCTGGAAAGTACCCACGGTATCGGCCTGGCAAATCATCTCGTAGGTCGCGGCATCCTCCTGCGGAATCTGGTACAGCTCCCATGGCTCGCCGCGCCAGCGGGCGCGCTCGTTCAAGGCATTGCGCAACATGGTGAGCATGCCCAGGGCCAGCACATCAACCTTGAGCAGGTTCACGACATCGAGATCGTCCTTGTCCCACTGAATGACGGAGCGCCTGGCCATCGTGGCAGGCTCCACGGGCACCAGACGCGTGAGCTTGCCCTCGGTCAGCACGAAGCCGCCCACATGCTGGCTGAGATGGCGCGGGCTGTCCTTGAGCTGCCAGGCCAGCTCTATCCAGAGCCGCAACCGATGCGCGCCCACTGCGCAATTCATTTCGCGTGCCAGCACCTCGGCCTCCTGGAGCTTGCGCTGCACCCAGTCTTCGGGCAGTGCTTCGGGCACGTGGTCCTCCTCTGCCGCATCCGCCGTCTCGGCATGCGTCTGTGCTTGCGCCTGGGCATGCTCGCTGAACCAATACTGCCCCTTGGCCAGGGCATCGATCAGATCGGCCGGCAGGCCCAGCGCCTTGCCCACATCGCGCAGCGCGCTGCGGCTGCGCCAGCAGCTGACCACGGCCGTGAGCGCGGCGCGGTCACGCCCGTACTTGCCGTAGATGTACTGAATGACCTCTTCGCGCCGCGCATGCTCGAAGTCCACATCGATATCGGGCGGCTCGCCGCGCTCCTTGCTGATAAAGCGCTCGAACAGCAGATTGCCACCATGCGGATTTACTGCGGTGATGCCCAGGCAGTAGCAGACCGCAGAATTGGCCGCCGAGCCGCGCCCCTGGCAGAGAATGCCGACGCTGCGCGCATAGCGCACGATGTCATGCACGGTGAGAAAGTACATCTCGTACTTCTTGTCCTCGATCAGCGCCAGTTCTTTGTGCAACTGGTCGTGCACTTTCTCGGGAATGCCCTGGGGATAGCGCCCCGCCGCGCCCTCCCAGGTCAGCCAGGCGAGGGTCTGCGTGGCCGTCATGCCGGGCAGCACGCTCTCTTGAGGATAGTGGTAGCGGATCTCGTCCAGAGTGAAGCTGCAGCGCCCGGCCAACTCCAGCGTCGCCTCCAGCATGGCCCTGGGATAGAGCGAAGCCAGTCTCAGACGCGAGCGCAGATGCCGCTCGGCATTGGGCTGCAGCGCAAAGCCACATTCAGCCACGGTGCGCCCCATGCGGATAGCCGTGACCACATCCTGCAGGGGCTTGCGCGAGCGCGCATGCATATGGACATCGCCGCAGGCCAGCAAGCGCAGTCCCAGCGCCGCGCCCGCCTGCTGCAGGGTCTGCAGCCACAGGCTGTCGTCGGGCGCCAGGTGCAGCTCCACGCCCAGCCAGAGGTTTTCAGCATCAAGATAGGCTGAAACGCTTTTCAGACAATCGATTACAGCTATCAAATCAGATGCATCCAGCTTCCCGCGCTGCGGCAGCAGCAGGCACTCGCAGCCTTGATTCAGCAGCTGCCAGGGGCTGGATTCATCGACCAGATAGTCCCCTTTGGCAGCCCGGCTGCGTGCAACGGTAATGAATTCACAGAGATTGCCCCAGCCCTGCAGATCACGCACCAGCACCACGACCCTGAGCGGACCCCAGGCGAATTCGCTGCCATGGATCAGATGCAGGCCGCAGTCCCGCGCCGCTTCAAAGGCGCGCACGGCACCGGCTACCGAGCATTCGTCGGTCAGCGCCAGCGCCGCATAGCCCAGGCTTTTGGCCCGGTGCACCAGCTCTGCAGGCGATGAAGCACCGCGCAGGAAGCTGAAATGCGAGAGACAGTGCAACTCGGCATAGGCCAGTGGCCCTCTGCCCATGCCCTGAGCCACGGGACTGGCCGATATCGCTGCAGGCGGCGGCCCCGCCAGCCGCAAAGCGGGAGCGGGCGGCTCGACCATGATCTGCTCAGCCATACATGCCTTGCGCAAACCAGCTGGCAGGGCTGGCGCTCATGCCCATCAGGTGTTCACTACGGACGCGCTCGCGGTAGATCCAGACATTTCCGACCACGGCGTTATAGGCCACGAAATAGTCACGCTCGGCGAGGCCGCTCGGTGCAGCAGCCTGGGCATCGCCAGCAGCATCCCACCAGCCGCACTCCAGCCTGTAGGGACCGGCCCTGAGCTGCAGCGGCCCATGCCATTGGGGACGATTGCCCTGCACGGACAAGGCCTGGGGCTGGGGCAGCAGCCAGGGCGGCCACAGGGCTTGCCAGGGGTCGGCACAGCCGAGCTGACGGCCGCGATGCGTGCCTTGCTGCCTGGGCTGCGCTCCCGCTCCAGCCTGGTTAGCGTCTCTTGCTGCAGCCGGATTCTTGCTCTGCAGCAAGGGCGCAGCAGCTTGCCAGCGCTGCATGCGCTCGGGGCGGTGGTCGGCCAGCGGCTGCACCATCTGCACGGCCTCCTCACCCCAGCGGGCGCTCAGCCGTTCCACCCATTCATGCCAGGCCAGACTGTCCGACGGGCTCTGGCCCTGGGCGGCAGGCAGGCAACTCAGCGGCTCGGCAGCCCAGGCAGCCGTCTCCAGAGCCTGCAACTCCAGCATGTCCACCGGTGCACGCCAGCGCTGCTGGCCCAGGTGCTCACGCAGCAGGCGCTGCAGATGCGCCATGCCCTGCGTGGGCTGGGCTGTGCGGATGACAAGCGATTCCCAACCCGGCAGCTCCTGGCCGTCGATACGGCGCAGATCATGGTGCCAGCGCAATTGCAGTGCCAGCACCGCATGGTGACGGGCCTGCAGCCAGGACTGCAGCGCGCGCAACAGCGGCTGCGCGGCATGGAGCACGGCATCTGCATGGTGGGCCGGATAACCCAGATCATGGCGCAGCTCGAACTGCTGAGGCAGTTGCAGCCAGTCAAGCGGCTGGGGCAGCAGACCATAGGCCTCGTCGAGCGCACGCAAGGCCTTGGCTCCAATACGGCGCGACAATCCCGCGCGCGGCAGTGCACGCACATCACCCCAGCACCGGCAACCCAGGCGCAGCAGCACGGCGCTGTGCTGCTCCAGGGCGCTCAGCGTCCATAGCGGCAGCGCATCGGCATGCGGCGATGACTCAGGCACTGCCAAAGGAGCAGAGACGGAGCCGCAAGGCCGGCCCTGCTGCAGCCGCAGCCGTGCCAACGCCTGCCAGGCCGTGCGGCCCCGTCCGCACAGCGGCTTGGCGACTGCGGACTCCGGCAGGCCTGTCGCAGCGGCCTGGCGGGCTTGCGCAAAAGCACTGTCCAGCCGCGCCAGCAAGACCTCGGCCCCGCCCCAAAGACGCTGCACCATGCTGGTCTCCATGAGCAAGGCGTCTTCGAGCAAGGCCACACGGGGCGAAAACTCCAGCGCCCACCAGCAGGCACTCTCGGGCACTGGGCTTGACTCGCTCAGGCAGGCCAGAGGCCAGGCTATCCAGTGCTCTGCACTGCCCATCTCATGCCTCCGTCATCCAAGGCGAGGCCGTTGCAGGAGCGGCGGCTGTCATGCGCCCTTGCATGAGCATGGCAGCCTCCTCGCTCTGGCGCGCATGTCTTTGTGCCTGTGCCTGCAGCACAGGCTGCCAGGCCCACTGCGAAAGCGGAAGCTGTATGGGGCGCTCCAGCAAAGGCCCACGGCGCTTCAGTATCTGTATCTGCAAACCCGGCGCCTGCTGAGTTGCGGAGACTGTCGTGACTCTCTCCAGTCTCAACCGCAATGCGGCGGGAGAGCTGCACGGCTCGGCCTGCGACTCCTGCCATAGCCACAGAGGCCGCCCCTGCGAAGCGGCAGCCAGTTGCAAGCGGCGCAGCGTGGACGTGGGAAGTTCGGGCAACCAGGCCAGCACCGCCAACACATCCCGGCAATGCAGCGCCTGCTCGCAGGCCCAGGCCAGATCCTGGGCACTGCGCCCCGGCTGCACTGCGCACAGCCGCTTCGCGTCAATGCCGGCAGCCTGCAAGGCCGGGGCGAAGGGCAGATAGGGCGGAGCCACCAGCACCAGCTGCCCCATCCGCGCATCCCCGCGAGAAGCCGCATGCTGTCGCACTCCTGCGGCCAGCGCGGGCAACAGCAAGGCCCACTCCGCATGACAGTGCGCGGGTTGCTGCAGCTGAATCAAGGCATTGCCAGGCCAGCCGCCACCGGGCAGCTCGCAGTCCAGCGCTGCATGGCCACTGGGCCAGACATTCCGGCAGGCATCCAGCTGCCAGTCCGTGCCGCGCCAGACACCGGGAATCTGTATGGCGGACAAATGCGGACTGCGCGCAACTGGCAGACCCGGCCGCACGCCCTGCCCTGCACCAGCCTGCGGCCGGACAGACTCCGTCATGCCTGGCTGTGAGCCAGGACGGGCCAAATATGTCTGGGACTGGGTGTGCATAGGAATATTCTCAAATACTGTACAAATATACAGTTACCGGAATTTCCGTACAAAACAAGGCCCTAAGGCCAGTAGCAGATGCAGCCTCCCCTTGTTGATCGGGCATCACGCGCTATCAAAAATACTTTTTCAGAATGCCGCCAGCAGACGCGGCAAAGCACGCCGCACTGCGGCGTGATGTATAAAATATTGAAGAAATACCCGCTTAGCGCGCGTCCATCAAGCGCCTGCAGCTATCAAAGTTGATGGCAGCCGTCCCGGGCCAAGCTCGTGGTCAATGCCGTCAATTGAGCGACTGCCTGTCGGCATTCATGGCCGAGCTGCGACCAGCCTGCGGCATCAACTGGGCACAGGCCTCGCACCATTCGGCCACGGCAACTTCCAGCGTGGAGCCGCCCTCCCCCAGCGTGGGCCAGCGGCGCTGGCAGTCGTTCATGATGGCCTGCAACTGCCACAGGGCCTCGCGGTTGACCAGGGCCAGCTCGCTCATGCCCAGGGCGTCATCCTTGAAATAGCTCAGCACATCGAGCTGCTGGCTGGGGTGGGAGCCCGCTTCGGCCAGCTGTTTCTGCAGTTGTGCAAGACTGGTCTCCACGGCCACCGCCGCCTGCGCATCGGGCATTTGCTGCCAGTGCTCGGGAAAGTCGCGCCTGAGCTCGCTCCATTTGCGCAGCGCAGCCTCCAGCGCCGCGATGCTGTGCGAGAACTCGGCCTGCAGCGGCGCCAGCGGCTTGCCGGGACTGATTTCGTCGTAGAGCAGCGGCAAAATCAGGTGCACCAGATCGGCCGGATAGCTCTTGTGGTTCATGCGCAGCATGAGCGAAAGGCGCTGGCCAGGCATATCCGTGAATTTCTCGAAGAAGGCCGAGACCACCTCGGCCAGCAGCAGCACCTGCCCCATGGGCGAAATGGCGTTGCCCTTGATGCCGCGCGGATAGCCGGAACCATCCATGCGTTCATGGTGCTCGAGCACGGCGATTTCCACGGCGCGCGAATACAGTTCGGTGCTGCGCACCACCAGCATGGCGGTGACGGAATGCGCGACCAGATGCTTGCGTTCCTCGCCGCTCAAGCGGTGGTCCGGGTCGGTCCAGACCGGGTCCATATAGAGCATGCCTACATCGTGCAGCAGCGCGGCCGTGGCCAGCGGCACGCATTCGCGCTCGGTCCAGCCATTCTTGAGCGCCAGAAAGATCGCCACCAGCGTCATCTGCAGGCTGTGCTGGTAGAGGTCGGTGCGCTGCTCGCGCATGACGGTGAGCTTGAAGGCAATGGCCTGGGGCAGCAGCAAGCTCTTGAGCGGTGCCAGCAGACGCTCGATATCGCCGATGGACGCCACCATGCGATGCAGCAGATCGACCTGCTCGCATTGCTGGCGCGCCAGAGCGACCAGGGATGCCACGTCGACCAGATCGCCCGTGATCAGGTTGGCATCGATGGGGTCACGCAGCTTGTGCATGACCAGACGGTCATAGAGACGACTGTCAACACGTGTGCCTTTGTCCACCAATTTCATGCCCTTGTCGGTATAGATTGCATCGCCTGTCATGACCTCCGTATGCTCGGCCATATCGGTGACTGCGCGCAAAAAATGTACATCGGTCTCGTGCCCCTGCGCACCAGCGTTCTCACTCATCAAAGCGCTCTTTTTCTGTCTGCTCAATCAAACTCGATTGTTGCAGATTGCAATAATTTGTGGGCCACAATTAAAGCAAAAACAGCTTACATCGCTTGTTCTATCAACTCCGGCAGCTATTAATTCTGCTGATTCCGCAGAAAAGCATAAAAAAAGAACCGCCGCAGCGGTTCTTGCCCGGGAGCAGCGCCGCTTATTTCAGCAGCGTCACACCGGTCTTGGACTGGATCTCGTCAAAGCTCACGCCCTCGGCGAGCTCCACCAGTTTCAGGCCCTCGGGTGTCACATCCATCACACCCAGATCGGTGATGATGCGATCCACCACGCCGAGACCCGTCAGCGGCAGGGTGCAGCTGGGCAGAATCTTCAGGTCGGTCGTACCGTCCTTTTTCTTGGCCACATGCTCCATGAGCACGATGACGCGCTTGACGCCCGCCACCAGGTCCATGGCTCCGCCCATGCCCTTGACCATCTTGCCGGGAATCATCCAGTTGGCCAGATCGCCTTTTTCGGACACCTGCATCGCGCCCAGAATGGACAGATTGATCTTGCCGCCGCGGATCATGGCAAACGACTGGTCGGAGCCGAAGATCGCCGAGCCGGGAAGCGTGGTCACGGTCTGCTTGCCGGCGTTGATCAGGTCGGCGTCGACCTGGTCTTCGGTCGGGAAGGGGCCGATGCCCAGCATGCCGTTCTCGGACTGCAGCCACACTTCCTTATCACCCGTGTGGTTGGCCACCAGTGTGGGAATGCCGATACCGAGGTTGACGTAGAAACCGTCTTCGAGTTCTTTGGCCGCGCGCGCGGCCATCTGGTCTTGGGTCCAGGGCATAAGAGCCTCCTGAATAAATCTTGATTGACGTTATTGGTAGTCGCCGGAGTCGATCATGGGCTGCAGGTGCGAAATCACACCATCGAGCAAGTGCAGCAGATCAACACTCTGGCCGTCTTCGAGCCGTTTGAGGACCATGTCGCGAGCCCCCACCTGGATGCTGGTCTCGCGGTAGCGCACAACGGGGTCGGTTCCCCACTCGTCGCTCACCATATGCCAGTCCATATCGTCCATTTCGCAGCTCAGCGCGTCCCCCAGCACCACGCCCAATCCTCGGGCCAGCAACAGGTTGTCGGCCGATACCAGGCCGCGATCGAGCAACTGCTGCAACTGAGCCAGACCCGAGCGGTCCATGCTCCAGTCGCTCAGCCCCAGTTCACGGGCCGCGACCTGGCACACCAGCAAGCGCTCGCGGTCCAGTTGCTCCAGCTCCTGCGCAGCCAGCGCACGAAAGACCGGCAGGTCGGCCTGGGCGGCAGCCTCGGGCGAATGGGACGAATCCACCATGGTTCAGGCTTCGCGCACGGTGCGCTTTTCAATGCGCTTTTCGGGATTGGCGTTGTGCACGATGCGGTGCACATAGATGCCGGGCAGATGGATGTCGTCGGGAGCGATCTCGCCCACTTCCACCAGTTCCTCGACTTCCACCACGCAGACCTTGCCGCAGGTGGCTGCTGCTGGGTTGAAGTTACGCGCCGTCAGGCGGAACTGCAGATTGCCACTCTTGTCCGCGCGCCAGGCCTTGACCAGGGACACATCCGCCACGATGGCGTGCTCCATCACATAGGTCTCACCATCGAACTCGCGCAATTCCTTGCCCTCGGCCACCAGCGTGCCCACACCGGTCTTGGTGAAGAAGGCGGGAATGCCCGCACCGCCGGCGCGCATCTTCTCGGCCAGCGTGCCCTGGGGCGTGAATTCCAGCTCCAGCTCACCGGCCAGGTACTGGCGCTCGAACTCCTTGTTCTCGCCCACGTAGCTGGAGATCATCTTCTTGACCTGGCGGGTGTCCAGCAGCTTGCCCAGGCCAAAGCCGTCCACGCCGGCGTTGTTGGATGCCACCGTGAGGTTCTTGACGCCGCTGGCGCAAACCGCATCGATCAGGGCCTCGGGGATACCACACAGGCCGAAGCCGCCAACGGCCATCAATTGCCCGTCGGCCACCACGCCCTGCAGCGCCGCTTCTGCGGATGGGTAGAGCTTTTTCACACATGTCTCCTTGAAATTGGATGCGCTACGATACTACGTACTTGAGTAAGTAGTTTTTCGTAAAGAGCAGTACCATGGTTGTGGATTACCGGCTGGCGTTCGATGCCGCCCCTGTAGGTCTCGTCATCTCGCGCAACCGCATCATGATTGACTGTAATCGGCAATTGTGTGAAATGTTCCATGCCTCGCGCGAGGTACTCATAGGACAGACGTTCCAGGTGCTATACCCCAGCGTTGACGAATACGAGCGTCTGGGCGCGCGCATCGCTCCCATCCTGAACACCACGGGCATCTACTCCGACAACCGCATCATGAAGCGCGCCAATGGCGAGGTATTCTGGTGCCATGTCAGCGGTCGCACGCTGGACCGCAACGATCCCCATGCCTCGGGCATCTGGAGCTTCGAGGACCTCTCGGCCCACCGCCCCGTCAAGGCCGAGCTCACGGGCCGCGAACGCGAAGTGGCGGCACGTCTTCTCGAAGGCATGACCAGCAAGGAAATCGGCAAGGCACTGGCCATCAGCCATCGCACCGTGGAAATCTACCGCGCCCGGCTGATGCGCAAATACGGCGCCTCCACCGCAGCCGATCTGGTGCACAAGCTGGTAGCCGGCTGAGCCGCTGCCACAGCTGAGGCCGGGTAGGTCAACGACCTGATTTGATGGCTCATGCTTGTGCAAACAGGCAGGCTCGCATACGCTCAAAAAGTCACAGTCTCAGTCACTTTGCGAAGTACCTGAACCCGACTTTGCGTCGGCTCAAGACTCGACCCATATTTCTTCCTATGGCGCTGCTTAGTAATTTCAATAGCACAACACGCCCTTCAGGCCAGCCGCGCACCGATAATTCATCTCAACCAATCGCTAATGGCTATTGAGTTGTATTGATTGATATCGATCATTGATTGATATCTGTTTCCTGGACCTACCGACCTGTCGGATCGTTGAAACGGAGAGCCCCATGACTACTGAATCCAAGTGCCCCTTCCACCAGGGACAGAACAGCGAAACCGCCGCCGCAGGCAACGCCACCAGCAACAAGGACTGGTGGCCCGATCAGCTGCGCGTGGATTTGCTGAGCCAGCACTCCGCCAAAAGCAACCCCTTGGGTGAAGACTTCAACTACGCCCAGGCTTTCCAGAAGCTGGACTATGAAGCCGTCAAGCGCGACCTGCGCGCCCTGATGACCGACTCGCAGGACTGGTGGCCTGCCGACTTCGGCCACTACGGCCCCCAGTTCATCCGCATGGCCTGGCACGCAGCCGGCACCTATCGCATTCAGGACGGTCGCGGTGGCGCGGGCCGCGCCCAGCAGCGCTTTGCGCCGCTCAACAGCTGGCCTGACAACGTCAACATCGACAAGTCGCGCCGCCTGCTGTGGCCGATCAAGCAAAAATACGGCAGCCAGATTTCCTGGGGCGACCTGATGATGCTGTGTGGCAATGTCGCACTGGAAACCATGGGTTTTCGCACCTTCGGCTTCGGCGGCGGTCGCGTGGACACCTGGGAACCCGATCAGGACGTGTATTGGGGCGCCGAGAAGGAATGGCTGGCGCCCACCCAGAACCCGCACAGCCGCTACAGTGGCGAGCGCGACCTCGAGAACCCGCTGGCCGCCGTGCAGATGGGTCTGATCTATGTCAACCCTGAAGGCCCGGACGGCAATGGCGACCCCCTCTCGGCCGCGCATGACATCCGCGACACCTTTGCCCGCATGGCCATGGATGACGAGGAAACCGTGGCGCTGATCGCCGGCGGCCACACCTTCGGCAAGACCCATGGTGCGGGCCCCGCCAGCCATGTGGGCGCCGAGCCCGAAGCCGCCGGCCTGGAAGCTCAGGGCCTGGGCTGGGCCAGCAGCTACAAGTCCGGCAAGGCCGGCGATGCCATCACCTCGGGCCTGGAAGTGACCTGGACCCAGACTCCTGCACAGTGGAGCAATTTCTTCTTCGAGAACCTGTTCAAGTACGAATGGGTGCAGGAAAAAAGCCCTGCCGGAGCCATTCAGTGGGTTGCCAAGGACGCTGGCGATGTCATCCCCGATGCACATGGCGGCCCCAACAAAAAGCCCACCATGCTGACCACCGACCTGTCGCTGCGCATGGACCCGGCCTACGAGAAGATCTCGCGCCGCTTCCTTGAAAACCCACAGGCTTTTGCCGAAGCCTTTGCCCGCGCCTGGTTCAAGCTGACCCACCGCGACATGGGCCCGCGTGCACGCTATCTGGGCCCCGAAGTACCCCGGGAAGAGCTGATCTGGCAAGACCCCATCCCTGCGGTCAAGCATGAACTGGTCAACGACGCCGATGTGGCCTCCCTCAAGGCCAGGCTGCTGGCATCGGGCCTGTCGGTGCAGGAGCTGGTGGCCACGGCCTGGGCCTCGGCCTCTACCTTCCGCGGTTCGGACAAGCGCGGCGGCGCCAACGGTGCCCGCATCCGCCTGGCTCCGCAAAAGGACTGGGCAGCCAACAACCCTGCGCAACTGGCCAAGGTACTGGGCAAGCTCGAGGAAATCCAGCGCGAGTTCAACAAGGCTGCCGAGGGCGACAAGCGCATCTCTCTGGCCGACCTGATCGTGCTGGCCGGCAGCGCGGGCGTAGAAAAAGCGGCCGCAGACGCTGGAGTGAAGATCAGCGTGCCCTTCACTCCCGGCCGCGGCGACGCCAGCGACGAGCAGACCGATGCCGAATCCTTCGCACCGCTGGAGCCCAAGGCCGACGGCTTCCGCAACCACCTGCAAGGACGTTTCCCGGCACCCGCCGAAGCCCTGCTGATCGACAAAGCCCAGTTGCTGACGCTCACGGCCCCCGAGATGACCGTGCTGATCGGCGGCCTGCGTGCCATCAACATCAACACCGCCGGCAACCACGGCGTGCTGACCCAGACTCCGGGCAAGCTGACGAACGACTTCTTCGTCAACCTGCTGGACATGGGCACACAGTGGCTGCCCCTGGAAGATGGCAACTACGAAGGCGTGGACCGCAAGAGCGGCGCCAAGAAGTGGACCGGCACCCGCGTGGACCTGGTCTTCGGCTCCAACGCCGTTCTGCGCGCCGTGGCCGAGGTCTATGCCGAGAAGGGCAACGAGCAGAAGTTCTATCAGGACTTCGTCGCTGCCTGGGCCAAGGTCATGGAACTGGACCGCTTCGACCTGAAGAAGTAACAGGGGAATTAACAGGGCGCGCCGGGGCGAAAGCCCCGGCTCCAGGAAAGCCCCAAAAGAAAAAGCTGCCAGTGCCTGTCAAACAGACGCTGGCAGCTTTTTTTTCAGGAGCAACACATCACACCTCCTGCTCGACCGCTTCCTGAGACAGATCCCGCAGATCCCGGCCCAGCACAAAGACTTGGTACTGGCTCTGCCCGCTGTCATCGCTCCAGACCTCGGGGCCGGACTCGCTCATATTGCCGCTCAGACCCAGTCCTTCGCGCAGCGCGCTTGAATCGGTCTGCTCGGCCAGCGCAAAGCGGCCGCTACCGGTACGCAAGGCGACCCGCCCGGAAGAGTGCTTGAAGGCGACAACGGTGGCTTGTTCCGACATCAGAACTCCTTCGCTGTAGTTGGCTGTTGTTGGCTGTTATGGGTTGCAGCCAGGTCCGATCAGGCCTGGGCTGGCGAAAGTCCTGCCATTTCAGCCTGTGTGCTCCCGATCTCCGTTAGGCTTGCGATGTTTCCCAATCAAGCCCCACAAGCCATGCTTTTCATCCTGTTCAAACTTCTGCACCTTCTGGCCATCATCATCTGGGTGGGCGGCATGTTTTTCGCGCATTTCTTTCTGCGCCCTGCCGTCCAGGGCCTGCAGCCACCCGAGCGCGTGACGCTGATGCATGGTGTGCTGCAGCGCTTTTTTGCCTGGGTCATGGTGCTGGTGGTCGTCGTGCTGGCCACCGGCATCGGCATGATTGGCAGCATTCATGCCATGGCCGCCCAGGCCGGCGGCCAGTTCAACATGCCGGTCAACTGGATTGTGATGAGCATTCTGGGCCTGGTGATGATGGCCGTGTTCGGTCATATCCGCTTCGCACTGTTCAAGCGCCTGAATGCGGCCGTGCAGCTCAAGGACTGGCCCGCCGGCGGCAAGGCGCTGGAGAGCATCCGCAAATGGGTTTCCTTCAATCTGGCCCTGGGCCTGGTGATCGTGGTCGTGCTGCGCGTTCCGCTCTGAGGCGGCAGCAGCCTTCAGCAAGCCCGGTCCTCATGGCCGGGCTTTTTTTATAGGTACGGCAAGGCTCCGGCGCATACCAACAATGCGCAAACTGCTTTTGTTTTCATAGCAACAAAAGCAGAGACTGCGCAGGCAGGTACGGATCCATTCAAAACCTTGCTGACATTTTTTTGCAGCTGCACAATAATTGCCGGCTCAATCATTGACCAAGCAAATATTGGTGGCGCCATTGCAAAACCAGACCGACCCCATCATCGACCCGCAGGACGAATCCAGCTTCTTCTACCAGGCGGGGGTCTACGCGCCGGACAAAAGCATTGGCTTTCTCATGCGGCGTGTCCTGAGCTCCATCCTGCAACTGGCCGACGCCCAGTTGGCCGAGCAAGGACTGACCTATGTGCAGTGGCTGCCGCTGTACAAGCTGCTGGTCTGCGCCGACACCAATAGCAGCACGCTGGCCAAGGATCTCGGCATGGACCCGGCTTCGGTGACGCGCGCACTGGACCGCATCGAGGCCAAGGGGCTGCTGCGCCGCGAGCGCTCCACCGCCGACCGGCGCGTGGTGCATCTGGTGCTCACCGAGGAGGGACGCAGCGTCGCCACCCAGGTGCCCAAGGTGCTGACCAAGGTGCTCAACGGCCATCTGCGCGGCTTCAGCCACAGCGAATGCACGCTGATGCTGTCCATGCTGCAGCGCATGCTGGTCAACGGCGATGCATTACGCGAGGCCCTGACCCAGGAGCCCGCCAAGCCCCCCATCCAAACGAACGAGGCAGGCCGCCCCCCGGGGGGCTAGGCTGGCCTGCTGCCTACTTTTTTCACCGCCCTATTTCAATAAAAACCACTGGCACTTTTCCATGACCTCTAGACCTTCAAGCAAACCCGCCGCAGAGCAAGCCCCTGGCCGCCCGCTGCTGGCAACCGCAGCACTGGCCGCTGCGCTGACACTGGCAGGCTGTGCCTCGCAAGGACCGGCACACCAGCCGCTGGCGCGACTGGGCTCGGCCGATGTCGGCCTGAACGACTCCGCCAGCCTCAGCACTGCAGATGCCACGGCACTGGCCTCCTCCCAATGGTGGGCAGGTCTGGGCGATGCCCGGCTCAATCAGCTCATCGATCAGGCCCTGGCCGGCAGCCCCAGCCTGGCCGCCAGCAACGCCCGCTTTGAAAAAGCCGCAGCCCTGGCCACGGCCAGCAGCACGGCCAGCGATGTGCGCGGAACGCTGAGCGCCGACGCCACACGCCAGCGCTACACGGCCAACGGCATGATTCCCGCCCCCATCGCGGGCAATATCTACAACAGCGGCAATCTGCAGGCCGGCCTGTCCTGGTCGCCCGACTTCTTCGGCAAGCATGCCGCGGACCTGCAGGCCGCGCTGGGCCAGGCGCGCGCCGCCAAGGCCGACAGCGCTGCCGCCGCCAACCAGTTGGCCGCACAGGTGGCGCGCAGCTATATCGCCCTGGCGCGGCTGATTGCCCAGAAGGAAGTGGCAGAACGCACGCTGGGCCAGCGCCAGTCATTGCTGAACCTGAGCGAGCAGCGCACCCGAGCGGGCCTCGACAGCCAGGTGGAGCTGACCCAGGCCCAGGCAGGCATGCCCGATGCCCAGACCCAGATCGAGATGCTCGGCGAGCAGATCACGCTGGCGCGCCGCACCATTGCCGTGCTCTGCGCCCAGGCGCCCGATGCGCAGAATGCGCTCTCGCCCAGACTGTCAGTGCTGCGCATCCAGCCCGTGCCCCAGGCTCTGGGCGCGGATCTGCTGGGCCGCCGCCCCGATGTGGTTGCCGCGCGCTGGCGCGTGGAAGCGGCCACGCAAGGCATTGAATCCGCCAGGGCCGACTTCTACCCCGATGTGAACCTGACCGCCTTTGTGGGCCTGAACGCGCTGGGCCTGGACAATCTGCTGCAGGGCAGCTCGCGCCAGATGGGCATCACGCCCGCGCTGCGCCTGCCCATCTTCGACGGCAAGCGCCTGCGCGCCCAGTTGCGCGGCAAACAGGCCGATCTCGACACCGCCATCGCCCAGTACAACGGCGCCGTGCTCGATGCCGTCAAGCAGGCGGGCGACGCGATTGCCTCCGTGCAATCGCTGAAGCGCCAGCAGCAGCTGCAAACCGAGTCGCTGTCCAAGGCCGAGCGGGCCTATGACTTTGCCGTGCAGCGCTATCAGGCCGGCCTGGGCAGCCAGATCACCGTGCTCAACACCGAAACCCAGCTCATCAACCAGCGCCGCCTGGCCGTGGACCTGCAGGCACGCGAGCTCGATACCCGTGTGGCCCTGGCCGCAGCCCTGGGCGGCGGCTGGAGCGACGACACCCCGGCTGTTGCCCTGCAATAAACATCGGGCTCAACAAAATTAATAGCTGCTTTCGATCTGCCATCAATGAATTCAAGGCAGAAACACTTTCAATTCCTTTATTGACAAGCGTCAGCAGCTCCTCTTTTTCAATAGCGCAAAACCGCTTCACAGATAACAAAGCGCCAACATCATGACCGACACCAAGCCTACTCAGAACGCTCCCCAAGCTCCTGCGGCAGCTACGCCCAGCGCCAACCCTGCGGGCCGCCGCAAGGGCCTGACCATCGTGGCGGCCGCTGTCGCCGTGGCCGCCATCGCCTGGGGAGGCTGGCACTGGATGGTGGCCCGCAACTACCAGACCACGGACAACGCCTATGTGGCCGGCAACGTGGTGCAGATCACGCCCCAGGTCGGCGGCACCGTGATCAGCATCGGCGCCGACGATACCGACTATGTCAAGGCCGGCCAGTTGCTGGTGCAGCTGGACCCTGCCGACTATCTGGTGCAACTGGCCCAGGCCGAGTCGCAACTGGCCCAGACCGCGCGCCAGACCCGCACCCTGTATGCCAACAACGCCCCGCTGGCCGCACAGGTGGCCCAGCGCGAAGCCGATCTGCTGCGCCTCAAGGCCGACGCCGCCAAGGCCAACGACGATGTGACACGCCGCCGCCCGCTCACGGCCACCGGCGCCGTGGGCAAGGAAGAGTTTGACCATGCCAAGGCCCTGGCAACGGCGGCCAGCAATTCCGTGGCGGCCGCGGAAGCCGCCGTGCGCGCGGCCAAGGCCCAGCTGACAGCCGCCGAAGCCCAGACCAAGGGCACGACGGCCGAGGACTTCCCCGCCGTCATGGCGGCCGCAGCCAAGGTGCGCGAAGCCTATCTGGCCCTGCAGCGCACGCGACTGATCGCGCCCGTGGACGGCTTTGTGGCCAAGCGCGGCGTGCAACTGGGCCAGCGCGTGGCAGCCGGCTCGCCGCTGCTGACCGTGGTCGATCTGCACAAGCTCTGGGTGGACGCCAACTTCAAGGAAAGCCAGCTGGCCGATCTGCGCATGGGCCAGAAGGTGGAGCTGACCGCCGATGTCTACGGCGACAAGACCACCTACGAAGGCAAGGTCGTGGGCCTGGGCGCGGGCACGGGTGCGGCGTTTGCGCTGCTGCCCGCCCAGAACGCCACGGGCAACTGGATCAAGGTGGTGCAGCGCGTTCCCGTGCGCATCAGCCTGGAGCCCGAAGCGCTCAAGCAGCACCCGCTGCGTGTGGGCCTGTCCATGGACGTGAAGGTCGACATCCGCAACAAGGACGGCCAGGCCCTGGCCAGCACGCCGCGCAGCGAGCCCGTGGCCCAGACCACCGTCTATGACGGCAGCCTGGCACAGGCCGAGCAGCGCATCCAGCACATCATCGCGGGCGACAAGCTGCCTGCACTGACCCGGCTGGTCGATCTGCCGGCACCGGCCGCACCCGCTCAGCCCGCCCAGTCCGCAGCCCAAGCTGCGCAATAAGACGCGGAATCAGCCATGACTTCCACGACTTCTGCCAACCCCGGAGCGGGCGCCTCGCCACCGGCTCCGGCGGCCCGCCCCATGCCGCCGGTCATCGCCCCGCTCAAGGGCGCGCAGCTCGCCCTGGGCACGCTGGCGCTATCGCTGGCCACCTTCATGAACGTGCTGGACTCCTCCATCGCCAACGTGGCCATTCCGGCCATCTCCGGCGATGTGGGCGTCAGCCCCAGCCAGGGCACCTGGGTCATCACCAGCTTTGGTGTGGCCAATGCCATCTCCGTGCCGCTGACGGGCTGGCTCACCCAGCGCTTCGGCGCCGTGCGCCTGTTCACCATGAGCGTGCTGCTGTTCGTGCTGACCTCCTGGCTCTGCGGCTTTGCCTCGTCGCTGGAGATGCTGGTGCTGTTCCGCGTGCTGCAAGGCGCTGTGGCCGGCCCCATGATTCCGCTGTCGCAGACCCTGCTGCTGTCCAGCTATCCGCCTGCCAAGGCCGGTGTGGCGCTATCGCTCTGGGGGGTGACCACGCTGGTCGCGCCCGTGGTGGGGCCGCTGCTGGGCGGCTGGATCACGGACAATATTTCCTGGCCCTGGATCTTCTACATCAACGTGCCCGTGGGCCTGCTCTCGGCCCTCATGACCTGGAGCATCTACCGCAACCGCGAAACGCCCACGCGCAAGCTGCCAATCGACACCGTGGGCCTGTCCCTGCTCGTGCTCTGGGTGGCGGCGTTGCAGCTGATGCTGGACAAGGGCAAGGAGCTCGACTGGTTTGCCTCCAATGAAATCATCGCCTTTGCGGTGATCGCTGTCGTGGCTTTTGCCGTGTTCGTGGTCTGGGAGCTGACCGACGCCCATCCCGTCGTCGATCTGCGCCTGTTCAAGCGACGCAACTTTGCGGCCGGCTCGATCGCGCTGTCCATCGCCTACGGCCTGTTCTTCGGCAATGTGGTGCTGCTGCCGCTGTGGCTGCAGCAATGGATGGGCTATACCTCCACCTCGGCCGGCCTGGCCCTGGCGCCGGTGGGCCTGCTAGCCATCCTGCTCACGCCCATGGTGGGTCGCAAGGTCGGTGTCTGGGACCCGCGCAAGATGGCCACGATTGCCTTCATCGTGTTTGCCATGGTGCTGTGGATGCGCTCGCAGTTCACCGTGGAGACCGACTTCGCCCACATCCTGATTCCCACGCTGATTCAGGGCGGCGCCATGGCCTTCTTCTTCATTCCGCTGACCACCATCACGCTGAGCGGACTGACGCCGGATCGCATCCCTGCCGCCGCAGGTTTGTCCAACTTCGTGCGGATCACGGCTGGCGCCATGGGCACCTCGATTGCCACCACGCTCTGGGAAAGCCGGGCTTCCATGCACCATGCGCATCTGACCGAGCTGCTGGTGCAGGGCCAGGGGACGTTTGCGAGCACGGTCAGAAACCTGCAGGCGGCAGGCATGAGTGCCGAGCAGGCCTATGCCCAGATCAACCGGCTGATCGATCAGCAGGCCTTCACGCGGGCCGCCGACGACATCTTTCTGGCATCGTCCTTTCTGTTCCTGAGCCTGATCGTGCTGATCTGGTTCACCAAGCGCCCGGCCTCTGCCGCAGGAGGCGCCGACGCGGCCGCCGGCGCACACTGAAAATTCCAGGATGAATCGGCTGGAAACGCTTTATCCACAAGCACTTCCAGCTATTTTTTTTGATAGTTCTAGCTGCCGGCAGCCTGCTTGTCCAGGCGCCGCAAAAACACCTGCAACTCCTTGACGACCTGGGCATCGCCCTTGGCCCGGGCGCAGCTCAGCCCTTGCTGCCAGGCGGCGCGCGCGGCCTGTGCATCGCCCAGCGCCAGCTCCACCTTGCCCAGCTGCTTCCAGGCGACGGAGTATTCGGCATCCAGCGCCGTTGCCTTGCGCAGATGCTCGCGCGCGACGGCCATCTGCTCCTCGTCGGCATAGGCCTTGCCCAGGGTATAGCGCAGCAGCGCACCGTCCTTGCCGGCTGCCAGCATGCCCTCCAGATTGCGAACCATGGGATTCATGTGTATTTGCTCCTCGGACAGCGAGTGTCGCATTCGACTCATCCGATCATGGGAATGGCCGCTGCGGCGATACGGCCTCTTGCAAATCGGCTCTTGCAGCGCTGCAAACCGTCCCAAACTGCGGCCAATGTCCCACTCAGGCGCCCGATCTTGTTTAAAAAACCGAGCCTCACCACCCCCCTCGCCGACTACGAGGACTCGCCTCAATACTCGGGCGGGCGCTTTCGCAACACACATCCACGTCCGGCCAACAGCCCCAAGCCCGATGCCGGGACGCTATGGAAGTTCTTCTTCAACAAGCCGGCCGATTCCGAGCCGGGCAAGGCACTGCCCGTTCTGCCGCTGAGCACGGCTGAACTGAACCTCGCGCCCGAGCGCAGCCTCTATCGCCTGGGCCATTCGACCTTGCTGATGAAGCTTCGCGGCGGCTGGTGGCTGACGGACCCAGTGTTTTCCGAGCGTGCCTCTCCACTGTCGTTTGCCGGCCCCAGGCGCTTTCATGCCCCGCCGATTACCCTGGACGAGTTGCCTGCCTTGCGCGGCGTGCTGCTGTCGCATGATCACTACGATCACCTGGACCGCGCCACCATCCGCGTGCTTGCGCCCAAGGTGGGCATTTTTCTCTGCCCTTTGGGAGTGGGAGACAGATTGGCGGCCTGGGGCGTGCCGACCGACAAGATCGTTCAGCACGACTGGTGGCAGGGCAGCGAGGTCGACGGCCTGCGTTTCACGGCCACGCCAGCCCAGCATTTCTCGGGACGTAGCCTGCGCGACGGCAACCGCACGCTCTGGGCGTCCTGGACCATAGAAGATCGTCAGGCCGACAGGCCGCTGCGCGTCTTCTTCAGCGGCGATGGCGGCTACTTCGACGGTTTTGCCGAAATCGGCAGGCGCTTCGGCCCCTTCGATGTCACGTTGATGGAGACCGGCGCCTACGATGCCCACTGGCCCTATGTCCATATGCACCCGGCGCAGACCGTGCAGGCTCACCGGGATCTCGGCGGCCAATGGCTGCTGCCCATACACAACGGCACGTTCAACCTCGCCATGCATGCCTGGTGGGACCCGTTCGAGCAGATCCTGGGCCTGGGCAGACAGCACGGCATAGCGATTGCCACCCCCATGATGGGCGAGCGCCTGGACCTGGGCGCTCCGCATGCGGGCTCGGCCTGGTGGCGCGCCTGCGCCGGCTTGAAGGCGGATTCGCACCAACCGTCTTCAACCGGCGAAGTAACGCCACTAGACTTCCGCCCCCATCCTTGATGCGCGCAGACAGCCAGGCCTTGATCCGCAGGATGCTCCCGTAACTCCACGGATCCGGGCGCAAACATGTCATGGTAGAGTTTGCAGGGCATTGCCGACACCCAATCGCTCCCCCAGGTCGGCAAACGCTATGAGAGCCTGCCAAGGAGACACCCATGCCCTCGCTTGCGCCATGCGCGGTGAACCGGATCGCTACGGATGCCTTTCCCGCCAGTCAGCGCCTGGACCAATGGGAGGCCTACAACGCGTCTTTTCTGGTCGGATTGCGCTGCTCATCCTACGCCGACGAAGGTCTGAACGCGCGGCAGAGCAATATGCGGTTAGGCCAGCTGGCCATGGCCGACATCGACGGCAATGCCCATGTCATCGAGCGCACGCCACAACTGGTGCGCCAGCATCCCAAGGAGTCGGTTTTCGTCTCCCTGGTGCTCAGCAGCGGTGCCTTCTTCTATCAGGAGCACAGCTGCATCCACCTTGCCCCGGGCGACCTGGTGATCTATGACACCCGGCATGCCTATCTGTTCGGCTTCACCCACCAGATGCACCAATTCCTCGTGGATACGCCCGCAGACTGGTTCTACCGCAACTGCAGCCGCGCGCAACTTCCCGGCCCGATCTGTGTTTCGGGAGCGGCAGGCAGCGGACGCGTGCTCAATCACGCGTTCCAGAAGCTGGTAGGCAATGCCATGGCCCGCCCGGAAGGGGTGGAGCAGGATCGGCTGCAGTTCGAGGCCTGCGACCTGCTGCGCACCATGCTGGCCGGAGAGGCAGCAGGCAGCAGTGCGCTACGCGCCTCCCACCTGCTGGCCGCGCGCGTCCATATCGACGAGCACCTGCACCGCCACTCACTGGATGCGAGCGAAGTCGCTGCCGCCTCAGGCGTCTCCCTGAGGCACCTGAACCGGATGCTGCAGGCCGAGGGACACAGCGTGACCGAGCTGATTCTCATACGCCGCCTGGAGCGTGCTGCCATAGAATTGCGCCAGGCTGCCCTGGGCCGCTACAGCATCGCCGAAATCGCCTACCGCTGCGGCTTTGCCAGCCAGGCCCACTTTGCGCGCAGGTTCCGCTCGCACCACGGCATGACACCTACGCAAATGCGCGAGCAGCCCGGTCTGCACCGGGCTACGACTTAGCGGCAGGCGCTGCGGGCACCACCAAGACTCAGGAACTACCGGCGTGAGCGCCGGACCCGGCATCTCGGTCCACTTCCAGCGACTGCGGCTGCACCAGCACCTTGATCGCATCCCCTGCAGACGCCAGCCGCTCAAAACCGTCCTGTATGGCAGCTTCCAGACTTACGGCGTGGGTCACGATCTTGCCTGCGTCCACGACCCCGCGAGCCATCAGCTCCAGCAGTTCCGGATACAGGCCCCGATAGCCCAGGCTGGAGGTAATGCGCAGCTCACGGTTGACCAGATCGAAGGTATCGATACGCGCCTCGGGCATGAGCCCCAGCAGCACGGCTTCGCCGCCCTTGCTCAGCACTCCAAGAGCACCCTGCAGTGTTTCCGGGCGGCCCACCGCTTCAAACGAGACTGGTACGCCCACCCCGCCCGTGAGTTCACGCACCTGCTGCACCACATCGCCCTGACTGGCATCGACCGTGTCGCTGGCGCCTAGCTCGCGCGCCAGACCCAGGCGCCGTGCATCGACGTCGACGGCAATGATGCGGCCCGCTTCATGGTGCCTGGCTATCATCACCAGCAGCAGACCGATGGCCCCCATGCCGAAGATGACGCAATCGTCGCCAGCGCGCAACGCGCTTCGGCGCACAGCATGCAATGCCACTGCAGCAGGCTCGGCCACCGCAGCCTGCCTAAAGCTCAGCGAAGGGGGCAGCACATGCGCCATATAGGCGGGAACCACGGCTTCCTCTGCCATGCCACCATCTCCCATGAGCCCCACAAAGCCCATGGATTCGCACAGGTTGTAGCGCCCGCTGCGGCAATAGATGCAGTGCCCGCAGCGGTACTCCGGCTCCACGGCAATCCTGTCGCCAACGCCGAGCCCTTTCACATCTGCTGCCACTTCCACCACCGTGCCACAGAATTCGTGACCGATGACGATGGGCGCAACACGGCCGGACAAGGGATGCGGGACATTGACCGGAATCGAGTCTGGCCCGTGCAGATACTCATGCATGTCACTGCCGCAGATCCCGCAGTACGCTACCTCGATGCGGATTTCTCCGGCCTTCAAGGGCCTGCGCTCGATGACTTCCAGACGCAGATCGAGAGCGCCATGCCATTTCAGAGCTTTCATGCCTGCGACTCCTGCAATGCGGCAGCCAGCAAGCCGCTGCCAACGCGCCTGGGCGCTGTTTCAATCAGCCCCAGGGAAAGCATGCCCGCCAGCAGAGCACCCGCAGCCGCCACCCACATCACCACATCAAGTCCCCACCGATCGGCTGCCAGCCCGGCCAGCGTCGGGGCGACGAAACCACCAAGCAGCTCGCCAAAACCCATGATCATCCCCAAGGCCGTGGCCATGGCCGCTCGCGGAACGGTCTCCGCCGGAATCGTGGCCATGAAGAGCGTGAAGCAGCCCAGGCCGGTGTAAGTCAGCAACAGCAAGCCGCCCAACAGCGCCGGTGACTGCACATGCAAAAAAGCCATCGGACAGCAGGCCGCGACAAAGGAGAAGAAGATCAGTGCAGGACGGCGACCTACCCGGTCCGAAATGGCAGGCACTGCGAAACCCCAGATGACCCAGGCCACGCCCATGCAGCTCATGACCGCACTCATCGTGCCCGGCTCGAAGCCCTTGGCATTGACCAGATAGGTCGGCGCAAAAGAGATGATGATTACGAACCAGGCCATGAAGACGCAGCTGATCAGCACGCTCAGCCAGATATTGCGCTCACGCAGCAGAGCCCAGCGTGAGCCTGTCGGCACGGCTTCGGCCTGGCCGCTGCTATCTGTGCTTCGCACATGGCGCCAGATAAGCGCTGCGGCAATCAGCCCCGGAACGCAGGTCAGGTAGAACGCAGTGCGCCAGCCATAAGCCACGGCCAGCGCAACAATCACCGGCGGTGCGATCACGGCGCCCAGCAAGCCCGCAGACGAGCCCTGCAGCAAGCCCATGTTGAGGCCGCGACGGCTCGGCGTAGAGGCTTCGACCATCAGAGTCTGCGACAGCGGCAGTATCGGCCCTTCCGCCAAACCCATCAGCGCTCGCAACAACAACAGCCCCACAAAGCCGCCCACCAGACCCGACAAGGCCGAACACAGCGAAAACATCAGTACCGAAAGAATCAGCACCGTTTTGCGCTTGCCATTGCGGTCTGTGTAGGCCCCGAAGAATGCACCGGAAGCCGCCCATGCCAATGCCAGGATCGACGAAAGCATACCCAGCTGGGCATTGTTCAGATCCAGTTCCTTGGAGACAAAAGGAAATAAGAACGACAATGCCAGGCGGTCAAAAAAAACGATACCAAAAGTGAAAAACAGAATGAGCAGCAGCTTGTTTTCATAGCTCACCCACCCGATTTTTAGGGCTTCATCTCGATGTCTCATGTCTCTCTCCATTCCGTTTTTGGCGGGTTATTCCATTATTCAGAAAATCCCGCCTTTCATCTGATGCATTTTCAAGCCAATTTCAGATAGCTATCGAAAAAGCGTGTCCACATAATCTGCACCTATGCCGACTTTTTCATAGTGCTTTCGGCATAGCTCTATGTAGCTGTGAACATCGAAATATCCGTCCGGCTTTCCGTCATCATCGAGCCAGATCAGCGGCCCCTTGACGATAAAGAACGCACGCATGGGTTGCTCATGTTCATAGGCCACCAGGGTATGGCCTTCCCCCGGTGTCTCGTAGACGAAATCACCGGCACGGGCCGTCCAGTCATGCTCCAGATAACCCCATTTCCCGGAAATGGTATAGGCAAATACTTCATGCGGGTGGTAATGCCGATTGACCAGACCCGCTTCCTTGGCCATCAGAATATCGCACCATTTGTTTTGCGATGGAGAAATCCAGAGAGGGCGGGACAATACAGTCTCTGAGAATGGAACATAATAGCGCTCGTCCTCAGTGGGCGCGTTCTGTATATAAACTTCCGGCTGCGCATCGGGCTGAAAGCAATCAGAAATCGGCTTCAGATTCTTCCAAAATTCGTTCGTGGCTTTTTCGGGCATTTTGTCTCCTTGGATAAATGTTCTTTGATGAACGTCATAATCCTATCTGCGGCAAAAAATCTGTTTTGCCTCCTCCGGACATGGCGTTTGACCCCGCAAGACAAACCCTGGACAAGGCCGGCCGGACACAAATACGCCCCAGGCTGAACAGCACACATCGGGAGCGCGTCCGAAAATCGACCGGGGATGACCGAGAATGCCGCCATGCATATTTCACGCCACTCACGCTGTCTTGCTGCATGCGCGGCCGTCTTGGGAGCAGTGCTGCTTAGTGCCTGCGCCGGCAACCCTGCCATGGCGCCTAAGGCGGCCGACATCACTCCCCTGCAGCCCCAGGCTGACTCCGCCCCCGCTTCCGGCGGCCAAACCGTAAATTGGCCCGCCTGGATCAATGCAGATTGCACGCCCCCCGCCCAGCTCGACCAGCAACCCCTTCCACGCCGCCACACCACGCCTTTCATCAGCGCCCACTGGTTTCCGAACGGATTGGAGACCACGGTGGTCTTCCGTCTGGAAGTCACAGCTCAAGGTCAGCTCGGCCGTGTGGCCTACCAGCCCGCCGATGCCGATCCACGCATCGTGAAGTCCATACTGCAATCGCTCAAACGCTGGCAATTCAAGCCCGGCATGCGCCAGGGCCAGCCTGTGACGTCCTGCTTCGAGCAGCCCTATCAGTTGGTGTTTCCGCGCCAAGAAGTCGACGCCCCTCGCACGCCCACCATGAACACAGACCCGCAGTGAGAACGCAAGCTCAGTGACAGACGATCTGTGCTCGAAAACCCCAAAATCCACTCATTGCGGTGGTGCAGGTCCCCTGCCCACCGCTAGAATTGCCAACGTCAGGAGAGAGTGCCTGCAGCTTGAAGCTGCCTCGCACCGCCGAAGGCGCAGACCCCCACCCGGTGTCAAAACGCTCAGGCAAAAGGACTGACAAGCGCTGCAAGGTGTGCAAACCTGCAGCGTCCCTTGCTGGAGAGAGATGAAGGCCGTCATTTCTTATGTGCGCCGACATCCACCGAAGGAGCAAACTGCCCGCGAAAGCAAGGGCGGTGAATCTCTCAGGTAAAGCGGACAGCAGGGCAAGCCCGCCACGCATGGCCCAGCCATGCATGGCCACTCATTTTGGTTTGACCACCGGAGCGCTTGCCTGTGACTGCTGCTGACACCTCTTCCGATCTGCGTTCCACACCGCTGTTTGCCCTGCACCAGAAACTGGGTGCCCGCATGGTGCCGTTTGCCGGCTACTCCATGCCCGTGCAATACCCTCAAGGCCTGATGGCCGAGCACCTGCACACCCGCAAGGCCGCCGGCCTCTTCGATGTCTCGCACATGGGCCAGTTGCTGCTGCGCGGCCCCGATGCCGCAGCCGCGCTTGAGTCGCTGATGCCCGTCGATGTCATGGACCTGGGACAGCACAAACAGCGTTACGGCCTGCTGCTCAATGAGCAAGGCGGCATTCTGGACGACCTGATGTTCGTCAACCGTGGCGAAGATCTGTTCCTCATCGTCAACGGCGCCTGCAAAGAGGCCGATATCGCCCATATCCAGAGCCGCATCGCCAACCGCTGCGAGGTCATCCCTCTGCCCGAGCGCGCCCTGCTGGCCCTGCAAGGCCCGCAAGCCGCTGCGGCACTCTCGCGCCTGATTCCCGGTGTTGCGCAATTGGTCTTCATGACCGGCAATCACTTCGACTGGCAAGGCCATGCGCTCTACATCACGCGCAGCGGCTATACGGGCGAGGACGGTTTTGAAATCTCCCTGCCCGGCGAAGCGGCAACAGCTTTTGCCGAAGCGCTGCTGGCCCAGCCCGAGGTGGCGCCCATCGGTCTGGGCGCGCGCAACTCGCTGCGCCTTGAAGCCGGACTTTGCCTGTATGGCAACGACATCGACACCAGCACCACGCCCGTCGAAGCCGCGCTGAACTGGGCCATGCAGAAGGTGCGCCGCAGCGGCGGCGAACGCGCGGGAGGCTTTCCCGGTGCGGCCATCGTGCTGGAGCAATTGCAGAACCCGCAATCGCTGCGCCGCAAGCGCGTGGGCCTGATTGCGCTGGAGCGCATTCCCGTGCGCGAGCCCGCTGTGCTGGAGAACATGGACGGGCAGCATATCGGCCACATTACCAGCGGCCTGCTCAGCCCCACGCTCAACCAGCCCGTGGCGCTGGCCTATGTCGAGCCCGACTACGCCGCCATCGATACGGAAATCTTCGCCATGGTGCGCGGCAAGCCCGTGCCCATGAAAGTGGTCGCCACGCCCTTCGTTCCCACCCGCTACTACCGCGGCTAGGTCTGCCGCCGCGGATGAGACGGGCCAGTTTGCCAAACAGCGGCCAGAACACCGCTAAAGTGCGATCTGGACCTTTCTCAAACAACACCCGATTCCCCTGAATCCCCCATCTGGAGCTTTTCATGAGCATCAAGTATTCCAAAGAACACGAGTGGATCAACGCCGCTGACACCAATGCCGCCATCGTCGGCATCACCGTACACGCACAGGATGCGCTGGGCGATGTGGTGTTTGTGGATCTGCCTGCCGTGGGCTCCACCTTCAAGGCCGGCGATGTCGCAGGCGTGGTCGAGTCCGTCAAGGCTGCTGCCGATGTCTACATGCCCGTGACCGGCGAGATCGTCGAAGTCAACGAAGCCCTGCGCGATGACCCATCGCTCGCCAACAGCGACCCGCTGGCCACAGGCTGGTTCTTCAAGGTCAAGATGAGCAATGTGGGCGAGCTCGAAGGTCTGATGGAAGAGACCGCCTACAACGACTTCGCCAAGGACAACTAAGCGTATCAACGGCCCTCGCTTTGCGAAGGCCGTTTTTGCATGCAGCCATGAGCACCATCCAGTATTTCGACGATCCGGAAGTCGGTCTCGCCCGCGAGACCAGCCACCCGGCCTTTGTGCGCATCGCGACCCAGGACTTCTACTACGACTGCGGTGACGACTTCAGCCCCTTCGGCAACGATGACGGCAGCGACACACTGGCCGCACTTGAAGAGTGGTACCAGGAGCAGACGGGCAGCAAGCCCGCCAAGGCGCTGCGTTTTTTGCACCAGCAACTGAGCGACTGGGATCTGCCAGTGCCCGAGGACATGCTGGCTCATGACGATGCGGCCAAGGCCCAATGGCTGGCCAGCGACGACATGAACCAGAGCTATCTGCGCTCGGTCTGCCGCGCCCACGTGGCCACGGCCTTTGGCCAGTTCAAGATCACCGGCAGCATCGATGCCGATCTGCACCAGCAGGCACTGCTTGCCCTGGCCTGCCAGCAATGGCTGAACACCGTGGCACGCAGCAAATATCCCGATTGGGAATATGCCGACCAGGAAAGTGAACGCCTGGCCCTGATGAACACCGCGCTGGAACAGGCCAGCGCTGCTTGAAGCACCGGCCGCATGCCTTCAGGCATACGGCATTCACGCATGCCTGGCATGCAAACCGTCAGTCACAGTATTTGAGAATAGGTCCCTCCCATGCTGATGTCGCCTCCCGCCCCCGTCGCTTCGCTGCAAGCGCTGGAAAACAGCCACGAATTCATCCCCCGTCATATAGGCCCGGACGCCGAGGAGCAGCAAAAAATGCTGGCCGCCATCGGCAAGCCCTCGCTGGACGCCTTGATTCGCGATGTGATGCCCGACTCCATCGCCCGCGCCAGGCCCATGGATCTTCCGGCGCCGATTACCGAAGCCGCTGCGCTGGCCGAACTCAAGGCCATCGCCAGCAAGAACCAGATGCTGAAGAGCTTTATCGGCCAGGGCTACTACGGCACGCACACGCCGGGCGTCATCCTGCGCAACATCCTCGAGAATCCCGCCTGGTACACAGCCTACACACCCTACCAGGCCGAGATTTCGCAGGGTCGCATGGAAGCACTGGTCAATTTCCAGACCATGGTGACCGACCTGACCGGCATGCCGATTGCCAATGCCTCGATGCTGGACGAAGCCACGGCTGCCGCCGAGGCCATGACGCTGGCCAGGCGCTCTGTCAAATCCAGAAGCCATCGCATCGTGCTCGCCGGCGATCTGCACCCGCAGACGATTGAAGTCATCCAGACCCGCGCCCGGCCGATCGGCATCGAAGTGGTGATCGCCAACAGCCAGCAGGAGTGGGAAACTGCGCTGGCAGGCGATCTGTTTGCCGCGGTCATCCAGTACCCCGCGTCCAGCGGCTGGATTGTGGACTGGAAGGCCGATGTGCAAGCCATTCACGCCAAGCAGGCGGCTGCCATCGTGGCAACCGACCTGCTGGCCCTGACCCTGCTGACACCTCCCGGAGAATGGGGTGCCGATATTGTCGTGGGCAACAGCCAGCGCTTCGGCATGCCCATGGGCGCAGGCGGCCCGCACGCAGCCTTCATGGCCTGCCGCGACGAATACAAGCGCAGCCTGCCTGGTCGCCTGGTGGGCGTCAGCGTCGATGTGCATGGCAAGCCCGCCTACCGCCTCGCGCTGCAGACGCGCGAACAACATATCCGCCGCGAAAAGGCGACGTCCAATATCTGCACGGCCCAGGTCCTGCCGGCCGTGATCGCCAGCATGTATGCCGTCTACCACGGCCCCCAGGGGCTGAAGCGCATCGCACAGCGGGTGGCACGCCTGACGGCGATCCTGAGCCGGGGCCTGGCCCAGCTGGGCTTCAGCGCCCATCACCACGACACGGCCTTCGACACACTGAGCCTGCATACCCGGGAGGCAACCGATGCCCTGGCGGCCCGTGCCGTATCCCGAGGCGTCAATCTGCGCAAGGCCTGGGATGAATATCTCTGCATCAGCCTGGACGAAACCACGACCCGGGCCGATGTCGAGCTGCTCTGGAGCATCTTTGCCCAGGAGGGCCAGGTTCTGCCCACCATCGAGGCCATGGACGAAGGCCCGACCTCGCTGATCCCCGAATCCCTGCAGCGCAGCACAGCCTATCTGAGCCACCCGGTCTTCAACACCCACCATTCCGAAACCGCCATGCTGCGTTATATCCGCAGCCTCAGCGACAAGGACCTGGCACTGGACCGCAGCATGATCCCGCTGGGCAGTTGCACCATGAAGCTCAACGCCACCAGCGAGATGATTCCCATCACCTGGCCAGCGTTCGCCGACATCCACCCGTTTGCGCCCTCCAACCAGCTGCAAGGCTATGCCGAGCTGGACCGGCAGCTGCGCGACTGGCTGTGTCAGGCCACGGGCTACGCGGGCATCAGCCTGCAGCCCAATGCGGGCAGCCAGGGAGAATACGCAGGTCTGCTGGCCATCAAGGCCTTCCATGAGTCACGCGGCGAGGCACACCGCAATATCTGCCTGATTCCCAGCAGCGCCCACGGCACCAACCCGGCCAGCGCGCAAATGGTGGGCCTGCAGGTCGTGGTCACCCAATGTGACGACAACGGCAACGTGGACATGGCGGATCTGAAGCTGGCCTGCGAGAAGCACAGCGCCAATCTGGCCTGCATCATGATCACCTACCCCAGCACGCACGGCGTGTTCGAGACCCAGGTCAAGGAGCTGTGCCAGCTGGTGCACAGCCATGGCGGCCGCGTCTATGTGGACGGCGCCAATATGAACGCCCTGGTGGGTCTTGCAGCGCCTGGCGAGTTCGGCGGAGATGTCAGCCATCTGAACCTGCACAAGACCTTCTGCATTCCCCACGGCGGCGGCGGCCCCGGAGTCGGCCCCGTATGCGTGGTCGAGGATCTGGTGCCCTTTCTGCCGGGGCATGCCACCGCAGGCGCTGTCCGCCAGGTGGGAGCTGTCAGCGCAGCGCCTCTGGGCAATGCAGCCGTTCTTCCAATCAGCTGGATGTATATCCGCATGATGGGCGAACCGGGCCTGAAGCTGGCAACCGAGACCGCCATCCTCAACGCCAACTACATCAGCGCGCGGCTCAAGGAGCACTTCCCCACGCTGTACGCGGGCGAATACGGGCACGTGGCCCATGAGTGCATCGTGGATCTGCGCCACTTCAAGGACAGCTGCGGCGTGATGGCCGAGGACGTTGCCAAGCGTCTGATCGACTACGGCTTCCATGCACCGACGCTGTCCTTTCCCGTGCCCAACACGCTGATGGTGGAGCCGACCGAGAGCGAAAGCCTGTATGAGCTGGACCGTTTCGTCGAGGCCATGATCGCCATCCGCGCCGAAATTGCCGAAGTGGAGGCCGGCAGACTGCCGCGGGACGACAACCCGCTCAAGAACGCCCCCCACACGGCAGAGTCCTTGCTGACCGCAGACTGGCAGCATGGCTATAGCCGCGAGACAGCGGCCTACCCCCTGCCGGCGCTGCGCCGCGCCAAGTACTGGAGCCCCGTGGGCCGCGTGAACAACGTCTATGGTGACCGCAATCTGTTTTGCAGCTGCGTGCCCATGGATGCCTACGCTAACTGATAGCCCGAGACCGGCCTTCCGCCGCCAAAGCCAGTGCACTGCCGTCGCACTGGCTTTTTTCATCCCGATTCAGGCCCATGCACCCGGCAATAGGACGCGCCCTGCCATCAGTGAATGAGTGCCCAAGGTCCATGCCCTCTCCAGGGCTGCTGCGGGACATGGTCTTGAATGGGCCGATGATGAGCAACGATCCGCTTTTTCTAGGGCAGGAGCCGGGACCGGCTTACACTGCCGGGAATTCTGCCTGTTTCATGAGCTCCTCCGAACCCACGCCCCCACCCTTGCTGCCTGTGATCGACGGCGGTCTGCCCCTGCATGCCCTGCTGGCCCCGGGCGCCGCCCCGTTGGGCCTGAACGCCAGCACCCAGCCCCTGGTGCCCGACGATGATGACCCGCTGCAGGCTCTGGTGGCAGAGCTGCGCAACTACCAGCACGAGCTGGAGCTGCAGAACGAGGTGCTCAACTACAGCCAGGCCGTGGCCGAGAGTGCGTCGGAGCGATTTGAGACACTGTTTGCCAGCATCCCGCTGCCGCTGCTGGTGGTCGACGAATACGATATGGTGGTCCAGGCCAATGCCATGGCCCACCGCGCATTTCAGCCCACCGAGAAAGATCGGCTGCTGATCAACTTCAAGCCCTTTGTGCACTTCAAGGATGCGGAGCGCGTGACCACAGCCTTCGAGCAGGCCAAGGCGCTGGGGCGTGCCGAAGTCCACGAGGTACTGTTCCGGATCACCGACGAATTCGAGCTCTGCGGCGACCTGCATGTGGCGGGCGTGATCGTGCCACAGCAAAACGGCCCGGCCACCTGGCAGTATCTGTGCGCCGTGGTCAACCAGGGCCCGCTGCTGGCCGAGCGCAAGGCCTTGCAGGAACGCAACCAGCAGCTCTATGCCAGCGAAAGACGGCTGGAGTCGGTGATCAACTCTGCGCTGGATGCCATCATCTGCGTCGACCAGTACCAGCGCATCACCGTCTTCAACCCCACGGCGGCAGCCCTGTTTCTGTGCTCGCCCCAGGATGCGCTGGGCAGTCCGCTGGAACGCTTTTTGCCCGATGCTGCACGGGCGCTGGCCTTTTCCTCGCTGACCACGCAGGCCGTGCTGGGCGAGATGACGGGTCTGACCATGGCGGGACGCGAGATCCCCATGGAAATCAGCGTCTCCTTCGAGCACCACAGCAGCGGCGACACCACCACCATCTTTGCGCGCGACCTGACCAGCCGCAATCGTGCCGAAGCCCAGCGCAATGCGCTGGAAACCCAGCTGCGCGAATCCCACAAGATGCAGGCCGTGGGCACCATGGCCGGCGGGATCGCCCATGACTTCAACAACATCGTGGGCGCCATTCTGGGCAATGTGGAGCTCGCAAAAGTCGACAGCGCCAACAACCCGGCCGCCATGGAAAGCCTGCGCGAGATCGAAAAAGCCGGTCGCCGTGCGCGTGATCTGGTGCGCCAGATTCTGACCTTCAGCCGCAACGACCTGCCCGAGCGCCGCCCCGTTCAGGTGCAGGAGGTCATGTCGGACACGGCGCGCCTGCTGCGCGTGACCTTGCCACCTTCCATAGAATTGCAGGTACTGGAGAGCGAGGGGCTGCCGCCGCTGATGGCCGACCCCACCCAGGTGGAGCAGGCGCTGTTCAATCTCTGCAACAACGCCATGCAGGCCATTGGCAACCAGCGCGGCTTCATCCAGATGCGGGCCATGCGCATCGCGCCCGACCATTACCAATGCGAACGCCTGGGCCTGCCTGTGGCCGAATACCTGGTCTTCATGGTGCAGGACTCGGGCCCCGGCATCGACATCGTGACCCAGCGGCGTATCTTCGAGCCTTTTTTCACCACCAAGCCGGTGGGCCAGGGTACCGGCCTCGGTCTGTCGGTGGTACATGGCGTGATGCGCACCCATGGCGGCGCCGTCGATGTGCACAGCGAGCTGGGCCAGGGCAGCTGCTTCACGCTGTACTTTCCCCTTGGCGAGCCGAGCGGCAGTCACCCTACGCAGGCACCGCTGCGCACGGACAAGCCCGAAGCGCCGCTGGCCGAGCCGGTCCAGGCCACGCGCGCCAGCCATGTGATGTATGTGGATGACGACCAGGCCCTGGTCTTTCTTTTCCAGCGCCTGCTGCGCCGTCGCGGCTATGAAGTCTCGGGCTTCACCGACCCGCGCGAGGCCATGGCGGCCCTGGAAAGCGAGCCCGAGCGCTTTGACCTCATCGTCACCGACTACAACATGCCCGGCTTCAGCGGCCTGGACCTGCTCAGGCAGGCTTTGCAGGTCAGCCCGCAACTGCCCGTGGCGCTGGCCTCCGGTTATGTGACGGCCGAGATCGAGCAGGCCGCGATTGCAGCCGGAGCCCGGGCCCTGATCCACAAGCCCAACGACGTGCAGGAGTTCTGCGCCACCGTTCATGAGTTGCTGAACCCCTGAAACCACCGACAAATGCTTGAATGAGTGCTTGAATGAGTGCGTTGAACTGTGTTTATGAAGATGAGCATCTGCTGGTGCTGGACAAGCCCTCTGGCCTGCTGTGCGTGCCCGGTCGCGGCCCGGACAAGCAAGATTGCCTGAGCCTGCGCGCCCTGCAGCATTTCGGCGATGCGCTGGTGGTGCACCGGCTCGATCAGGCCACCTCGGGTCTGGTCATCATGGCGCGCAATCCGGTCGTACAGCGGCAGCTCGGCCAGGCCTTTGCCGAACGCCAGGTCGACAAGCGCTATATCGCCGTGGTGGCCGGTGATCTGCAGGCGGGTCCGGAAACCGCCGATGCCCAGGGCTGGCAGCTGATCGATCTGCCGATCGCGGCCGACTGGGAACGCCGTCCGCTGCGAGTCATCAACCACGAAAACGGCAAAAGCAGCCAGACACTATGGCAGGCGCTGGAGCAGACCGGGCAGCAGGAGATGACCTGCACCCGCGTCCTGCTGAGTCCGCTGACGGGCCGCACCCATCAATTGCGCCTGCATATGGCCGCCTCGGGCCACGCCATCCTGGGCGATGCGCTGTATGCCGACGAAACGGTGGCCAGCGCCAGCCCGAGGCTGTTGCTGCATGCGACGGCACTGGAGCTGGTACATCCGGTCACCGGCACTTTGCTGATGCCGAAAAGCGAGCCTGACTTTTAAGCTGCATCAAATCTGCTGCAGCCGTCAAGCAGCAACAGTTGCTGCGCTGCAACAAAGACCCTTCGAAACCATGCCCGCGGCCCCCCGGAATCGGCACCCAAAGACCGCCGATGCGGACACTTGCCGCACCGTTCCGGCTTGGGCCATGCATATACATTACAAATGAAGGCAAGGCCATAGCCTCTGGGTAATAGCTGCTATGCACGACATAGCAAAAACCGAAAGCCTGCACCAGCCCCTGCATACCCTGTTGCCTTCGTTTACCACTCGATTAATCTGAGCTTCTTTGCGCGAACTGCTATGGCAGCAATCGCGCTTTTCGAACATCTCTCGAGATTAAGGAAGTCCTCATGAGCATTCCGTTCCGCATGCAAACCGTTGTTGCCGCCCTGGGCCTGGCTGGTGCCGCCCTGGTCTCCACCGCGCATGCCCAAATCAAGATCGCCCTGGTCATCCCAACCACCGGTGCGCTGACCCAGTATGGCGACATGGTCAAGGAAGGCGCAACCACCGCCGTCGAAATGGCCAACGCCTCTGGCGGCATCAATGGCAAGAAGATCGAACTGGTGCCCGTGGACGATGCCTGCGAGCCCAAGCAAGGCCCTGTTGCAGCCAACCGCGTGGTCAACAGCAAGATCGGCTATGTGGTCGGCCCCGTCTGCTCGGGTGCCTCGATTGCCGCAGCGCCCATCTACAACAACGAAGGCGTGGTGGTCGTCACTCCCTCGGCCACCTCCCCCGCACTGACCGACGGCAAGAACTACCACTTCATCTTCCGCACCATCGGCCGTGATGACCAGCAGGGCCCCGCAGCCGCCAAGTTCATTGCCGAGAAGCTCAAGCCCAAGAAGGTTGCCGTGCTGCATGACAAGCAGTCCTATGGACAGGGCATTGCCTCCTCCGTGCGTGACGACCTGAAGAAGGCCAAGATCGACGTGGCCCTGTTTGAGGGCATCAACGCCGGCGACAGCGACTACTCCGCCGTGATCACCAAGCTCAAGGGCGCAGGCGTGGACTTTGTCTACTACGGCGGCTACCACCCAGAAATGGGCCTGCTGCTGCGCCAGGCTGCCGAGCAAGGCCTGAAGGTCAAGATGATGGGCCCCGAAGGCGTGGGCAATCCTGAAGTCAACGCCATCGCCGGCCCTGCCGTCGAAGGCATGCTGGTGACCCTGCCCGCCGACTTTGCCGCCAACCCCAAGAACGCGGCTGTGGTGAAGGCTTTCGCCGACAAGAAGCGCAATGCTTCGGGCGCCTTCCAGCTGACCTCGTTTGCCGCCACCCAGTCTCTGCTGGCCGCCATCAAGGCCGCCGGCGACAACCCTGCCAAGGTGGCGGACTGGATGCACAAGTCCACCGGTGTGGACACCGTGCTGGGCCCCGTCTCCTGGAACAAGCAGGGTGACCTGAACTCCTTCGACTTCCAGGTCTTCCAGTGGCACAAGGACGGCAGCAAGTCGCTCGCAAAGTAATTCCACCACCTTCTTCCGGGGGCAATGGCAGGGGCCATGCCTCCGGATATTTGCTATCTGGCCCTCGGGCCTTTTCCTGTTTCAAGGGTGGCGTTACATGTCAGACATTCTCCCCCAGCTGATACAACAGCTTTTCAACGGGCTCTCACTCGGAGCCATTTACGCCCTGATCGCCATTGGCTACACCATGGTCTACGGCATCATCGGCATGATCAATTTCGCACACGGCGACATCTACATGATCGGGGCCTATATAGGCCTGGTCACGCTTTCTGCCATAGGCACGCAAAGCGGCTTGCCGGTCTGGGCCATCATCGGCCTGATGCTGGTCGTGGCCGTCTTCGTCACCGGCGTCTACGGCCTGGTGGTCGAACAGGTGGCCTACAAGCCCGTGCGCCAGAGCCCGCGCCTGGTGGCGCTGATCTCGGCCATCGGCATGTCCATCTTCCTGCAGAACTGGGTGGCCCTGGGCCAGGGTGCGCGCGACATGGCCGTTCCTTCGCTGCTGCCCGGTGCCATCAACTTCCATATGGGAGATTTCGAGGTCTTCATCCCCTACACCCGCGTGCTCATCATTGCCGTGACCGTGGTGCTGATGATCGCGCTGACCATGTACATCAAGCATTCGCGCATGGGCCGTGCCTCGCGTGCCTGCGCGCAGGACATGCACATGGCCAATCTGCTGGGAATCGACACCAACAAGGTCATCTCCTTCACCTTTGTGCTGGGCGCCGTGCTGGCCGCCGTGGGCGGCGTGCTGATTGCGCTGGCCGTGGGCAAGCTCAATCCCTTCATCGGCTTTCTGGCCGGCATCAAGGCCTTCACGGCTGCCGTGCTTGGGGGCATCGGCTCCATTCCCGGTGCCATGCTGGGCGGTGTGATTCTGGGAGTGGCCGAGACTTTTGCCGCCGCCTACATCTCGTCGGAATACAAGGACATCGTGGCCTTCGGCCTGCTGGTGACCATCCTGATGTTCCGTCCCTCGGGCCTGCTGGGAAAACCTGAAGTGGAGAAGGTCTGATGAAGTACAGCTTTTCTGCCGCTTTGCGCGATGCGCTGATCGCCACCGTGATGACGGCCATCGTCGTCACCCCCATCTTCAGCCTGCACCTGGAGCGCGCCGGTGTTCGCACCGTCATCGCCCCCGACTGGAGCATGACCGGCTGGGCCTGCCTGGCCATCTTCGTCGTGCAGATGCTCAAGCCCCTGTTCGCCGGCAAACTGCCCACGCTCAACCTGCCGGCCGTGCCGCAGATGAAGTCGGGCACCCGCAACGTCGTCATCTTCGTGGTGCTGATGATGGCCGCGTCCTGGCCCTTCTTCGCCGGCCGCAATGCCGTCGACATTGCAACTCTGGCCATGATTTACGTCATGCTGGGCCTGGGCCTGAATGTGGTGGTCGGCTTTGCCGGCCTGCTGGATCTGGGCTTTGTGGGCTTCTATGCCGTGGGTGCCTACACCTACGCGCTGCTGTTCCACTGGGCCGGCTGGACGTTCTGGGAAGCGCTGCCGCTGGCCGGTGCGGCCTCGGCGCTGTTCGGCTTCGTACTGGGCTTTCCTGTGCTGCGCCTGCGCGGCGACTATCTGGCCATCGTGACGCTGGGCTTTGGTGAAATCATCCGCCTGCTGCTGGTCAACCTGACCAGCTTCACGGGCGGCCCCGATGGCATCTCCAGCATCCCCAAGCCCTCGGTGCTGGGCCTGCCGATGACACGCACGCCGCTGACCGAGGACGGCACCACTTTTCACCAGTTCTTCGGCATGGAGTTCAACTCCATGCACATGGTGATCGCGCTGTATCTGATGGCGCTGCTGCTGGCCATGGTGACGCTGTTCATCAGCAACCGCCTGATCCGCATGCCCATAGGCCGCGCCTGGGAAGCCCTGCGCGAAGACGAGATCGCCTGCCGCTCCCTGGGCCTGAACCCCATGAAGATCAAGCTCTCGGCCTTCACGCTGGGCGCCATGTTCGCGGGTTTCGGCGGGGCCTTCTTTGCGGCACGCCAGGGCATTGTCAATCCCGAGTCCTTCACCTTCATCGAGTCGGCCCTGATCCTGGCCATCGTGGTGCTGGGCGGCATGGGCTCGCAGCTTGGCGTAATCGTCGCTGCCATCATCCTGACCGTACTGCCCGAGCTGGCACGCGAATTCTCCGAATACCGCATGCTGATCTTCGGCCTGGTCATGATTCTGATGATGATCTGGCGTCCCCAGGGCCTGCTGCCCATGAAGCGACATCAGGTGGAGGTGAAGTCATGAAATTCCACCTGAACGCTATCATTTCAATAACTACAACCACAGGCAGGGCAAACGCATGAGCGAGTATTTGCTAGAAGTCAAAGACCTGTGCATGCGCTTCGGCGGCCTGCTGGCCGTGGACAACGTGGGCTTTAACGTACGCCCTCAGGAAGTGTTTGCCATCATCGGCCCCAATGGCGCGGGCAAGACCACGGTGTTCAATTGCATCAGTGGTTTCTACCAGCCTTCGGGCGGCAGCGTCGTGCTGGACGGCCAGAGCATTGCGGGCCAGAGCAGCCATCACGTCGCCAACCACGGCGTGGTGCGCACCTTTCAGAACGTGCGTCTGTTCAAGAGCATGACGGCGCTGGAAAACCTGCTCGTCGCCCAGCACCGCCAGTCGCGTGCCAGCTTGCTCGGCGGCCTGTTCAACACCCCCGGCTATCGCCGCGCCGAGCAGGAAAAGATCGACAACGCACTCCAGTGGCTGGACGTGATGGGCCTGCGCCAGTTCGCCAACCGCGAAGCCGGCAATCTGGCCTATGGTCACCAGCGCCGCCTGGAGATCGCACGCTGCATGATCACCAAGCCCCGCGTGCTGATGCTGGACGAGCCCGCTGCCGGCCTGAACCCCCAGGAGAAGAAGGACCTGCAGCATCTGATCGACCAGCTGCGCAAACAGTACGGCGTCGCCGTGCTGCTGATCGAGCACGATATGGGCCTGGTCATGGGTGTGTCCGAGCGCATCCTGGTCATGGAGTACGGCAAGCCCATCGCCATGGGCCTGCCCGAGGCGATTCGCAATGATGAACGGGTCATCAAGGCCTATCTGGGAGAGGCCTGATGAGCCAGCATATGTTACAACTGGAGCAGGTCTCCACCCATTACGGCGCGATCTGCGCGGTCGATCATGCCAGCCTGCATGTCGATCAGGGCGAGATCGTCACCCTGATCGGCAGCAATGGCGCGGGCAAGACATCGCTGCTGATGACGGTGTGCGGCAATCCGCGCGCCAGCGGCGGACGCATTCTGTTCGAGGGCGACGACATCACCCAGATGTCCACCCACCACATCATGCGCCGCGGCATCGCCATCTCGCCCGAAGGCCGTCGCGTCTTCAAGGATCTGACGGTGACCGAGAATCTGCAGATGGGCGGATTCTTCCTGAACAAGACCGAGATTGCCGACGGCATCGAGCATGTCTTCAAGCTCTTCCCGCGCCTGAAGGAACGCGCAGCGCAGCGCTCGGGCACCATGTCGGGCGGCGAGCAGCAGATGCTGGCCATAGGCCGTGCGCTGATGAGCAAGCCGCGTCTGCTGCTGCTGGACGAGCCCACGCTGGGCCTGGCTCCGCTCATCATTGCGCAGATCTTCGAGATCATCCAGACCATCCGCGCAGCGGGTGTGACGGTGTTCCTGGTCGAGCAGAACGCCAACCGTGCCCTGCAGATTGCCGACCGCGGCTATGTGCTGGAAACCGGCAAGGTGGTGCTGGAGGACAGCGGCGTCAACCTGCTGAGCAATGACGACGTGCGCAAGGCCTATCTGGGTCATTGATCGCCTTTGACCCTGCAGCAGGCCCCGCCGGACGCCAGCCCTGCGGGGCTTGTTCTTTTCTGCCTTGAATCGACCGTAAGATGCCCGGCATGACCAAGCATTTAACGATTCTGACAGGCGGCTCCCGTGGCATGGGCCTGTCCATGGGACAACGGCTGCTGCAACAAGGCCATCAGTTGCTGAGCATTGCCCGCAAGACCAGCACCGCCCTGGCCTCCAGCGCCAGCAAGCCCGAGCAGCTATTGCAATGGGAGCAGGATCTGGCGCAAAGCGCCGCAGCCGCGCAGCGCCTCACGACCTGGCTGGAAACGCAGGACCACAGCGCATGGGCCAGCATCACCCTGATCAACAACGCCGGTGTCATTCCGCAGATTGCGCCGCTGTCTCAAGTGCCTGCGGCCGATATGATCCATGCGCTGCGCGTGGGTCTTGAAGCGCCCATGGCCCTGACCGGAGCCTTTCTCGGTGCGACCGAGAGCTGGGAAATTCCCCGCAAGGTGCTCAATATCTCCTCGGGTCTGGGCCGCCGCGCCATGGCTTCGCAAGCCAGTTACTGCACGGCCAAGGCGGGCATGGACCAGTTCAGCAGCTGCGTGGCGCTGGAAGAAGCGGCCAAACCCAACGGCGCGCGCATTGTGTCTCTGGCCCCCGGCGTCATCGACACCGATATGCAGGTGCAGCTGCGCAGCGCGGCCTCGGCCGATTTTCCGGATGTGGCCCGTTTTGCCAGTCTGCACAGCAACGGCCAGCTGACCTCGGCCGACGATGCCGCAGACCGCGTGCTGGCCTGGCTGGCGCGGCCCGATTTCGGTGACCAGGTGATTGCCGACGTACGTCAGGCCTGAGCCTTCATTCGCAGCCGTTGACATCCAAGCCTTGGCTGCACTGCCGAGTCCCCGCAAAGCCGGGGTACAGGCCCGGCCTATTCACGAACCAAGCCTTCGCACCTCGGCCATGCGTGGCAAAATGTTTCGACTGCTCTGCAACTGCCTCGACGCCGTGCGCAGAGCCGCAATCCGCGCCCGTGGGCCACATCGGCAGCGACACCCGATCGGTACGCTGCCTCCGTGCTAGCAACTGCAGCAACCCTGCGGTGCAGCGCGTGCGGATGGCGATCATGTCCGTACAGCATGGCTCGCGCTCCCCGGTAAAGACAAATACCCATTGATGGCGGAACCACCCTCCCCGATCATCGAAAAGCCCACCTTCCGTGACTCTGGCTTCTGAGTTCAGGACTCGGACACCAGCCGCGACTGCGCCGCCCTTTTCTGCGGGCCAGCGCTCCCCCGTTCGTCTCTGGAGTTTCTTTTTCATGTTTCGCCAAATCCTCATCAGCACAGCCGTGATCGCAAGCGCGGGCCTGAGCTTTTCCGCCGCTGCACAAGACCCCGCAGCCGAATACCCCAACAAGCCCGTGCGCATGATCGTGCCCTTCCCGCCCGGCGGCGGCACCGACATCCTCTCGCGCGTGATTGCCAACAAGCTCACCGAAGTCAGCAAGTGGACCGTGGTGCCAGACAACCGAGCGGGTGCAGGTGGCACCATCGGCATCACCGAAGCGGTGAAAGCAGCCCCTACGGGCTACGACATGGTGATGGGCCAGAAGGACAATGTGGTCCTCGGCCCCTATCTCTACAAGAACCTGCCCTGGAACCCCACCAGGGACCTGATCCCCGTGGCCCATGTGGCCTACACCCCCATCGTGATCGCCACGGCCGCCAACTCGCCCTACAAGACGCTGGCCGACGTGGTGGCTGCAGCCAAGAAGAACCCGTCCAAGATCACCTATGGCTCGCCCGGCAACGGCACCAGCATCCACCTCGCGGGCGTGATGCTGGAAAAGGCCTCGGGCATTCACCTGACCCACGTTCCCTACAAGGGCTCCAACCCCGCGATGATGGATGCGCTGGCCGGCAATGTGGACCTGCTGGTCTCGTCCGTGCCATCGGCCATCGGCCAGATCAAGTCCGGCAAGCTGCGCGCGATTGCCGTCACCTCGGCCAGCCGCTCCAGCTCGCTGCCCGACACACCCACGCTGGCCGAATCGGGCCTCAAGGGCTTTGATGTGAGCACCTGGTATGGCCTGTTCATGCCCAAGGGCACGCCCTCGTCCATCGTGACCAAGGTCAATCTCGAAGTGAACAAGCTGCTGGCCATGCCCGAAGTGCGCGAGGCCATTCTGACCCAGGGCGCCGAGCCCCAGTCCATGAGTGTCGCCAACTTCGACAAGATGTTCCAGGCCGACTTCAAGCAGTCCAAGCAGATCGTGGAGTCCTCGGGCGCCAAGATCGAGTGACGCCGCAATGCGCGGAGGATCGGCATCCTCCGCGCTACCGCAGCGGATCGACCTGATCTGCATCAATGCGGCATATGACAAGCTCATGAATACTTCTGCGGAAATCCTTGAATTTCTGGAGAACATCATGGCATTGCTGGTCTGGGTCCCCGAGCTGGACACCGGGATTGCAGAGATCGACCGGCAGCACCGCCGCATCGTCGACTACATCAACCGGCTTTACGAACTGCGCAGCTCGCCCGACCGCGAAGGTCTGGGCGATGTCATCGGCGAGATGATCGATTACACCGTCTCGCATTTCGTCTTCGAGGAAAGCCTGATCGAGAGCGCCGGCTATATGTTCGCCGGGCCGCACAAAAAGGTGCACGAGCTGTTCACACGCCGCGTGATCGAGATGCAGACCCGTTTCGATGCGGGCGAGGATGTGGCCGCCGAACTGCACGGCATGCTCTCGCGCTGGCTGTTCAACCATATCCGCAACGAAGACCATGGCTATGTCGACTCGGCCAAGGTCTATCTGCGCATGATGTCCAAGGAAAGCGGACACTCGGCACAGAAGGAGCAGCTCAAGGCCGAAGTGCTGCAGGAGCTGGAATTGCAGCGCAGGAAGAAAGGCTGGCTGGCCCGGCTGCTCAATCGCTGAGCACGCTTGCCCACAAGAAAAACGGCTCCCTGGGGAGCCGTTGCTACGTGGACAGCCGCCTGGCGCTCACTCGCGCACGACCAGCACCGGCACACGCACGGCACCCAGCACGCGCTGGGTGACGCTGCCCAGCATCAGCTTCTCAAGGCCGCGCCGCCCCTGGGAGCCCATGACGACCAGGTCGGCGCCCACGCTTTCCATGGTGCGCACAATGCCTTCATGCACGGCATGGCCCTCGCCCACCAGGGTCTTCACCGGCACACCTGCCTCGTCCATGATGGCCTTGACGGCATCCAGTGCGGTGTTTGCCTCGGCCGTTGCAGCACTCAGATACTGCGACTGCCCATAGGCAAAGTCGGCACCGACGCCGGTGAAAGGATAGGGATCGACCACATACACTGCCGTCACGGCGCTGCCAAAGACCTTGGAGAGCTCGGCGGCCTTGCGTGCCGCCAGCATGGAAGGCTTGGAGCCGTCGACCGGAACCAGAATGTGATTGAACATGGACATATGTTTCTCCTTTCGAGTTGCAGGCGACATGTACCTCAAGCCAGAGACCCGGGGCCGATGCCGCTCTTGGAATAGCATGCAGTCTGCCTTCATCATGCCTCAGCGTGTTGACATGAATCAACCCCAAAGTTCAACGCATCTCAGATGCAGACATGCGCCGCCTGGTATTCGTAGCACTTGTCCAGCAGCCTGTGGGACTTGTCGGTGATCGTGATGCGCGTGCCGTCGGGGCGCAGCAGGGAGACGTTCTTGAAAGCCGGCTCATGCGGCTTGCTGGGCGCATCGCGGCGCACGGTCCAGGCCTCCCGGACGACGCCGTCGGGCATATCCAGCATCACGACGATCTGCTCGGTGTCGTCGGAAAGGCGAATGCACTTGGCATCATTCATCTCGACGACGGCTCCGGCCGGCGCCGCTAGGCCATAGGGACATTCCTGAACGCCGTGAATCGGCACCGAGATATCGCCAAGGGAGATTTCCAGTCCATTGCGAAAATAGATCGTGGGTTCCTTGGTCTGGGCCGCCTGCGCAGGGCGATCCTCGAAGGGCTGGCAGGCAGCTATCGTGACAAGAGCTGTCAGCACGGAAATGCTAAGGGCGTGGAAGCGATTCATATAAAAAAACCACGCCTTGCTGGGCGTGGTGTGAGCCGGTGGACCCGGCTGCCTGAATGAGAGCTTACGCGGCGATGTGAGAACTTCGTCGCGACGAGCCCGCATCATGCAGTGTCGAGGGCGTCACTTTGATGCATTGAGAACGTTACAGTTTTGCCCAAATTTTCCAAAGCGGCCCGTCCGAGTCCGTCAGGAGGCCTGAGCCGGCTGCTCCTGAAGCTCGGCGCCCTGGAAGTTGCCACGGCGATAGGTCAGCACCAGCGTGTCCCGCACGCCACCGGGCTCGGCAGGTTGAATCGGCGTGGTCTCATGAATCATGCGCGCGTCGTCGAGCAGCATCACGGACCAGGGCTCGGTCAAGGTAAAACGCTGGCCGTTGGGGCCGGTCGCTTCGAACACCCGGGTCTCGCCCCCTTTGATGCCCTTGCGCCCCACCAGCAGCACAGCGACCAGATCGACGCCGTCGCGGTGCGCCCCTTCGGGCGTGGGACGTCCTATGCCGTCCGTGGTGTCGATGCGGAACTGGTGCGCCTCGACAAACCAGCGCTCATGACGCTCGTCGGTGCAGAACACCTGATCGGCCAGTTGCCCCAGAGCATTGATCATCTCCAGCCATGCCGCGCTCGTCGTCGTGCTGTCCAGCATGGGCTCGAACATGCGCTGCATGCCGCCATGCAGAGCGTTGTATTCCACGGGCTGCCAGTGGGCGCGGTGGGGCACCTGCTGAACCTGATCGCCTTCGCTGACAAAGCAGGAATGGCGGCGGCGGCGATAGCGGCCGCCATCCTTGAGGAAGGCGTCGGGCGGCAGGCCCTGCCAGTCCGCATCCATGGCATGCAGATCGCTCACGCTCAGGCCCATCCACTGGGCGAAGTCCTCGGGCTGCAGCACGGCATAGCCGCGCGTACGCAAGGACTGGGCTGCCTCGGCAGCGGCAATATAGGGAGGGGAAAACATGATGTGCGCCATAAGGTCGGCAAGCTTACTCCTCGCTGGCCCTTGCGGCTTGCGCCCCGGCATCAAAATTTACGCAAGGCAGCATCAACCAAATTGCATGGATGAAAAATGCCTGCCTCGCTTACAGCAAGGCAGGCAGAGCGCAAGGCGCCGGGATCGGACACCTGCCCTTCATCACCACGGTGACGAAGGCCAGCCGGTCTGCGGCGTAGAACCTGTTGACGATCTCCCCGTGCCGCGACACAGGCTTTGCGGGAGGGGATGCCAGGGGGCGCCCCCCGCGCGCGATACCGCAGCAATAGCCGCGCTACTGCGAGGATTCGCGCGGCCGGCGAGGCAACCCCGCAGACCGCCTCTGACCGGGCGTGCGCAAGGAACCTGTCCCTAAGGGTTGGCGCGAAATCGGGCGATGTGCTGCGCGCTGACTCTTGCTTGCACGCCGGTGCAAGCGGCGAGCCATCGCTTCGAACTCATCCCGATGGCGCTCCAACACGGCTGCGTAGAGATCGTCAAAACGTTCTTACACCAGAGGCAGACCCACATAGTTCTCGGCCAGCGAGGTGGAGCCGGCCTCGGAGTGGACGATGTAGTCCAGCTCTGCTTCCTGCACCTTGGTGTTGAACTCGCCTTCGCCGGGGAAGTTGTGCAGCATGGAGGTCATCCACCAGGAGAAACGCTCGGCCTTCCAGACGCGACGCAGGCACTGCTCGGAGTAGCGATCGATGCCGGCTTCGGACTGCTCCTGGTAATACTCGACAAAGGCTTGCGACAGATAGCCCACATCGGAAGCCGCCAGGTTCAGGCCCTTGGCGCCTGTGGGAGGCACGATGTGGGCGGCGTCGCCGGCCAGGAACATGCGACCGAAGCGCATGGGCTCGGTCACAAAGCTGCGCAGCGGTGCAATGCTTTTCTCCAGCGAAGGGCCGGTCACCAGATTGGCGCGCGCTTCGGGGTCCAGGCGCTTCTTGAGCTCTTCCCAGAACGCTTCGTCGCTCCAGTCCTCGACCTTGTCGGTCAGCGGCACCTGCAGATAGTAGCGGCTGCGCGTGGCGCTGCGCTGGCTGCACAGGGCAAAGCCGCGTTCGGTGTTGGCGTAGATCAGCTCGTGCGACACGGGCGGCGTATCGGAGAGCAGGCCCAGCCAGCCGAATGGATAGACCTTCTCGAAGGTCTTGATCTTGTCCTGAGGCGCGCTGGCGCGGCAGATGCCGTGAAAGCCGTCGCAACCGGCGATGAAGTCGCATTCGATCTCGTGCACCTGGCCGTCTTTTTCGTAACGCACCTTGGGCTTGTCGCTCTCGAAGTCCACGGGCTGCACGTGACTGGCCTCGTACACCGTGGTCAACCCCTCCTGGGCACGCACTTCCATCAGGTCACGGGTGACTTCGGTCTGGCCGTAGACCATCACGCGCTTGCCGCCGGTCAGGCCGTTGAGGTCGATGCGGTGACGCTTGCCCTTGAACAGCAGCTCGATGCCATCGTGAGGCAGACCTTCCTCATTCATGCGCTTGTCGGCACCCGCCTGCTTGAGCAGATCCACCGTCACCTGCTCCAGCACGCCGGCGCGGATGCGGCCCAGCACATAGTCGGCGCTGCGCTGCTCGATGATGATGTTGTCGATGCCCGCCTTGTAGAGCAACTGCCCCAGCAGCAAACCCGAGGGACCGGCACCGATGATGGCGACTTGTGTACGCATGAATATGACTCCTTGTTATGGCTCAAAAACCTGTCGATCGGCGCGCGTGACGACGCCGATTGCGCTGTGCAGCAAGACTAAGTTTTGTGCTGCATCAAGACAAAGGAGAGAATCGATGTCTGCGCGATAATCGCACAATGAGAACGAAGATCGCGCAAAACAAGAACGACGGAACCGAGCATGAGTGAACCCGGCACCCCTACCATCGCTGCAGCGGACTTCATTGCCGGCCTGGCCAAGGGCCTGGCCGTGCTCGAGAGCTTCGACACCGAGCGCCAGCGCCTGAACGCCACCATGGCGGCCGAACGCGCGGGCATCACGCGCGCCGCCGCCAGGCGCCATCTGCTCACCCTGGCCTATCTCGGCTATCTGGAATCCGATGGCAGCTATTTCTGGCTGGCGCCCAAGGTGCTGCGCCTGTCGGGCAGCTATCTGGCCTCGGCCCGGCTGCCGCGCATCGTGCAACCCGTGCTGCACAGGCTGGCAGCGCAGACCGGACTGTCCTACTCCTGTGTGGTGCGCGAGGGCCGCGAAGTCGTCATCGTCGCGCGCAGCGCCGTGCATGAAAAAGGCGAGCGGCTGATGGCCCACGGACTGCACCTGGGCACGCGCCTGCCGGCGCATGCCACGTCCACGGGCCGGGTGCTGCTGGCCTCGCTCTCGGGCTCGGAGCTCGACGACTGGCTGGCCACCTATGACCTACCCAAGCTGACGGCGCACACGGTCTCCGATGGTGCGGCGCTCAAGGGCTTGCTCGACGAGGTGCGCCGCCTCGACTACTGCATGGCGCTCGAAGAGCATGAACTGGCGATTCAGGCCGTGGCTGTGCCACTGCGCAATATGCGCGGGCGCACCGTGGCAGCGCTGAATGTGGTGACATCGGCCAAGCGCATGAGCCCGCAAACCATGCAGCTGGAAATACTGCCGCTGCTGCAGGAGGCCGCCAGAACCTTGCGCCCCCAGCTTTGATGCTATCGTTTCAGAAGCTTATAGCGCCCGCCTTAAATCGATTTCAGATAGATATATATCTGAAATCTTTACTCAACAAGCGCAACAAGCTCTACTAACAGGAGCATGAACCAGCAGCGGCAATGCCCCGGTACAGGCGCGGCGTTCAGATATGGCCGCTCTCCACCGAGCAGACCTGCATGCTGAGACGGCGCAGCAACTCGGCCGTGCGGCGCATCAGAGGCGTGGACTTCTTCTTGGCGGGCTGCACCAGGCACAAGGTGCTGACGATATGCGGAGACTTGATGGGCACCTCCACCAGCGATGCATCCGTGGCATGACTGTGCATGGCGCTGTCGGTCAGCGCCGCATAGCCATAGCCGCCGCGCACCAGATCCAGAATGGCGGGCACACTGGAAACCTCCCAGACCACATTGAGCTTGACCTGTGACAGCGTGGCCTGGGCCTCCATCAGCTTGCGGAAAATCTGCCCGTGCTGGGGCATGATCAGCGGGAACTCGGCCAGATGCTCGAACGGAATGCTGGTGCGCCCTGCCAGCGTGCTGGCCGGGCCGATCAGGCACAGACGCTCTTCGAGCACGGGCGAGACCTCGATCTGCGGATGCGGCTCCGGCGTGTAGACCAGGCCCAGATCCATGCGCCCCGAGGTCAGCCACTCCGAGATATTCATGGAGAAACCTTCGACCACCGCCAGCCTGGCCTTGGGCATCTCGCGGCTGAAGCCGTCGATCAGGGGCAAGGTCAGGCGCCGCGCCAGACTCGGCGGCAGGCCCACGGTGATACGCCCGACGGGCTCGTCGCGCTGACTGCCCAGGTCTTCCTTGGCCATGGCCACGCGCTGCATGATGGCGTGACCATGCTCGAGCAGGCGGCGCCCCGCATCGGTCAGCGTCACGCCGCGCCCGGTGCGTATCAACAGGGTCTCGCGCAACTCGGTTTCCAGGGCCCGCACCTGACGGCTGAGCGCCGGCTGGGCGGTGTCCAGCAATACCGCAGCCTTGCTGAAGCTCCCCACTTCGGCCACCCGAACAAAGGTCTCTATCTGCTGCAGATTCATGCTCACACCTTTCAAAACAAGCTATGCTATTTTGCTATAGCTGCTAGCCTCAGCTAGACCTAGGTGTTTATGCCCCAAGTGACACAATGTAATTAACTGGGCCTGAATATCTATAAATAACAGCCGACGATATCAACAATGCGTGGTGCACACGCAATTCATCATCGACATCCTTCCAGGGAGACAAAATGACCCATAAGCTCAACATGAGCCGTCGCCAAGCTGCATTTGCATTTGGCGCCATTGCCGCAGCCGTGGCAGCCCCCTCGTTCGCACAGAGCGACAAGTGGCCCACCAAGTCCTCGCGCATCATCAACCCCTTCCCCGTAGGCGGCGGTCCCGATGGCATCTCGCGCCTGGTGGCCGACAAGCTGGGCCGTGCCTGGGGCCAGCCCGTGGTGGTGGAAAACCGCCCCGGCGGCAACGGCTTCATCGCCATCAACGAATTCAAGCGCGGCGCGACCGACGGCACGGACATGATCCAGCTGGACAACGTCCACATCGCGGCCTACCCCCACCTGTTCAAGAAGCTGCCCTACGACCTGAACAAGGACTTCGACATCCTGATGCCCTTGTTCCGCAACTACTTCTTTGTCTGCGTGCCCGTCAACAGCCCCTACAAGACCATCGGTGACCTGATCGCCGATGCCAAGGCGCATCCCGGCAAGCTGAACTACGGCTCCTGGTCCGTGGGCAACCCCGTGCACCTGGGCTCGGCGCTGCTGGAAAACCAGACCGGCACCAAGATGGAGCACGTGATCTACAAGGAAACCAGCCAGCTGTACCAGGGCGTTGCCAATGGCGAGCTGACCTTTGCCCTGGGCTCTCTGGGCACTGCAGGCCCCCTGGTGCGTGGCGGCAAGCTGCGCTTCCTGGCGGTGGCTGCTCCCAGCCGCATTGCCGGCTTCGAGAACGTGCCCACGGTGTCCGAATCGGGTGGCCCCAAGGATTTCGCAGCCATCGGCTGGAACGCCCTGGCCGTGCGCCCCGGCACCCCTGCTGCCGTGGTCGAGAAGATCCGCACCGACGTCCGTCAGGCGCTGACCGGCCAGGACGTGAAGGAAAAGTTCGCCGCCTTCGGCTACGAGTCCTTCAACCCCACACCCGCCGAATTCAAGGCCTTCATGGCTTCCGAGAGCAAGCGCTTTGGCGAGGTGATCAAGAAGGCCGGTCTGGCTCTGGACTGATCATCCAGCCCGCCCATCCGTAAAGAAGCCGCCTCTTGAAGGCGGCTTTTTCATGCGCTGCAGCCTCAGAAAAAACGCCCGATGCGCAGCACCGGGCGTTTTGCAGCAAGGACCTCTGCCTGCCTATTGATCGCGCGCCTCGATGGCACGGTTGATGCCCAGGGCCGCCAGCGTGCACAAGGCTCCCGACAGCAGATAGATACCCAGGGCCACCAGGCCGAACTTGGCCGAGACGCCCAGGGCTACCAGCGGAGCGAACGCCGCCCCGATGAGCCAGGCCATATCCGTGGACAGGGCCGCGCCGGTGTAACGATAGCGCGACGAGAAGTTGGAAGTCACCGTACCCGATGCCTGACCGTAGGACAGGCCCAGCAGCACAAAGCCCACCAGGATGAACACATTGTTGCCGGTGCTGCCGCTGCCCAGCAGCCAGGGAGCCAGGAAGCTGAAGATACCGATCAGGCAGGCCATGGTGCCCAGTGTGTTGCGGCGACCCACTCGGTCCGCCAGCCAGCCCGACAGCATGATGGCCGCGCCAGCCAGCAGCGCGCCGATGATCTGCACCACCAGCACTTCGGTCATGGACTGGTCGGAGTACATGGAGATCCAGGACAGCGGGAACACGGTCACTAGGTGGAACAGCGCAAAGCTGGCCAGTGCGGCAAAAGCACCGATCATCACATTGCGGCCTTCGTTGGCCATGAGACTGGTCACGCTGATGGGCTCCAGCTCACGTTCCTGCAGAAGCTGGGTATAGGACTGCCCCACGACCAGGCGCAGGCGGGCAAACAGTGCCACCACGTTGATGGCAAAAGCCACGCAGAACGGATAGCGCCAGCCATAGCTCATGAACTCGTCCGCCGACAGGCTGGAGTACAGATAGGCAAACAGCGCTGCCGCAATGATGAAGCCCAGCGGCGCCCCGAGCTGGCCGATCATCGAGTACCAGCCGCGCTTGTTCGGCGGTGCGGACATGGCCAGCAGCGAGGGCAAGCCGTCCCAGGAGCCGCCCAGCGCCAGGCCCTGGCCGATGCGCAGGATCACCAGCGCCCAGACGGCCTTCATGCCGGCTGTCTCATAGCTGGGCAGAAAGGTCATGCCCACCGTGCAGACGCCCAACAGGAGCAGCGCCAATGTCAGTTTGGTGGCACGCCCCCAGACCCGCTGCACGGCCATCGACAGCGCCGTGCCTACAGGGCGGGCCACGAAGGCCAGCGAGAAGATGGCAAACGCGGCCAGCGTGCCGTCGAGCTTGGACAGATAGGGAAACAGCAGCGAGGGAAACACCAGCACGCAGGCGATGCCGAACACGAAGAAGTCAAAGTACTCGGAAGAGCGCCCTATGATCACGCCCACCGCGATCTCGCCAGGGGTCACATCCTCATCGGTATCCGCATAGGCCAGGGTTTCCGAGTTCTCATAGTCTTGCTGAGTAAGACCAACGGACGGGTTCATGCTTGTCATAAAGGTACAACTCCTTGTCTTACTTTTCAGTCCCGGGGACGCTTTCCGTTCTACGCCCAAGCATGTGCAGCTGCAATAGAGTTTTTGCCCTGAACCCTGTCAGCGCAGCCCTCGGCAGAGGGGGCCTGCTGGGGCGAATTTGACAATTTCAAGCCCTGTCAGCGCAAAGTTTGCCCACCTTCAAAAGGCGCTAAACCCTTGTCGCGTAGCGTATTTTCAAGACCCAACCCTTGACCTTGGACAAAATGTCCAATGGACAACCCCCGGTTTGGTATTACATTTGCCGAGATCCAGTAATCCGCGTTTACACCTAAGCGCGACTTTGTCACGCCTAAAGCATGTTAAAAATCAAGGAAATCCGTGGGCCCGCGTGGCTCTCAGCGGCCGCTTTGACCGCAACCCTCGCCGGTTGCAGCAAGGCCGTCGTCCTCAACCCAGCTGGCGATGTCGCCAAGCAGCAAGGCGATCTGGTCATTACGGCCACTTTGCTGATGTTGCTCATCATCGTCCCCGTCATCTTTTTGACGCTGCTGTTTGCCTGGAAATACCGCCAGTCCAACACCGAAGCCAAGTACGACCCCGAATGGCACCACTCCACTGCGCTGGAGCTGGTGATCTGGACGGTTCCCCTGCTCATCATCATCGCTTTGGGCGCCATTACCTGGATCAGCACCCACAAGCTCGACCCCTATCGTCCGCTGGACCGCATCTCCTCCACCAAGGCGCTGGACCCCAACGTCAAGCCCCTGGAGATTCAGGTCGTGTCCCTGGACTGGAAGTGGCTGTTCTTCTACCCAGAGCAAGGCATCGCCACCGTCAACGAAGTGGCTGCCCCGGTGGATCGCCCCATCCGCTTCAAGCTGACCTCCACCAACACCATGAACGCGTTCTACGTTCCCGATCTGGCCGGCATGATCTACACCATGCCCGGCATGCAGACCGAACTGAATGCCGTGATCAACAAGCCCGGTGTCTATGGCGGCAAGTCCTCCCACTACAGCGGCGCTGGCTTTGCCGGCATGACCTTCAAGTTCCACGGTCTGGAAAACCAGCAGTTCGACCAGTGGGTGGCCCAGGCCAAGAGCGAAGGCAAGACCCTGACGCGCGATGCCTACCTCGACCTGGCCAAGCCCAGCGAGCGCAACCCCGTTGAACGCTTCGCCAGCGTGGACGAAGGCCTGTACAACAAGGTCCTCAACCGCTGCGTGGAAGACGGCAAGATGTGCATGAACGAAATGATGGCCATCGACGCCGCCGGCGGCAGGCCACCTGCACACCACGGCAAGACCTCCAGCGTGACCCTGCCCCTGGATGTCTGCACTTCCAAAGACGCTGACCGCGTTGTCGCCCTGCTCGACGAAGTCGCCGCCTCCGGAGCTGTCGCACAGCAATAAGTAGTTCACGGTGCGGATGCGCTCACCGCTCAGCCGCTCCAATACGACAAAAGAGACTCAACATGTCTGAAACAACAACCCCGGCCTCCCACTGGCTGTTGGGCCGTATCACATGGGACCAGATTCCCATGACGCATGAGCCCATCGTGCTCTTGACCTTTATTGCCGTGGTGCTTGGCGGCCTCGTCGTGGTCGGCGGCATCACCAAGTTCCGCCTCTGGGCTCCGCTGTGGAACGACTGGATCACCTCCATCGACCACAAGAAGATCGGCATCATGTACATGATCCTCGGTCTGGTCATGTTCCTGCGCGGCTTTGCCGATGCCGTGATGATGCGTCTGCAGCAGTCCATGGCCTTCGGCGACAACATGGGCTACCTGCCTCCCCATCACTACGACCAGATCTTCACGGCCCACGGCGTGATCATGATCTTCTTCGTGGCGATGCCCTTCGTGACCGGCCTGATGAACTACCTGGTTCCTCTGCAGATCGGCGCACGTGACGTGTCCTTCCCGTTCCTGAACAACTTCAGCTTCTGGATGACCACCGGCGGCGCCGTGCTGGTGATGATCTCCCTGTTCCTGGGCGAGTTCTCCACTTCCGGCTGGCTGGCACTGTCCAATCTGGGGCACCAGAGCGGCAGCACGGGTCTTGATTACTACATCTGGGGCCTGCAGGTCGCCGGTGTGGGCACGACCTTGTCAGGTATCAACCTGATCGTGACCATCATCAAGATGCGCGCTCCCGGCATGAACCTGATGAAGATGCCCGTCTTCACCTGGACTGCCCTGTGCACCAACGCCCTGATCGTGGCCTCCTTCCCCGTGCTGACCGCAGCCCTGGTGCTGATGTCGCTGGACCGCTACGTCGGCACCAACTTCTTCACGAACGAGCTGGGCGGCAACCCCATGCTGTACGTGAACCTGATCTGGATCTGGGGCCACCCCGAGGTCTACATCCTGATCCTGCCCTGCTTCGGCGTGTTCTCCGAAATCGTGGCAACGTTCAGCCGCAAGCGTCTGTTCGGCTACACCTCGATGGTTTACGCCACCGTGTGTATCACCATCCTGTCCTACCTGGTGTGGCTGCACCACTTCTTCACCATGGGCTCGGGTGCCAGCGTGAATACCTTCTTCGGTATCACCACGATGATCATCTCCATCCCCACGGGCGCGAAGATCTTCAACTGGCTGTTCACCATGTACCGCGGCCGCATCCGCTTCTCGGTGCCCATGCTGTGGACGGTGGGCTTCATGGTCACCTTCGCCATCGGCGGCATGACCGGCGTGCTGCTGGCCGTGCCTCCCGCAGACTTCGTGCTGCACAACTCGCTGTTCCTGATCGCCCACTTCCACAACGTGATCATCGGCGGCGTGGTGTTTGCCGTGTTTGCCGGCATCAACTACTGGTTCCCCAAGGCTTTCGGCTTCCGACTCAACGAGTTCTGGGGCAAGGCTTCGTTCTGGTTCTGGCTGGTCGGCTTCTGGGTGGCCTTCACTCCCCTGTACATCCTGGGTCTGATGGGCGTGACTCGCCGCGCCAACCACTTTGACGATCCCTCGCTGCAGATCTGGTTCATCATCGCCGCCTGCGGCGCTGCCCTGATCGCTGCCGGCATCGGCTGCTTCTTCATCCAGCTGGCCGTGTCCATCTGGAAGCGTGACGAGCTGCGTGACGTGACCGGCGACCCTTGGGAAGGCCGTACCCTGGAATGGGCCACCTCCTCGCCCCCTCCCCAGTACAACTTCGCCTTCACCCCCGTGGTGCACGACATCGACGCCTGGACCGACATGAAGAAGCACGGCTATCAGCGTCCGCTGAGCGGCTTCGAGCCCATCCACATGCCCGCCAATACCGGCGCCGGCGTGGTGATTGCCGGCCTGTCCACCGTTCTGGGCTTTGCTCTGATCTGGCATATGTGGCCTCTGACGATCGCTTCGTTCGTCGCGACCATCCTGGCTTCGATCATTCATACCTTCAACTACAAGCGTGACTACTACATCCCTTCGGTCGAAGTGGCCACAACGGAAGAAGCACGTACCAAGCAGCTTGCAGCAGCCCATGTCTAATACACATATCAACGCTGGCGGCGCGGCCGCCCTGGCTACTCGCGAGTACCACCTCGCGCACGAGCCCCATCCGGAAAACGGCACCTCGCTGGGCTTCTGGCTCTACCTGATGAGCGACTGCCTGATCTTTGCCGCACTGTTCGCCACCTATGGCGTGCTGGGCCGCAGCTATGCAGGCGGTCCCTCGGGCAAGGATCTGTTCGATCTGTCGCTGGTGGCCGTCAACACGGCCTTCCTGCTGATGTCGTCCATCACCTTCGGCTTTGCCATGCTGCAAAAGCAGAAGAAGAACGTGAACGGCACACTGCTGTGGCTGGCCGTCACCGGTCTGCTGGGCGCAGCCTTCCTGGCCGTGGAACTCTATGAGTTCCACCACCTGATCCATCAAGGTGCGACGCCTCAGAGCAGCGCCTTCCTGTCGTCCTTCTTCACGCTGGTGGGCACCCACGGTATCCACGTGACCTTCGGTCTGGTCTGGCTGATCACCCTGATGATCCAGATCAAGAAGCACGGCCTGATCAACGAGAACGTGCGCCGTATCAACTGCCTGTCCATGTTCTGGCACTTCTTGGACGTGGTCTGGATCGGTGTGTTCACCTTTGTGTATCTGATGGGGGTGCTGTAAATGAGCGCACACGATATTCACGCCGGTCATGACGATCACCACGATCACGACGACCTGCACGTCACCATGGGCGACTATGTGAAGGGCTTCATCCTGGCCGTCATCCTGACAGCCATCCCCTTCTATCTGGTCATGAACAACGTCATCACCGACCGCACCACGGCCGTGGCCGTGCTGGGCCTGTTCGCGGTGATCCAGGTGCTCGTGCACATGGTGTACTTCCTGCACATGAACGGCAAGATCCAGGGCGGCTGGACCATGCTGTCCACCATCTTCACGGTGATCTTCCTGGCGATTGCGATCTCCGGCACGCTTTGGGTCATGTTCCACATGAACACCAACATGATGCCCGGTCATGAAATGCACCAGGCCGCTGGCCATGCAGATCACGCAGGTCACACGGCTCCCGCAGCTGTCACACCTTGACTGACCTCATGAAGAACCAGAGCGCTGCGCGGCAGCGCTCTCCCTTCGCCAAGGCGATGCTCGCGTTTGTGGGCATCGCCTTGTTTTTAGGGTTCATGGCTCTGGGCACCTGGCAGGTGCAGCGCCGCGCCTGGAAGCTCGACCTCATCGAGCGCGTGGAGCAGCGCGTGCACAGCGCCCCCGTGGCGGTGCCCGAGCCCGGCCAGTGGCCGCAGATCAATGCAGCCAGCCACGAGTACCTGCCCGTCAAGGCACAGGGTCAATGGCTGGACAAGCAAAGCGTGCTGGCCAAGGCCTTGACCGAGGCCGGCGCGGGCTTCTGGCTCATGACGCCGCTGCAGCTGGCCGATGGCACACAGGTTCTGGTCAACCGCGGCTTCACGCCCGAGAAGCTGCGCGGCCAATGGCTCAAGCAGATTGCCGAAGCCGGGCCATCCGCCGAGACCGTCACCGTCATCGGCCTGATGCGCATGAGCGAGCCCGGCGGCGGCTTTCTGCGCAAGAACGATCCCGCGAACGACCAGTGGTACTCGCGCGATGTCGCCGCCATCGCCCAGGCCCAGGGTCTGAGCAGGCCCGCCCCCTACTTCATCGATCAGGGCGTGCCCGCCAGCAACCCGGCCTATGCCCGGGCAGAGGCCGGCACCGAAGTCCTGCGCCCCGGCATGACGGTCATCCGCTTCCCGAACAGCCATCTGGTCTATGCGCTGACCTGGTATGGGCTGGCCATCATGGTGCTGGGAGCGGCCTGGCTGGTACGCCGACATGACAAGGCAGTTGCTGCAAGCTGATGCTCCCTGAAAGCGCTCCCCGGAGCGCTTTTTTTGGCCCTTTCAGGCGGCTCCTACATCAGGAACGCATAGCCCCAGAGGCGTCCGTGGCAGCCGCGCTCGGTGACAATTGAGCGGTGAGCCAAATTTCCGATTCCCTGTTTCGCGTACAGCGCCTGACCGAGCGGCAGAACATGCAGCTGCTGATTCAGCTGCGCTGGATTGCCGTGGTCGGCCAGGTCGTCACCATCTCGCTGGTGCACTACGGCTTCCAGATTGCCCTGCCCCTGCTGCCCATGGCGCTGGTGCTCGTGGCCCTGGTGGCCACCAATCTGGCCTATATCTACTGGAGCCAGGGCCTGCACCGGCCCGTGACCTCGCGCAGCGTCTTCTATGCGCTGCTGGCCGATGTGCTGGCCCTGACCATTCAGCTGTACCTGAGCGGCGGCGCCAGCAATCCCTTTATCTATCTGTATCTGCTGCAGGGCATTCTGAGTGCCGTGCTACTGCCCGCCCACTACACCTGGTGCGTGGTCGCGGCCTCCTTTGTCGGCGTCATGGGCCTGACCCTGTTTCACCAGCCCCTTCATGTGCAGTTCGTCAGCCAAGAAGGCCTGCCCAGCCTCTACGTGGTGGGTGTGCTCATCAGCTTTGCGCTGACCAGCATCCTGACCATCGTCTTTCTGACGCGCATCGTCGAGAACACGCGCCGGCGCGACAAGCGCATCTCCAATATGCGCCAGCGCGCCAGCGAGGAAGAACACATCGTGCGCCTGGGCCTGCTGGCCACCGGCGCGGCCCACGAGCTGGGCACGCCCATGGCCACCATGTCCGTGATCCTGGGCGACTGGCAGCATATGCCGGCACTCATGCAGGACGAGGATCTGCGCGAGGACCTGCAGGAAATGCAGCGCCAGCTGCTGCGCTGCAAGTCCATCGTCTCGGGAGTGCTGCTGTCGGCCGGCGAGACCCGGGCCGAAGGCACGGAGAGCACCACCTTCGCCAGCTTTGTGCAGGGCGTGGTCAGCCACTGGCAGACCCATAACAGTCTGCAGCACTTTGCGCTGCACCAGCAGGGCGTGAAGGACTTCGCCATGCTCTCGGATACTGCATTGCAGCAAATGATTTGCAATTTGCTGGACAATGCCCTCGAAGCCTCACCCGACTGGGTGGAGCTGACCCTGAGCAGCGATCACGACCAGATACGCATCCAGGTGCGCGACCATGGTCCGGGCTTCGATGCCGCCGTGCTGCAGCAGCTGGGCCAGTGCCATGTCTCCACCAAACAGGAGCGCCCCGGTCGCGGCCTGGGCCTGTTTCTTGTCACCAACGTGGCCCGCGCCCTGGGCGGCCGCGTTCATGCCGGCAATCTGCCGGCTCAGCAAGGCGGAGGCGCTCTGGTGGAGGTCAGCCTGCCCCAGTCCGCCCTCGCAATTTAAGACATTGTTGTTTGCATGGAAGAAGACCGTTTACTGCTGCTGGTTGAAGATGACGCGGCATTTGCACGCACGCTCAAGCGCTCGTTCGAGCGCCGGGGCTACCGCGTGCTGCATGCCACCAGCGGCGAGGAAGTGCAGCTGCTGCTGACCCAGCACCGGCCGCAATATGCGGTCATGGACCTGAAGCTGGCCGGCAATGCCTCGGGCCTGAACTGCGTGCAGATGCTGCATCTGCACAACCCCGATGCGCTGATCGTCGTGCTCACCGGCTACGCCAGCATTGCCACGGCCGTGGAAGCCGTCAAGCTCGGTGCCTGCCACTACCTCGCCAAACCCTCGAACACCGACGATATCGAAGCCGCCTTCGGCCGCATCGAGGGCCGCACCGATGTGGAAGTCAGCAGCCAGACCACTTCCATCAAGACGCTGGAGTGGGAGCATATTCACGAGACCCTGGCCGAGTCCGGCTTCAATATCTCCGAGGCCGCACGCCGCCTGGGCATGCACCGGCGCACGCTGGCGCGCAAGCTGGAAAAGCGCCAGGTCAAGTGACCGGCATCAAGCCCAGACAACAATGTTGATAGCTGCTTCCACTCTTCAGTATTGACTTTCAAATATAAAAGTATCTGAAATCTTTATGCAGCAAGCGATAGCAGCTCCTTTTTTTATTAGCTTCGCGGCTGAGTCCCCGCGCACCGGCAGGCGTCCATGAAGCAGCAGCAACCCCGACTCCTAGGAGCCACCGGCCTCGCTCTGCTGGTTCTGTCCTATGCGTTGGCCCTGCCCTGGCTCGTGCGCGGCGAAGCCGTGCATCTGGTGCCCTTTCTGTGCGCCCTGGTCTTTGGCTGCTGCCTGATCCGCCCTCTCAGGGTCGCATTCCAGCGCGCGCCAGCGCCTGCCCGGGCGGCAGCGCTGCTGCTCCTGGCCCTGATCGCAGCAGCCGTCGCCTTCACAGTGGCTGGTGGGCATGGCCAGCGCCTGCTTGCGCATATACGGACCCTGCCGCTGTGGCAGGTCAACCACCTCTTCTTTCTGTTTTTTGCCCTGCTGCCGCTGAGCAAGGGCATCATCGTCGCCGCGCTCAATTTCGTCAGCATGGTCGCGCGCGGCACCGGAGGCAAGCCTTAGGCAGGCGCCGGATCCAGTCCCGTTTCTCGCAGCAGCCCGGCATTCAGGGCGCCACCATCTATAGTTGCTGCGGAGATGCACATCATGAAAACCCTGGGCCGACTTGTTCTCTCTGCCTTTCTGGCACTGCTTGCCAGCCTCGCCGTGGCGGCGCTTTTTCTGCCGTTTCACAGCATCTTTCTGCCGCCCGACGGGGTCAGCTGCCTGAATGAAGGCCTCTCGGGGTGCATGCGCGCCCTGGAGATAAGCCTGCTGGTTTACGGCCCCTTGTTCTGCATCATCGGCGTTCTGATCGGCACACCAGTCTTCATGCTGCTTCTGTACCTGCGCGACTGATCAGGCAGCGCTGCCCCGCCATTCATGCAGGGCCCTATCACGGGCCGCAGGACAAAAGAAGGCAAATCCAGGCCGGGCGGGCAATAAAAAACCGGCAGTGTCTCCACTGCCGGTTTCTGTTTTCAGCGCCCCTCATGGGCGCCGGCGAAAGCCTGAATCAGCCCGCCTCAATCGGCGACCGCCTGCTCGGGCTCGGCCTTGGGGGCGTCCTTGGGCAGCTCAGTAATGGTGAGCTTGACATCACCCTTGCCTTCGTTGCCCGCGACGTCCCAGTCCACCTCCAGGCGTCCGCCGTTGGTCAGGCGACCGAACAGCAGCTCATCGGCCAGCGAGCGGCGGATGGTGTCCTGGATCAGACGCTGCATGGGGCGTGCCCCCATGAGCGGATCGAAGCCCTTCGTGGCCAGATGCTTGCGCAGGTCGTCGCTGAAGGTAACGTCCACCTTCTTCTCGGCCAGCTGTTGCTCCAGCTGCAGCAGGAACTTGTCGACCACGCGCAGAATGATCTGCTCGTCCAGCGGCTTGAAGCTGACGATGGCATCCAGACGGTTGCGGAACTCGGGCGTGAACAGGCGCTTGATATCGCCCATTTCATCACCAGCCTCACGCGGATTCGTGAAGCCGATGGTGGCCTTGTTCATGGTCTCGGCGCCCGCATTCGTGGTCATGATGATGATCACGTTGCGGAAGTCGGCCTTGCGTCCGTTGTTGTCCGTCAGCGTGCCGTGATCCATGACCTGCAGCAGCACGTTGAAGATGTCCGGATGCGCCTTCTCGATTTCGTCGAGCAGCAGCACCGAATGCGGCTTCTTGGTCACGGCCTCGGTCAGCAGACCGCCCTGGTCAAAGCCCACATAGCCGGGAGGCGCGCCAATCAGTCGGCTGACGGCATGACGCTCCATGTACTCGGACATGTCGAAGCGGATCAGGTCCACGCCCAGGATATAGGCCAGCTGCTTGGCCGCTTCCGTCTTGCCGACGCCCGTGGGGCCGGAGAACAGGAAGGAGCCGATCGGCTTGTCCGGTTTGCCCAGACCCGAGCGTGCCATCTTCACAGCCGACGACAGCACTTCCAGCGCCTTGTCCTGGCCGAAGACCACGCTCTTCAAGTCACGCTCCAGCGTCTGCAGCTTGCTGCGGTCGTCGTTGCTGACATTGGCCGGCGGAATGCGGGCGATCTTGGCCACGATGGCCTCGATCTCGGCCTTGCCGATGGTCTGCTTGCGCTGAGCTTCGGGAGCGATGCGCTGGGCAGCGCCCGCCTCGTCGATCACGTCGATGGCCTTGTCGGGCAGGTGACGGTCGTTGATGTACTTGGCCGACAGCTCGGCCGCCGCCTGCAGGGCGTCCTGCTCATAGGTGATGCTGTGGTGCTCCTCGAAGCGGGACTTCAGGCCCTTGAGGATGTCCACGGTCTCGGCCACGGTGGGCTCGACCACATCCACCTTCTGGAAACGGCGCGACAGGGCCGCGTCTTTTTCGAAGATGCCACGGTATTCCGTGAACGTGGTCGCACCGATGCAGCGCAGTTGCCCGCTGGACAGCGCGGGCTTGAGCAGATTGGACGCATCCAGCGTACCGCCCGAGGCCGCACCGGCGCCGATCAGCGTGTGGATTTCGTCGATGAACAGGATGGCGTGCGGCTTGTCCTTGAGCGACTTGAGCACGCCCTTGAGGCGCTGCTCGAAATCGCCGCGGTACTTGGTGCCGGCCAGCAGCGCGCCCATGTCCAGCGAATAGACCACGCCTTCCTTGAGCACATCGGGCACCGTGCCTTCGGTGATGCGCCAGGCCAGACCCTCGGCAATCGCGGTCTTGCCCACGCCTGCCTCGCCCACCAGCAGCGGGTTGTTCTTGCGGCGGCGGCAGAGGATCTGGATGGTGCGTTCCACCTCGTACTCGCGCCCGATCAGCGGATCGATCTTGCCTTCCTTGGCGGCCTGGTTCAGGTTCAGCGTGAACTGCTCCAGCGGCGATGCTTTTTCATTGCGCTCGCCCGCAGCGCCTTCTTCGCTCTCCGAAGGAGATTCGGCCTTGGCAGGCTCGGGCGGCTCGCCCTTCTTGATCCCATGGGCGATGTAGTTGACCACGTCCAGGCGTGTGACGCCCTGCTGGTGCAGGTAGTACACGGCATGCGAGTCCTTTTCGCCGAAGATGGCCACGAGCACATTCGCGCCCGTCACCTCTTTCTTGCCATTGCCCGTGGACTGCACATGCATGATGGCGCGCTGAATCACGCGCTGGAATCCCAGCGTGGGCTGCGTATCCACCTCTTCGGTGCCGTCCACCTGCGGCGTGTTGTCCTTGATGAAGTTGGACAGCGATGAACGCAGGTCGTCGATATTGGCCGCGCATGCGCGCAGCACTTCAGCTGCACTGGGGTTGTCCAGCAGGGCGAGCAGCAGATGTTCCACGGTGATGAACTCGTGGCGCTGCTGCCGGGCCTCGACAAACGCCATGTGCAAGCTGACTTCCAGTTCTTGAGCGATCATGTGCGACTCCTTTCGGCTTGCTTGGTTGACTCTCTGCTAACTAATCTGAGGGCGGTCGGCGCTTATTCAACAGGCTCGAATGTGGCCTGCAGCGGATGACCCGCTTTCTGGGCCGCCTGCAGCACCTGCTCGACCTTGGTCGCCGCCACGTCCTGGCTGTAGACGCCGCAGACACCGCGGCCGTCCAGGTGAATCTTGAGCATGATCTGCGTGGCCGATTCACGATCCTTGCCGAACAGCTCCTGCAGCACGGCAATCACGAACTCCATGGGCGTGAAGTCGTCGTTGAGCATCACGACCTGGTACATGCGTGGCGGCTGCAGCCGCTGGCGGCGGCGTTCAAGCACCAAGGAATCACCATCGTCAGGCGTTCTGATCGCTGGCGAGACCGGGGGAATTGATGGGGGTTGGGTAGCCATGAAATCCATTCTAGCGAGCCGTTGCAATGTTTTTGCGCTGGCATATGCATAGCATTGTTAGGGATTTCAAGGCGGCCGGAAGCAAATTTGACAAAACCAAGGGAAATCCATGGAAATCCCTTAGCCAGCAAGCGCCCTGCGCTATCAAAAAATCATGGGCTGCGATCCGACAAGCATCCTCAAGCAATGCCTGCGCCAGCCCATGATTTTTATTCATAGACCACTTTGACCTGACCGGTACCGGCGGAGCCATACCAGGCCGCCAGCGCGGCGTCCGAGGGGTAGAAGCGGCTGCCCTCGCCCAGCGCCAGCTCGCAGCTGGCCGAACCGCGCTCGTCGCGGCAGATCAGGTCCAGACGCACCTTGACGCCGTGGTTGAGATTGCCGTTCTCGGTTTCCTCGACCTTGGCCGGAAACTGGCGCAGCAGCGCCGGCACATCGGGCATCTTCTCCCCCACGCTGACCTGCAGATAGCGCGCAAAACGGCAGCGCGCATCGGCCAGACTCCACATCTGCTGCACCTTCATGCGCAGGCCGCCGCTGAAGCGGTCGGGCTGAAGCCGCCCCGAAACCACGACAAACTCGTCTTCCTTGAGCACATCGGCGCAGGCTGCCATGGTTTTTTCGTCGACCGAGGCCTCGATCACCGCCGATTTGTCGTCCAGCGTGAAGATGCTGAGCTTGCCGCGCTGGCCGTTGATGGTGCGCAGCCCGCCGATGATGCCGGCCATGGTCTGCGGCTCGCGGCTGTCGCGCATCTCGCCGATCGGAGTGCGCACGAAGCGGCGCACTTCGGCCTCGACCTCGTCGAACAGGTGGCCCGTCAGATAGAAGCCGATGGCCGTCTTCTCCAGCGTCAGCTTTTCCTTGACGCCCCAGGGCAGCACATCGGCCATGGGCGGCTCCGCCGTGCTCGAGCCCAGCGCGTCGTCGCCCATCATGTCGAACAGACCGCCCTGATCGGCATTGGCGATCGAGGTGGCGGCAAAGCCGAAGGCGGTGTCCAGCGTCGCCATCAGCGATGCGCGGTTCATGTCGATGGAATCAAAGGCACCGCCCTTGATCAGCGCTTCCACCGTCCGTTTGTTGATGCGGCTGCGGTCCACGCGCAGGCAGAAGTCGAACAGGCTCTTGAACGGCCCCGTCTCGTGGCCGTTGGGGCCTGTGCCCTCGCCGTTGCGCGCGGCCACTATGGCTTCGATGGCCGCCTGACCGGTCCCCTTGATGGCCCCGAGGCCGTAGCGTATGACCTTGTCGGTCACCGGCTCGAAGCGGTGCACGCCGCGGTTCACATCGGGCATCTCGAAGGTGATGCCCATCTTGAGCGCATCCTCGTACAACACCTTGAGCTTGTCGGTGTTGTCCATTTCCACGGTCATATTGCCGCAGTAGAACTCGGCCGTGTAATGCACCTTGAGCCAGCCCGTGTGATAGGCCAGCAGGGAGTAGGCTGCCGCGTGCGACTTGTTGAAGCCGTAGCCCGCGAACTTCTCCATCAGGTCGAAGACCTCGTCGGCCTTTTCCTCGGACAGCCCGTTCTTGGCCGCACCCTCGCGGAAGATGCCCCGGTGCTTGACCATCTCCTCGACTTTTTTCTTGCCCATGGCCCGGCGCAGCAAGTCGGCGCCGCCCAGCGAGTAGCCGCCAAGCACCTGGGCGGTCTGCATCACCTGCTCCTGGTAGACCATGATGCCGTAGGTTTCGGCCAGCACCGACTCGACCAGCGGATGCGGGTACTCCACGACTTCCTGCCCGTGCTTGCGGGCAATGAAGGTGGGGATCAGGTCCATGGGGCCGGGACGGTAGAGGGCGTTCAGCGCAATCAGGTCTTCCAGGCGCGAGGGCTTGGCCTCCTTGAGCATCTGCTGCATGCCGCGCGATTCAAACTGGAAGACGGCTTCGGTCTTGCCGTCGGAGAACAGCTTGTAGGTCGGGTAGTCGTCCAGCGGAATGTTCTCGAACTGGAAGTTCTCCTGGCCCTTGTGGCGCTTCATGATGAATTCGCGCGCAATCTCCAGAATCGTCAGCGTGGCCAGGCCCAAGAAGTCGAACTTCACCAGGCCCACGGCTTCCACGTCGTCCTTGTCGTACATGGCCACGGCCGAGGTACTGCCGGGCTGCTGGTAGAGCGGACAAAAATCGGCCAGCCGGCCCGGCGCAATCACCACGCCGCCGGCGTGCATGCCGATGTTGCGGGTCATGCCCTCCAGGCTCTGCGCCATCTCGATCAGGGTCTTGACGTCCTCCTCGCGCTCGATGCGCTCGGCCAGGATGGGCTCCTCCTTGATGGCGTAGGTGTATTTGTCGCCTTCCTTGGGCGGATTCGGCGGGTACTTGAGCGTGACATGCAGGCCGGGCTTGTTCGGGATCAGCTTGGAGATGCCGTCGCAGAAGGTGTAGCTCATGTCCAGCACGCGTCCCACGTCGCGGATGGCCGCACGCGCGGCCATGGTGCCGAAGGTGGCGATCTGGCTGACGGCATCGCGACCGTAGCGATCCTTGACATAGTCGATCACGCGGTCGCGGTTCTGCTGGCAGAAATCCACGTCAAAGTCGGGCATGGACACGCGTTCGGGGTTCAGGAAACGCTCGAACAGCAGGTTGTATTCCAGCGGGTCGAGGTCGGTCACCTTGAGCACATAAGCCACCAGCGAGCCGGCACCCGAGCCACGGCCCGGCCCCACGGGGCAGCCGTTGGCCTTGGCCCACTTGATAAAGTCCGACACGATGAGGAAGTAGCCCGGAAAGCCCATCTTCATGATGGTGCCCAGCTCGAACTCCAGCCGCTCCACATAGCGCGCACGCTGGGCGTCGCGCTTGACCACATCGGGATAGAGGTGCACCAGACGCTCTTCCAGCCCCTGGTAGGACTCGTGGCGGAAGAACTCGTCCATGCTCATTCCGGACGGCACGGGGAAATTGGGCAGTTGCGGGTTGCCCAGCTCCAGCGTCAGACTGCAGCGGCGGGCAATTTCCACTGTGTTCTCGATCGCGCTCGGGATGTCGCAGAACAGTTGCTCCATCTCGGCGGCAGTCTTGAAATACTGGTCGCGGGTGAACTTGCGCACCCGTTTGGCATTGCCCAGGATCTCGCCCTCGGCGATGCAGACCCGGGCCTCGTGCGCCTCGTAATCGTCGGGCTTGGCATACTGAATCGGGTGGGTCGCGACCACCGGCAGGTTCAGACGGCTGGCCAGCTTCACGGCCGCCAGCACATGCGACTCGTCATCGGGACGGCCCGCGCGCTGCAGCTCGATATAGAAGCGGTGCGGGAACATGGTGGCCAGGCGCTGGGCAATCTCGGCCGCGCCTTTTTCATCACCACGCGTCAGGGCAATGCCCACTGGACCGGCCTGCGCGCCGGACAGCACGATCAGTCCCTCGCCCAGCTCCTGCAGCCATTCCCATTTGTGCTGCGCCTGGTCACGCACCACATTGCGCGTCCAGCCGCGCGCCAGCAGCTCGGCGATATTGTGGTAGCCCTGGCGGCTCTGAACGAGAACGATGACCCGCGAAGGCGGCGCATCGCCCAGCCCCTCGAGCACGATCTCGGCTCCCAGCAGGGGCTTGACGCCCTTGCCGCGACCTTCGCGGTAGAACTTGATGCCGCCAAACAGGTTGTTGAAGTCGGTAATGGCCATCGCCACCTGCCCGTCTTCGGCAGCAGCCTTGATCATGGCATTGACGCGGGTGGTTCCGTCGACGACGGAAAATTCGGTGTGCAGGCGCAGATGGACAAACATGGCCGCTATTGTAGAAAGAGCGCTTCGTCCTTGCGGGCTCAATGCCACTAGATTCGCTGCCGCAGCGTAAAGACACGGTCAACTCGCCGGCGCGGGGCAGCGGCCCATTACAATGCGTCGATCCTTTTTCAGGAAGGTCCGGGCCGGGTGGTGTATGGTGTGGGTTTTGCGCCTTGCCGCCAGATGCGACGGGCCAGCCTCCCATCACCGCTAATGATTGTCAGAAAACTGTCCACCATGCCGCGTATTTCCCTGACTCTAGTCCCTGCCGTGTTAATCGCCGCCACGCTGGCGGGATGCTCCAGCACCAAGGACGACCCGACGGCCAAGTGGACACCCGAGCGCATCTATACCGAAGCGCGCGACGAATCTTCCTCGGGTGCCTATGACAAGGCCGTGCCGCTGTTCGAAAAGCTGGAAGGCCGTGCCGCCGGCACGCCTCTGGCCCAGCAGGCACAGCTGGAAAAAGCCTATGCCCAGTACAAGGCCGGCGAAAAAGTGCAGGCACTGGCCACGCTGGACCGCTTCACCAAGCTGCATCCGGCCAGCCCCGCCATGGACTACGCCCTCTACCTCAAGGGTCTGGTCAACTTCAACGACAACCTGGGCATGTTCGGCTGGCTGACGCGCCAGGACCTGTCCGAGCGCGACCAGAAGGCCGCCAAGGACTCCTTCGAGTCCTTCCGCGAGTTGGTGACCCGTTTTCCCGACTCCAAGTACTCGGATGACGCCCGCCAGCGCATGCAGTACATCGTGAACTCGCTGGCCCAGTACGAAGTCCATGTCGCGCGCTACTACTACAGCCGCGGCGCCTATGTCGCAGCCATCGCCCGTGCGCAGACTGCCATCAAGGACTACCAGAACGTGCCTTCGGTGCGCGAAGCCATGGTTATTCTCGTCAAGTCCTATGACGCTCTGGGCATGACACAGCTGCGCGACGATGCCAAGCGCGTACTGGAGCAAAGCTACGGCGCGAATGCCGAGCAAGGCGTGGAAAAGAAGAGCGAATCCTGGTGGAAGCTCTGGTAGACAGAGCCCTCCGGGTCTGGAAACAAAAGGATGCGCCTGTGCGCATCCTTTTTCATTTTCGCGTTTCCGAGTCCGCCGCAGCTCCCGGTTCGCTGTCGCTGATGCGGGCTTGCACCTTCAGCAACTCCAGCGCCTCGTCGAACTCCGGCGCGCCGGTCAGCACGCGCATGGGCGGCAATGCCGACATCAGCTTCGCTCCATAGCCCATGGTGACCAGGCGGCTGTCACAGATGACCAGCACACCGCGATCGGTTTCGCTGCGAATCAGGCGCCCGGCCCCCTGCTTGAGGGCCAGGGCTGCCTCGGGCAGCATGTAATCGTGAAACGCCGCCCGCCCCACACTCTCCAGCAGCCGGGAACGGGCCTCGACCAACGGGTCGTCGGGAGGCGGAAACGGCAGCTTGTCGATCACCACCAGCTGCAGCACATCGCCGGGAAGATCCACTCCCTCCCAGAAGGTGGCGGAAGCCACCAGAATCGCGCCCCGCCCGGCTCCTGCTCCGGCCGCCATGAAGCGCTGGATCAGTGCCAGCTTGGGCGCTTCGCCCTGCACCAGCACATCGAGATCGGCAAACAGCCCCAGATTCGAGCGCAGCGATGCGCTGATGGCCTGCAAGGCCTTGATGGTGGTGGTCAGCACCAGGGTGCGGCCACCCAGGCGCTGAGCTGCATCCAGCACCAGCTGGGCGACCTGCTCACTGTGCTGTGCGCTACCAGCCGCAGCAAAGGGCTGGGGCACATAGATACCGGCCTGCCGGTGGTAGTCGAACGGGCTTTCCACCTGCAGCACCTGTGCGCCGCGCAGGCCGCAGGACTCGACAAACCAGCTCAGCTGGGCGTCATTGCCCAAGGTGGCCGAGGTGAAAATCCAGGCCTTCTTCCTTGACGGATCGGGCTCCTCCCCCTGGCCCGTGCCGCCATCCTCCAGCGAGCGCCGAAGAAGTCGCTGCTGCATGATGCGGGCAATCGACAGCGGCGACTCCAGCATGCGCAGATACTGCGCGCCGACCTCCAGCCAGCGCACGCACTCGTCTCCAGCGGCAGATGCAAAGCGCGCAAGCCTCGCCAGCAGCTCTGCACCGCGCTCGTACAGGCGCTGCAAATCGGCGGCCGCCCCCTCCAGGGCAGCAAGCGGAATCAACAAGGCACGCAGACTCTGGCCCAGGCGCACCAGGGCCGCGCGCCATTTCACCGCATCCAGCCCTTGAGGGGTCACGGCCTGCCATGCCAGCCGCCCGCCGACCGGAGGCTTGCCGGCCTGCAGGCGCAACTCACGCATGGCCTGCTCCAGCGTGGCACAGAGCACCAGCCAGTCGGCCATGCCACGTGCGTGCTCCTGCGTCAGGCGCAGGGCGTCACGGGCATAACCCACCAATTGCTGGCTCGACAGGGCCTCGCCCGCAAACTGCACGCCGATGTCGTTGAGCTGATGAGCCTCGTCGATCACCACCACGCCGGTATTGGGCAAAAGATGGGCCATGCCGCTATCGCGCACATCGAGATCGGCAAACAACAAATGGTGGTTGACCACCACCACGTCGGCTTCCAGCGCCTGCTGGCGAGCCTGATTGACATGGCAGCCCTGCCAGTGAGGGCAGTCCGAACCCAGGCAGTTGTCCTTGGTGGAGGTCACCAGAGGCAGGGCGGCGGAGCGCTCGTCCAGCGCCGTCAGCTCGGCCAGGTCACCGGAGCGCGTGACCCTGGCCCAGCGCTCCACCTCCGCCACGGCCCGCAGCACCTGCGGATCCTGAGGAGCCGTACGCCCCTGACGCACGCGCTCCAGCCGCTCCAAGCACAAATAGGAGGAACGACCCTTGAGTCTGGCCATACGCAGCGGCAAGCCCAGACCATGAACCAGACGTGGCAGGTCACGGGCAAACAGCTGATCCTGCAGCGCCTTGGTGGCCGTGGACACCAGCACCCGCTGACCGCTGAGCAAGGCCGGCACCAGATAGGCATAGGTCTTGCCCACGCCCGTGCCGGCTTCCACCACCAGCACCTGGCCCGCCTCCATGGCGCCAGCGACCGCCAGCGCCATGCGGGTCTGGCCCGGACGCGGCGTAAACGCAGGCTCGGCCAACGCGAGCCCGCCCTGCGGCGCAAACACCTGCGCAACCGCCTCCTGCAATTGAGTCAAAACCGTTTCACCTTCTCACAAGCCAGGTCAGTACGACCTCACATAAGATCTCGAATATTCGCCGAGGCCTGGCCTCGGGCCGATAAAATGTAACGTAACGTTAAATAGCGCTCCGCGAACGCATTCGCACACATTCATGTCATCCAGCTACCGCATTCAGGCGGCCACCGGCATTCACCGCGGCGACCGGGAATATCAGCAGGACCAGGTCCTGCTCATGGCACATCCCTATGCCAAGGGCTGCATTCTCGGCGTGGTAGCCGACGGCATGGGCGGGCGCAGCGGCGGCCGCAAGGCCTCTGACCAGGTCATGCTGACGGCACGCCAGCTTTTCGAACGCTTCGAGCCCGCCAAGGAAGACTGCACCCGCATGCTGCGCACCATTGTGCAGGATGCCCACACCGTGATCCGTCTCACGGCCATTGCAGCCGAGCAGGAGCCCCACAGCACCATCGCTGTCTTTGTGGTGCTGCCCGATAATCGCTGCCACTTCATGCACTCGGGCGATTCACGGCTCTATCATTTTCGCGGCGCTTCCCTCGTGCACCGCTCGCTCGATCATTCCTATGTTCAGGCGCTGGTCGATCGCGGCGAGCTCACCGAGATCGAAGCCCAGCACCACCCCCGGTCCAACATCCTGCTGGGATGCCTCGGAGCCGAGCCGCCACCGCCCATGGCCCACCATATGATTGAAAAACTGCAGCCCGGTGACAGCCTGATGGCCTGCTCGGACGGGGTATGGCATTACTTCACCACCCAGGAGCTGGGCACGGTGCTCGATGGCCTGTCGCCACGCGAAGCCTCGCAATTTCTGATCGAGAAGGCCAGACGGCGCGCAGCAGGCAGTGGCGACAATCTCTCGCTGGCCATACTCAAGCTTGATACCTCGGTCGCTGAAGCCAGCGCCTGAAGAAAGCCCCGGTTAAGACAGCCAATGCCTGGCGGCCATGCAGGCCCGGCGCACCTGATTCAGCCATCCTTCAGGGCGCAGGAGCAGGCAGCGGCGCCGAGGTCTGACCGCGATCCTTGGCCTGCTGCAAAGCCCTGGCCTTGTGCTCGGCCGCAGCCTTGAGCTTGGCGTCGTAATCCGCCCTGGCCTTGGCCTCGCGCTCGGCGCGCCCCTGATCGGCCTGTGCACGGTTTTGCTCGTGACGACGCACATAGTCGACCTGCTTGCTGGCACGCTGCTGGGCCTCGGTCTGGCGCTGGGCCTGCGCCGCCTGCTCGTCAACTGCCGGCTTGGCGCCCGAGCCCTTGGGCTGGCTGCTGCCGTTCTTGTCGCGCTGCTGCGACTTCATGGGCACGGCAGCGTTCTCGGCTTTTTTCTCTTCGATGGCCTGCAGCTTGGCTGCGGCCTTTTCCTTGCGCTCGGTGTCGTTGATTTCCAGTTCGCGCGCGCGCAGCGGTGCATCCTTCTCACGGGCGGCCCTGCGGGCCTCGGCCAGACAGCCTTCCACGGCAAACTTCTGGTAGCAGAGCTTTTCGTCGGCCACGCGCTGCTGCTCGATAACGGCACGCTTGCTGAGAATTTCGTCACGCTCGGCTTCGCGCTGCTGGTGCAGGTGCTGACGCGCCTTCTCGGCAAGCTCCTTCTGAGCCTGCTTGTCGGTCTGCCGTTCCGAATCCGCCTTTACCTGAGCCATGGCCGGCGCGCAAGCCAGCCAGACGGCGGCCAGGGGCGCAAGTACAAAGCCCGCAATGCGGCGGCGGATCAGCTGGGCAAGGAGAGTGGGCATCGTCATCAACTCGGAAACTCGAAGTACAGGCTGGCATCTTAAGGCCGCAGGCAGCTGCCTGCTGGCGATCAGGTCAAGCTGGTGTCGACCACGCGGCGCTCAAGCGCCAGATATTCCTTGGAGCGCATTTCGTTCAGGCGCGAGACGGTGCGCGGGAACTCGTGGGACAGCGGTCCTTCGGTATAGATCTTCTCGGGCGGCACGGCAGCCGACAGAATGAGCTTGACATGGCGATCGTAGAGCACGTCCACCAGCAGCGTGAAGCGCCGCGCGGCCGAAGCCATGTTCACATGCAGCTCGGGCACGTCGGACAGCAAGATGGTGTGAAACTGCGTGGCGATTTCCAGATAGTCATTTTGCGAGCGCGGGCCGCCGCAGAGTTCGCGGAAGTCAAACCACACGACGCCACCGGCACGGCGCTTGGCCGCGATCTTGCGGGTCTCGATCTGCATCACGGGCTCTTCGTCATGGGCTTCGGCCAGACGATCGAAGGTCTCCTGCATCGCAGCATCGGCCTCCGGGCCCAGCGGGCAATGATAGAGCTTGGCGTCTTCGAGAGTGCGACGGCGATAGTCGGTGCCGTTGTCCACGTTCACCACTTCCATGCGCTCCTTGAGCAAGGCAATCGCAGGCAGGATGCGGTCGCGGTGCAGGCCGCCAGGATAGAGGCCGTCGGGCTCGAAGTTGGAGGTCGTCACAAAGCCCACACCATTGGCAAACAGCGACTCGAGCAGCTTGTAGAGAATCATGGCGTCGGTGATGTCGGCCACATGAAATTCGTCAAAGCAGATCAGCTTGTACTTCTTGGAGATCTTGGCGCCGAGTGCATCCAGCGGGTTCTGCGTACCCTGCATCAGGTGCATCTCGCGGTGCACCTCGCGCATGAATTCGTGAAAGTGCAGGCGCACCTTGCGCTTGAGGGGCACGGCGTTGAAGAAGCATTCCATCAGAAAGCTCTTGCCGCGCCCCACCCCACCGTACATATAGACGCCCTTTGGCAGGTCGGGGTGATTGATCAGTTTCTTGAGAGCATTGGAGCGCCTGCCCTTGTACACAGTCCACTCGTCAGCGCAGCGTTGCAACGCATCGACTGCACGCAGCTGCGCGGGATCGCTTTTAAAACCCTTGGCGGCCAGCTCCGCCTCGTAGGCTTGTCTTACATTCACCGTCTTGTCTCCAGATGCTCAAAAAACAATAGCTGCTACCGCTTATGCAATAAGCGTTAGCAGCCATTTTGTGCAGAATTCTAAAAGAAACTCAGCCTGCGCGCGGGCACTTCACAGCCATGTCAAAACCTGCGCGCAAGACTGAAAAATCTTAGAAGTTCAGCGTGCGCTTATCCACGGCCAGGGCCGCCTCCTTGGTGGATTCGGACAGCGAGGGGTGAGCGTGGCAGATACGGGCGATGTCTTCGCTCGATGCCTTGAACTCCATGGCCACCACGGCTTCGGAAATCAGCTCGGACACCATGGGGCCCACCATGTGCACGCCCAGGATCTCGTCGGTCTCGGCATCGGCCAGGAACTTGACCATGCCGGTCGTGTCGCCCAGGGCGCGCGCACGGCCGTTGGCCAGGAAGGGGAAGGAGCCAGCCTTGTACTTGACGCCGTCGGCCTTGAGCTGCTGCTCGGTGCGGCCCACCCATGCGATTTCAGGGCTGGTGTAGATCACCCAGGGGATGGTGGCGAAATTCACATGACCGTGCTGGCCGGCAATGCGCTCGGCCACGGCCACGGCTTCTTCCTCGGCCTTGTGCGCCAGCATGGGGCCGCGAACCACGTCGCCCACCGCCCACACGCCCGGCAGATTGGTCTTGCACAGATCGTCCACCACGATGGCGCCGCGCTCGTCCAGAGCCAGACCCACGGCTTCGGCGTTCAGGCCATTGGTATTGGCGGTGCGGCCGATCGACACGATCAGCTTGTCCACTTCCAGGCTCTGGGCTTCGCCCTTGGCATTGGTGTAGGCCACGGTCACGCCCTTCTTGCCGGACTTGACTTCGCCGATCTTCACGCCCAGCTCGATCTTCAGACCTTGCTTGTCGAACGCCTTCTTGGCTTCCTTGGAGATCTGCTCGTCCACCACGGGCAGGAACTTGTCCATGCCTTCGAGCACGGTCACTTCCGTGCCCAGGCGGCGCCAGACCGAACCCATTTCCAGGCCGATCACGCCAGCACCGATCAGGCCCAGCTTCTTGGGAGTCTTGCCCAGACGCAGAGCGCCGTCGTTGGACAGGATGTTCTCTTCGTCGAAGGCCACGCCAGGCAGGGCGCGCGCGTTGGAGCCGGTGGCCACCACGATCTGCTTGCCGGTGATGACTTCTTCGTCCTTGCCGGCAACCTTGATTTCATAGCCGCCTTCGACAGCCTTCACGAACGAGCCGCGGCCGTGGAAGAAGGTGACCTTGTTCTTCTTGAACAGGTACAGGATGCCGTCGTTGTTCTGCTTCACGATGGCGTCCTTGCGGGCGATCATCTGCGCAACGTCCATCTCGACCTTGCCGGTGGAGATGCCATGGTCGGCGAAGTGCAGCTTGGCATGCTCGAAATGCTCGGAGGACTGCAGCAGCGCCTTGGAGGGAATGCAGCCCACGTTGGTGCAGGTGCCGCCAGGAGCAGCGCCGCCAGCGGCGTTCTTCCATTCGTCGATACAGGCGACGTTGAAACCCAGTTGTGCAGCGCGGATGGCAGCGATGTAGCCGCCGGGGCCTGCGCCGATCACGACGACGTCAAATTGCTTGCTCATGATTTGAATCTTTTCTCTGTTTAACTCGAAAAAAGCCCACCGCTTTTGGTGGTGGGCTTTGTAGAAGCTCGATCTGCTGAATTACAGATCAAACAGGAGGCGAGAAGGATCTTCCAGCGCGTCCTTCATGGCCACCAGGCTCAGCACGGCTTCGCGACCGTCGATGATGCGGTGGTCATAGGACATGGCCAGGTAGTTCATGGGACGGATCACGATCTGACCGTTCTCGACCACGGCGCGATCCTTGGTGGCGTGCACGCCCAGAATGGCGGACTGAGGGGGGTTGATGATGGGGGTGGACATCATCGAGCCGAAAGTTCCGCCATTGGAGATGGAGAAGGTACCGCCGGTCATTTCTTCAATGCCCAGCTTGCCTTCCTTGGCCTTCTGGCCGAACTCGACAATCTTCTTCTCGATGTCGGCGAAGCTCATCTGGTCTGCATTGCGCAGGATGGGCACCACCAGGCCACGAGGCGAGCTCACGGCGATACCGATGTCGAAGTAGCCGTGGTAGACGATGTCGTTGCCGTCGATGGAGGCGTTGACTGCGGGGAACTTCTTCAGGGCATGCACTGCAGCCTTGACGAAGAAGGACATGAAGCCCAGCTTCACGCCATGTTCCTTGGTGAACTGGTCCTGGAACTTCTTGCGCAGTTCCATCACGGGAGCCATGTTCACTTCGTTGAACGTGGTCAGGATGGCGTTGGTAGCCTGGGATTGCAGCAGACGCTCGGCAATACGGGCACGCAGACGTGTCATGGGCACGCGCTGCTCGGGACGGTCGCCCAGGCTTTCCTTGGTCACGGGAGCTGCCACCTGAGGCAGAGCTGCCTTGGGAGCGCCGGTGGGGATGGCTGCGCCGGCCTTGATGGCACCCAGGGCGTCGCCCTTGGTCACGCGGCCGTCCTTGCCTGTGCCAGCCACGTTGGCAGCGGACAGGTTGTTGTCGGCAAGGATCTTGGCAGCAGCAGGCATGGCCACGCCGCTCTTGTCGGCGCCGGCGGGAGCCGCAGCCACGGGGGCAGCAGCAGGAGTCGCAGCAGCAGGGGCGGCTGCAGGAGCCGCAGCACCGGCGACGGCTTCGGAGTCGATCTTGGCGATCACTTGCTCGGCAGCCACGGTTGCGCCATCGCCTTGCAGGATTTCGGTGATCACGCCAGCGGAAGGAGCGGGCACTTCCAGCACGACCTTGTCGGTTTCGATTTCGATGAGGATTTCATCGATGGCCACTGCCTCGCCGACCTTTTTCTTCCAGGTCAGCATGGTGGCTTCCGTGATGGATTCGGACAGCTGGGGGACTTTAACTTCAACGATTGCCATTTTTAATTCTTTCCAAAGATGTTTCTTGTGCCCCCTGTCCTCGGACAGGGGGTGTCGCCTGTATTACTTGGTCAGGACAAAGCCCTTGAGCTTGGCGAATGCGCCTTCCACCAGTGCCTTTTGTTGCTCTTGGTGCAGATGTGCGTAGCCAACGGCGGGCGAAGCGGACGCAGCGCGACCGGAGTAGCCCAGCTTCTGGCCTTCACGCATGTTCTCGTGGATGTTGTGCTGGATGAAGAACCAGGCACCCTGGTTCTGAGGCTCATCCTGGCACCACACGATGTCAGTAGCGTTGGCGTACTTCTTCACTTCGGCGGCGAACGCCTTGTGGGGGAAGGGATACAGCTGCTCGACGCGGATGATGGCGACGTCCTTGGATTCCTTCTCGGCACGCTTCTTGACCAGATCGTAGTACACCTTGCCCGAGCAGGCGATGATGCGCTTGACCTTGGCAGCGTTCTTGACGATGGTTTCGTCCTGCTCGGGGATCACGGTCTGGAAACCACCAGAGGTGAACTCGGACAGGGGCGACGTGGCGTCCTTGTTACGCAGCAGCGACTTGGGAGTCATGATGACCAGCGGCTTGCGCAGGCCACGAACCATCTGGCGACGCAGCACGTGGAAGATCTGGCTGGCCGTTGTGGGCTGCACGATCTGCATGTTGGTGTCGGCAGCCAGCTGCATGAAGCGCTCCAGACGCGCCGAGCTGTGCTCGGGGCCCTGGCCTTCATAGCCGTGAGGCAGCATCAGTGTCAGGCCGTTGACACGGCCCCACTTCACTTCACCGGATGCGATGAACTGGTCGATCACCACCTGGGCGCCGTTGGCGAAGTCGCCGAACTGGGCTTCCCAGACCACCAGGGTGTTGGGGTCGTTCGATGCATAGCCGTATTCAAAGCCCAGCACTGCCTCTTCGGACAGGATGGAGTCGATCACGACGAACGGAGCCTGATTCTCGGCAGCGTTCTGCAAAGGAATATAAGTGCCCTCGTCCCACTTTTCACGCTTTTGGTCATGAACCACGGCGTGACGGTGCGTAAAGGTGCCGCGACCCGAGTCTTCACCCGACAGACGCACGGGATAGCCCGAAGCGACCAGGGAGCCGAAGGCCATGGTTTCGCCCATGCCCCAGTCCACGTTCACATCGCCGCGGCCCATTGCTGCGCGATCGTCGTACACCTTCTTGACCAGAGCATGAGGGTTCACGCTGGCAGGCAGGGTCGTGATCTTCTCGGCCAGGCGCTTCCACTCGGTCAAGGGAATAGCGGTGTCGCCGGCGTCGGTCCAGGTCTTGCCCACGAAGGGGCTCCAGTCCACGGCGTACTTGCTCTTGAAGTTGGTCAGCACCACGTCCTGGGTGTGACGACCTTCGTCCATGGCGGCGCGATAGGCCTTGACCATGTCGTCGCCCAGCGTATCGCCCAGGCCCTGGGTCGCCAGCTTGTCTGCGTACAGCTTGCGCGTGCCGGGGTGGGCAGCGATCTTCTTGTACATCAGAGGCTGCGTCAGTGCAGGTGTGTCCTGCTCGTTGTGACCCAGCTTGCGGAAGCAGATGATGTCGACCACCACGTCCTTGGAGAATTCCATGCGGAATTCCAGGGCCAGTTGCATGGCCAGGCACACGGCTTCGGGATCATCGCCATTCACGTGCAGCACGGGCGACTCGATCATCTTGACGATGTCGGTGCAATACAGCGTGGAGCGCAGATCGCGGGGATCAGAGGTGGTGAAACCGATCTGGTTGTTGATGATGATGTGAACCGTACCGCCAGTGGTGTAGCCACGGGTTTCGGACAGCGCCAGGGTTTCCTGGTTCACGCCCTGGCCGGCGAAGGCCGCGTCACCGTGCACCAGCACGGGCAGCACTTGCTTGCCCATGGGGTCGTCGCGACGGTCCATGCGCGAGCGCACCGAACCTTCCACCACGGGGTTGACGATTTCCAGGTGCGAAGGGTTGAAGGCCAGCGACAGGTGAACGGGACCGCCCTTGGCAGACACGTCGGAGCTGAAGCCCTGGTGATACTTCACGTCACCGGCAGGCAGATCTTCGGGAGCTGTGTGGTCGAACTCGGCAAACAGATCCTTGGGCGCCTTGCCCAGGGTGTTGACCAGCACGTTCAGACGGCCACGGTGAGCCATGCCGATCACGACTTCCTGCACGCCCTTGGCGCTGGCGGAATTGATCAGCTCGTCCATGGCAGCGATGAAGGACTCGCCACCTTCCAGCGAGAAGCGCTTCTGGCCCACATACTTGGTGTGCAGATAGCGCTCCAGGCCTTCGGCAGCGGTCAGGCGGTCCAGGATGCGCTTTTTCTCGTCCGCATTGAAGACGGGCTTGGAGCGGATAGATTCCAGGCGCTGCTGCCACCAGCGCTTTTGATTCTGATTGGTGGCATACATGTACTCGGCGCCCAGGGTGCCGCAGTAGGTTTCGCGCAGAGCATTCATCAGCTCGCGCAGAGTCATGCTTTCCTTGCCGAAGAAGGTGTTGCTGGTGTTGAACACCACTTCCTGGTCGGCGTCGGTGAAGCCGTAGAAGGAAGGCTCCAGCTCGGGAATTTCGGGGCGCTCGGTGCGCTTCAGTGGATCCAGATCGGCCCAGCGCTGACCCACGTTGCGGTAGGCTGCGATCAGTTGCTGCACGGCCGTGCGCTTGCGACCCAGTTCGGAGTCGGCGCCGGAAGCCACCACCACCTTGGTGCCACCCTGCTTTGCGCGCTCGGCAAAAGCGTTGATCACGGGCAGGTGGGGAACGTCCTTGTTGTCGGTGCCGTCCACTGCAGGCACATGCTGCAGGGCATCGAAGTACTCACGCCAGGAATCGGGAACGCTGCCGGGGTTGGCCAGGTAGTTCTCGTACATCTCTTCGACATAGGGCGCATTGCCGCCGAACAGATAGGTGTTGCCTTGATAGGCTTGATAGATCGTTGACTGATCGCTCATATCTCGCTGACCTCCGCTTTCCTTCGGAAAGCATTAGCTGGTTTGTGGAACCTCCCGCGACACGGCTGTACCGATTGGCGGATGCGACTGTGGCTGGGGAAGGGCCTTGAGTTGCGGCAGCCATTGTGCCACTGTTCAAAGTCTTGGTCTTATAAAAGACAAGATGTTTACACCCCTGGGAGTCGCTTACATTGCGGGAACTCCATAAACAAGGATTCGCATGCCGCTTTTGCCGCTTCACAAACGTGCATTCATTCTTCTTTTGATAGCAGTAACCGCCGGATTCGGCTTGGTTCTCGAGGAATATGCCGTTGCCATCTTCTGGGGCGTGGTGTTTGCCATCGTCTTCGCCCCCCCTGCACCGCAAGCTGCTGATGCGCATGCCCAACAGACCCACGCTGGCCGCGCTGGCAACCTTGCTGATTAGTCTGGTAATGGTGATTTTGCCGCTGTCTCTGATAGGGCTGTCCCTCATCAAGGAGACCTCGGCCATCTATGACCAGGTCAGCAGCGGCAACCTCTCCGCCGGCAGCTATGTGGAGCAGATCTTCAATGCCCTGCCCTCCTGGCTGACGCCTTGGATGGAAAAGCTGCACCTGGGCACGCTAGAAGAAATCCAGGCCAAGCTCTCCAATATCGCTCTGCAGGCCAGCAAGCTCGCGGCCACCAAGGCCGTGGGACTGGGGCAGAACACCCTGGGCTTTGTCGTGGGCTTCGGCGTCATGCTCTACCTCATCTTCTTTCTGCTGCGCGACGGCAAGGAGCTGGTGGCACGCATCTGGGCAGCCACGCCCCTGGCGCCCGAGCACAAACGCGAGCTGGCGACCAAGTTCATCACCGTCATCCGGGCCACGGTCAAGGGCAATCTGGCCGTCGCTGCGGCTCAGGGTGCGCTGGGGGGCCTGATTTTCTGGATTCTGGGCATCCAGGGAGCGGTGCTCTGGGCCGTGGTGATGGCTTTTCTGTCCTTGCTGCCGGCAGTAGGGGCGGGCCTGGTCTGGGGACCGGTTGCGATCTACTTCCTGGCCACAGGCGCCATCACCAAGGGCCTGATCCTGGCAGCCTATGGCGTGCTGGTCATCGGCCTGGTGGACAACGTGCTGCGTCCCCTGCTGGTCGGCAAGGACACCAAGATGCCTGACTATGTGGTGCTGATCTCCACCCTGGGAGGCATGGCCTTGTTCGGTCTATCGGGCTTTGTACTCGGCCCGGCCATCGCTGCTCTGTTCATGGCTGCCTGGGAGCTGTTTGCCACCATGCAGCTGCAGGTGGAGGAGCAACTGAACCGCGAAATCGCGCCAAAACGCGCAATGAATGACGACCCGCAGCGCGCCGAAAGCGGTCCTCCAACCCTCGTAGCGCAGCCGCCCGAAACACAAAAAGGCGACACAGACTAGGATTTTTTTGTGCAATTCGGCCTGTCGACCGATGGCTTTCCCGCCGGGAAATGGATAGGTTAAGGAAGAGCAGGCCGAAGGCTATCACCCTCATTAATAAATACAAAAACGAAAAACAAAGCGCAAAGTCGCTTGACGTTACTCAAGAATTAAGGGTTTGTAACTGCTATCAAAAATGAGGGGGGTCGTAAAATTTGCTTTCACATAAGCGTTCATACGAAAAGGTACCCCACAATGGTCCAATTCTCCAGACGCCAGTTCATGAAAGTGACTGGTTCGACTCTGGCGGGTTCCAGCTTGGCGCTGATGGGTTTCTCACCCACAGCCGCTCTTGCTGAGGTGCGACAGTACAAACTGTCCGCCACCACCGTAACCCGCCAAACCTGCACCTACTGCTCCGTAGGCTGCGGCATCTTGATGTACTCCCTGGGCGACGGTGGCAAGAACACCCGTCTGTCCGTGATGCACGTGGAAGGCGACCCGGATCATCCGGTCAATCGCGGCACACTGTGTCCCAAGGGTGCATCGCTGCTGGACTTTGTCCACAGTCCAAGCCGCCTCAAGTATCCCGAATATCGCGCCCCCGGCTCATCCGAGTGGAAGCGCATGTCCTGGGACGAGGCGATGAACCGCATCGTCAAGCTGCTCAAGGAAGACCGCGACGCCAACTTCGTTGAAACCAACGAAAAAGGACAGAAGGTCAACCGCTGGCTCACCACCGGCATGCTGGCCGCCTCGGCCTCCAGCAACGAAGCCGGCTACATCACGCACAAAGTGGCCCGTTCCTGGGGCCTTCTTGCACTCGACAACCAAGCACGTGTCTGACACGGCCCGACGGTGGCAGGTCTTGCCCCGACGTTTGGCCGTGGAGCGATGACGAACCATTGGGTCGACATCAAGAACGCGGACGTTATTTTGATCATGGGCGGTAATGCCGCCGAAGCACACCCCTGCGGCTTCAAGTGGGTGACCGAAGCGAAGGAGCACAACAAGGCTCACTTCATGGTGGTCGATCCGCGCTTCAACCGCTCGGCATCCGTGGCTGACTTCTATGCACCGATCCGTTCCGGCTCGGACATCGTCTTCCTCGGCGGTGTGATCAACTACCTGCTGACCAACGACAGAATTCACCACGAGTATGTGAAGAACTACACGGACTTCTCATTCATCGTGCGCGAGGACTTTGCGTTCGACGAAGGTATTTTCTCGGGCTACAACCCGGAAAAGCGCACCTACGACAAGGCGTCCTGGGACTACGAGCTGGGTGAAGACGGCTTTGTGAAGGTCGACCCCACGCTGGAACACCCTCGCTGCGTCTATCAGTGGCTCAAGAAGCACTACGCCGGCTACACGCCCGAGAAGGTGGAATCCATCTGCGGCACGCCCAAGGAGAAATTCCTGCACGTGTGCGAGAAGCTTGCTTCGACTGCCGAAGCAGGTCGTGTCGCCACCATCATGTACGCACTGGGCTGGACCCAGCACACCACGGGCGCGCAGATTCTGCGCACCGGCGCCATGATCCAGCTGCTGCTGGGCAATATCGGCATCGCTGGCGGCGGCATGAACGCGCTGCGTGGCCACTCCAACATCCAGGGTCTGACCGACCTGGGCATTCTGTCCGCTTCGCTTCCCGGGTACCTGACGCTGCCGAACGAAGCCGAGCAGGACTACAACCAGTACATCGCCACGCGCACGCCCAAACTGCTGCGCCCCGGCCAGATGAACTACTGGTCGAACACGCCCAAGTTCCACGTCAGCCTGATGAAGGCATGGTGGGGCCCCGCCGCAACTGCAGAAAACAACTGGGCTTTTGACTACCTGCCCAAGCTGGACAAGCAGTACGACATGCTGCAGATCTTTGAGATGATGACTCAGGGCAAGGTCAACGGCTACATCGCTCAGGGCTTCAACCCCCTGGCGGCCCTGGCCAACAGCAACAGCGTGCGCGAAGGTCTCAAGAAGCTGAAGTTCCTGGTCATCATGGATCCGCTGGTGACCGAGACTTCGGAGTTCTGGAAGAACCACGGTGAGTTCAACGACGTGGACTCCGCCTCTATCCAGACCGAGGTGTTCCGCCTGCCCACCACCTGCTTCGCCGAAGAAGACGGTGCCGTGGTCAGTTCCTCGCGCGTGTTGCAGTGGCACTGGAAGGCTGCCGAACCTCCGGGAGAGGCCAAGACCGACATTGCCATCATGTCCGGCCTGCACCTGCGCCTGAAGGCCCTGTACGAGAAGGAAGGCGGCAAGTTCTTCGAGCCCATCACCAATCTTTACTGGCCTTACGCCGAAGCCCACCACCCCTCCTCCGAGGAAGTGGCCAAGGAGTACAACGGTCGTGCGCTGGTGGATCTGTTCGACCCCAAGGACCCCACCAAGCTCATCCGCAAGGCGGGCGAACAACTGGCGGGCTTTGGCGAAATGCGCGATGACGGCACTACCCTGGGCGGCTGCTGGATCTGGGCTGGCAGCTGGACTTCGTCCGGCAACCAGATGGCGCGCCGCGACAACAGCGACCCCACCGGTATCGGCAATACGCTGAACTGGGCCTGGGCCTGGCCTGCCAACCGCCGTGTGCTCTACAACCGCGCATCCTGCGACCGCCAGGGCAAGCCGTTCAACCCCGAACGCGTGCTGATCAAGTGGAACGGCAAGCAATGGGGCGGCGCGGACGTGCCGGACGTGGCCGTGGGCCTGGATCCCGAGGTGATCAACCCCTTCATCATGAACCCCGAAGGGGTGGCCCGCCTGTTTGCCCGCAAGGGCATGGCAGAAGGTCCGTTCCCCACGCATTACGAGGCGTTTGACAACCCGCTGGGCTACAACCCCATGTACCCCAACAACAAGCTGGCCGTCATCAGCCCCGTGATACGCATCCTGGAAACCGCCAAGGGCACCCAGGGCGATCCCAAGGACTACCCACATGTGGGCACGACCTACCGCCTGACCGAGCACTTCCACTACTGGACCAAGCATGTTCAGCTGAACAACATCGTCCAGCCCGAACAGTTCGTGGAAATCGGCGAGGCCCTGGGCAAGGAGCTGGGCATCGAAACCGGCCACCAGGTCAAGGTTTCGTCCAAGCGCGGCTTCGTCAAGGCCGTGGCCGTGGTGACCAAGCGCATCAAGCCCATGAAGATCGATGGCAAGACCATCCATCACGTAGGCGTGCCGATTCACTGGGGCTTCTCCACGACGGGACGCAAGGGCTATCTGGCTAACAACCTGACAGCCTCCGTGGGTGACGGTAACAGCTTGACCCCTGAATCCAAGACCTTCCTCGTGAAGGTGGAAAAGATCTAAGGAGCCACGCTGATGTCCTCAACCATGTCTCTCGATATCAAACGCCGCTCGGCGACGACGACACCCGCACCCAGCGCACGCGGTGCGCATGCAGGTGAAGTTGCCAAGCTGATCGACGTCTCCAAATGCATTGGCTGCAAGGCTTGCCAGACAGCCTGCATGGAGTGGAACGACCTTCGCGACGAAATCGGCACAGTGGCCGCTGGCGTCTACGACAACCCGACGGATCTGACGTCGGAGTCGTGGACCGTGATGCGCTTTGCCGAGTACGAAAACGAAGCCACAGGCAACCTGGAGTGGCTGATCCGCAAGGACGGCTGCATGCACTGCGAAGACCCGGGCTGCCTCAAGGCCTGCCCCTCGCCTGGCGCCATCGTCCAATATGCCAACGGCATCGTGGACTTCCAGCAGGACCAGTGCGTGGGCTGCGGCTACTGCGTCACGGGCTGTCCGTTCAACATTCCGCGCATCTCCAAGAAGGACCACAAGGCGTACAAGTGCACCTTGTGTTCGGACCGCGTGGCGGTTGGCCAGGAACCCGCCTGCGTCAAGACCTGCCCTACCGGAGCCATCCAGTTCGGCACCAAGGAAGCCATGCAGGAGCAGGCTTCCCGCCGTGTCGTGGACCTCAAGGAGCGCGGCTACGAAAAGGCCGGTCTCTACGACCCGCAGGGCGTGGGTGGCACGCACGTGATGTACGTGCTGCACCATGCGGACAAGCCTTCGCTGTACAAGGGCCTGCCGGACGATCCCAAGATCAGCCCGATGGTGTCCCTGTGGAAGGGTGTAGCCAAGCCTCTGGCAATGGCCGCCCTCGGTGCAGCGGCTGTCGGCAGCCTGTTCCACTACATCACCAAGGGTCCAAACGACGTGTCCAAGGACCTGGAAGATGAAATGGAGCGCAAGGACGCCGAAGCGCAGAACAAGGAGAACGGCCAATGAAACGCGACCCTCGCGACCTCGTGCGCTACAACGCATCGGAGCGCGCCAACCACTGGGTGGTAGGCATTTGCTTCATCTTGCTGGCCCTGTCCGGTCTGGCGTTCTTCCACCCCGCCTTCTTCCCGCTGACTCAGCTGTTCGGAGGCGGTCCCTGGACGCGCATTCTGCACCCCTATATCGGGGTGGTGATGGCCTTGTTCTTCATCGTCATGGCCTGCCGTTTTGCCAAGCTCAACATCGTGGAACCCCGCGATATCGAGTGGCTCAAGAACGTCAACAAGATGATCGATGGCGACGACCACGACATGCCCGAGCAGGGCAAGTACAACGGTGGCCAGAAGCTGCTGTTCTGGGGCCTGGTGATCGGCATGCTGCTGATCACGGTCACCGGTGTGCTGATGTGGCGCGCCTGGTGGACGCTGCCCGTGGGCGTGGTGCGTGCCGCTTCGGTGGTGCATGCCATCGCTGCGGTGTGGATGATCGGCCTGATCATCATGCACGTCTACGCGGCTATTTGGACTCGCGGCACCATTCGCGCCATGTTGTATGGCACAGTGACCCGTGCCTGGGCCAAGCAGCACCACCGCGGCTGGTATCGCAAGATGACTGGCGACAACGACTGATCGCATCGGTCCTTGGATAAAGTCTCTTAGACACTTGTTGATTGCCGCCGGACGCCCTCTGCTGGGCGTGCCGGCGGCTTCAGTTTCGGGATCCCTATTTCTATGCAACAACGCATTCTTCAACCCGGCGAGATCGAAGCGCTGGACAAGACCAGCTTCCCCCGCATCCTGCTGCCTCAGGTGGCCAGCCTGTTTGCCGAGCGCGCTGCGCGCCTGCGCCAGCTGGCGCAAGGCAATCCGATCGCGGATTACCTGCAGTTTGCCGCCAAGATCGTGGATGCCCAGCATGCCGCAGTCTCCCAGGTGGAACTGCAGCCCCTGGACACCAGCAGCATGGCGCGCGCGCAGCAGCATTCCATGCCTTTGCTGCCTGCCGCCGAGCATATCGATCCGGCCTGGCATGCCGTGCTGGACGCCATGCTGAACACCCTGGCCGGCGACCAAGGTCTGCCCGAACCCCTGCAGCCGCTGATCACCTCACTGCGCGAACTCAGCCGGCAGGAGCGCGACGAGATCGCCCTGCGCCTGCTGCAAAAGGAAGTGGCGGCCCGCCATATCGGCATGGCGCCTTTCATCATGGCCGCGCTGCAAGTGGTCTTCGCCAGACGCGCAGCAGCCCTGCAGGTACAGGACGTGCCTTACACCGAACCTGCCAGCATCTGCCCCGTGTGCGCCAGCGAACCCGTGGCCAGCGTCATCCGCATCGGCGGCAAGCTCGCCGGTCACCGCTACGCCCATTGCGGCACTTGCGCCTGCGAGTGGCATATGGTGCGCGTCAAGTGCACGCATTGCGAATCGACCAAGGGCATCCACTACCAGGGCATCGACGGCGGCAGCGAGGAAGTTCTGGCCGAAACCTGCGACGAATGCGGCAGCTACCGCAAGCTCGTCAACCAGGAAAAAAACCCCATGGTCGAGCCTCTGGCCGATGATCTGGCCAGCCTGATGCTGGACTTGCTGATGAGCGAGACCGGGTTCCAGCGCGCCAGCGCCAATCCTTTGCTGTTTGTGGCCGTGGCCGAAGAGCAGTCGGGTGAGGCTGACAACGAGCTGGTGGACCCCGCAGCCTGATCCCGCCGGCAGCCAGCGCCAGCATAATGAAGGCGGCAGGTCTTTCTGCCGCCTTTTCCATTTTTCGACGACCCGACATACCCTGGCCATGAGCAATACCGCAGCGACTGCCCCCGAAATTTCGCATCCCTCCGAGCTTCCTGCCGTGGACAAGGTCTTGCTCGCGGGCGAGATGCAGGCATTGCGTGAATCCTACGGCCTGGACGCCTGCACCAAGGCGGTCCGTGATGTGCTGACAGGGCTGCGCCAGCAGCTTCTGGGCGCCGGCGATCAGCCCGGCCAAAGCGTGCTGGCCGACATTGCCAGCATTGCGCAGGCTGCCCAGCGCCAGCTTCAGGCCAGGTTCGCACCACGCCTGCAACCCGTCTTCAACCTCACCGGCACGGTGCTGCACACCAATCTGGGCCGCGCCCTGCTACCGCAGGCCGCCATCGATGCCGTGGTGCAGGCCATGAGCGCCCCCGCCAATCTCGAATATGACCTCGACGACGGTGGCCGCGGCGATCGCGACGACCTGGTCGAATCGCTGATCTGCGAGCTGACCGGCGCCGAAGCCGCCACGGTTGTCAACAACAACGCCGCTGCCGTGCTGCTGGTGCTGTCCACCATGGCCATGGGCCGGGAAGTGGTGGTCTCGCGCGGCGAGCTGGTGGAAATCGGCGGAGCATTCCGCATCCCCGATGTCATGACCCGCGCCGGCGCGCGGCTGATCGAAGTCGGCACCACCAACCGCACCCACGAGAAAGACTATGCGGCGGCCATCGGCGAGAACACGGCTGCGCTCATGAAGGTGCACTGCAGCAACTACGCCATCACCGGCTTCACCAAGGCCGTCAGCGACGCCGACGTGGCCCGCATTGCGCACGACAGCAGCCTGCCCATGATCGTCGACCTGGGCAGCGGCACGCTGATCGACATGCGCGACTGGGGGCTGCCCTATGAAGTCACGGTGCGCGAGACGGTCGAGACCGGCGCCGACATCGTCACCTTCAGCGGCGACAAGCTCCTGGGCGGCCCACAGGCCGGCATCATCGTCGGCAAGCGGGAGCTGATTGCCCAGATCAAGAAGAACCCGCTCAAGCGCGCGCTGCGCGTGGGCAAGATCACGCTGGCGGCGCTGGAGCCCACGCTGCGCCTGTACCTGAACCCCGAAAAGCTCGCCCAGGAGCTGACGACACTGCGCCTGTTCACACGCAAGGCCGCCGACATGCAGGCCCAGGCCGGGCAGCTGCAGCCTCTGCTGCAGCAGGCACTGGGCCAGGACTATGTGGTGGAGACCGCGGCCATGAACAGCCAGATCGGCAGCGGCGCCCTGCCCGTGGAAAATCTGCCCAGTTTCGGCCTCAGGATCTATCCGGCCAGCGGCAAACAGGCGGGTCGCCAGCTGACCCGGCTCGAAGCGCGCTTTCGTGCCCTGCCCCGGCCGGTGATCGGGCGCTTGCATGACGACGCGCTGTGGCTGGATCTGCGCTGTCTGGAAAACCCGGCACAGGCCCTGTTTGCAGCGCAGCTGCCGCTGCTGGCCTGATCCAGCGCCATGACCTCGGCCCCAAAATTCTTACAAGAACACCTAGCATCGCTTGATAAACAAGCGCCAGCAGCTATCAGAACCGTAAGCACACCATGATCATCGGAACCGCAGGCCATATCGACCACGGCAAAACCACGCTGGTGCGTGCGCTCACAGGCGTGGAAACCGACCGTCTCAAGGAAGAGAAAGCCCGCGGCATCTCCATAGAGCTTGGTTATGCCTATAGCCCGCTGCCCAATGGCGATGTGCTGGGCATCATCGACGTGCCGGGCCACGAGAAATTCGTCCACACCATGGCCGCCGGTGCCGTGGGCATTGACCACGCCCTGCTGGTCGTGGCTGCCGACGACGGCGTCATGCCCCAGACCATAGAGCATCTGGAAATTCTGCAGCTGCTGGGTGTCAGGCGCGGCAGCGTGGCGCTGACCAAGGTCGACCGCGTGCTGCCGCAGCGCATTGCCGACGTGCACCGGGAAATCAACGCCATTCTCGGCGTCACCGCGCTGGCGGACAGCCCCATCTTCGAGACCAATGCCGCAGAACCCGGCAATACCGGCGTACAGGCCCTGCGCGAGCACCTGCAGGTGCAGGCCCAGATGATGCAGGCCCGACCCCGGGACGGCCTGTTCCGGCTCGCCGTGGACCGTGTCTTCACGCTGCCGGGCCAGGGCACGGTGGTCACGGGCACGGTCTTCAATGGCCAGGTCCGCGTGGGCGACACGCTGGCGCACTCGGCCAGCGGGCAGGCCGTGCGCGTGCGCAGTATTCACGCCCAGAACCAGAGCAGCGACAGCGGCGTCGCCGGCCAGCGCTGTGCGCTGAACCTGGCAGGCATAGGCAAGGACGAGATCGAACGCGGCGACTGGATCATGGACCCGCGCCTGCTGCAGGCCACGGACCGCCTCGACATTCATCTGCACCTGCTCAGCGAAGCGCCCTTGCTGGCCCAGTGGACACCTGTCCATGTGCACCTGGGCACCAGGCGCACCACCGGCCATGTGGCCCTGCTGCAGGACCAGGCCATAGAGCCCGGCACCGAAGCCCGCGTGCAACTGGTGCTGGAGGCGCCGGTCTTCGCGCTGCCCGGCGACCGCCTGATCCTGCGCAACGCCCAGGCCAGCCGCACCATCGCCGGCGGCATGGTGCTTGACCCCTATGCGCCCAGCCGCAAGCGCCGCAGCGCAGAGCGCATGGCCTACCTCGACGCCATGGAGCAACTCGTAGCCCGCAGCGACTTCAGGCCGCTGATCTCACAGGCCCCGCACGGCATTGCGCGCTCGCAGCTGGTGCGCCTGAGCGGCCATGCCTTCCCCGAGGCCAGCCTGGCCGACACCATCCAGCTACCCATTGCCGGCGGCGATGCCCTGGTACTGGGCAGCGAGCGCTGGCAGTTGCTGCAGACCCAAATCATCGACAGCCTGGCGCGCTTTCATGAAAAATCGCCCGACGAGCCCGGCGTCAACGCAGCCCGGCTGAGGCGCATGGCCTTGCCCGGCCTGCAGCAAAGCAGCTACGACGCACTCTATCAGGGCCTGGTCGATGCCCTGCTCAGCAGCCAGTTGCTGGCCAGCACCGGCGCCTGGCTCCATTTGCCGCAGCACAGCGTGCAACTGAGCAATGCCGAGCAGACGCTGGCCGAAAAACTGCTGCCCGCCATCGCGGCAGGCCGCTATGACCCGCCCTGGGTGCGCGACCTGGCGCGCGACCATGCCGCAGGCGAAGAACTGGTGCGCCAACTGCTCAAAAAGCTCTCGCGCCAGGGCCAGCTGTTCCAGGTCGTCAAGGATTTGTTCTATGCACCGGCGCGCATGGATGAGCTTGCCGTCCTGGTTGCCGACATCGCCCACCAGCACGCCAGGGGTGAAGTGGAAGCCAGCGCATTCCGCGATGCCACCGGCCTGGGCCGCAAGCGCGCCATCCAGATTCTCGAATTCTTCGACCGCACCGGCTACACGCGCCGCGTGCGCGACGCCCATCTGCTGCGCCCTGACGTGCAATGGAATAGCACGCAACGCTGAGCCTTCAAGGCGAACCAGCGCAAATCAGTCCAGGTTCCTTATCCTGCTTGCGCAACGAGCTATCAAATCAGGGTGGACCCGGACATGAGGCCTTGTCGTGCGGCTCGTCGTCAAGTGCCGGATTGCTGGCTACAATCGCAGTCCTATCTTCTACAAGAGTGGCAGCAGCCACTCTTGACTCAAAGGAAGGCAATCGTGCCCGGTGGCGCGGCCGGGCTTCAAACCCGGTGGGGGGGCGTCAGCCGCTCCCGGGTTGGTTCGACTCCAGCTGCTTTCCGCCACTCCCCTTCACTTGGATTCAGGCTGCAGCTTCCTGCTCCTGCAGCATTCGCCACATCACCTTGCCGCTGCCGCTCTTGGGCAAGGCCGTCACGAACTGCACCAGGCGCGGTGCCTTGTAGACCGCCATATTGTCGTGGCACCACTGGATGATCTGCTCTGCCGTCGTGGCCTCATGACCGGCACGCAGCACGACCACGGCCTTGACGGTTTCGCCGCGATAGGCATCCTTGGCGGAGATCACGCAGGCCTCCTGAATCCCGGGATGGCGGAACATCAGCGACTCCACCTCGGCCGGCCAGACCTTGAAGCCGCTGGCATTGATCATGCGCTTGAGCCGGTCGGTGATGAAGAAATAACCCTCCTCATCCACGCGTCCCAGGTCGCCGGTACGGAAAAAGCGCTTGCCATCCAGCTCCATAAAGCTTTGCTCGGTCGCCTCGGGGCGCTGCCAGTAGCCTTCGAACACCTCGGGGCCGTTGACCACGATCTCGCCCTGCTCCCCCTGGGGCACTTCCTCCAGCGTGTCGGGACTGATCACGCGCGCATCGGTGCTCATGAAGGGGATGCCCAGGCATTGCTGCTTGGGATGGTCGGGCGGATTGCTGTGAGAAGGCGCGGCGGTTTCGGTCAGGCCATAGCCTTCACAGAAGCGCAGCCCGTATTGTTCGAGCAGACGCTGGGCCACGGCCTGGGGCATGGCGGCACCGCCGCCGCCTATGTATTTGAGGCTGGACAGATCGAAGGACGCGAAGTTGGGACTGGCCAGCAGATCGATCACCATGGTCGGGATATTGGTCCAGCTCGTGACCTGATAGTGCGAGATCAGGCGCCCGGCCAGTTCGCGCTCCCAGCGCGGCATGATGATCAGCGTCGCCCCCATGTAGATGGCACTGTGCAGCACGGACACCATGCCCGTGATGTGAAACATGGGCACGACGGCCAGCACCACGTTCTCGCTGGTGCCCGTGCCCCACATCGCGCCCGAGACAGCATTGTGGTTGATGCTGCGGTGCAGGTGCATGCAGCCCTTGGGCTGGCCCGTGGTGCCGCTGGTATAGGGTAGCAGGGCCAGATCGTCACGGCCCGCTGTATGCGGCGGCGGCAGCTCGCTGCAGGCCAGCGCCTGCGTCCATGCATGGACCTGGCCGTGGTTCAGGCTGGCAGGCTCGCGCTCGCCGAGCAGCCAGTTGCGCCAGGCTTCGGGCGGCGCATCCGGCCCCTGCACATCGGCATCAAAGCCGTCGGTGAACCGGGTCACCAGCAGATGCTGCAGCGCCTCGGAAGGCTCCAGTGCATTGCTGGCCTTGGCCAGCTCCGGCGCCAGATCGGCCGTGGTGATGGCCACCTTGGCGCCGGAGTCCGTGATGTAGTGCTTGAGCTCCTCTGCCGTATTCATGGGATTGACCGGCACCACCACCGCATTGGCGCGAAAGATGGCGTAATGCGCCAGCACCAGCTGAGAGCTGTTCTGCATCAGCACGATGACGCGGTCGCCCTTCTGCACGCCCAGGCCATGCAGATAGGCGGCCATGCGCTCCGTGCCCTCGCACAGCTCCTTATAGGTCGTGGTGCGCCCCAGAAACACCAACGCGGCCTTGTCCGGATATCGCCTGGCATTGACGGACAGGTTCTCCCAGACGCTGGTTGCTGGAACGGTGATCGAATGGGGCAGCCGATTGGGCCAAAACTGGTGATGAGCGGGCATGAGTCAGGCAATCAGAAAAGCGGTTACATAGTCCGGGCGGACTAATCAGTCCGCAAGACTAGGCCTGCCGACACGGCCCGGCATCCGGGATGCCCCCAAGAGCCGGTCACTCATGTGACGGCCGGCGCGGCCTGGCGCGGTTCGCGCTGGTGGGGCCCCGCGCCCTGGCTTACCATGCGCCAATGCCTCATGAATCACGCCTGCAGCAATCGCTGCGCCAGCTACTTGCCAGTCAGCGCACCGCCGCCCTGGCCGTTCAGCCCCAGGCCGGTTCGTCGCCCCCCGGATATCTGCCCGCCCCGGGGCTGTCCCTGGTGCCCTGGGCCTGGAGTGGCGAATTCAGCTGCCTGGTGCTGCATGTCAGCGCGCTGGCCGGCCACACACAGGCCATGGAACTGCATCCCGCCGTCAGCCTGCTGGTCAGCAGACCCGAATCGGCCGAGCAAGCCGTGCATGCGCTGGAGCGCATCAGCATTCAAGGCGTGGCATCCACGCCGCCGCGCGACAGCGCCCTGTGGCAAGGTGCCCGTGCCAGCTATCTGGCGCGCTTTTCCGAAGCCGAACCCATGACGGCGCTGGGCGACTTTCGCTTTGTCTGCATCACGCCGCAAGGCGGCAGGCATGTCGCCGGCTTCGGCGCAGCGCGCGATGTGGACGAGCACGATCTGATAGCCGCCCTCAACCCGGCGGCCTAGTCTTTGCTGGCCTGGCGCACATGCGCTGCGACCCGTTCCATGCAGGCCAGCGGCTGTCCCTGCACCAGCGCCTGAACATGGTCCTGCCAGATCTGCCCCTGCTGCTCCACGCTTGCGTCCAGAAAGCACTGCAGCATCTGCTGCGGATCTGCACAGGGCTGATAGTGATAGGGATCGCGCCGCAGGCATGCCGCGCGCAGATGCAGGCCCAGGGCCTCCCAGGTCACGGCCATGCCCTGCAGGCGCTGCCACTGGTGCAGCAATTCATGGGCGAAGACCCCTGCCACCAGGGGATGGGAAAGCCGCAGCGGCTGATGCGGGTCCTGCTGTTCAAAAAAGCTGCGCGGCAGATAGATCCGCCCACCGCCCAGGGACAGCGCGCGCCTGGTATCGCCCAGGCGCCGCACATGCAGACGCATGCCGGGCAGCAACTCATCGAGCGCAGTGCCAAAAAGCCGCTGCACGAATTCGGTCTCGACCGGCATCAGGCTTCGCCGCCAGAACATCATGCGACAGGCCGCACGCAGGACGGATTGCACATGTCAAAGACTCCCGGCATGCTCTAGCACTCGAAGACCTGGGCCGGCTGCGGAACCTGCACCGAGAAATGCAGGCGCTCGTGCAGCAGCGTGGCCAAGGCCCGGGCGGCATGCGGCTCCCCATGCACCACAAAGGTCTGCTGCGGCGGGCGCTCGAAGCCGGCCGCCCAGTCCAGCAGGGCCTGCTGGTCTGCATGGGCCGAAAAGCCGCCCAGGGTATGGATGCCGGCACGGACCTCGACTTCATCGCCCAGCAGGCGCACCTGCCTGGCACCATCGACCAGCCTTCGGCCCAGCGAACCTTCGGCCTGAAAGCCGCAGATCACCACCGCGCACTCGGGTCTGGACAGATTGTTCTTCAGATGATGCAACACCCGTCCTGCATCGCACATGCCGCTGGCCGAGATGATGACCGCGCCGCTCCTGATGCGGTTGAGCTTGATGGAGTCCTCCACATCGCTGATGAAATGGATGTGCGGCGACTCCTTGAGTCGCTTGACGCTACCCAGCAGTTGCCGGGCCTCTTCGTCAAACACGCTGAAGTGGCGCAGCGTGATATCGGTGGCCGCCACGGCCATGGGCGAATCCACAAAAATCTCGATCGGCGGCAGGCGCCGCTGCTGGATCAGCTGCAGAAAGTGATAGAGCAGCTCCTGGGTGCGCCCCACGGCGAATGCCGGGATCACCACATTGCCATGGGGTGCCGTGCGCGTGACCACATCGACCAGCTCCTCCAGGGTATCGCCGGTACTCTTGTGCAGCCGGTCGCCGTAGGTGGACTCGATGAGCAGCAGGTCGGCCTCCTTGATCGGCGTGGGATCGCGCAGAATCACCCGTCCTGGCTGGCCCAGATCACCGCTGGCCACCAGCTTGCGCGTGCCGCCCTGGCCGTCTGCCAGCCACAGCTCCACAATCGCCGAGCCCAGAATATGCCCGGCATCCTGAAACCGCACGACCACCGAGGGATGAGGCTCGAAGCGTTGCCCGTAAGCCCTGGCCTGAACCTGCTCCAGCGTGCTCGCCACATGGGCCAGCGAATACAGCGCAACCACAGGCTCGCGCTCCTTTCGCTTGCCTTCGCGCTGACGCCTCGCCGCCCGATCGGCATCCATCATCTGGATATGGGCGCTGTCCTTGAGCAAGACCTCTAGCAGGTCCCTGGTGGCCAGGGTCGCATAGATATCCCCCTTGAAGCCCCGCGCCACCAGCTTGGGCAGCAGGCCACTGTGGTCGATATGCGCGTGGGTCAGAACCACAAAATCCAGACTTGCGGGATCAAAAGCAAATGCCTGCTGGTTGTGCTCGTCGGCATCACGGCCGCCCTGAGCCATGCCGCAGTCGATGAGAAAGCGACAGTCATGCGCCTGGACCAGAAAGCAGGACCCCGTGACCGACTGCGCCGCACCGTGAAAAGTGATGTTCATGAAGCATCCATTGAAGATCCACATGGACCGCTGATGAATCTAGCACCACTGGCGCCTGAGCAGCCAGAGACGCAGGCCTTGCCTTGACGTCCGTCAAATCCACCGAGCCAGGCCGGTCCCTGCAAGCAGGCCGAAACCCCGGTCTGCATGAGCGCCACGTCCAGTTCGGCGGCATCGCCGGCCCGGTAGCGCTTCTGGATCAGTGTCAAAGTCTCGCGATAGGCAGCCAGACTCTGCTCAACAAGCCAGCGATCGGTCTGTAGCTAACGCAGTTGCAGTGCAGTTCGTTGTGACGACGGCCGAGGGCGGATCCTCGTGCAGAACGCGGAAATATTTCAGCATGGCGTAGGCTCCCCAGACTTGGGAATAGGCGCAACGCGAAATTCAGTGATCATCAACCAACTGCTTGGTGAACTGAGGTATCGCGTGCCCAAAAAATCAGCATTCCAAGACTATGGGCTTCCAGGAGCCTGAGCACGCTCGCAACGGGTACCTGGCGACAGATAACTGATCCACAGTTGTCGGCATTTATCGCACGGTGCCGCGCAGAGGAAGCAGAGATTGAGATTCGCTTTTTCGAAGTTCCCTTGAGCGCCGAGCATTTGCGCTGGCTGCGCTCGGGCGACTTCATGATCTAGCTCGCATATACGGTCGATGTCAGCTATGGCATCGTTGCCGAGCCTATCTGGCAAGGTCCATTGGAGATTGTCCTGCCTGCCCTGCACCAGCTGCTCGTTCACAAGGAGGCTCCGCTCCATGAACTCGGCGGGTATCCGCCCGTGCGGTGAGACCCGAAGGCATGCCAGGGCTGCTGCACTGCAGCTTCGGGCCATAGGCATAAATACCAGCAATATTAGAGCGCCAGTCTCAAGCGCTTCATGGAGCCGGACTGTGCACAAACAATGGCTCCGGCCTGATCACACCTCGCTCAGGGCTGACCAGGCACGGAGCCGACCGATGCAGCAGCACCGCGCGAACAGGGACCGGCTCGGCCTCAGCCGCGTGCCGCCACCGGCTCGCCGCTGTCCCAGCCTCCGCCCAGCGCACGGATCAGCGCCACCGTGGCCGTGTACTGCGCGGTACGCACCTGCAAGGCCTGGCGCCGGTTGCGCAGTTCGTTGCGGCGCGCATCGAGCAGCTCCAGCTGGCTCACCAGACCGTTGCGGTAGCGCACATCCGAGAGATGGGTGGCGCGCTCCGAAGACTGCACGGCCTGCCCCAGCACATGGGCCTGACCCGAGAGCAGGCGCAAGGCACTGAGCTGATCCTCGACCTCCCGGAAGGCTGCGAGCACCTGACCGCGCTGGGCGGCCACTGCTGCCTCCAGGCGCGCACGGGCGCCCTCTTCCTGTGCGGCCCGCTGGCCGCCGTCGAAGATGGGCAGGGACAGCAAGGCACCTATGCCCCAGGAGCGTGCCGACCACTTGAACAGATCGCCGAGCTCCGGTGAGGCATAACCGCCATTGCCCGTGAGCGTGATGGCCGGAAACCATGCGGCCTGGGCCACGCCCACACGCGCCTGGGCCGCCAGCACCGAAGCCTGGGCCGCCGACACATCGGGGCGGCGCGCCAGCACCGTGGCGGGCACGCCTGCCGGAATCACCGGCAGCGCTGCCAGCACCGGCTGCGCTGCCAGCGTGAAGCCAGTGGCGATATCGCCGACCAGCACGGCCAGCGCATGCGTGAGGGCCGCCTGCTGGCGCTCCAGCGCCAGCGTCTCGGCCTCGGTGGCCGAAACCTCGGTCTGCATGCGCGCCACGTCCAGTTCGGCCGCATCGCCGGCCCGGAAGCGCTTCTCGATCAGCGTCAGAGTCTCGCGATAGGCCGCCAGACTCTGCTCGACCAGTTGGCGTTCGGTCTGCAGCGAACGCAGCTGCAGATAGGTCTGGGCCACATCGGCCTGCACCATCAGGCGCGTGCTCTGCAGCAAGGCCTCACGTGCATTGGCATCCTCGCGCGCCGCTTCGCTGGCCCGCGACAGCCTGCCGAACAGATCCGCTTCATAGGAGAAGTTCAGGCCGGCGGTGACCAGGGTGGCGGGCTGCATACCGCTCGCGGTGTTCAGTCCGGCCTGGCGCACAGCGCCGCCCGAGGCCCCGATCTGCGGCTGCCGCTGGGCATCGGCCGAGCGCAGCAGCGCGCGGGCTTCGGCCAGGCGTGCCGCAGCGGTCTGCACATCGGTATTGGCTTGCCCCGCACGCTCCACCAGAGCGCTGAGTTCGGCGTCGGCAAATACCAGCCACCAGGCCCCGCGCGACTGGGCCTCGGCCGGGGCGGCCTGTGTCCAGCCTGCGGCTGCGGCCTGGGCGCTGAAGCTTGCGGGCACGGCAACGCCGGCATGCTCGGCCACCGTGGGCGGTGCGCTGGCGCAACCCGCCAGCACCAGGGCTGCCGTCAGCGCGCTCAGGGACGGCATCAGGGATCGAATGCCTTGCATCGTATTCATATCGGAATCCATGGTTGATTGGGGCTTATTCGTCATGGCCGCGCGGCGCAGCAGGCATGGGCAGGGCCGAAGCACCGTGACCCGGCTCGCTGATCGGCGCCACATGGCTGCCATGCTGCTGCAGCGGACGGTTGCCGGCCAGGCGGCGCAGCACCACATAGAACACGGGCGTGAGGAACAGGCCGAAGGCCGTCACACCGATCATGCCGGCGAATACCGCCACGCCCATGGCGCTGCGCATCTCGGCACCCGCGCCCGTGGACAGCACCAGCGGCAGCACGCCCATGACAAAGGCCAGCGAGGTCATGAGGATGGGGCGCAGGCGCAGGCGACTGGCTTCGATGGCGGCCTGCACGGGGGTGCGGCCGGCAAATTCGAGCTCACGGGCGAACTCCACGATCAGGATGGCGTTCTTGGCCGACAGCCCCACCAGCACGATGAGCCCGATCTGCGTGAACACATTGTTGTCGCCACCGCTCAGCCACACGCCGGTCATGGCAGCCAGCAGGCCCATGGGCACGATGAGGATGATGGCAATCGGCAGGGTCAGGCTTTCGTACTGCGCTGCCAGCACCAGAAAGACCAGCAGGATGGCGATGGGGAACACCAGCACGGCGGAATTGCCGGCCAGGATTTCCTGGTAGGTCAGCTCGGTCCACTCGAAACCTATGCCGGGCGGCAGGGTTTCGGCGGCAATGCGCTCGACGGCGGCCTGGGCCTGGCCCGAGGAGAAGCCAGGCGCGGGCCCGCCATTCACATCGGCGGCCAGAAAGCCGTTGTAGCGCATGGCGCGCTCGGGCCCGAAACTGGGTTCGAGCTTCATCAGCGCCGACAGCGGCACCATCTCGCCCGTGGTGGAGCGTACTTTGAGCAGGCCCACGTCTTCGGCGCGCGCCCGGTAGGCGGCATCGGCCTGAACGCGCACGCTATAGGTGCGGCCGAACTGGTTGAAGTCGTTCGCATACAGGCTGCCCAGGTAGATCTGCAGCGTCTCGAAGATATCCGTCACCGGCACGCCGAGCTGGCGCGCCTTGGTTCGGTCGATGGCGGCATAGAGCTGGGGCACGTTGACCTGCCAGCTGGTGAACAGGCCGGCCAGCTCCGGTGTCTGGTAGGCCTTGGCCATGAAGGCCTTTACGGCCGCGTCCATGGCGTCGTAGCCCAGCGAGGCACGGTCCTCGATCTGCAGCTTGAAGCCGCCCGTCGTTCCGAGGCCGGCCACGGGGGGCGGCGGGAACATGGCGATAAAGGCTTCCTGGATGCTGCCGAAGGCCTGGTTGAGCTGGCCCGCCACGGCAGCGCCGCTCTGGTCGGCATGCGTGCGCTCGGCAAAGGGCTTGAGCGTGACAAAGACGATGCCCGAGTTGGAGCTGTTGGTGAAGCCGTTGATGGACAGTCCGGGGAAGGCGATGGCGTCCTCCACATTGGGATTGTTCTTGACGATCTCGCCCATGCGGCGGATCACGTCTTCCGTACGGTCCAGCGTGGCGCCATCGGGCAGCTGGGCAAAGCCGACCAGGTACTGCTTGTCCTGGGCCGGCACAAAACCGCCGGGCACCAGCTTGAACAGGCCCCAGGTCGCGCCCACCAGCACGGCATAGATCACCAGCATCAGCGCCTTGCGGCCGATGACGCGCTGCACGCCGCCGCTATAGGCATCGGAGCCGCGGCGGAACAAGGCGTTGAAGCGGCTGAAGAAGCCGCCCAGCACGCGCTCCATGCCGCGCGTCAGTGCGTCCTTGGGAGCGTCGTGGCCGCGCAGCAGCAGCGCGGAAAGCGCAGGCGACAGGGTCAGCGAGTTGATGGCCGAGATCACCGTCGAGATGGCGATGGTCACTGCGAACTGGCGATAGAACTGGCCCGTCAGGCCGCTGATGAAGGCCAGCGGCACAAACACGGCCACCAGCACCAGGGCGATGGCGATGATGGGCCCACTCACCTCCTGCATGGCGCGGTAGGTGGCCTGGCGCGGCGACAGACCGGCCTCGATGTTGCGCTCCACGTTCTCCACCACCACGATGGCGTCGTCCACCACGATGCCGATGGCCAGCACCAGACCGAACAGGCTCAAGGCATTGATGGAAAAGCCCAGCAGGTGCAGCACGGCGAACGTGCCCACCACCGAGACCGGCACGGCCAGCAGCGGAATGATGGAAGCGCGCCAGGTCTGCAGGAACAGGATCACCACCACCACGACCAGGGCGACAGCTTCCAGCAGGGTCTGGATCACGGACTTGATCGAAGCCCGCACGAACTGCGTGGGATCGTAGGCGATGCGGAACTCCACGCCCTCGGGCATGTGCTTTTGCAGCTCGGCCATGGTGGAGCGCACATTGGCCGAGATCTCCAGGGCGTTCGAACCCGGAGCCTGGAACACGCCCATGCCCACGGCGGGGTCGTTGTTGAGCAGGGAACGCAGCGAATAGTCGGCCGCGCCCAGCTCCAGCCTGGCCACGTCGCGCAGGCGCGTCACGGCGCCGTCGGAGCCGGTCTTGACGATGATGTCGCCGAACTCTTCCTCGGTCTGCAAGCGGCCCTGGGCATTGATGGACAGCTGCATGTCCACACCAGGCAGACCGGGCGAAGCGCCGACCACGCCGGCCGCGGCCTGCACGTTCTGGCCGCGGATGGCTGCCACCACATCGGCGGCCGAGAGACCGCGCTGCGCCACCTTCTGCGGATCCAGCCAGGCACGCATGGAATAGTCGCCGCCGCCGAAGATCTGCACCTGGCCCACGCCCTGGATGCGTGCCAGGCGGTCCTTCACATTGAGCACGGCATAGTTGCGCAGATAGTCGATGTCATAGCGGCCGTTGGGCGAGACCATGTGCACGACCATGGTCAGGTCGGGCGCGCTCTTGACCGTGGTGATGCCCAGGCGGCGCACTTCCTCGGGCAGGCGCGGCTCGGCCTGGGAGACGCGGTTCTGCACCAGTTGCTGGGCCTTGTCGGGATCGGTGCCCAGGGCAAAGGTCACGGTCAGCGTCATCACGCCGTCGGTCGTGGCCTGGCTGCCCATGTAGAGCATGCCTTCCACGCCGTTGATGGATTCCTCCAGCGGCGTGGCCACGGTTTCGGCAATCACCTTGGGGTTGGCACCCGGGTACTGGGCGCGCACCACCACCGAGGGGGGAGCGACCTCGGGGTATTCCGAGATCGGCAGCGTCCGCATGGCGATCAGGCCAGCGAGAAAGATGAGCACCGACAGCACACCCGCGAAGATCGGGCGGTCGATGAAAAATCGGGAAAGGTTCATGGTGTCGGAGGATTAAGGGTTCTCAGACCGTGGGTTGCTTGGCGGCGCCGCGGCCATCGGCCAGCTCGGCCTTGGCGTCCATGGGCACGTCCTGAGGCGCGACCATCACGCCGGGGCGCACACGCTGCAGTCCGTTGACGACGATGCGCTCGCCGGCCTTGAGGCCCGAAGTGACCACACGCAGGCCGTTCACCGGTGCGCCCAGCTGCACCTCCCGGTACTCTGCCTTGTTGCCCTCGCCAATCACCAGCACGAATTTCTTGCTCTGGTCCGTGCCCACGGCGCGCTCGTTGATGAGCACGGCCTGGGTGGTCTGGGGCTGCCCCATGCGGATGCGCGCGAACTGACCTGCCATGAGCGTGCCATCCACATTGCCGAACACGGCGCGCACACGCACCGTTCCGCTCTTGGCATCGACCTGGTTGTCTATGAGCTGCAGATGACCGGCATAGGGCGTGCCGCCGCTGGTGCCCACGCCCATCTGCACGGGAATGGTTTCAATCAGCGCACGCGTGCTGCGTCCCTGGCTTGCGCTCTGCAAGCCCTGCAGCGCCTGGGCCACGATCTGCTCGTCGGCGTCGAAACTGGCATACATCGGGTCCACCGACACCAGGGTGGTCAGCACCGGCGCTCCGGCTCCCGAGCTCACCAGATTGCCCACCGTGACCTCGATGCGGCCTACGCGCCCGTTCACCGGAGCCTTGACCTGGGTGTAGCCCAGATTCAGCCTTGCGGTCTGCAGCGCCGCCTGGGCGGCGCGCAGATTCGCATCGGCCTCGCGCCGGGCATTCACGCGCTCGTCGTATTCCTTTTGCGCGATCGCCCGCTCGTCCCACAGACGCGTGGCGCGCTCGGACTCGCTCTGGGTATAGGCCATGCGCGCCTTGGCGGCCACCACCTGGGCTTCGGCGCGATCGACTTCTGCCACATAGGGAGCCGGGTCCACGGTGAACAGCAGATCACCGGCCTTGACCAGCGCGCCTTCCTTGAAATGCACGGCCTGCACCGCGCCCGAGACGCGCGGCTGCACATCCACGCGCTGCACGGCTTCAAGGCGGCCGGAGAATTCATTCCACAGCGTCACGTCCTGCTGCAGAACCTGGGCTGCCGAGACCGGCACGGCCGGCGCTGCGGCTTGCGCAGCCGGCGCTTGCGCGTGCGATGCCTGCAGGCCCAGCATGGCGGCGGTCGTGGCGATCACGGCAGCGGCGACGCCGGCGGCGGCCCACCGGCGGCGATTGGAGAGTTTGGAGTGCTCGTTCATGGCAATGTCTTTGGTTCAAGGGTTGAAAGCGGTAGCGGCTCTTTCGGCGGCAGGCAAGACTCATCCCTTCCAGCGCTCAGGCCAGGAATCGAATAAGGAAGAGAAGAAAAAGCGCAGCCGTGCTGCGTCCGTCCCGGAGGGCCGGATCAGGTCAGCGGTATCAGCAGGGAGAGATCAGCTCAGAGCCGACATCGGGTGGTTTCGAAAAACTGGCGCAGCTGCTCCTGCAACTGCGCGGCGCAAGGGCATGACTCGGGCGGCTGCTCCAGCAGTGCCTGCGGCCATTGCCCCGCTTCTGCGAACACATGGCGAAACACGCTCAGGCCGGCAGCTTCCAGCCGCGCGCCATAGTTCAATGCCTCATCCCGCATGGGGTCGGCCTCGCCGACCAGAATCAGCGTCGGCGGCAGTCCCGCGAGGCGGCGGGCCCTCGCCGGCACCGCATAGGGGTGCTCCGCATCATGCGGCTCGCCCAGGTACTGGCACCAGCCCGAAGCCCATTTGCATTCGACGGACTCGCCCTGGGCGGCACGCTGCGAAGGCGTGGCCGAGCAAGGGTCCAGCATGGGAGAGATCAGAATCTGCCCGGCCAGCGGCGGCTGCTGCTGATCGCGCGCCATCATGCAGACGCCGGCCGCCAGATTGGCGCCGGCCTCTTCACCGGCCAGATAGAGCGGAGCGCCCTTTCCGGCCAGCTTGGTGCGTTGCTTGTAGGCCCACAGCAGAACCTCGTAGCCCAGCTCCAGCGGACGCGGAAACGGATGCTCGGGTGACAGCGGATAAGCCAGCGACACCACACAGGCCCCGGCCGCAGCCAGCGAGCTGCCGACGGTGCAGCCGTTGTCCAGATCCCCGGCCACAAAGGCGCCGCCATGGAAATGCAGCACCAGCGGGACCACTTCCCCGCGTCGCTTGCCGCCATACAGGCGTACCTGGGCCTGCACACCGTCGGCCACGGAAATCGTGGTGTCGGCATGAGAGATCGGCTGCGATGCGGTGGCTTTGGTGTTTGACATGGTTTTTCCGGACAGGACCGGGTGATGGAACAGAAATGTAGCAACAGCAATTGATGGCATAAACCCCGCAAACGCGGCCACACTGTTTCCAATTCTCGAACAATGACGGGGTGAGCTGTGTGTGAGAATCCCGCATCCTCGGCGAGTCCGGGTTTTCGCGAGGACAAGGAGATCCCATGGATCAGATACAGGCCATGCGTATTTTCGCGCGGGTCGTGGAAGCCGGCACTTTCACGCGTGCAGCCGATTCGCTGCAAATGCCAAAAGCCAGTGTGACCAAGAACGTTCAGGCGCTGGAAGAGCGCCTGCGCGTGAAGCTGCTCAACCGTACCACGCGTCGCGTCACCGTGACCGCCGATGGAGCGGCCTACTACGACCGCGCGGTGCGCCTGCTCGCCGACTTCGACGACCTCGAGGCCAGCGTCAGCCAGGCCCGCACCACGCCGCGCGGGCGCCTGCGCGTGGATGTGGGAACCACCGTGGCCCGTCTGCTCATCATTCCCCATCTGAGCGAGTTCCAGTCCCGCTACCCCGAGATACAGATCGATCTGGGCGTGAGCGACCGCACCGTGGATCTGATCAGCGACAACGTGGACTGCGTGATCCGCGGTGGCGAGCTCTCCGACCAGTCCCTGGTGGCGCGCCGCATCGGCAATCTGGAATTCATCACGGTTGCCGCACCCGACTATCTGCAGCGCCACGGCGTGCCCCGGCATCCGCGCGATCTGGAGTCCGGTCATCGCAATGTGATCTATTTCTCCCCGGTCTCGGCGCGGCGCTATCCACTGGAGTTCCACAAGGGCGGCGAAGTCATAGAGATCGCCAGTCCCGCCCACCTGGGCATCAACGAAGGCAATGCCTATATCAGCGCCATCCTTGCGGGCCAGGGCATAGGACAGCTCAGCCGCTTCCAGATTCACAAATACCTCGAAAACGGCCAGCTGCAACGCGTGCTCGAAGACTGGAAGCACCCTCTGCTGCCGATCTACGTGGTCTATCCGCCCAACTCCCACCTCAGCGCCAAGGTGCGCGCCTTTGTGGACTGGGTGGTGGAGCTGTTTGCGCGCAACCCGCTGTTGCAGGGCGAAAGCCGGCCCGCCTAGACAGGCAGGGCCGCACTCGTCAGGCCGTCAGGCTGGCCTCACTGCTGCAGCTGCGCCCAGACCTTGTCCAGCCGCTTGGCGCTGACCGGATAGGGCGTGCGCAGCTCCTGGGCAAAAAAGCTCACGCGCAGCTCCTCCAGCATCCAGCGGTACTCCTGCATGCGGGCATCGACCTGGCCCTTGCGCTCGGCCACCAGCCGCCAGTAGCGCTGCTCCAGCGGCAGCAGCTCCTTGAGCTTGGCGGCATCGCGCGCCGGATCGGCCCGGTACTTGTCCAGGCGCGAGGTAATGGCCTTGAGGTAGCGCGCGTAATGACCGAGCTGCGCCCAGGGGGCCACGGCGATGAAGTTCTTGGGCATCAGCTTCTGCAGCTGCTCGCTCGCGTCCTTGGTGGCCTCGGGCGCGTTCTTGGTGTCCTTGATCTTGCGCGCGGCGGCCGCGTACTCGGCAAGGATCGTGGCCGACAAGCGAGCCACCTCGTTGGCAATCAGCGTCAGGCGGCCACGGCCGTCCTGCACGCGCTGCTTGAAGTCGGCCTCGTTGCTCGGCAGCGGCTCCTGCAGGAAAGCGCGGTCGATGGCCACGTCGATGATCTGGCCGCGCAGCTCCTCCTGCGTGCCCAGCGGCATATAGGCCACGGCCATCTTCTGCAGATCGGGAAGGTTCTTCTCCAGATACTTGAGCGCATCGCGAATCTGCAGCGCGAACAGGCGGCGCAGACCCACGCGGTGCTTCGCGGCGGCGACCTCGGGTTCGTCGAAGACCTCGATGCCGACAGCATCGCCATGGTCGATCAGGGCCGGAAAGCCGATCAGCGTGGTGCCGCCCTTCTTGATTTCCATGAGTTCGGGCAGCTCGCCAAAGCTCCAGTCCCTGTAGCGCGCATCGTGCGGCTGGGCTGGTTTACCGGTCTCAGACTTATCATTTTTAGGAGCTGCCTGCGCTTTCCCAGTAACATTTTCAGATACTTTTGACCCTGAAATGCTTGTACTACTTACGCCAGCAGCTACCTTTAATGAAGCAAGTGCCTGAAAAGCGCCGCGTGCCTTGGCGCCCACTCGGCCTTGAGCGCGCCCAGATTGCGGCCCTGGCCGAGCTGGCGGCCATGCTCGTCGGTGATGCGGAAGTTCATGAACAGATGCGGGCTGAGCATGTCCAGCTTGAAGTCGGCGCGCTTCACATCCAGCGAAGTCTCGCCCTGCACCTGCTTGAGCAAGGCATCGATGAGTCCACCCTGGGCCCAGCGTTCGCTTTGCGTGAACAGCTCGGCCAGCCGCGCCGCGCTCTCGGGCAGCGGCACAAAGCGGCTGCGCGGGCGCTGGGGCAGGCTCTTAAGGAGCGCCTGGATCTTGTCCTTGAGCATGCCCGGCACCAGCCATTCGGCGCGCTCCTCCGACACCTGGTTGAGCACGAACAGCGGCACGGTGACCGTGATGCCGTCGCGCGGGTCGCCGGGGCTGTGCAGATAGCTGGCGCTGCAATCGGCGCCGCCCAGCTTCACGGTCTTGGGGAATTTGTCCGTGGTGATGCCCGCCGCCTCATGCCGCATCAGCTCGTCCCTGGACAGGCGCAGCAGCTCGGGCTGGTTGCGGCTCTCGGCGCGGAACCACTTGTCGAAGCTCGCGCCGCTGTAGACATCCCTGGGCAGATGCTGGTCGTAGAAGGCAAAGATCAGCTCGTCGTCGACGAGCACGTCCTGGCGGCGGCTCTTGTGTTCCAGCTCCTCGACCTTGCGCATGAGCTTGAGGTTGGCAGGCAGGAAATGCCATTGGGTTTCCCACTCGCCCTCGACCAGCGCCTGGCGGATGAAGAGATTGCGCGCCTCGTGCGGATCGACGCGGCCATAGCTGACGCGGCGGCCGTTGTAGACCACCAGGCCGTAGAGCGTGGCACGCTCCAGCGCGACCACATCGGCCTGCTTCTTGCTCCAGTGCGGGTCCAGCAGCTGCTTCCTGAGCAGATGCCCGCCCACCTCTTCCAGCCACTGCGGCTCTATGGCCGCAATGCCGCGGCCGTACAGGCGCGAGGTCTCGACCTGCTCGGCCGCCACAATCCAGCGACCGGGCTTCTTGCTCAGGTGGGCGCCGGGATGCGGATGGAACTTGATGCCGTGCGCGCCCAGATAGCTCTCGCTCTCCTCGGCCTTGTAGCCGATGTTGCCGAGCAGGCCCGACAGCATGGACAGGTGCACGGCCTCATAGCCCGCCGCCTCGTTGTTGAGCAGCCATTTCAGCTCCTTCACCACCGTCAGCAACTGGGAATGAATATCGCGCCACTCGCGCACGCGGCGGATATTGATGAAGTTCTGGCGCAGCAGCTGCTCCCACTGGCGGTTGCTGATCTTGTGTGTGGCCTCCTCGTCATGCTGGGCCTGCTCGGCAGGGTTGAACAGCGCCAGCCGCTCCTCAACCGTGCCCTCGAGCTGCGCGCCGCTGGCGCGCTGGCTGACGGGCAGGAAGGCCTGGTTGCGCGCACCGGGCTTGGCGGCCGGCGCGTGCTGGGCCGCCATTTCCTTGCGGCTCTTGGCCACGACCTTGCCGCCGCGCGCATCCGACAGCCACTTCCACAGGCGCAGATAGCCGCTGAACTCGCTTTTCTCGTCGTCAAACTTTGCATGTGCCTGGTCGGCCTGCTGCTGCGCTTCCATGGGCCGGTCGCGCACATCCTGCACGCTGAGGGCCGAGGCGATGATCAGCACCTCGGCCAGGGCGCGGCGTTCGCGCGCCTCCAGGATCATGCGGCCCACGCGCGGGTCCAGCGGCAGGCGCGACAGCTCCTTGCCCATGGGCAGCAGATGGCCGTGATCGTCCACCGCGCCCAGCTCGGCCAGCAGCTGATAGCCGTCGGCAATGGCGCGGCCCGAGGGCGCTTCGAGGAAGGGGAAATGCACCACATCGCCCAGACCCAGCGACTTCATGCGCAGGATCACGCCGGCCAGCGAGGAGCGCAGGATTTCGGGGTCGGTGAAGCGGTCGCGGCTGACAAAGCTCTCTTCGTCATACAGGCGAATGCAGATGCCGTTGGCCACACGGCCGCAACGGCCCGCGCGCTGGTTGGCCGCAGCCTGCGAGATCGGCTCGACCAGCAACTGCTCCACCTTGCTGCGGAAGGAGTAGCGCTTCACACGTGCCGTACCGGCGTCGATCACATAGCGAATGCCCGGAACCGTGAGCGAGGTTTCGGCCACATTGGTGGCCAGCACGATGCGCCGTCCTGTATGGCCGTCAAAGATACGGTCCTGCTCGGCCTGCGACAGGCGCGAGAACAGCGGCAGCACCTCGGCGCTGCGCAGCGTGGGCGAGTGCTGCAAATGCTTGCGCAGATGGTCGGCGGCTTCGCGAATCTCGCGCTCGCCGGGCAGGAAGATCAGGATATCGCCGCCCTTGCCGCCAGCCCAGAGCTCATCGACGCCATCGGCAATGGCGTCGTTCAGATCCTTGTCCTTTTCACCCTCGAACGGGCGATAGCGCATCTCCACCGGATAGGTACGACCCGATACCACGATCACGGGCGCAGGACCGCTCTTCGATTCGAAGTGCTTGGCAAAGCGGTCCGCATCGATGGTCGCCGAGGTCACCACCACTTTCAGGTCCGGGCGCTTGGGCAGGATCTGCTTGAGATAGCCGAGCAGAAAGTCGATGTTCAGGCTGCGCTCGTGCGCCTCGTCGATGATCAGCGTGTCGTAGGCCTTGAGCAGCGGATCGGTCTGGGTCTCGGCCAGCAAGATGCCGTCGGTCATCAGCTTGACGGAGGCGTTCTTCTGCAGCGTGTCCTGAAAGCGCACCTTGTAGCCCACCACTTCGCCCAGCGGGGTGTTGAGCTCCTCGGCAATGCGCTTGGCCACCGAGCTGGCGGCAATGCGGCGCGGCTGGGTGTGGCCGATCAGATGGCCGCGCACCTGGCCGTTGGCATCGGGGACGGCATTGAGCCTGCCCCTGCCCAGCGCCAGTGCGATCTTGGGCAGCTGCGTGGTCTTGCCCGAGCCGGTCTCGCCACAGACGATGATGACCTGGTGGCGATCCATGGCCTCCATGATTTCCTGGCGACGGCTGGATACGGGGAGCGACTCGGGGAAGTTGATCTTCAAAGACATAAGGGCTGGGATTATCCCCGTCCTTGACCGGTCTTGCGCAGTGATGGCAAAAGCAGCCGTGCCGCGCCATTTTCAACGCCCTGCGTTGGGCCGCCGACAGCGGCTGCAGCCGCCTTCATCGCGGGGGACAGCAACGCTTGCTATGCTCGCGGCAATTTTTGTAGGACTTACGCAAACAAGAATGCGACAACGGCCTGCCTTCTGAGGCCATCGCCCGACCTGAACCCGTTTGGCGCAAGTCGTGTTCTGGTTTCTCCGCTGCCCATGGTTTCGACTGCTGCTCTCGTCATCCCCCTTCTGGCTCTCTGGCTCTGGTGGCCTGTCTCCAGCCTCAACGGTACGTCCCGTCTGGCCCGCCTGCTGGCGGTTCTGATCACAAGCCTGCTGGGCGTCGCGCCGGCCTTGCTGCTCAAGGCCGTGCAGACCAATGCCCTGCCCTACGCCGTGGTGGCACGCCTGCAGGTTCCCGGCGGCTGGATTCTGGCCATGCTGCTGATGCTGGCGCTGTTCGTGCTGCTGCGCGATCTGCTGTGGCTCATCGCCCGGCTCATGGGACGCACCGGCCTGACGCAGCTGCTGCACCTTCCCGCTCTCACCATGGCCGCTGTGATCGCAACCGGCTGCCTGAGCGCCATCGGCGTCTTCAACGCCCTGCAGCCGCCCCGGGTGCATGAGCAGCAGCTCGCGGTCAGAAACCTGCCCGCTGCCCTGCACGGCCTGCGCATTGCCGTGCTGGCCGATATCCACGCCAGCCCGGTCAACGATGCCAGCTATGTGCAGACCATCGTGCAGCGCACCCTGGCCACCACGCCCGACCTGATTGTGCTGCCCGGCGACATGGTGGACGGCGATGTCGCCACCAGCCGCCCCCATGTGGCGCCGCTGGCCGGTTTGAGCGCACGCTACGGCGTCTGGGCGGCACCGGGCAACCACGAGTACTACAGTGGCTACAACGCCTGGATGACCGAGTTCCGCCGCCTGGGCCTGAATCTGCTGGAAAACCGCACGCAGCTGCTGAGCATCAAGGGCAGCAAGCTGGCCCTGTCCGGCATCGGCGACCCGGTGTTCGGCCGTACCTCGCCCAACAACGCCAATCCCGAGCAGGCCGAAGGCATCCCCCCCGACGTGGATGCGGTTGCCGCCCAGGCCCGCAAGGCAGGGGCGGCGTTTCATATCCTGCTGGCGCACCAGCCCAAGTTCGCGCGGGACAACGCGGACAAGGGCGTGAATCTGCAGATCTCGGGCCATACCCACGGCGGACTGATCCTGGGCATGGACCGCTGGCTGGTGGCCCCCGTCAACAACGGTTTTGTGCGCGGCGAATATGACATTGGCAATATGAAGCTGCTGGTCAGCAGCGGCGCAGGCCTGTGGGCTGGTTTTGCCGTACGCCTCGGCGTGGCGCCACGCATCGAGTTGCTGACGCTGGTTGCACAGCAGTGATTACCGGCCTTGAGAACTCCCGCAGTTGTGCGGGGCCTGTATTTCCTTGAAATTCCTGCAGCGCAAAACCATCTCAACCATCTGAGGCATTTGCAAAAATCAAACAGATTTCAAAGCCCGGGATTTTCCCGACAGTTCCGGCCGCCATAAAGCAGCGGGTTTAGCAGCGGATTTACGATCCTTCTTTTCGAATCAGTCACTTAAGGCCTGAAAACCTTGAAACTGCGCCTGTGACTCCATTACACACCAACAGATTCATTCGCGGCCCTGCCTGACAAAAAGCTGTCAAAAGCTCGCCTGCTTACATTCCCACAAAGCGATACCGCAGGCCGGGGCCAATGCGCCGCTAAGATACAAATCATTTTTCAGAGTCCGTACCGGTTCAGGCCCCTGCGCAGAAACCGGCCCATATTCCGGGCATTGCCAACGCCGCAATGCCGCCGAGCGGCCATTGCTGCGGACTCTTTTCTCGATTGCAGACCATGAATTGTTCCCAATGCGGCAATCCGCTCTCTCCGAATGCCAAGTTCTGCAAGAACTGCGGCACCCGCCAAGCTCCGGAAGCGGCCATCACTGCGGTTGAAAAAATCTGCAGCCAATGCCAGGCTGTCTGCAAGCCCGACGCCCGTTTCTGCACGCGCTGCGGCATGGTTTTCGGGAGCCGCGCCGACACCGGTGTGCTGGCGGCCGCGCCTCAGAGGCCTTCGGGCGCTGCGCAGGCCATCGGCGGAGCCGGTCTGGCTCCGCCCCTGATCGAGCCCATGGACCTGCCGCCGTTGCCCGAGCCTGCAGCCAAGCTTGCGCCGCGCGACCACCGTCCGCCGGCCTTTCCTCAAGAGCCGGTGCGCGGCAGCAATGCCTGGATCAAATGGGCAGCGCTGGCGCTGCTGATCGCCGCCATTGCGGGCGGTGTGATGATGGCCAGCAATATGAAGGGCCTGACCGGCACGGGCAGTAGCGCCAATAGCGCATCCGGTGCGACCCAGGCCGGCAAGGATGCGATTTCGGCCGAGGACAAGGCCAAGGCCGATGCCCTGGTCGGCCCGCTGGGCGGCAATACGGCCGCGCAGGCAACGCCTGCCGAAAGTGCCCCGGCTGCCGTGGACAATGTGCCCAGCACGACAGTCGCCCCCGTGGCGGCGACCCCAGACACCGTCAGCGCGGCACCCGCGCCAGCGGCCAGCCCGCAGCTGCCCGCTGCCCCGGCATCCGGCAAACCGCCCGTGCAGGCCCCTGCAAGAACACCTCCAGTCAAGAAGAGCAGCGCACCATCGCTGGATGACCTGCTGGATTGAAAGCCATGAAAAAACTCAAACTCACTGTGCTCGCCTGCGCCGCCACCCTGCTCGGCGGCTGCGCCACCTTGCAAGATGCCTCCACGTCGCTGAGCTGCATGCTCTCGCGCGTCACCAATTCCGCAGACCCCAGCTGCGGCCCAGGCGGCAGCGCGCCCGCTGTTTCGGGCGGACAGAGCGAGCGCTTTGCGCGTCTGCAAGCCGCTCTGGATCAGGAGACCCAGCAGGCACAGAGCATGCAGGCCCAGGCCGTGCAGGCCATGCAGAAGCTGCCGCCCAAGCAACGCGCCGTAGCCGGTCCGGTGCAGACCAGGACCGTCAGCATCGCCGACGGGCAGTCGGGACAGGCACACCAGATGCGCAGCTTCTCCGCCCTGACCGTGGAGATGCCGCTGGCCGCCAAGGGTCGCAAGGAATATACCCAGGCCATGAACGTGCTCAAGGAGCTGGCCAATGAACTGGCCGACAACCGGGGCTCCTCCAGCATCGTGGTCGATCAGTCGGACGAGGATGTCAAGGCCGGGCGCGTGAATACCGCCACAGGCACCACCCAGTCCAAGGGCGGTAAACCCGTCACTGTCATCAAGAAGATCGACACTGGTCTGCCCGCCGGCGTTGAGCGCTACACCATAGAAGCCGGCGAAATCCGCGGCAAGCTTTGACACCCGGCCAGCCAGCGACTCACCGTGCCAGACCAGCCAGCCTCAACCACAAGACAGGACGAAAAATGAGAGAGCAACCCCTGGGAGAAATACGTTTTGCCACCCTTGCCCGAGCCGCCGAAGGGCTGACTCAGTGGCGACCGCTGCTGCTGAGCTTTCTGACGCTGCTGGTCACCGGCGCACTGATCGCAGGCGCGGCATGGATGCTGGTCAACGCCGGCTTCTTCATGTACCTGATCTTCATGCTGGCGTCGGTCATCGCGCTGCTGGCCGGCTCTTCGGGCGTCGGCATCATGCTCATGGACAAGGCCAGGAACGAGCCCGTGCGCTCCTTCTCGGCGGCAGCATCGGCCGGCCTGCTGTGCCTGCCCAAGTTCCTGCTGGTCGGTCTGGCGGTATTGCTTGCCACACTGGCCTACTACCTGCTGGCTGCCGTCATCTACTTCATCTGCAAGATTCCCGTGCTCGGCAGCATTCTGGCCTTTGTGGCCCACCCGATTCTGGTGCTGGTCGCCGCCGCCTTGCTGATCGCCATGATCTGGGTCGTCGGCCCCTTGATGGGCCCAGCGCTTTGGAGCGGCCTGTCCGTCAAGGCTGCGCTGGCCAATGTGCTGAGCATTGCACGCAAGCGACTGGTCGAAGTGGTGCTGATGGAAGTCGTGCTCTACGTCATTCTGGGCCTGGTCTGCTTCATGCTTTTTGCCGGACTGGTTCCCGCCACCGTCTCCCTGACCGGGATGGCCATGAGCATTACCGGAGATGCCGGCTCCATGGCCGGCATGTTCATGGGCGGCGGCTACGGCCGTGGTTACGGCGGTGGCTTCAATCCCATGGGCATGATGGGTGGCGGCAGCACCGGCCTCATCGCCGGCCTGGGCGTTCTCTATTGCGTGGTGGGAGCCCTGCTGGCCCAGGTCGCCATCATGGGCATGAACCTGATCTATCTGCAGGCCCGTGAAAGCGTGGACCCTGCCGAAGCCGAGGGCGCACTGGACAGCCTGATTGGCGATGTGCGCAAAAAGGCCGAAGAAGCCAAGGCCCAGACCATGGCTGCCGCAGAACGCACCATGGCCGCCGCCGAGCGTGCCAAGCAGGCTGCCAGCGAGCGCCTGCAGGAAGCCACAGCCAAGCCCGCCGCCACCGACATCCCGCCCGGCACCGACGGCAATGCCGCCGCCGCAGCCGCCGCCGCAGGCCTGACTGCCGCCGCAGCCGCATCCACCGAACAGGCTTTTGCCGAACAGCAGGCACGTGAGCGTGCTGCCGCCGACGCTGCAGACAAGGCTCGTCAAGACGCTGAAGAAGCTGCCGCCCGCCAGCGCAGCGAAGCCGAAGCGGCACGCCTGCGCGCCGAGGCCGAGGCAGCCCGTCTGAAGGCCGAAGCCGAGGCCGCCGAGCAGGCTGCCCGAGAGCGTGCGGCACACGAACGTGCGGCACACGAACGTGCGGCTGCCGAACTGGCCGCACGCCAGCGTGCCGAAGCCCAGGCCGCAGAAGAACGCGCCGCAGCCCAGTCTGCCGAAGAAGCACGTCAGCAAGCCGAGGCCCAGCGTCTGAGGGCACAAGCCGAGCAGCAGGCAGCCGAACGCGAAGCGGCCCGGGTCCGCGCCGAAGCACAAGCCGCTGAAAAAGCCCGCCAGACACAGGCAGCGCCGAGCTGCCCCGCCTGCAGCGCCCCCGTGGCAGCGAATGACCTGTTCTGCGGCGAATGCGGCAACAAGCTCAAGTAGCAGCTTGCATGAAAGCCCGCAGCGCTTCACAAGCAGGTGCTGCGGGCCAATAAAAAGGGGCCTCGGGCCCCTTTTTTTCGTACCTCCCGGACTCAGAGCCCGCAGGACTGTGCGACCTGCTGCTTGAGCCTCTCGCTCGATGGCTCACGTCCCGTCAGCGCCAGCAGCCCGCAGGCCAGCGACCCCTGCCAGTGCACATAGTCATGACCGGTGCTGTGCTCACGCTGCACGACCTTGTTGCCCTTGGCACGCAGCACATCGCCCAGCTCCTGGCTGGTCTCGCGTATGCCTGCCTGCCCGCCACGAGCCCCCTCGTAGATCCCGGCATCCAGGTAAAAGCGTATCGGCAGCTGCGGCGATTGCTGATACTGACGCGCCAGCCAGTTGGGCGACTCGCCCCTGGGAGCCCACCAGTAGGAGCCCGAAAGACTGAGCACATTGCCAAACCACTGCGGATGGCGCAGTGCCACATAGCTTGAGGCCAGGCCGCCAAAGCTCGATCCGGCAATCACCGTGCGCTCGGCAGCTGCCGCTATGCCCTGTGCCTTGAGCCAGGGCATGAGCTGCCTGCCCATGAAGTCGGCAAACCCCGGATTGGGCGGCAGCTCGCGGCTGCGTGCGTTGTCTGCGCCATTGGCCACCAGCACGACGGCCGTTGCAGGCACAAGGCCGTCTGCCATCAGGTTGTCGATGATGGCGGGCGTGGGAACCTGGCGCAGATAGGCCTGTGCGTCGAACAGCACCAGCAGGGAACGCTGAGCCGCATCGGACTGCTGCCAGCCCTGCGGCTTGTAGATCCAGATATCGCGCCCGTTGCCCAGCGCCTGGCTGTCCAGCCAGTGACGCTGCAACTGGCCGGCAGCCACGCCGGCACGGGGCTGGCTCCAGGGCTGGGGCGGTGCCTTGGACAGTGTCAGCGCGGAGCGACCGTCGAAGCGATCCTGCACCGCCTGCAGATCCGCAGACCGCCCCCAGCTCTGGCGATTGAGCGGATCGCGCTGCAAGGTGGACAGAATGGCACGGCGCTGAATCATGGCATCGGCAGAGACCGCAGGCACATCGGGCGCAAAACCATAGCTGAGACGCGCATCCCTGGGCATGACGAAACTGGCCCACCAGACATCGCTGCTTCCGAGGCGCTGCAGCGGCTCATGATTGCCCGAGGGACTGCCGAACAGCCGCACGGACTGCCCAGCGCCGCGCCAGACGAAACTCACCAGCTGATGCCCGGCATCCCAGGGCTCGATCAGCGGCGTTCCCTGGCGCTCCATTTCCTGCCAGAAGCCGCGGCTGTCGCCGCCCTGCGCGAGCCTTGCCTGCAAGGCCTTGAGCCTGGGGCTGCGCAGCGGCTCGGGTTCGATCTCTGCCGCAGGCACATGGCCTGCCGCCAACGGTGCCAGCACCTGGGTGATCGTCAGCTCGTAGGCGCCAGGACTGGGCGCGGCATGGGTCGGTGCATCGCTGTGCCCGCCCTGCACCACCGGCATGCCGCCTGCTGTCGATGCATAAGGCTGGACGTTCTCTGTACGCAGCACCAGACGCTCCTTTGCCGTGCCCCGGCTAAGCCAGGTAAACGCGTGATCGACGCCTTCGCCCTGACTCAGCCGCCGCAGATGGCGCCCGTCAGGTGTCTGCACATCAAGCACCACGCCCAGCGCCTGCAGATTGCCGCGCACCACGGCACCGGCCGGAGCCTCCAGCTGCAGGCTCAGCACCTGTCCCGGTGACAGCCGACCTGAGAGCGGCTCGCGCAGCACAAGCGACGAGGCCGCCTTGGCCGCGCTCCGAGCGGTGTCGGCAGGCAAAGGTCTGGCCGCACCGGCCGGGTTGGCGATGCCGACGCTGGCCGCCGCCAGCAGACTTGGAACAAGCAAGGAGCGCAGTCCCTTGCCCGATGACCTGTGGCGCATCACCGGCAAAGACAACGCTTGATGATCTTCATGCATTGATGTTTACTCCGCCTCAGAAATCCACGGCCGCGCTGATGCGCACGGTGCGCGGTGCGCCCACGGTCAGGAAGTTGTCGGCAAAGGCGCCGGCCCAGTAATTGCGGCCGAAGACGTTGTCCACCGTACCGCGCAAGACCACTTTCCTGTCGGCAATGCGCGTGGTGTAGCGCGCGCCGACATCAAAGCGCGTCCAGCTCGGGGCACGCAAGGTGTTGGCCGAGTTGACCCACTGCTTGCCCGTATGCACCAGGCGTGCGTTCAGCGCCAGACCGGCCACAGCCGGAACATCCCAGTCTGCTGCGAGATTGGCGGCCCAGCGTGCTGCTCCGAATGCGTCATGGCCGTCGTTGGAGCCGCCCTGGGTGCTGGTCAGCTTGGGCTGCAGGTAGGTGATGCCGCCCAGCACGCGCAGGCTGGAGCTCAGAGCACCAAAGGTATTCCACTCCACACCGCGATTGCGCTGCTCGCCGTTGAGCTTGAGGGTATTGGCAGCGGTATCGATGGTGGTCGAAGGCTTCTCGATCTGGAACAGCGACAGCGTATTCGTCCAGCCTGCGCGGCGCCACTTCACGCCCGCCTCCATCTGCTTGGATTTGTAGGGCGCGAATGTCTCGCCTGCATTGGCGTAGGTGGAGCCGACCTCAAGGCCCGGACTCAGCCCTTCGATGTAGTTGGCGTAAAAGGACAGATCCTCACCCCAGGGCTTGGCCACCAGGCCCAGCATGGGGGTGACGGCGCTCTCGTCGTAGCCCTTCATCTTCTGGTTCACGCGCTGGTGGCGCGCGCCCAGTGTCAGCTGCAGCCTGTCCTGCAGCAGGCTCAGGGTATCGGCCACGGCAAGGCTGCGAATCACATTGTCGTTTTCCTGGCGCACGGCATTGCGCGGTCCGGCCAGAACCGGCAGCACCGGATCGTAGATATTGGTGGTGTAGCTGCTGCTGACCACAATGGGCAACGCGCGCCCGCTCTGCTGCTGCAGCTCGTTGAACGAGAACACCAACTGGTGGCCCACATCGCCGGTCTTGAAGCGGCCGCGCAAACCCGCGTCCAGCGCCGTGCTGTTGGTATAGCCCTGCAGGTTATAGGTCTGGCCCACGGCGGAGCCGTCGCCCACGGCATTGAGCACCACGCGCGTGCCCGTGGGCTGACCTGCATAGTCATGCCAGGCCTTGCCCAGGCTGCCGTAGAGCTGCCAGCGGTCGCTGAGCTCGAAGCTGCCGCGCAGCGCCACGGACTTGTTCTCCACTTCGGTGTTGACGCCGCGGAACAGATTGTTGCTGGCATCCGGCGCCGCAATCAGATTCTTCATCTTGCCAAAGCTCACCATCACCGGACTGCCGTTGTCCAGGTTCACCTTGTAATGATAGGCATCAAGCCCCAGCGTGAAGCGATCACCCTGATAGTCCAGCGCCACGGCACCCAGGCGGCGGCGGCGCTTCTGATCGTCGACCTCGGTTTCCCCGCTGGACAGCGCGCCGTTCACGCGTATTCCCAGACGGCGCTCGGGGCCGAAGCGCCGCGACACATCCACATGCTCCTGCAACTGCGAACCCGAGGTGAAGGTCGTGGTCAGCCGCGTCAGATCCCCGGCCAGCGGCTTCTTGCTGATCACATTCACCACGCCGCCCACCGCTCCATTGGGAGCCATGCCGCCGAGCAGCGCTCCCGGGCCCTTGAGCAGTTCCACGCGCTCGATCATCTCGGTCGGCACATGGCTGTCGGGAGCCAGGCCGTACAGGCCGTTGAAAGCCACTTCGCTGGCGTTGACGTCGAAGCCGCGGATCACATAGTTCTCATTGACATGGCCGGTATTGGTGGTGAAGCGCACCGAGGAGTCGTTTTCCAGCACGGCAGCTACCGTGGCCGCATTCTGGTCGCGGATCAGCTCTTCGGAGTAGGCCGTGATGTTGAAAGCAGCATCCATCACATCCACATTGCCCAGCAGCCCCAGCGCCGCCCCTTTGGCGACCTGGGCGCCAGGGGCAAGCGCAGGCAGACCCACGCTGTCCTGCCTGTCGGAAACCGTGACTTCGCTCAGGCGTTTTTCCTGCGGCTGCACTGTCCGGGGGCGGCGTCTGTGCCTGGGATGCGGCACTCAGCGCCAGCAGTACCGCCAGCCCCACGGCAGAGCGCGGGCTGCGGCAAGCCGCACAAGACAGCCAATGCGCGAATGGAACGACCTGCGTGGATGCGAGCGCTGAAGCCGACGGCGCCTTGCCTGCGCCGCCACGAACCGGGATTGCCATGTAGACCTCGTTATGAATCGATCTCCTATGGCTAGAACGAAGTGCGTGGCTAAGGCTTGTTGAGAATGAATCTCAATTGGTTAAATTGTATAACACGCAAACCTTCTCAAAACGATAGCAGCAAGCGATTTCCATGCATAGCGGTAACTCGTTTTCAGGGCTGAGTGCCGACGGGCTTTTCCGTCTCGCAGTCCTGCTCGGCGCTCTCGCTCATCAGCACGCGCACCACCTTGCGGGCGTCGGCATCGAAAACCGCGATATCGGGGCAGTAACGGGCACCTTGGGGCGTATCGACCTTGCGGTAGCTTGCGCCATAGCTCCTGACAACCTGGGGGGGCTGTCCGGCTCTGGGCTCGGCCAGCACCTGTACCTGGTTCTGGCCCATGGTGGCGGCAGGATCGGCATCGCACCAGTCGGCAGTAGGCTCCTGCGCCAGGCTCAGGTCGCTGCCGCGCTGGTACAGGCCGCTGGGCCAGCGCACATGGCCTTGCGCATAGCCCGGCACCTGATAGCAGGCCATGAGCTTGCCGCCCTTGCGCACCGGCAGCATATGGCTTTCGGCCTGCTCGACCAGCTCAGGCCCTGCGGGCTTCCAGGCGTAGATGTCCACGCCATGGCTGCAGCAGCTGGCACGCCATTCGCTGTAGATGCGCCTGGCCTTGCCATCGAAAGCGGGCGAGCTGATGTCCTGCAGGGATTGTGGCCCCAGCACCAGCTTCCGTGTGGCCGGGTCGTAAAGCCAGGTGCGGTGCGGAATATTCGGCCCCGCAGGCAGAACCAGCGCCTGGGTCAGATCCGGCCAGCCGTCAAAATTCGCATCCACCCAGCTTGGCTGCACCAGCCAGCAGCTGCCTGCGGCGGCGGTCGGCAGGCTTTGCTTCAGGCGTCCCTGCTCGTACACCTGGATGGCGGTAACCTGGAGGTCCATATGTTCGCCGCAGTCGGCCAGGGAGCGCAGCTTCTGATTCATCAGCAGGCGCAGCTCGTAATGCAGCGCATGGGGAAAAGCCGGGGGCTGGCGCAGCAGATCGACCGGCCAGCGTCTTTTGCCGTCCATGGATTGCCACCGGCCCTGCAGACGAGGCGGCGCCATGCCCGGCAAAGCCGCCAGCGACCAGCGGCCCGAAGGCTTGGGATCGCTTGCACCCGTCATGGGCGTTTCCGTCAGCTGTCCGCTTGCAGAACCCTCCAGATCAAGCGTGGCGCCGGGCCGATTGCAGGGCTCGTAGCAATAGCTGCCGCCGACGGCGCCGTCGAGCCGCCACAGCTCCAGCTTGACGGCCTTGCCGGCGATCTCGCCGCGATAGCTCGCCGACCAGACCACCGCTTCATGCAGGGTCTGTGCCGTCTCGGCATGCGCCATCGACACCCAGCTCATGAGCGCCAGAGCGATGTTCAGGCCCGCAACCCGGCCGGTCAGGCATTTCAGCGTCATATCACTTCCATTCACTTCGATCACCAGGCTCGTATCTGCATCATGCCGCAGCAAACCCTTTAATGTGCGGCCAATATGAATACTGCAAGATGTGACAAATCTGCGCACAAGCATGGGCAGGCAAAGCGATTTATGCAATCAGACAACAACACACAACAAAGCCGCAACATGGGCCTGCTGGTCGCAGCCCAATCCCTGGGGGGAGCCTCTCCGCCCATCATCATCTCACTGGGCGGCCTGGTCGGGCAGCAGCTGTCGTCCAACCCTGCGGCCTCCACCCTGCCGGTCAGCATCTACCAGCTCGGCCTGGCGCTCTCCACCCTGCCGGCCGCCTGGATCATGAACCGCATGGGCCGCCGCGCGGCCTATGTGCTGGGAGCCGTTCTGGGCGTGATCTCCGGCGTGGTCGCCGCACAGGGCATTGCACACAGCGACTTCGTCACCTTCTGCATCGGCACTGCGCTGGCCGGCTTCTATGCGGCCTGCGTGCAGAGCTACCGCTTCGCCGCCACCGATATGGTGAGCGAGCCCGCGCAGCAGGCCAAGGCCATTTCGCGCGTGATGATCGGCGGCCTGATTGCCGCCATCATCGGCCCGCAGGTGGTGATCTGGACACGCGATGCCCTGCCGGCCACGCCGTTTGCCGGCAGCTTCTACAGTCAGGCGGCGCTGGCCCTGCTGGCCCTGCCTCTGCTCATGGGCCTGCGTCTGCCGCCGCCTCAGAGCAAGAAGGCTGTGGTCGGCGACGCCAGGCCTCTGGGCGAGATTGCCCGCACGCCCCAGTTCGTCGTGGCCTGCGCGGCCGGTGTGGTCAGCTACGGATTGATGGCGTTCCTGATGACCGCTGCGCCCATGGCCATGGTGGTCTGCGGCCACAGCGTGGGGGAAGCCGCCATGGGCATCCAATGGCATGTTCTGGCCATGTTCGTGCCCAGCTTCTTTACCGGCAAGCTGATTGCGCGTTATGGCAAGCAGCCCGTGACCGCCCTGGGCCTGCTGATGATAGGCGCGGCCGGCGTGCTGGCCTTGATGGGCCTGGACATCTTCCACTTCTGGGGCTCGCTGATTTTGCTGGGCGTGGGCTGGAACTTCGGCTTCATCGGCGCCACCGCGCTGCTGACCGAGTGCTACCGCCCCTCGGAGCGCGCCAAGGTACAGGCACTCAACGACTTCCTGGTCTTCGGCACGGTGGCCGTGGCCTCCTTCGGATCAGGGCAGCTGCTGCACAGCGCCGGCTGGAACGGCATCAATATCGGCATGCTGCCCCTGGTGGCCGTCGTGCTGGTGCTGCTGGGCCTGCACAGCCAGCGCAGGGCAAAGGCCTGAAGCTGCGCCAGTGTTTCCCTCCTCGGACCGCTATCAAAGTAGAAGCTTATATCGCATTGCTGGTATGAAAATCAAACTATTTCAACCATGAAATTCATTCCTTCAAAGCGCTAACAGCTATATTTTATATAGCATCACATTCCCGGCGCATGCGCACAGCCGGCGTTGCCTGACGGCAGGGTCAACGCTCGCAGCAGACCGTCGCCAGGACCGCCGCCGGCAAGCCGGGAGGAAACGCCAGCCTCCAGCCCGGCTGCGGCTTGCCGAGGACTACCTCGGTCTCATCACTCGAAGTGGCTACTCAGTCCCGCCTCGACCTGGCCCCGGGCCGTGATGGCGACGCCCCGCGCCTGCCTTGCCATTCAGCAGCGGGCCTCCCGCCCTCGAAACATGGGTAACTCCCGGAGTGCATTTCAGCGCTTGCCGGGCCGGCCCGGGCCCCCTCCCTGCCCCCTCCGGGCCCAGCCTCCCTTCAAAACCGCGTCAGCGCCCCTGTCGCCTCCCTGGCCCCGCTGCGCGCGGGCTCCAGGCAAGGCCTGCGATCGCCCTCTGTATCCGGTACCGGCCATGGCCGGACTGCGTCAGCAAGCGCTGAGACCATTGCTTACGCAACCTACAACCGCGTCACATTTGCACCTCATGCAGATTAGGCAAATTCTTACGAGCATAAATATTGATAAACGTTTTCTATAGGAATAGCATTTCCACAAAATTAAACAAAAGAATGAAGTTGATAGAAAAATTGTATTTAGTCACAGATCGCCCGAATCATGCCGGCACCCGCCAGATGACCTGAACGCAGCAGCAGCCAGCGTGACATCTGAGGCCTCGACAGGATTCGCTGAACACAGAACTGGAGATTGACCATGACCTCTTCCGAACTCAGCGCAGCCTCCGAGCTGATGGCTGGCCTGTTCACCGAGCCGCGCTCGCTGATGCTGTTGATGCTCCTGCTGGCTGCCAGCATCAGCGACCTGCGCACACGGCGCATCCCCAATCGACTGACTTTCGGCGGCATCGCCCTGGCCCTGCTCTATGGCCTGCTGGCCCCCCACCCCCATGGCGGCGGCTTTTTCTGGGCGCTGGGTGGCATGGCACTGGGTCTGGTCTTGATGCTGCCGCTGTATCTGCTGCATGCCATGGGCGGCGGCGACGTCAAGCTGATGGCCATGGTCGGCAGCTTCATCGGACCCGAAGCCACCTGGCAGGCCGTGATCTTTGTCTTCATCACCGGCGGTGTGGCAGCCATCGGCTACGCACTCTGGCACCGCATGGCCGGCAAGCTGCTGCGCAACTCAGCCGAGGCCGTCCAGCTGCTCTACATCAATGTCGCGGCAGGGATCGCTCCCGATGCCCGCTCCAGCTCGGCGCATTCGGTAGGCAAGCTGCCCTACGGCGTCAGCATCGCCCTGGGAACCCTGGCGTTCCTGGTCGCTCGGCAGTTCACCTGGGTCTAGTCACTTACATCACGGCATAGCGGGAGCCTCCCATGAAAAACCTCAAAGCTTTGGGTCTGTTTGTCCTCGCCGTACTGGCCAGCCTGGCGGCTGCAGTCTACGCCGCCAACTGGGTCGCCCAGCGCGGCAGCCTGGACGCCGACAAAGTGGTCGTTGCTGCCACCGACATCCCGCTGGGCGGCAAGATCTTGCCAAACATGCTGAACACCGTGGACTGGCCGCGGGGCTCCATACCCGATGGCGCTTTCCATGACATGCAGCAGTTGCAGGACCGCGTGGTCAAGGTCGGCGTGCTGCGCGGCGAGGCCGTGCTCGAAGGCAAGCTGGCCCCGGTCGGCACCAAGGGCGGACTGGCAGCCGTCATCGCTCCGGGCAAGCGGGCCATGACGGTGCGCGTCAACGATGTGGTCGGTGTGGCGGGCTTCGCCCTGCCCGGCAACTACGTGGACGTGGTGGTCAATGCCCAGCAGGAGCAGGCCGGCAAGATGGAGGATTCGCGCCAGATCAGCAAGACCGTACTTGAAAACGTACTGGTCCTGGCTGTGGCCCAGGAAGCCGACCGCGACGAAACCAAACCCAAGGTGGTGAGCGCCGTCACCCTCGAGCTGAGCCCCGGAGATGCCGAGAAGCTCGATCTTGCACGCAGCGTGGGCAATCTTTCACTGGTGCTGCGCAACCAGATCGACAAGGACCCGACCAGCACCGTCGGCATCACCAAGCACCAGCTGTTTGGAACACCTGAGCCAGTGCCAGTCCCGGTCAAGGTCGCAGCACCTGCCAAACCCGTGATGCAGCGAGCCAGGCCCGCACCCCAGGCTTCGACAGCCACCTGTGTCGAAGTGATCCAGGGCGGCGCTCGAACTCTCAACTGCTTCTGATCTTCTACCCGCAACCACTCAGAGAGGTCGGCCGTGCAACACCATCACTTATATATAGCAGCTAGCATGCTGCTCGCCAGCTCAGCACCTGTGCTGGCCCAGTCTGCGGGCACAGCTGCCCAGCCCGGCCCTGCGGCCGCGGCCGCTCCCGCTCCCGCAGCTCCTCGCACCACCCTGCCCGCCAGGAACTGCACGGCCATTCACACAGAAGACCCGACCACGGTCACACTGGGTAAATCGGTGGTCATTCCGCTGAACTCGCCGATGGCGCGCATCCTGGTCAGCGGTCAGACGCCGGGAGCCGGCCAGGCAGCCGCCAACGGACAGCCGCAGATGCAGGTACAGAACGGCATGGGCGATATCGAAGTGCAGTTGCTCAGCCCCAGGGACCTGTTCTTTCGCGGACGCAAGTCCGGCTCCATGAACGTCATCCTGCAAAACGCCCAGGGCGCCTGCTTCATCAAGGACGTGATCGTCACCATGGACCCGGGCCCGCTGCAGGCCAAGCTCAGCGAGCTCATGCCAGAGGAGCGCAGCATCCGCGTCCAGGGTGCCGACAATGCCCTGGTCCTGAGCGGAGAGATCAGCAATCCGCTGCGCCTGGACGATGTGGTGACGCTGGCCGGCGCCTACAGCGACAGCAAGAAGATCGTCAACCTGCTGCGCACCACCTCGCCTCACCAGGTGATGCTGGAAGTCAAGATTGCCGAAATCAGCAAGACCTTGCTCGACAAGCTGGGCTCCAGCCTCAGCGGCCAGCGTGTCACCAGCAACGGCCAGAACAGCTACACCGTCCTCTCCAACTTCCTGAGCGGCGGCGGCGGCCTGCTCAACGCCATGCGCCTGGGCAGGGGCTCGATCAGCATCGATGGACAGAAGGATGACGGCCTGGTGCGCATCCTGGCCGAGCCCAACATCATGGCCATCAGCGGCCAGCAGGCCAGCTTTCTCTCGGGCGGCAAGATCTTCATTCCTGTGGCACAGACCAATACCAACGGTGTACCGGTCATGACGCTGGAAGAAAAGGAGTTCGGCATCGGCGTCAAGTTCACACCGACCGTGCTCGGCAACTCGCGCGTCAACCTCAAGCTGGTGTCCGAGGTCTCGGATCTGTCGCAGACCGGCTCGCCCTTCACCTCCATCAATGGCGTCACCTCCGTGATCCCATCCCTGACGGTAAGGCGCGCGGACACCACGGTGCAGCTCAATGACGGACAAAGCCTGGTCATTGCCGGCCTCATCAAAAACAATATCACCGAAGCCATCAAGCGCTTTCCGGGACTGGGAGAGATACCGGTTCTCGGCGCCCTGGCCCGCAGCACCGAGTTCCAGACCGATCAGACCGAGCTGATGTTCGTCATCACGCCGCGCCTGGTACAGGCTCTGGCCGAAGCCCCCAGGGTGCCCACCGACAACCATGTGGTGCCTTCACGCGCCGAGGTCTATCTGAACGGCGCACTGGAAAGCTCCAAGCCCGCGCCCGCAGAGAAGACGGCGCCCGCACCTGCCATGCCGCCCGGCGCAGCGACACCGATGCCGGCACCAACCGCAGCACCCCAGGAGCTGCAACCACAGGCACCGGCCGGGCCCTCGGTCGACCGTCCCGCTCCCCTGAATCCGCCCACCTGAACCGGAGGCAAGCCATGACCGAACGCAGCATCCTATTTCCCGTGGCCCTCGCCGCCCTGCTGGCGGGCTGCAGCAGCACAACCCCGCACTACGACGCCCGCTTTGGCGAAGCCGTACGAAATGCCCGCCTGCAGATGACCATAGACCCGCAAGCGGGCAAGACGGCCGGAGTCGGCGTGGACGGCGCCACCGGCATGGACGGTCGCGCCACCCGCCACAGCATGGAGCGGTACGAGCAGAGCTACAAGAGCCCGCCTCAGGCCGTCAACGTCATCAACATCGGCGGCTCGCTGACCAGCAACAACTCCGGCAGCAGCGGCGGCACGCCCTGAGCAGCCACCGGTTTTCACCATCCAACCAATTGATTCCGAAAGGAGCACCGATCGCACACCGGCCTTGCACGCCAGCCCTCGGCACAGCCGCCGACCTTTCGAAACTGTCTTCAATCCATCAACACTCTGAGGTTCATCATGTCCCATATCGCTCAACAATTTGGCCATTCCCTGCTGTCTTTTGCCCGTGACGATGAAGGTGCGCAAGTCGTCGAGTACGCACTGATCATTGCCGTGGTCTCCATCGCGCTGGTCGTCGCGCTCAAGGCTCTGACCTCCTCCGGTGGCGGCTTCAGCTCCTTCATCACCCGCGTCACGAACTGCCTGACAACCGCGACCTGCTCTTGAGCCGGCTCCAGGCTGTCCCGGACATACACCTTTACAGGAGAACGCCATGTACTCCATCACCCAATCAGGCCTGCGTCTGAAGCACTTGCTCAGGGACGATGAAGGTGCGCAGGTCGTCGAGTACGCGCTGATCATTGCCGTGGTGTCCATCGCACTGGTACTGGCAATTCAGAGCCTGGCCGGCGGCCAGTTTGCTGACTTCATCACACGGGTCACAAACTGCCTGACGGGCACCTGCACCTAGGAGCGTGTCAAAGGGGTCGGCGCAGCAGTCCTGCTGCCGTGCCGACCGCCTCTGACCCGCAATCATTCACCGGTTCTGCCGCCCTATGAGAGTCCATCATGAGCACCCGCATTCTTGCCCCAACCCTGGTGCGGCCTGCCGGAAGCCGCAGCCGGCGCCATTCACGGCATCAGCAGCATGGCGCCATCATCGTCACGGCAGCACTGGCTCTTTTGCTGCTGCTGGGATTCATGGGCATCGCGCTGGATTTCGGGCGCCTGTTCATCGTCAGGACAGAGCTGCAGACGGCACTTGACAGCTGCGCGCTGGCCGCAGCGCGCGAACTCAACAAGCAGCCGGATGCCATCAGCCGCGCCGTGAGCGCCGGTGCTGCTGCCGGCAATCTCAACGGAGTGAACCTGCAGTCGGCCAACTGGAGCGGTCAGGGCCAGATCACCGCCGCCGATATCAGCTTTCGCGACGCCAGCTACCTGAGCACCACCAGCGCGACTGCTGCCGTCTATTCGCAGTGCACGCACACCCAATCCAATATCGGCATGTGGCTGCTGAAGGCCCTGGGGGCCTTTTCCGGCAACAGCGCCAGCTTTCCGGCCACCGGCAATGTGGGCGCCTATGCAGTGGCCACGCGGGCCAGCGCGCAAAGCGCCTGCCCGATTCCCGTGGCACTGCAGGCCAAAACGCCTGGAGCAACCAGGCCCGACTATGGCTACACAGTGGGAGACTGGCTCACCCTGCTGGCCAAGTCCAACGGGGGCAGCACCTTCGGCTGGGCCAATCTGGACGGATCCAATAGCGCCTCCGAGACCGCAGACGAGCTCAACGGCCATTGCGGCAGCAAGCTGGGCGACACCCTGGGCACGCCCGGCGTTCAGGCTTCCATCGTCGAAATCTGGAACTACCGGTTCGGCATCTACAAGAACTCCAGCGGACCCAGCGTGGGCCGGCCCGACTACACCGGCTATATCTACGACACCAGCACCTGGAGCGCCGGTCGCAGCGCCTACAACGGCAGCTCGGGCAGCACACCCAATTTTCTCGCCCAGCGCCTGGCGTTCACGCCCTGCGGCAACAACCCGTCGCAGTGCGGACAGCAGGGTGGCGGCTTTTCCTCGGTCGCCACCTCGGCCCAGCACAAGGCCTATGGCGCGGACCGCCGCATCGTGACGGTGCCCATCGTCAACACCAGCCGCAAGGTGGTCGATTTCGCCTGCATGCTCATGCTCGAGCCCATGAAGATTCCGGTCGATGACGTCAAGCTCGAATACCTGGGCAATGCCAGCGCCACTGGCAGCCCCTGCACCACCAGCGGACTCGCGGGCGGCTCGGCCGGCCCGCTGGTTCCCGTCCTCGTGAGGTGAACACCATGCCCAAGCACCATAGGCAACGCGGAGTGGAGCTGGTGGAACTGGCTCTGATCCTGCCCTTTCTGCTGCTGCTGAGCATGCTGGTCGCCGAATTCGGCCGTGCGCTCTACGAATACAACACGGTCGCCAAGTCAGTGCGCGATGCGGTGCGCTATCTCTCGGTGCAGCTGCCCAACACCGGCTGCAGCCAGGCCCAGAATCTGGTCGTGTACGGCCAGACCACGGCAGGCAGCACCCCTCTGGCCCCCGGTCTGAACACCGCAGCCGTGAGCTGCTCCTGGCAGACCAGCGGAAGCTATCCGCTGATCAACACCGTCACCGTGACCGTCACCGGCTACCGCTTCCGCTCCATGACCGCCAGCGTCTTCGGCCTGCGACTGGGCGATGCCAACGGCGGCCTGACGCTGAGCAATATCGCCGCCACGATGAGGACACAGACATGAAAACGCCACGTCACTCCCGCTCCGAGCGCGGAGCAACCATCGTCGAGTTTGCCCTGGCGCTGCTGGTCTTCCTGATGTTTCTGTTCGGCATCGTGGATTTCAGCCGCATGCTGTTCACCTGGGTGGCGGCCAACGAAGCCGCGCGCGCAGGGGCACGCTATGCCGCAGTCTGCGACGACACCGCCCAGCAGGCCAAGGTGCTTGCGCGCATGCAGGCCCTGCTTCCCCAGGTGAGCACCGTCAATGTCAGCTGGGCCCCTTCCGGCTGCACTGCGGCAAGCTGCCAAAGTGTGACCGTGGCGATCACGGGACTGAAATTTCAGTGGATTTCACCCATCGTGGGTCAGGGCCTGCAAACGGCCATCCCCATGCCCGGCTTCTCGAGCACGCTGCCCCGGGAAGTCATGCGCCAGGACATCAACAGCAGCACGGCCTGCTCAAGCTAACCAGGGGTGCCTACATCATGAAAATCGCCATCATCTCTCCCAACACCACCCATCTTCAGGAGATGGCCCGCGTGCTGCAGGAGCAATCGCACCAGGTTCAGACCTTCGAAGGCGGCAAGACACGCATGCCTTCGATTGCCGAGCAGCACCGGCCCGATCTGATGATCGTGGACGGCATGTGCTGCGAGCCGGCCGACCTGGCGCCGGTGGAGCATGTGACCACGCATCAGCCGCACATCTGCGTCATCTTGCTGTGTGCCCAGCAGACCCCCGAGTTTCTGCTGCAGTCCATGCGCGCCGGCGTTCGCGAAGTGCTGACCTCACCGGCTCCACATCAGGCGCTGTTGGATGCCGTGCACCGCATCGCCGCCAAGCGGCAGCATCACACGGCTGACCGCCATCAAGGGCAGATCATGGCCTTGCTGCCCTGCAAGGGCGGCAGCGGAGCGACCTTCCTGAGCACCAATCTGGGCTGGATGCTGGCCCGTAAGCACTCGGTCTTGCTGATCGACCTGAATCTGCAGTTTGGCGACACCCTGGCCTATCTGCATGAAGCCAAGCCCGCCTCGACCCTGGCAGATGTGGCCCGTGACATCCATCGACTCGATGCGTCCTTTCTCACGGCCAGCACCGTCAAGATCACCGCTCAGCTGCATGTGCTGGCGGCTCCCGAAAACGCCATGCATGCCATGGAGGTGGAGCCGCTGCATGTGGATGCCATCCTGCAGCTTGCCGCCGCGCACTATGACTTTGTGCTGATCGACATGGGACGCGTGCTCGATCCGCTGGCTCTGCGTGTGCTCGACAGGGCCCAGCTCATCGTGCCCGTGCTCCTGCCCAATGTGCCGGCCGTGCGCAATGCGCAGAAGCTGCTGCATATGTTCCGCGAGCTGGGCTATCCCGAAAGCCGCCTGCATCCGGTACTGAACCGGGTCGACCGACGCAGCGAGATCGGCCTGCCCGAAGTGCGCAAGGCACTGGGCCTGGAGCAGCAATGGCGCAGCATTCCAGACGCCGCACAGGAGGTGCAGGCGACCATCAATGCGGGCGTGCCGCTGGCCGAGTCCAGTCGCAACAGTGCCGTGGTCCGCGAACTGGGCGCCTGGGCCGATGCACTGGCGCCCCAGGCCCGGGAAGACAGCAACGGCTTTTTGAACCGGATCTTCCGCCGGGCATAAGCCATCCCCTAGTGCACAAGGAGAGCATCATGTCACTCAGAGATTTCCTGGCCACGTCAGCGACACGCGCGTCCAAGCCGGCGCTGCAGGTTGTTCCCGAAGCGGCGGACACGCCCGAGGTCGCCGCGCCGCAAGCGCCTGCCTCTGCGCCCCCTGCACCGCACTATGGGCACTCACCGGCCTATCTGGCGCTGCGAACGCGCATTCATGGCAAGATGCTGGAGCGCTTCGATCTGGCTGCGCTGGAGTCGCTGCCCACGCAGACGCTGCAGCAGGAAATCGCCGGCATGACCGAACGCCTGCTGGAGGAAGATGCCGCAGTCGTCAACGATCTGGAAAGAAGGCTGCTGATCCGCGACATCCAGCACGAGATGCTGGGTTTCGGCCCTCTCGAGCTGCTCATGACCGACCCTGCGGTTTCCGACATCCTGGTCAACCGCCACGATCAGATCTATGTGGAGCGCCTCGGTCGCCTGGAACTCACGCCCGTGGTCTTCGCGGACGACAAGCATCTGCTGCGCATCATCGACAAGATCGTCTCGCGCATCGGCCGGCGCATCGATGAGTCCAGTCCCATGGTCGATGCCCGCCTGCCCGACGGATCGCGCGTCAACGCCGTCATCCCGCCCGTGGCGCTCGATGGTCCCATGATGTCGATCCGCCGCTTTGCTCGCATCCCGCTGCGCATGGAGAACCTGATCCAGGACCTCAAGAGCCTGACACCGGGCATGGCACTGACTCTGGAAGCCTTGGCCAAGGCCAAGGTGAACATGATCATCTCCGGGGGCACGGGCGCCGGCAAGACAACGCTGCTCAATATTCTTTCGGGCTACATTCCCGCCGTGGAACGCGTGGTCACCATCGAGGATGCGGCCGAGCTGCAGCTGCAGCAGCCGCATGTGGTGCGCATGGAAACGCGTCCACCCAATATAGAAGGCCGCGGTGAAATCACGCAGCGCTCGCTGGTGCGCAACGCACTGCGCATGCGCCCTGACCGCATCATCATCGGCGAAGTCCGCGGCGCCGAGGCCGTGGACATGCTCCAGGCCATGAATACCGGCCACGAAGGATCGCTGACGACCATCCACGCCAACACTCCGCGTGACTCGCTGGCACGCCTGGAGAACATGGTCGGCATGGCTGGCCTCAATCTGCCGCACCAGGCCGCTCGCCAGCAGATTGCCTCGGCCATCACGGTGATCGTGCAGGTGCTGCGGCTTACCGACGGCAAGCGCAAGATCACCAGCATCCAGGAGATCACCGGCATGGAAGGCGATGTGGTCACCATGCAGGAGATCTTTGCCTTCACCCAGACCGGCGTCGGTGCCAGCGGCGAAGTCCAGGGGTATTTCCATGCCTCGGGCGTCAGGCCCAAGTTCGCCGACCGGCTCAAAGGCTTCGGCATTGCGCTGCCCGACAGCATCTTCGCTCCAGAGCGCCACTATCAATGAACTCGGCCCAAAGGTGCTGTCATGCTGTCCTTTTTTTCTTCCCACTCGATCCTGGTGATCATTGCGCTGGTGTTTGCCGCCGTGCTTTTGCTGCTCGAAGGCATTCACCTGGTCTGGAAGCAGTACAAGAGTCCGGAGGCGAAGCGGCTTGAACGTCGGCTCAGGGCCTTGTCCGCCGCCGACGATCACAGCAGTCCGACCAAGCTGGTCAAGGAACGCGTACTCAGCGACATGCCCAGGATGCAGCGGATGCTGCAAAGCATGCCCCGCGCCCACCAGCTGGACCGCGTGATTGTTCAGTCGGGCCTGGAATGGACGGTTTCCGGTTTGCTGCTCGGCATCGGGATACTGTTTTTCCTGGGTGCGCTGGCCGCAAGCATGTTCCATCTGCCCATGGAACTGGTGCTGCTCGCCGGTGCCGTCCTGGGCTGCCTGCCCTGGCTTTATCTGCAGCGCAAGCGCAATCAGCGCCTGGGCCTGCTGGAGCGCCAGATCCCCGAAGCGCTGGACCTGATCGCGCGGGCCTTGCGCGCCGGCCACGCATTCTCGGCAGGCCTGCAGATGGCCGGAGAGGAATTGTCCGAGCCCATAGCCGGCGAGTTCCGCCTGGTGCACGACGAGATCAACTACGGCACCTCGCTGCAGCAGGCCTTGAACAATCTCGGGGAAAGAATACCGATCACCGATCTGCGCTACTTCATCGTCGCCGTATTGATACAGCGCGAATCGGGCGGCAACCTGACCGAGATGCTGAGCAATCTGAGCCGTCTGATCCGCGAGCGGCTCAAGCTTCACGCCAAGATCCGGGTTCTGTCCTCCGAAGGACGAATGTCGGCCTGGATCCTGGGGCTGATGCCCTTTGCCCTGGCAGCCCTGCTCAATTTCGTGAACCCGGAATTCATGTCCACGTTGTGGACTGACCCCATAGGCATCGTCATTCTGCAATGGCTGGCCGGACTCATGGTGATCGGCATGTTGATGCTGCGCCGCATTGTCCGCATACGGGTATGAGTGCATCCCAACTGCAAGGAGTCCGCCATGTTAATCGTCGCCCTGCTCACTTTCGCTTCCCTCATGCTGGCTGCAGGAGCCCTGTTCTTCTGGGTCACGCCCACGGTCACAGAACAGCGCCTGCAAGAGCTGAGCCCAGCCCCTCTGTCCGGCAGCTGGACAGAAACTGCGGTCAAGCTGGTGGGTCCGTTCGCCCACCTCTCCTCCCCCACTGCGGGCAGTGATGCCACCCCGTTGCGCCTGCGCTTTCTGAATGCCGGCATTCGCCACGAAAACGCGCCCTTGCTGTATTTTGGCGCCAAGACGCTGCTGCCTCTGGTGATGATGTTCCTGGTCTATTCGCTGATGCTGGCCCAAGGCACGACAGACAGCCTGCAGCTGCTGCTCTATCCGCTGGTCACCGGGCTTGTGGCCTGCTATCTGCCCAATCTGGTGCTGCGCTGGATGGCCGCACGCCGCAAGCGCGAGATCTTCGAGAATTTTCCCGATGCCGCCGATCTCATGCTGGTCTGCGTGGAGGCAGGCATGGGACTGGATGCAGCGCTGGGCAAGGTGACTGCCGAGATCCGCATCAAAAGCGAAGCCCTGGCCCAGGAACTTCACTGGACCAATCTGGAAATGCGCGCCGGCAGCACCCGGGAGAAATCCTTGCGCAACCTGGCCGCCCGCACTGGAGTGGACGAGATACACGCCTTCACGGCCATGCTGACGCAAGCGGACCGTTTCGGCACCAGCATCGGCGACTCCATCCGCGTGTTCTCGGACGATCTGCGCCACAAGCGTCAGATGCGTGCCGAGGAACTGGCCGCCAAGATCCCCACCAAGATGCTGCTGCCGCTGGTGACCTGCATCTTCCCCGCCATCGTGATGGTGGTTCTCGGCCCGGCAATCATCAGACTGCTGCGCATGGTGCTGCCCATGATCGCGGGAAGCGTCTAGGCCGAACTCGGACTGCTGCAACACTGCTGCAGTCCCCTGACGACCCGGGCATGCTGCCTGGCAGGAACGACCCTGGCCATGCCTGGAGCGTCTGCAGCGGCCGTCCTTCACGGACGATCGAATGGATCTACAACGGAGCTTGCGATGAACTTGATGCAGGGAACCGTCAATGGCTGGCAGCAGATCAGTCCCCAAAAGCTCGCGCCCATGCTTTTCCTGGCCGCCCTGGCTCTCGGAGAAGCGCTGTGGATACATGCCCATCCGCTTGTCTTTTCCGGCACCGAGCCGGTGTTCTGGACGACTCTGATCCTGCTGAGCATCAGCTGGATCTATGGATATTCGGGACGTAGCCTGGCCTTGTCCGAGATGTCGTTCTACGCAGCCCTGTGGATAGTGACAGCGCTGATCGGCGCCATGCTGACCTATATCTTCGCGACCCTGAACCTGCCGCTGCTCGACGCCCAGTTCACCAGACTGGATCAGGCTCTGGGCTTCAACTGGCTGGCCTTCTATGGCTTTGTCCAGCAACACCCGCTTCTCAGAGCCGTGCTCACGCTGGCCTATTTCAGCGGCCTGCTGCAAGTCTTTTTCTCGATCATCTACCTGTCGCACTGCGCAAGAAACGACAGAAACGAGGAGCTGTGGTGGTCGTCTTCCATCGCCTTGATGCTGACGGCCCTGCTATCGGGACTGCTGCCCGCCGGAGGGACTCTTTTCTTCCACTCCGTCGGGCTGGAGAACGCCGTGCACCTGCCTCACTTCATGGCGCTCAGGGAGGGAAGCCTGAACGAGTTCGCATTCGGGGATCTGAAAGGCATAGTCACGTTCCCTTCCTATCACACGACGATTGCCTTGCTGCTCATCCATGCCTACAGACAGCTCCGGCTTTTTCGCTGGGTGCTCGCATTGAACATCCTGATGCTGATCTCCACGCCCATCAACGGCGGGCACTATCTGGTGGACATGCTGGGCAGCGGCGTTGTTACCGTTTTTTCCATCTATCTGACGAGGCGCGTTCAATATTTCCTGCAGCGATGATTTCAATTTCATCCGCACAATGGGCCAGACCCGGGAGAGCTCTGAATGAAAAATATCTCGTGCAACTTCATGCTGCTGAACGAAGTGATACGGTCTCCCCGCGAGATCGGTGCCCTGTGCCCGAGTTCGGCGCGATTGGGCAATACCATGGCCTCTTTGGTGGGTGGCGGAGACGAGGGTCTGGTGGTGGAGCTTGGTGCAGGAACAGGAGTCATCACCGAGTCACTGCTGCGCAGCGGCATCGCGCCCGGCAGACTGGTGATCATAGAAAAGTCTTCCTCGTTCGCCAGCTACCTGTCCGAGCGATTCCCTCAGATCAGCGTTTTTCATGCCGATGCCGGTGACTGGCCCTCGATTCTCGGTCGTGCAGCGGTCAAGGCCGTAGTCTCGGGTCTGCCGCTTCGCTCACTGCCCCATCAGTCAGTGCACAAGATCACCGACACCTGGGCGCGCTCGCTGACCAGCGATGGCCGAGTGATCCAGTTCACCTACTCGCTGTTTGGCGCATCCGCCTGGCAGAGCGCCGGCCTCAAGCGCATAGACCGCGAAACTGTGTGGGGCAATCTGCCGCCGGCGAGGGTGGAAGTGTTCTCACGCCCCTGAGCCTGCCCTGCCTGTGCCTGCCGCACCTGGCCTTGCGGGTGGAACTGCGGCAAGGCTGGCGCCGATTTATCGGTATCGTCGAGCCATCTGAATCCACGAGGAGACCGAGGACATGGTGGACATCGTTCATAGAATTGGTATCAGAGCGCCTATCGGCGATGTTTACCAGGCGATCTCGTCCGTTGCAGGTATAGCCGGCTGGTGGACCCGGGAGATGAGTGCAAGCACGGGGCCCGAAGTCGCAATGAGCGCGCGCTTCACGGACCAGGACGGTCGGGAGCTCGGGAAAATCTGTTTCGACCTCGTCAGGCATAAGACGGAGCACAGCGTGCACTGGCGCTTCACGGAGGGTCCCGAAGAATGGATAGGTACCGAGGCGACCTTCGAACTGAGCCGCCAGGACGGCTACACCATCCTGTTGTTCGGCCACCGGAACTGGCGCGAAACAGTCGAGTTCACCGCCCATTGCAGCATGAAATGGGCCGTCTTCCTGCTCAGTCTCAGAGCGCTGACAGAGACCGGCAAAGGCAGCCCGTCTCCCCAAGACACCAAGATCGACAACTGGAACTAGCGCTCCAATGCACAACAGGGCTAGCCCCGTCACGGTCGGCAAGCCCGCGTCCGCAGCTGCTGCGCTTGGCTTTCCGCCAGGCCCCAGGAGCGGCTCCTGGGTACAAGTGGTCACTTTTTGAAAACATCGCGCCACAAAAGCCACAAACTGTGCGATCAGCGCGCATAAAACCCCGCAACAACTGGCTCAGGCACGCTAGTAACCGCTACACTTTGCGCCGCAGGCCTGCGTAGTACCCGACGCAGGCCTTTTTTTCCCGATTTCGAGGTTTTCGCGCACTGCCATGTCCACCGTCTTCAATTTCACCTTTGTTCCCTGGTTCCGGTCTGTGGCTCCCTATATCCACAAGTTCCGACACCAGACCTTTGTGGTGGGCCTGACCGGTGAAGCCATTGATGCGGGCAAGCTCAGCTCAATCGTCCAGGATCTGGCCATGATCCAGGCCATGGGCGTCAAGATCGTGCTGGTGCACGGCTTCCGCCCCCAGGTCAACGAGCAACTGCGCCTCAAGGGCCAGGAGCCGCGTTACTACAACGGCATGCGTGTCACCGACTCCATTGCGCTGGACTGCGCCCAGGAAGCGGCCGGCCAGCTGCGCTACGAGATCGAGGCCGCCTTCAGCCAGGGACTGCCCAACACGCCCATGGCCGGTGCGCGCGTACGCGTGATTTCGGGCAATTTCCTCACAGCCCGTCCCGTGGGCATCGTCGACGGCGTGGATTTCATGCACTCCGGTCTGGTGCGCAAGGTCGACGTGGAAGGCATTCGCAGCGCCCTGGACTCCGAAGCCATGGTGCTGGTCTCGCCCTTCGGCTTCTCGCCCACGGGCGAGGCCTTCAATCTCAGCATGGAAGAAGTGGCCACCCGCGTGGCCATCGAGCTCAAGGCCGACAAGCTGCTGTTCCTGACCGAAGTGCCCGGCGTGCGCATGGACCCCTGCGGCCCGGCCGACGAGAACAATCCTATCGACACCGAGCTGCCGCTGGACGCCGCGCGCCGCCTGCTGGCCCAGCTCCCGCATGCACAGCAGCCTACCGATGTGGGCTTTTATCTGCAGCACTGTGTACGCGCCTGCGAGCATGGCGTGGAACGCAGCCATATCCTGCCCTTCTCGACCGACGGAGCGCTGCTGCTGGAGATCTATGTGCACGACGGCATCGGCACCATGGTGATTGACGAAAAGCTCGAAGAACTGCGCGAGGCCACGATCGACGACGTGGGCGGCATCATTCAGCTGATCGAGCCCTTCGAGCGCGACGGCACGCTGGTCAAGCGCGACCGCACCGAGATCGAACGCGACATCGCCAGTTACACCGTCATCGAACACGATGGCGTGATCTTCGGCTGTGCCGCCCTGCACCCCTATCTGGAAGCCAAGACCGCCGAAATGGCCGCCGTCACCGTCTCGCCCAAGAGCCAGGGCACGGGCGATGGCGAGAAGCTGCTCAAACGCATCGAACAGCGTGCCCGCGCCCTGGGCTGCGAAACCATGTTTGTGCTGACCACACGAACCATGCACTGGTTCATCAAGCGCGGCTTTCAGCCCGTGGAGCCCGAATGGCTGCCGGAGGCCCGCAAGGCCAAGTACAACTGGGGCCGCAAGAGCCAGGTGCTGGTAAAGAAGCTCTGATCCGCTCCACTCTTGAAAATGGCTTCCAGCGCTTGATGAGAAAGCGTTGGAAGCTATTTCTTTGGAAGCAAAGAGATGTTGGAGTGGCTGGCCCCGGCTATGCGAGCAGCAGCTCTGGGCGCTGCAGGAGCGGCTAACGCAGCGCTGCTCTGTCCGCCCTAGCTGCGAATTCCGACGGCGGACGGCCGAACTGCTTGCGGAATGCCGCCGAATAGGCGCTATGGCTTTCATAGCCGCTTTCCAGCGCCACGGTCGTGATGGGCATGCCCTGCAGCAACTGGGGGATGGAAGCCATCAGCCGCATCTGCTGATACCACCGGCCCCAGTTCATACCGGTGCTTTTCAGAAATCGACGATGCAGCGTCTTGGGCGTCAGCGCGTGCTGTCGGGCCAGGGCTTCCACCGTGGTGCGCTGCGCCGGTGCACCCAGCATGCTCTCGCAGATGCGCCGCATCAGCATGTCTTCCGGCCATGGCAGGTAATACGGCAGCGGCGCCAGCGCCTGCAACTCCTCCAGCAGCAGATTGCCCAGCAGCGCATCGCGCGGGCGATGCGGCCCCTGATGGGGCAAGTCGACAAGCGCCGCCATCAGCTCCCTGACCAGCGGCGAGACATGGAGCACGCAGTCCCGGGCAGGCAGGCGTTCCGACCATGCCTCCTCAATGAACAGGCCAAAGGCTCGCACCGCCGTGGTCGCAGTGATCCGGTGCAGCATGCCCGGGCGCAGCCACACCGCAGTGGTGGGAGGAACCAGCCATTGCCCGCCAGGGGACTCGACCAGCAACACGCCTTCCGAGGCATAGATGAGATGACCGCGCGCGTGGCTGTGCTGAGGCACCACATGACCGGGCGGATAGCGCTGCTCCACGCCCGTGACAGGCAGTGACGAGGCCTGGGCATGCTGCAAATCCAGCGCATGCGCGCCATGTTCGGGGGAGGCAAAACCCATGAGATGTCCAAATTCCTACAACAAATGAATATCTATCGATAGAAGTCTATACCTCTGGCGGCTTAAAGTAGCCGCACTGCCTCCATCAAGCACCTTGCCGTGAAACACCGCCACCCGCTTCCGCTATGCCTACTGGCTCTGACATCTGGTCGGGGTCCGTACGCACGCGCTTGCGCATGGCTACTCTCCGGTCTCCCCAGACCCCGACCTCAGCCAGCCCAATCCGGGCAGGGAGACCAGATCATCATTTCTACTACTCCAAGGTCCCTATGCTGGCTGATCCCTCTACCAAATACCGCGCATTTCCCGTTGTGGACTTGCCCAACCGCCAATGGCCCGGCCGTACATTGACGCAAGCGCCCGTATGGCTGTCGACAGATTTGCGCGACGGCAATCAGGCTCTGTTCGAGCCCATGAACCACGAGCGCAAGCTGCGGCTGTTCCAGGAGCTGGTCGCCATCGGTTTCAAGGAAATTGAAATCGGCTTTCCCTCCGCTTCCCAGACCGACTTCGACATCGTGCGCCACCTGATCGACGCGCAGCTGATTCCGCAAGACGTCACGCCTATGGTGATCACCCAGCTGCGCGAGGACCTGATTGCCACCACGGTGCGCAGCGTGACGGGCGCACGCCGCGTGATCGTGCACCTGTACAACGCCGTGGCACCGGCCTTCCGCGAAATCGTCTTTGGCATGGAAGTGCCGCAGATCATTGCCATGGTGGAGCACCATGTGCGCCACCTCAGGCAGCTGACCGAGCAGCACCCCGAAACCGAATGGGTGCTGCAGTACTCCCCGGAAACCTTCTGCATGGCCGAGCTGGACGTTTCCCTGGCCGTCTGCAATGCCGCCATTGCCGCCTGGGATGCCGGCCCTGAACGCCCCATGATCATCAACCTGCCGACCACCGTCGAGGTTTCCACTGCCAATGTGTTTGCCGACCAGATCGAATGGATGGACCGGCGCCTGGCACGGCGCGAACATGTCACGCTGTCGGTACACCCCCACAACGACAGAGGCACAGGCGTGGCCTGCGCCGAGCAGGCCCTGCTGGCAGGCGCCCAGCGTGTGGAGGGCTGCCTGTTTGGCAACGGAGAGCGCAGCGGCAATGTGGACCTGGTGACCCTGGCCCTGAACCTCTACACGCAGGGCATTGCCCCCGGCCTGGATTTTTCCGATATCGCTGCCGTGGCCCGCATTGCCGAAGCCTCTACGGCCCTGCCCATCCATCCGCGCCACCCCTATGTGGGCGATCTGGTGTTCACGGCATTCTCCGGATCGCACCAGGATGCGATTGCCAAAGGCTTTGCGGCGCAAAAACCCGATGCTCCCTGGCGCGTTCCCTACCTGCCCATAGACCCGCAGGACCTGGGTCGCACCTACGACAGCATCGTGCGCGTCAACAGCCAGTCCGGCAAAGGCGGCATTGCCTTCCTGCTGCAAAAGGACTGGGGCATCACCATGCCAAGGCGCATGCAGATCGAATTCAGCGCCATCGTCCAGGCCTGGGCCGACAGCAGCGAAACCGAGCTGAGCAGCGCGCAGATCTGGTCATTGTTCGAAGCCACCTATCTGCATGCCCATACCCAGTCACCGGTCTTGCGCTACCAAGGCCACCGGTTGTTCGACAGCGAGCAAGGCCAGGGTGTCGAGCTGCACTGGCACAATGCAGACGGACAGTCCAGGCAAAGCAGCGGCATGGGCAACGGTCCTATCGCTGCCGCGGTTGAGGCGCTGGAGTTGCCGCTGCGCATCGACAGCTATGAGGAGCGCAGCCTGGGCAATGGCGCCGACGCCTGCGCGCTTGCCATCGTCGAAGCCGCCTGGCCTGGCGTGCCCGGCTCGCGGTTTGGCGTAGGCATGCATGCGAACATCGTCACTGCATCGGTGATGGCGGTCGTGAATGCCGCTGCGCGCTTTGAGGGCGAGGTGGTTCAGACCCGCGCGCCCAACCCTCGCTAGGCCCCGCCCGAGCAGACGGGCCGCCGCATGCCAACCCCGGCCCTGTCGCCGGGTTTCAGCGACTGCCAGCGCATGGACTCCCGAGCCAAAGGGTCTGTCACAATTTTGGGACAGACATGAGCTGCCACCGGCAGCCTCTGGCCAGCTGGAGTCCCGCGGATGTTGCGCTGCGTCACGTCACTTCCAGGCGGTCTGCGCTACAAAGTCGAATTGCATTTGAACTGCATTTAGCATGAGGCATGCCATGAACACACTCCCTCCCCAGGCCATCAGCCAGGACGTCCTGGCCGAAAAATATCTGGCCGACGGCGAGCAGTCCGAACAAGACCTGTTTGCCCGCGTGGCACACGCCCTGGCCGCCGTTGAAAAGCCCGAGCTTCAAGCGCATTGGGAGCAAAAATTTCTGCTCAATCTGCAACTCGGCGCCATCGGTGCCGGCCGCATCATGGCGGCTGCGGGGCTGGACACCAAGGCCACCTTGATCAACTGCTTCGTACAGCCCGTCGCCGATGCCACCAATGGCTTCGACACCCAAGGCAACCCCGGCATCTACACGGCGCTGTCGCAGGCTGCCGAGACCATGCGCCGCGGCGGCGGCGTGGGCTATGACTTTTCCAATCTGCGCCCACGCGGTGCGCTGGTGCGCGGCACCAATTCGAATGCTTCGGGCCCCTGCTCCTTCATCGATGTCTTCGATGCATCCTGCACCACGGTGGAGTCGGCGGGCGCACGACGCGGCGCCCAGATGGGCGTGCTGCGCATCGACCACCCCGATGTGCTGGAGTTCATCACCGCCAAGCGTCAAAAAGGCCGCTGGAACAATTTCAATGTCTCGGTCGGCGTGAGCAACGCCTTCATGCAGGCGGTCAGGGACGATGCCGAATGGGAGCTGCTCCATGTCGCCAGCCCCAGCGATGCACAGATACAGGCTGGAGCCCATCGTCGTGAAGATGGGCTGTGGGTCTATCAAAGCCAGCCTGCGCGCACGCTCTGGGACGCCATCATGCGGTCGGCCTATGATTTTGCCGAGCCTGGCATTCTGTTCCTCGACAACATCAATGCCGACAACAACCTCTGGTATGCCGAGCAGATTGCCGCCACCAATCCCTGCGGCGAGCAACCCCTGCCGCCTTACGGCTGCTGCGATCTGGGCCCGGTCATACTCACGCGATTCGTGCGCGAGCCGTTCACACCGCAGGCCTTCTTCGACCTGGAAGCCTTTCGCGCCGCCGTCGCCGTTCAGGTGCGCATGCTGGACAACGTGCTGGATGCCACCGTCTGGCCCCTGCCCGAGCAGCAGCGCGAAGCACAGCAAAAGCGCCGCATCGGCGTGGGCTTCACAGGGCTGGGCGACGCCTTGATTCTGCTGGGCCTGCATTACGCCAGCGATGCAGGCCTGCAACAGGCCGAGGCCATCGCCCGCAATATGCGTGATGCAGCCTATGCCGCCTCGGTGGAGCTGGCACGGGAAAAAGGCAGCTTCCCTCTGTTCAACGCCAAGCAGTATCTGAAAAGCGGCTTTGCCAAACGCCTTCCCAAGGAACTGCGTGCGGACATCAGAAAACATGGACTGCGCAACAGCCATCTGCTGTCCATTGCCCCCACGGGCACGGTATCGCTGGCCTTTGCCGACAACGCGTCCAACGGCATCGAGCCGGCCTTCTCGTGGACCTACACACGCAGAAAGCGCACGGCCGATGGCGGCGAGCAGTTCTATACCGTACAGGACCATGCCTACCGCCTGTACAAGGCCATGCATGGCGACGAGGCCCCGCTGCCCGAGTGCTTTGTCAGTGCGCTGGAGCTGAGCGCCAGCGAGCATGTGGCCATGATGCGCTGCGTCCAGCCCTTTATCGACACCTCGATATCCAAGACCGTCAACATCCCGGCCGACTATCCCTTCGAGGACTTCAAGCACCTCTATATGGAATGCTGGGAGGCCGGCCTCAAGGGCTGTGCCACCTACCGCCCCAACGATACGCTGGGTGCAGTGCTCTCCACAGAATCTGCCTCAAAACCCTCTCAAACGCCTACAGATAAAGCGCAGGCCGCTATCAATTCCTCAGGCTCCAACGGCATGACGGCCGTGATAGAGCGCCGCCCCGAAGGTCCGCTCAACGCCGTGGTCGACAAGATCGAATACTTCACGCATGACGGCATAAGGCGTCTCTACCTCGTCGTCAGCTTCATGGTGGTCGATGGCGTGGAGCGTCCCATCGAGTTCTTCATGCCTGTGGGCCAGACCGGCGAGAGCCAGCAATGGATCACGGCCACCATGCGCAGCCTGAGCCTGGCCGCGCGTGGCGGTTTTCTCGACAAGGCCCTGGCCGATCTGCGCAAGGTGGCCTGGGACCGTGGCCCCGTGCGCTATGGCAGTAGAACGCGCGAGGACGGCAGCCGCATCCCGCTCTGGCACGACAGCGAGGTGGCCCTGCTGGCCTATGCCATCCAGAGCATCATCGCCAACCGGGGCTTGCCCCAGCCCGCCCCCAGCACGGCAGCCACGCCGGCCGCCGCCCCCGAAGGCAATGGCTCGGTCAATGGCAAGAAATGTCCCGACTGTGGCGCTCACGCCATGATCCGCAAGGACGGCTGTGCGTTCTGCACGGCTTGCGGCTATGTGGGGGCCTGCGGCTAGCGGACAGGCCCGCAAACTGGCGACTGGCGGAAGTGCTCCGCCAGCAGCGGTCGCCCGCAGCGCGGCTGCATAGGGATTCGCTGCTTGCGTGCGTTGGGATGCTGAGAGCCTGCCCGCCTGCCGAGCGCCATGCAGGCAGGGCTTCATGGGCTGGCATGCGTAGATTGCAGCAGTCCATGGCCGCTGCCATGTCTCTCGCCGGTCCGGCTGCATCGGGTCGTCGCGGACATCAGGATGATCCATGCCGACGAGCGCATGACCGAGGGCACCCTGTCGCGCCTCGTCGGCCATGGCTTACAGGCCGCACCTTGCCGGACGCACCTCAGCAGGTCTTGCCTTCAGCGTCTGCCTTTGCCGGCTCAATGGAGGGCTGCGTCTGCGCGGTCTCCACTGGGGCCGTCGCAGGCTCGGGCTCAGGCTCCTTGGGCAGGGAAGCCCGTGCCACCTGGAGCATGTGCAAGGCCAGCGACTCGTACAGGGGCCGCGCAATCATGCGCGAGATCATGCTGGCGATCATGGCCGATGCCATCAGGCTGAGCACCAGAGCGTGGCCGTCCACCATCTCCATCACGATGATGAAAGCCGTCAGCGGCGCCTGAGTCACGGCCGCCAGAAAGGCGGCCATGCCCATTGCTATCAAGGCAGGAGCTATATCCGTAGTCCCAGCAAGCGATGCCACATTGTTCCCGACACCTGCGCCAATCGACAGCGAGGGAGCGAAGATGCCGCCGGGCACACCCACCCAAGCCGATAGCCAGGTGGCGATGAACTTGAGCGTGACATAGAACTCGGGCACGTCGGCCTCGCCCTGCAGCATATGCTTGACGGCCTCCGAGCCCGCACCAAAGGTGGCACCGCCGGTGACCACGCCGATGACGGCAATCAGCAGGGCCAGCACCGCGGCAAAACGAATCGGAAAGCGCGACCTGAGCTTGTTGAGGCGCTCGGTGGACGAGGTCAGCGAATGGGTCATGAGCTTGGCGAACAGGCCGCCCAGCACGCCGCAGGTCAGCGCCACGGCCAGGCAAGGCAGCAGGTCGCGCCAGCCGAGTTCAGCCACGCGGATGCGACCAAAATAGCTCAGATTGCCGAAGACCGAGACCCCCATCAGACCGGCCAGCACAATCGCCGCGATGATGAGACCACTGGAGCGCGACTCCAGCTTGCGCGAAAGCTCCTCGATCGCAAACACCACGCCCGCCAGCGGGGCGTTAAAGGCGGCGGCAATACCTGCAGCGCCGCCAGCCACCAGCAAGGCATGGGTGTTGATGACGGACTTGGGGCCCAGCCAGCGCCGGGCCGAATGCATGACACCGGCAGCCACCTGCACCGACGGCCCTTCGCGCCCTATCGACAGCCCAGCGAGAAATCCCGCACTGGACAGCACGATCTTGGCAAACGACAGCCACAGCGACACAAAGCGCTTGCGCAGACCGGCATCGACCGACGGCTCCAGCGTGGCAATCACCTGCGGGATGCCCGAGCCACTGGCCCCAGGCGCCCACTTGCGCGTGGCCCAGACGGCGGCAGCCGTGACGGCCGGCATCCAGATCAGCACCAGCCAGCCGTTGACGCCGTGATAGATACTCTCGAAAAAACCGAAAGCTGCCTCGGCCAGCAGCGTGAATGCCACCACGCTCAGGCCTGCTGCCGCAGCATAGGCCAGCACTATTGTCCGCTCCAGCCAGCGCTTTCCGTCGCGCATCTCTTCATTGAGGTTATGGAAGAAATCTGGCTCTTGCTGCATGGGCGGGCAATCGTTTCGGGGCGGCTGCAAAAATGGGCGAATACCCACATTCTGCGCCAGCTGCAGGGCTACGCAGATTGGCAATGTCCACAACGGCCTGCATCGCAGGTGTGCCGAATGGCGACCCGAGCCTGGAGTCCCCACCAGAACCAGGCGGACTGTACTGGGCAAATAGACCGCAGCGGTCTATCCCGGGGCGGCCGCTGTCATCGCATCGGTTGCGTCAGGATCGTCCACGCCAAGGCGGCCAGGCCGCCCATGACCGCAAGCACTGCGCCATGCCTAGGCATATAGGCCAGCAGCCATGCGACGCCTAGCGCGGCCACACTCAGGCAGCCGAGCCAGACGACTATTCCCACCGCACCACCCCAGCAACCTGTGCAGAGCCATAGAGCCGCCATCATCAGCGCCGCCCCCATCACGCGCAGCAAGGCCCGCTGCACAGACCCGGGCTCACTGCGCGATACGATCTGATGCCAATGCCTGTCCATGGCCTGGCTCAGCACCAGCATGCCTGCCAGACACAGCGCCAGAACGCAGATCATCAACGGCCAGAAACTCATGCCAGGCCTTTCAGCGCCTGCAGCGCGACCGCCATCACGGCAGCCGAGCCTGCCATCCATGCCGCCACTCTCGGCAGGCTGCGCACATGAAAGACCCAGAGCGCCACTACGGTGTAGATCACAAAGCTGAGCAAGGTGGACAACAGCACGGCGGGTGCAGGCTGCATGGCACCGAGGGCCACAAGCGCATGGGCCAGCACGACACAAGCCAGCGCCGTGAGCGCATAGCCGCCCAGCGTGGCCATCAGCACGCGCAGCAGCACGGCCCAGTGATAGCGCCTGGTCTCTGCCTGGGTCATTGCAGCCGCTGTCATGTGAGACCTCCTGAGATCGCGCCACGGGCCGCACGCGGCTGCCGCACGCTCTTGCCAAGCCGCGACTTCTCATGCCGCCATGCCCCCCAGGCCACCAGCAGGCCCAACCCCATGCAGGTCAGCTCCACCCCGGCTTGCCGGCCGTCACCCTGCGCCAGATACAGCAGCAGGTGCTGGCCTGTAGTCATGGCATTGAGCAGCGGCAAGCCCAGACATAGCAAGGCCAGGGCGCATAGCTGCTCGCGCCATGCCTTGTACGTTGTGCGCAGCAGCGCATGCAGCAGGCTCAATGCCCAGACGGCAAAGAACACGCGGATTTCCCAGCCGGAGCGCAGCTCCAGCGCCAGCGGCAGCAGTCGGTTGCCGTAGAGATAGGCAATCGACGCCAGTGCCGAGCCTGCCAGCGCTGCCACATTGAGCGCGTCGATACAGCGGTACATGAAATGGGTTGCCACGCCCCATTCGTTACCGCTTTTTGCTCTACGCTTGACTGCAAACAGTATCGATCCGGAGGCAATCATCGCGGTGCCGATCAGACCCAGAACAAAATACAGCCACTTCATCGTCCAGCCACCAAAGGTGACCAGATGCAGCGCGCTGATGACGGGATAGGTATCGCTTGCAAAACTACTGGACGGCGGGCTGGCGGGCAGCTGCAGCAGCTGGCCGTCGACGGCATCGAAGGTCGCCGAATTGGCGACATTGACCATTTGGCGCGTCGCCGCCGTATCCGGCTTGCCTTCCATGAAACGCACCGTGGCCCGACCGTGCTCGGGTCGCTGCACCAACACCTCCACCACAGGCTGCGCCAGCAAGGACTGGGCCTGCTGCGCAAGGCCGACAAGATCCGCACCGGCAACGGTAACAGCAGGCGCATCTGAAGCCGCTTTCACCTCTGGCCTGGCCTTCAGCTCGGACTCGTAGCGGCTGTAGGCCGAGCGCTCCTGCCCGTACAGGGATTGCAGCGGCCAGGGCATGTAGCTGGTGTAGAAATGCGCGAGTCCGGTGTAGACGATCATGAACAGAAACGGCAGCGTGAGCACGGCCGACGCGTTGTGCGCATCCAGCCAGGAACGCTGCCCCTTGCCGGGCCGGAAGGTGAAGAAGTCCTGAAAGATGCGCCGGTGCACGATCACGCCCGAGACCAGCGCCACCATCATGCACATCGATACCAGTCCCACCACCCAGAAGCCCGCGATACCGCCCTGCAGAGAATAGTGAAAGGACATGAAGTGCCGCCCGCCTTCGGTCTGGCGCAGGGCGGGTTCAGGCAGGACTTGGCCCGTCAGCCCATGCAGGCTGGCCTGCACTTTGCCGTCCAGGGAGCGCGCAAACACCTTGACGCCCTCGCCGGTCTGCAGCGGCAGACCGATGCGCCAGATACCGGCATCCGGCGCCGTCTTGCTCAGGTGCTGCTCGGCCAGCCGCAAGGCCTGCAGACGCTCGTTCAGAGAAAGCGGCTGCTGGCCGCTGCCTTCCAGTGGCACTGCCTGCATCCACAGCGTGACGGGTTCACGGAACACGCTGATCGAGCCCGTCAGAAAAATGGCGCAGAGCAGCCAGCCGCACACCAGGCCGCACCAGGTGTGCAGCCATGACATGGTCTGGCGAAGTCCGGGCTGAGATGCTGGCTTGCCGCTCATGTCGGCCCGCTCAGAATGCGCCACGCAAGGTCAGCAGCACGCTGCGCGGCTCGCCATACCAGTTGCCGCTGCCCGAGGTTCCAACCGTCTTGTAGTACGTCTTGTCGAACAGTTTGACCATATGTTCCGCACCGAGATACGCGGGACTACGCCAGCCCTCGCCGCAGCGAGTTTTCCTAGGGATGACGCGGATTCACCATATCCCGGTGCTTTCTGCAACCCGACCTGATTCCCGTTCGCCAGGCTCCTACTTGGCCCCTGGAATCGGTCATCCCTAGGAATATTTATGGCCAAGATCAAGCTCACCAAATCCGTGGTCGATTCGGCGGAACCCGAAGCCCACGACGTTGAACTGCGCGACACCCTCGTGCCCGGCTTTCTCTGCAAGGTCACGCCTGCCGGGCGCAAGGTGTTCATGCTCCAGTACCGTACCAATGCCGGCGACCGCCGCAAGCCCTCGCTCGGCCTGTTCGGCGAACTGACCGTCGAGCAGGCCCGCGCCAAGGCGCAGAACTGGCTGGCGGAAGTCCGCCAGGGCCGCGACCCTGGAGCGGCCAAGACCGAGGCGCGCAAGGTGCCGACGATGAAGGAGTTGTGCAAGCGATTCATGGACGAGCACTCCAAGCGCCACAACAAGAAGTCGTCGCAGAAGACCTACCAGACCTACATCGACAACCACATCATCCCGAAGCTCGGCAAGCTCAAAGTCTCCGAGGTCAAGCGCGCCGACATTGCCGCGATGATGAAGAAGATGGAGCACATCCCGACCTGCGGCAATCGCACCTACTCGCTGCTGCGGGTGATGTTCAACCTGGCCGAAGTGTGGGGCTACCGGCCCGAAGGCTCCAATCCGTGCCGCCACATCAAGGGGCTGCCCGAGAAGGGCGAATCGCGGCTCATCACCGACGAGGAAATGGGCAAGCTGTTCGGCTACCTCGACCAAGCGGAAATCGAGCGCACCGTCCGCCCCGAAACCCTGCTGGCGATCCGCCTGCAATTCGAGTTCGCGGCACGCATGTCGGAAGTCCTCGCTCTCCAATGGGACTGGATCGACTTCGAGAACCGCCGCATTAACTGGCCGGACAGCAAGACCGGCCCCATGTCCAAGCCCATGAGCGAGGAAGCGCAGCGGCTGCTGACCCATGCCACGCGCTACGAGGATTCGCCCTACGTCATCACGGCCGCACGCGACCACAAGCGGCCCATGTCCAAGGGCGTTTACTACCATGCGTGGGTCATGATCGCCAAGCGCGCCGGTCTGGCGCATGTCGGCACCCACGGCATCCGCCACCGCTCGGCGACTGACATTGCCAATTCCGGCGTGCCGATCAAGGTGGGCATGGCGCTGACGGCGCACAAGACCGTGGGCATGTTCATGCGCTACGTCCACACCCAGGATCAGGAAGAACGCGAGGCCAGCGACGTGGTGGCGAAGCTGCGCAAGCTGATCGCCAGCGGCCAGCAGGCCGCGCCAGCGAAGGCCGAGGAAGCGCCGGAACTTCCGCAGGCGCTGGCCGAACTGTTCAAGCTGCTCAAGCGTTCGCCCGAACTGCTGGAAAAGCTGGAAGCCGCGTAATGCCAGCCCAAGCCCTGCGGGGAATTGTCGTGACAGTGTCGCGACAATTCCCGACCGCACCCGGCGCCGGATTGTCGTATCACCGATACGACAATTCGCCTGGGCGCAAACAGTCGGCCACTACGCCGGAACACGCCCCAGCGAGTTTCCGGCCGCGCCAGCCTGCGGCATCCTTCCATCATTTGCGGATGGACGCCCGCGGTGCCGCTTGAACTGACCGGCTTCGTTCTACTGGGCGGGCTTGGGCGGGCTGCACCTGCCACGGCAAGCGAGGCTGCCCAACGCTCTGGCAGCGTCCATCCCTTCATGGACAATTCATGCCACTTGGTGGTATAGTGAGAACAGCGATGCACATCTTCAAAACCCGTCACTTCCAGCGGTGGATGCGCAAGACGGCATTGAGCGATTCTGATCTGCGCAAGGCTGTCCTTGAGATGGCCGCCGGGCTGATCGACGCTGACCTCGGCGGTGGCGTGGTGAAGAAACGCATCGGATTGGCCGGGCGCGGCAAGCGCGGCGGAGTGAGAACGCTGGTCGCCACCAACAAGGGCAACCGCTGGTTCTTCGTATTCGGGTTTGAGAAAAACGAGCGGGACAACATCAGCGACGCCGAGCTGCAAGCCTTGCAGGACTACGCCGCCGATTTGTTGGAGCGCACGGCCGCGCAACTGGATGCAGCCGCTGCCGACGGCACTTTGCTGGAGATCACCGATGACTGAAAAAACCCAACCCAAGAGCCGAATTCTGGAAGCGGTGCATGAAGGCGCCCGCGACCTGCACCGCCTGGGGTTCATCGACAAGCGCAAGATGCAGAAGTACGACCTGCTGTGCCTGGAGCCGGTGCAGGACTACGATGCCGCCAGGATCAAGGCGCTGCGCGAGCGCCTGCAACTGAGCCAGGCCGTGCTGGCCTCGGTGCTCAACACCAGCGCGTCCACCGTCCGCAAGTGGGAAGTGGGCGACAAGCGCCCCAGCGGCCCGTCGCAGAAGCTGCTGGACATCATCGAACGCAAGGGCCTGGAAGCCGTGCTCTGAGTGCCGGGAGCGCATCACATGAGCAAGAAGCTCGACGATACGGAGAAAACCAATGTCAGCACAGTCCATTCCGTGGGGGCCAGTCCGCTCGACACTGACTGAAAAGTTCACTTTCGGTGACATTAAGCAGATCGTCGGCTACGGCGACCTAGATATGTCCAGGCTTGCACACCTCGAACAGAAACCGCAGAACGGCGCCTCGAAATCGCAGCTCTTGAGCGAGATCGACAGGCAGGTCGGCGCAATGGACGACAAGCGCCGCAGCGCCTTTGTCTCCATCTGCTGCGAAGAAATGATGCGCCGTAAGCCCGACGTCATTGAGGAACTGGAACGTGTGCTGTCCAGGGTGGGCTGGAAGTTCTCCGGTACGGCACTCATACCTATCGAGATTTTCGATGTTGCCGAGTTGGCCAGCCTCCCCGACGCCGCAGCGGCAGACATCCAGAAAGCGGCCACTAGGCTGCGTGATGGCGACCTCAGCGGCGCGTTGTCTGCGGCCTGCGGTGCTCTCGATGCCGTGACCAGCGACATTTACAGCCGCCACGGTCTGGGCGATGCAGGCAAGGCGTCATTTCAGGAGCGCATCAGGAAGTCTCTCGATGCCTTGCAGGTGAAAGACCGCCTGATCGGTGAGTTGACCGACATCGGCTGGGCTGAGCCCGACTACAAGCCACTGTCTGCCAACATCGACGGTTCCTTGAACCAGGCGGCCTTCGTGATGCAAAAGCTGCGGGCCGACATGGGCGACGTGCATGGAACCAAACCCGTCATTGCCGCCCTGGTCTATGACGCCATCAAATGGTCATCCTTGTTACTCAGGATGCTGGCAACTCGATGAACGTACCGCCTCACGCACCGATTAAATGACATGATGGGTGAAGCGGTGTACGTCTGACAATCCCAGAAAAACAAGCGGAACCCGCCCACGATGGCGGGTTTTCGTTTCAGGGGCCAGTATTTGGCATGGCTGGTGTCGCCGTCCGTGCTGGCAGCGGCTTGCCCGCGCGCGCCTTCCTGAATCCCCGATCTCGCGCCATGAACGCTTCCAGCATGTGCGGGATCAATGTCGCCGCATCGACCGCTTCGCCATACGTCTGCGCGTGCAGCGCGGCGTAGCGGTCGAGGTCGGCTTTCAGGCTGGCCGGGCAGGCAAAAGTCAGCTTCGTGGATTCCGTTTTCGGCAGCGGCCCCAGCCGCAGCTTGCGCGTCGTCATCGTGAAGCCCCCCTGTTGAAGAAAAGCGGCTGGTACGGCCGCAACACCAGATCCCGATTGACGATGATGCGTACCGGCAAGCCGGGGCGCTCCGTCAAGGTGGGCTGGATGTTGAGGTTGCGCCGGGTCATCTCCTGGCCGACCTGATTGATGCTGTCCTGGGCGCTATCGCGGCCGGCGATGATGACGCGATCACCGTCCTGTCGGTTCTCCGGCGCCGCCAGCTCGGCACCGACGCCCAGCAGCGTCGTCAGCGCCGCGCCGGCAAAGATGCGATCCCAATGCCAATCAACATCGTCTTCCAGGCCGGCATAGCCGGCCGGGTCGGTGCCGGCCAGGTTGTCGAGTGTGAGCGAAGACGTGTCCGGCAGGATGATCCGGTTCCACACCACCTGCACGCGGCTCTGTCCGTAGCTGACCTGGCTGTTGTAGCGCCCGAGGATGCGCGAACCCTGCGGGATCAGCAGGAACTTGCCGGTGGCCGTGTCATAGACCGGCTCCGTCACCGTGGCGATCACGTCGCCCGGTAGATCGGACTTGATGCCCGTCACCAAGGCACCTGCGACCACGGTTCCGGCCATGACCTGATACGGCGAAGACGGCAGGGTCAGGTTGCCGGAATTGCGTGTTTCCGTGGCACCGCCTTTCTGGAATGCCTCTTTCTGGTCTTGCCGGTTCTGCACGGCGGTCGGGTCGGCAGGCTGGGCCGCCGTCGAGGCCGGGCCAGCCGCCAGTGGGTCGAACGCCGCATTGGCGGCGAAGCCCGGCGCAGCGGCCACTTGCGTCTGCGCTACCGGCGCGGCCTTCTGCGAACCCGAGCGGAAGAACACCGACGATGCCGCTGCCGCTTCGGCTTCCTTGCGCAGCGCGTCGTTGGGATCATGGCCGGGGGCCGCATAAGCGGCCGTCACCGGCTGCTGCGACTTCACGATGGCCGGGCCAAGGTCGCCCGGCAGCGGTGGCCCCAGCTCCGGCACCTTCGGCGGCAGCTTAGAGTAGTCCGCCGGCAGCGCGTCCAGCCCTTCAGACTTGGAGACGCGATCCACGTTGTAAAGCTCGGCCTGCTCATTGGCCCCGCGTCGCTGTGGTTGTAACGACCACATCAGCGCCGCGAGCACGGCGAGCGACAGGCCGCCGGCAAGGATGGCCAGCACGCGCCGGTTCAAGCGCGTGACCGGGCGCGGCTGGGCGCGCAGCGCCACCGCCTCGGGCGCTACCTTGCCAGCCTTCGGCGTGGCGAGGTCGGGAGTGTCGTCCTGGCTCATGGTCAGTTCCTCCGCGCCACGCCATCGGTGCGCTCGATGCGTACCACGTCACCACCATCACCGCCCAGGCGCAGTTCGGCCGCGCCGAACAGCCGATCCACGATGTAGTACGGCAAACGGAAGCGGTAGTTCACCAGTTGCCCGTCACCCTGCGCGCCGATCACGAACAGCGGCGGCAGCTCCCCCTGGGCGATGCCCGCGGGGAACTGGATGTAGACCTTCTCGCCGTCATCGAAGGCGCGCAGCGGCTTCCACGGCGGATTGCTGCCGCTGACCGCGTAGCGGAAGCGGATCTTCTCCAGCGACAAGCCGGTATCGACTGGCGCGGCGGCGCTGGCCGCCTGCGACTGGCGCTGCAAGGCCAGCATCCGGTCTTTCGGGTAGTCCCAGGACACCGACGCCATCCATGCCTTTTCCGTCGAGGTCAGCTCCAGCAGGTACGTCCGGCGGCTGGTGGTGATGACCAAGTTTGTTTTGAGGCCCGAGCGGATCGGCTTGACCAGCACATTGACGCGCAGCGCGTCGCCGCTGCCGCTGGACGTGTCGCCGACGATCCAGCGCACGGTATCGCCTGCGGCCACCGTCACCAGTTCCTCGCCAGGCTGGAGCGAAACCACGGTCACGCGCCCCGGCGCGGCATAGACTTGGTAGAGCGCGCCATCGGTGAAGGGCCACACCTGAATCGCATTGACGTAGCCCTCGCGGGTCGGCGCAATGCGCGCCTCGGCATTCGCACGCGAGACACGCACGGTTTCGTCGGCCGGTTCCGGCACGGGCTTGGATTCATCCGTTCCTGGCAGCGGCTTCAACTGCGCAGGCAGCGCCAAGGGTTCAGGCACGGCGACCACTTCCACCGGCGCGGGCGGTTCCGGCAGCGGTAGCGCCTGCACCGGCTCATCGAGCGAGATGGACGGCGGCGGCTTGCCCTGCGAGGCGCAGCCCGAGAACAGAACAGTCGAGGCCAGCAGGATCAACGGCAAAACGGATTTACGGAAAAGTGCATTCATGGCTTGGCTCCTTCGGAAGAATCCAGTTCGCGGCTCCACGACAGGCCATTGACGTAGATACCCAGCGGGTTCTTGCGCAGGCGCTGTTCGGTGCGCGGGGTTTGCAGGACAGTGGAAAGCACGGCGTTCCACCGCTCGGTGCCAGCGGCGGCACCGTTGACGAACCGCTGTTCCGTCCAGCGCACGTTGAAAGACGTGTCGCTGGCGCGGACAACGCTGGTGATCTGCACCGTCACCGACTCCTTGCCGATGCGGGCGAACGGATCGTTCTTGCTGGCGTAGTCGTTGAGCACCGCCGCGCCCTTGTCGGTGGTGTAGTCGTAGGCATCCAGCCAGTTCTGCCGCACCACGATGGGGTCGATGGACAGCGAGCGCACCAGCGTCACGAAGCGCGCCAGGTGGTGCGCGATCTGCGCATCGGCGGGCCGGTACGGCGTGGCGGCTTCGCCGACGGCGCGCACCTGCCCCGACTGATCGACTTCGATGACATAGGGCGTGACGATGGATTGCGCCGAGCGCCACACCAGGCCACCGGCCATCAGCAGCGCGAGCGTCAGGCAGCCAAAGGCCATGAATCGCCAGTTCTTGGCCTGCACGCGGGCCGAGCCGATGCGGTCGTCCCATACCTGCGCGGCGGATTGGTACGGGGTGGCAGGCTGCGGCGTATCGGCGTAGCGCACCTGCGGTCGCTTGAATCGCATAGGAATTCTCCTTGGTGGTCAGGTATCGAGTCATTCATCGGGGCGCAGGCTCGGGCCTTGCCCGGAACCGCCGCCGTCGCCACCGCGCAGCGTGTGGGCGGCGGTGGTCGCGGCATGGGTGATCTGCTGGCGGCGGTGCATCCGCTTGGCCCAGGCGGGTTGCTCCTGCTTCGGCGCGCTGTCCGCGCCTTCACCCGCAGCGGCCTGGCCGGAACCGGCAGCGCCGGCATCCGCGCCGTTCCAGCCAGCACGGAAGGAGTCGGCCACCTTCTGCCCGGCAGCGGAAGCGCCCGATGCAGCGCGGCGGCTTGCCGCCTGTGCGCCGGTCTTGGCGACGTTGCCAAGGCCAGCGGCCGCGCCCTTGGCCCCGCCGCCCGCAGCGGCGGAACCGGCCTGGAATGCGGACTTGGCGCTGCTGGCCGCCGACGTTGCGGCGCGTGCGCCGCTACCGGCCAGCTTGGCGGCGGCCGGGGCCATGCGTGCGCCAGCCATGACTGCACCGCCCACGCCAGTCGCGGCGGCACCGATGGCAACGCCCGTGCCGACCGCGCCGACGGCCGCGCCGGCCATCGCGCCCGCCCCAAGCTGCGGCGCACCGGACACGAGGCCCGTGGCGATGCCGGGGCCGAAGATGCCGAGCGCCAACAGCGCGAGCGAGGCCAGCATCACCACCAGGGCATGGTTGATGGAGGGTTCGTCCGGCACGGTCTGGAACTCCGCGAACAGGCCCGAGCCGATGCCGACGATGACCGCCAGCACCAAGACCTTGATGCCTGACGAAACCACATTGCCGAGCACCTTTTCCGCGAGGAACGAGGTCTTGTTCCAGAGCGCAAAAGGGATCAAGACGAAGCCGGCAAGCGTGGTCAGCTTGAACTCGATCAGCGTGATGAAAAGCTGTACCGCCAGCACGAAGAAGCAGAGGATCACCACCAGCCAAGCGATGAACAGCACCACGATGGGGTCGAGATTCACGAACACTTCGGGGAAGCCGGCCATGTCCCCAATCTGGTCGAGGATCGGAGCGCCAGCGTCGATGCCGGTCTTCGCCAGCCGCCCCGGCTGGAGAAAGTTCTCCATGCTCAAGGTCGAGCCGGTGGCCGTCAGGCCCAGGCCGGCGAACGACCGGAACACGATGCCCGACAGCCAATTGAAGTTGTTGATGATGTAGGCGAAGGCACCGACGTAGAGCACCTTGCGCAGCAGCTTGGCAATCACGTCCTCGCCCTGGCCGGTGGCGTGGCTCATGGCCCAATACAGGCCGGCGATGGTCATGTCGATGACGATCAGCGTGGCCGTCAGGAACGCCACTTCGCCTTGCAGCAGCCCGAAACCCGAGTCGATGTAGCGCGAGAAGATATCGAGGAATCTGTCGATGATGGTCACGTCGTTCATGGCGTGTCCTCCGCAGGGGCGAGCGGCGCATCGCCTTCCGGCGTGTCGTCGGTGGGCGTGTCGAAGCTCGCCGGGATCGGCGGCAGTTCGGCCAGCGTCCGATATTCGTCCGGCCCGGTCTGGCCGGCGAAGAACCGCCGCCGGAAGGCTTCGGCGGCGGCGCGGCAGGTGTCTTCGCCTGCGGCTTGCCGGTCGGCCGCGCATTGGGCGCGCAGCGCCTTGAGCCGCACGGGATCGGCGGCCAAGGTCGCGGCCAGGTCTTCGGCCGGCTGCTGGCCACACGCGGCCAGCAGCACGGCCAGCAGGACAGGAACGCATCGCATGGCCGCCCCCTGTCAGTTGTTGTAGAAGTTGACGGACTGCGGCGTGTACGGCGTGCCGGTGCCGAGGAAGCGCCGCCGCACTTCGCGGGCGCGCTCGGTCGCCGCGGCCTGCCGCGCCAGTTCCAGCGAGGCCGCACGGTCTTGCGTGATCTGGAGCTGCTGCGCCTGGATGGACTGCTTGGCCTGCAAGGCGAGAAGCTGGTTCGTCGCCTGCATCGCTTGCAGCGCGCCGGTGGCGGACTGGCTCTGGCTGACCAGATCGGCCAGCGCGCTTTCGTCTTGCGCCAGGTTCTGCGATACCTGCGCCTGCATCCGCATCGCGGTGTGCAGGCCGTCGAGCGTGTTTTTCCACCGCTCGCGGGCATCGCGCAGCATCTGGTCGCCGCTGACGGTGGCCGCGTACTGCTCCGGGTACAGCCGGGCAAATTCCCGATCCATGTTCTGCACGTCGTAGGCCAGTCCCTGCGCCTCGGCAATAAGGCGTTCGGTCGTGGCGAGCGTCGAGCGCAGGCGGTTGACGATGTTGAAGTCGAGATTCGCCAGGTTGCGCGCCTGGTTCATCAGCATCTGCGCTTCATTCTGGAGCTGGTTGATCTGGTTGTTGATCTGCTCCAGCGTGCGGATGGCAGTCAGCGTGTTCTGCACCAGGTTGACGGGATCAACGAAGGTGAGTGCCGCCGCCGGCTGGGCGAGCATCAGCGAGCCGGCCAGCGCGGCGGCGAGCGAAACGGAAAGCACACGGGTCTTCATGGCAGATTCTCCTGTCGTGGTTGGGAAAGGAAAGAAGCCGCCGCCGGCGAGGACGGCAGCAGGTCGGCGGCCCAATCAAGGCCGCGATGGCGCAGCCACGCGCCGGCGAAGCCGGGAGCGCCGGCCTGCGTCAGCACGCGGTCGATGTCGCGTTGGTCTTGGGGTGTGGATGCGCCGGCAAAGGTGAGCGCGGCCGGCCCCAGGTCGAGGTCGAACAGGCGGTTTCCCAGGCGCGATTGGTAGTAGTAGTCCTGCTTGGGCTGCGCGGTGGCGACGATCTCGATTTGCCGGCTGTTGAGGCCGAAGCCCTCGTAGATCGTGCGAATCTGTGGCTCGGTGGCCTGCGGGTTAGGGAGAAAGATCCTGCTCGCGCAGCTTTCGATGACTGCTGGTGCGATGGATGACTCTTTGACGTCGGCGAGCGACTGCGTATCGAAGACGACGGAAACCTGCTTTTTCCGCAAGGTCTTGAGCCATTGCCGAAGCCGGGCCGCGAATATGGGGTCGTCTAGAAAGACCCACGCCTCCCCGAGAAAAAGCATCGTGGGTGAGCCATCGAATCGTTCTTCCAGGCGGGCAAAGAGGTAGTTCAGAACGGCCAGCACGGCGGCCTTGCTGTGCATGAGTTCTTCCATCTCGAAGCACTGCACATCCGCGCTACCCAACCGGTCATGGTCGGCATCCAGCAACTTGCCGTGAGCGCCGCCGAGCACATAGGGCGCGAGCGCCTGGCGCATCACGTTCGATTGCAGCAAGACGGACAGGCCGGTCAGCGTGCGCTGCTCCACGGGGGCACCGGCCAGGCTGCCGAGCGCCGACCAGATGGCGGCCTTCTCGTCGGGGCCGACGGTCACGCCTTCGTGCAGCAAGCGCCCTTCGATCCATTCGGCGGCCCAGGTGCGGTAGCCTTCGCGGTCGATGCGGGCGAGCGGCTGAAAGGCAATCTCGCCATCAGCACTGAGATCGTAGTGCTCGCCACCCAGGCCCAGGGTCGCGGCGCGTATGGATCGCCCTACGTCAAAGACGAAGACGCGCGAGCCGCGATAGCGACGGAACTGCATGGCCATCATGGCGACCAAGACCGACTTGCCCATGCCGGTCGGGCCGACGATCATCGTGTGCCCCACGTCGCCGATATGCGTCACCAGCCGGAACGGCGTGGCGCCGTCGGTGCGTGTCACGATCAGCGGGGGGCCGTCGAGGTGTTCGTTCTTCTCCGGCCCGGCCCATACCGCCGACACCGGCATCATGTGCGCCAGATTCAGCGTCGAGACGATGGGCTGGCGCACGTTGGCGTAAGCATTGCCGGGGAGCGAGGACAGCCAGGCATCCACGGCGTTGAGCGTTTCGGGGATGGTGACGAAGCCCCGGCCCTGAATCACGCGCTCCACCATGCGCAGCTTCTCGTCGGCCACGGTCGGGTCGGCATCGAGTACCGTCACCGTGGCGGTGAGGTAGCCGAAGGCGACTTGATCGCTGCCCAGCTCCTGCAAGGCGGCGTCCGCGTCGGCCGCCTTGTTGCTGGCATCCGTGTCCACCAGCGGCGATTCCTGCTGGAAGATCGTTTCGCGCAGCAGCGCGATGACGTTCTTGCGCTTGGCAAACCATTGGCGACGCAGGCGGCCCAGCTCCTTTTCCGCCTCGGCTTTGTCGAGGCAGAGGAACCGGGTGCTCCAGCGATAGGCAAAGCCCAGGCGGTTGAGGTCATCCAGCAGGCCCGGCCAGGTCGAGGTCGGGAAGCCCCGCACCGACACCACGCGCAGATGCTGGTCGCCCAGCATGGGCGCCAGACCACCGACCAGGGCGGAATCGGCCAGCAGCGCGTCTAGGTGGAAAGGCACCTCGGGCACGCCCACGCGGTAGCGCCGTGTGGACACCGTGGCGTGCAGGTAGGTCAGCGTCTGCGCGTCATCGAGCCAGGCGATTTCCGGCATCACGCCATCGAGCAGGTCGAACACGCGGTCGGTTTCGGCGATGAAGGCATCGAGCCGACCGCGCCAGTCCACGCCATCGCCCGGCGCGTGCTCGTAGAGCAGCTTGGCCGCACGGGCGCGGGATTCCTCCGGCGGCAGGTAGGCCAGCGTCAGGTGATAGCTGCTCTCGTAGTGGTGGCCCGATTCCTCGAAGGCGGCGCGGCGTTCCTCGTCCACCAGCCACGACAACGGCTCGGGAAATTCCGAGTACGGGTAGTCCGCCGCCGGCCGGCGCTCGGCTTCGATGAACAAGGCCCAGCCCGAACCCAGCCGGCGCAGCGCGTTGTTCAGCCGCGCCGTGGTGGCGATCAGCTCGCCCTGTGTCGCGCTGTCCAGATCCGGCCCACGAAAGCGCGCCGTGCGCTGGAACGAACCATCCTTGTTCAGTACCACGCCCGGCGCGATCAGTCCGGCCCAGGGCAGCCAGTCGGCCAGCAGCGCGGGCCGCTGGCGGTATTCGGCAAGGTTCAGCATGGCATCCCCCTCACACGTCCAGCAGCGGCTTGTGCTTGATGTGCCGGGCGAAGACCTGCATGAACTGCGGATCGACGCGCGCGCCCCACACGGCCAGCGAATGGCCGACGATCCAGAGCACGACGCCGGGAATCCAGAGTTGCAGGCCCAGCCCGACGGCGGCGGCCAGCGTGCCGTTGGCAATCGCCACGGTGCGCGGGGCGCCGCCCATCAAGAGCGGTTCGGTCAGCGAGCGATGCAGCGGCACCTCGAAGCCGGCCGCGAAGCTGTCCGGCCCACTCATACGACCGCCCCGCCGGAGAAGCTGAAGAACGACAGGAAGAACGAGGATGCGGCGAACGCGATGGACAGGCCAAAGACGATCTGGATCAGCTTGCGGAAGCCGCCCGACGTGTCGCCGAAGGCCAGCGCCAGGCCCGTGGCGATGATGATGATGACGGCGACGATGCGCGCGACCGGCCCCTGGATCGACTCCAGAATGGATTGCAGCGGGCCTTCCCACGGCATCGAAGAACCGGCGGCCTGCGCCGTACCGGCCAGGAACAGCAGCAGCGCGGCCAGCAGCAGCCCTTGCCCCGCCGGGCGGGCCAGGCTGCGCAGCCGCGCGAGGCTGGACAGGTGGGAAAGCGAATTTACGGAAAGACGGAAAGCATGGGCGTGCGTCATGGCAGTTCTCCAGGTTGGTCAGGGGACGGGAAAGGCGCAGCGGTATCGGCTGCGAGAGGAACCGGCGTCAGCTCGGGAAACGGCGTTTCCAGCGCCTCCAGTGCATTCGCCAGGCGATAGCCCGCGCCATCGAAACCGACGACGCGAGCAATGTTCTTGACGCGGCGCTTGTGGCCGCGCCCGTCGATGTGGATGACGACATTGACCGCCTCGGCGATCAGCGCACGCGGCGGGTTCACCGCCACTTCGAGAATCAACTGTTCGAGGCGCAGCAGCGCGCCCAGCGCGGAACCGGCGTGGATGGTGGCGATGCCGCCGGGATGGCCGGTGCCCCACACCTTCACCAAGTCCAGGGCTTCGCCACCACGCACCTCGCCGACGACCACGCGGTCGGGGCGCAGGCGCATCGTGGCGCGTACCAGTTCGGTCATGGACACGACACCGGCGCGGGTGCGCAGCGGCACATGGTCGCGGGCGGCGCATTGCAGTTCGATGGTGTCTTCGAGCACCAGCACGCGGTCGCCGGTGGCGGCGATTTCCGCAAGCAAGGCATTGGCGAGCGTGGTCTTGCCGCTGCTGGTGGCCCCGGCGATTAGGATGTTCTGGCGATCACGCACGGCGCGGCGAAGGAACTCGGCCTGCCCGGTGGTCAGGATGCCGTCGGCCACATAGCGATCCAGGCCGATGATGCTCACGGCGCGCTTGCGCAGCGCGAAGGCCGGGCCAGGCGCGGCCGGGGGCAGGATGCCCTCGAACCGCTCGCCGGTTTCGGGAAGCTCGGCGGTCAGCAGCGGCCGCCCGCGATGCACCTCCGCGCCGACGTGCGCGGCCACCAGCCGGATGATGCGTTCGCCATCGGCCTCGGGTAGCTCCATCCCGAGTGGCGCACGGCCCGACGACAAGCGATCCACCCATAGGGTGCGGTCGGGGTTGAGCATGATTTCCACCACGTCCGGGTCGGCCAGCGCGGTGGCGATGACCGGCCCCATAGCCGTGCGCAGCATTTGGATTCTGCGATCCAGCGAAGCTGCTGTGGATGAGCGTTCGGGTGGGGTCTGCGGAACGGCGCTCATGAGGCACGCTCCTGCGCTTCGGCCAGCGCCGCCGCGTCATCCATCCGCACCGGGTCAGGGTGCAGTTCTTCCACCACATCGCGCACCAGGCTTCGGCCACGCAGCAGATGGCGTCCAAGCTGCTCCACGAATTGCTCGAAGCGCGCCTTGCCCTGGGCGCGCGCCGCGTCCTGATGGGCTTCGGGAACTGGCGTGCTGACCGTCAGGAAGTAGCGGATGAACAGCGCCAGCGTTTCGATCTGGATGTTCTGGTCGCGCTCCATGCGCTCGGCCTGGCGCGACAGGCGATCGAGCCGCTTGGCGATGGCCGCCTCGCGCTGGTCGCCGGCATCGGGCGACAGCCACGATGCGAGCGCCGCCGCGACGATGGACGACTTGGACACGCCTTTCTTGGCGGCCAGTTCTTCGAGGCGCTTGGCGTGCTCGGGCTGGATGAACAGATTGAGGCGGTATTGGCTCATAGGTCGATTCCGTCGTTCGGGTCGAGGGAAGCCAGCCGGGCCGTGCGCTGCATGGCCGGGTCGAGCTGGCCGGGAAGCGGCAGCGGCAGGTCGTCGTCGTCATCGAGCAGCGCCAGGTCGTTGCCGGCGGGCTGTGGTTCGGGGCTGTATTCGGTGACTTCGGATAGCTCCGGCTGGCGGCGCGGGCCGCCGTCATCGGCGGTGCCTGCGTCATCGCTGGACGGGCCCGCAGCCGGGGCCGTTGGCACGGCTGGAATCGCCAGGCCGCTCCAGTCGTCAGGGCGCGCAGGCGGCGCGTCGGCGTATTGCCCGGCCGCGAGCGCGGGCGGCGGCAGCACGCGCCGCTTGAAATTGCTGTCCGCGTAGTAGCGCAGCTTCTTGGCTTTGATCGGCGCGACGCTGGACACCATGACCACCGATTCGTCGGGCGGTAGCTGCATGACTTCGCCGGGCGTCAACAGCGGACGCGCGGTTTCCTGGCGCGACACCATCAGGTGCCCCAGCCACGGCGCAAGCCTGTGACCCGCGTAGTTGCGCTGCGCGCGCAGTTCGGTCGCGGTGCCGAGCGTCTCGGAGATCCGTTTGGCCGTGCGTTCGTCGTTGGTGGCGAACGTCACGCGGACGTGGCAGTTATCCAGAATCGAATGGTTCTGGCCGTAGGCTTTGTCGATCTGGTTGAGTGACTGCGCGATGAGGAAGCTGCGGATGCCGTAGCCCGCCATGAAGGCCAAGGCTGTCTCGAAGAAGTCGAGCCGCCCCAGCGCCGGGAACTCATCGAGCATCAGCAGCAGCTTGTGGCGGCGCTCGATGCCGTCGCTGCCGTCGAGCGATTCGGTGAGCCGCCGACCGATCTGGTTGAGGATCAGGCGAATGAGCGGCTTCGTCCGTGAAATGTCCGAAGGCGGCACCACCAGATACAGCGAGACGGGATGCTCGGATGCGATCAGGTCAGCGATGCGCCAGTCGCAGCGCGAAGTGACTTCTGCCACCGTGGGATCGCGGTACAGACCGAGGAACGACATGGCGGTGCTCAACACGCCCGAGCGTTCGTTATCCGATTTGTTCAGGACTTCACGCGCAGCGGACGCGACAACAGGGTGCGGCACATCGCCCAGGTGCTTCGTCGTCATCATCCGGTGCAAGGTCAGCTCGAAGGGGCTGGCCGGATCGGACAGGAAATTGGCGACACCGCGCAGCGTCTTGTCCTCGCCCGCATAGAGCACATGCAGAATGGCCCCGACCAGCAGCGCGTGCGAGGTCTTTTCCCAATGGTTGCGCTTCTCCAGCGCGCCTTCGGGATCGACCAGAATGTCCGCGATGTTCTGTACGTCGCGCACTTCATGCGCGCCGCGCCGCACTTCCAGCAGCGGGTTGTAGGCCGCCGATTTCGCATCCGTCGGGTTGAACAGCAGGCAATGCGAGAAGCGAGAGCGCCAGCCGGCGGTGATCTGCCAGTTCTCGCCTTTAATGTCGTGAATGACGGCGGATGCGGGCCACGAAAGCAGCGTGGGAACGACTAGGCCGACGCCCTTGCCCGAGCGCGTGGGCGCGAAGGTCAGTACGTGTTCCGGGCCTTCATGGCGCAGGTACTCGTTGCGGTACTTGCCGAGGAAGATGCCGGTGGGCTGCGTCAGCCCGGCTTTGCGAATGTCGGCGGTATCGGCCCAGCGCGCCGAGCCGTAGGTCGTGACCATGCGCGATTGCCGCGAGCGCCAGACAGACATGGCGATGGCGACCACCACGGCCACCAGGCCGCTGCTGCCCGCGATGGCCCCGCCTATGTCGAAGACATGCGGCGCATAGGCATCGAAGAAGAACCACCACTCGAACAGCCGCCAGGGGTGATAGATCGGCGTTCCGAAGAAATCAAACCACGGCGAGCCAAGGCGTAGTTGATAGCCCAGGGCGGCGGCTGTCCATTGTGTTGCACTCCATACGCCGGCGATCACGATGCCGAAAACGGCGGCGATCTGCCCAAACAGCACGCCCTGAGCTTGCATGACTGGCCTCCGATATTCCTGCGCTTTCCTCGTTCAAGAACGGCACAAGGACGTGCCGGATAGCGCGAGGATCAGTGCCGGGTCGGTGCCGGTCAAAGACTGTTATCGGAAGATAGTTGATGAAAAAAGCATCGCTTCAGGCTGTATAGAAACCAATAAAAACGCCGCAGGCGCGGGCGCGCTGCGGCGTGTTAGCAAAAAAAGCAGACTTTCTTGCGAAGGACTGGCAATCAGAACCTCGGTGGTGTTTCTGATGGTGTGTAGGGTGTCTTTCCATCGCCGTAGAACCGTTTGCGCGTGGCCTCGGCAACACGGTTGCACAACACGTCATCAAGTGTTGCGCGGTCGGTCTTGCATTGCTGGCGTAGTTCCTTCAACCGCGCCGCATCGGCGGCTAGTTCGTCCACGGTCGGCACGTTGGCCTGTTGAGGGGCTTCCGTTGGGCCGCAAGCGGTGAGCACCGCGACCAGCAGCAAAGGCATCATTCGCTTCATAACTCGATTTCCTCCTGTGGGTCGGGTTCAGGTGGTGGCGGGGCCCTTGTGCCTTCCGGTAAGTCGATTGCTTGTACCCGCTCGATAAATCTCGACAGCACTTCGGAAACCTCGCCTTCGCACCGCAGCAGGTAGGTCGTCAGCATGGAAGAGCGTCCAGCCAAAGGCCGGGCCACCACGCCAGGCTCCCGGCTTGCTGCGATGTGCGGCCCTCCAGCCAGTCCCAGGGCGAAGCCAGCCGATACCACCACCATCATCAACTCGAACGAGGCAACACGCTCGGCAATCAAAGGTTCGCGTTCGGAACGGCGCAGCACACGTTCAACCTGCTTCGCATGTCCCTCGCACACCTGTGGGTCAGATAGCACCAGCGGGAATTGCAGCACCTCGTCCAATGGGATGCGCTTGTGCTTAAGCAGATGATGCCGCGCCGGTACGGCCACCATCAGCGGATCACTCCACACCGCTTCGACAGCAATGCCTTCACCCACTTCATCCGACTGCGCAAAGCCTACGTCGTACAGGTCATCTTGCAGCCCCTTGATCTGCTGCGCCAGCGGTACTTGGAATAGTCGAATGTCAACCTCCGGTTCCTCCTGTCGGCAAAGCGCGAGCAAGGCCGGCAAGCGCGAGGGCGTGATGCCATCAGATAGCGCTATGCGTAGTTGGCCGTGGAAACCATTAGCTGCTGCCTTCACGCTGTCTCGGGCCTGCTGCAAGGCGGTGAACACGCGCGGCACATGCTCCAGAAATAGCTTACCCGCCCGCGTCAATCGCGTGCTGCGACTGGTGCGGACGAACAACTGTTCGCCTAGGTCTTCCTCTAGTTCCTTAATTGTGCGGGACAGCGGCGATTGCTCAATGTGCAACTTCTCAGCCGCGCGGGCGAAGTGAAGTTCTTCCGCTACTGCCTGGAAACAACGCAAGTGTCTCAATTCCACCGAAGAATACCCCTCAGAACTAGGAAAAACTCAGCAGGCGCCTGTTGTCCCTGTGCTTTGTTTGGAAGAAATCAATCACGAGGTAGATTCCATTATCCAAGCGCATCAATCATGGCTCAGAATCTTTTGCAACCTCCATCAATTCGATTCGAGCGGAATTATCATCACCCAATCCATTGAAAAAAAGGTTCAGCAGAATAGCACTGATTGCGGTTAGCAGAATTGGACTCTCTAAGATGGGGGCCAGTTCATGAGGAAGTTTGGAGAAGAACTTCGGCATCACGACAGGAATCATGCCCAAGCCTATGCTAATGGCAATGACATATAAGTTATAAACATTCTTCAGATTGACTCGCGCCAGAACTTTAATTCCAGTTGCGGCAACCATGCCAAACATTACGATCCCCACTCCACCCAATACAAAAGGAGGAATCGATGCGACTAGAACAGCCATCTTGGGAGAAAGCCCAAGAACCATCAGGATAACTCCTGCCACTACACATACCCAACGACTCTTTACCCCGGTCACACTCACTAGGCCTACATTTTGTGCATATGAGGTATACGGGAAAGTATTGAATATTCCGCCAATTACCGTGCCCGCCCCATCGGCGCGAAATCCTCGAACGAGATCCTTTTCGCTGACTGGCTTATCCACGATCTCGCCCAAGGCAAGGAACATTCCAGTTGACTCTATAAACGTCACCAGCATGACAATGCACATCGCCGCAATGGCCCAGAAGCTAAATTTCGGCAGCCCAAAATGAAAAGGAAGAATCAAGCCAAACAAGGGTGCATCGCTTAGCTCATTCAACGACACAAGACCTACTGCGCTAGAGACAATGAATCCGCCGATCAACCCCAGCAGAATTGCAATGTTGTTGAGAAAGCCAGTGGTAAACCTCACCAAGGCCAAAACAGATATGAGAACCAAGCCTGCGATCGAAAGATATAACGGGCTACCGAAGTCCGGGTTGCCATATCCACCTGCTGACCAAGCAGCCGCAACTCCCATTAGAGAAAGCCCAACTGCCAAGATTTCTGTTCCTGTTACGACAGGAGGGAAGAACCTCAGCATCTTCCCAACCAATGGGGCAACCAGTACGCCAAAAATGCCTGCCGCGATTGTCGCTCCAAAAACGCCAGGCAACCCCGCTTGCGGATCGCTGCCGATTGCAATCATGGGGCCAATGGCCGTAAAAGTTACCCCCATCATTACAGGAAGCCTGATGCCAACGCCTTTGAAGCCTATGCATTGAATCAAAGTGGCAATCCCGCAGGCGAACAGGTCGGCACTAATAAGAAACGCAATTTGATCTTTTGGAAGTCCGAGGGCCGCGCCAAGAACAAGCGGGATGGCGATAGCGCCAGCGTACATCACCATGACATGCTGCGCGCCAAGCAGCAGCAGTGTTGGAGCGTTCATTTTCTTCTCGATATGGATACTCTTCATTTATTCCTCAAGTCTGTAGGTGCTTCTTAATCTTCTGGCCACCGTATGCGCTGCCTTTGATGCCCCAACAGATTAGGACAGCACCTCAAAGTAGCTTGGTGTCGTGTAAATTAAAATTTTGAGGATATTCGGTGACTTGGCGCTGAGGAAGTCATCAGCAGAAACGCTGCGTTCCATTTTTGAAATGGTTGTGTGCGCGCGGATCAGTCCATGACATGCGTAAGCCCCCACGGTAGCGCGGCATCGCAGGGGGCCACCACCCCCATGCTTGCTTGGGGCACGCGTCTACCTAAGGAGACAAGCCGCTCGGGTCGTTTCAGAACAGGAACGTATCGTTTCCTTTAGACGCCTTACGTGATGAGTCGCAACGCCATAGATTAGCAATCTTCCAAGCGAAGCCTTCGTGCCTTGCATTTGAAGATCAACTAAATATGGATGCTTGCATCAATGATTATTTACACCCCCGCCTCAGCGGCAAAATTTATTCCTGCGATCGACTTGACGGGTAGCTTTTCCGAAGATATCGCCGACAAGAAGGCGGTGGCGTGGGAAATTCACAAGGCCTGTCGAGAAACTGGTTTCTTTTATATCAAGAATCACGGCATCCCTGAAGGCATGATTCAGGCGCAACTTGAATGTGCCCGGCAATTCTTTTCGCTGCCTCAGGAAGATAAGATCAAGTTGAATGTGGCGCACTCGCCGTCAATGCGCGGTTACGAGCCAATGGCAATTCAAGCATTGGATGACGGTTCGAGGCCAGACTTCAAAGAAGGGTTCATGGCCGGTATAGATGGACTGCAGGCCTACACCACAAATGGGGAATTCAACAGCCTCAATCAATGGCCCAATAGCAATCCAGAGATACGCGTGCAAGTGGAGGCGTATATTCAGGCGATGACCGGCTTGGGCAAGCATCTGCTGGGCATGTTGGCCCTGTCGCTTGAATTGCCAGAGGGCTATTTTTCGGATGGTCTCGACAATCCGATGATTACGACTCGCCTTCTCCACTATCCGCCGCAGCCCCGCGTTGGCGATGGCAACCAGATCGGTGCAGGAGCCCATACCGACTGGGGCATGATCACCATGCTCCTGCAGGATGACGTCGGTGGCCTAGAGGTGCGCAATGCGGACGGCGAATGGATTCGTGCGCCCCATATCCCTAACACCTTCATCATCAACCTGGGCGACATGGTGCCGGTGCTCACCCGCGGGATCTATCGCTCCAACATGCACCGCGTCCTCAACCTCAATCCCGAGCGGCACCGTTATTCGGTTCCAACGTTCTTCGATCCGAGCTATCACTACAGGATCAAGCCATTGGCGCATTTCGAGGGCGCACAGGAATTTTCACAAGAAGAGCGTACCGTTGGAGAACACATCGCCAAAATGTATGCAAAAACCTATGGTGACCCCGCAGCAAAAACTGCTTAAAAATGGAGAATGCACAATGAAAGAACTCGTATGTCAACCTATGTTCAATATATTCTGCCGGGACATTGATCGGCAATTGGACTTCTACAAACACCTCCTAGGTTGGGACGAAATCAAGGAGGCTTCCTCGCCGATCTATCGGGTATTGACGGGCGCAGGCGTGCAGCTCGGCTTCAATGGCTGGATGGCTTACGATCTCTTGTCATTGGCGGACAGGATTAAGCCTGAGAAGACAGACTTCCCGATTAACACAATGATCACCTTTATGGTGGAGAAGCCTGAACTCGTAGACGGTGCGTTTCGTAAAATCACGGAATGGGGTGGGCGTGTCGTAAAGGCTCCGTTCGCCACATACTATGGCCATTGGCAGATCGTTTTTTGTGACCCTGAGAATAACGTAGTAAGAATAACGTCATCGGCATTGCCAGAAGGCATTCAACCCCCCGCCATTTCATTCGAATAAACCAACTGAAAGAACAGAGAGTTGGGTGCTGGGTGGAGAGAGAAATTCAGTCTCAACATCTTCAGCTCCAACTCGATGCTTCGGCAGTGGAATTCCTAGTTTCCCCTCAAAGTCCTTCACAAAAAATACTGGTCAAAGGGATTCTCCCAGTATTTATAAGAATATTCGATTGGGTGTTTGAGGCTAAGAAAATGGCAGGCTCCGCACCAAATTTCGTCGAAGCGTATTGCTCTCTAGTTACCCTTCAAAAATCGAGCTTGAGTCGAGGACGACCACGACGCGCGGCGTCATCTTCAACCCACACAAGGAATCACCATGTCGCTGATCCGGTTCATCATGATGGCAGCTATCCTCTCGGTCACGACTATGACGGCATCTGCCGCCGATCCGCTCAAAGTTGCTTTCGTCTACAGTGCTCCCATCGGTGATGGTGGCTGGAACTTTGCACACGAAAAGGCACGGCGGGAAGTTCAAGCCAAGTTTGGCAACAAGATCAAGACCATGTACGTTGAGACAGTCGCTGATGGTGCCGACTCGGAGCGCGTCATGCGCGATCTGATTTCCCAGGGCGCCAACGTGCTCGTCGGAACCAGCTTTGGCTATATGGGCCCAATGCTGAATCTTTCCGGCGAACACAGCGCCGTCAAGTTCGAGCACGTCTCGGGCTACAAGACTTCACCGAACATGCGTGTGGTCAACAGTCGAATCTACGAGGGCTACTACCTCGCTGGTATTGTTGCCGGGAGTATGACGAAGTCGAACATTCTCGGGTTCGTTGGTGCAGTACCGGTTCCTGAGGTGATCAGAAATATCAACAGTTTCACGTTGGGTGCTCAGTCGGTGAACCCAAAGATCACGACTAAAGTCGTGTGGATCAATGAGTGGTTCAATCCCCCCAAGGAAACTGACGCGGCGAATTCCTTGATCAACTCAGGTGCGGACGTCCTCATGCAAAACACGGCATCTGCAGCAGTGCCACAAGCTGCGGAGCAACGCGGCAAACGTGCGTTTGGGGTGTATTCCGATATGGCCGCCTATGCTCCGAAGGCAGTGCTGGGTTCGGCAATCATCAACTGGACTCCCTACTACACCCACGCGATCCAGCAGGTGTTGGATGGCTCATGGAAAACGGGTGCAAGCCTTTGGGGCGTCAAGCAGGACTCCATCGACCTTGTTGGGATTGCTCAGGATGTACCGGCGTCAACGAAGGCTCGGCTGATTGAAGTGAAGAGCGGCCTCAAGAGTGGCGCGTTCTCAGTCTGGAAAGGCCCGATTCTCGACCAAGCAGGAAAGGAAATGGTAGCTCGCGACAAGGATGCGGCAGATGCATTTTTGGAAGCCATGAACATCTATGTCAAGGGCGTTGAAGGCAAGTCACCAGGTAAGTGAGTCGAGATCAGTAGCCTTTCATCGCAGGGATGCTTTCGGTGATCACAGCATGTTGCAGCGCGGTCAGGGAGAATCCTGGCTCCGATTATTTGACCACGCCGGAGCCTCCCACGATCGATCATCTCCCATGACCGAACCCCTTCAGGCTGCAACTACCATCCGCACCAGAGCGGCGGCGGCGTAGAGCATGCGGGGCCGCACCTGCATGGACTAGGTTCGAGCGACGCGCGTTGCAACAGGCGAATAGACGTTCAGGCCTTAGGGGGTGGTCGTAACGCGGTCGTTAACCTTCAAGCGTACCTCGCCCATCACCGCGGCCCATCCATTTGCGGCTGGTTCCACATTCCGGAACCATCTCTCTACGCGACGCACCGTTCCACTTTTGGAACGATTGTGGGCGCATACTAGGTTCAATATGTGTTCCCACGAGCACTTGTAGCTGCATGAGCGGTACAGCCTAGGTCGCACCGGATGAATATCGAACTCAAACTTGTCGAAGCCTTCGCCTCCATCGTGAGAGCAGGTAGCCTCACCAAAGCAGAAGCTCAGACTGGCGTTGCGAAGGCTACTCTGAGCCGGTCACTTCAGCGCCTGGAAGACGAGCTGGGCGTACAACTCCTCATCCGATCTGCTCGAAAGATTGTGCCGACAGAAGCGGGGCTGGCGCTCTACTCGCATTGTGAGGCATTGCTTGCAGACTTGAGCGGGCGATGGGCGGCTGCGCGCCATGAAGTTCAAGAATTGGTACAGGGAGGGCAGGGTCGCCTGAAGGTGCTTTCCGACAATCAATTCACGACGACATTCGTGTGCCACGTAGTCAAGCTGTTTCTGGAAGGGCATCCCACCATACTTTGCGAATTGGATGTAGCAGAAAGAGCGGATTCCCCCAAGCTTGATGAAGTGGATTGCTACGTCTGCGCCGCGGCACCGAATGTTCCCGATGTCATAGCAAAGCCAGTGGGGCAGCTTTCATTCGGACTGTATGCCAGCCCTCAATATGTGGCGAGTCATGGACTACCAGTGACGCCGAAGGAACTCACGGCGCATGATTCGATTGTGTTGAGGCAATCTGAATTTTCAGAGCGAGTCATGCTTCACTCCAGAGAAACGTCGCAGAAGTATATTTCGCGCATAGCGGTTCGAACCAACGACTATTGGCTAATGAAGACTTTTTGTTTGAATGGCTTGGGTATCGCCTTGCTACCCGACTTCTTTGTGCAGCCAGAGGTGAAAAGCGGAGGACTCGTGGCCATACTTCCCGACTGGAGGCCAGAGAAAAAGAAAATCTACTGCGTATACCAGCGAAACCGCTACGGCTCGAAGAAGTTACGTGCGTTCTTGAATTTGCTAACCGAAAGCATGTCGGATCTCGACCGTCTAAACAACTACACTGCGTCCACACTGCCCCGCACCAGAAAAAGCTAGTCTCCAACGTGCAGGTCGGGCTGTTCTTTTGACAGGCTCAACGCCTTCAGATCCTCTCGTATCTTTTCCATTGCCCATTGAGCGGCGCGTGATAGTTGGCGCTGTGGTGCAACACATAGGCACAGACTCAGCGGCTTGGCTTGGCGCTGCGACAGCGGCACAAAGGCCAAGCGCCCCTCTTGCACATCGCGGAACACGTCCAGCCAGCTCATCACCGCAATACCGGCTCCACTGAGCACCAGGGCGCGCATCATCTCTACGTTGTTGCAACGAATCGCATAGCGTATCGCGTCTACATGTCGCGCATACAAGGCTTTTACGCGATCGCCAACAAGCAATGATTCCGTTGGCACGATGTGTCGCCAATCCAGCGTCTGTCCAAGCAGCAACTGCTCATGTCCAGCCAATGCGTGCCCGGCGGGCATGGCAATGCCTATCGGGATGCTGCGCATCACCTGCATCTGTAACTGAGTCGTCGGTGGCGGATCCATCACAAGGCCGAAGTCAATTTCTCCAGCCCCCACTAACAGTGGAATCTGGGCATTACCCAGCACCTGAACGTCCACTGCGATGCCTGGATGCTCTTGCCCCATGCGCGTCAACGTGGCTGGCAATACGCCTGTTGCCAACGCATTTATGCAGGCCAGATGCACCTGCCCCCGTCGTAGCCCGCTTAGTTCGTCAAAACGTTCCAGCGTGCGCCCGTACTCCCGGTGCCAGCGTCGCAGATCGGCCAGCAGTAGTTCGCCGGCGGCTGTCAATCGCATACCACTGGGCAAGCGCTCAAACAAGGCCGTTTCGTACTTCTGCTCTGCCAGAAGGATCTGACGATCGATGGCCGATGCGGAGACGTGTAGCACCTCGGCAGCGCGACGCAAGCTACCAAGACGAGCCACTTCCATGAAGTAGCGAGTAAAGCGTGAGAACGTGAGCACACGGGCCTCCAGCATGTGTTGCATTTTTTAGTACGGAGGGTGTGATTATCTGCGATGGACTGATACACCATCAACACCCAAAATTGCCCTCATCAAAGACCTTCCATGAGAGAGCAACGCACGATGAATGTCACAGCCCCTCCCCAACTCAGCAAGAAAGCCATTGCATTGCCTCTCGGCTGCACGTTTGAACCAGAGGATTGGCGTCTGCTGGCACGTCACTGGTATCCCATCGCGCTTGCTGAAGAAATCGGAGAGGCCCCATACCGAGCCACTCTGCTGGATGAGGCACTGGTGGCCTATCGCGTTCACGGCAACGTTGTCGTGGCGCGAGACGTTTGTCCGCACCGGGGTGTTCCTCTGAGCATGGGCATGCACGATGGCGAAGGGCTGGTTTGTCCGTATCACGGCCTTCGCTTTGGTACTGAGGGAAGATGCAATCGCATTCCCGCCAGTCCTCACCAAGCTGCCCCTGCCAAGCTGAATCTGCACAGTTATCCGGCTATCGAGCGCTACGGATTGATCTGGACATGCTTGATGGCTGAAGACGGATCGGGCGCCCCGGACATTCCTTCGCTACCGCACTGGGATGACCCGGACTTTGTGCAGGTGGTTTGCCCATCTTTCGATATCGCTGGCTTCGCCGGCCGGCAGATAGAGGGCTTCATCGACGTGGCGCACTTTGCTTGGGTTCATACGGAAACCTTTGCCGATCCAAACAACCAGCAAGTGCCCGACTACCAGACCAGTGAAACCCCGACGGGTTTCATAGCTGACTATTTCAGCAGCATGTCCAACTACGCCAAAGGTTCAGGCTTCGAAGACCCGGAAGGCTTTGTTTGGTTACGGCATTTCGAGGTTCATCTGCCATTCACTGCCACGCTCACTATTCATTTCCCTGGCGGAAAAGTTCAAACCATCATGAATGCGGCGTCACCCGTTTCGGCACGCAAGACGAAGCTTTTTGTGCCGATCATTCGCAATGTCAACAAGCATATTCCGGCCGAGGATATCAAGGCATTCAACTTGCGCGTCTTTGAAGAGGATCGTGCAATGGTCGAAGCTCAAAAGCCCGAACGCCTCCCACTGGATCTGACCCTGGAGGCACACATACCTGCGGATCGAAGCTCCATCGCATATCGGCGCGGGCTTAAGCGGATGGGCCTTGGCGAGTTCTTTCTTGTTTGAGGCAAGCAGCTTCCACCCACTCTTTTCGAGGTCTTGCATGGCCAATGATGCTCCAACAATTCATGTAGTCGTCGAAGCCTTGAGCGCGCAAGGCCATGGCAATCTGGCCGTACATTTGGTGCCGACCGAGACGGGTTCAAATCTGCCGCCGTTCGAGGCCGGTACCCACGTTGACCTGCATTTTCCTAATAACCTTGTCCGTCAGTATTCAATCGCAAGCAGCCCGCTGCAGCTTGACCACTATCTGCTGTGCATCCGCCGTGAGGCCTCCTCACGTGGCGGATCGGCCTATGTGCACGAGCAACTGCGGGTCGGGCAATCATTGACGATTAGCGCGCCGCGAAATCTGTTCGCGCTCCGGCCTCACGCCCCTGCCGTGCTGTTGGCCGGCGGCATCGGAATCACCCCGCTGTTGAGCATGGCCTTGGCGCTGGATGCCGAAGGCCAGTCCTTCGAACTTCACTACTATGTTCGCCATCGCCACGAAGTTGCTTTCAGTCGTCACCTGAGCCACGGTTTTCGCCATGGCACTGTCTACCTGCATTGCAGCGCTGAGGGTGACAGCTTACGGGCGGGCCTGCCTGGGTGCCTGCACACACCGGATCGGCAAACACACATCTATGTATGTGGCCCGCAGGGATTCATGGCCGAAGTACGGCAGCGAACCAGCGTCCAGGGCTGGAGTACCGAGCAGATTCACCAGGAGGCGTTCGCGCCGATGGTCGCAGGCGGAGAAGCTACAGCCGGCCTCTTGATGCACGAAGTTCCCTTTGAGGTTGAGATCGGTTCCTCCGGGCAGGTGTTCTGCATTCCTGTTGAACGCAGCATTGCTTCGGTGCTGCTGGATGCGGGCATTGACGTACCGCTCTCTTGCGAAATGGGCATTTGCGGCGCGTGCCTTACGCCGGTGACTGCCGGGGAACCCGACCATCGCGACAGCGTGCAAAGCGACGCCGAGAAATCCGTAGCCCAACCCAAGATCGCGCTGTGCTGCTCACGCAGTCACTCACCGCGACTGGTACTCGACCTTTAGAAGCTGGCAATCCCTCATTTCCGCAGCGTTTCTTCCTCGTCCCCGATCTCATCATCTTGGTGGAGAGATCGGGCACGCTCTTATCGCGTGTTGAGCCAGGACGATAGGCTTTGCCTCCCGGTAAGCTCCCTTCGCCTTGGCCGCGTGAGCGTGGCAAGAATATCCATCAGAGCAGGACTGAGACAGCGTCATAGGGCTCCAGCCCCTTGTCGCGAAGGACTCGGCGTGCGCTGGTCGGTTGACCGCTGCGTGCCGCTCTCGATGATCGAGCAGACAAAGGCTGCAAAGCCTGCCGATGGCCAGCAACAGCGAGGCCATGCAGTCGGGGGCGATCTGCATGGCGATTGCGTTGCGGACGGTTGCCGACGGCGGCTGCCTGCTACTTAGACGAAAGCGTAGGCCGTGACCTTGTTGCCCGCCGGATCGCGCAGATAGGCGGCATAAGCACCGGGCAGGTGGCCGCGCGGGCCGGGCTTGCCTTCGTCGGCGCCGCCGGCGGCCAGGCCCGCGGCATGGAACGCATCGACCTCGGCCGGGCTGGCCGCTGCGAAGCCGATGGTTGCGCCATTGCTCGAAGGCGCCTCGCCATTGCCGGGGCGAGCGATGATGAACGCGGGCTTGTCACGACCATACAGAACCCAGCCGCTGCCGAACGGCCCGAGGTTCTTGATGCCGAGCGCGCCCAGGGCGGCGTCGTAGAAAGCGGTGGATTGTGCGACGTCGGCAGCACCGATGAATACGTGCGAGAAAACGTCGTTGCCGGAGATAACGGGATTAGCCATGAGAGTCACCTTTCAGGTTTCAATTGAGAATCGGGGATGGCCGATGAGCCGGACGGTGCATCGTGCCGCCCCCACTCCTTACAGGCAGCCACGGTCATGCCAACCGGGCCGCATGATGCGCGAAATGATTCGCCAGAAAGCTGGCGATGAAGTAATAGCTGTGGTCGTAACCCGGCCGCAGATTCAGCGTGAGCGGATGGCCCACGGCCTCGCAGGCCGCTTGCAGCAATTCCGGCCGTAGCTGGCCCGCGAGGAACTCGTCGGCCTCGCCTTGATCCACAAGCAGCGGCAGACGCTCCTGCGCGGCCCCAATCAATTCCACGGCGTCCCACTCCTTCCATGCGGCCCGGCCTGCCCCCAGGTAGGCGCCCAGGGCTTTTTCGCCCCAAGGCACTTGCGAGGGCGCCACGATGGGCGAGAACGCCGAAACGCTGCGATACCGCCCAGGATGGCGCAGCGCCGTCACCAGTGCACCGTGGCCGCCCATCGAATGGCCGAAGATGCCACGCGCATCGCTGGCGGGGAATTCCTTTTCGACCAAGGCGGGCAACTCCTCGGCGATGTAATCCTGCATGCGGTAATGCGCGGCCCAGGGCTGCTGCGTGGCGTTGACGTAGAAGCCCGCACCCTGGCCCAGGTCGTAGGCGGCATCGTCCGCGACATCGGTGCCGCGCGGACTGGTGTCGGGCGAAACGACGATCAAGCCATGCCGTGCGGCATGCTCCTGCGCACCGGCCTTGGTGATGAAATTCTGCTCGGTGCAAGTCAGGCCCGAGAGCCAGTAGAGCACCGGGCGCGCCTCACCGCGCAGCGCGGCTTCGGGCAGATAGATGCCGAACTTCGCTTCGCCACCCAGCGTTGCCGAAGCGTGCTTCCACACTTCCTGCCGGCCGCCGAAGCTGGCGTGTTGTTCGATCCGTTCCATCGCCGTGGGCTCAGTAGCGAATCACCGTGCGGATCGACTTGCCCTCGTGCATCAGATCGAAAGCCTCGTTGATGCCGGTCAGCGGCATGGTGTGAGTAACGAAGGGCGCCAGCTGGATCTTGCCGATCATCGCGTCTTCGACCATGCCGGGCAGCTGCGAGCGGCCCTTGACGCCGCCGAAGGCCGTGCCGAGCCACTTGCGGCCGGTCACCAACTGGAAGGGACGCGTGGAGATTTCCTGGCCCGCGCCGGCCACGCCGATGATCACGCTCTGGCCCCAGCCGCGGTGCGCGCACTCCAGTGCGGCGCGCATCACGTTGACGTTGCCAATGCACTCGAAGCTGTGATCCACGCCCCAGCCGGTCATCTCCACAATCACCTGCTGGATGGGCTTGTCGAAGTCCTTGGGGTTGACGCAGTCGGTGGCGCCGAAGGTGCGGGCCAGGTCGAACTTGCCAGGGTTGGTGTCGACGGCGATGATGCGTCCGGCCTTGGCCAGCTTGGCGCCCTGGATCACGGCCAGGCCGATGCCGCCCAGGCCGAACACGGCGACGGTGTCGCCTTCCTGCACCTTGGCAGTGTTCTTGACAGCCCCCAGGCCGGTGGTCACGCCGCAGCCCAGCAGGCAGACCTGCTCGGGGTTGGCGTCAGGGCTGATCTTGGCCAGCGAGACCTCGGCCACCACGGTGTATTCGCTGAAGGTGGAGCAGCCCATGTAGTGGTAGATGGGCTGGCCGTTGTAGGAGAAGCGCGTGGTGCCGTCGGGCATGACGCCCTTGCCCTGGGTGGCGCGCACCGAGACACAGAGGTTGGTCTTGCCGCTCTTGCAGAACAGGCATTCGCCGCATTCGGCGGTGTAGAGCGGGATCACGTGGTCGCCGGGCTTGACGCTGGTCACGCCTTCACCGACCTCGACCACGACGCCGGCGCCTTCATGGCCCAGCACGGCGGGAAACAGGCCCTCGGGGTCATCGCCGCTCAGGGTAAAGGCATCGGTGTGGCATACGCCGGTGTGGGTGATCTTCACCAGCACTTCGCCCCTCTGGGGCGGAGCGACGTCGATCTCGACGATTTGCAGGGGTTTGCCGGCTTCAAAGGCAACAGCAGCACGGGATTTCATGGCGCGGACTCTCTAGATATGCGCACGGTCGTTACCGTGCGTTGCGGATTTACATCGAATAGGTGCGGACGAGATCCTTATCTCGCAACGCCTATGGCGATTCAGGCAGCCGTTGTCTGCTCGTCCGTACCGCGATGCGAATAGGTTTCGGAAAAACGCCAGAGCATGTAGTCGATGCACGTCGTGGTTTCGTACTTGAGCGGATTGCTCTCGTCAAAACAGCCAGGCAGGCAATCAATAACAGTGTTCGGGTTGGGCTCGGCGAAGAACGGAATGGAATAGCGATCCTTGCCCTCCGGGCTGACTACCCGATGAGGAGTGGATTTGTAGCGATCGTTGCTCCAACGGGCCATCATGTCGCCGATGTTGACGACGAATGTCCCAGGAATGAACGGCGCATCCAGCCACTCACCTTCCAGATTGCGCACTTGCAGACCGCCGACCGGATCCTGGTAGAGCAATGTGACGCACCCATAGTCGGTATGCTCGCCCGCACCTTTGCTTGCGTTGGCAGCGCCTTCTCGTGGCGGATAGTGAATCATGCGCAAGGCGCTGATGGGCTCGGCAAACCGCTTCGCAAAAAAATCCTCGTCCGTGCCAAGCGCAATCGCAATGGCTTTCAAGAGCGTGAGGCCCAGATCGTGCATATCCTGATAGTGCTGCTCCCATAATTCCTGCCAGCCCGGTAGGTCGGGATGGCGGTTGGGGCCACGCAACGGCTTACCGGCCACAACGTCCGGATGATCAGCCGGCAGGTGGAAACTCATGTCAAAGGTTTCCTTGTGATCGCCCGGCTGGCTCGGATCCAACTGCTCGGCAGCAATAGCGCCGTACCCTGTATGGCTGACGCTCTTGGTGATATCAATCTTGAGCTTCTCCTCCAAGGGCAGCTTGAAGAAACTCTGGCCGGCGGCCAACAATTCCTCGATGCGCGATTCAGCGATGGGGTGGCCCTTAATGTAGAAAAATCCCCAAGTGCAGCACGCTTCGTCGATCTGATCTGCAACCCTTTTCCAGGCTGCCCGGTCATTCTGATAGAGCGGGCTGATATCAATGATTGGCAATGTTTCCATGATGAAGTCTCACTGTTTTAGGCGATATTGCGAAAAGTGTCCGTAGCTGGCCGGGGGCCCAATATCACGCGTATGTTTTTTCCATCATGGCGGCCATGTGCTCGCCCACGGTACGAGAGGCTGCGGGCAAGGATTCGTCAGCAGGCAACCCGTCTGGAGGTGTGATGCGGTAGAAAAAATTGGGATCGAAGAACGTTGGAACCGAATAACGGTGCAGCTCGGGATTGAGGTTGAGGACGCGGTGCATGTTGGAGCGATAGATCCCGCGGGTGAGCACCGGCACCATGTCGCCCAGGTTGATGATGAAGGTGTTAGGGATATGGGGCGCACGAATCCATTCGCCGTCCGCATTGCGCACCTCTAGGCCACCGACGTCATCCTGCAGGAGCATGGTGATCATGCCCCAGTCGGTATGGGCTCCTGCACCGATCTGGTTGCCATCGCCAACGCGGGGCTGCGGCGGATAGTGCAGCAACCGGTTAGTGATCATTGGCCGTTCAACTCCTTCAGCGAAGTAGTTTTCAGGCAGCTCCAGCGAAAGAGCCAACATGCCCAGCAGATGCTTGCCCAAGCCGGTCATCGCCTGAATATACGCCTCTACTTGCACCCGCATCTCCGGATAGCTTTTTGGCCATTGATTGAGGCTGTCATACGCACCATTGGTTACATAGGACTGGCTGCTATCGACGCTGGCATAGAAGCCTTCCTTGATGTCTGGCTTCGATCCTTCGTCCAGAGTCTGCAAAGCCATGGGCTCATATCCGCGCATTGTTGGCGAGTGGCTCAACGCAATTTCATCCTTCTCGCTCTGGGGAAGGCTGAAGAAACGACGTGCACATTCAATTTGTGCTTGAAGCATGCCTTCAGGGATGCCGTGGTTCTTGATATAGAAGAAACCTATGTCTCGACAGGCCTTGTGAATTTCCCACGCAACAGCACGCTTGGCTTCAGCATTATTGGAAAAGGTGTCGGCCAGGTCGATAACGGGAACAAACTTGGCTGCAGCGGGGGGCTATAGATGATCATTTCAAACACCGGTCAAAGGAATTTCACACTTGCCCGAACCTCGCCTTGGCAAGCAGGGATGGGCCCTTGTTGCATAACATGATGTAAATATAGGCGTGGGAGGCCGGATTGAGGAGCGTCCGGCGGGAACATCATGTTCCAGATTTGGAACGGAAGGCGGTTCCGTGTGTGATCCTGTTCATCGCTGGCGCGGTGTCGTTTTATGGCAGAGTTCCCTTTGCCGCCGTAGTTCTAGCTTGTCGCTGTAACCGCCGTTCTCGCGCCCGTCCGCCTCCCCCCGAACGCCCGCAACCTTGCATGATCTTCGTTCCAACAAGATCAACGGTTACAGCGGCGTATGTCGTGCACGCGCCTTCTCCCGGCAGTCTAGTGGGCATGGGCCACACCCATCAGCGATGCCACTGCAGCAAGCATCTGCTCACGCGAGCCCATCAAGCATTAGTAGGTTAGGCCCGGCTTAGCGTCGAACCAGCCATTGGTTTGTTCGCAACTGGTGCGCGCCTTCTCCGAAGTGACGGAGATGTTTCTACTGACCCCACTCAATTTTCGTCAGTCGCAATTGTGAACTTAAAAAATCCTAAGCGACAGATCTGAAGTTCAAGCGTTCATTGATGCTTGCGCACCAAAAACCAGCAAATTCGCTTGCTCCTGCACCACAACAGGGAGGGGTGAAAGAAATGGCACGCCAGTGGTGCGTTCCATATTTTCACCGGAGGTTTGAGGCTACTTATCTATCCACTTCGAGGAGGTGAGAAATACAGTCCTTCCAGGGCGCGCTCCAAATCAACTCTCTACCAAAGCTTGGACTCTGCGAGGAGTTCAATCAAGAATCACCCACCCTGGAGGTCAAATGAAGTTCAATTCGTTAGTAGGAACTGTTGGAATGGCGGTTGCCATGTCGGCCACGTCAGCAATGTCTGCCGACTGGAGCACAAGTAATTTTGAGTATCGCCGAGGCAGCAGCTATAACGACAACGGATCTACAGGCGGCCCGAAGTTTTCAAAAGATATATTGCAATTCGAGAACGTAAGTGGATTTGGCTGGGGTCGCTCCTACTACTTTCTTTCGATGGCAAAATCAGACAGCAAAGACGCCGGGTATAGTGAGTTGTATAGCGAGGGGAGTGTATACCTCAGTCTTTCCAAGGCCTTGAAAAAAGATTTTTCATTTGGCTTCATCAAGGATGCCAATCTTAACGCGGGCTACAACTTCGGTAGCAAAAACAGCGCTTTTGGTTCGAATCCGAAAGTGCTTACGTATGGACTCGGAGTTGAACTCGACGTGCCGAAGTTCTCTTACTTCAACGTCGACATTGCTGCCTTTAGAGATGTCGGAACATACAGTGGCTTCGGTGGAGGCAAGTTGTGCGGTAGGAACTCAACCACATATCAGATCACGCCGTATTGGAGCGCTCCCATTCGCATGGGGGACTTTCGATTCGTCTTTGATGGTTACATGGATATCATTGGGGCTCATGGAAGCTGTAGCCAGCAAGTCCTGACGCAGATTCAGCTGAAATTGGACGTTGGAAACTTCTGGGGAAAGCCCGACAGTGTATACATGGGAATCGAATATCAATACTGGAAGAATAAATTTGGTAATAGCGCCAATACCGAAAGAGTTCCTCAGTTTGTGATTAACTGGACGCTGTAACTGGGGGCATTCATGTAGCGTTAATAAGATTTTTGAGATTGATGCCGAAGACCTAAGCATCTCGCGATGCTTGATATCTGCTACAGAAAGACGATTCAAAGTGGGGCTAAGGCATCATTTCTTATATAAAATTGAGACGCCACGCTGCAATTTGACATGCCATGACACCCTTCCAGGGCGCACCGTCGCGGCGAGTTGCTGCCCCAAGCGCTGCTCGATCATCGGCTTCCACGGCACCAGGCTAAACTCCCCTGTCATCGTTGAGCATCGCGCAGCGCCGGCTGGCGAGCTTGGCGCTGTGATGGTAGATGCCCGCTACACGCTGCCCGTCGGCTATTGGGGGTTGCTCCAAGCCGGCTTCAGTGGCAATGTCCTTGGCGGCCTGCCCCTGTTCTTTAAGGAAGTCGGCGGGCGGCTGCATAGCCTGCCTTGGCGTCACCACCAGAGCTAGGTCGCCCAATCCGCGGCCACCGCCGATTAGTTGCTGGTCAAGCTAGGTGGCGCCGGTGACACTGGCCTGCAACTCGATGGGTCGGTGCAATTTCAGTTACATCGCTACGCCACCCAGGCGTTGGACGTCGTACTGGCGGCTACGCTCGGCCAGGTACTTACCTGAAAAAGTTGTACCTGAACCACCACGGAACGCACTACTAGCCCAGCGCATCCGTAGCCGTTCAATTGATTGACGACTCTCGTTGCCGCCCAATTTCCCATGACACGCCACCGCCGCGCACCGTCGCGGCAATCTGCTGCCCCAGCCGCTGTTCGATCACCGGCCGCCACGGCACCAGACTGAATCCCATGCCGTCATCAAGCATTGCGTAGCGTCCGCTGGCAAGCATGACGGAGCGCCGGTAGATGCCGGCCACACGCTGCCCGTCGGCCACGGGGCGATGCTCCAGGCCGGTATCAGCGGCAATGTCCTTCGCGGCCTGCGCCAGTTCCCGGTTGCGCAGCGTGCCCAGCAGGTTGCGCGCCAGGATCACGCGCTGACCGCGCCGCTCCGCCAGTCCCTGTTCGGCCAGGAAGTCGGCGCGCTGCTGCATGGCCTGCTTCGCATCGCCGCCAAAGCCCAGGTCGCCCAGCCCTCGGCCGCCGCCGATCAATTGCTGGTCAAGCCAGGTTGCGCCGATGACGCGGGCCTGCCGCTCGATGGGCAAGTGCGATTTCAGTTCCACGGCAATGCCGCCCAGCCGCTGCGCGTCGTACTGGCGGCCACGCTCGGCCAGTTCGTCCGGCACCTTCCATAGCCCTTCGGCCACGCGCTCCACGATGCCGGCTCGGCGCAAGGCTTCCAGCCGCCGGACATGGGCGGCGACAACCTCCTGCGGGTCACGTCCGGGCTTGGCCCGGCCCTGTTCGATGGCCAGGTGATGATCGGTGCGGTACAGGCCATCGCTCGCCAGCGCGACGATGTTCTTATCGGCGGCGCGCACGTCGGCCGAACCCTTCACTTCCACCACCGCGCCCTTGGGATAGTTCGCCAACTCGTCGCGGGCGTTCAGCGTGACGTAGTGCGCCTTGCCATCCGTGCCGTCGATGACCAGATAGCCCCGGTCGTGCAACTCTTCGGCCAGCCCCTTCGCGGCGACGCGGCCGATGACGGTACGGCCATCGTCGCCCGGCTCGAACACCGCCAGTTCGCGCGGCTGGCCGCTCATGGCCCGCTGCATGGTGCGGATGATGTCGCCGCGTTCGCCCAGGGCGCGCAAGGTCTTCTCGGCATCGGCATGGACGGCCCAGGTGCCGGGCTGCACTTCGTCGGCCAGGCCCAGGCGCTGCAAGCGTTGCAGGCGGCCGATCAGCAGCAGGCGTTGGCGCTGCAAGCGGGGTTCGTTGAACCGTTCGACATGCACCCGGCCATCCTCGCCGGCCTCGCGTTGCAAGGTGCGATCCAGACTCGTCCATCGCTCCTGCTCCACCTCGCGCCCCAAGGTCTGCTGGATCTCCAGTTCGGTACGCGGCCCCAGCCATTCCGTTGCCAGTTCGGCAGCCCGATGGCGGAAACCGTGGGCGATGTAGTCGCCCGCGATGATGAGGTCTTTGCCGGTGTCATCGCGCCCGCGCACGATCAGGTGGGTGTGCGGGTTGTCGGTGTTCCAGTGATCGACCGCCACCCAATCCAGCCGCGTGCCCAGGTCGGCTTCCATGCGGTTCATCAAATGCCGGGTGTAGCCGCGCAGGTCGTCCAGTTCCACGCCGTCTTCCGGGGAAACGATGAAGCGGAAATGGTGCCGGTCGTCGGCGCAGCGTTCCTTGAAGCCGTCCAGGTCGGCTTCATCAGCCTGCGGCCCGTAGGCCCGGCCCGGTTCGCCATCGCGGCCCGCGCCGTCGCGCTCAACATAGCGCAGGTGCTTGGCGAGCGATTGCGGACTGGCCCGCTGGTGATTGACCAGCAGCGTCTTGATGGTCACGCGCCGCGACATGGGCGTTAGCTTCGCCCCGGCGAAGCGCGCCGCCGTATGGCCGCGTCCCAGGCGCGAGCCGGGCCGCTGGCCGGTGCCTGCCGCCCCAGGACGGCGCACCGCCGACTTGCCGCTGCTGGCTTTGCCGGCCTGCTTGAGCACCTTGGAAACGAAGCTCTGCCCCTGGCCCTTGCCCCGGTTCTTCGGGGCGCTGGGGCGCACGCGGAAATCGTCATCGCGGCGGTCAGTCATCGCCGTTCTCCCTGCAAGCTCTGGCGTGCCCGGTCGTGCGAAGCACGCGGGCATGCCTGCATTGGCGCGGGCCTCGCGCCCCACGCGGCACGGCGGCGAAGCCGCTCCGTGCCGCGCCACCCCCATGTGCAGACAGGCTTTCGACGCGGCCCGGTGCCGCGTCCTTTTGTCTTGCCTTCCGCCTTTGCCTTCCGCTGTCGCTCCAGGCACCGTCGGCCCGGCGGCGCTGCTGCGTGAGCAGCCAGCGCGCCGGCGAACGCGCGAATCGACGCGATGAAGGCCGCAGGTCGGGCGCGTTCGAGGCAAGACGCCTGCACGTTGGACGGCCGCGCCGAAGGCAGCGCGACGTGCGGTGCCCAATTCGCAGGATTGGCACCGGCACGGCAGGCGCGACGACACGGCAACAGCAGCGAGAACGACATGCCCGATGGCACGCCGGAGCGCAGCGAATCGGCGACCATCACGGGCGTGTCTCCAGCCAGACCGGGTGCGCAACGCCGATCACAGCGGATGCGCTGACCGGGCCGAAATAGCGGCTGTCGAACGATGCCGGATTCGTCACGCTCAACAGGAACAGTTCGCCCGGTTCAAGGCGGCGGCAAAGCTGCAAGGACGGCAGCGCCCGGCCCAGCCGGTCGGCGGGCAGCACGGCGGCCGAAGGCACGCCGTCGATGCGTACCTGACCGGCGACGATGCAGACGTGTTGTGGCGCGACCGCGCCCACACGTTTGAGCAGCGGCACGCGCACCGGCAGGTAGCCGCGCTGCGCAGCGAGCGCGGCGGCCGTGGCCGGAAGCGGCACCAGCACGATGCTGTCCACGGACAAAGGACGTGGCAGCGAGGCGGTGCGCGGGTCGAACGGGTCGATGCGATACCAGCCGACCGCCACGCTGTCGGACGGGTTGTAGGTCAGACGCGGCAGCGGCGACACGAAGGCCGCCCAGGCCAGCGCAGCGAAGCCGATGGCGGCCAGTGTCGCCAGCACGATGCGAGCGCGCAGGCGTGAGCGAGGACGCGGCGGTACGGCGGGCGCGTTGGCCGTGGTGGTCGGGGCCGTCATGGCAGCACCTTCCCGGCCAGCCAGGCGGTATGCCGCTCGGCGGTGTATTCGGGCAGCGCAAGGCGAGCCGCAAGACGGTTGCCCAGCGTGCGCCAGTACGCGGGCGACACGTCGATGGCGGCGATGCCCAGCGCCTCGATGCCGTCGATGCGCTCCAGCACGGCGCGCACGTTGGCATCGCCTCCGGCGTGCAGTAGCAGGCGCGCGCCCGGCTGCACACCGGGGATGCGCTGTGCGGCGTCCAGCGGTGTGCAAGCCTGCATCACCATGAGCTGCCAGCGGATCGTGCCGTAGTCGTTGGCCTGCCAGCGGATGCGGCAGAGCATCGCGCCCGGCAGGAACACCGCGCAGCGCCGCCAGCGGTCGAGCTGGAGCGTGCGCACCGGTTCGCCGAAGCGCAGGTAGAGCTTGAAGCGATGTTCGAGGTAGGCCAGCGAAACGCGCGTCAGCGGCACGTTGCCGGCCTGTCCGGCGAGTGCCGAAAGCGCAGGCAACGGCGCAGCCGGTGCCGCGTTCGCGGCAGGCAAAGCGGATGCGGTCATGGTGTGTTCTCCCTGCGGTGCTCGGGAAACTCCCGCTCCAGCAGGCCTCGCAGCAAGTCGGCCACGGTCACGCCTTGCGTGAAGGCCGACACCTTGATGCGCGCCCGCATGGCGGGCGTAATGTCGAGGGTCAGGCGCGCGGTGTAGAGGTCGCCTTTGCCCAGCGCATCAGCATCGCCCTGGCGAATCCACGCCTCGGCGTGCGGATTCGCGGGCGGACGTGCGCCGATGCCGACGCGCTTGCCCGTGCGTTTGCTGTTGGGTGGCTGCTTCGCTGTCATGTCGGCCACCGCAGCAGTTCGTCCACCAGGGCGGTGATTTCGCGGGCAGCGGCACTGTCGGGCGCTGTCTCGCGTGCGAGCCGGCCAGCGGCCACGCTGTCGGCGAAGACGATGCGCTGATGCACCTCCGAACGCAGCGCGGGCAGCGGCTGTTCGGCCAGCGATTGCCGCGCCTCGCGGCCGATGATGGTGGCGCTGACGCGCCGGTTGATGACGAAGGCCGCGCGCAGCGCAGGCCGGAACACCTGCGCCTCGCGGATCAGCGAAACCATTTCCGAGCTGGCCCAAAGGTCGTAGGGGCTGGGCTGCACCGGGATCAGCACGCGCTCGGCCGCCAGCAGCGCGGAGCGCGCCAGGGCGGCGATGCGCGGCGGCCCGTCGATGACGACATGATCGGCGCGGCGGGCCAGCTCCGGCGCTTCCTGATGCAGCGTTTCGCGGGCGAGGCCCACGGCGCTGAACAGCCGTGGCAAGCCTTGCTGGCTTCTGCGCTGCGTCCAGTCCAGCGAGGAACCCTGCGGGTCAGCATCGAGCAGGACGACATGCTGGCCGCGAAGCGCCAGTTCACCCGCGATGTGCGTGGCGAGCGTCGTCTTGCCGACACCGCCTTTCTGGTTGAGCAGAGCGAGGATCATGGCGCGGCCCTCCCTGCTGGAAAGCCGGGCTTTGCCTGCCGTGCAAAACGCGGTTCGCCGTGCCGTTGGGTGGTTGTCCACCGAAACGGCGCGCTTCTACTAAAAGTTATGTATTTCTTGTTAGGTAAGTTAGAGGGGCCGCAAACCCGCGCCGTTATTGGCTTTCCGGCGTTTTCGTACTCCTGATAGCACGATAGGCGTACTCCTGATAGCACGATACCCGGTACTCCTGATAGCACGAGGCTATTCACAAGTTTTCCCGCAGTTATCCCCGTGCCGTGTGCAGCACGGGCCGGAACGTCAGCAGCTCCGTTCCGTCGTCCGGCATCCGCTCGATGCCCAGGACGTAGCCGGGCAACGACTGCCGCGCCACCAGGGCGCGCAGGTCGTAGGCGAAATCGGAGAAGCGCGCCGCGCTGCCCGATTTGCGGTGCAGGTGCCGGAAGTCGAATTGCCAGCCGTCCGGCTGCTTGCCGCCGTGCTTGCGCACCAGGCGGTACAGCCAGCGTTCGATGCCGCCCTTCAAGCGGAAATACGCCGGGTCGATGGTCAGCACCAAGGCGGCGTCGAGCACGCCCGCATAGAACCAGTCCGGCAGGATCAGTTCGATGCCCAGCGGCACGCCGCTGGCATCGGCCAGTTCCTTCCACTCGTTGATCCACGAGAAACGATGCAGTCGCCTTCCCGTGGTTTCGCGGATGGACGTGGCCACCGTGGTCGATTGCAGCCGGTCGAGCGCGGCTTTCAGCCGCAGGTAGTCGTTCAAGGACGTGCCGCGCCCGATGAATCGCAGGATTTCGTAGGGCGTGGCGCATATCCAGCGCGACGGGCGCAAGCCCGCGTCGCGCGCCTCCACGATCTGCGAGGCGGCCCAAATCAGCAGGTCGGCATCCCATATCGTTGCGATGCCGTGCTCCTGCGTACCCTCCACGCGAATGGTGATGCCGCCGGCGCGGAAGTCGATCGGCGCGGTACGCCGCGACTTCGCCAGCGAGAAGAACGGAAAGGCCATCAAGTCCTGGCTGTCGCGGGGTGCCATGTCGCCCGGCAGAGCGCGGAACAGCTCGAGCTGTTCGCGCTGCGGCAAGGCTTGCCCTGGCGGGCTGGACATGGCGACGGCCACCCACGCGCCAGCGATCAGCGACCATCACGATAATCGCCCGCGTGGCGTTCGGCGTATTCCGGGTCGGAAGTCGCTTCGTAGCTGCGCTGGTCGGCCCAGGCGTCGAGGTCGGACACCGCGTACATGACGCGGCGGCCGAACTTGCGGAACTTCGGGCCGCCGCCGATCACGCGCTGTTTCTCCAGCGTGCGCGGCGACAGGCGCAGGTATTCGGCGGCTTCGTCGTTGGTCAGGTAGCGTTGGGGCTGCGCAGGCGCAGCGACAGCAGCGGCGGCAGGCCGCAAGGGAGCGGGTCGCATGGGATGTACCTCCATCAAGCCCGGCCACACCACGCGGCCGGATAGAGGCACTTTCGAGAAAGCGAGGCTGCTTGCTAAGGGACGATCTGCGGGGGACGCGAAACGTCCCCCCCTACTGCAACGGCGGCGGAAGCTGCGCCAGGCGGCGATAGCCGCCGCGCATCAGCGCCTCGCCACGGCGTACCAGCCGCCGCACGCGGGCACGCAAGGCGCTGTCCTTGTGCCAATCGGCCGCGACCGCATCCGCGCCAAACAACCCTTCGGCGACTTCGCGCAAGGACGCGCCCGCCAGGGTCGCGTCGAGCGCCTGCAAGGTGTGCAGCTCCAGCACCGCGGCTGTCGTGGGCCGGGAACGGGCCGCCGCCGCAGGCGCGGCAACCGTTGCCACGGCCAAGGCGTCCAGCTCGGCCGCAAGCGTGCGATAGCGCGCGCAGGGCGTGGCGCAGGCGCGGGTGGCGTAGAGGTAGGCCATGCCGTCTTCCAGGCTCGGCGCAAGCGCGAGCCGCAGGCAGCAGCCGGGCCAGTGCGACACCAGCACCAGGCGCTTGCCGTCGTGGATCAGTTGCTTGCGGCCAGGGACACGCCAGAACTCGAAGGCATGAGCTTTGGGCGGCGGGTCGGCATCGGGGTAGAGCTGCACCACGGCATCGTGATCGGGGAACCAGGCCGGATGCGCGTCACGCGCATCCAGGGCCGGATCTTCCAGCAGGCGCAGGCCCCACTCCTGCGCTGCGTCCGGCCGGCGACGACGGCGTAGCCAGTCGAGCCGATAGCCGGGATTTCGGCGTAAGTATTCCCAGGCCAGCGCAGGGCCATCAAGGTGCAGGACATAGAGATAAGCCGCTGTCGGATACCAGTGTTCGGCGCTGCGATCAGTCATGGCGAAACCTCCCAGTGTTCGGGGTGCGTCGCCACGATTTCCGCGATGCGGGAGCTATCGAAATGCCATCAGGTCATCATCAAAAACGGTTAAGCTGTAACTATCGGTGTCAAGACCGTTTGGCTCCTGCGCGTTGCGGAAATCGTCTGAATGCGACGGCTGCGCCACCCGGAAATGGTGCGCGGCACCGGATACCGTGGCGCAGACCGCGCAAAAGATCATGACTGTTTGCAGCAGGGTCGCACCGCTTCGGTGCAAAGATGCCGATCCAGACCGTGCAGGTCTTGGGTAAGACTGAAATAGTCACAATGCGCCCCGGCTGGCCGGGCTGCGCTGGCCTTCATCAGTCCGTGATCGCGCCGTTCTCCTGCGCCAGCCGGACGTACTCCGACAGCGGGCGCAGCGCCTGGAAATAGCGATCCCGTCGCACCGGCAGCTTGCGCGGGCCGGCGATGCCGGCCAGGTCGGAGAGCTTGACCGTCCCTAGCGCAGGCATGCCGATGCCGAGGTCGATCAGGCCATAGGCGGTATCGCCATCCGCAGGGTCGAGCGACACCAGCAGCCAGGTCACATGCGCGTCCGGGGTGAACAGCCGCACCACGGGCAGCGGGTCGAGGCGCTGGCCAGCGGCAAGCGCCGCGCCGTGGGCCAGCAGCCGGGCGCGTTCGTCGGTGGTGACAAGTGGCAAGGTCATGGCAGGAACCTCCACGAAACCGAGGATGCGCGGATGCGCTTCTGCGTCGAAGCACGGAACCGCCGAACCGTCTTCGTGCTTTCGTGGGGAAGCACGGATGCGCAAGCCATCGCATCCGTAGAAGCACGCAAGCGCAGAAGCGGAATTGTAGGAAGCCGGAAAGACACGGATGCGATTCCCCGGTTCTGTCGGAACCCGTAGATACGGATTTCCGTAAAAGCACGGAACAGCGTTTTTTCGTCAATGAGTTAAAGATAACGTGGTTTTAATTGTCCTTCGATTCGACGCTTCTGTCTATGCAGAAGCGATCCGTTCAGCTAGGCCGACCGGCCGGCGTTACCACCTTCGATGCCGAACTGGCGCAAGCCTTCGGCGCGGCGGTGCGCGCGCTACGGATGGAACGGGGGATTGCGCAGGAATCGCTGGCGTACCAGGCTGGCATCGAGCGTTCGCACATGGGTAAGGTCGAGCGTGGCGAACACATGCCCACGCTCGCAATCATCTTCAAGATCGCGCGCGCACTCGATTGCAGTACGGCGGTGCTGATGGCTGCAACGGAAAGCCAGGTCGCGGCATCCGAGCCATAGCCGCAAGCGGAGCGCGCAGCGCCGCTAGGCGCGAAGGCGTGAGCACCTGTCTTAAAAGTCAAGACAGCGCATCGTGATAATATCGAATTTCGTTATCGTTATTCGATATGAAAGAAAAACCAACACCCCGCGCCATGGAGCACCACGACCTGCTGTCGGGGCTGATCCGCCTGCACGTGCTGCACCACGCGGCCGAGCAGGAGATCTATGGGCAGTGGATGATCGACGAACTGGCCCACCACGGCTATCGCCTCTCCCCAGGAACGCTGTACCCGATGCTGCACAAGATGGAGCGCGACGGCTACCTCGTCTCCCGCCAGGAGCGTGAAGGGCGCACCGTGCGCAAGCTCTACACGATCACGCCCAAGGGCATGGAAGGCTTGGCGCTGGCCAAGGAACGCATCTGGGAGTTCACCGGGGAGGCAATGCACAAATGACAGATTCCACCAACACCTTGCAGCATGAGGCCGCAGCCGCGCGCGGCTCACCCGTCGAAGTCTTTGGCGCCTTCCTCAAGCTGGGGCTGACCTCCTTCGGCGGGCCGATCGCGCACCTGGGCTATTTCCGCTCGGAGTTTGTCGAGCGCCGCCACTGGCTGGATGACCGCAGCTACTCCGATCTGGTCGCCCTGTGCCAATTCCTGCCGGGCCCAGCCAGCAGCCAGGTAGGCATGGCGCTGGGGCTGGGCCGCGCGGGCTGGCTGGGCCTGCTGGCGGCCTGGGCGGGATTCACCTTGCCGTCGGCGATTGCGCTGATCCTGTTCGCCTTCGGCATCGCGGAGTACCAGGGGCTGGCCCAGTCGGGCTGGGTGCATGGGCTCAAGGTGGTAGCCGTGGCCATCGTGGCGCAAGCTGTCTGGGGAATGGCCAAGTCACTGTGCCCGGATCGGCCGCGTGCTGCCCTAGCCATTCTGGCGGCGCTGCTGACCATGATCCTGCCCTCGGCTGCAGGCCAGCTTGCCGCCATTGCAATGACAGGACTGTTGGGCTGGTGGACATTGAAGATCGCGCAACCCGGCGGCGGCCGAGCCCACAGTTACCCCGTCTCGCGCAAGCTGGGCATCGTGGCACTGCTGCTGTTCGCCGCACCGCTCGTCGGGCTACCCCTATGGGCGGCAGCCACGGGCTCATCCACGATCGCGCTGCTAGAAGGCGTGTACCGCTCCGGCGCACTGGTCTTTGGTGGCGGGCACGTCGTGCTGCCGCTGCTGCAAGCCGCCGTGGTGCCCAGCGGCATCGTGAGCAACGCCGACTTCCTAGCCGGCTACGGTGCGGCGCAGGCCGTGCCGGGGCCGCTGTTCACGTTCTCGGCCTATCTCGGCGCCGTCGCACAGGGGCCGCTGCATGGCTGGATCGGTGGTCTGGCACTGCTGGGCACCATCTTCCTGCCGGCCTTCTTCGTGCTGGTCGGTGCGCTGCCGTTCTGGGAAGGACTGCGCCACCGCGCGGGCATCCAGACGGCCATGGCGGGCATCAATGCCGGCGTGGTCGGCATCCTGGTGTCCGCGCTGTACGACCCGGTGTGGACGAGCGCTATCCACGGCAAGGCGGATTTCGGGCTGGCACTGCTCTCGTTCGGGCTGCTGACGGTGGGACGTGTGCCGCCAGCGCTCGTGGTGCTGCTGGCCGGGCTCGCGGGCTGGGTCATGGCGATGGGTATCTGAAGCCCAGGCGCCAGGACATAGGGACACCGCCACCATCTAGAAAGTCATGCCGGTGCAAGCGGCTCATTCCATGGCTGCCCGGTTTTGACCATGGCGTTCATGATGACCAACAGCTTGCGCATGCATGCCACGATAGCCACTTTCTTCGGCTTGCCAGCCGCCAGCAGGCGCTCATAGCACTGCCGTATCACGGCGTTGTAGCGCATGGCGACGATGGCGGCCATGTACAACGCACTCCTGACCGTGGCCCGTCCGCCGCAAATGATGCGTTTGCCGCGCGCCTGGCCCGAGTCCCGGTTCATCGGTGCGACCCCCACCAGCGCGCAGATCTGCTTGGCCTTGAGTTGGCCTAGCTCCGGCAGCTCGGAAATCAGCGTCGCAGCCGTCGCCGGGCCAACGCCCTTGACGCTCTTGAGCAAGGCGGCCAGATTGGATTGGTGCTGGGCCAGGTGTTCCGCAATCTTCCGATCCAGCGTCTCAAGCTGAGTCGAGAGCATATCCATCAGTTCCGCAATATCCTGCACCACCTCCGCGTGCGCCATGTGTTTGCGTTGGCGCTCGCTGACCAGCAAGCGCACCAACTGTCGACGCCGAAGTACCAACGCATGCAGATACTGCTGCGCTTGGTCTGGCATTGGCTTGATGAAGCGATCTCGATCAGGCCGCAGATTCAGCACCTGGGCCAATTCCGCCAGCATCCTGGCATCCACGCTGTCGGTCTTGACCAATCGCCCCATGGCCTTGGCGAAGTCCCGGGCTTGCCGAGGGTTGATGACGACGACGGCAAACCCCGCAGCCTGGAGCGCGCAGGCACAGGCCAGTTGGTACTGCCCGGTCGCTTCCATCACGATCAGCGAGACCTGATGGCTCTTCAGCACCTCGATCAACGCTTGATGCCCGGCGCCATCGTTGCTGAATATTGCCGTGGACTGCTCGTGCCCAATGGCTACATCCATGGTCTTCTTGGAGATGTCGATTCCGACTGCGACTTGATTGGCCATGATCCCTGCGTCCCTTCCTTGCAAATGCGAACGGCGTTCACGCAACTGTTCGGGCTTTCAGAGATCGGGCGCAAGCATGCGCCCAGGACTCACGCACGGGCTCGAGAGGCACCGAGGGATGACGGGCTACATGCTGCGGCCAACCCCGAACCCTGACAGGTCCGGGCGTGACGGCACTGCCGAACACGCACTTCAAAGATACAAGGGATTGAAGCCGAATGGACATGACGCCATTGGCGGCATGGGGCGCAGCCCGAAAGCCCGGCGGCGCAACGCGCCGACACGCCATGCTGTTCCCGCTGCCATGGGCTTCGAGCCATTGGCCATCACCGATGCGATGCCGGGCATGGGGCGATCGCCGGAACCCTGTGCGTGCGATGCTGCGATCGGCAGCATCGCGCCCCGCCGCACTGGGCGGGGTGCGGTTGGCGGCCGTCAGGCTGCCTTGGGCTTGCTGCGCGACCAGATCAGGTCATGTGTGCCGTTCTCGCCTTCGATCAGACGGGCATAGACCGTCGCCGGGAATGAAGGATCGTCGATGGCCACCGACAGGTAATCCCGCCCGGCCTCGCTGGTTTTCTTCCACGCCGCGCCGAAGTCGTGGCCGGCCGCTTGCAGGCGGAAGTCCGGGGCGCTTTCGTTCTCGCCCTTATCGTTGGGAACGAGCTTGACCTTGACGTTGAGGGTCAGGGTGCGGAGCTGGCCGGTGAAGCCGTCTTTCTCTGCGGTGAAGGTGCCGATGTTTGCCATGATGATTTCTCCTTTCGGGTTGAACAAGGTCGCGCCAGTGCGTCCTTGTTGTGATCCGCCCGGCGGGGGATGGGCTGGCCGCACCGCGCAGCGGTCGCAACAACGTGGAGAACCTGAAAGCGAAAAGAATTTGTCCCGCGAGGAATGCGCGCAGCGCAGGGGAAATTGTTTTCGCTGGAAGGTTGCGGCCATGAAGCCCAGCCACCGCCAGGATTCACAACAACACAAGGACGTACTGGCCGCCCACTCCCGAATGGAGACATGGCCGACTCGGCATCCCCGCGTAACGGCTTCACCGGCCTGCGCCCTGACACGGGCAAGGACAACACCCGGCGACAAGGGCGCAAGCGCCCCTGACGTAGCAGGCGGCCTCTTGCGTGAGGCGTGGCCTGGAAGCTCCATTGCAGGGCCGGGCGGCGTGTCGGTGAACCGTCCTTCGTGACGTACAGGCGACGAACTTCCAGCGTCGAGGACGGCACACTTTCGCGCAACCTGCGGCAGCAAGCCGGGGCGTAGCCCCACAAGCCCCGCCTATTGCGGCGGGGCGCGTTCGGAATGTCGTCGGCGCTGTGCGCCGACGCACCTATGGGCTTCGAGGGTTTCCCGCGCACAAGGCCACTTGTGCGCCGCCCCTTCGCAGCCTGCCCGAAGGCGGCGAAGGGGCGTTCTGGCTTCGGGCCTTGAAACCGGGTGCGGCCACCGCCGCGCCCGGATTTTGACCATCGGCACCAGGGCGGTACGGCCTGGGGCTGATGCTGATGGAACAGCAAAGCGCCCCGGCCGGAACCGGGGCGCCCGGTGGTGGTGAAGATCAGGCGGCAAGCGCGTGGACCTGCTGCTCGTCGTCGTTGTCGGTGGCTTCCGGTTCGTCATCCGTCACGGCCTGCGGCGCATCCTGCGCCGTGGTGTCGTCGGTGCCTTCGGTCTTGAAGATGGCAGGCATCCAGCCGGTGCCATCCGCCAGCCGTGTGACGTGCGCCGGGGCGTACTGCTCCACGGCTTCCAGAATCGCGGCCTTCGGCACATGCCGGAAATAACCCTCATTGGTGGGCTTCCACCATGCTGCCATGTCCAGCCCCACGGCCTGCGCCAGTTCCGCGCCCGGTTGCTGCTGCGTGGTGCGGGGTGTCACCACGTCCACCGTGACGGCCACGCATACCGCCAGCAGGCGCACCAGTTCATCTTGCGACTTCGCCAGCAGCACGGCGAACAGTTCGGCGCTGTCCTCCGGCAAGCCTTCGCCTGCTACCTGCTGCAACTCGCGCAACGCCAAGGCGGCGGGCGAATCCGGTATGTCCGGGGCGATGCCTTCCAGCCGGTCTTGCACTTTCAGGCTTACGCCCAGCGGCAAGTCGTGGCCGTAGTGGCTGCCCTGCAAGACGGTCTGCACCATGCCATGCACCAGCGCGGCCAGCGACACTTGCGGATGCCGGGCGACTTCGATTTGCAGCGCGGCGGTGCGATGGGCGCTCAACCGCTGCGCCAGCTTGTCGGACATGGCGGCGGTCTTGGGCTGCCCTTCGCTGTCTCCGTCCTCGCCTTCGTCGTCGTTCCCGGCTTCGCTTTCGCTGCCGAAACCCTGCCGCAAGCGTTCCAGCGTGCGCAGCGCCTTGGCTTCGGCTTCGCGCATCAGCCCGCGATGAATCACGGCTTCGCCGCTGCGGTCGATGGTGACGATGGCACCGGCTGCGGCCTTCGCGGTCGCGCTGTAGTCCTTCAATCCATCTTCCAGCGCCTGCAATTGTTGGCCCACGGCTTCGCCTTCTTCCTGCAAGGCATCGGCCTTTTCCTCGTCCTCGGCATCCAGCGCGTCATCCACGGCGGCGGCCAGTTCGTGCATCTTGGTTTGCAGCTTCTCGATGCGCTGCGCTTCGCGCTTGTTCGGTTCGCGGCGTTCCCTCGGCGCACGCTGGAAGGCGTGCAGGTCGGCGTGGGTCACGGCGGGGGTGGCATCCACCCGCGCCCAGCCTTCGGCCTTCACCTCGGCAGCGATGCCCGCCAGCTTGTCTTGCGCCAGCCGTTCCAGCAGCGTGGCATCGGTCAGATACACGCCCGCATCACTTTCCGCGAACAGGTCGCGGCGGATGCCGCCGCCTGCGGCTTCGTAGGTGTCCAGCCCCACGAAACGCACCAGCGGATGCCGGTATGCGTCAATCTCGCGCTCGGTGAGGCGGTCGCGCAATTGCGAGGGGTTGCGCTGCCACGTCGGCGCGTCGTAGAACGCGGTTTCCTGCGCGGCGTGGTCGTCGGTGATGGCAAGGGCCATCAACTGATCGAGCGTCACGGCTTCGGCGCGGTACTCGGCCAGCAGGCGGGGTGACACGTTCGCCAGCTTCAAGCGGCGCTGCAACACCAGCGGGGACACGCTGAAATCTGCCGCTATGTCCTCGATGGGTCGGCCTTCGGCCACCAGCGCGGCGAATGCCTCGAACTGGTCGGCGGGGTGCATGGCTTCGCGCTGCACGTTCTCGGTGAGGCTGGCCGTGCGGGCGGTGCCATCGGCCACCAGCAGGCAAGGCACTTCCCATTCCTTGCTGATGCGGCGCTTCTTCGCCAGCAGCTTCAACGCGGCCAGCCTGCGGCCACCGGCCACGACTTCGTAATGCTCGCCATCGGCGGCAGCAATGACGATGAGGTTTTGCAGCAGGCCGACACGCTGGATAGATGCGGCCAGTTCGGGGATGGACATGCGCGGGGTCTTGCGCACGTTGGGGCCAGCAGGACGCGACACCAGACGCGACAGCGGAACCAAAATCAGGTTCTTGGTCGGGTCGGCCACTTCCAGCGGCACGGCGGTTTCGATGGCATGGATTTCGGTTTTCAGAACGGCGCTCATGGTCTTTCTCCTAACGAAAAGGGTTTGCTGTTCAAGCCGCACACCGAATTCCTAGATTCGGAGCCCAGCCTTTCGGCTGTTCTGTGCGGTTGGCACGAAGAACCCGGTTGGCCCTGTTGCCACCGTCTTTCCTGAGTTCATCGCCCGCGGCCAAAGGAGCGCGCGGACGGGGGCCGTCAAGGAAACAAGCGCGGGGTTGGTGCGGCCCGCAGGCGCAGCCGAGGACACGGCCCTGCGCGCCTTGACGGCACACGGGAGCGGGCTACGGTCGCGGACAAGGTGATGAAGTCAGGGGAGACGGCTGGACATGGCAACGGCCGTCCCTGTGTGCCGAACCGCACGCAAGCGAAGCGCGCAGGCACGGATCGAGGAATCCGGGCCGAAGGCGTCAGCCGAGCGGAGCGAGGGAACGATGGAAGCCCGCCAGGGGCGAGACTCGCGCAGCGAGGCCCGATGCGAAGCACGACAGCGCGACCGGCCATGTTTCTTGGCCGGGGACGCTCATGCCATCAACGATGGACAGCATGGGCTGGATGCCCAGGATGAAATGCCGCTGGTGCGCAAGGGTTGCCGCGCCGGCGCAGCCGGGGCGGCGGTATCGAGGGGCGCCAAGCGCAGCGCGGCGGGGATGGCCGCATGGCCTTCCCCTGGAGTGCAAGCGAAGCGCGCAGCGCCGTAGGCGCGAAGGCATCGGCACCGGGCGCAGCAGAAAAAAAGGCGCGTCGCCCCGAAGGACAACGCGCCGGATGGTCGCCGTGCGATCAGTGCGCAGTCATCGCTTGCAACTGCTCAATCACGCCGGGTTCAACGAACACGCATGGCTGCTTGTCCTCGATCGGCACGTTGAACACATCGGCGAACACCTCGCGTTTCAGGTGCGCCAGGCGGCCCGTGCGGTATGCCTGTTCGGGCTTCATGCGGCCGCTGGCCTGCGAGCCGCTGCGCTGCGGGTCGCATTCGACCAGCGCGACAAAGCCATCGTCGGACAGCTTCTGGTGTTCAGGGCACAAGCCCCAGCCTGTCGCCGTGTGGCGCTCCATGCTTGCGCGCAGGCGCTTGTCCAGCAGGATCGCGCCGGTGTCGAAGCGAGCGCCGCAGACCAGGCAAACGTGTTGTTCGAGGGAAACGTGCGATTTGTCGTTCATGACGATTCTCCAGTTTCACGGGCGGAATTGCCCGGAACCGTCGCCAGCACGGCGCAGCGCAAGCAGTCAGGGGTCGAGGACGGCCGCCAGGCCGCAAGCGTGCTTGCACGCGCAGCCCTTGACGGCGAGAACGCCGTGATACGGTGAAGGGGACAGCAAGACCGCCCCATACCTCCATGCAGGCCCATGAATTTCCGAAACGCTGTCTCGGATTTTCGAGGCAGCGTTTTCGCCCAGCCCGCGCCGGGCGCAGCAAAAAGGGGCCGAAGCCCCTTCGTCAGATCAGGCCACGTTCGGCAAACGATGTGGTGTCGGTGCCCGCCACGATGACGTGATCCAGCACGCGCACGTCCACCAGCCCCAGCGCCTCCTTGAGCCGCTGGGTCAGCGCCCGGTCGGCACCGCTCGGCTCGGGATTGCCGCTCGGATGGTTGTGCGAAATGATGACCGCCGCCGCGTTGAGCCGCAGCGCCTCCTTGACCAGCTCGCGCGGATACACCGATGCGCCGTCGATGGTGCCGCGGAACATTTCGGCGTATTCGATCAGCCGATGTTGCGTGTCCATGAACAGCACCGCGAACACCTCATGCTCGAAGCCGGCCAGCTTGGCGCGCAGGTACTCCTTGACCGCCGCCGGCGACGTGAACGACGTACCGCGTTGCATCTTGCGCTCGATGGCCTGGCGCGCGGCCTCCAGAATCTGCTCGGCAGTCGCCAGCAGGTAGCGGCCCTGTGCGTCACGCACCATCAGCGAGGAATCGAACGAGGAAAAGGACAGTTGCGACATGATCGTGCTCCGGTTGCTCGGGCGGAATTGCCCGGAACCGTGGAGAGCACGGCGCAGCGCAAGCAGTCAGGGGTCAAGGACGGCCGCCAGGCCGCAAGCGTGCAAGCACGCGCAGCCCTTGACGGCGAGAACGCCGTGATACGGTGAAGGGGACAGCAAGACCGCCTACACCCGCCCACGCCCAATGCACACACTCGCCTTTGTGCAAGCGGAGCGCGCAGGCCCGCCAGGGCCGAAGGCGTCAGGGGTCAAAGCCGGATGGCCGCGATTCGGCACGAAGCGCGGGGCGCAGCCCGCGAACCCGACGGCGGCACGCCGGGACGTCAGCATTGGCATCAAGGGGAAGCAAAGAATTGGGGAAGCTGCTGCGCTGGAACACGCCATGCTTATCTGATGACGTTCTTTCCCTTGGCTCTTATCTGGCTCCTAGACCAGACAGGCAGGGCATCTTTGGCAGCGAGGCTCGGGCGCTAAACCCGCATGGAGACTGGCTTTCCGGCGATCAGGTCGCTTGAAAATTCTGCTTGACAAAACTATCGAACAGATTGTGCACATTGAGTGCCGCCGACCAGTTGCGATTGATGCGGTATTGCACGCTGGCCCCCCAGACGGCGTAGCCGGCCTGAGTGAAGCGGAAGGGAACGGCATCGCCATCGTACTGGCCCGATGCCGGGTTGTAGCTGTTGGCCGTGCCGCTGACATAGGTGGCGCTTTGCAGCGTCACGCCGCCGCCAACGGTCCAGGGCGAGTGCTGGCCCTGCAGCTGATAGCTGCTCCAGAGCTTGAACAGGTGCTTGGGCGTGATGGAGCTATAGACCAGCTGCGACGGGTCGGTCTTGTTGCGATTGTGGTTGTATGTATAGCCGGCAAACAACTGCCAGCCTTGCGCCAGCTGGCCGGTGACTTCCATGTCCAGGCCCTGGCTGATGATCTTGCCCTGGGCCACATAGCAGCAGCTCAGGCCCAGGTTGCCGATATCGGCTTCCGGATAGCGCGGATCACGCACCGCCTGGCCCTTGCGCTCTATCCGGTAGAGGGCAAACGCAGTATTGAGCTTGCCCTCGCCGAGCTCTCCCTTCACGCCCAGCTCGAAACTTCGGCCCTTGATCGGATCCAGCGCCGCCCCCGGTACAGGGCCTGCCAGCATATTGGCCTGCGACTTGTGGATCTCGGTCACACTGCCGTAGGCTGTCCACTGCTTGCCCAGGTCGTAGACCAGGCCCGCATAGGGGGTGAAGATGCCGCTTTCGCTGTAGTATTCGCGGCCGCTGGCCCGGACACTGCCGTCGGCGTTGTAGTTGATATACGGCGTGTCGTAGGAGTAGCTGGCATAACGCCCTCCGACTATGGCGGTGAGCTGATCCGTCAGGCTCAGATTGGCACGACCATAGAAGCCTTTTTGCGTGGCACCGTAGCCGGGATAGCTGCGCGTCATGCGTTCGCGCACCGCAAAGGGAATCCGGCCAGGATCGAACTCATAGACATTGGTCAGCGAAAGCGGCGTGTCCATCTCTGAGTAGTAAGTGTCCTGATCGTCACGCACCTTGCTCCAGTCCGCACCGAGCAGCAACCGGTGCTTGCGGCCGAACAACGAGAACGGGCCGCTGGCATGCACATCCAGGCTTTTTTTCTCCGAACGAAAGTCGTTGGAAAAGCCGGTCCAGTTGGCGCCAAGACCTGTTGCAGGGTCAACGGCTCCACTGAGACTGGCCAGCCGTGAATCGCTGTCCACCTTCTGATAATTGACTTGAGCCTTGAGCTTCCAGTCCCCCGCCAGTTGCTGGTCGAGCTGCGCAAAAATCTCCTTGGCGCTCTTGTCGTAGTGGCTCCAACCCGCCATCAGCGCGGTTTTGCGGGACAGCTTCAGATCGTCGCCATTGGCAGCACGGGGCAGGCCTTCGCGCCAGGGAGTGGCCTTGAGCTTGTCGTAGCTGGCTCCCAGGCTCACACGCGTGGAGCTGGTCACATCGGCTTCCAGAATGCCGTAGAGCAGGCTGTTTTGCGAATCCGCTCCGCGATAGAAAAAGTTCTTGTCCGAATGCGCGAGCACGGCACGACCACGCAGGCTCCCTGCTTCATTCAACGGACCCGCAACATCCAGCTCGGCCTGTTTGCGATTCCAGCTGCCGACGCCCACCGAGCCCAGAATCTGCTTTTGCGCCGTAGGACGCTTGCGCACCAGATTGATGGCACCGCCGGGCTCCCCATTGCCGCTGAACAGGCCATTGGCGCCGCGCACCACCTGCACACTGTCATACATGGCCAGATTGGGGTCGAACAGCTGCTGGCTGAACGCGTCCACACTGGCACCGTCGATCTGCACATTGCTGATCTCGAAGCCTCGCGACAGAAACCTGGTGGCCGCACCACCCAGTCCACCCGCACCGCCATAGTCCACCGTCACGCCGGTGGTCTGCTGCATCACTTCGCCCACATTGCTCATGGCCTGATCTTCGATGCGCTGACGCGTCACCACCGAGATCGACTGTGGAGTCTCCCGGATGTCCTGCCCTTTGCCCAGGGACACATATGAGGCGGCATACGAACCACTGCCCTCTGTGGCTTCGCGTTCAGCCTGGGCCGTCACCGTCACCTCGCCCAGCATGCCGGTCTGGCTGCTGTGGCGACGCACGGTGATGGCCGCCCCGACAGGGACCGCTTCCAGCCCGCTCCCAGTCAGCGCCTTTGCCAACGCCTCGTTCAAGGTCTGAACGCCTTGCAGCACCGGCGCCGTACGGCCTTCCACCAAGGCTGCGTCGACCGAAATCGACACCCCCCAGGTGCGGGCCAATGCATTCAATGCCTGTCCCAGGGGCTGGGCAGGCACACTCAGGCTGTGCGAGGTGGACATGGCCGTATGGCTGCTGGCGCTCTGGGCATGAGCCGTCGGCAACACAGCCAGACCTGACCAGGCCAGACAAGCCATGGCACTGGCCAGAGCCACGCTGCGCAGACTGCCGCAATGCGAACCCGCAGCCATCCCCTCCCCTTGTCCAGAAGAAAAATGAGAGTGATTTCTTTTCATCAAATGCATCCTGTGAATTGCTTGTCTAAGTGCTTTCACAGTGAAGACGCATGAAACGGCTTGTACCGGACAAAAAATTTTCAGCCGGACAGGCCTGCCGTCAGCGCCGTCGGATGGCGACTCTGCCATCGGGCAGCGACTGCACCCGCACGGGCAGGGAACGCGGCAGGCTGGCGATGAAGGTGGCAGGCTCGCGCAGCTTGAAGCTGCCGGTCAATCGCAGGGCTTGCAGAGAAACTGCATCGTCCAGCACCAGCGGCTGGGTCAGGTAGTCATTCCAGCGCGCCACGACCTCGGGCAGTGGTGTATGGTCAAACACCAGCCAGCCTTCACTCCAGGCGCCCACATCCGCCGCGTTCAGGGAGTAAGGGGCAAGCCGGCCGCCTGCATCCAGGCGCAAGCCCTGGCCTGCGGTCAGGAGCGCGTCGGGGGGCCGATCGGCCATGGCGCCCTGCTTCCACACTGCCACACGCCCCTGAGCAACGCTGACCTGCAGGCCGGCAGGCCGCAGCGCCACGGAGAAAACCGTGCCCAGCACACGTACGCGGCCCAGGGCCGTGTGCACCTCGAGGGGACGCTCTGCGTCATGGGCTACGTTGAGCCGGATTTCGCCCTGCTGGAGATGAACCTCGCGACGCTGGCGATACAGCAGCACCGATGCGTCGGTGCCTGGCGCCAGATCAAGCTGGCTGCCGTCAGGAAGATGGCGGCTCAGGTGCTGACCATGGCCTGTATGCAGCGCCATCTGCTCCGTTGGCTGCAGCCAATGCCAGCGGCCAAGCATGCCGGCCAGGCCCGCCACACCAGCTACCCCCAGCACGGACAGCGCACGACGACGGGTCTGCTGCACACGCGCCGAATGAGTCCCGGGCAAAGGCATCTCGCCCTGCAAGGCACTGCCTTGTGTCGCAGCCCAGCCTGCCATGGCCGCCTGCGCCGCCTGTTCGTTCGCAGGTTCCCTGGCACTCCAGCGCGCCAGCGCCTCCGTTGCGGCCTTCGCCACATCAGGACTTGCGCCATGCTGGCGCGCAATCAGCAACAAGGCGTGCTCCAGGCGCTTGCGATCCGGCTTGCCGAAGAAAGCGTCGGCACTCATGAGGTCAGCCCCATGCAATCGCACACTGCGCGCACCACATGCTTTTCGATGGCAGCTTCGCTGATATTCATATGTGCTGCGGCTTCGGCATGGCTGAAGCCATAGATGCGCACCAGCACAAACACCTCGCGGCGCTTGCGCGGCATGGCTTGCAAACGGCGAGACAGCAAGACCAGCTGCTGCCGCCCTTGCGCCTGACGCTCGGGCGAGGGTGCTTCATCTGCAGCCACCACGGCCAGGGTCTGCAGCATGCGGGCTTCGGCAGTGCGGCGGCGCGCATCGTCGATCACGATGTTCTTGCCGGTGCGAAACAGCAGTGCCCGCAAGTCCCGTATTGCAAGATCTTGCGACTGCATGGCAAATACGCGGGCATAGCTTTCCTGAACCACATCCGCGGCCGCATCCCGGCTATTGAGCGAGCGGGCAAAGAAACTGACGAGTTCTGCGTAATAGTGCGCAACCACGGGTACACCTCGACCTCTTGCGAGGCATGCCGCCCAGGCTCTGGGATCAGCCGCAAAGCATGCAGCGACGGAGCGGGAAAGCGCAGACTCTATCAGAAAATGAGAATCAATCTCATTGAATGACAAATATCAAGGCCTCGTCGCATCAATGCAGAACCAGTGTCGCGACAAGCTGTGAACCTGCGGCTCCATCGCTGATCAGATCGCGTAATACCAGCGCTTGATCGCTTCGCCAGCCCTGGCCAGCACGGCTTCACGCCCTGCCCCATCAAGCGGGCTGCCGGTCAGATAGGCCGTTACCAGCAGCGGCGCAGATTGCGCGGTAGGCCAGACGATGAGCGTGTCGCAGGCCGTGCCCCTCTCGCCGCTGCCAGTCTTGCCGCCCACCTTCCAGTCGCCCGGCATGCCGGAACGCACGCGCTTGTCGCCGGTACGGCTGTCCGCCAGCCATTGCTGCAGCAGTGCACGGGCATAGCCTTCCAGCACATCGCCCAGCAACAGCTTCTGCAGACTTTGCACCATGGCCCGTGGCGTCGTGGTGTCGCGCTCATCGCCGGGCAGCGCAGTGTTCAGCGAAGGTTCGTTGCGGTCCAGCCTGGTGGTGCCGTCACCCATTTCGCGCAGCCATTGCGTCAGCGCTGCCGGCCCGCCGCTGGCTTCCAGCATCACATTGGCCGCCGTGTTGTCGCTGACAACCACCATCGCTTCGCACAGCTCCTGCACCGTCATGCCCCCATTGGCTCCCGCCCGCTTTTCGGATATCGGCGACCATGCAACGACCTCGGCTGGAGAGTAATAGAGCTTGCGCCACAAACGAATCTCGCTTCTTTGCGCCAAATAGAGCACACGGGCGGCCAGCAAGGTCTTGAAGGTGCTGCACATGGGAAAGCGCTCGTCGCCGCGCCAGCCTGCCTCGGCGCCGCTGACGGTATCGACCACATACAGGCCGAACCGGCCCTGAGACTGAATTTCCAGCGCCGCCAGCTCGTCGCTCAATGTTCTCGCCGCCGCAGCTTGCTGCTTGGAGATAAAAGCACAGCCGCTCAGTCCCCAGGCCCCCAGACCCAAGGCCAGTCCTGTTGTCAGCATGCTGCGTCGTTGCATAAGATCCTCTTGTAGTTAACTGTGATGGTTTGAAGCATATCGCGCTGTATTCAGGTGAACCAGCAGTAATAATTGACGCCATCCATTAGAAAAACTTTTACCTCTATCGTCCCATGCAGCTTCCACTGAACGCCTTGCGCATGTTTGATGCGGCGGCACGCCATCTAAGCCTGACCCGCGCCGCACAGGAGCTGCATGTGACGCAGGCTGCCGTCAGCCAACATATCCGCAATCTAGAGGAACGCCTGGGCAAGCCGCTGTTTCGCCGCCTGCCCCGCGGTCTGGCCCTGACCGACGAAGGCCAGGCCTTGTGGCCCGTGGTGGCGCAAAGCTTTGAGCGCATAGAACAATCGCTGCAGCAGGTGGCGGAACCGCGGCCACGCGAAATCCTGAGCGTGGGCGTGGTCGGCACTTTTGCCATCGGCTGGCTGATTCCCAGGCTAAGCCAGTTCCAGCAGTTGCATCCCTATATAGACCTCCGGCTGCTGACCAATAACAATCGCGTCGATCTGGCTGGCGAAGGACTGGACGCCGCCGTGCGCTTTGGCGACGGTGCCTGGCATGGCACGCACGCGCAGATGCTGCTGCGGGCTCCGCTCTCTCCCATGTGCACCCCCATGCTGGCACAGCAGCTGCGCGAGCCTGCCGACCTGGCCCGGCAAACCCTGCTGCGCTCCTATCGCACCCAGGAATGGGAAGGCTGGTTTGCCGGCCTGGACCAGACTGCGCCGCTGGCACGCGGAGCCATGTTCGACTCCTCGCTGACGCTGGCCGAGGCCGCCGCCCAGGGCGCAGGCATTGCCTTGCTGCCCGCGCGCATGTTCGAGCACATGCTGCAGCAAGGTCGGCTGGTGCGCCCTTTTGCCCACGAGGTCGATACCGGCGCCTACTGGCTGACCTATCTCAAGTCACGCCAGGCCAGCTCCGCCTTGCAGACCTTCAGACAATGGCTGATGACCCAGCTGCAAACCGACTGAAACCAGCGCTCTTCAATGGACAAAACCGTTTCCTACCAAGCGTTTCATGCTATCAATCCATGAGTCCTCAGCAGCCGCCAAGCCGCACAGGTCTGCATGGCTTCAGGGCAACGGGTAAAGTACACGCCCAGCAAGCGCCATGGCGCTTTGGTTTTATTCATTTCATCAGACACCTGCCTTGACTGCCGCCGCCACCCTGCCCGTCCTGTACTCCTTCCGCCGCTGCCCCTATGCCATACGCGCCCGTCTGGCGCTGGCCCACGCGGGCCTGGCTTGCGAACTGCGTGAAATCAATCTGCGCAACAAGCCGCAGGCGCTGCTCGACGCGTCGCCCAAGGGCACGGTGCCCGTGCTGGTGCTCCAGGATGGAAAAGTCATCGATCAGAGCCTCGAGGTGATGCTGCATGCGCTGCGCGGCAACGACCCCGACGGCTGGCTGCAACCCACGCATGGCAGCCTGGAAGACATGCTGGCTCTGATCGAGCGCAATGACGGCTTCTTCAAACAGGCTCTTGACCGCTGCAAATACCCCGAGCGCCATGACGCCGAAGCCGTGAACCAGGCCCAGGCCGATGCGCTGACCTGGCTGGCGGCCCTGAACGATCAGCTCGAGGAGACCGGCTATCTGTTCGGCCTGAACCCCAGCCTGGCCGATATGGCACTACGCCCCTTTGTAAGGCAGTACGCGCGTATCGACGAAGCGCAGTGGAACGAGCAGCCCTGGCCTCATCTGCAGCACTGGCTGCAGCGCTGGATTGACTCGGCCCTGTTTGCCGAAGTCATGGAAACCTATCCAGGCTGGGTTCCGGGCGGCAAGGGGCCGACCTTTGTGGGCGAGAGCGTGGAAAGCCTCTGATGCCGCAGCCATGGCTGCGAACGCTTGGCTGACAGCGATGGCACGCGTTTGACAAGCATCAAAAAACCCCGGCAGCTTGCGCCTGCCGGGGTTTTTTGTGGCATTGCCGTCAACAAGATTAGCGCTTCGCGCCCTTGAACAACAGCACCGCCAAAATCACGAAAAACGCCACAAAACAGACAAATGACCAGTTGGCAATGGAGCCGCCCAGCAAAGTCCAGTCAATGGCGGCGCAGTCGCCCGAGCCCTGGAAGATCATGGGAATGGAGCGGCTGAAGGAGTAGTGCTCAATCATTCCATAGAAGTCACGGCCGCAGGTCGCAAACTCGGGGGGATACCACTGCAGCCAGCTCTGGCGTGCTGCCACGAACGCGCCGAAACCGCTGCTCAACAGGGCTAGAATACCAAAACTCATCCACCAGCCTTTTTGCCCTCTAACGCTTGCCAGGCCGGTGAAGATTGCTACCAAAATCAGTGCATAACGCTGCACGATGCACATGGGGCAAGGCTCCAGGCCCACCACATGCTGCAGGTAAAGGCCAAACGCCAGCATGGCCACACAGGCGACGCTGATGAGCGCCAGGATGCGCCGTGGCGCAGTTTCAAACCATTGAAGCATCATTATCTTTCTGCGAAATTTCTAAATCATGCCAGCACCAAGGATAACGCCCTCTGATGCCTGCATGACTCCTTCGCAGAAGACTGCAAGCCAGAGCCGCCTCGCGGCGACTCTGTCATCCCCCTAAGAGAGGGGGAAGGCGCATAGCGCCTCAGGGGGTGTCAAATCCCGGCCGCCTCATCCAGGAACACCTTGGCCCGGCGCGGTGTCACCACCAGGGTTTCACCTTCGCGCAGACCCATGTCCTTGAACTGCTGTGCGGGAATCTGGGCTTCAATCAACCCGTCCTCACCGGCATGGCTGGCGTTTGGTGTGGTCTCGGAGGGAATAAGTTCCAGCCTTGCGATGGGGCCGACCACAATGGCGCGAGAAAGCTGGGCCACGATGCCTGTGGGCCGGCCTTGGGCGTCGAGATTCTGGCCAGGGGAATAGCGCTCCACTTCCAGATCATGGGGTCGCACATAGGCAAAAGCCTGGCTGTCCTGGGCACCGCGCGCATCGCTGCTGTCAAGCTGCATGCCTTCGTCCAGATAGACACGGCCGTCGCTGGCGCGACCCTTGAACAGGTTCACATCACCCAGGAAGCCATAGACAAACGGGGTGGCCGGGTTGTCCCAGACCTGCTGAGGCGTGCCCTCCTGTTCGATCTTGCCCTGGTTGATGACCACCACGCGGTCTGCCACTTCCAGCGCCTCTTCCTGGTCGTGGGTCACGAAGATGGAGGTCACATGCAACTCGTCGTGCAGCTGACGCAGCCAGCGGCGCAGCTCCTTGCGCACCTTGGCATCCAGCGCACCAAAGGGCTCGTCAAGCAGCAGCACCTTGGGCTCGACGGCCAGGGCGCGGGCCAGCGCGATACGCTGACGCTGACCACCCGAGAGCTGCGATGGGTAGCGCTCGGCAATCCAGTCCAGCTGCACCAGCTTGAGCAGCTTCATGACCTTTTCCTTGATGACGGCCTCGCTGGGGCGCTCCTTGCGCGGCTTGACACGCAGGCCGAAGGCCACGTTCTCGAACACGGTCATGTGGCGGAACAGCGCATAGTGCTGGAACACAAAGCCCACGTTGCGATCGCGCACATGCACATCGGTGGTGTCTTCGCCGCTGAAGTGGATGCTGCCCACATCGGCCGTCTCCAGACCCGCGATGATGCGCAGCAGTGTGGTCTTGCCGCAGCCCGAGGGGCCGAGCAAGGCGATCAGCTCGCCCGACTTGATATCCAGACTCACATCGCGCAGGGCCTGAAAATCGCCGAACTGCTTGCTGACATTACGAATTTCGATACTCATGATGAATCTCTTGATCTGATCCGGGCAGCTCAGGCTGCCTTGGCGGTTTTGTTCGTTGCGAGGCTGATCTGGCCTGGGCGCTCGGGTGGCGCTTCGGCAGCAGCCTTGGCCTGCTGCTCGGCACGCCACTCGGCGAGGGACTTGATCACCAGCGTCACCAGCGCCAGCAGCGCCAGCAGCGATGCCACGGCAAAAGCGGCAGCCGCCTGGTAGTCGGCATACAGCACTTCCACATGCAGCGGCATGGTGTTGGTCTGGCCCCGGATATGGCCGGAGACCACGGACACGGCGCCGAATTCGCCCATGGCACGGGCATTGCACAGAATCACGCCATAGACCAGACCCCATTTGATATTGGGCAAGGTGACATTCCAGAAGGTCTGCCAACCCGAGGCACCGAGCACGATGGCGGCCTGCTCCTCATCGCTGCCCTGGGCCTGCATCAGCGGGATCAGTTCACGGGCGATGAAGGGGAAGGTCACGAACACGGTGGCCAGCACAATGCCGGGCACGGCAAAGATGATCTGGATCTCATGCTTGGCCAGCCACGGGCCCAGCCAGCCATTGGCGCCAAACACCAGCACGTACATCAGACCCGCAACCACGGGCGAGATGGAGAACGGCAGATCGATCAAGGTCGTCAAAAAGGCCTTGCCCTTGAACTCATACTTGGCAATACACCATGCGGCAGCCACACCGAAGACCAGATTCAAAGGCACGGCAATCAGTGCCGTGATCAGCGTGAGCTTGATGGACGAGATCGCATCGGGCTCGCCCAGCGAGGTGATGTAGACATCCCAGCCCTTGCGCAGCGCCTCGCCAAAAACGGACAGCAGCGGCAGGATCAGGAAGACCAGCATGAAAAGCAGGGCCACCGTGGTCAGAACCCAGCGCACCCAGCGCGGCTCGGTGGTGGTCATCTTCTCAAGCCTGGCGCTCTTGGGTGGGGCCGTGATCCTGTACAGCGCAACCAGCACCACCAGGGCAATGGCGACGATGGTGATGAGGTGCGCCCAGATGGGCAGCAGATTGGGGAACAGCGCTTGAATGGCTGCGTGAATCGAAGACATCAGCGGCCTCCCTGCGCCTTGCGCTGCCATGCCTGCAGTGCGTTGATCAGCAGCAGCAATACAAAAGAGATCAGCAGCATCACCACGGCCACAGCCGTGGCACCCGCCACATCGTGTTGATCCAGCTTGGCCATGATGATCAGCGGAGTGATTTCCGAAACCATGGGGATGTTGCCGGCAATGAAGATCACAGAGCCATACTCACCCACGGCGCGCGCAAAAGCCATGGCGAAACCGGTCAGCAACGCCGGGCCGATATGCGGCAGGATGACTTTGTAGAAGATCTGCCAGCGCGATGCACCCAGGCTGGTTGCCGCCTCTTCCAGCTCCTTCTCGAAGTCTTCCAGCACCGGCTGCACGGTACGCACCACAAAAGGCAGGCCGATGAAAATCAGTGCAATGGCGATGCCCTTGGGGTTGTAGGCCATCTGAATGCCCAGCGACTCGAAGTACTGTCCGATCCAGCCATTGCCCGCATACAGCGCCGACAGCGAGATACCGGCCACGGCCGTAGGCAGCGCAAACGGCAGATCGACCAGCGCATCCACCACCTTCTTGCCGGGGAACTGGTAGCGCACCAGCACCCAGGCGATCAGCATGCCGAACACCACGTTCACGCAGGCCGCGATAAAGGACATGGTGAAGGACAGCTCGTACGAAGCGACCACGGCGGGTGCCGAAACCGCAGACCAGAACTGCTCCCAGGTCAGAGAAAAGCTGGTGAACAGCAAGGCCACCAGCGGGATGAGCACGATGATGCTCAGATAGAAAATGGTGTAGCCCAGCGTCAGCCCGAAACCGGGCAACACTCGCTTGGCACTACGCGCCTTGCGGGGGGCTAGAGCAGCAGAGGACATATTCAAAAGGCGATGTAGAAAAAGTGATCGCAGCCAACATGCCGGACCTATGAGCAGGTAGGCGCCCCATAGGGACGCCGAGCAAGGGCCGCCCCTTACGCTTGGGGCGTCGCCCCCCCTCCCGCGCAGCGAGAGAGGGGAAGCGGCATAGCCGCTCAGGGGATGTCTTTACTTACCGGGCGTATACAGCTTGTCGAACTGACCGCCATCGTTGAAGTGCACCTTCTGCGCTTCGGTCAGGGAGCCGAAGTACTTGGCCACGGTGAACTGCTTGATCGGCTTGAACTGGTCGGCGTGCTTCTTGAGCACCGCTTCGGAGCGAGGACGGATCGCATGCTTGGCGGCGATTTCCTGGGCTTCGTCGGAGTACAGCCATTGCAGATAGTCGGTGGCCAGCTGGGTCGTACCCTTCTTGGCGACAGTGCGCTCGACCACGGCCACAGGATTCTCGGCCACGATGCTCACCGAGGGGTAGACGGCGTCGACCTTGCCCTGGCCGAACTCACGGTCCACGGACACGACTTCGGATTCGAAGGTGATCAGCACATCGCCGATGTTGCGCTGCAAGAAGATGCTGGTCGCATCGCGGCCGCCCTTGCCCAGCACGGGCACGTTCTTGTAGAGCTTCTGCACGAATTCGGCCGCTTGCGCATCGGTGCCGCCCTTTTCACGCACCGAGCCCCAGGCGGCCAGATAGGCGTAGCGACCATTGCCGCCTGTCTTGGGGTTGACCACCACGACCTTCACGTCGGGACGCACCAGATCGGACCAGTCCTTGATGTTCTTGGGATTGCCGTTGCGCACCAGGAACAGCATGGTCGATGTCGTGGGCGATGCATCGTGCGGGAACTTCTTGTTCCAGTCCTTGGCGACCACGCCGTTCTGGGCCAGGAAATCCACATCGGTGGTCGTGTTGAAGGTCACCACATCGGCAGCCAGACCGTCGTTGACGGCGCGCGCCTGGGCACTGGAGCCGCCATGGGACTGATCCACCTTGATGTCCACGCCCTTGGTCTTCTTGTAATGGGCGATAAAGGCAGCGTTGTAATCCTTGTAGAACTCGCGCGCCACGTCATAGGAGACATTGAGCAGCTGAGTTTGCGCCGAGGCAGCGCCTGCTGCTGCCAGTGCGATGGATGCCAACAATGTCTTGAGCTTCACGGAATGCATGGTTCGCTGCCTTTTCTTGAGCAATGTGTATAGATGTATACATTGTGCGAACGACTCCTTAAAACTCAAAAGAATATATTTTTCTTTGTTATTCCGAAAATCAATATAAAGAATGAAGCAGCGCTCAAAGCTTAAGTAGAAATAGCGCAAACGCTTTACCAGAAAGCACATGCAGCTATCAAAAATGATAAATAGAAAGCGCTGGCAGCCTATTGGCTCAGGCCGCAAGTGCAGCTGCAGGTTCAGACCTTGGCCCTGAAGCCGGGGTCTGTGCGCTCCAGCCCCCCTGCTCTGTCAGCGACTGCAGCAGCGCCAGACCGAGCGGCCAGGCGCCAAAGCCCGATTCGATATTGATATGTCCGGCGTTCTGCAAACGCACCAGTTCGCTGCCCCAGGCCCTCGCATAGGCGCCCGCACGGCGAATGGGGCAGAACGGATCATTGCTGCTGGCCACCAGCACACTGCGATAGGGCAGCGGCGCATAAGGCACGGGAGCGAAGTCCGCCAACTGGGCGCGGCGCTCGGGGTCGGCCGGCGCCACCAGCAAGGCTCCGTGCACGCGCGCTGCAGCAGCCTCGCCCAGATGCGCGGTCGTGATGCAGCCCAGGCTGTGAGCCACGATGACGGCAGGACGCTCATCGGAAAGCAAGACTCTTTCCAGCTCCGCCACCCAGGCATCGCGGTGCGGCACCAGCCAGTCCTGCTGCTGTACACGCACGGCTCCCTCCAGCTGCTCTGCCCACAGGCTTTGCCAATGACCGGGGCCGGAGTTGCGCCAGCCTGGCACGATCACGATGCGAAACGGGGATGTCATGCTGCCTCCTGTAATCTCGGAGCGCCAGCCGTGCCAAAGGAAAAAGCCCGGCGTGCTCCTGATCTGATAACAAGGCAGTCATTGTGGGCAGGGCCTGCCCAAATCCCAACGAATGTTTTGTTGTTACCTTATGGGCATAAGCTCAAGGGCAAGTCAAGGAGGCGCATAGCGCCTCACATTTACTTCAAAGCTCTTGATTTCAGATGCACATCTGCACCATTTGGTCGCAAGCGGTTTCAGGCAGGCGCACGTATGGTGTGGGGGAATGCGCGGGGGATTTTTTTCACTCCACTGAATCGTACTTACAACCGATCCTTCCCTTTGACCCGGCAGGAAGCCATGTCAAACCTTGCTCGATCAGCACGGAAGCGCGTTCACAGCGCATCTAGCATGCAATGACACCTAGCTAGTGACCTGGCTTCCAGATTGCTTTCGCAATTCTGGAGAGAGAAATGGTTGAACCAACAAGGAATGTTTCCGACAAGACTCTTAGGGCTTGGATCAGACAAGGAACTGTCGATCGTGGAATCGACGATGGCCTTACCTTCATCCCGACCGCGGCAAGTGCGAGCATTGGCAAAGCATCATGGGTGCTGCATTACCGATACGGAAAGCGATCAAAAGAGCTCGTCATTGGTCGCCATCCTGACGTTTCACTAAGATGTTCAGTCCCACAGTGAGATGGTGCGGATGAAGTCTAAAGCGGCTTGGATCTTTTTCCCATGCCTCGCAAATCGCCCGAAATGGTGTCTTCCACCTGAGCGCCTTCAAGTGCTTGCCAAAGTTGTAGCTTTGAGCGAAGGCCTGGACATGCTCCCGTCGCTGCTCCAGTCCCTCGTTCGCGTAAGCCTTGAGCGTAGATTCCTTGATGATCCGGTTCATGCGTTCGACCATGCCGTTAGTCCAAGGGTGGTACGGCTTGGTATGTCGTTTCTCGACGCCATTGAACTTGCAGATGCGTTCAAAGATGTGACCGATGCATGTGTCAGTGACGCCGCCTCTGAAGCGTTCTTGCCCTGTGAAGGCCATGCCGTTGTCCGTCAGAACGGTATGTATGCGGTACGGGAAGGCCACAAGCACCTGCCGAAGGAGCTGCGCTGCGTTGGCTTTCGTGGCCCTGTCAAAGAACGCGACATGCGTGAATTTTGTGATGCGGTCTATGGCGACGAGCATGCGCTGTTTGCCGCTGGAGACCTTCATTTCGGCGCTGTCGATGTGCACGAAGCCCAGTGTCGTTTCTTCAAACTTTCCGTGCCTTCGTGGCAACTGCGTTGCGGGCTGTCGACTGATTCCGTGACGCTGCGGGCATCGATGCAAGGCGGCTGTCTCCAGGATCTGCCCCATGAGATCGTCCAGCGACAGATGCCCTTGCTTGCGCAATGCAATCGCCAGGTGTTCTTGCTCCTGGGAAAGATGCTGGCTTGCTGTGTCCCGAGGACCCATGGGCTCATCGAGCACCGAGGTGCGTGCACACCACTTGGCCACGGTCTTGGGGTTGCTGCCGTAGAGCTTGGCCAAGGACCGACGGGAGCCGGTCGCTCGCTGGAGTTCTGCGCGGATACGCGGCGTTGTGCGGGCGCTGCCATGCCGGCGGATTGCCATAGTGCTTTCTCCTGTTCCAGGCTAAGGAATGCACCATGACTTCCTGGGACCGTACAATCTCGTCAATCTATCAAGTCATTCACATCCCCACTGGCGAGGTCTTGAGGTAATCAATGAACCACCTACCAGCAGGGCCAGGCGGGTTGGAAGGCTGGTAATAGGCTCCCATGTTCAAAATGAAGCCACCTCGTGGCATGTCATCGACGTCCAGAACAATCAGTGTGCCGTCATCAATATCTCTCTCGACCATGTGAAGAGGCATGCCACCCCAGCCGACGCCATCCCTCAGGAACGCATACTTTGTTGATAGGTCCGCTAGCCGCCAGGTCGACGGCGAAACCACTCCGAAGTCACGCCCAGCCATGAGGTCTGACCTATCGGTGAGTACGAGTTGAACGTGATTCGTCAACTCTTGCTTTGGAATCCTTCCACTAAAGCTCGCTAGCGGGTGCTTAGCGGCTGCGACCGAAACAAGCGGAACTTCGCCCAGTCGCTCACTGACCAGCGCCGGGAATGTAATTGGAAGGGCCGAAAGAATACCCAGGCCACACCGACCATCCAACACAGGTTGGTACGCCGCCCCTAGCCCCTCAACGAACAGTCGCAACGGTGTTAGGGGAAACTGGGTTGCGAACGCCTTCGCTGCTGCGCTGATAAGCGTGGTCGGAAAAAACACATCGATAACCACCGACAGCTCGGTCTCAAGGCCTGACGCCATGAGCTTGGCGCGAGCCTTCAGCTTGTCCACCCCTGACACGATGGTCCGTGCGTCTGCTAGCAGAAGTACCCCTTCCGCCGTCAGCTTCGGAAATCGACCTGTGCGGTCAAAGAGCACAACACCAATCTGGTCTTCCAGCCCAGAGACCCAGCCGCTCACCGCTGACTGGACGCGATTGAGTTTTCGGGCGGCTGCCGAAAAGCTACCTTCATCCACTGCGGCAATGAAGGTTCTGAGCTGGTCTAGGGATACGCCATCAAGCATTTGAGAGCTCCTTCTATCTCTAAAACAGATATTTCGAATCTCAATATACCGTCTTCTCAGGTGGGTTAGTAATCTTCATCATTCATACCAATGCAGACATCGCTGTAGAGGATATGAAATGACAAGGACCCATCTCGATTCACATGACATTGTGGTAGCCGGTCAAATGGCGGCGCTACCAGCGTCTGGGGATACAGGAGACTACAGCCACGTAGCTAGCAAGGTCGAACTGGCCCTCAACACCTGCTCCATCGATACCGGCACGGCCGCTTTCGACAAGCACCTGCAGAGCGAAAGCTTTTTCAACACCGCCAATTTCCCGACAGCGAAGTTTGTTGCCAGCAACTTCAGATTCAGCGGCGACAAGGTGAAGGAAGTGGCAGGTCAGTTGACCATGCTGGGCAAGACCGTCCCTGTTTCGCTCAAGGCCAGCCACTTCAACTGCTACGTGAACCCAATGCTCAAGCGCGAGGTCTGCGGCGGCAGACCTTGAAACCACGATTCAGCCCAGTCAATGGGGCATGGGCTGGGGCATCAACCTCGGTGTCCCCGACAGTGTGAAGCTTGCAGTGCAAGTCGAGGCCATCAAGCAGTAAGCCGTCTTTCGTTCAACTTTCAACCACATCAAAGGTTCACTATGCAAGTTCTCCATCTCGATTCCAGCGCCCTCGGCGCCATGTCCGTCAGCCGTCGCCTGACCGCGCAATTCGTTGCACGCCAAAAGGAGCTTCACCCGAACGTCGAGGTCACCTACCGTGACTTGGCGGCAGAGCCCGCTCTGCACCTCACGGGCGCTCACATGGCCGCGCGAATGGGTACGTCCAGCGACGATGCCACCATCAACGCCGACCTAGTCAAGGGCAACGCCTACATGGACGAGCTTTTCGCGGCTGATGTCATCGTCATTGGTGCCCCCATGTACAACCTGTCGATTCCGACGCCGCTCAAGGCCTGGATTGACCGAGTCGCCGTGGCCGGAAAGACCTTCCAATACACCGCGACTGGGCCCGAGGGTCTTCTCAAAGGTAAGAGAGCATTCATCGCATCTGCGCGAGGTGGCGTGTACTCCGCGGGCAGTCCAGCTGCAGCGCTCGAACACCAAGAGAGCTACCTCATCGGCTTGTTGGGCTTCCTGGGCGTGACCGATGTGAAGGTAGTACGCGCCGAAGGTATCGCGTTCAGCCCCGAAGCAAAGGATGTGGCTATATCCCGTGCCCTGGAAAACATCGCAGCCATTACAGACTGAGTCGGGCTGCAAGCATCACACCCCAATTCTTCTCAAGGAAACCATCATGACTTACTCCATCATCGGCTCAGGCAACGTCGGCACTGCCCTGGCTCGTCAATTCGCCCGAAGCGGAATCACTGTTGGCATCGCCAACACTCGTGGACCGGACTCCATCGCGCAGCTTGCCAATGAACTCGGCGAAAAGGTCGTTCCGTTGACGCTGCAGGAAGCGCTCAAGGCCGAGGTTGTCATCCTCGCCGTTCCGTTCCGCGCGCACACCACAGTCGCCCGCGCGCTCTCGAGCTGGGCAGGGAAGGTCGTCATTGATGCAATGAACACATACGGAGTCTCGCCGGAAGAACTCGCCGGGCGTGCCTCGACGGATGTCGTGGCAACAGCTTTTCCCGGCGCTAAGGTTGTCAAGACGCTAAATCAGCTGCCGGCAAAGCTTCTGGCTCAAGACCCCGCTGTGAATGGAGGCCACCGCGTCATGTTCGTGTCGAGTAACGACGAGGGCGCCCAATCCTCGGTAGCCAAGCTCGTTGGCGATTTGGGTTTCGCTCCTGTCGCGCTAGGCAAAGTCAATGAAGGTGGAATGCTGATTGGCATGGGCGGCCCGCTGATTCTTCAGAACCTCGTCAAGCTTGGCTAAAGCAGCGGCGCAAGCTGCAAGCATTCCTCTGAACCTGATATACCTCCATGATGCATTACTCCATCATCGGCACTGGCAGTATCGGCAAAGCTCTTGCTCAGAGGTTTGAACTCAAAGTAAGCGTTGCCAGCACTATAAGACCGCAATCCACCAATTCCATCTCAAACTGACCCACCCTTTGACTTGAGCCCCAAGGCTCATGTCGAGCTTAGCTGCAGAGGTCACATGCGGTCTTACCTGACGACGATTCTTTCAACGACGACTTTGAGGTTTTCAAGCACTTCCTCAAGTGGCTGGCCCATCTGTACGTGCACGATAGCGCCATCCACGGGCAGCGAAAGCGACTAGCCTACAGAGACAGCGTGGTGGTCGAACAGCTCATCCACAACGCACGCCATCTCTTTTTTGTGCTGTCGCACAACTTCCAGAATCCCGGGATCAGTAGATCCCAGCTCTGCAGCAGCATTCAGGAAAGCGCAGCCTCGAAAGCGGGTCTGACTAAACCAACCACTGAGAGTACGAAGCAGCGCCTCAGTCGGGCTCGCTCCGTCACGGGACTCTTGCGCCAAGCTGCTCTTGAACCAAGACATCCACCCTTGGTGTCGGTAATCGAGATAAGCACGAATCAACTCGTCTTAGCTCGAATATTGCCTATAGAACGTAACCTTGCTGACCGACGACCGATCAATGATCCGGTCAACACCCGTCGCTCTGATTCCTTCGCTATAAAAAAGATCATGGGCAGCTACCAAGATTCGCTCATGTGGAGGCAGTGCGGCAAAAGACTGTTTTTTAGAGTTCATGTGGACATTGTAGACAGATCGTTCTACATACCTACATAGAGGTCAATCATGGAAACACGCCCACCCCTGCCCCCATTCACACACGAGACTGCCGTACAGAAAGTTCGCTTGGCGGAAGACGGCTGGAACACACGCGACGCAGCCAAGGTTTCCTTAGCCTACACGCCGAATACGAAGTGGCGCAACCGCGCTGAGTTCGCCAACAACCGAGCCGAAGCGCAGGCTTTCCTTGAGAGAAAGTCGCGACAGTCCAATGACTGCTTTGAGGTTTGGAGCGGACATCCGTTGATGTCTCGCTTCAATGACTGCTTTGTACATTAGCAGTTATTGATATCTTTGAGTTGAGCGACTGAAGACAGCCTAGACCTGCCGTTCACGGCTACCTACCTGACGACAGCTTCTGGCCGAATAGTAGGCAGCTCGAACTAGGCCGGGGCAGCATCGAATACGCCGAACGGCGCCAGGCGTAGTAGATCGGACACCTCTTTCTGGCTCCGCTCTAGCCACTGGTCCAGATACTCCATCTCAATCGGTATCAAGCTGCGCTTGTCCTGCTGGTCGGCCTGCAACTTGGGATCGGGCATGTGCATTCGACTCAAAAGGGGATGGGAGCCGGCATTTGTGTATTTCGGCCTTGGCCCGGCAAACAAAGCTCGCTCACCTGCACCTTTATGATTGCCGAGTGCAGGTCCGCGAAGGCCTATGCGAGCGATATTTTCCGCAATTTAGCTACTCAACAGCGATCTAAATTAGAAAGCTTCCCAGTCACCATCATTGACAGTGGAGACCGGAGGCGCGGCTTTAGCAATACGGACGGGTGCGGAACTAGCTGAGGGTTTTTTCGCCAACGCGGCGATCCTCCCCCCGGCGATTGGAACGGTAGGTGCTTTCGACACTGGCGCTTGGATCTTTACGGAATGCGTACAAGCGTTGAGTGCTTCGGCGCGGCTCCCGCCATCGTCGCTGAGCTTGAATACAGCGACCACTTGCACCAAGTCCTGCGACTGAGCTTTGAGACTGCTGGCAGCAGCGGCCATCTGTTCCACCAACGCGGCATTCTGTTGAGTGACCTGATCCATCTGCATGACAGCTTCGCCTACTTGCGAAACGCCAGCACTCTGCTCGCTGCTGGCGGCACTTATTTCACGCATTATGTCGGTGACGCGGCGTATAGAGCTCACCACCTCAGTCATCGTCTCGCCCGCCTTGTCTACAAGGGCGGTACCTTGATCTACCCATCCCATGCTGGCGCCGATCAGTGTCTTGATCTCTTTGGCCGCTTCGGCCGATCGCCCTGCCAGAGAACGCACTTCGCTTGCCACCACAGCAAATCCTCGCCCCTGCTCGCCAGCACGTGCGGCTTCCACGGCCGCATTGAGGGCCAAGATATTTGTCTGGAATGCAATGCTGTCGATGATGCTGATGATGTCGGCAATCTTGCGGCTGGACTCATTGATGCCCTTCATGGTTTCGACCACTTGCCCGACCACTTCACGACCCTGCACAGCAACCTTGCTGGCATTCAAGGACAACTGGTTGGCTTGGCCGGCGGATTCGGCATTTTGTTTGACCGTGGAGTCAAGCTCCTCCATGGACGCCGCAGTTTCCTCCAGCGCGCTGGCCTGGCTTTCAGTACGGGCAGAGAGATCTTGGTTACCCTGAGCGATCTCTGAACTCGCCGTGGCAACGCCCTCCGCTCCCTGGCGCACGCTAGATACCACTCGGGTGAGGCTGTCACGCATGGCCACCAAGGTATGCAGCAAGCTTGCAACCTCGTCCTTGCCAGTGATCGACACCTGTGCACTCAGGTCGCCGGCTTCAATAGCGCGGGAGAGATCTCCGGCCTGTTTGAGAGAACGCGAAATCCCAGTGATGAGGAAGTATCCGATGCTGACAGCAAACAGCAGCCCGAGAACGATCGATGCGGTGGAAAGCATGCGCACTGTAGCGTAACGCTCCAGTGCGCCATCGTATTCCGACTTGGCCACATCAAGTTGCAACTGGATCAACGCGTCTATTTGTTCTTTCGCGGGAGCGTACAGCGCCCGCAGAACTTTGTTAGACATGCGCTGGCTTTCCTGCATATTGTCTGCACGCAGAGCAGCAACGGTGGGCTTCAGACCCTCACTGACGTACTTGCCCCGGGCCTCAGCAAACTTTTTGGCAATCACGGCTTCCTCCGGTGTGAGGTAGGTGGCCATGTACTCATTCCAAATTTTGGTGATCTTGCCTATGTTGGACTCAACCGCAGTGGTGAGTTCTTGGACTACCTCTGGACTCGCATCCAGCGTTGCAGCGCTGACCAAATAAGCATTGGTCATCATCAGGCTTTGGATTTGTCCCAGCTGCCCCAGGACCACTGTGCGGTCTTCGTACACAGTTTTCAAGCCATCGTTGCTAGCCCCCATACCCCGTAGGCCAAGTAGGCCGATGCCAAGAAGCAGCATGGACATAACGCCCACCAGCAAGATTAAACGTGTTGAAATTTTCATTTTTGAACCTGCACAGAAGTGCATATTTTCCTCTTACGAGGCAAAGCCAATCCCCTGAAAATTGCGTCTTTGCAGGCTCTTTTTCTAAAGGGCAAGTGGCTTGGATGGCGCGCTCGATAAGAATGGCCATTCTTGGGGCGTCTATCCAACACCTGCTTGTGGCGGCTTCTAGCAGGTACACAGGTGCCGCCGCCTACTCCGGGAAAATCGCTTCATAACCGATGAATCACCGATTCACACAGTCCACAAGCGCGTTTGCCACTCGTTCCTGCAGGACTGGAAGGCGCACAACAACGCCTACCCCCAGCCTGATCAAGATGCCGCCGGACGAGCTGCGGCAGTTCAACATCGTCAATTCGTTCGGTAAGCCTGAGCTGTGGGACGTCCCAATAGAAATTGACCCCAACACCACGGGCGTGATGATTGCGGTCGATGGGACTGAAATGCTGTTGGGCGAAGGATAGTGAAGAAGCAGCAGGCGAAGGCTGCAAGGGCTAGAAAGCAGAGATTCTCTCGCCCAGGATCACAGACAGCTCGCGCATCACATCGAGCTGGCGGTGCATGCAGGCATGCTCGTCTTTCTCCAGCTCGCGGAAGAAGGCATCGCGCAGAATGAACTCGTCAAGCCTGATGAATCGGATGTCCAGCTCTCGCTTTTCATCCAGCACACGCTGCCGGTGGCTCGGCAGAGTGCAGCCGTCTAAGTGCATGGGAGCGAAAGGATTACTCACACAAGGCTAATAGGCCAGGGGCAACCCGGATGGCACCGCGTATGCGGACAAACAAATGAACGAGATGTGGGCGGGGCTGCAGCGATACACACGTCCGACGCTGCGAATCCAGCCCCTGGGACTGTACGGGTTGAGGCAGACGGGATGCCAAGAACAGAAAAGCCCAGTGTGCGAGCGACGCCAGCCCCTGAGCGACTCAGGGGTGCAAACCTGAGCTTTACGTGCAGGCGCTGTCTTCGCACAAACGCGCGGCACCTGGTTAATCTGAGCCACTGTATTTTTCGCGTTTCAGTTTGATACATATCAACCGATAGCCTCATAAGAACTGAACAGACTCAAGGAGATTTCAATGAAGCGATGCATCATCAAAGGAGCAGGAGCCTGCTACACAGCCCTATTCCCAAGCACATGCGCCGCACTGGAAGATGCCTTGAAGCGCTTCCCAAGCGCCACTGCGATCTTCGTGAAAGCCGCTTGAATTCGGTTTGATCTAGCTATTCATCTAACTGCCAACGCCAACTAGCAATCGTGTCTGTGACCGTTGCGAAGTCCCGGTTTAGTCAAAGCCATACTGGAATAGCTATGCGTCCATCAACGCTGTCTATCAGCATATCAATCGCCATTTCAGGCTTCGTCCTTGTCTCTTGCACGAATGAGGAGAGCCACAAACTTGAGGCCAAGCGAGCTGCCAGGCGGCTGCTTGCCTTCCCTGAGCATGCCGAGTTCAAAGACGTGAAGTTGGGAAAGAACGGCGATGCTGTCTGCGGATTTGTAGGCTTTCATCAAGATAAGTTAGCGTCTTATCCAGGCAAGAAACCATTTGTCTATGAAGTCAACACGCACACGGCAAGTCTTGTGGAAATGCTTCAGGACAAGGACTTCAAGAACTTTATAGAGGACAGGCTCGAAAACGAAGATGAAGTTGTGAAAGCAAAAAACTTGATCAAGAACTGCCACGGGCAAGCTCTATGGGAGACGAGCTGCTCCCCTGCACTTGATATCAAGAAGCACGCTCTCTGCAGCTATGTTGAGCCTCCCACATTGCTCTAGGAATCCCCAAAAACCAGCCTCAACACCCGCTCGCGGAGTTACCGGCCTTCTGAACGAAGTAGTGTGCAGTTCCTATCCTCCGGCCCGGCAAGAAGGCCATCCGGCGTGATCACTCAAGCAGCTAAGGCAGTTCAATAATGGGCCAGGGCTAGCGTCTATTGGGAGCACGGCGCGGCTTCCGCGTCGTGAGCGACAGTGGTCATGCCAGATGGCGCAACAACCTCTCTTAAAGCAAAAAGCTTCATCCGCAAGTCCTTACAATGAGCATCAGCGTGCACGGGCCGTCGAAGTGTTGAGCAACACCACGTTGAAGGCCCCTTAGCAGAAATGTGATGGGCGCACGCACTGCCCACCAGTAGCGCTATGCCTCAAACAGCCTCCTGAACATTGCGCTAAGCCCTCAAGGCCTAGGTAAGCAGGAACGGTGCTCCCGGCTATCAACTGCGGCCCATTTTCATTTCAGAGTGCCGACGTTTAAGCGCATGTGCATTCACAGCACTGCTGCGCGCTTCCACAGCGACTTGGTGACTCCGAAAATGCTCGCTCCAATGAATAGAGATCGCGCTGGGATATGCCTAGCTAGTCGCTATGAAATTGAGCTATATCGGGTCGTTCCCGGAAAGTTGTCAAGGCACAAATTCAGGCACACTGCTATTTGTAACAATAAGTCGCCTTACGCTTTCGCGGCCAATGAATACCAATGGTTTATTCAACTGATAAAACACGCGCCCCTCCGTTGTGGGGCCCTAAGTCGGCGTCAGTACTTGCCGATGAAACCCAGCATTTCGAACGCTGGCGAAAGCGCACCTGGCAGCTGCACGCTTCAGTGCTCGTCAGCCATATGTATGCCTTCATGCTGTTCCTCGGCCACTGCTGGGCCGGCTATGTGCCACTACATACCGTGCTGCTGTATGGGCTCTGGATAGGAGCCGGGATGCTATTCATCACCTGGGCCTACGCCAGCGGCTGGAGCCAGACTCGAAGTGACCCGGGCTTGTTCTTCTGGCACCAGCTAATTGCGGTTACAGGCGTATTGGGCTTACTTGTCGCGGCTCCCCAGGTCGCGTTCCAGGCACTGGTTATGCTTCTGGTTTTCAGCACCGATGGCTTTCTCGCCCCACGCCGCACCAGCTTCTGGTTGACCTGGAGCTGTACACTTATTGCTATTGCGTTGGCCGTTTACTGGGTGGGCCCACAAATGCGCATGACCACTGACACATTGATCGGGCGGTTCCTGATAGTGGCCATCATGCTCGGAGCGGTCGTCCGATGCAGTGTCATGGTCACCTACTTTCGCAGCATGCAGTACCGTCTCAGCGCGAGTAATGAAAAGCTGGCGGCAGCGCTTAAGCAAATTGAGACCCTCGCGCATAACGATGATTTGACGGGATTGGCGAACCGCCGCGGTGTCATGGAGCGACTGCAGCAGTGCATTCATGCCGCTCAACGCCGGGATGCACCGTTTTGTATTGCATTGCTAGACATAGATTTCTTCAAACAGGTCAACGACCGCCTGGGCCATGACGTCGGAGATCAGGTGCTTAAAGCATTTGGACAAGTTCTTGCTTCACAGACCCGGGTAACTGACTGCGCAGGCCGCTATGGGGGTGAGGAGTTCCTTCTAGTGCTATGCGATACACAACTCAGCCAAGCCGAAGTACTGCTTGAAAGAATACGGCAATGCACAGAATCGCACCCCTGGTCACAGTTAGTGAATCAGGAGCTAAAGGTGACCTGTACGCTTGGTGCGACTCAATACCGAATAGGCGAAACCGCAGAAGTGCTTATCTCCCGCGCTGATGTGGCCCTTTATCAAGGCAAGGCTCTAGGTCGTAACCGCGTAGTGATCGCCTAGCTCATCTGCCTGTAGCCAGAAGAATGAGCCGTCAGGCCACATTCCCCCAGCCACTGTCACTGTCACTGTCACGCCACTGCGCGGGCTTTGTCTTTTCTGTAGTCCTGATGTTCAAAAGCATGACCATTTACCGCATTGGCTCGAACTGGCAAAGCGATCTGCAGGTGCTGGAGGATCCCCTGCAAAGGACAGTCTTTGAGGAGTGCGGCGCCACACAGGAATGCTCCGTGGGCTGGGTGATGACAAGATGCCATTCTGCAGCGAACTAATCTTGGCTATGCCTGAGGAGCTCAGCGCCTAGCGCTCTATGCTTGAGTTTCTCAACACTGTGCTGAATGTTGGTGGGCATAGCCTAGCCTCCTAGGAAGCCCAGGCTAGACCTTCAAGAGTGGCTGAACGTATGGAGACGCACTACCCGCAAGCCTTTCACGTCACGGAGCTTTGCTTGCTTCGCCGCCGTTGCAGGTTTCTCAACGCTTTCCCACAGTACCTGCGTATCCCAGCAGTCCTGGCGCATAGGCGTCGACTGCGGCGGTACTTTGCAGTTCGCTGACCACTGTCGTAGCCAGTTTGCCCAAAGCCCGGATTGTCGTTCGGCGCAAGGAGCAAGTTATCCATCTACTGCTTCAAGTGATTCTTGCCTTGGCAAGGTCACCCAGCCTTCCGGCGGCACGGAGCGCGGCGGTGCTGTTTTCATCTCGTACAAATAAATATAGGAAAAGTCGAGACAAAACTTGAGCATGGCTTGCAAAAAAAAGCGCTCGCCCTGGCTGCATTGCGATCATTTCGGACTGGCAGCAATATGAGGATATAGGCAGTTTATCGCTCGCTTGCAAAGTGCTACCGTCGACACTTAGAGCCGCTAACGCCACTTTCCTTTGAGAGCAGCCAGAAGCATTTATGCTTCTGGCCCTCATGGCAAGACAACCTGTTAGCAAAGAACTGTGGCGACAGCTGCAGCCCCTGATCCCCTCCTTCACACCTTCCGTCAAAGGTGGCGCACGCAAGCTCAACGTGAGCGATGAAGCAGCGCTCAATGGCATTCTGTTCGTGCTGCAAACAGGCATCCCATGGGAAGACTTGCCTCAGTCCTTGGGTTCCGGCAGGGGTATGACCTGCTGGCGGCGCTTGCGTGACTGGAATGCCAATGGCGTTTGGCAGCGTTTGCACCAAGCCATGCTGGTACGTCTGCGCGAGCATGACCCTCGAAGCACGCACAGATGATGGTGGATATCAGCAATTCATGGAAAGGGTTTAGGCATTAGCCTGCCTAGAAGTGATTCCCAACCCCGTCATTGCCACACCAACTGACAAGCGACTACTCACAGCCTTGAAGGCTCGCGGCTTTCGACCATCTAGCGCAAGCAATGTTGCTAGGCCGCCGTCATAGACAAACGTGGGCGCATTCAGTAGTTCTAAGATAGGGCCTAGTAGTTTTTCCTGTCCATCAAGAGCTTTAGGGTCTCAGACGAAGTGCAAGCGCTGCCAGAGCCGTGGCCGTTGCCAGCACAGTCACCGCCATCCAGCCGAACTGTGCGAACAGCCAGGCGGCCAGTGCTGACCCGATTGCCATGCCGATGAACATGCCGGTGAACAGGACTGCGTTGAGCCGGCTGCGAGCGCTGGCATCGATGCCGTAGATGATGGTTTGATGGGCGATCAGCGAGGCCTGGATGCCCAAGTCGAAACCGATGGCGCTCAAGACCAGCAGACACAACTGGGCGTCGGGCGCCATGAGCGGTGCCAGTGCCATGGCTGCAAAAGACACCGCGACCAAGCCTGTACCCAGGCGGGTGACGAGCGGCGAGCCGTAGCGGTCGGCGATACGTCCGGCGACAGGCGCAGCCACGGCTCCGGCGGCTCCGGCCAATCCGAAAGTACCTGCTGCCGCTGCTCCCAGATGGAACGGCTCACCATGCAGCATGACTGCCAGGGTGGACCAAAAGGCGCTGAAACCGATGGACAACAGACCCTGGGCCCAGGTGGCCCGGCGCAGCGCCGCATGTTGCGTCCACAGCCCGCCAAGTGATTGCAACAGCGCGAAGTAGGAAAGGTGCGTGGTGGGTTGGAAGCGCGGAAGCTGGCGCCATGCGGCCAGGCCCACCAACGCAATGCTCAAGGCAGCGCCACCGAACATGACCCGCCAGCTCCAGTGCTCTGCGACGAAGCCGCTGACCACCCGTGACAGCAAGATGCCTAGCAGCAGGCCGGTCATCACCGTGCCCACGATCTTGCCGCGGTGCGAAGGCGGTGCCAGCGTTGCGGCTGCCGGAACGATGTCCTGCGCCATCGTTGCTGACAGACCGATCACCATGCTGGCGAGCAGCAGAGTCATTAGCGAAGGTGACAGTGCCGCGAGCAGCAAGGCAGCAAACAGGATGACGGCCTTGGTCAGAATGATCTTTCTGCGGTCATTCCGGTCGCCCAGCGGCGCCAGAAAGAGGATGCCCAGGGCATAGCCCAGCTGTGTCAGCGTGGGCAACAGCCCGACCGACTGGGCCGAGGCACCGATGTCCGAGCCCAGCACGCCCAGCATGGGCTGGCTGTAGTACAGCGAAGCGACCGACAGGCCGGCACCGCTGGCCAGCATGAAGATCAAGGAAAGTGGAAGCCCCGAGGGCGAGGACTGCGCGAAGTTCTGGTCGGCAGTGGTGTGCAGGGAGGTCATGGTGGTAGTCCTGAAAAGTGTTGGGCGGTGAGCAATGCGGTGACTGGTTGCTGGGCTTGCTCGAACACGACAGGAGGAAGATTAATATTTGCATCCAAATAAATGAATACATAATCATTGCAACCAACCATTGCAAATTACGCAAAGATAGAAATGGACAAATTGCATGCCCTGCGCGCCTTTCTGGACGTGGCCGAATCGGGCGGCTTCTCCAAAGCAGCGCGGCGGCTGGGGGTCGCCACATCCTCCGTCACGCGTCTGATAGATGGCCTGGAGGAGTCGCTTGGCACCGCACTGCTGACTCGAACGACGCGTCGGGTAACGCTCACAGACGCAGGAGCGGCCTACCTGGAGCAGGTCTCCAGAGTGCTGTCAGATCTGGAGGAGGCCGACGGCAGTGTGTCGGACACCGGGACGGAGGCGGTCGGTCCTCTCAGGGTCTCGCTTCCCGCGACCTTTGCGCGTCTTTGCCTGGCACCGCATATCGCGAGCTTTCTGCGGGAGAATCCGCGCGTTTCACTGGACCTGGTGCTGTCCGACGCCTATGTTGACCTGGTCTCGGAGCGGATCGATGTCGCGGTTCGCATCGGCACGCCGGCCTTGCAGCCCCAGCTGATCGTGCGCAATCTGGCAGAGCACCGGCGCTATGTGGTGGCAAGCCATGCGTACCTGCAGCGGCATGGCACGCCCCTGATACCCGAAGAATTGTCGAAGCACGAGTGCATGCGATTCAGCTACCAGCCCGGCCCGCAGCGTTGGTCGTTCCGTCACCGCGACGGACAGCTACAGCATGTGGAGGTACAGGGACGTCTCGCCGTAAACAACTCTGACATCCTGCGCGAGGCCGTGCTCGATGGTGGCGGCATTTCGCTGCTTGCGGAGTGGCTGATCCGGGAAGACGTGCGCGTAGGACGGCTGCGGCGGCTTTTTGAAGACTATGAAATCAATCCACAGGAGCATAGCGTGTGCGTCTATGCAGCTTACCTTCCGAACCGCAGGTATTCCAAAAAGGTGCAGGTATTTCTGGACTTCCTGCAGATGCAACTCACAAAAACTGTGACAAGCACAACGTCATCATGAGCCAGTCCTCGGTGCCCAAAAGCACCAGCACAAATCGCTTTTAGAGAAAACCAGATTGATCGGCTGCTCTGGGGGGAGAGTGTTAATTTCCACGCGACGTCCCCCGTTTTCAGTAGCACTGGGCTTTGGAGTCCGGGGATTAATTTAACGAGTTGTGCATCAGCCTTTGGGCATAAGCTGCCGGCGTCAGTCCGCCGAGGGCCTTCTTCGGCCGCTCCTCGTTGTATTCCCGGCGCCAAGCCTCAACGATCACACGGGCATGTGCCAAGCTGGTGAACCAATGCTCTTTAAGGCATTCCTCTCTGAAGCGGCCGTTGAACGATTCGATGTAGGCGTTCTGGTTGGGCTTGCCAGGCTCGATGAGGAACAGCTGAACACCCCTGGCGTGGGCCCAGTTCAGCATGGCTCGACCGCAGAACTCCTTGCCGTTGTCAGTTCGGATCGCCTTGGGTTGCCCCCTTGTGATGGCGAGTTGATCCAGGACGCGCACCAACTGGTTTCCACCCATTGCTCGCTCGGCTACGATGGCTACCGCCTCGTGGGTCCCATCATCGACTACCGTCAGGCTCTTGATGCTGCGTCCTTCGGCCGTGCGGTCAAAGACAAAGTCCATCGACCACACTTGGTTGGCTGTCATCGGACGCTGTAGCGGGTGGCGATCGGCCTGCGGGATCCTCTCGCGCTTGCGTTTCCTTACTTGCAAACCAGCCTCGGCATACAGGCGCTCCACCCGTTTGTGGTTGACGATCTCGCCAGCTTGCCTGAGCTTGAGATAGACCATGCCGGCGCCGTAACGGCGATGGCGTTGCGCCAGAGCGATGATCTTGTCCTTCAAGGCACCGTTTCGGTATTCAGCAGGCTTGTAACGGTAGGCGCTGGCGCTCATGCCGATGACGAACAGTGAGCGGCGTTCGCTGAGTCCACAGTCCATCATGTGGCGCACCAACTCGCGCCGTGCAGGTGCGCTCACCACTTTTTTCTCAAGGCTTCTTTCGTCACCTCGTTCTCCAGCATGGACTCGGCCAGCAGCCGCTTGAGACGTGCATTTTCAACGCTCTAGCTCCTTGAGCCGTTTTGCGTCCGAGACGCTCACGCCCCCCCCGAACTTGTTACGCCAGAGGTAGTAGCTGGCCTCAGAGAAACCGTGCCGGCGGCAAAGCTCTGCCACTGGCAGTCCAGACTCCGCTTCTCGCAGGAAGCCAATGATCTGTTCTTCTGTAAATCTCTTTTTCACGTCCAATCTCCTGTCTTCGGGATTGGACTCCAGAGTCATACGCTACTCAAATCCGGGGGGACGTCGCTCCAACCCAAGCGCTCTCTCCGTATCCGATTAGAGCTTGTTAAGGCTCAACGCTTGAATGGTGCAGCCATGAAGGTCATCTGAGGCAACCTCTGGCAGCAAGGAAACAACTCAAGAACGCTCAAAAGCTATCAAGAGCAGCAATAGCCGAAGACCTCATAGGTTATTCAATGCTTTGGAAAAACGAAAAGATATGCTTACAAATACTAATCAGTCATAATTTGAACTGATCAGTCTTGTCAATTTGTAAGAATGCTTCATGAACTAGGTCTAGGCCTAGTTCGACGGCCAGATGCAGTAGTTCGTAGCTTGTCGGATCAACCCTAGTTGGCCCTAACGTGAACGCGTGAGGCCCTTGACCCTTGCCAGATCGACCCCCATCAAAAAGGGCATTGACCATGAACCCCCTCGCATCAGCAGTGACGATGACAGCACTAGTGGCAGCCAGTGCAACAGTGCATGCCCAGTCGGATTTCTATCGTCGGACCATGCCACCCAATGCCTCAGAAGGTGGTGTCGCCGGCCTAGCAGTAATTGGAGGCCATAGATACCAGGGATCCGACGAATCCAGAATCCGGGTTCTACCAAGCATTGAGTACCAGTGGAGTAATGGCTTTTTTGCCGGAGTCATGAGCGGTGTTGGCTACAACGCTTCACGCAGTTCTGAGATGTCTTACGGAGCGCGGATTACAGCGGACTTCGGACGCAAAGAGCGGCGCAGTGCAGCACTGCGGGGACTGGGCGACATTGATCCTCGCCCAGAAATTGGTGCATTCTTCAACGCCAATCTCACAAGCAACTTGACGCTCAATTCAGCAGTCCGCTATGGCAGTGGGAACAACCGAAATGGTCTGCTCCTGGACCTGGGCGCCGGCTGGAACACTCGCATCAGTCCATCTCTACAGTTCTCAGCTACAGTCGCCACAACATGGAGCAACAATCGTTATGCCCAAGACTACTTCGGTATCACTAAAGAGCAGGCAGTAAATAGCGGTTATGCAGAGTTTGCTCCAGGACCCGGACTAAGAGATGTACGGCTTGGCACCTCCGTCATCTATCGCATGAATCCCAAGTGGAGCTTGGTCGGCTCACTGGTGTATTCGGAGTTGATTGGCGACGCACGCAACAGCCCAATCGTGCGTCAAAAGGGAAGCCTGTCCTCAGTAATTGCCTTGGGCTACAACTTCTAGCTAGGTAGATATTAAATCCGAAATCCGTCTTTAACGATTGTCTACTCTCTATTTCTACCCAAGAAAATCTTGCGTCATAGAAAGCATCGTGATTTATTGGCATTATGCAAGTGCTGGCTTGATTTTTATGTCAACGCCGCGCATGCTTAATTGGTTTCACCAATCATTCTAATACGCATTGCCTGAATAGGCGGACACTAACTCTATCTAGGAAAGCGAAGGGTAAATTGGGTGCCAGCGCTAGAGTTGTTAATAATCACTTCTCCACCATGCATATGCATAATAGAACGGACAATCGCGAGGCCCAGCCCGCCTGAATCATCGGGATGTGAACGGGAAGCATCGCAGCGGTAGAAGCGGTCAAATATGCGGGGGAGGTGTTCTTCTCCTATGGGTACCCCTTGATTAAGAACCTCAATATCTAGCCACTGCGCGGCCTGGGTATTGCAACTAAGGGTGATGACTGTACTTTCTTCACCATAGCGAATCGCGTTCGCCAACAGATTAGCCAATGCACGGCGGATCAAGCCGTTGTCAGCGAGCAGGTGGCCATGTGCTATTGTCTCAATGCGCATTCCCCGCTCTTGGGCCATTCCTTCAAAGTACCCCGCGAGCTGTTGCGATAATTTTTCCAAGTCCACGGACTCCAGATGCAACGTCGAGTCTTGCTTTTCTGCCCTAGCAAGAAAGAGCATGTTGTCGATCATCCGCGCCAAACGCTCGTATTCCTCTTGCTGGGAATCCAGTAGCTGCTCATACTCGTCAAAGGTTCTGGACTCGCTCAATGCTAGTTGATTCTGAATCATGAGATTGTTAAGCGGCGTACGCATCTCATGGGCCAAGTCTTCTGAAAATTGAGAAAGCTTTGAATAACCTTCCTCCAGACGTGCCAGCATGGAGTTCAATGCCACCGTCAAGGCTTGCAGCTCTTGCGGTTGCTTTTGTGCATCCAGACGCAGTCCCAGATGCTGAGGGCTTACCGCTGCAGCTTGCTGACTCAATCGGTGCAAGGGCAGAAGTCCACGGCGCACCACCTCCCAACCAACAGCGAACGCCAGAAGCACGCCTACCAGCCACGCCGCGCCCAGATTCCAGCGATAAGCCGCCATCATCTGCTCTCGTTCAGCCAGTAATTTGCTCGCGATGATAAAGACGTTTGAATCTCCGTTACTCACCCGACCCCAGGCCATGCGAGCGGGGTTGGCTCCCGTGGTTGTGAACAGAGAAGTTGGTTTTAATTCTCCGATGACAGGAGTCGGTAAATTTTCCGGATTAACTTCAATTAATAAATCACCTGATTCACCAATAATCCACAAAGCATTGTCTCTATTGCCAAGCATATTAGAATAAAGCTTAGGCTGATTTTTTAAGTAATCAATATTTTTATTATCTTTTATAATATCCTCAATACGTTCAATCCGCCCAAGCAAAGCGATGTCATCGCGGTAGGCAACCTCCCTTTGCAGGGCGTTGAAAACATAAAACCCCATCAAGGCGAACAAAACGGCACTTGCCAAGGCAAACAGCAAAGCAAGGCGTAACCGAAGACTGGCGTATCTGGGGTGTATCACGGCAGCGGGCCCTCAATACGGTAACCCATGCCACGCACGGTCTGGATGAGCTTGACGGCAAAACCATCATCGATCTTCGCCCGCAGGCGACGGATGGCCACATCCACGACATTCGTGTCGCTGTCGAAGTTCATGTCCCATACCTGAGAGGCGATCTGACTGCGCGACATGACCTCCCCTTTGTGCTGCAGCAGCAACTGCAGCAGTGCGAACTCCTTGTTCGTCAGGTCAATGCGCTGGCCGCCACGTATAGCCCGGCGTTTGAGCATATCTACCTCCAGGTCGGCCAGCTGGAATATATCTTGCTGACGCATAGGATTTCTGCGTAATAGAGTACGCACTCGGGCCAAAAGCTCTGCGTAGGAAAAAGGTTTGATCAGATAGTCATCGGCACCTAGCTCAAGCCCTTTGACGCGATCCTCCACAGAATCTCGCGCGGTCAAAAAAAGCACAGGAACCTGACTTCGCTCACGAAAACGTCGGATAAAACTCCAGCCATCAATACCTGGAAGCATGACATCGAGGATCAGCAAATCAAATTCACTGGACTGAGCGACAAATAGACCATCGACTCCATCGTTGGAAACCTCGACTTGATAGCCTGAGCTCGTGAGTCCCTTCTTGAGGTACTCCGCAGACTTTATTTCGTCTTCAATGATTAATATACGCATGGATTAATTATATTCTTAGCTTTAGCATTTTTAAATCATAGCTTTAAATATCTGCAGCAACATTAAAAAAATGTAATGAGCGTGCAATCTTGGTGTTAAGAGAAACAGACAAAATTCAATCTATTCGCCAAACAACTCGAATACAGGATGAGAAAAATGCTCTTTCCTTCTATTAAACCAGTTTCCGCTTTTCTTTTCATGGCTTCAGTCCATGCCTTTGCCGCTCAGCCCGCGCCACTGCATCAAAGCAATATGTCTCTCAATTTGGCAAATGCTTTGGTAGACGCAACGATGTCTGCATGCCACTCACAAGGCCGCTCTGCCGTTGCCGCGGTGATCGACCGTGGCGGCCATCTGCTTTCCTTGCAACGCGACGACAGTGTCGGCCCACATAACACCGACGCCGCTGTCAAGAAGGCATTCACCGCGCTTTCAACCAAGACGCTGTCACGCATTGTTGCGGAAAACGCGCGTAAGAACCCCGAGTCCAGCAATCTGAACACGATTGACAGTCTTCTGCTTATTGGCGGTGGAGTGCCCGTAAAAGTTGGCGACGAGGTCATCGGAGCCATCGGTGTAGGCGGAGCAGGTGGCTCCGTCATAGACGAAGGCTGCGCCTTGCAAGCCATCGACAAAGTGCTCGGAACCTCCAAGTGAATGCACTTACTAGTTTCTTTCTCTGATCCATTGACCTAACCCCTAGGAGCTTCCATGCAAAAAACCAAACTGCTTATCGCCGGCATGCTGTTGAATGCCGCCATCGCCACCTCCGCCCTGGCTGCCTCGAATCCTTTGAGTGTTCATGTTCTGAACCTACAAGACGGCCTGCCGTCGGCTGGTGTGAACGTGAAGCTGGAAAAAAAGATTGATAACAACTGGGTGCAAATCAGTGAAGGCGTCACCAATGCCCAAGGACGCATTCCCGCGCTCTACCCTTCGGAATCCATCATGGAAAAAGGCAGCTACCGCGTGACCTTCCAGACAGAGGAATGGTTCAACAAACACAAGACCTCAACGTTCTTTCCAGAAATCCCTGTGATCTTCAACGCCGACGGCTCGGTACCCCACTACCACATCCCCCTGCTGCTAAGCCCTTACGGTTTCTCTAGCTACCGAGGTAACTGATCCAAGCGCTGACTTCCTGCACTTAGAGTGGCTAACACCACGATCCACGAAGCGCGCACAGATGATCGCTGCTGCCAGTTTCAGCAGCGCTTCGTGGATATCCAGCCGCCTTTCAAAGCGGATTCGCAGCTTGCCAAAGCCTGCAAACCATCCATGCGTCCGCTCCACCACCCAGCGATGCTTGCCCAGTCGCTCGCTACTCTCAACGCCTCGCCTGGCAATGCGGCTGGCGATGCCCCGTTGCCTCAGGTGCGCATGGCAACGCTTGTAGTCATAGCCCTTGTCGGCGTGCAGCTTCGATGGTCTTTTGCGAGGGCGCCCTCCCAAGCCTGCAATCGCAGGAATCGCGTCCACGCACCTCTCGAACATCTTGGAGTCGTGCCGGTTTGCGCCGCTGACCAAGATCACTAGGGGAATGCCTCTGGCATCTACAACGATGTGTCGCTTGGAACCGAGCTTGCCTCTGTCCGTGGGGTTGGGGCCCGTTTCCTGGCCCCCCGGGGGCTTGGCACCGAGGAGCCATCAATGCTGGCCCGGCTCCAGTCGATCTGGTCATGTCAAAGCATGCATGGCAACACGGTAGGCTCCGCCCTCGCTCCACTTCGCCGCCTCTACGGGGTCCGAGTCCTTGAGTTCGTTGTACTTCCGGCTTGCATAGTCCCCCACCGCCTTGCTGGCCTGCTTCCCAAACTCCGCCGTGATCGCCACCTGCGCATCGATGTCGCGCTGCACCTTGTTCTGATCAAAGATCCGCTCGATACCCGTGGCATCGCTCGTGCGCACGCTCTGGTCGCCGGCGATGCCGGAGATGCCTGCCGTGGTGGTGCTTTGGGCGCTGCCGCTGTCCTGGCCCACGCCCGCTCCCACACCGTTGACGACATGCTTGCCGCCTTGCTGGCCGGTGTTGACGTTGACGCCAATCGCCTGGCCTTCGTAATGGGCGCTGTTGTTCAGGTCGTTGGTGGTGAGCGTGCCTCCGGTGCTGAAGCGGTTCTTGTCCTGGTCTACAGCGGCTTGGGTGCTGGCGATGACACCGCCCTTGAGATCGGTGTCGCCCTTGACGTTGACCTGGAAGCCCCCTTCCCCTGCCTGTATGCCGCTTTGCTCGGTGACGCTTTGGTAGTGGCTGTTGACCTTGCTCTGTCCCGCGTTGATGCTGCCTCCGATGGGCACGCCTGCCGGGCTGAGCGTGATGGAGCCACCACTGCTTTGCTGCTTGCCTTCAAAGCGGCTGCTGTCCTGCAGGCTTTCGATCTTCAGATCGCCGCCCACATCGGCGATGACTTGCTTGCCGCTGACCACGGCCCCCTTGAGGTTGTACCATTACTGGATTGGTGAATATTAGAAATATCATAATCCACATGAATTTTTAAGCTCATTCTTTGCAAAATTCAAATATTTTAAAAACTCGTCAAATGAAAATTTCAAATTTATCCCGGAATAAATTTCAGCATCAAAGAAAAACTCAATTTCAATTTCATTCGAATTATCTCGCTTGCTTAGCTCACATATAATTTGATTATTAAATATTACCTGCATTAAAAGATTTTCATAACCATCTTTGTCACGGGCTAAAATTTCAAATCCCTCAAAACTCATAAAGCACCTGTTAAATATTTATTTAAATTCAAGGGGTTTTCCTCGGATCCACGAAGTTGACTTTGCCATCAGCTTCAAATATCACGCCTTGGCCACTAGGGAGCCTGTATCTCACAGCACCACTAGGAAGACGCGTTTGAGTTGTTTCAGGGTTGGTGACAACACCATATATCCATTCGTTTGCCTTTCTATTTTTTCCTCCGTATTACCGAAACGTTCCCCCTGAACGGGATGTGTCGTGCTTATCCCATGCTCTTGCTGCTTGGGAAAGACCGCCACTGTTAATTGGCTTGCTTGCATCAGAAATAAGTTCTTCAATTGGCTTGTGAAGCCCCAATGATAAATTACCAGAACTATTATTTCCCTCACTGAATACGGGCCCCATCCCAGGCAAAGAATCTGCAGGACTGTCGGGAAGAATATTATCCCCAGGCTTTTGAGGATCCTGTGGTTTACCACCCACAGCCACGCCCTCTTTCGATCCATCTGCAGGATATACCGTGGATGAGCCTCCGGGTATGGGGTTTGTGGTCTTGTCATTGCCCGTGTGGTTTGGCCCCGGCTTCAGTCCGTAGCCATCACCGTAGCCAGGTATTTGGTCCGCCAGACTCGGTTGTTTCGCCTCGAACTCCTGGGTCAACTGTGCTGCCAACCATGCCGCTGCTGCTGCCGGCAGTAGATTCATGCACACACTACTGCTCGCGGACGTGCGCAACACCGGTAGTTGCTGTTGACCTTGCTCTGTCCCGCGTTGATGCTGCCTCCGACGGACACGCCTGCCTAATATGGAGCTGTCTTGCTTTCATTTAGTAGGAAAACGACGTTAGGCTGACTTATTCGATCGGCCTATGATTATTTTTGTACAACAACGCTGTTTTCCCCATCTTCATTTAAAAAATCTCGCCATCTCAACAAAACATCATAAAAATCATTTATTTTCATAGTAACAAAATACTCGTCATCTAATAATGAATATATTACCGCCATATCATCCCTTAAATTTACACCCCAGCTATCCCTATCCCAAGAAAAATCCTTCAATTCATTTCCAATTACTTTATTAATCTTAGAAATTCCATAATCTATCCATTCGATAGAATTTTTATAGCCTTGCCCCCCATCATCATTTAATAAACAGGCTAGTATATCCACTCCATCTTCACTGATAATATCAGTGCAGCAATCAGGGTATTTCTCATCTTGAGAAAAAATCCAAAAAAAAGATACTTTCATAGCTTAATTTACATTTTCGGGTACACAGTAGTCTTGGGTCTTAAGTAACTTTCGACTTTAACCTCACTCGGAGTAACTACTGTCCACTTATTTCCATTTTAATTTTTTCGGATGACCATGATTTAGGGAACATTGTAGATATACCATTATTATTTGTTTTTGCCAGATATTTACCAGGATTACTTGGATCAGCAACTTCAATCTCCGCCATGTAAACACCATATGCATTTGGTGCAGACTCTGTTCCAAGAATAACTCTAACATTTCCTAAAGCAGTGGATTGACCACCGACAACACTACCATTTGGCTTAACCTCAGCTCCAATAACATGCCCATCAAAATCAATCGGAGCTTTAGGACTATAATTATTACCTTCACTAAAGACTGGCCCAATGCCTTGCAAAGGATCTGCAGGCTTTCCGGGCAGGATACTATCCTCAGGCTTCTGGGGGTCAAGTGGTTTTCCACCTACTGCTGCGCCCTCTTTGGGTCCTTCCGCAGGACATTCAGTCGATGAACCTTCTGGCGTGGGATTTACAGGCTTGTCATTGCCCGTGTGGTTTGGTACAGGCGGCGGTGTAGTCGGACGTTCTCTGACTTGTTCTTCCAAATAATCTGCCACGGCAATCGCATATGCGCCATCTTCGCTCATGCCCGGATTTTTCTTCATGGCGAGGTTGGCAAGGCGACTTAGCTCCAGCCCTGTGGCTCCTGTGAGTGCCAAGCATCCCGGAGTTTTCAAACATAGCGCCACACCACCAAGCCCCAATCTCTTCACCACCGTTCCCAAGCCGTTGTTGGCCATTTCGTTAGCACCAGCAACGGCCCCCTCCACACCGCCAGCGGCAGCACCTATGGCTGCACCAGCCGTCAGCAGAAGAGCGTCGCGCACCGGTTGGGGAAGCGTGGTGTCGTGCAGCATGTCAAACAACTGTGGTGTCGCCGCCGCACTACCTGCCGCCCCGACCGCTCCTGCTGCGCCACCGGTCAGCAAACCAATACCTGTATGCATCAGCACACGGTTGGTTCCACCGTCTTTCCAGGCGCTTTCTATTTGTGCAGCCTCGGCCAAAATAGCAGCCCGCTTGGCTTGGTCTGCTTCCAGCTTCGCAATTTCACGTAAACCGCTCGCCTTGTTGAGTTGGTCTTGTGCGTACTGCGCACCAGTTTTCGTCGCCTGCTTCCCAAACTCCGCCGTGATCGCCACCTGTGCATCGATCTCGCGCTGCACCTTGTTCTGATCAAATATCCGCTCACTCCTCGTGGCATCGCCCGTGCGCACGCTCTGGTCGCCGGCGATACCTGCTGTGGTGGAGGGGTTTTCATCAATTATCGCCTGCTCAAGCTCGCTTAAATATAGCCTTGATCCTGAGGAAAATTCAATTAAACATATGATTTTTCATGAAAATTAGAAAAATACTACCCAATAAAATATAAATTTTATTTCTTCATATTATTTTCATAATAATCAATGCATGACTTTATTCCTTCAATAACATTTGACGAATCCATTTTAAAATTATTACCAGATGGTGAGAACATAATTGTTGTATAAGGTGCAGGAGGGAAGTCAGCCCATCGTTCAGAATCTATCTTAATAATTACCGAATATCCATCTTTGGATATCTCTTCTAATTTTGAAAATAATTTATTCAATTCTAAAACATCGATTTGATTTGACATATATTCAATCTTCTTAACAGCATTTTCCATACGAACTCTAGCAGCTACATTAGCAGAGTGAATAGATATTTTTGGCAAAAATATTTCACCTCTTGAAATTGCATTTTCTATCCAGACAAGGACATCATATCCAGTTCCTCTCTTGTCATCACCCAAGTCGTGGTCTAAACTAATTTCTTCCACATAATTCTTACTAAGCATATCAATAACTTGATTTGGCCAATATGCTCTAACCCAACCAATCGGAGCAGGACGAATATCATCAAGAAATATTTTCATTATTATTTTAAAATATTTTTAATTGCAGCCTCAATTGCCTCAGTTGAGGATAGCTTACCCAAACTACCTTTTCCAACTTCATCAATGATCTCTCTTAATGCATCAGGCCTAATAGAAACACCATTATTTTCAGCAAAAAACTCCACTACCGCTTGAGCTGTTCTTTTATTTCCATCTTGAAATAAATGACTTCCTGCAATATCCCTGATGATAATTGCCGCCTGAGCCGAAAATCCTTCTCTATAAGTCATATTTGAAATTACTGTTTCAACAGCCCCAGTCAATGGAATTCCCCCTCCACTGGTTCTTTTATTTATCTCAATGATCTGATCGACAGTTAAATCCTTGAGTTTATGGACATTTTTCTCAATGGCTACCGCAGAATTTATAGAACCTTCTGCGGAATGTAAACTCTTAAAGACTTTTAATATTTCGCTAACTGAAGCCTCTCCCGCTTTCTTCAACACCCCTCCCGCCACCGGCACCACCTCAATAGCAGCCCAGAAGCGACTAGCCTCCTCCCCCGTCAGGCTACTGTTGCCCGTGATCAATTGCAGTGCCGACTCTCCCGTTCCATAGAACGGTGCCAATTCCAACATCAGTTGCGCCAGCTCCTGGGCCTGATGCTGGGTCATGGAGCTAACTTGCGCAATGGCTGCCAGACTAGCAGCTCGCTCCACCTGAGCCACTTGCTTGTCGATGTTCAGAAAGTCCGCGTTGGTGCAGTTAGCGCCACAGGCATTCAGCAACCGGGCATTTTCCTGACTGACGGTTTGACGGACCTGTCGGAACGGGCTGTGACTGATGTAGTTGTTGCCTGCCTGATTCAGGCCCGCTGCGCCACCCGATGCACCGCCCACTGCCCCTAAAGCCGTGCCTATCGCCGCATTCAATGCATCTCGGACCCCATCAGGTAAATTCAGTGCCGCAATGCTTTCTCCGATGCTTGGCAGCACCGATGCACTGAGGGCTGCGCCCACTGCGCCTCCCAATCCTCCGGTCAACGCGCCAATTCCAGTGTGCAATGCACGGCGATACTCGCCGTCTTCATCCCACTTTTTGGCTTCGGCTTCGTTGCCTGCTCTGCGAGCTGCGATGGCCTGCTGGCCACACGCTCCTCCGGCCCTGGAAGGCCCACAACAACGCCTACCCCAAGCTGATCAAGACTAACGCTTGCTGCACATCGATTTATACAATGACGTCCTTTTAAGCAAGAGCGCTTTTGTAGATGTATCCAGCACTAAAAATTGCAATAATACCCCATGAAACCACGAACAAAAAATATCTAGCCTCGTGACTCCCATTAATTCTCACATTCTCTATCATCTTCGGAATGGAAATCATACTTCTCCCATTTAGAAATGCATATATATTCCATGAAAACAGAAATAAAAAACCCAAATATCCAATAAAATTCTCCCACCCTTTAAAGAAATATACAGAAATAAATAAACCAGAAAATATAACAATTATATGAATATTTTTTTTAATTTTCACTTTTCTTTCTCATTCCTAAAATATCAACTTTAAATCTTTCGACGAATGCACTCCATCCTCCAGATAGATCAATAATGGCAATTGCTCTTGCTGCATTTGCAGGAGTATGCCCAAGAATATCCACAAATAATTTTTCTCCTCCTTTCTGCGATCCATATTTCAGCAACTCATCAAGAGCATTGCTATCAGTAAACGCGCTCCCCGCCAATGCAACTAGTCCAACAGCCGCAAGTGTTTGACCTGAAGCCCCAGCGGGAGTCATCAGAGTTGCATAGTTAGCGCCTGTACTAATGTCTTTAAATATCTGTGCATCCATAGCCTTGATATACGCTTTAGTTCCAGGGTCGGAACTATCCAAATTAGACCCCAAGCACTCTGGTTTCGCACATGGAAAATATTTTGGTTGGTATTTTTTTCCATCTAAAATGAAGATTTGACTATAGCGCCCCTGCTCATCCAATGGAGCTCCGGTCAGCCGATCTCTTGGCGTCGAGGCAAGTTCATTACCATTTGACGATGGCATATACCAGTCATATTGACCTGCAGTACTGCTTTGGATAAATTGCAATAAATCAGCTGCAGGTTGCTTCGGTACGACTTGAACCATTTGGCCTGTGCTACCAATGGTCCATACAGCTCCACTGTCATAAATCGCATCGCGCTCACTGGGATCAACAACCATACCCGCCACGATACTTTCCCCAATTTCAGTATTTCCCGCGACTCGCAAGGCATCTTCTATTTGTGTCACTGTGTATTTCCCATTGCTTCTTGCTGCGAGAGTACGAGCCAACAGGCGTTTACTTGGATGCAACTGCCGATTATTCATGTCCGAATTAAAGGCCGTGGCCGCACCTGCCGCAGACCCACCGCTGGCTACAGCACCAATCGTCGTGGCTGTTGCGCCGCCCGCCAAGCTAGCAAGCACTTTAGCGGCTCCCTCTCCCAATCCTGCATTTTGAAGTGCGCTCTGGAATCCCTCCTGCAATTGGTCAATATAAGGAGCCGCTGTACTGGCGGCAGTGGCGCCCATTAAGCCCTGTACTCCTCCTGACAGCCCTCCTACCAAAGCATGCATGGCAACACGGTAGGCTCCGCCCTCGCTCCACTTCGCCGCTTCTACGGGGTCCGAGTCCTTGAGTTCGTTGTACTTCCGGCTTGCATAGTCCCCCACCGCCTTGCTGGCCTGCTTGCCAAACTCCGCCGTGATCGCCACCTGCGCATCGATCTCGCGCTGCACCTTGTTCTGATCAAATATCCGCTCGATGCCCGTGGCATCGCCCGTGCGCACGCTCTGGTCGCCGGCGATGCCGGAGATTCCTGCCGTGGTGGTGCCTTGGGCACTGCCGCTGTCCTGGCCTACGCCGGCCCCCACCCCGTTGACGACATGCTTGCCGCCTTGCTGGCCGGTGTTGACGTTGACGCCAATCGCCTGGCCTTCGTAATGGGCGCTGTTGTGCAGGTCGCTGGTGGTGAGCGTGCCTCCGGTGCTGAAGCGGTTCTTGTCCTGGTCTACAGCGGCTTGGGTGCTGGCGATGACACCGCCCTTGAGATCGGTGTCGCCCTTGACGTTGACCTGGAAGCCCCCTTCCCCTGCCTGTATGCCGCTTTGCTCGGTGACGCTTTGGTAGTGGCTGTTGACCTTGCTCTGTCCCGCGTTGATGCTGCCTCCGATGGGCACGCCTGCCGGGCTGAGCGTGATGGAGCCACCACTGCTTTGCTGCTTGCCTTCAAAGCGGCTGCTGTCCTGCAGGCTTTCGATCTTCAGATCGCCGCCCACGTCGGCGATGACTTGCTTGCCGCTGACCACGGCTCCCTTTAGGTGGGTGTCGCCGCCCGACTGGAGGGTGACGGTGTTGCCTGCGGCTATATGGGTGTTGTTGTAGCTGACGTCGTCGCTGTTGGAATGGCCTTTTCCTTGGCTGACGCTGGCGGTGATGCCGGTGTTCGCGCCAACGGATACGCCAATGCTGCCGCTGGAGTTGCTGTTGGTGCTGCGATCGCTGTGGCTGTCTTGCGAAGCCAGCAAGGTGATCTGGTTGTCGGCCATCAGGGTGGCATCCTTGCCTGCCGTGATGTCGCTGCCCTGGATAAGGATATTGCTGTCTTTGCCTGCACCGGTGGCGATGAGGTTGACATTGCCGCCAGCCTGTACGCTACTGCCATGGCTGCTTGTGCCGCTCTGATAGCTGTCGCTCTGGCTTTTGCTGGAGCCGACCGAGACGGAGATAGAGGCGGCCTTGGAGGGGCACCGTCAGCCAGCCCTTTGGCTGCATCCTGCAGTTCGCCCGTAGAGTTTCATCGTTCAGCGCCGTCGCTACCTCAGGCAGGGCCTTCAACTGGTGTTAGGGCCACAGCAGTACATCCTTTGCGACCCTTGTCCTAGAGATAAACAGAGAAATGCCTTGGCTAGACTGCTCTAACGCATCATTCACCTTATGCGTCAAACAAGCCTAACGCATCATCTAAGCTCGCGACAAAATCTGCTTTCTCGCCAGAATACTGCATTGCAATATTTTTAAAATGCAAACACAACGATGCTTTAGTTTCTGTGTCCGCCATTTGCAATGTTGCAGCCATTTGTTCAAGCGCCTGAATCGCGGCATCGGGATCAATTATTTTTTCTCCCGAAAATTCAAAAAATAAAGCATTTTCAATGATTGCTTGTGCGACGAATTTATTGATTTCCTGGCTCATGAACCACCTTCACAGAAATATTTTTTATACCAAGCTCATCAAACATTTTTTGCGCTCTTGATGCCTGGCTTTGATTAGGAACCTCCCAGCGTCCTGTCAAACCATTCTGACTCAATGCATCTGACTGCCGAAGCGCTTGCTCTTTCGCCTTACTTGTAGTAACGACTGAAATTTTTTCGATCCACCAAAACATCACCATCAACACCGTCAAACTTAACGGTTCTCGTTGATCCATCAGGCATAGTCCTTTCTAGGGCAGGCGCTTGACCAGACTGAGTAGCAGGGTTCGACCGTGTTCCAGTTGCTGTGTCATTGTAATCACGAGCTCGCTGACTCATTCCCGCATTTTCATCGACCCACTTGACCTTACCGTTGGCAACGTCTTCTACCTTTCCTACCGCCCCACCTTCTTTAGCTACACCAAGCAAGTTTTCAGCAGGATTGCCAATTTCTTTGAATATCTTAGAGATTGCCTCAGAGGCGGGTTCTCCCACTTTCTTCAACACGCCTCCCGCCACCGGCACTACACCAATAGCGGCCCAGAACCGACTAGCCTCCTCCCCTGTCAGGCTGCTCTGGCCCGTGATCAGTTGCAGTGCCGACTCTCCCGTTCCATAGACCGGAGCCAACTCCAACATCAGTTGTGCCAGCTCCTGGGCCTGATGCTGGGTCATGGAGCTGACTTGCGCAATGGCTGCCAGATTAGCAGCTCGCTCCACCTGAGCAACTTGCTGGTCGATGTTCAGAAAGTCCGCCTGGGTGCAGTTAGCGCCACATGCATTCAGCAACCGGGCATTTTCCTGACTGACGGTTTGACGAACCTGTCGGAACGGGCTGTGACTGATGTAGTTGTTGCCGGCCTGATTCAGGCCCGCTGTGGCACCCGATGCACCGCCTACCGCCCCCAACGCCGTGCCTATCGCGGCATTCAGCGCGTCTCGCACCCCATCGGGCAAATTCAGTGCCGCAATGCTTTCTCCGATACTGGGCAGCGCCGATGCACTGAGGGCTGTGCCCACTGCGCCCCCCAATCCTCCGGTCAACGCGCCAATTCCAGTGTGCAATGCATTGCGGTACTCGCCGCCTTCATCCCACTTTTTGGCTTCGGCTTCGTTGCCTGCTCTGCGAGCTGCGATGGCCTGCTGATCCGCGTAGGTTCCTGCGGCCTTGCTGGCCTGCTTGCCAAACTCCGCCGTGATTGCCACCTGCGCATCGATGTCGCGCTGCACCTTGTTCTGACCAAAGATCCGCTCAATGCCCGTGGCATAGCCTGTGCGCAGGCTCTGGTCGCCGGCGATGCCGGAGATGCCTGCCGTGGTGGTGCCTTGGGCGCTGCCGCTGTCCTGGCCCACGCCAGCCCCCACCCCGTTGACGACATGCTTGCCGCCTTGCTGGCCGGTGTTGACGTTGACGCCAATCGCCTGGCCTTCGTAATGGGCGCTGTTGTGCAAGTCGCTGGTGGTGAGCGTGCCTACGGTGCTGAAACGGTTCTTGTCCTGGTCTACGGCAACCTGGGTGCTGGCGATAACACCGCCCTTGAGATCGGTGTCGCCCTTGACGCTGACCTGGAAGCCGCCGTCGCCGGCCTGTATGCCGCTTTGCTCGGTGACGCTTTGGTAGTGGCTGCTGACCTTGCTCTGTCCCGCGCTGATGCTGCCTCCGATGGGCACACCTGCTGGGCTGAGCGTGATGGAGCCACCACTGCTTTGCTGCTTACCTTCAAAGCGGCTGCTGTCTTGCAGGCTTTCGATCTTCAGATCGCCGCCTACATCGGCGATGACTTGCTTGCCGCTGACCACGGCTCCCTTGAGATTGGAGTCACCGCCCGACTGGAGGGTGACAGTATTGCCTGCGGCTATATGAGTGTTGTTGTAGCTGACGTCATCGCTGTTGGCATGGCCTTTTCCTTGGCTGACGCTGGCGGTGATGCTGGTGTTCGCGCCAACGGACACACCAATGCTGCCGCTGGAGCTGCTGTTCGTACTGTGGTCGCTGTGGGTGTCTCGCGAAGCCAGCAAATTGATCTGGTTGTCGGCTATCAGGGTGGCATCCTTGCCTGCCGTGATGTCGCTACCGCTTGAGCTAATGAGGTAATGGATCCCATTGAGAACGAAAATTCTCCAAATTACATGGCATCAAATCACTATTTTCATAAAAATCTCTAAATATTTCTTTTCCGACCTCTAAGTCATTAGAAGTCATACGAGAGTCGTATGCATCATCTAAAAATAATGACTCACCAATATACTCTCTTAATGATGGATTCCACCATTCCAATAACTCGCGCTTCTTATCTTTATCTCGTGTCATAGCAATAATTCTAAATTCCATTTCTCTAGCAATAAAATGCAACTCCTTAATATAGGAATTTTCATTGCTCTCTATTTTTAAATATAAAAATCCACCATACCCATAAACTTCCTCCATAGATTCACTAATAAATTCCCATTCAACTTCATCTATATTTTTTGCAGGAGGTTCATTTTTCCTGCTTAAAAAGCATAATTTAAATATTTTCTCTGACATCATTTCCACTCACTTGATCCACGAATCCAAATATAAACTCTACCAGACACTGTATCCACAACTTGTAATTTATTTAAACCAGAACGATCTGCAGCAGCAATCAGATTAGATGATTGTTGGCAATATGAGCAAACCGCTTCGCCGCGAACAACAATTGTCATATTTTTCCCTTGAGTAAGACCTGCATCATATGCTTGTTGAATAGCACCAATTTCCGCATGCGCATTGCCCATATTAGAATTTGGTTTCCCTGGCGGAATTAAATCCGAAATCAATGTTGGCTTATCTTTATCTGCCAAATTTACAGGTCTGGCTGATTGGTTAGTATCAAATACCAATTTTCCATCTATACTCCCCTCTGCCGTTACAGTTATAGGCGATTTTGCTCCCGGTAAAACACTCCCTATTCTAGGCTCAAAAGCTTGGACTCTTTGCAGCTCACTACTTAGATATGCACCTTTAGCGGAATTTGCAGTACCCTCAGATGTAATTGGCTTAACCTCCGTCCTACCGAGTTTTCCAAGCGCTTCTAAACTCGCTTTAGATCCAATTTCTGCCCCAGTCGCCAGAGATAACAACCCTAATCCATATTTTCCCAAATCCCATAATGCTTTAGCATCCAAAATCCATGATTCTGGATAAATAGCATTCACCCCTTGCGCCTTACTTTGAGCAACACGCCAATATTCACGAAGCGTGCCTTGATCTCGACATGCACTAGGTATTGCACAGCCAAGGTCCGACATCTGGTCTTGAATGAAGTTACTAACATCATTGCACTGTGCGCCACTGCAGGTTGCCGCAGCATTGGCTAGCAATTTATCGCTAATTCGGTCTTTTTCTTGCAAGGCAGTGACAGTATCGCAAGCAGATGAATTCCCGCCAACATAGCAGGCTTGTTGGGCTCGATTCAACAGCATCCTTTCATCATGCTTAAGATAGTTATTCGCCACCTCATTACCCGCAGCCGCCCCACCACTGACACCTCCCGTTGCGGCGCCCACGGCCGTGCTGGCCGCTGCTGTCAGAACATCCGCCAAGGGCCCAGTAATGCCGGCGTCACTGAGTGCTTGCGCCACTGCCGGTGCCGTCAGCGTACCGGTTGCCGCACCGGCGGCTCCTCCGACCCCACCAGTCAATCCACCAATCACGGTGTGCGCGGCCAGACGCAGGCTACCGTTGTCACCCCATAGCGCCTTGATGGCATCGGCTTCAGCGTCTTTGCCCTGGCTTCGCAGCTGCTCCGCAGTCTTCATCTGTGCCTCGGCATAGTCCCCCACCGCCTTGCTCGCCTGCTTCCCAAACTCCGCCGTGATCGCCACCTGTGCATCGATCTCGCGCTGCACCTTGTTCTGATCAAATATCCGCTCGATGCCCGTGGCATCGCCCGTGCGCACGCTCTGGTCGCCGGCGATGCCGGAGATGCCTGCCGTGGTGGTGCTTTGGGCGCTGCCGCTGTCCTGGCCCACGCCAGCCCCTACGCCGTTGACAACATGCTTGCCGCCTTGCTGGCCGGTGTTGACGTTGACGCCAATCGCCTGGCCTTCGTAATGAGCGCTGTTGTTCAGGTCGTTGGTGGTGAGCGTGCCTTCGGTGCTGAAGCGGTTCTTGTCCTGGTCTACGGCAGCTTGGGTGCTGGCGATGACACCGCCCTTGAGATCGGTATCGCCCTTGACGCTGACCTGGAAGCCGCCGTCGCCGGCCTGTATGCCGCTTTGCTCGGTGACGCTTTGGTAGTGGCTGTTGACCTTGCTCTGTCCCGCGTTGATGCTGCCTCCGATGGGCACGCCTGCCGGGCTGAGCGTGATGGAACCACCACTGCTTTGCTGCTTGCCTTCAAAGCGGCTGCTGTCTTGCAGGCTTTCGATCTTCAGATCGCCGCCCACATCGGCGATGACTTGCTTGCCGCTGACCACGGCTCCCTTTAGGTGGGTGTCACCGCCCGACTGGAGGGTGACAGTATTGCCTGCGGCTATATGGGTGTTGTTGTAGCTGACGTCATCGCTGTTGGCATGGCCTTTTCCTTGGCTGACGCTGGCGGTGATGCCGGTGTTCGCGCCAACGGATACGCCAATGCTGCCGCTGGAGCTGCTGTTGATGCTGCGGTCGCTGTGGCTGTCTTGCGAGGCCAGCAAATTGATCTGGTTGTCGGCCATCAGGGTGGCATCCTTGCCTGCCGTGATGTCGCTGCCCTGGATAAGGATATTGCTGTCTTTGCCTGCACCGGTGGCGATGAGGTTGACGTTGCCGCCAGCCTGTACGCTACTGCCATGGCTGCTTGTGCCGCTCTGATAGCTGTCGCTCTGGCTCTTGCTGGAGCCGACCGAGACGGAGATGGAGCCTGCTGCTGCGGGGTTGCTCGAGGCCAGGGCACCGGCGGCGTCACCGATTTCCTTGCCTTGGTTGTAGGCATTGAGCGCCGCCGCACCAGCGGCCAGAGCCTGCATGCGCGCATCGCTGGTCTTGCCTGCAGCCTCGGCCATGCTTTGTGCCGTCTGACCGGCACTGATGACGGCACTTCCAATGCTGACGCTCAGGCCGCTTTGCTTGAAGCGGGTGTGCGTTTCGCTCGTTTGCCGTTGCTCTGCTTCGGTGATGGCAATATCTTTGGCGACGATGTTGATGTCTGCCTTCGGAGCCATGACGTCACTGCCGACCTGGCGGTAGGATTCGCCGGCCACGATGTTCACATTGCCATTGATGCTGCCGACAGTGGAGCCTGCTGCGCTGGTGCCGGTGATGGCCTGGTCAGTGCTTTGCATGCGGCTGCCGATGGTCACGCCTATTCCGGCCCCACCTCCGAGGAGTCCGCTGCTGGTGCTCTTGCGAAGGTGCTGTTCGCTGGATGTTTCTTCGACCGCGACGATGTTGACATGGCGCCCGGCTTGCAGGGCTGTGCCGTTGTCCGAGACAACATTGCTGCCAGCCACGGTGATGTCCCGCCCTGCGCTGATGGCGATGGTGTCGCCGCCCAGGCCGCTGCCCTGCGCCTGGGTTTGGTGGACCTTGTCCACCAAGGTTTTGGTGCTGGAGCCGAGCAGGCCCGACGATTTGGTGAAGTAGGCGTTGTCCAGCGATTGCGTGGCCTGACCTGCCGTGATGTTGACGTCATTGCCTGCGCTCAGGCGAAGGTCCTGGGTGGTCTGTACCTGGGCTGCTCGGGCGTTGATATCGTTGCCGGCGCGGATGACCGTAGTGCCTTGGGTATTGATCTGGGTGCCTGCCTCCTGGCTACCGCCAAAGAACAGATGGTTTTTGGGGTCCCAGGTAATGCGGTTGTCTGTCGAGATGTTGAGTGTCGAAAGATTGACATCGTTGCCAGCATTGATGCGCGTCACTCCATTTTCAACAGCATTCGTAATCTGAGCAGCTTGCAGATTGATGTCATTGCCGGCATTCAGTGACATCACCCCACCTTGGCCGAGGTCTGCATCCAATGGGCTGGTGACAGCGAGGCCTGCGACCCGATCAATGACCGTATTGGAATACCCGTTCTGCGCTGTTCCTCCGCTGGTGGTGCGCGTGGTCGTGACGACGTTGATGTCGTTGCCGGCCTGGGCCAGCAATTGCAGCGCCGCAGAGACGGTTCCCCCCACCACATTGATGTCACGCCCAGCACTCAGAGAGACAGAGTCGCTGACGATGTGTCCACCGATATTGTTGATATCGTTGGCGGCGATCAGCACAGCACGACGGCCGGCGATTGTGCCGCTGTTATTGACATCTCCATCGGTTTTCACGGATATCGTGTCGCCGCTGATCAGCGTGCCTGTGGCGCTGAGATCGCCGGGTCGGGCCACTACATAGACCTTGGGAACCAGCACGCTTTGCACGGAGCCATCCGCCATGGCGACGTTCTGGGAAACCAGCCAGACCAGATCGCTGGTCAGCTGCGCCACCTGCTCTGCGCTAAGTTCCACCCCCGGGCGCAGGCCATGCGCCTTGGCGAAGGTGGTGCCGTTTTGCAGCAGTGCCTGATACTGAGCATCATTGCTGGTGTAGTCCCCAAGGAAGCGGCGCCCGGTCAACTGTGCAATCTGCTGTTGAACCAGCTGCTGCTCATAGAAGCCGTCGCCCAAACGCTTTTGCTGCAGGGCGGGGTCCAGGCTCAAGGCTTGCAGCATGTAGTCCGAGGACAGCCAGTTCTGGCGATTGGTGAACGCAGGGTCGGTTTCCACCAGGGGATGGTTGCCGTTTTGTGCATTGACCACATACAAGCTGCTGCTGGGCAGCGTGGGCCCGGAAGACACGGTGCGCACCACAACCGGCTCACCATTGGCGCTGGTAATCGGTTGCTGTGATAGCGTTGGCACGTTGCCCGTGGCGCCCGCTCCAGCGCCAGACGAACCTGCAGCATTGATGCTCGCTCCTGCTAGGGCCGAAGCATTCACTGCGCCAGACTGCACGGCACCATCGGCGCCCGCAGCGTTGGCTCCAGCCAGGCTGCCAATACTGCCCGTGTTGGTGCCCAGGGCCACCTGCTGGCTTGCCTGCGTGGCAGCAATCGCTTCGCTTTCATTGGCCGCGCCGCCGGAAGCGGCAGCTGCACTTTGCAGACCAACCGCCTGCTGACCCGATGCACTGGGCCCTTGTGCACCAGGGCCTCCTTGCTGGGCTATGGAGCCAGCACTACCGTTAGCGGAACCCGCTCCGGTGGCCGTTGCACTATTACCCGAGGCATTGCTACCCGTGTTGTGGTTGGCGCCCACGCTGTCAACAGGGCCTGTGCCTGCCTGATTTTGCAGGAAAACGACGGTGGGCAGTTCAAACGTGGTGCTCTGGGAGCTGGCAAATGCCTGAGGAGCCGACGCACGTCGCTCCTGGGAGCTACTGAATCCACCGTGGTATTTCCAAGAGTAGAAGACCGCGGTGCCGTTCAACGCCTTGGTCTCGACGCCCTCCACCGTGGATTGGTTGTTCAACTGACCAACGTTGATACTTCCCCCGGCGATCACGGTGGAGTCGGAATTATTCAGTGCACCCGAGATATCGATATTTCCGCCAGCCGTGATCTGGCCAGGCTTGGAGGAAAGGACTCTGTCCCTGTAAACCGATTCGGTAACGCCGTCAATGATGGTGTAGTCCCGCGAGCTGGTCTCGATGCGGTTGTATTCCTGCATCTGGGCCAATATGGCGTCGTTCAGATTCTTGGCCGCAGCGATGGAGTCCACATACACGGCTTGAGCTGCTTCATAACCGCCCTGGTTTGAGCCGGGAGGCCAATAGACGGTCCCAGACTCACCGACATAAGCTCCATATGTCAAGGGTTGCGGGGGTATCGTGGAGTAGCCCACCGGCACGGCAATACCGTACTCTGCAAACCGCGTGGACCCCGCCGGTTCGTAGGTATACGTGTAAGTGCAAGGGCTTGTGTCATCGCCGCTGCCGCAGGACACCGTTTCCTTGTAGGCCACCGGAATGGTCGTCAGGAATTTATCCGGATGCACAGGCTTGAAAATCCGCCCATCGGAGCGGTTTCCAGGAATGCCATTGACCGTTGGTGAGAAAGGACTGTAGTCGTAGAAGGGAATGAAGGTGCCACTCCAGACTTCTCGATACAGGCTGGCGCTTTCCGGCTGCTGCCCAGGCAGTTGCACCAGACTCTCGCCAGCGTGAGTGCCCACAAACTCCTGCCTCGCAATCTCTATGCCTGCATTGGTGTTGTTCACCACTGCTGCAACCATGCTGAGACTGCCTGTCGCATCGATCCTGGAGCCGGTGTTGTTGATGACTTGTGCCTGACCCGTGGCAAAACGATTGGCGTCCAGCGCACCTCCGAAACGCATGTTTCCCAGGCTCAGCAAGGTAGCACCGCCCTGGTTGTTGACCGCCACAGCACCGATATCCAGGTCTTCGCGCGAGGCGATAGTGGCACTGGTGCCGTTCTCGGATCGGTTGCTGAGCGTGCCAGCGCTGATGGAGACGTGGTCCCCATAGATCCGGCCTGTGCCCACATTGTCCATGGCACCGGCGTTGACTCGGGTGTCGCTGCCGTCGATCAGCCCCCGGTTGGTCAAGGTTTGGCTGGCGTTGACGGTTGTAACGCCAGCCGAGCTGATTTCTGCACCACCTTGGTTATCGACGTTATTGCCGGAAACCGTAACGCTGCTACCGCCCTTGATGCTGCCCTGATTGGTGAAGTCGCCACCGCTTTCGACACTCAGGTCGCCGTTGACGCTTAACTCGCCTTGGTGGATGTAGTTACCAGCGAACGCCAATTGCATGCCGCCTTGCGCCTGCAAGCTTCCGGCCCCGGAGAGTCCCTGGTTCTTGATGCCGAAGTTATTGCCAGCAAACAGGGTTCCGCCTTGATTGCTCAAGGTCTGGGTAGCACTGTTCAATGCAGAGCCGCCCGCAACGCCTGCATCGACCACGGACAGATCATGCCCTGCCTTGATAACGCCCTGGTCGTTGTTGACCTTGCCGCTGCTTTGGATCAGCAAGTCGTTGTTGGCGATGATGGAGCCGCCTGTGTTGGCAATTTCTGCAGTGGAGGCATACAGCTTGATGTCTGCCGTGGACTGGATGGACCCTCCGCTGGTGTTGTCGATGGCAATGCCGTCGGCTGCCGTGCTGCTCACTTGCAAGCTGCTGTTGGAGGCGATGGCACCGCCTTGGTTGCTGACGCGACTGCCTGAGATGTGCGTATCGCCAGAGGCACCGATATAGCCACCCTGGCTGTTGTTGATGCGTCCTTCTTGGGCATCGATATTCAATGTGCCCGAAGACACGATGCCGCCAGCATTGCCAGACTGCTGGTTGGTGATATCGCCGCCATGACTGTCGATCGCAAGCGTGCTGATTGAGGCCGTGGTTTGTATGGCACCTGCCGTATTGTTCAGCGCAGCACTATCGAGTTGCAGGCGCTGATCGGCCAAGATGGCGCCCCCCTGGTTGGAGACAGCGCTCCAGGTACCGGCCCCATCCCGGCTCTGGATTTGCAGGGAGTCTGCTGTAATGCGTCCCTCATCATTGCGAATACCGTTGGAGGTAAGCGTGGCATTTTGCAAGGCAGCAATGCGACCACGCTGATTGTCCAGCCAACCACTTTGAAGGCTCAGGTCACCACTGCTCGCCAAAATCTGGCCATCGGTGTTGATCAGTTGCTGACCCTGCGTATTGAGGCTTAAACGACCAGCGCCAATTTGCCCTTGAGTATTGTCCAGGCTTTGGCTGGTGACGGATGCAGAGCCCTGCGCCGTGATGACCCCAGAGCGGTTGTCGAGGACACCCGTAGCGATGTTGACATCGCCCATGCTGGAGCCGATCACTGCTTGCCGGTCGTTGAGCAGGCTTGCACTCTTCAAATCCACACCGGCATTACCCACCAGCTTGCCAGCAGAGTTGGAGACCGCAGCCTGAGTCTGAACGGTCAGATGTCGCCCCGCTCCTACTTCTCCATTGCTGTTATCCAGCGCATTGGCGATGAGCCCCACGTCGGTGCTTGCCAGAAGATGGCCGCCTGCGTTGGTGATAGTGCCCGTGGATTGCACGCTCAGTGCTGCGGCAGCGGATGCCTCGCCTCCGGCCTGAATGGTGCCGCCCGTGTTGTCCAGATCACCGCTGTCGATGCTTGCGTTGCCCAAAGCCAGCATGGTGCCGGTATTGGTCAGGCTCTGGCCATGGGTGTTGATCTGCAGATCCTTCGCAGCCTGCAGCCAGCCTTTGTCGCTGTGCAGCGCTCCGCTTTGAACGTCCAGATTGCCCGCAGAGGCAATGATCTTGCCGTCGTCGTTGTTCAGCGCTCCTTGCCGGGTGTCGATGGCAATGCTCTGCGCCCCGATCTGGCCGGACTGGTTGCTCAGGGCTGTGCTGTTGAGTTGGAGGTCGTTGTTGGCCGCAATCGTGCCCTGATCATTGGTGAGCACTCCCGCCGACGTCACGTTCAGGCTTGAGCTGCCTGAGGACTGGCTGGTGCCGGCCTGAATGGTGCCGCCCGTGTTGTCCAGATTGCCGCTGTCGATGCTTGCGTTGCCCAAGGCCAGCATGGTGCCGGTATTGGTCAGTGCCTGACCATGGGTGTGGATCTGCAGGTCCTGCGCCGCCTGCAGCCAGCCCTTGTCGCTGTGCAGCGCTCCGCTTTGAACGTCCAGATTGCCCGCAGAGGCAATGATCTTGCCGTCGTCGTTGTTCAGCGCTCCTTGCCGAGTGTCGATGGTAATGCTTTGCGCACCGATCTGGCCGGACTGGTTGCTCAGGGCTGTGCTGATCAGCTTGAGGTCATTGTTGGCGGCAAGCGTGCCTTGATCATTGGTCAGTGCACCTGCTGCGTTCAGCGTCAGATTGGAAGTACCCGTGGCAGCACTCTGGCTGGTCCCCGCCTGAATGGTGCCACCGGTGTTGTGCAGATCGCCACTGTTCACCGTGGCATTGCCCAAGGCCAGCAAGGTGCCGGTATTGGTCAGTGCCTGACCATGGGTGTGGATCTGCAGGTCCTGCGCCGCCTGCATCCAGCCCTTGTCGCTGTGCAGCGCTCCGCTTTGCACGTCCAGATTGCCCGCAGAGGCAATGATCTTGCCGCTGTCGTTGTTCAGCGCTCCTTGCTGGGTGTCAATGGCAATGCTCTGCGCACCGATCTGGCCGGACTGGTTGCTCAAGGCCGAGCTGGTCAGCTTGAGGTCATTGTTGGCGGCAATCGTGCCTTGATCATTGGTCAGTGCACCTGCTGCGTTCAGCGTCAGATTGGAAGTACCCGTGGCAGCACTCTGGCTGGTCCCCGCCTGAATGGTGCCACCGGTGTTGTGCAGATCGCCACTGTTCACCGTGGCATTGCCCAAGGCCAGCAAGGTGCCGGTATTGGTCAGTGCCTGACCATGGGTGTGGATCTGCAGGTCCTGCGCCGCCTGCATCCAGCCCTTGTCGCTGTGCAGCGCCCCGCTTTGCACGTCCAGATTGCCCGCAGAGGCAATGATCTTGCCGTCGTCGTTGTTCAGCGCTCCTTGCCGGGTGTCGATGGCAATGCTCTGCGCACCGATCTGGCCGGACTGGTTGCTCAGGGCCGAGCTGGTCAGCTTGAGGTCATTGTTGGCGGCAATCGTGCCTTGACCATTGGTCATTGCACCTGCTGCATTCAGCGTCAGATTGGAAGTACCCGTGGCAGCACTCTGGCTGGTCCCCGCCTGAATGGCGCCGCCCGTATTGTCCAGATCACCGCTGTCGATGCTTGCGTTGCCCAAGGCCAGCATGGTGCCGGTATTGGTCAGGCTCTGGCCATGGGTGTTGATCTGCAGATCCTTCGCAGCCTGCAGCCAGCCTTTGTCGCTGTGCAGCGCTCCGCTTTGAACGTCCAGATTGCCCGCAGAGGCAATGATCTTGCCGTCGTCGTTGTTCAGCGCTCCTTGCCGGGTGTCAATGGCAATGCTTTGCGCACCGATCTGGCCGGACTGGTTGCTCAGGGCTGTGCTGTTGAGTTGGAGGTCGTTGTTGGCCGCAATCGTGCCCTGATCATTGGTGAGCACTCCCGCCGACGTCACGTTCAGGCTTGAGCTGCCTGAGGACTGGCTGGTGCCGGCCTGAATGGTGCCGCCCGTATTGTCCAGATCACCGCTGTCGATGCGGGCATTGCCCAAGGCCAGCATGGTGCCGGTATTGGTCAGTGCCTGACCATGGGTGTGGATCTGCAGGTCCTGCGCCGCCTGCATCCAGCCCTTGTCGCTGTGCAGCGCTCCGCTTTGAACGTCCAGATTGCCCGCAGAGGCAATGATCTTGCCGCTGTCGTTGTTCAGCGCTCCTTGCCGGGTGTCGATGGTAATGCTTTGCGCACCGATCTGGCCGGACTGGTTGCTCAGGGCTGTGCTGTTGAGTTGGAGGTCATTGTTGGCAGCAATCGTGCCTTGATCATTGGTCAGTGCACCTGCTGCGTTCAGCGTCAGATTGGAAGCACCCGTGGCAGCACTCTGGCTGGTCCCCGCCTGAATGGTGCCACCGGTGTTGTGCAGATCGCCACTGTTCACCGTGGCATTGCCCAAGGCCAGCAAGGTGCCGGTATTGGTCAGTGCCTGACCATGGGTGTGGATCTGCAGGTCCTGCGCCGCCTGCATCCAGCCCTTGTCGCTGTGCAGCGCCCCGCTTTGCACGTCCAGATTGCCCGCAGAGGCAATGATCTTGCCGCTGTCGTTGTTCAGCGCTCCTTGCCGGGTGTCGATGGCAATGCTCTGCGCACCGATCTGGCCGGACTGGTTGCTCAAGGCCGAGCTGGTCAGCTTGAGGTCATTGTTGGCGGCAATCGTGCCTTGATCATTGGTCAGTGCACCTGCTGCGTTCAGCGTCAGATTGGAAGTACCCGTGGCAGCACTCTGGCTGGTCCCCGCCTGAATGGTGCCACCGGTGTTGTGCAGATCGCCACTGTTCACCGTGGCATTGCCCAAGGCCAGCAAGGTGCCGGTATTGGTCAGTGCCTGACCATGGGTGTGGATCTGCAGGTCCTGCGCCGCCTGCATCCAGCCCTTGTCGCTGTGCAGCGCCCCGCTTTGCACGTCAAGATTGCCCGCAGAGGCAATGATCTTGCCGTCGTCGTTGTTCAGCGCTCCTTGCCGGGTGTCGATGGCAATGCTCTGCGCCCCGATCTGGCCGGACTGGTTGCTCAGGGCTGTGCTGATCAGCTTGAGGTCATTGTTGGCGGCAAGCGTGCCTTGATCATTTTGCAGAGCGCCGGTTTGAATCTTGATGGATGCCGTGCTGCTGATGGTGCCCGATGCGTTATCCAGACCTGCGCTTTGAATGGAGGCTGAGTCGCTGCTGAGGATCATGCCTTCGGCGCTGATGAGCTGACCTTTGGCGTCAATGTTTAAAGGCCCTTGCGACTGGATCGTGCCTTTTCTGGCGTTGATGTCCGAGGCGCTTTGCAGGTCCAAAGCAGCGCCAGACTGGATCACACCTTGCTCACTTTGCAGGTCCACCACTTGAATCTGGGCGTTTTGCAGGCTGGTGATTTCACCACTTTGGTTGTTCGTCTGGCCTGCGGAGATACCGAGGTCGCCGTTGCTGATGATCTTGCCAGCCCCATTGGTCAGAGCGGCGCTGGCGGTAATGGACAACTGCCCTTGAGATGACTGAGTGATGGACCCTTCGGTGTTGTCCAGGGTTTGAGTGACCAGGGTCGCATCTTTGCCTGCGCTGACTTGACCTCTCTGGGTTTGCAGATTCTGGGTCTGGAGGTTTAATTTTCCACCGCTGGCGATCACGCCAGATTGGTTTTCAATCTTTTGCGTGGATTGGATGTCTACGTTGCCATTGGCCTGAATCTTGCCCGCGTTATTGATCGAGTCACCGGACGTATGCACTTGCATATCACCCATGGTGGCCAGCGATCCTTTGCTGTTGTCGATGCTGGTCGCTTGTGCATTCAAGGCCGCGTTGGCGAACAGCGTTCCGCTGCGATTGTCGATGTTCCCACCTGCTCGGAGTTTCAGGGAGCCATCAGACACATTCGTGGTGGAGCCGTCGCCTGCTTGCATACTGCCAGCCACGTTGCTGATGCTCTGGCTGCTGGCGATGTCCAGTTTTTTGAGGGCGGAGACGTTACCGGCGTCGTTGCTGAAGCTAGCGGCCTTGATTTGCGTGCTGCCGTTGCTGGCGATCAGGCCCTGATTGCTTTGCACTGCATCAGCAACCTGAATGCTCAGCTGGCCTGAGCCGTTTTGAGAGATCTCACCTCGGCTGTTTTCCAGTGATTGCGCCTGTATGCACACCTGGGCGTCAGCTGCTGTGGATACCGTGCCGATCTGGCCTTTGAGATTGCTCAGCGCCCCAGATGTATCCAGAGAAACGCTGCCCGTATTGCTCACGATGCGGCCACTGTCATTGCCTACGCTTTGAGCCTGGACCGTCAGGTCTTTGCCTGCGGTCAGCGTCCCCGCAGTGTTGACAACCCCATCTTTGGCATTGATGGTGAGCGATTGGGCGCTACCAATCGTGCCGCTGGAGTTATCCAGACCCTGAGCATCAAGCTTCAGATCAGTCTGTACATAGAACGAGCCTGACCGGTTTTGCAAGGCAGTTTGGGAACCGGAGAAGTTTTGAACGACCAGACTCCCCTGGCTATTGTCCAGACTTCCCTCGCTGTGAAGTTGCCGAGCGTTGACGCTGCCACTATTGGTCAAGGACTGAGAAGTCGAGACATCAGTCGCACCATTGGCAACGATCTTGCCTGTGTTGGTGAGGGTCTGCACCACGTTGATATTGCCAGTGGCAAGCACCACGGGGGCCACTGGCGATGTCTGGACAGCGCTGCCGTCCTGACCAGAGGTGGGGGGAGCTGTCGTGCTGGCACCATCTGAGCCCGCCCCACCCGAATCAGTGCCTGTACCGCCACCTGCGCCTGTGCCATTGGTCGTTGCAGAAGGCGCTCCCAGCACAGCCTTGGAGCCACTGTTGCTCAATGACGCAGTTTGAATGCGCAAGTCTTGAGAGCCGGTTTGCGCTATGGAGCCTGCATTGTTCAGATCCAGGGCAGTGACGTCCAGCCGCTGTGTCGTAAGGTTGCCCGTGCTTTGGTTGGTGAGCTGCCCTGCCTGGATTGTCAGTTGCTGGCCCGCCTGAATGGCTCCTGAGTTGCTCAGCCCTGAGCCACCGTCATTGATGGTGATATCACGCTGACTGCTCAAAGTTCCGCTGTTGTCGATACCTTTGCTCGATACATTTAGATTGGCATCGACATGGTTGCTGGCGATCACACCAGAATTGCTCAACTGTCCATCGGCACTCAGGGTCAGACCACCTGTTGTCGCTGATAAAGTGCCCGCATTTCTGACACCCAGGCCGGACTCGGTACCCACAATGAAAATCCTGCCCGCGTACATACCGCCCAGTTGGGCGACATCCAGTGCGAACCCGGGCTTCACAGACTCTGCACCAACTGGGCTGGGGTTGCTTTGCTGGACGCTGCTGTCTGTGGTGATCTGGTTGACGCCTGTGATAACCTTCAACTCCTGGGCCCACACACCCGCATTGAGCGAGATGGCCCGGGCCAGGATATTGGCGTAATCTGCCTTGGTGGCATCCATGCCGCTGCCTTGCAGGCTGATCTGGCCGCCTTGAACATTGAAGCCGTCCAGACTGCCATTGGCTCCATACAGAGGGCGACCCGTGGTGAGCGTCACTCCAGCGGCATTGATGAAGGACAGGCCATCGACCACCAGACCCGAAGGATTGGCAATGATGACGTCGGCCCGCTGGCCTGCGACCTCCAGCGGCCCCATCAGGCGAGACTGAGCGGCGGAATTGACTTCATTGACGATAACCCGGGCGCTGCCGTTGGCCAGCCATGGATTGCCTTGCACCCAGCCACCAATCTGGGTTTGCACATTGGTGCGGCTGTTGTTGAGGATGGCTCCCTTTTGTCCGATGTCGAACTGCTGGTAGGTGTTGCGGCTGACGCCACCTGCAGAAGGGGTCTGGATATTGACCGTGGGGGTGCCGTTGGCTGATTCCAGAACCGTGGGGCGCTGTCGATTGGGGGCCGAGGGGTCGGCAATGATCTGCGCAAAACCGGCAGGAGCCCCCAGAGCCAAGGCCAGCATGCCTGCTGTCTTGGCTGCAGCAGAGAACGGGAAAGCGCTCAGGAAGGACTTGGCAGTGCGCAAACTGCCCGCCGACAAGGCACCAGCATCAGAAGCGCCTGTCTGTGTGCTGCCATTGCCGGCCTTGCCTTCGCTGGAAGCTGTTTCCTGCACCACCATCCGGATGCCACGGGCTTTGTTGAAGATAACGCGGTGACGATTCTTGTTCATGACGACGCCTCAGAAGCTGTAGGCCAGGCTCAGTGCCAGATTGGTATGGGAGGTTCGGAAGTGCTCCGGCTTTTTGACAGGCGTGGCCACAAAGACTTCATAGGAGAGGTTGCGCCAGGCGCCACGCAGTCCAATGGCAGCGCCGGTCAAGGACTGCCCCACCAGGTATTGGGCGGAAGGTCCGCTCACATGGCCGGTATCCAGCCCCACAAAGGCCTCTGCATTGCCTGCAACGCCCAGACTCAAGGGCGCGCTGAGTTCGTTGCGCCAGTACCAGCCTCGTTCGGCCAGCAAGGTGCTTTCGCCGTCGAAGCTCCGCACGGTATAACGGCCTCCAATGCCAAGGCGATCCTGCGGGGTCAGTGGTGTCTTGTTCCACTGGCCATGCCAGTTGCTGGTGAATCTGAGTTTGGTGCCACCCAGCTCGAAGGGCTTGGTCAATGCCAGATCGGCGATATAGAGCTTCATGCGCGAAGTGCCTTCACCAAAGGGCTCCTCTGGCGCATGCAAGGCAGCAAAAGCACCCGTGCCTCGCTTGTAGGCCAGATTGGCATCCAGGATGGCATTGCCTAGATAGCTGCGCTGGTTCAGGCTCAGTTCAAAGCCCGAGGTACGCCGACGCTGGACATCGATCTCCACATCGTCGATGTAGTTGTTGGAAGTCCGCTGGAAGGCCTTGATGCCGGCCGTGGTCTTGGAAGAGGCATTGCGGAATACCACCCAGCTGAGCTTGAGATCCAGATTGCTGGATTCGCCGCTGTAGGTGTAGTTTTGATAAGCACCCGCAACGCCCTGGTGGTATTGGTTATAGGAACCCGACAGGGCCAGCAACCAATACCCGAAAGGCAGGGAATACTGTGCGGCCCGGGTTTCGGTGCCACGGCTGCCGCCATTGTCAACGCCTCCGCCGAAGCTGAAGTACATCAGGTCATTCAGGCCCAGCGGGTTGTCCCAGGATACCGTTCCTGTACCTTGTAATTTTCCCGTTGATTTGGTGCCACCATTATCCATGGCGACGTTCGAGCGCAAGGGGCTGATATTCTTATAAGTAATCATCAGATCACTTTGACCAGGCTCCGCCTCGTGGCCTTCAGCGGGAGTGATCTGAATATCGGCATCTGCCGTTGGTACTCGCTTGAGATTCTCCAGACCTTGCTCTATATCACGAAGCTGCAGTAACTCTCCGGGTTTGGAAGGCAAAGCGGCGAACAGCGATGTGCTTGCCGTGCTCTCTTGGGTAAATCGAATGGCTCTGAGAACGCCGGGAATGAAAGCGACGTTCAACACACCGTCTTTGAGGTTTTGAGGGACCACCATCACTCTGGAGGTCACGTAGCCATGCTCCAGCACTGCTTGCTGCATTCTCGCCAGGATGACCTCGACCCCCTTGGCCCCTACGCAGGGCCGGGTGCTCAGATCAATGCCTGCCGCAGCCCCGAGCCAAGGCAATGCATCAAGCTTGGGCCCTGTCAATTCAAGCGCATGCAGCGCGAAGCAAGGCATTTCGCCATCTGGCATCGCGAGCGTTTCGGGTTTCACTTGTGGCTGCAAAGTGTTCGCATTCGGAGTCATGCGTTCGCGCAGCTCACGTTCGCGCTCTTGCTGCCGCTGTAGCTGCTGTTGCTCAATGGCGGCGCTGCCGGAAAGCTGCGCAAAAGCGGGAGCAGCCAGGCTCACCAATGCCGCAAATAGAGGCATTAAATGAAGGCGGTGACTATATTTTTTTTCCCTCATCAAGGACTTTGGTATTTCTTGTGTCATTTTTTTCGCGTGAGTAGCATTCACGTTATGCCAGAGGACTATTACGCAAAACCTACATCGCGGAAATATCTCTTTATAAAAATTGACAAAGATGGAGTTTGATCGAATAGCCCCATCTAACCGAACAAGGCTCTGCCTCAATCACACCAAGAGACAAATGCAGGAAGAACATGACTTGACTAGTCTTGCCTCATTGCTAAATTTGGTCCTAGCCAGGCATTGATTAACGGCAACCCCAAAAATGGAAAATAAAATCAGAATTTTCCTATTGCTATTTTCGTTGTTTAATAAACAGATACTCAGCAAGCATTCGGCTTGCTGCATAAGCCATCCACATATGAGGCGAAGATTAGACGCGGAGCCATGCCAGTCATCTACCGCGTGAGAATGCGCGAGTAAGCAAAGAAAATGCCTTCGTCCGTCGCAATGCAGCGATTTCCGCCAGCAAGCGATGGAGCTTGAACAACGTACTGCCCAACTGCGCATGCAATCCAGTGAACGGGCCATGCCATTCCTCTGTCGCCAAATGGAAGATCTGCAAGTCCGGCGACACGTGCATGCCGAACGCGCCATACAAGAATCACAGCAGTTGATTCTTCAGCTGAAAGCAGAACTGGCAAGCGCGAAGCAACACAGCCAATATCTGGCAGAGGACCTTGCCGCTGCGAGGCAGAGTTGCACTATCTCAGTGATGCCAGCTACGGCCAGGCCACCACGGCAACCCGTAACCAGGCACTGCTGCAGGTCCAAAAAGTGCTTTATGCAGGCGGGCGACCTAACTCCAATCCCACGATTCGGGACTGTGTTCAACGCAACGCTGGAGAGTTCCTGCACCCGATGGCGGTCAGGAAGACCTCAAAGGCCTGCTGGATCTCCTGCTGACTTGCTCCTGCCTGGTCGTCTTCCCCATGGATTGCGTGGAGCATGATTCTGTTGCCAAGCTCAAACGACTGACTGAGTGGCTGCAGATCCCCTTCCTTCCATATCGCAGCGCCAGCCTCGCCTGCTATGCGGCTGCGATCAAGCGGGAATTTGTAGAACACAACAGCAAAGCTGTCTCCCATTTTCCCCTTTGCCAGCGCCATCGTTGAGCGGCAAGCGCAGCACAAGCAGTCCGGGTCTCCTAAGGGTGATGCACCAGGACCCTGTTTGCCCAACTCATCGGCACAGGGGCCGGATGCAGCCCGCAAAGCTTGAGGTGTCCTTGTGCTTCACGCTGGGTACCCGCAAGCCTGGTCATTCGAGAAATGAGAAGCAACATCATTAATCGCAAGGAGTGAGCGGATGTTTCTGGGCAAGTCTTGAACCCCAGGAAATGAGCGCTCGGCGTGCAAGCTGCCCGAGAAAGCCGCCCGAGGCCTAGTACTGCCCAAGCAACTGAAATATTTTCGCGTTCGGTGCATCCAAACATCGGTCTCGCGGGTAGTAGCTATAGCAACACAAGCAATGTGCTGCCTCAGTGAACCTTTCCAACCGATCTAATTGGAGAATCTCAATGTCGACCACTCGCTTCGCATACCGCCTCACCGCTATTGCTGCCATTGCCTCCACCGCAGCCCTGCTCGCTGCCTGCGGCTCGATGCAGTCTCCGGCCGGTACCTTCTCCCAGGCCTCGCTGCCGGCGTCTATCCAGGTTCCATCCGGTCACAAGGTCGCTTGGGAAACGGTAGGCAGTGGCGACATCACTTACGAATGCAGGGACAAGGCCAACGCACCAGGTCAAACCGAATGGGTCTTTGTCGGCCCCGATGCGGTGCTGAAAGACCGCTCCGGCAAAACTGTGGGCCGCTACTATGGCCCTCCCGCCACCTGGGAAGCCAACGACGGCTCCAAGCTCACCGCTACGCAGCTAGCCGTCGCGCCATCTGGTGCCGGCAACCTGCCATACCAGTTGGTGAAGGCCAATCCAGCCATGGGTAACGGAGCGCTGGTAGACGTTAGCTACATCCAGCGCGTCGCACTCCAAGGGGGCACTGCTCCTGCCGACAAGCCTTGCACCACCGCCACAAAGGGGCAAAAGACCATGGTCAAGTACCAGGCCGACTACATCTTCTGGAAACCCACGATGTAAGGCTTTGCAGCGGCATGACTAGAATGCGTGAAGGGACTATCTCTATTTCCTTCCAAGCTTTTATTTGTGCCGCCTGCTGCCGCCCTCCAAGACGACGCTTTCGACCACGCCGCTGCGCTGCAGGCCTGCGCGCAAGGTGATCGCGAAGCCTTGCGCCGCATCTATGTGCATGAAGCACGCTACCTGCTGGGTGTGGCTCTCAGAATAGTTCGTGACCGCGCTGCGGCAGAGGATGTGCTTCACGACGCTTTTGTGTCCATCTGGGAGCGTGCATCGAGTTTTGACGCCAGCCGTGGCTCTGCCCGTGGATGGATCTACAGCATCGTCAGGCATGCGGCCCTGAATCGCGTACGCGATGGCGCGCGCGAAACCGTGCTTGACGAACCGGCTACAGCGCACCTGGATGCACAGGCAGCCTTTGCAGCCTGGCAGGATGGTGGCGATGAGCTTGCACGGCAGGCGTCGCTCGGCCGTCTTGGGCATTGCCTTGACGGCTTGGAGCCAGCGCGCCGTGCCTGTTTGTTGCACGCCTATGTGGACGGCTGCAGCCACAGCGAGATTGCCGAGCGGTTGCAAGCACCCCTGGGCACCGTCAAGGCCTGGATTCAGCGCGGACTGCGCGCACTGCGGGAATGCATGCAATGAGCAGCGAAACCCAACCACAAACGCCTCCAGACGACCTGCATACACAGGCCGGAGAGTATGTACTGGGCACACTCGGTGCTGGTCAGCGTCGCACCATTGAAGCGCGCCTGCCGCACGAGCCCGCCCTTCGGGCAGCGGTGGACGAATGGGAGCAGCGTCTGTTGCCACTGACCTCGATCGCCGAGCCAGTCGATCCTGGGGCCAGCCTATGGCAACGCATCGCCGCAAGTATTGCGCCAGCAAAGCGCACTCAAGCTGCATCGACCAAAATACGCTGGTGGCAATGGGAGAGCCTCGCTCTATGGCGCGGACTGACGGGTACTGGCTTTGCCGCTGCCGCAGTACTGGCGGCTGTTCTTGTACTGCGCGAGGCTTCGCCCCCTGCTGCGCCACGCTACTTTGTGGTGCTTGCGGCGCCTCAGAGCCAGTCTCCTGGCTGGTTGGTACAGGCCCAGGTCGAGGGCAGACTCCGTCTGGTGCCACTAGGTATCGACAATGTTCCTGCCGAGAAATCCTTGCAATTCTGGACCAAGGCCGATGGATGGAGCGCGCCGGTATCGCTTGGTCTGGTAAAGCCAGGCGAGGCCATAGAGGTTCCGGTTGACAAGCTCCCTCCGCTACAGCCCAACCAGTTGTTCGAGCTGACCCTGGAACCCTATGGTGGCTCACCGATTGGGCGCCCCACAGGCCCTATCCAGTTCATCGGTCGAGCCGTCCAGATCTAAGATTTCGTTGGAGGGGAGCTTGAGGCGTTCCACCGCCCTGAGCTTTGCCAGGAACAGGCACCGCCGCTAAGGAATTGAGACGAGGCGCGAAGCCGAACGAAGTATGAAAGGCTTCGCGCCAACGTATCGGCGGTATTACCGCTTGGCGAGCCTGGTGCCCAGTACATCCGAATCATGTACGACCAAAAGACAGTTGGCGGCCCGGGAGTGACAATCTGCAGGGAGCGCCTTGCCACTCCCCGGCTGATTATTTGCTCATGCCGTCCTTGGACATTGAGTCTTTCGACATCGAATCCTTAGACATCTTGTCCTTGCCCATGTGATCCTTGGCAGATTTGTCTCCCTTGGTCATTGCGCCCTTGCCCATTTCTTTGTCCATGCTCATGGCGTCTTTGTGCTTGGAGTCCTTTCCCATGGCAGGCTTTTCCATTGCCATGTGATCCTTGCCCATGGAATCCTTGGTCATCGCATCGGCTGCAAATGCCGAGGCGGCGCTCAGTGCCAGACACACGGAGAGCGCGGTGGTAGTGAATGCGTGTTTCATGATGGTACTTTCTTGGCTCAGGTGGAAAACGCGGCGTGAGCCGCAGGGGGAACGGGGGAAATAGGAAACAGGTGTGGCGTCAGCTGCCGCCGAACCAGTTGTAGCCCTGGTCTTCCCAGTAGCCTCGGTTGAAGGTGTTGCTCACGAAGATGGCCTTTATGTGCTTCGGATTCTTGTAGCCAAGCTTGGTAGGCATGCGCAACTTCATGGGGAAGCCGTACTTGGGCGGCAGTGGTTGGCCATCCCAGTCGAGTGCCAGCAGCGTCTGAGGATGCAGCGCCGTCGCCATGTCGATACTGGTGTAGTAGTCGTCGGCGCATTGGAAGCCCACATAGCGAGCTCCGAGGTCTGCACCGACGGCACGTAAAAAGTCACCAAAGCGTGGACCACCCCATTTGCCAATGGCGCTCCAGCCTTCCACACAGATGTGGCGCGTAACCTGCGTGTACTGCGGCAGTGCACGCAATTCATGGAGCGTCCAGCGATGCTTGTCGGCGACAAGCCCTGTCACCTCCAAAAGAAAGCTCGCTTCGTCCACTTCTGGCACCTTGCTTTCGTCGTAGAAAGCGTTGAATGGAAATGGCCGGGTGATCATCGACTCCGGGTAAGTGGGGGCGAGGCGTGAAGAGTCAAAAAGCCAGCCCTGCACCCGATCATTGAACTGCGAGATCCGCGTCAGCGCGGCTTCGGCAGTAGCGTTGTCGTCAATGCTGCATCCTGAAAGCAGCCCCAGGCCTCCCAGTGTGAGCCCGCGCGCAAGAAACTTCCGGCGCGATGCCTGTGGCAACTGTCTGTTTAGCAAGTTCCGGGCCTCGGCGACCACGGCTTCAGCGTTGTCCCGATGCCAGATGGAAGTGTTCATGATGTGGATTCCTTGTTGACCGAGCGCAAGGTGGAGCGACCGAGCAGCATGACAAGCAGCGACCGCGGAACCAGCACGACCATAAGAAGGTGAACGGCGACAAAGCAGACAATGGCTGTCATGCAATAGAAATGAATGCGGCGGGCCATGTCGTATCCGCCCAAAAGCTCACGCAGTAGCGGAAACTGCACCGATTTCCAGATCACGAGACCACTGAGCACCAGCAATATCAAATCCACCACAGCAAAGAGATAGGCTGCACGCTGCACCTGGTTGTAATGGCTCATGTCTGCATGCGACAAGCGAGCCGTCAGCGCAAGCCAGGCGTCACGCACTATGCCGCGCGCTGAAACGGGGAACATTCGCTGCCCAAACCTTCCAGTGATCAGATTCAGCAGCAGATAAGCAAACCCGTTCAGCGCAAACAGCCACATACCGGCGAAATGCCATTGCAGCGCGCCGCCTAACCAGCCACCCAGCGTGATGTTGTCTGGAAAGGCAAAGTCAAAAATAGGTGATGCGTTATAGATACGCCAGCCGCTCATCACCATGATCAGCACGGCTAAAGCATTCAGCCAGTGGGTGATGCGCAGCCACAGGGGCTGCACGGAGACACTGCGTTTCGGCGGTTGACGTGTGAGGGAGGACATGGGTGCATTGTTCGGCGCACCTGGTCTCGAAGTCATCACCGAGAGTTCAATAAATCGTGATATTTGGGCTGCAGATATCGGAGGTCCGATCAATCAACTATTCAGGCAGCTGCTTGAAAGCGGACTGCCCGACTCCAGTAGACACTTCCCAGCCTCAAGCCCAGGCGTGATCAAACTCCTCTGGGTTGATGCCACCCAGATGGTCATCCGCCGCTCAGAACCAGTCCTCCCCTTGCGCCTTAAAGGGACAGCAACTGATGACATCAAATTGCCAACCCCGAACTGCACCATGGCTTGTCGACAGGCGGCGCCTGCAGTCAGACCGGACCAAGACCCTTGTGACTCGGCGCATGCTGAAGGGCAGTGACTGTGCCGAGTCCAGGTTCCAATCCGGTCAGAAATCCATCGTTGCCGACAGCGCAAACGTGCGTGGAGCCCCCAGTGCCAGGCTGGAAAGCAGAGGCATCCCTCAATAGGCCTTGTTGGATGCGTTCAGCACCGCCGCTCGAAAAGTGACAGGCTTGCTGTCGATCTTCGTCGCATAGCGCGCACCGAGGTCGTAGGTCACACGACCTGCCCCCACAGGCTATTGTCCGCATCCCCGGCGAGTCAGTTTTGAATGGAAATCAACAGCCTACTCGCTTGTAGGCATGAAAAACAGGTACTCACCTGGCCCCATCTGCGGGGTGATCACATAGCCCTCGCACTGCCTGTCCCTGCATTTCACAGGGATGGCGCGGGGCCAGATGGTTGCGGCAGTCGGGTAACCGGGCAGGTACTGGGGCACATGCCAGACGCCATAGTCACCCACTGGCTCGGCTTGCTGCGCTCCCGTCGCGCCTTGCTCGCCACTTCCGAAGATCTGGCGCTGAATGCTCAACGGTTCATTGACCGCCCTGGAATCGGGCGCTGCCAGAGACGAAGCGCCACATAGTGCCATCGCTAAAAGAGCTAGAGTCTTTCCCATAGCGGCCTCCTGGATTAGGAATCACGCCTACTAATTGTCATACAGCTGCGCTGTACGTGGATCTTCCATCACGGAGGTGACAACCGAGGGGCGAGTGACTTCAGGTGCCAAGCCTGACTGAGCCTCTGCAGGCGGCGCAGCAGGATTGGTGCTGCCCTGTGCCGAGGCATCCGGTCCGTAGTTGTTTCGGCGCTCGTCTGCAGTCATGGACTGCGGGCATTTCGAGCCCGTGATCTCCAGGGCCACGCGCGCTGCGGGGTCCATGCAGTCCATCGCCAGCGAGGCGGCCTTCATGCCCTTGTTCCAGAGTTCGCGGCTCATTTTCAGGCGCTTGCAATGCTCGTCCGTCCAGGTCGTGCCGAAGCTCACGCCAAAGCCGGGTCCGTTGGCACTGCCGCTGCTGCTGCCCATGCAGGTGTCGTTGCTGGTCGTGAGGTTGGGGCCGTTCACGCTGGGAACGTTCTTCATGGTGTAGGTGCCCGTGTACTCCACGATGTTCTTGGAAGTCCCGGACACCGTGCTGTTCAGATTCTGGGTTGTCGTTCCGTTCGTTGTAATGTTCTGGTCGGAAGTCGAGGTGGACCTGCTCTCCATCGTACCCGTGGAACGGCTCTCCATCGGCGCAACCACAGGATTGACAATGGTGACCGATTGATTTTGCTGGGCCCCCACGGAAGAGGACTCGGAGGAGCTTTGCGCGCTGCTGCCAGCACTTTGCGCATAGCTGCACAAAGGAACGCAAAGACTTAACAGAGCTATTGAGAGTTTCATGCTTGGCTCCTACGTCGCCCGAGCCTGGCTGGCCAGGCCCGGGACAAACACAGCTATCTTGGGATAGCTTGCTTAGTTGGCATTGGCGGTAGAGCCTGCACCAGCAGTACCGGAAGTGCCGCCACCGTTGGAGAGGTAGCCGGCATTACCCCATGCCCCGGCGTTCTGGTGGACGGTACCCACAGAGCCAGCGTTCGATGTCGTATTGGTCAGCGCGCCCCAGGGTGAGGAAACGGCTCCCGATGTGGCGTTGTAGCCAGAGGTGGTGCCCGCGTTGTTGTTGATATAAGCCAGGCCACCGCCAGGGCCGGCGCCAGTTGCAGCGACATTCGCGGTCTGCGAAGAAGCTCCACCGAAGGCTGTGCCGCTCACCGGGCCGGCGCTGTAGCCAGCTGCAGCGCCCGAGCCTGCATTGGCATTGGTTGCTGCCACACCGCCTGCAACACCGTTGCCGGTGGTTGCGGAAAGGCTCTTGACGTTGCCGAAGGTCGTTGCGCTACCACCGACAGCTGCCCCACCGATGCCAAAACTGCCTGCACCGATAGCGCCGCCAGCAGCGTTTGCATTCGAGGTTGCGCCGGAGGTGGCGCTATTCATGCTCAGCGCACTTCCGTTGCCCGAGCTGGCTGCGCCCGACAGCGTTGCAGACGATGCACTTGACGTCGTATTAGTTGCAGCAATGCTGGAGCTGCTCACGGCAGCAGATGCAACACCAGCCAACGCAATAACCGCCATGGCAATCAGAGACTTTTTCATGATCGTTCCTTTGAATAGCGAGTTTGTAGACAACTGAAGTATGTGAGAGAGACCTGTGCCAATTATTAAGCAAAGGCCGGTTTTAACCGTCTTCAAGTTCTGGATTAAATTTTCACGGTCCACAACATGATTTCGGTAGCAGCAGTTTCAGAAAATGTCTGGGAAACAGTAATACCCTATTTGCAATTATTATTTCACCCACTCAGATAATTGCGGAGAATGATTAGTACGATGCGCTTGATGAATGGTGCGCTATTGAAAAAGTAGCATTATGGAAAATTTCCTACAATGTTAAAAAAAGTAATCCACATTTCTATTTATATTATTTCTCTTATGTTTCAAAAATAAAGGGTTTTCATCTAACTTCCATGACTGCTTTTCAATTCTCTACCCAATATTGAAGTGAATAAATGTAAAAATTTAAACCATACTTTTCCTTATGGATTTTTAATAGATTTTTACGAGATGAAATTTTATTTTTCAGCAGATTTTCCAATTCCCATTACACAGATCGGGTGTCACATGTATCTCTCCGACTTGCCCAAGGGGCCATACTTTGATGCGGGCAGCATCGAAGTCACATCCTCTGCCACGGGATACACCTGGCCATCCGACATGAAAGGTCAGAAGAACCAGCCCGTGCGGGTTTTCCTGGCTGACGAAGACAGACATAGCAGGAGCGTGATCTCGCAGGAGCTCATGCGTGACCCTCGGACCATCCTGATCGGGCAGGCCTCCTCCTATCGGGAAGCGCGCAAGGGTGTCTTGGCCGAGGAGTTCGACGTGCTTCTCGTGGACCTGTCTCTTGGCGAAGGACAAGGAGCCGATTTGCTGGAGTTAGTCCAATTGAGAATGCCCAATGTATTGAGCATCGCCATTTCCTCCAGCGAAAAAGGCGATGCCGCCATGGATGCTTTCAAAAAAGGGGTGGTTGGATATCTATTAAAGAATTCATGGTTTGGAAGTTATTCGCAAGCGGTACTGGAAGTGGCCAATGGCGGGGCATCCATATCTCCGATTGTTGCGAAGAAAATTCTGCCAAAGATATTTCAATACTCTGCACCCAACGAAATTCCTCTTGAACACAAGAAATTCGAAAAGCTGACGGATAGGGAAAAAGAAGTTTTACGATTGATTGCTCAAGGAAAAAGAACCCATGAGATTGGGGACTACATGGAAATAAGTGCATTGACTGTATCAACGCATGTGAAAAACATCTACCGAAAGATGCAGGTAAGGACCAGAGCCCAAGCCGTCAGGTATGCAGTATTGAAAGGCATCATTTGAAAGAATCGAATATTCAAACGCTTTGGGCCGACAACAGCGCTTTGGCCTACAGAATGTACTTAACCTGTATTGAGATTTGAAATATTTGACAGGACGCTTTTTGATAAGCAATGCTCAGCCGCACAGGGCTGGCGCCTTCGAGGGACGGCTTTCAACCATGTTGCCCAACTCCGATGCGCCTGCGCGTCACGCTCACATGGCTGTGATCCAGCAACTCTGAGGCTTCAGCAAGATCTTGGCCGGTGTTAGGCACGGCATACCTCAAAGCATGCCGCGCCTTGTCCAACAGTACCAGGCGCCTGAACAAGCGTCTGAACCGCCTTCCTTTGATTCGCCTTCTCGCCGGTAGACGACACAAAATTTCAACGGTGTCACATGCCTCTGTTACATTCATTCACAGGAGTGAACATGCAAACAACTGCCGTCGAACAGCCGATATCCAAGCCGCTCTCATTTCCTCATCATCTGACCGGCATGGGCGTCGTGGCTTTGGTCAACCCGTTGATCTACTACAGCCACAATCCGACGCGTGCGTGGCTTGAGACTTGGCTGTCGCCTCTTGCACTGGCGCTTGCCGCATATGGTCTATATGCCCTGCTTCCGAACCCTCGTGCAAAGAGTGCATGGCCCAAGGGCTTTCTGGTACTCGCCTGGCTTCTGCTTTCTCTGTCGGTAGCAAGTCCATGGATAAACCCGCCTCGCTCCAATCCGTATGCGACACAGGCCAAGCAACCCGCCCCCATACCGGCAATCACCAGCCTTGGCGCAGCAGCAGAAGACTCTGAGTGGTGAAAAGCAGCGTCACCCCTGACGATTGGTCGAATCATCTGCTCTGCTACGGCTGATGACCTCAATAGCTTGGTATCTTGCGATGCAGAAGCTAATTCGTCACCGGAACTGATGCAGCCGCCTTCTGCACGGCGGAAATGCTGCTGCCTGGCATGCGCTCCCCGAGAAAATCCAGAAAGTGCCGGACTGCCGGTGCCAGCCCGCGCCGCGAGGGGAACACCGCATGCACGATGCCGCGCGGGGGCGCCCATTGCGGCAGCAGCTGCACCAGCGTGCCCTGGTTCAAGGCATCCTGGCACATATAGTCAGGCAGCCAGCACATGCCGCTGCCGGCCAGTGCGGCAAATTTCAGGGTCAGCAAATCATCGACCACATAGCGCGGCTGCAGCTGCAGCCGGTGTTCCTTGCCTTCGGGTCCGACCAGCAGCAGGCTGGAATGGCCGTCGACCGCCGTCATCGCCATGCTGTCCAGCAGTTGCAGGTCCTCCAGCGTGCGGGGCGTACCCTGGCGCTGCAGCAAATCGGGGCTGGCCACCAGGATCTGGCGCGAGCTGTCGAGTCGCTTGACGACCATGGAGCCGCTGTCCTCCAGCGTGGCACGTACGCGCAATGCGACATCCACACCCTCCTCGACCAGATTGACGGGGCGGTTGGTGACCTGCATCTCCACCTGCACCAGCGGGCAGCGCTTGAGAAACTCGGGCATCAGCTCACCCAGCACCGTCTGCGCCAGCGTCACCGGGCAGGTCACGCGAATGGTGCCGCGCGGCTCGGTCTGGACTTCGGCCACGGCATCCGAGGCAGCCAGGGCAGCATCGCGCATGGCCTGACCATGGCGCAAAAAGGTCTCACCGACCTGAGTAAGAGACAGCTTGCGGGTGGTGCGCTGCAGCAAACGCACTCCGAGGTGGGCCTCGAGTTCGGCGACGCGGCGCGAGAGGCGCGACTTGGGGATGCCCAGCGCCCGCCCGGCAGCAGCAAAGCCGCCGCGCTCGACCACCTCGACGAAGTACAGCATGTCGTTGAGATCCACCATGCACATTTCCTTGGAATCGATTGAATTGATATTTGGAACAATCTATCGCATTTTTGCAGACTTATTGGCGAATATAAACAAATCTACAATCTATTCCATTGCAATTCAAAACCAATCACTGTTTTGCCGCAACGCAGCATCGGGGCTGGGCAAGAAGTGTTTTCTGACTCATTTTTAGAGGTATAGATACCAACATGCAAATCCTGCACATCGACTCTTCCATCACTGGCTCCAATTCCGTGACACGCGCACTGACGGCCGATATCGTTGCCAGCCTCAAGCAGACCAACCCCGAAGCCAAGGTCGACTACCTGGATCTGGCCGTGAGCGCCCCCAGCCACCTGAGCACACAATCCCTGGGTTTTCGCACCGGCCAGGCTGCTGCCACCGAAATCGAACGCCAGGAAAACGCTGTCTCCGAAGCTCTGGTCAGCCAGTTCCTGGCCGCTGATGTGATCGTCGTGGGCGCCCCCTTCTACAACTTCACCATTCCCACGCAGCTGAAGGCATGGCTGGATCGTATTGCCCAGGCCGGCCGTACCTTCAAGTACACCGCCACCGGCCCCGTGGGTCTGGCCGGCGACAAAAAGGTCATCGTGGCCTCCGCTCGCGGCGGTGCTTACTCCACCAGCGAAGCAGGCCAGGCCATGGAGCACCAGGAAAGCTATCTGAAGGTGATCTTCGGCTTCATGGGCGTGACCGACGTGACCATTGTTCGTGCTGAAGGCGTGGCCATGGGTCCCGACGCCAAGGCTGCGGCCATGGAAGCGGCCAAGGCTCAGATCGAGCAGGCACAAGCTGTCGCTGCCTGATAGCTGACTGAGCTGCAAAAGCCGGTATCGCCCAGCGCATACCGGCTTTTTTGCGCGACAAGATAGGGCCCCTCCGGGGTTTCGGACATTTCCGACTGAAGTTCTCGAAAAAAATGCCGATCTGAAAGCCTGAACACGCTGTTTTTGATACGCTGAAAACAGTTAGATACTTATCAGGCCCCACCGGTCACGTTTTCCCAGATGCCAGCTTCCCGTCCCATGCCCACCGCCGTCCGTCAATCGCCTCAGCGCTCCGACGAAAACCTCGTCGTCACCGCTATTGCCGTATTTCTGGTGGCAGCACTGATTCTGGGTACGGTCGCCTATCGGTACTTCAAGCATTCACAGCAGCAGCAGGAACAGACTCGTAGCGAGCGTCAGGCCTACAAGCGCTATAACGACTATCTGGACTCCACCGAACAAGCAACTGCCAAGCCTGCCGCCAACCCGCCCTCCCCCGTACAGGCCAGCGCGCCTGCCGCAGCGCCCAGCATGGCCGAGAAGCTGCTCAGCCACCCTGCCGTCACACCAGGCCCAGGCTTCAACGCTCCGGGCGTACAGCAGACCGGTGTGGCCATCATCGATGCGATGGACCACGCCCAGGCAACCGCCAAACAGTAAGCCAAGGCCAGCAGAAAAGCCCTGCTTGCCCCACGCCAGCTCAGCGCATGACCAGACCGCCGTCTACCAGCAGCAGCTGCCCGGTCATGAAGCCACTGAGTTCCGAGGCCAGAAACAGCACCGGCCCCGCCACATCTTCGGGCCGCGCCAGCCGCCGCAGCGGCGTGGCCGCCATCAGCGACTCCCGGAAAGACTCCTTGCTGCCCTGCGTGCCCTGCGTGGGATAGACCAGACCGGGCGCCACACAGTTGACGCGTATGCCCACAGGCCCCAGCTCGCTGGCCAGGTTACGGCTGAAAGCCAGCAAGGCCCCCTTGGATGTCGTGTAGTCGTGATAGGCGACAACAGGCTGCTCCACCAGATTGCTGACGATGTTGACAATGCTGCCGCGCGCGCGCTGGCGCATCAGCGGTAGCACCGCGCGGCAGACATTGAAGCTTGCGCCCACGGCACCATCGAACTGTGCCTGATAGTCCGCCCATTGCAGATCCTCAAACCGGCTGCGCCGCTCGGGATCGAAGGCATAGGGCCTGAAGGCATTGTTGACCACGATGTCGATGCCCCCCCGCTTCGCGCACTATGCTGTCCACCATGCCCTGCACCGCCTCTGGCGAGCCCACATCGGCCTTGACCGCCCAGGCATCGCCGCCCGAGTCCTTGCCTGCGGCCAGGCAGGCATCCACAGTGCCGGCTGCAGCCTTGTCATTGGAGAGGTAGTTGACGGCCACCGTCGCGCCCTCGCGCGCAAACGCCAGGGCAATCGCCGCGCCAATGCCACGGCTGGCTCCCGTCACCAGCACCACCTTGCCGCGCAAGCCCATTGAAGAAGACTGACTCATATTCACGATTTCCGCTCCAACACTGACAGGCCCCAGGCAGGGGACAGCAAGCGGGGGCCTTGACGGCTAAGCCGCCCCGCAGCGATGCTGTCTTCCCTCCCGCAAAGAGAGGGCAAAGGCGCGGGGCCGCCCAAGTAACGCGCCTCAGAGGAAGATTTACAGCGAAACAACCACATCGGCCACCTTGATCTGACGCTGCACCATGCCCAGCGCACGATAGGCATCGGCGCCTTTTTGCAGCGCAACCATATCAAAGCTGCCCAGCGGCTGCCCCTGGACGGCGGGCATGGAAGAGGCGTTTCGCAGGCGTATCACATCCAGATTGATGTCGCGGCGCGTGCCGTCGATGGCATATTTGCTGGCCAGCACCGAGGCCTCCTCGGGGTTCGCCATCATCCAGGCTGCGCTTTCGCGGTAGCCCTTGATGAAGGCCTTGAGCAAATCCTTCTTCTGCTGGAACACTTCTTCGCGCACCACAAACATGTCGCTGGACATATTGAGGTGGTCGCTGACCTGCATCACGTTGACATCGCCGATGCCCTTGCGCAGACCCACGGCCAGGCCGGTATCCGTGGCGGCCGTGGCGTCAACCTGTCCCTGCATCAGGGGAGCAAAGTTCAGCAGGCCGGTCACGACAATGCTCACATCCGACTCCTTGAGGCCGGCCTGATGCAGCATCACCAGCAGGTTCTGGCGCGTGCCGCTGGCAAGGCTGTAGACACCGATCTTCTTGCCCTTGAGGTCTGCGGGCTTGCGAATGCCCGAGGACTTGAGCGAGACCACGTTGAACACGTTCTGCGGATAGATGTCGTAGATGGCCACCAGCTTCTCGCCCTTGTCCAGTGCCATGAAGAAGGAGCCTGGGTCGGTGAAGGCCACGTCGGCCTGGCCGCTGAGGATGTTGCGGATCGCATCGCCACCACCTGCTCCGGGCAGATAGGCCAGCTCCACGCCATTCGCCTTGAAAAAGCCTTTTTCGGGCTCGACCAGAATATTGGTGATCTCGCTGATGGGCTTGCTCCAGCCCGCCAGGCGAATCCTGCCCTGCAGAGGAACCGCCATGCTGGTGCCGGTCATGGCAAGGCCGCTCAGGCCTGCACAGGCGCCGAGCAGGCTGCGGCGGGAGATGAACGAAGTCTGGTTGCTGTTGTGCATGACAAATGGTTTGAAGATGCGATCAGGCCCTGTCGCCCGACTGCGAGGTTGAAAAGTGATGGGAGCGCAGCAAACGGCGCTCCAGAACAAGACAGGCCTGATACAGCAGCAGGCCCATGGCGGCAATCAGCACCAGCGCCGCAAACATCAGCGTGGTGTCCATCATTCCCTGGGCGGCAATGACCACGGCCCCCAGGCCCTGGCTGGCGCCCATGAACTCGGCCACCACGGCGCCGACCAGCGCCAGCACCACGGCCACGCGCAGCCCGGCCAGAATCGCAGGCAGCCCCGTCGGCAGCTTCAGGCGCAGCAGAGTCTGCAGTCTGGTAGCCCCCAGCATGCGAAACAGCTGCATGCGCTGGGCATCGACCTGGCGCAGACCCATCAATGTGTTTTCCATCAAGGGGAAAAAGCAGATCAGCGCCGTGATCAGCACCGTGGGCAGCATGCCGAAGCCGAACCAGAGCACGAACAGCGGCGCCAGAGCCAGCTTGGGCACGACCTGGCTGACCACCACATAGGGCTTGAGCACGCGCTCCAGCAGCTCGGACTCGGCCAGCGCCATGCCGGCCAGCAGGCCTACGGCGCTGCCTATGAGCAGGCCCAGCAGCAAGGCCTGCAAGGTGGCCCAGAGATGCGGCCAGAAATAGCCGGACGCCAGACCCGACCACAGTGACAGCGCCACTGCCGAGGGCGCAGGCAAAACCAGTGCCGACAAGCCTAATTGCCTCGCAGCCAGCTCCCATATTGCGATGACAGCTATCAAAAGCGAGGCAGACAGCCAGTGTGTCTTGTTCAGCAGGCCGCTCATGCGCCCCCCCGGTCCATGGATGCGCGAATGCGCGCGCAATAGTCGTTGAACGCCGTACCGTGGCGCAGGCTCTGCTGGCGCGGCTGTGGCAGCTCTATCGACCAGTCGTCCACGATGCGGCCACCATGCATGAGTGCAATGCGGTCACCCAGATAGACGGCCTCGTTGATGTCGTGGGTGACGAAGAGCACCGTCGTGCCATGCCGCTGGCAGGTGCGCAGCAAATCATCCTGCAGCTCGGCGCGCGTGATGGCATCCAGTGCCGCAAAAGGCTCGTCGAGCAGCAGCAAAGGCGGCTCCAGAATCAGGGCGCGCGCCAGCGCCACCCGGCTTTGCTGTCCGCCCGAGAGCTGGCGCGGATAGAGCGAAGCATGTTCGACAAGGCCCAGTTGCTCCAGCAACTGCATGGCCGCCAGTTGATCCTGCAGCCCAGGTTTGCGCTGCAACGACACGGGCAGCAGCACGTTGTCTATCACCGTATGCCAGTCCAGCAAGGTCGGCGCCTGGAACATAAAGCCCAGCTGGGGGCCCGGCGCCGCGAGTTCGCTGCCGCCCAGCAAGACATGGCCCGACTGTGGCCTGAGCAAACCTGCCGCCAGCTTGAGCAGCGTGGTCTTGCCGCAGCCGCTGCGCCCCAGCAGGCAGTGGATCTCTGCGGCCCCGATCTGCCAGTCCACGCCATCCACCACGGGCGCTCGTCCCGGGTAGCTGTATCGGGCCTGCTTGAACTCCATGAATGCCACGGCTGTATCCACTCCCTCAGTCCGCATAAGAGGCCAGCGGCTGGGCCGCCAGTTCTGCCGACTGCTCGATCTCCGTCATGCGCACCAGATCCAGCAGGTTGAAGCGCCCGTCATGATGCCAGCCCGCTTCGGGCATGCTCATGGAGCCGATGGCACTGATACGCGTGACGCCAACCGCACCCAACAGCCCGCCCAGGCGGTACAGCTCTTCGGGGCCGGCCGCAATGCCGGCGGTCTGCAGATAGTCGCGCTGAGCGGCCACCACGGGCAGCACGGCATCGAGCCGGTCCACAGCCACCACTGCAATCGTGCGATACAGCGCGGTCGGTGCCAGGGGCTGCAGACTCTCGCTGTAGGCCACGCTCCAGGGCGCATCCACAGGCCCCAGCAGCTCGTGAGCTTCGCCGCCCCACTCCATGTTCTGCTGCCAGCGGGCCAGCGCCGCCCCTTCTTCCAGATCCAGCTCGCGGCGTGCGAATCGTCGCTGCAGATTGGCCAGCTCGGCCGCCAGATAATCGGCAAAAGCACGCGGCGAAACCGGCGCCCCACGCTGCACATAGAACACATGGGGCGAGTAGCAGCCCTGCTGGTCGTAGCGCATCACGTCCCAGGCGGCCAGCCTTGCCATGCCCGCAGCCTTGAGCGTATCCAGCGCCTGCGCCCCGATCAGGCCGAAGCCCAGCTTGTGGCCATGGGGCAAAAAGCGCGTCGTCACGGGCAGGCGACGACGCAGTGCATCCAGAGTCTGGTTGCCACCATAGGCCAGCACCGTATCGGCCTCGGCATAGAGCGCGTCGGCCTCCTCGCCGCCTGCGCCGCGCCACCAGACCACGGCCAGGCAATCGGCCAGCGGCGGATGCACCTCGGCCAGCAGGCGCGCAAACCAGCCCGCAAACAAGGGCTCGGCACTGGCCAGCTTGCCGATCGCAGGGGCCTTGACCAGCAAGCCGCAGACCAGACTCCACAGCGACAGCGCAGGCACGTTGCCGGCCCAGCTGTGCACCAGCAGGTCCGGGCCGAAAGCACGTACGGCGCCGCCCTTGGCTGCCGGTTGAAAGCCATCGAGCACTGCCGGATTGGCGAAATCCTCGGCCACAAAGCGCCTGAGCTGCGCTGCACGAAAGGTCTTGAAAAATCCGGTCAGTCCCAGCCGCACCATATCGGCGTCATAGCCGCTGACCACAGGCAGCCAGGCTTCGGCCTGCTGACGGTAGATGTCGTTGCGATTCAGCAGGCGGGCCATCGCACGATCGACGGCATCGATGATCTCGGCCACCGGCATGGAGCGCAGATGGACACACGCAGCCGCGCGCACGCGAGCAGCCAGAGCCCGCATCTGCGGCGCCGTCAGCACGGGCACGCTGACTTCCAGCCTCTGGCCGTCGCGGGACTCGAAGCCCAGCGTCTGCCACTGCACTTCATCGTCGGCGAGGCCGGGCAGATAGCCTGCCTTGATACGCTGTAGCTTGCGCTGCTCGCTCATGCGCCGGCAGCTTTCACAAACTCTTCAACCGCCAGCGAGCAGCCCTTGGCGGCGGCGCCCTCGGCGCGCCCCAGCAGCAAAAAGCCGTCTTTTTCCTGCGTGCCGGCCCACAGGCCCACATCCTCGGTCAGGATGGTGGTCACCGCGTTGTAGTTGGCCAGATCGCAATGCACCAGAATGCCGCGCTCACCAGCTGCCACGTCACGGCCGGTGATCGGCTCGACCAGACGCGAGCGAATCCAGTGCGGACCAGACTTGACCGAAGGCAGTACCGCATTGCCATCGTCATAGAACTGGGTGCTCAGCTCCGTCATGCCATACATATTGATGCACAGACTGCGCGGCACGCCCAGCAGCTGTGAAAGCCCGGCATAGAACTGCTCGAGCGGCAGCTCGCGCGACTGCCCCTTGTAGCCGCCCGTATCCAGCACCCGGCTGCCTGCAGGCAGGCGAAAGCTGCGGCCCTGTTCACGCAGGGCATCCATGACATGGACCAGGCTGAAGCTCGCGCCCAGCAGCGCAAACGGCTGGCCGCTGCGCTCGGACGCCTCCAGCGCGGCACACAGGGCCGGCATGTCCAGCCCTTCCGAGTTCAGATAGTAGCGGCTGCCGGCCGAGCCGAATTCGGACCGCGCCAGGGCCAGATAGTGGGCCAGCGAGGAATTGGGCATGGCCTGCTCATCGGGAAACAGAATGCCCATGGGCATGCGCTCCATACCCTGCATGAAACGTCTGGCGAAATAGCGCTTCATGGACAGGTCGTAGACATCGAGCTGCGGATGGAAATGACGTCCGCGTGCGGCGCGGCCTGTGGTGCCGCTGGTCATGAACACACGCTCGGCGGGCGATGGCGGCTCGCTGCGCAGCTCCATGGCCTTGAAGGCATCGATGGGCACGGCCGGAACATCGCGCCAGCTCCTGACATTGCGCAGCGTGGCACCGCGTCGCTGGCAAAAGCTGCGAAACGGCGCATTGCATTCGTACTGGTAGGCGAAAAGGCGCAGGGCGAGTTGATTGAACTGGTCGTCGGTGCAGTCATCCATTGCGATGAAAGCAAGCAGATCGGCGACCATCGAAGCGGCCTTGTCCATGAAATTCCTTCGAGAGCGGGGACATCATGCTCCGAAGGCTTGCTGACCATGCGAGAACGCACTGCCCTGAGGTCAGCTTGCAAGCTCTTCTTCCGCCGGTATGAACCGGGTCAAGTTCGCGGGTGTAGATCTCAGCACTGGCGTGCACCCCGGAGCGCGGCGCCATCTTACCCCAACGGCATCGCTTCAAGGGCCCGGAGCCGGTGCATGAAAGTCGCGTCACTTGTAACCTGGGGTAAGGCTCCAGCACGGGCAAGAAGGACATCCAGGGCAAAAACATCAAAACACTGCTGCCCAAATACAATCGCCCCAGCACCGCAAGCTGCCTGAGACGCAACCTGCCACGGCGCCGGCAATGGCGCATATGCGCCATGCCTGAAAGCGCGGCGTGTCGCGGTAATGGACTGTGTCAGCAGACGCTTGCAAATCATCCAGGGCAGCCAACGCCCCCTCAAGCCCCAGAGATATTCACATGCATTTTTCGCGTCTTTGCCATCTGGCAGGCTGGCCTGTGGCCGCCGCCGGACTGCTGCTGACGGCACAGTCCGCACTGGCCCAGCAAGCCGCCGCCCAGCCGGACCTGCCCCAGCTGTCCGAAGTCACCGTGCGCAGCACCTTGCAGCAGTCTGCACTGGAGCAGACCCCAGCCTCCGTCACCGTGCTCGATGGCGAGCGCATGCGCGAGCGCAATCTGCAGGTCAATCTCTCGGAGTCCCTGGGCGCAGCTCCGGGCCTGCAACTGCAGAACCGCCAGAACTACGCGCAAGACCTGCAGCTGTCGATTCGCGGCTTTGGCGCGCGCTCCACCTTCGGCGTGCGCGGCATACAGATCTATGTGGACGGCATCCCCTCCACCATGCCCGATGGCCAGGGCCAGACCAACAATATCGATATCGCCTCGCTGGAGCGAGTGGAGGTGCTGCGCGGCCCCTACTCCGCGCTCTACGGCAACGCCTCTGGCGGCGTGATCAACGCCTATACCGAACGCGGCGAGGGTGCGCCCTCGGTGGAAAGCAGCTTTGCGCTGGGCAGCGACGGCCAGAAGCGACTGGGGCTCAAGGCCAAGGGCGAAGCCAACGGGATTGGCTATGTGCTCAGCGCCAGCCGTTTTCTCACCGACGGCTACCGAGCCCAGAGCGCAGCGGACAAAAACCTGTTCAACGCCCGTATCGATGTCAGGCCCGACGAATACAGCCGGCTGACCCTGGTCGCCAACCATGTGGACATCGATGCCAAGGACCCCGGCGGCATCAAACCCAGCGAATGGGCCCTCAATCCAAAGGACGTCAACGCCAATGCGATCAAAATGAACTCGCGCAAAAGCGTGAAGCAGACCCAGGCCGGCCTGACCTATGAGCGCGAGCTTGGTGCAGGCCAGGCGCTGCGCCTCATGGCCTATGCCGGTCAGCGTGAAATGATGCAGTTTCAGTCTATCCCTCCCAGCAGCAAACTTGAGGACAAGTACAAAGGCGGGGTGATCGGCCTAAAGCGCGACTATGGCGGCATCGATGCACGCTGGAGCGGCAAGTACGAGCTGGGCAGCGGCAGCCTGGGCCTGATTGCCGGCCTGGCTGCCAATACCGTCAGGGAAGATCGCCAGGGCTACAAGAACTTTGTCGGCAACCAGCTGGGCGTGGTCGGCGAGCTGGTGCGCGACGAGCGCAATACCCTCACCAGCATCGACCCCTATCTACAAGCCTCCTGGGCCTTTGCCCCGCGCTGGAAGCTCGATGCCGGCCTGCGCTGGAGCAATGTGCAGTTCCAATCGCGCGACCATTTCCTGGCTGACAAGGACGATAGCGGCAATGCTGGATTCCATAAGTTGCTGCCGGTTGTTTCACTGCAGCACGAGCTCAATCAGGACACCAATATCTATGCCTCGCTGGGTCGCGGCATGGAGACACCGACCTTCAACGAGATCTCGTACCGCCCCGATCTGGTGGGCGGCCTGAACTTCGGCCTCAAGCCTGCGGTATCGACCAGTGCCGAGCTGGGCATCAAGCAACGCTTCAATGTGGCCGGCCTGCGCGGCGATTGGTCTGCCGCGCTGTTCCAGACCCAGACCGACAATGAAATCGTGGTGGCCAGCAACGACAGTGGCCGCGCCTCCTATCAGAACGCAGGCAAAACCCGCCGCCGCGGCATGGAGCTGAGCACCAGCACCTGGCTGATGCCCCAGTTGCGCCTGAACGGCGCGCTGACCTTGCTCGACGCCAGCCTGCGCAGCGGCTATTGCGACAGCAAGGGCCAGGACTGCATTCCCGCCGGCAACCGCATTGCCGGCACGGCCAGGCATCTGGGCTACCTGGGACTGGAATGGCTTCCCGCCACCGACTGGCGTGTGGGCCTGGACTGGCGTCATGTGGGCCGTATTGCCGCTGACGACAAGAACCAGGTCTACGCCCCCAGCTACAACGTGGCCAGCCTGAGCGTTGGCTACACCCGGCGCCTGGGCGCCTGGAAACTCAGTGCTTTTGCCCGCGTCGACAATCTGGCGGACAAGAACTATGTGGGCTCGGTCATCGTCAACGAAGCGACCAAGCCCGAGGGCCGCTACTACGAACCTGCCCCGGGACGTCAATGGATGGCCGGGACCAGCCTCAGCTACCAGTTCTAGGCAGGTCATCCGCATTGCCGGACAGCAACAAGCGGGCCCGGTGCCCGCTTTTTTATATCCGGGCGGCTCAAAAGCGATTTTTTTTAGAAAAATTTGGGTACTGGCAATCTGCCTGTCTGAGTCCGAAAACCGCCAATCTCGCGCCGGCTTGATTGCCTCACGGCAGCGGCCCACTGCAGCTTGCGCTCATCAGCAGTGCAAACCACGCCAAAACATGGCTATCCACGCCCAACCTCATGAATCTTCTCGCCAGCGCTCGCGCAGCTTGAGCGAAGTTAGCCCCTGAAGCAGGCAAGAACGGCACACAGAAACTCTTCACTCTGCAACACGCTGTCATCAGGCGCACAACTGCGACGAAATGCGGCCCCAATGAAAACAGACAGCCGCCGCAGGTAAAGAAATCATTTCTTATAGGAAATTCACATAAAAAGAGCTCAGATGGCAGTCTTTTGAAAGCAAATTCACAGCGCTAGAATCCGCCACCAACGCTGCCTCGCATGTTTGAAGCCGGGGCACAGTTTCAGACTCTCCCCGTATGTCAGCCCTTTTCGCTCCTTGCCATCCACATTCCAGCCCGGCGTCTTTCAGCCCTGCCCTTGCTGCAGCAGGAGCTGGCGCATGAGCGACGGCTTGCAAAGCCCCACCCAACAGGGCGTGCAGCTGGTCGACATACGGTTGCAGCGCGGCCAGACCCAGGTGTTCGACGGCCTGAACCTGAGCCTGGCGCAAAAGCGCATCGGCGTGATCGGCAACAACGGCGCAGGCAAATCGAGCCTGTTCCGCCTGCTTTGCGGACTTGAGCAGCCCCAGGCCGGACAGGTACTGGTGGATGGCATGCCCTTGCTGCAGGCCCGCCAGAACCGGCCGGGCCTGATCGGCCTGATGTTCCAGAACCCGGACGACCAGATCATCTTCCCCACGGTGGAGGAAGAGCTGGCCCTGGGCCTGCGCCCCCAGGGTCTGAACAAGCAGCAGGCCAGAGCCAGGGCGCGCGAGCTGCTGGCCGCACGCGGCATGGCCCACTGGGCCGAGCGGGCCGTCAGCAGCCTGAGCCAGGGCCAGCGCCAGCAGGTGTGCTGGCTCTCGCTGCTGATTGCCGCGCCCCAGCTGCTGCTGCTGGACGAGCCCTTTGCCAGCCTGGACCTGCCCGGGCAGGCCCTTCTGGCCCAGGATATCGCTGCCGCACCGCAACAGGTGCTGGTCTCCACCCATGTGCTCGATCATGTGCGCGACTTCGAACGCGTGATCTGGCTGGAGCAGGGCCGGCTGCGCGGCGATGGTCCGGGCCGCGACATCTGCGGGGCCTACGAGACCTCCGTGCGGGAGCAGCTGATGCAGAAAATCTCCCACGGAGACCTGCATGGGTAGTCTCTACAGCGAAGTGGCGACCTGGCTGCATCGCTGGTCGGCCGGCCTCAAGCTCCTGCTGCTGGCGGTTTTTGGCACGCTGCTGTTCCTGATAGCCAGCCCCTGGGTGCTGGCGGGCTGCGGCGCAGCCTGCTTGCTGCTATGGATATCGCTGGGCCAGGCCACCCAGGTGGCACGCCGGCTGATGCACTCGGTCATCGTCGCGGCGCTGCTGGTGGCGGGCTTTCATGTCTTCATGGGCAACCCGGTGCTGGCAGCCCTCAGCAGTCTGCGGCTGGTCTGCGCCTCGACTCTGGGCATTGTGCTGACCGTGACCACTCGCCCCAGCGATCTGGTCGAGGTGCTGGAATGGCTGCTGGCCCCGCTGGCCCGCCTGGGCATCCCCACCGAGCGCGTGGCCATGCAGCTTGCGCTGATGCTGCGCTTTACCGAGCATTTCTTTGTGCAATGGAAGAAGCTGGACGAAGCATACCGGCTGCGCACCGGCAAAAGCGGCGGCCTGCGTCTGATTGCACCGCTGACGATTCATATGCTGCAGGCCACGCGCCGTGTAGCCGACGCCCTCTGGGCAAGACTGGGTTTCTAGGAGACTGTTGATGACCACCACTCCCTCTCACACCGTATCGCGCGGCGGCGCACGCTCCATGGCCCAGGTATCGCTGTTTGCGGCGCTGATGGCCGTGATGGGCCTGATTCCCAAGATCGACCTGCCGTTCGGCGTGCCCATCACCATCCAGTCGCTGGGCGTGATGCTGGCAGGCGTCATGCTCGGACCCTGGCGCGGCATGCAATCCATGGTGCTGTTTCTCGCGGCCGTAGCCGTGGGCCTGCCCCTGCTGTCGGGCGGCCGCGGCGGCATCGGCGTTTTCATGGCACCTTCTGCCGGCTATCTGATCGGCTATGCGCTGGCCGCCGCCGTGACAGGCGCCATCATGGCCGCCCTGCCGCAAAGCACGCCGCGCCGCACGGCACTGAGCGCCTTCATCGCCTCCGTGCTCGGTGGCTTGCTGTGTCTGCATGCCTTTGGCGTGCTGGGCCTGATGCTGATCGCCAAGATGAGCCTGAACCAGGCTTTTGCCGTGACGCTGGCCTTTGTGCCCGGCGACTTCATCAAATGCATTCTCTGCGCACTGATTGTTCACACAGTGGCACGCGGTCTGCCGGACTGGCGCTTTGGCGGTCGCCGATGAAGGCACTGTCCGCTGCCGCGCCGCTGCAAGGCTTCTGGCAACTGGTGCATGGCCCGCTGGCCTATTGGGCGCAGCACCGACCCGATCTGGTGGCCTTGCAGAGCGAGGCCGACTCCTGGACCTTTGACCGGCTGCACGCGGAGGTCGAGCTGCGCTCGGCACGCCTGGTGGCGCAACGCGCGCCGCAGATGCTGCTGCTGGATGCCAGCCGCTCCACCCTGGAGCGACTGGTGGACTTTCTGGCCGTGATCCGCAGCGGCCGCTGCGCGGCGGTCGCCGACCCCGACTGGCAGCCGGCCGTGCGCCAGCGCATTGAAGGCTGGCTGCCCGGGCAGCCCTGCGAGCTGGAATCGGCAGCACCGACAGCCGCCTTCTATACCGGCTTTACCTCGGGCAGCACCGGCCTGCCCAAGGGCTTCAAGCGCCACCATCTGTCGTGGACGGAAAGCTTTCGCGTCGGCCTGCAGGATTTCGGCCCCGTCGTCGCCCAGCGCACGCTGGCACCAGGGCGCATCTCGCACTCGCTGTTTCTGTTCGGGGCCATGCAAGGCATCTGGTATGGCTGCGGCGCCGTCATGCAGGAAAAGTTCTCTGCCTCGCGCTGTCTCGCGACCCTGGCGGGCGGGGATACGCCCTGCCTTGTCGCCGTGCCCAGCCAGTTGCTGCTGATGCTGCAATGGGCGGAGCATCGCCAGCTCGCACCCATTCCCGAGGTCGAACTGATCACCATCAGCGGCGCGCGCTGGATGCGCGCCCACACGCCGGCGCTGCGCGCCCTGTTCCCCCAGGCCCGCATCATCGAGTTCTACGGAGCCTCCGAGGCCAGTTTTGTGGCCTGGATGGATGCCGACGAAGCCAGCGGCCCGCAGGCCGTGGGCAGGCCATTCAGCAATGTGGAGCTATCCATTCGCCCCACCGGCAGCGATGCCGCCGAGAATGCGCTGGCCGAGCATGGCACCAGCCACGCCAGCGACGGCCTGATCTATATCCGCAGCCCCATGCTGTTCATGGACTATGTGGGCGATGCCCATGACGCCACGGCCGTGCTGCGCGACGGTGACTGGCTGTCCGTGCGCGACATGGGCCATATCGACGAACGCGGCATGCTGTGCCTGGCAGGACGCCAGAGCCGCATGATCGTCACCCAGGGCAAGAACCTGTTTCCCGAGGAAGTGGAGAACCTGCTGGCCAGCCACCCGGCGATTGCCCAGGTCTCGCTGCACGGCCAGGCCGATGCGCTGCGCGGTCTGCAGGTACACGCGGTGCTGCAATGGAGACCCCAGACCGAGGCGCCTTCGGCCCTGGAGCTGAACCAGTGGCTGCGCGAGCGCACCGAAGCCTTCAAGGTGCCGCGCCAGTGGTGGATCTGCGAGCACTGGCCACAGACAGCCAGCGGCAAGACCGACCACGGCCAGCTGGCCCAGGCCCTGCGCGCCCGGATGACAGCGCCTGCCGATGCGGGCATATCCCCTGCCCGGCTCCCCGCATTGCGGCCGTGGCAGAGTTGAGGCCCATGCCAAGCAAGACCCCCATCATTGCCTGGGCCCGCAGCCCGGTGGCTCCGATCGGCTCGGCCCTGGCTCGGCTCAGCCCCCATGAACTGGGCCGGCCGCTGCTGCTGTCACTGCTGCAGCAAAGCGGCTTGCCGGCCCACGCCGTCGACGCGGTCGTGATCGGAAACGCTCTGGGCGCTGGCGGCAACCCGGCGCGCATGCTGGCACTGGCCGCCGGCCTGCCCGACGGCTGCGCCGCGCACACCATCGATACCCAGTGCTGCTCGGGCCTGGATGCGGTGGCCATGGCTGTGGGTCTGCTGCAATCGGGTCAGGCGGAGGTGATGATTGCCGGTGGCATCGAGGCCTGGAGCCGCGCCCCTATTCGCCAGACCCGCCCGCTGCACCCCGGCGAGCACCCCCAGGGCTACGAGCGCCCACCCTTTGCCCCCGATCCCGAGCGCGATCCCGATATGCTGCAATCGGCGGCCGACTATGCGCTCACGCATGGCTTCAGCCGCAGCCAGCAGGAGCAGTATGCGCTGCTGAGCCACAACCGGGCCCTGGCGGCCCGGGCGCAGCTCGCCCAGGAAATCGTGCCTGTGGCAGGGCTTGCGGCCGACGCCTATCCGCGTGCGCTGCAGCCCGCTCGTGCCGCGCGCATGCCGGTGCTGGCCCGGGGCAGCTATGAGGGTGCGAGTGTCGACGAAATCACCGCCCACGCCCTCAGCCCCCTGACCGTCTCTGCAAAGGCCGATGGTGCGGCCCTGGTCCTGCTGGCCACGCCCGAGGCCTGCGCCCGCTGGAATCTGCAGCCCCGCGCACAATGGCTGGCCAGCGCCAGCGTGGGCGCCGCGCCGGAAACTCCACTGCTGGTCGCCATTGCAGCAGCCCAGATGGTGCTGGCCAGGGGCAGCCAGGCATTGGCAAGCCCACAGCTGAAGGCACAGGATCTGTCGGCCATCGAACTGCATGACGCCTTTGCCGTGCAAGGCCTGGCTTTTTGCGCCGCCATGGGCATTGCGCCCGAGCAGATCAACAGCGCGGGCGGCGGCTTGGCGCGCGGCCACCCGATCGGCGCGTCAGGCGCGATTGCTCTGGTGCGCTGCCTGGCCCAGCTTGAGTATCAGGCCCAGTCATCGACACCCAAGGCCACACTCGGCCTGGCGGCCATTGCCGGAGCCGGCGGCATTGGCGCGGCAACCCTGGTGCAATGGCTGCAAGCCTCTTCCTGAATTCATTTTTGATAGCTATTACCTCATGTCCAGCAACGGTTCAGTCGCAAAAACATCTGAAGACTTCGACTTGCCGGCAGGCATGGCGCTGATGCAGCAGCGCCGCTCGACACGTGCTTTCCTGCCCGATGCCGTGCCAGATGCGCTGCTGCATCAGTTGCTGCTGACGGCGCGCCAGGCGCCCAGCGGCGGCAATCTGCAGCCAGGCCAGCTGATCGCGGTGCGTGGCAAGCTGCGCGAGCAACTCACTGCCGCCCTGCTGCAGGACGTTGAAAGCCAGGTGCCCGAATGCGAGGACTACGCCTACTTTCCGCGCCCCATGCCCATGCAGCTGCGCAAGCGCCAGGTGGCTTCGGCCCAGGCGCTTTACGGCGCCCTGGGCGTGGCGCGCGACGACCGCGCCGGACGCGAAGCGCAATTTGCGCGCAACTACCGTTTCTTCGATGCGCCCGTGGCGCTGGTCGTCACCATCGACGCCCATTACGGCCCCGGCGGCTATATGGACCTGGGCATGACCCTCTACGGCCTGCAACTGGCCGCCGCCGCCATGGGCCTGGGCAGCTGCGCCATCGGCGCCCTGGCCTCGTACCCGGCCACCGTGCGCCGCGTGCTGGGCCTGGCCGACAGCAAGCACATCGTCTGCGGCCTGGCCCTGGGCTGGGCCGACGAGTCCGCCCCCGTCAACCAGACGCGCACGACCCGTGCCCCTATCGCCGAGTGGTTTCAGACTCTTGAATAAATGAGCAGCCAACGCAATCCAGTAAAGGATTTCAGGTTGTTTTCTACCTGAAACCCAATAACAACATGCGTTAGCAGCTATGCAATGAAGAGCAGTAAAAAAACGCTGCAAGTGCAGCGCCTGGTTCGATGCCCGACCGCCCCATCAAGGAGACAGCCTGCAAGCGCCTCAGGAGGTCATCAGAACGCCGGGAAGACCGAGCCCTTGAACTCCTTGTCGATGAACTGGCGCACCTCGTCGGAGTGATAGGACTTGATCAGCTGGGCGACCCAGGGCTGGTTCTTGTCGGCATCGCGCACCACCATGATGTTCACATAGGGGTTCTTGGCCGACTCCAGCGCAATCGCATCCTTCTTGGGATTCAGACCGGCAGAGATCGCGAAATTGGTGTTGACGGTGGAGGCCTCCAGGTCGTCCAGCGAACGTGGCAGCTGGGCCGCATCCAGCTCGACAAACCTGAGCTTCTTGGGGTTGGAGACCACATCCAGCGGTGTGGCCTTCAGGCCCGCGCCCTCCTTGAGCTTGATCAGACCCTGGGTCTGCAGCAGCAGCAGCGCGCGGCCGCCATTGGTGGGATCGTTGGGAATGCCGAACTTGGCGCCCGTGGACAGCTCGGACAAGGCCTTGATCTTCTTGGAATAGATGCCGATGGGGAAATTCACCGTGTCGGCCACCCAGCCGATCTTGTAGCCGCGATCCTTGATCTGGGCATCCAGATAGGGACGGTGCTGGTAGCTGTTGGCATCCAGATCGCCGGCGGCCAGTGCCGCATTGGGCTGGACATAGTCGCCGAACTCGATGACCTTGAGGTTCAGGCCGTTCCTGGCGGCGACCTTCTTCACCACTTCCATGATCTGCGCGTGAGGACCGGCGGTCACGCCGATCTTGATGGTCTTGTCCTGGGCCTGGGCGGCAAAGCCCAGCGTGGCCGCAGCAGCCACGGCCAATGTGGTGCGCAAAAGCGAGCGCTTGTTCAACATGCAGATTCCTTGTACGGAAGATTGAGAGTGGCTAAGACTGTAGCGCCAGTTTCAGCTGCCCGAGCGCTGTTTCTTAGACAGATTGCTCAGATGCAAACTACGGATTGGCCATGCAAGCCCGGATGCGTTGAATGCCGCGGGCTGAGCGCCCACAAAAAAGCCCGCTCCTTCACGGTAGCGGGCTTGTGTGGCGCGGTGCAGGCCATCAGAGGTCGGACATCGAGGGCGCAGCCAGCACCTGCTGTGCCACCACGTCGAGCACGGCATGGGACTCGTCCTGCCTGTCGATCCAGACCTTGGGCGTGAAGCTGCCGCGCAGGGCAATCGCATCGCCTTCGCAGAGGCTGCGCAGCACGGCGCAAGGTGCGTTGTCGAAAGCGACGATATTCACGGGAATCGAGGAGCCGTCGCCTGCGTTGGCCCGCATGCGAGCCACCATATAGGGGCGGCGGTTGCGGTCTACGCGACTCTCGGGAACGCCGGTGAGTCGGCCGGTTATCAAACCATCCATCATTTGCTGTTATCTACCCAGAAAAAATCATGGCCACCCTTGATCAAGAGCGGCCTTTCAAAAAATCTTGAACCTGCATTTTAGAGGGGGCAGCCTGTTTCCGGGCCGCCCCCCTTTTCTTAATTTTTGGTAATGTGCACCGCGGCTCAGCGATGGCTCAGGCGTCGCACGGCCCAATCGCCCAGGCTTTGAATGGCCTGCACAAAGAAGATCAGAATGATCACCACGACCAGCATCACGTCGGGCAAGAAGCGCTGGTAGCCGTAGCGGATACCCAGATCGCCCAGGCCGCCGCCGCCAATGGCGCCCGCCATGGCCGAGTAGCCGGTCAGGCTGACGAAGCTGATGGTCAGGCCCGCGACGATGCCGGGCAGCGCCTCGGGCAGCAGCACCTTCCAGACGATCTGGCCGGTGGTTGCGCCCATGGACTGGGCCGCCTCGATCAGGCCGCCATCGACCTCGCGCAAGGCGGTTTCCACCAGACGGGCCACAAACGGCGCCGCCGCAATCGTCAGCGGCACCACGGCCGCCCAGGTGCCGATGGAGGAGCCCGTGATCAGGCGCGTCAGCGGAATGATGGCCACCAGCAAGATGATGAAGGGGGTAGAGCGCAGCGCATTCACGATCCAGCCCACGACCTTGTTGGCCGGACCGTTCTGCAAGATGCCGCCATGGTCGGTCAGGCGCAGGAAGACGCCCAGCGGAATACCGATCAGACCGCCGATCAGGCCCGAGATGCCGACCATGATCAGCGTCTCCCAGAAGGAATCCAGCAGCAGCTGGAGCATCATTTCCGAAAAATTCTCAAACATCGCTCTCAATCCTTGCTGGACACGATCTGCACTTGCACACCGCTGGCACGCAGGTGCTCCACGGCCGCGTCAATCTTGGCGGCCTCGCCGCTGGCGTAGACCGCCAGCGAGCCAAAGGTCTGCTCCTGGATCTCGTCGATCTGGCCGTGCAGAATCGACAGATCCAGACCCAGCTCGCGAATCAGGTGCGACAAAATGGGCTGATAGGCGCTCTCGCCCGCATAGGACAGGCGCAGCAGCTGGCCTTGCTGGCCGGGCTGCAGCTGGGCGGCCAGCTGGTTCACGCGCTTCATCACCGACTCGGGCAGTTGCTGGGGCACGATTTCGTCGATCAGGCTCTTGGTGATCGTCTGCTGAGGGCGGGTGAAAACGTCGATCACGGGCCCCAGCTCGGCAATCTCGCCGCCGTCGATCACGGCCACGCGGTCGGCGATCTGCTTGATCACCAGCATCTGGTGGGTAATGAGCACCACGGTCACGCCCAGCTCGCGGTTGACCTTGCGCAGCAGATCCAGAATGGAGCGCGTGGTTTCGGGATCCAGCGCCGAAGTGGCTTCGTCGCTCAGCAGCACCTTGGGATTGCTGGCCAGTGCCCGGGCAATGCCCACGCGCTGTTTCTGGCCGCCGGAAATCTGGGCCGGATAGCGGTCGGCCAGATGGTCCAGGCCCACCAGCTCCAGCAGCGGCGTCACACGCTGGTAAATCTCGTCCTTGGAAACACCGGCCAGCTCCAGCGGCAGGGCCACGTTGTCATACACGGTACGCGAGGACAGCAGATTGAAGTGCTGGAACACCATGCCGATGTCGCGGCGCGCGGCGCGCAGCTCGCCATCGGACAGCTGCATGAGGTCACGTCCGTTGACGATGACCTTGCCTTCCGTGGGGCGGTTGAGCAGATTCAGGCAACGCACCAGCGAGCTTTTGCCCGCGCCGGAGCGGCCGATGATGCCGAACACCTCGCCCGAGGCGATTTCCAGATTGATGCCACGCAAGGCGTGCACCGGGCCCTTGGGGCCTTGGTATGTCAGGGATAAATCCCGAATTTCTATCATGAAAAATATCGCAAATCACGCATGAGCAATGCGTTTGACGCTATAAAAAGTGATTATTCCCATCCCAGCTGCAGCGCTGCCGGGCAGCGGGCAATGCAGGCTTTCGTTCTGGTAGATGCCGGCAGATCAAGCCAGCCTACTTTTAGTAGTAACCCTCAATAATGCCTGAGTCTAGGCAAACCTGAGAGCAACTGGGACAAGTGAATTCACTTATGGCGCCGCCAGCAAGCCAGCAAATGCCGGTCTTGCCCGGGCCTGCCCCCACTGGCGGCACGGCATCGCAGGCCTTAGCATGCTTGCATCTGCCCCTGGTTTCCTCTGCCGCCCTATGCAGCCGCCCCCTCTGCCCATCCGCGTTGAATGCCCTCCCGGCGCCTGCGACTGCCGGCGCGAGCAGCTGCTGAGCACGCCGGATGCGGATCTGCGCATTCTGCAGCTCACGCGCGAGGAAGAGAAAAAGCTGCTGCAGCGCCTGGAGAGCATCAGCAGCCTGGTCGATCTCGAGCATATGCAGCAGCGCATTCACGCGCTCCTGGGCCTGGAGATACGTATCACCCCCGGCAACAACGAGGTCCGCACCATGCGCGGCATCCAGATCGAGCTCGGCGACCTGCCGGGTCTATGCCGCAAAACACGTCAGAGCATTCCCGCCGCGATCCGCAAGGGGCTCGAGCGCAAGCCCGAGATTGCCTGGGCCCTGCTGGATGCGCATGACCTGTTTGGCATGCCCGGCAGCTGATTCCAGCACGGACAAGGCCTGACAACAAAGCAGGCACTTCGCCACCTGGGTCTTCAGACAACGCTAGTCCTTGCGGCCTACGTCGCCCGGCCCATGGCGGCCTTTCGCTTTCAAAAGCAGTACGCCCGATATCCCTCGAGCGCATCTTCATCTTGGTTTTCCCGAGGTCTGATGCCATAGGTTTTCCCTTACCCGAGCGGGTCAACGCAGGGCTGGAGTGGCAGTCTGTCTCTGAGGTGACTTCGCTAGGCCTTAGGGGCTAGTCCAAACGAGCGATGGTGAGCCGCAAAGCTCGCTTGAACATTGAATTCATCGACAGGCGTCAAGTCAGCGACTAGCTGACCTGGACTAGACCTTGGCCTGATTCGCGGGCAGATCGATAGTGCAAATGCTGCACACATACATCTTTGAGGATTCGTGATGGAAAGCAACCTGAGCTACCGCGCCCTGATCGCGCTGACCGTGACCAGCGTCATGGCTGGTGCAGCCGCCGCCAAAGGCAGCCCCGAAGAAATTGAAAAGCTGGGCAAGTCCCTGACCTGTATCGGTGCCGAAAAGGCCGGCACCGCCAGCGGCGTACCCGAATACACGGGCAAGTGGCTGGGAACGCCGCCTGGAATTCAGTACACGCCGCATGCAGGCCAGCACCCGGTGGACCCCTATGCCAATGAAAAGCCCCTGTTCTCCATCACGGCCGAGAATGTTGCCAAGTACGCCGCCAATCTGACCGAAGGCCAGAAGGCCATGTTTGCGCGCTACCCCAAGACTTTCAGCATTCCCGTCTATCCGGGTCACCGCGACTTCCGCTATCCGGACTTTGCCTGTGCCTCGGCCAAAGCCAATGCGCAGAACGCCGTGATCAGCGCCGACGGAATGGGCGCCGACAACGCGGTCAAGGGGGCCATACCGTTCCCCTTCCCCAAGACCGGCATGGAGCTGGCCTTCAACAACCTGTTTCCGCTGCGCTCGTTCACCGAACACACACTGCGTGACAACGCCTACGTGATGCAGGATGGCTCCACCGTCTTCGGCCGCGCCGACAACCGCAGCATGAGCTTGCTGAACTCCCCCGAGCAGGCCGGCAAGCCGCTGGAAGGCACCATGGCCCAGGGCATGAATGCGGTCAAGCTGCCCGAGCGCGAAAAAGGCGGGGTCAGCGTCAGCCGTGAGCCGGTCAACTTCGGCAAGGACAAGCGTCTGGGCTGGAGCTATGACCCGGGTACACGCCGGGTGCGCCAGATCCCCGAGTACGGCTTTGACCAGCCCATGGGCGGCGGCGTGGGCGCCAAGATGACGATTGACTCCGACCGTCTCTTCAATGGCTCGCCCGAGCGCTACAACTGGAAGAATCTGGGCAAGAACGAGATCTACATTCCCGCCAACGCGTACAGGATTCACGCCAATACCGTGAAGTACGCCGATCTGCTCAAGCCCGGCCATGCCAACCCCGACTACATGCGCTATGAACTGCGCCGCGTCTGGGTGCTGGAAGCCACGCTCAAGGAAGGCTATCGCCATCTCTATGGCAAGCGTGTGCTTTTCCTTGACGAAGACACCGGCCACGCCGTGATGAGCGACTTCTACGATGCACGCGGCAACCTGTGGCAGCAAGGCCTCATCAATTACTACTACGCGTTCGACTCCAACGCCTGGCATGCAGGCACGGCCTTCTACCACGACCTGATCGGCGGCGGCTATGTGGCCTACAACTTGTTCCAGGAACGCCCCAAGGGGCCCGTGCTCAACAAGGGAGATATGAATCCCTCCATGTTCACCCCTGAAGCCACGCGCAACGCCGGCACCTGAGCAGCTGCCGCCTCCATGAGCCGCTGACACACGCGGCACGCGGTGCTCGCCGCAAAAAAGGCCTGGGCCGGGATGAAGAAAGCACCGGCCCCGGTCATCAACACCACCACACCATTTCAATCTCATGTCAAAGTTGAACCGCGCCGGGCTGCGCGCCATGGCGGCTGCGGCATTGGGCCTTTGCCTGGGCATGGCCTATGCCCAGACGCCCGCCGCCACCGAAGAGCAGGCTCTGGACAGCCTGATCCGCGAGGCCATGCTCTACGCCTACCCCTATCAGGAATTCATGAAAATGCGGCATGAAGCACTGGAGGTCAAGGGCTCCCCCACCGCCACCACGCTCAACCACTTCCGCCACTCGCGCCACCTGGCCACGCCCAAGGACCGCTGGGCCAACGGCCCTATTCGCGACACCTTCTACTCCACCGCCTGGCTGGATCTCGAGGAATCTCCCCTGGTGCTGTCCCTGCCCGAAACCCATGGCCGCTACTACGTGATCGCCATGATTGGTGCAGATCTCAACACCTTCACCTACGTGGGCCGGCGCATTGGCGGCACCAAGGCACGCAAGGTAGCCCTGGTCGGCCCGCGCTGGAGCGGCAAGATCCCTCAGGTCGACCAGATCGTGCGCGCACCCACGCGGGATGTCTATCTGAATCTGCGCGTGCTGGTCACCGGTGAAGATGACCTCAAGAGCGCTCATGCCGTGCAGGACGGCTTTCGCATGGAACCTGTGCTCAGGACCGGCGCAGACCGTCCGCAGATCAAGCCGCAAGCCCAGGACTGGGGGCGCTTTGTCGATGTGAGCAATGAGGCCCTGGCCCGCAACCCGCCTCCCGGCACGGAACACGCGCTGCTGCAGCGCTTTGCCAGCGTGGGCATCTGTGGCAAGGCCTGCAGCTGGGACAAGCTGCCCGAGGCCGTGCAGCAGCGCTGGCTGAACCTGGCGCCCGAGATCGAGAAAAACGAACTCAAGAATCGCCTGAATGCCGATCGCAAGACGGCTGACCCCAGGCGCAGAAACGGCTGGACCCCTTATCGCCTGCCGGATGGCTTTGGCAACAACTACGCCATGCGTGCCCAGTCGGCAGCCATGTCGGGCGGCATCCTTGGCCTGGCGGCTGCGGAAGCCACCTACTTTGCCGCCAGCGTCGACGGCAACCACCAGGCACTGGGCGAGGGCCGGGCCTATCGCCTGCATTTGCCCCAGGGTCGTCTGCCTGCCGATGCATTCTGGTCCATCTCTCTCTATGAATTCGTGACCGGAGGCCAATACATGGTGGACAACCCCATCAACCGCTACTCCATTGGCGACCGCACCAAGGGCATGAAGTTCAACGCCGACGGCAGCCTGGACATCTGGTTGCAACCCGCGGACCCGGGCCCTGAAAAGCGTGCCAACTGGCTGCCCACGCCCGAGAAGAACCTGTTCTATCTGATGGCCCGCGCCTACCAGCCCTGGCCAGAGGTGCTGGATCCTTCGTGGATTCTGGAGCCGGTGCAACGGATCAACGCCCAATGAATGCAGTGATGGCAAACATGAAAAAAATATCTCGTCTCTACCGATACGCCTTTGTCACGGCCCTGGCGCTGGGCCAGCTCGGTACGGGCACGGCCAACGCCCACGATCAGGATGACCGCGGCGGCTCGGGAGCGAAAAGCCCCGCCGTGCTTGCTGCCCGCGCCCAGGTGTTCAAGGCCAATCCGCAGATGGTCAAATCCATCATGGAAGGCGGTGGCTTTGGCACCGAGCTGTCGTATGCAGTGGCCAACAGCATGTACAGCCGAACCGACCAGACAGCCATTGCAGAGGCCCGAGCCAGACTCAAGGTCGAGGCCGTGGCTCCGCGTACCTGGCTGTTGCGCTTTCCCATCGTCAATGTGGTGGTCTTCGAGACCGACGAAGGCCTGGTCTTGGTCGATAGCGGCTACGCCCCCGCAGGCCCGGCCTTGGCCGAGACGCTGAAGCAGCTCAGCCACAAGCCGCTGCACACCGTCATCCTGACGCACTTTCATGCCGACCATGCCTTTGGTGCCTGGGCATTGATGGACCAGAAGCCGCGTGTGGTGACCGAGCAGCGCTTCATCGCCCAGATGGAGCTGGACATGCGCAGCAACGGTCTGATCGCGCGCAACAACCAGCAAAGCGTGGCCGACGTGCCGCGCACCTGGGCCGATGCAGTGCGCCCCACACAGACCTTCCAGGACAAGACCACGCTCACCATAGGCGGCGAAGACTTTGTGCTGACCCATGCGCGCGGCGAGACCGAAGACCAGATCTGGGTCGCTGTACCCGGTCGCGGCATTGTGGCCAGTGCCGACTACTTCCAGGGGTTTTTGCCCAATGCGGGAAATGGCAAGCGCCGCCAGCGCTACCCCGAGGAGTGGGCTCAGGCCCTGCGCGACATGGCCGCGCTCAAGCCCCGGCTGCTGCTGCCCGCTCATGGCCCAGCCATGACCAGGCCTGAAGAAATCCAGGATCGCTTGCCGGCGCAAGCCCAGATGCTGGACAGCATCTCCAGCCAGGTGGTGGCCGGCCTGAACAGCGGAGCGCGCCGCGATCAGGTCATTGAAAAAGTGGCGCTACCGCCGCAGCTGGCCAAGCGCAGCGATGCACGCGAGCTCTATGTCTCGGCCAAGGACATCGGCCGCATGGTGGTCAGCGAATACAGCGGCTGGTGGGACGATATTCCATCGCACTGGCGCCCGGCGCCTCTGGACCATGAAGCCAGGGAGCTGGTGCAGCTGGCAGGCGGTGCCAGGCAGGTGATCCAGCGTGCAGTGGCGCTGGCAGACAGCAATCCGGAGCTGGCCTCTCATCTGGCCGACTGGGCCTGGTATGCGGACAGCGATGACCCCGAGGTGGCCCAAGGGGCGCTGAATGTCTATGCCCGCCGTGTCGCCAAGCCTCTGCCCACGCAGGAAGTGCTGGTCTATGCCGAGCACATGGTGCGCCTGCAGCTCAGACTCAATGAGCTGAACAGCAAACGCGTGGCCAACGCCAGTCAGAGCAGCACAGCGCATTAATCACTGTTGTAGACCCTGCGGCAGCTGCCCATTCTTGGCAAAGGCATTGATGGGTAGCTGAATATAGGTACGGCCATCATCCTGTGCGGGCGGCAACTTGCCCGCCCGCACATTGACCTGCACCGAAGGGAGAATCAGCGTGGGCATCTCCAGCGTGGCGTCGCGTGCAGTGCGCATCTGTACGAACTCCGCCTCGCTGACGCCATCATGCACATGGATATTGCCGCTGCGCTGGGCCTGCACCGTGGTCTGCCATTGCGGCTTGCGCCCCGCCGGAGGGTAATCGTGACAGACAAAGATGCGAGTCTGCTCAGGCAGGGCCAGAATGTGCCGGATCGAACGATAGAGCGTCGACGCATCGCCGCCGGGAAAGTCGGCACGGGCCGTGCCCACGTCGGGCATGAACAGGGTATCGCCAACAAACACGGCATCTTCCACCAGATAAGCCATATCGGCCGGGGTATGGCCGGGCACATGCATGGCCAGCAGCTCCAGCTGACCCAGCGGCAGACGCTCGCCATGCTGCACCAGATGGTCGAACTGGCTGCCGTCGGGCAGAAAGCTGCGCTCGAAGTGATAGATCTTGCGAAACACGGCCTGTACATCGCAGATATGGGCACCGATCGCCACCTTGCCGCCCAGGTGGTGGCGAATATGCTGGGCCGCCGAGAGATGGTCCGCATGCGCATGGGTTTCCAGTATCCACTGCAGCTGCCAGCCTCTGCCGCGCACATAGTCGATCAGTGCATCCGCTGAACGGCTGCTCAGGGTGCCCGACTTCGGTTCAAAATCCAGCACCGGGTCAATCACGGCAGCCTGAGCGTTGACCGTGTCGGCCAGGACATAGCTCAGGGTGCCGGTAGCGGTATCAAAAAACGGCTCGATATGCATCACGCTGACTGACATGGCAACTCCTTGAACGGCACAACTGAAATTCTGAAACTCGGCAATCAATATACTTTTTTATATAATATATGAAAATATTTTGACGAAAGAAGTCATGTCCTCATCAAGCTTTGACGAAGCACCAGCCGCGCTGGATCTGCAGGCCATGCGCGCCCATGCGGGCGAGGCCGTGGCCATGCTCAAGCTGCTCGGCAACGAAGACCGGCTGCTGCTGCTGTGCCAGCTCGCCCAGCAGGAGCGCACGGTCAGTGAGCTGGAGCAGCTGACCGGCGTGTCCCAGCCCACCTTGTCCCAGCAACTGGGCATTCTGCGCCGCGAGGGCCTGGTCAGCACGCGCCGCGAAGGCAAGTTCATCTGGTATCAGCTGACCGATGCCCGCGCCCTGCAACTGATGCAAGCCCTGTACCAACTGTTTTGCCAACCGGGAGAGACCACATGAATATCTTTTGGAGCGAGTTCACGCCCTGGGCATCGCTGGCCGGCGGCCTGCTGATCGGCCTTTCTGCCGCCCTGCTCATTGCCTTGCTGGGCCGGGTGGCCGGCGTCAGCGGCATCGCCGCAGCCTTGCTGCAGTTGCCGACCTGGTCGTCAGTCAAGCACTGGGGCTGGCGCCTGGCCTTCATCCTGGGCATGGTCGCCGCTCCGCTGCTCTGGTCGCTGTTTGCCCCACTGCCAGCCATGGAGTTGCCATCCAGCCCGGCGATCATCATCGCCGCAGGACTGCTGGTGGGCTTTGGCACGCGCATGGGCTCGGGCTGCACCAGCGGTCACGGGGTGTGCGGGCTATCGCGCCTGTCAGTGCGCTCGCTGGCCGCCACGCTGTGCTTTATCGCCACGGGCGCCATCACCGTGTTCGTGATGCGCCATGTCATCGCTTGAGTCGCCACAAAGGACCATCATGATCCCCAGTATTGCAGCCCTGCCTTGCGGGCTTTTGTTCGGTCTGGGCCTGATTCTTTCGGGCATGGGCAACCCGGCCAAGGTACAGAACTTCCTCGATTTTTTCGGTCGCTGGGATCCCTCTCTGGGCTTCGTCATGGGCGGCGCCATCGCAGTCGGCCTGATTGCCTTCACCTGGGCCAAGCGCCGCAGCACGGCTTTGCTGGGCGAACCCATGCAGCTGCCCGCCAGCACCGTCATTGATCGCAAGCTGCTGACGGGCTCTGCCCTGTTCGGCATAGGCTGGGGACTGGCGGGCTTTTGCCCCGGCCCCGCGTTGATGAATCTCGCGACGCTCACACCACAGGTCTGGCTGTTTGTCTCCGCCATGCTGGTCGGCATGTGGGCGCAGCAGCAGTGGACGACAAGGACAAGCTGAGACCTGGCTGTCACACGCTAGGCAGTCCTCCACCTACCGGGCTGCCTGCGCCGTCTGACCATGTCAGCCCGGCCTCAGTCCTTGGGCATCAGGGCCTGGGCAAAATGTCTGGCCGGCGCAGGCAGGTCGGCAAAGCTGCTGGCATACAGCTTGAGGCTGCGCTCCGCCCAGGCATCGGTCAGCGGCACGGCATGCAGAGCGCGTGCCTCGCCCAGCCGCTGGTAGGCACCTTCGGGCATGACGCCCACGCCCAGTCCGCACTCAATCATTCGGCACATGGCACTCAGGCTGTCAACCTCGATGCGCTGTCGCAGCATGCGTCTGCCGGCGCGGGCTTGCCGATTGAGCATCTCCTGAACGATGCTGCTGTCGCGCAAGCCGATCTGGGCGTAGTCCAGCGCTTCTTCATAGGCCAGTTCCGGATGCCGGGCCAGAGCGTGATCACTGGGCATGATCAGCACCATGCGCTCGCGCCGATACGGCATGGACTCCAGCCCCTCGACTTCGTCACTGGGGCTGCAGACGCCAAGATCAGCCATGTGATCACGCACGGCGCGTGCCACCGAGCGGCTGGTCGCCTGGCGCAGATCGATGCGGATGTCGGGATGATGTTTCACGAAGATCGCAATATCCTCGGGCAGAAACTGCTCCACGGCGGAGGCATTGGCACTGAGACGCACCAGCCCGCGTATGCCGCGCGCATATTCGCCCAGGTCGTCGCGCAGATGCTCGACCCCAAGAAGAATCGTGCGGGCGTGCGCCAGCAGCAACTCTCCGGCAGGAGTCGGACGCACTCCGCGGGCATGGCGCAACAGCAAGGGAGTGCGCGCCAGGGATTCCAGTTCGGCAACACGCTTGCTCACGGCCGACGCGACCATGCCGCCCTGTTCGGCCGCACGCGCAATGCTGCCGCATTCGCAGATCAGCACGAACAGATCCAGTGATGACAGGTCGATCTGACGCAGAAAGCTGCGCGGCGAAGTGAAGTCGGACATGGTCAATGGCCGGCGGGCATTTGAAGGCGCAGCCGGGGATTTCGGCAAAAGGTACCCGGTCACGCCCAGGCACAAAGCACGAGCCATCTCGTTTTGGAACGGCTCGAGGAATTTTAGCCACTTCTTGCCGCAGGCCTGGCTACTTAACATGCCCGCTTTGCAAACACACACTCACATGCTTCTTTCCGCTTCCGACGCGCCACGCGTTGCCCAGGCCCTGGTCGGCCTCGGCGCTGTACGCATTGCTTCGCATCAACCGTTTATCTATACCTCGGGCTGGGCCAGCCCGGTCTATGTGGATGCGCAAGTCCTGATGTCCGATGTCGCACTGCGCGGTGAAATCATGGACATCGCGGCCCGCTGCATGCGCCCTCTGATTGCTGCACGCGGCATCAATGCCATCGTGGGAACCGAAAGCTCGGGCATTGCTTTTGCCGCATGGCTGGCCGAGCGCCTGGAGCTGCCCATGCTCTATCTGCGCAAACGCCCCGTCGGCTGGGACATCACGGCCCAGCTCGAAGGTCGCCTGCCCGACAACGCCAAGGTCCTGCTGGTGGATGACGTCACCACCGACGGCCGCTCCAAGGCCGGTACGGTTGCCGCCTTGCGCCGCGCAGGCCCCGTGATCGAGGATGTACTGGTTCTGCTCGACTATGCGCTCTATGCCCCCCAGGCCGGCACGCTGGCCGACCACGCATTGTCCCTGCACGCCCTGGCAACCTGGAATCAGCTGCACGAAGCACTGCTGGCAAGCGGACAGCTCAATGCGGAGCAAAAAGCCACGCTGGCGGACTTCTCGGCCTCGCCTGTGGACTGGTCCATCCGCCACGGAGGTAGCGGAGCATGATGGCCTGCAACACCCTGACGGATATCAGCGCACTGGCGCAAGCCCTGCTCTCGGAAATTCGCGAAGCCACCCGTGACGGCCTGGGCGTAACCCGCGAAAGCTATGGCGAAGGCGAGACTGCTGCGCTGCGCATACTTGAGGACCGGGCCGAAGATCTGGGCCTGAGCCATGAATGGGATAGAGCCGGCAACCTGTGGCTGAGCCTGCCAGAAGAAAGCCGTGCCGAGCCCTTTGTCGCGGTTGGCTCGCATGCCGACTCCGTGCCGCAGGGCGGCAACTTCGACGGACTGGCAGGCATTGTCGCCGGTATGCTGATGCTGCTTCAGCTGCGCGGCCGCCACGAACAGGCGCCCCCGCTGCGCGTGCTGGCCCTGCGTGGCGAGGAAAGCGCCTGGTACGGCAAGGCCTATCTGGGCTCTCTGTCCCTGCTGGGCAAGTTGCCTGCCGCCACATTGAAGAGGCCTCACCGCGATGGCCTCGGCATCCTGAGCGAAGCCATGTCGCGCTGCGGAGCCGATGTCGATGCCATTGAGCGCGCCGAGCCGCTGCTGGATCTCGCCAATGTCTCAGCCTATCTGGAACTGCATATCGAGCAGGGTCCGGTCATGGTCAATCGGGGCTGGCCGGTGGCCCTGGTCACCGGCATCCGAGGCAACGTCCGCCACAACCTGATCCGCTGCATCGGTGAAACCGGCCACTCGGGCGCCGTGCCGCGCTGGTTGCGCAAGGATGCATTGCTGGCGGTTGCCGAGTTGCTGTCGCGCATGGACGAACACTGGCGCGTGCTGCTGCAGATGGGCATGGACATGGTGATGACCACGGGCATCTGTTCCACCTCGGCGCAATCGCATGCAGTTTCCGTGATTCCCGGCGAAGTGGCCTTCAGCTTCGAGGTACGCAGCCAGGACACCCAGACGCTGGAGCGCTTCTATACCCTGATGCGCGAAGAGTGCCAGGCCATAGAGCGCGCCCGCGGCGTGCGTTTCGAGTTCGACGAGCGCCTGTTCACGGAGCCCGCCACCATGGATGCCGATTGGCTGAACCGTCTGGAGGCAGCCGCCGGACAGGACATGAAACCGGAGCGCATGGCCAGCGGAGCCGGCCATGATGCGGCAGTGTTTGCGAATGCCGGCGTACCCTCGGCCATGGTCTTTATCCGCAACGAAAATGGCTCTCACAATCCGCATGAGGCCATGGACATAGACGATTTCCTGGCAGGAGTCGATCTGCTGACCCGCGCGCTGATTGCCTGAACCCTGCCCGCTCTGGCCGGGCACTTCCAGGCGCCTTGCAGGCCGGCAGTCCTTTGTGCGCTGCCGCCTGCTGCCGGGACGCCAGTCCTGGCAGCTAGGCGGCCCCTCGCACAGGCCCGGGAGCGACTCGGGCGAAGGGCATCGAGCGGCCCTCGATCCTTCAGGCGACAGCCTTGAGCAGACTTTCCACCTCCTCGTTCGACAGGAATTTCTCGCCACTCGTCCAGGCCACAAATGCATCCGGTCGAATCAGTATCAGGTCAGATTCATAGCGCGCAAACTCATCCGTTTTGGTAGTTTCGACAATGCTCAGGGGCAGCCGATTGGTGTCGGCAATATAGCGGAATGTCTCAAGCGTTTGCGCGGGCGTATCGGCGGCCAGCAGCGTATAGCCCTGCCCCAGATGCTCGAATATATTCCGGCCATCGCCGAGCGCGGCCGGAGCCAGGTGGTGACCGGCACGTGCGGTGAATATATGTGAGCCCTTGGCGCTGCAATCGCCGACGGCCGACGCCCGAGTGCTGCGCACAATGGGAGAGCCCTCATAGTTGGGCTCGAAAGCATGCACCTCGCCTGCTGCCCCATTGGCCCTCTGACTCCAGGCGGCTTCAAAAGCACTTCTATCCTTTTCTGGATCAAAGCTGTCCAGAAACTGGTGATCGGTCTCTATGGACTTGGCAATAAAGTCGTCAATGGTGGATCTGAATACCGGGCGGCGTTCCTGGTCATAGGAGTCCAGCAATGTTTCGCTGCCCCAGCCTTTCAGCACGGCTGCCAGCTTCCACCCGAGATTGCGTGCATCTTCCAGTCCCGAATTCACGCCATAGCCGCCATAGGGAGGATGGCTGTGCGCTGCATCGCCAGCAATGAAGACCCGGCCTGAGCGGTAACTGTCGGCAAGCATGAAGCGCAGATCCCAGAAGCCTATATGCTCGAACTCGACATCGAAAGGCGCTCCGACAGCATCTTCCAGATAGGCCTGGAAGTCGAAGTTGTCTGCCGTGGTTCCCGGTGGCACTGGCGCATGGAAGAACCAGGTATTGCCCAGATCGACGCGACCGAAGAATTTCCAGTAGCCCTTGAGCTCAGGCTGAAGCACGTTGTAGTAGGACTTGCCAGGAAAGCGCTCGAGCAACTTGTGCAGTCCCTGTGAGCGGAACACGAGCAGTACCATGAGGCGATCATGGTCGGTCTTGGTCTGGGTGATGCCTGCCTGCTGACGCACGCCCGATCGGGCTCCATCACAGCCGACGACATAGCTTGCGCGCAGCATCCTGCGATCCGATCCGTTCTTTTCGGATACCGTGACGCAGACGCCCTCGTCGTCCTGCTGCAAGGTATCGAAGTTCCAGCCGTAAAAGGTCTCAACAGATGGCAGCTCGGCGGCTCTATCCCGCAGAACCGCTTCTGTGGCGTACTGAGGCAGGCGCTCGTTCGCCGTGAAATAGTAAGGCTTGACGAGATCGCGCTGGAGCCAGTCGTAAGAATAAGACCCCAGCAATGTGTTGTAGGCCGTCAGGCCTCCTATGCCGTATTCGGGCGGAATGGTACGAGCTGCGCGAAGCTGCTTTTCCGCACCCCAGACGTGGAAATGCTCCATGGTGCGCTGGGTCAGGTTCTGCCCCTTGGGAATCGGTTGCGGCTTGGCGTAGCGTTCCACGACGATACAGCGAACGCCGCGCTGACCCAGCTCTATCGCCAGCCCCATACCCACGGGGCCGCCGCCCACGATGATTACATCTGCATCCTTGCCTGGCGCTGGTGCCTGATTGACTTGCATATTCATGTTCATTTGATCTTCTTGTTATGGCTGGCTTATTCGGCAGTAATGCCCTGGGTCTTGATGAGATTGCCCCAGCGCCTGGCATCGGCGTCGATCAAGGCCTGGAAGGCTTGGGGAGTGCTGTGCTGGGGCGTCATGCCCTGGGACTCGAATGCTTTGGCAACTTCAGGCTGAGCAAGAATGCTCTTCAGGGCTTCGTTGATGCTGCGTACAAACTCGGGAGGCAGTCCCTTGGGGCCCAGCAAGCCATACCACATGTCCACATTCATATCGCCCAGGTTCAGACTCCTCAGCGAGGGCACCTGAGGCAGAAGCGGGGATGTCGTGTCTGAACTGATCGCAAGCGCACGGAGCCTGCCTGCCTTGATGTGCTGCAAAGCAACGTGGATAGGGAGAAACATCAGATCAATCTGCCCGCCCAGCAAGTCCGTCAAGGCCGGGGCCGTGCCGCGATAGCTGACATGTGTGAGCGATATCCTGGCTTTGCTCTTGAGCAGCTCTGTTGCCAGGTGGTGGGGGGTTCCGGCACCGGGCGAGCCATAGTTCAGAACGCCAGGATTTTTCTGTGCATAGCCGATGAGTTCCTTCAGATCCGTGATCCTGGATTGAGAGCCCGTGACAAGCACCAATTGACCTACGCTGGTCTGGCTGATGGCGCTGAGATCGCGAACCGGGCTATAGCCCATCTTGGGGTAGAGCTCGGTATTCATCACCAACGTATTCACGGTAACAAGCAAAGTCGCGCCGTCGGGAGTGGACCGGACTACCTCCAGGGTACCGATATTGCCCGAGGCCCCAGGCTTGTTGTCCACGATGAAGGGGCGCTGAAAGCGCTCCGAGAGCTTGGGACCGATGACCCGGGCAATCAGATCGATGCCTGTGCCTGGCGTGAACGGCACAACCAGCCGCACGGGAGCTTGCGTATTCGCGAATGCCGAAAGCCCGCAGGAGCCCGCAGCTGCTGCGACAGCCACGGTGAGTAGAGCCTTGCGGCGGCTGAGGGGCAAGCCTCCTGCTGAAGAAGGTGCAAGCATGGTGTCTCCTTGTGTTTTGTGCTGCAATTGCACCGCGTCCATTGATTTGAATCAAACGGGAATTTTTGGTGAATTCATCAGTAAAGCTGATTAATGTCGGGAGCCGTCAACTGCAGGCGTTTCTCGAGATATGCAAGTGCGGCAGCTTTGCTGCGGCGGCAGAGCGCATCCACCTGTCTCCGTCGGGAGTGAGCATGCTGGTCAAGGAACTGGAGCGCCAGTTGGGAGTCAGGCTGTTCGAGCGAACCACACGCGCAGTGACATTGACCGACGCAGGCCGGCTGCTGCAGCCCTATGCCGAGAGGGTAGTGACGGAACTGCGGCAACTGGGTCTGGCCTTGCAGGGCAGCTCCTCGGCCTCTCGGTCGACCCTGACGATTGCTGCGACGCCTGTGATCGCCACCTGCCTATTACCGAAGGTTGTTGCCGAATTTGCACGCAAGCATCCCGAAGTACGAATCCAGGTCATGGATGGCAGCCTCGATACCGTTCGGCAAGCCGTTCTGGAAGGACATGCCAATATGGGTATGGCCTTTTTTGTGAAACCAGCCGCAGGCCTGCTCAGAGAGTCGGTGTGCCGGTTCCGGCTCATGAGCATCAGCCCGGGCGAGAGGCGGCGCAGCAAACCGATCCAGAGCCGCAGCTGGAAATCTCTGGATGGCCTGCCCATGATCGCTCTGCCGATCTCCAACCCGATTCAGGCCTTGATTGACAAGCACCTTCCCAGCGCCAAGGCCAGCCAGGATGAGCGGGCAGAAATGAATTTTCTGGGCACCATGATTGCCATGGTGAAAGCGGGTCTGGGCAACGCGGTCATCCCCTCTTTCATGAGGGAGGAATGCCAGCAGCACGGCTTGAACATTGCGATGCTGACCGAACCAGCCGTTCACCTCAATATGTACGTCGCGCTACGCAGGGGCGCAGATCGACAGCTTGCCGAGACCCAGTTCCTAGAAGCCTTGAGAGCGCATATAGCCACGTCGGATGATCTGGCTTGACGCTGCGCCCACTGCTTCATGCGCTGAGCCCATTCGTCGCCACCGCTTGTCTGCACACTCAAACACCAGCCTCTGTTAGCCTGGCAAGCCCCAATGAATGAGAATGGGTATCATTTGTGTAGAATCAGCGGATTTCCAATCCCGAGAGATTCCTGTGTCATCCCCTGCCAACAGCATCGCCAGTGACGCACTTGGCAGCATTTACACACTGCACAACCGCTGGCTGACCGCCTGGCTGCAGCGCAAGCTGGGCAATCGTCACGATGCAGCAGACATCGCTCAGGACACATTCACGCGCATCTGGGCGACTGCAAAATCGCAAGCCATCGAGGACATCCGCGAGCCCAAAGCCTATCTGACCACAGTCGCCAGGCGCTTGATGATCAATCACCTGGAACGCAGGTCGCTTGAGCAGGCCTATCTGGCATCCCTGCATCTGCTGCCCGAAGAAACAGCACTGTCTGCCGAGGCTCGCGCCATCCTGCTGGAGACTCTGGAGGAGCTGGATCAGTTGCTCGGCGAGCTGCCGGCCAAAGTTCGCACCACATTTCTGCTTTCCCAGCTGGAAGGGCTCTCTTACGAAGAGATTGCATCGCATATGCAATTGAGTGTGCGCACGGTCACCCGCTATATGGCGCAGGGCTTCCGGCAATGCCTGCGTGTAATGCTGGATAGCTGAAATGCCTGCAACAGATACCCGCCTACTGGATGAAGCAGCCCAATGGCTGGCTCGCCGACATGCCTCGGACTTCAGCGAAACGGAGAATGCCGAGCTTGCCCGCTGGCGCAAGCTAAGTGCGAGGCACGAGCAAATCTGGCAGCGCATCGAGCAGCTGCAATTTCGCATGGACAGCGTCCCCCCGGCAGTTGGCATGGCCGTACTCGATCGTCCACGCTCAGCCGGAAATCGCCGGCATATGCTACGCGCGACGGCACTTGCCTTGGCGACTCCCATGCTGGGCTGGTTCTCATACCGCTATCTGCCATGGCAGATATGGCATGCGGACTTCAGGACAGCCACGGGCGAGACACGCGAGGTGACACTGGCAGACAACAGCCATGTACTGCTGAACACCGCCTCTGCCATCAGCGCACGGTTCGACAGCGAAGCACGTCGGCTTCATCACTACGCAGGTGAAATTCTGGTGGAGACCTCGCACACGAGCGCCTACCAGGCCCTGCCGTTCATCGTCCAAACAAGCGATGGTGAACTAAAGGCGCTGGGCACCAGATTCATCGTGCGCAAGCATGCGCAAAGCACGACGCTGTCCGTTCTGCAAGGAGCGGTCCAGGTGATGCCCAGCCACTCCACGCAGACTCTGGTCGTGCAAGCTGGCCAGCAAGTGAGCTTCGATGTCCGCAATCCAGGCACCGTCACCCCGCTGCCATCCCATGCAGACGCCTGGACCCGAGGCGTCCTGCATGCGCACAGCATGCGCCTGGTCGAATTCCTGGCGGAGTTGCAACGCTACCGCCTGGGGGTCCTGCAATGCGACCCCGGCGTCGCCGAACTACGCGTCTCCGGCGTATTCCAGCTACGCGACACGGACCGCATTCTGGAGCTGCTGACGCAGGCCCTCCCCATACGCACCCAAGAGCGCACCGCTTACTGGGTGACGGTCACATCCTCCTGAGGCGGCTCTGCTGCACCGTCCGGTATCGATGGTTCCCGGACAGGAGCGCAAATTTTTTATCTCATCACTGTCCGGTTTTTCCAGCTCGCCTGTCAAGCACATCAAGACCCATTCATTGACAGCCAACGAGGACTGAAAACATGCCTGCACTGCGCTCGCCGCACTCCCACACAAATTCTCTTGCGGTGCCGCTGCATCCGGTCACCCTTGCCGTCAAAGGCGCTCTGGTCGCTGCCCTTGGCACCGCGACCCTGGGCCTGTACGCGCCTGCGACGTACGCGGCAGAGCCCATTGCCCGTCCCGCGCAGCAGACCTATCAGATCTCCGCCGGCCTGCTCGGTCCCGCACTGATGGAGTTTGCCGCTCAGGCAGGCATCAACCTCAGCATGGACCCGGACCTGCTCAAGAATCTGCGCACCCCCGGTCTGTCGGGCCCCCAAACCATCGATAGCGGCTTTGCGCGCTTGCTGGAAAGCTCGGGGCTGCATGTCCGCCGGCTGGGCGCGGGCAACTACGCACTGGAAGCTGCACCGGCTGCCAAGGCGGCTACGGCGTCCTCCACACCTCGGAGCGACGCCTCCGCATCCGCAGACCAGTCAGGCGCACCGGAGCTTGCCGCCGTTACGGTGACAGCTCGTACCCAGAATAATCTCGTGGCCCCGGCACGTCAGATCAGCCTGCTCGAAGGCGAAGAAGTTCAACAGCTTCGGCAAGGCTCCGACAGCCTGGCCACCATGCTCAGCAAGGTGGTTCCGGGCATGGCCGACTCCAGCCACACCATCACGGACTATGGTCAGACACTGCGCGGGCGGAATATGCTGATTCTGGTCGACGGTGTTCCACTGAACACCAACCGAGACTCCTCCCGAAACCTCGCCAACATCAATCCTGCCGACATCGAGCAGATCGAGGTGCTGCGCGGCAGCAGCGCCATCTATGGAAGTGGTGCCGCAGGCGGCATCGTCTCCGTGCGCACCAAGCGCCCCCCCGGTGAGACCAAGGCCGAGACAGTGGTGACCGGATCGTCACCGCTGTTCAGGCCCAAGGCAGCAGGGCTTGGAGCCGAAGTCCAGCATTACCTGTCGGGCGGCGGCGACGTCGTCGACTATTCGGTCAGCCTGGGCGCCAAACAGGCAGGCGGCTCATTCGATGCCAAGGGAAACCGCATCGCCCCGGAGCCTAGCCAGGGAGACTTGTTCGACTCCAACATCTATAACGCATCGGCCAAGATTGGCTTCAAGCTGGATGCAAATCAACGGCTGCAGTTCTCGGCGAGCCACTACAACGCCAGCCAGGACACCGACTATGCATCCGACCCCTCGGTGGCGCGCCTGCCTGCCGGCACGGCTGCCGCCAGGCCGATCAAAGGTCTGGTGCTTGCAGACCAGAACCAGATCAAGAACACCATGCTGGGACTTGACTACGAGAATCGCGATCTCGCAGGCAGCACCCTCGCGGCTCAGCTCTACTACCGGGATTTCTACACGCGCTTTGCGCCCTTCGACGCCCGAGCCGTCGCGGTTCGGGGTGCCAACGTCGATCAATCGATGCAGAACTCCGATGTCTTCGGTGGACGCCTGACCATCAAGACGCCGCTGGGACAGGAGAAAAATTCCTTGCTGATCTGGGGCGCGGACTTCAATCACGAGCGCACCGACATGCCGATCGATATCTTTGATCCCAAAGCCTATGACGCCAGCAAAGGACTGGTGTTCAACAAGATCGGCCGCCTGATCTATATGCCGCCGGTCACCACGCGCAGCATTGGCACCTTTGCCCAGCTGCAGCACAAATTCAGCGACAAGTGGTCCGTGGAAGGCGGTGCCCGCTACGACCGCGCCCAAGCCAGCTTCAGCGACTTCAGCCCTTTGTCGCAATCAAAGCTGCCGAGCCCCCAAACCGTGGCAGGCGGTACCGTGAAATATGGCTCGTGGACCTATAACCTGGGCACGGTTTTCACACCGGCCAAGGAACATGAACTCTATGCCTCATACAGCCAGGGTTTCGAGCTGCCGGACATCGGGGTCGTGGTGCGCAATGCCACGGCAGGCTTCAACATCGGCAACTCCAATCTGCAGGCCGTCAAAACCGACACCGTAGAGATTGGCTGGCGCGGGAAGTTCTCGAATGTCATCGCCAACCTGGGAGCCTTTCAATCGCAGTCCGACCTCGGTGCCGTGCAAAGCTTCAACAACGGCCTCACACTCCTGCGAACCAAGGAAAAAATCCATGGACTCGAAGCCAGCCTGGACTATTTCAGCGACGATGACCGCTGGACCAGCGGCGGCAGTCTCACCTGGATGAAAGGGCGCGAGCTCCCACAGGGTGCAAGCTCCTATCAAAGCATGACGGGCTACCGCATTCCGCCCCTCAAACTGACCGCATACGTGGAATATCGCCCCAGTGCCAGTTGGAGCCATCGAGTCCAGGCCACCTCCTATGCCTCCAGAGACTATCGCCTGGACGGCAAGACAAGCTTCGGCCGCTACGACACCAAGGGCTACACCACAGTAGATTTGATCAGCCAGTGGAAAATCGACCCGAAGAACCGCGTCTCACTGGGCGTGGAGAATTTGTTCAACCGCAACTACTTCCCGCTGTACAGCCAGCTGCTTCGAAGCAACAACAACACCAGCCGCCTTCCGGTAGCTGGCACCGTCGTTCGAATCAGCTATGCGCATACCTGGTAGCAGTGCCAGATTCAGCCCGAGCGGCCTGCAGCCACAGTGCCTGATCTGAAGCCACTGCCGCAGAGTCGGGCACAGGCTTGTGCCGCTGAGATTCAGCCAATATTTCAGCCAACAGGCCGCTGCCGGCAGGCTTCAGCCTTTGCGAGTCAGGCATGACTCAGCAGCTGAATGGCGAAGACCTAACGGGATTCCTGCTTTTCGGCCTTTCTTCGCAAGAAAGCATTCATATGCTGCTGTGGCTCGCCGGTCTGGAAAGCCGCGCCGAACTCGGCAATGCTGTCATCAACCGCTGCATCCAGTGCCATGCGCTCCCAGCGGCGCAGCAGTTTCTTTTGCTGCCTGAGTACCATCGGGCCGATTTCCGACAGTCCGGCGGCCACCTCCAGAATGCGCTCATCCAGCTTCTCCTGAGGGACGCATTCGTTGATCAGGCCCCACTCCCGCGCTTGAGCCGCCGGAATGTTCTCTCCGGTCAGCAATAGCCAGGCAGCGCGCGTTGTGCCGATCTGGGCCGGCAACATAGCGGCATGGATCACCGATGGGATTCCAACCTTCACCTCGGGCATGCCAACAACGGCGTTATCGGCGGCGATTCGCAAATCGCCAGCCATCGCCAGCTCCAAGCCTCCACCAAGAGTATGTCCCTCCAGGCGTACGATGACGGGCACCGGGAAGTGCCGTACGGCATTGCAGAGATCGCGCAGACCGCTGATGAAGGCGCGCCCGGTACCGGCATTCAGGCTAGCCAGCTCCTTGATGTCGGCTCCCGCGACGAAAGCCCGCGAGCCCGAGCCTCTCAGCACAAGACAATGCAGCTCTTTGTTTTCCGCCAGTTCGCTGAGCCTCTGGATCAGGCCCTGGATGACGGGAGTGCTCAACACGTTGAGAACGCCGGCGTCCGTGATGGACAGCACTGCGGTGGTCGAGGTGAGATAGGTGACTTGCGAATACATGGTTGTCCTGTCAGAGTTTCTTGAAGCCGATGTCCTTGATGAGCTTGGCCCATGCCTTGTTGGCCCGTTCTACCGTGTCGCGAAACTGCTGTGGCGATTGGTAATCGACCACCGCGCCTTGCTGTTCTATCGTCTTGATCAGTTCAGGATTCTGTAACGCGGTCCTGGCAGCAACGCTCAGCTTGTTCAACACCGCTGCATCCAGCCCGGCAGGTGCACCCAGCCCGTACCAGGACATATCGTTCATGGGCTGCAGTCCAACTTCAGCATAGGTAGGTACGTTGGGCAGATTGGCCAGACGCTTGGGACTGGAGACCGCCAGGGCGCGCAGCTGATTGCCTGCGATCAGGCCACCCGATGAGGGCATGTTGTCAAATACCACGTCAATCTGGCCGGCGATCAGATCGTTGAGTGCGGGGCCCAGGCCCTTGTAGGGAACATGGGTGATCTGGGTCCTGGTGGTATGGCCGAACAAGGCGCCGCTCAGATGACTCAGCCCGCCATTGCCCGACGAGCCATAGTTCAGGCTGGCGGGCGCCTTTCTGGCTTCATCGATCACATCCTGAGCCGTCTTGTACGGCGACGAAACATTTACCACCATCACGCCTGGCACATTGGCAATATTGGTGATAGGCGTGAAGTCTTTCACCGCATCGTAGGCAGGCTTGGCATAGACATTGGGATTCACTGCATGTGAGCTCTCCACCATCATGACCAATGTGTAGCCGTCGGCAGGCTGCTTGGAAGCGTACTGCGACCCCGTGCTTCCCCCGGCTCCAGGCTTGTTTTCCACGACGATGGATTGTCCGAGCGCCTCACCAAGATAGCGCGCCATCACGCGCCCGATGACATCGGTCGCGCCGCCCACGGCGTAGGGGACGAGCAGCCGTATGGTGCGATCCGGATAGGAAGTGGCGCCGGCAGCCTGAGCCATGGACATGGCGCCAAGACCCAGGGCCAGGGCGAGCAGGGACTTCAAAGGCTTCATTCACGTCTCCTGTTGTACAAATGCAAGATCAGATGCTTTGGTCAGTATCGGCATCAGTTGTCGGCCGGAATTCAGGCTGAAAAGGAAGCAGTGGCCGCTGTGATGACGGGCAGTCCCAAGGTGGGCGGCGGAGATACTGCTTTGCCGGCGCTCGGTGGGAGCATGGGGTTGCGCACGAGCTGAAGCGAGCCCAGTTCGGGGTGCTCGACGGTCTGGAGCATCTGGCGATGAATCACCTGAGGGTGCTGAAACACCTGCTCGAGGCTGTTGATGTTCCCCCAGGAGATGCCGCTGGCGTCAAGCGCGCGCCCCAGGGCGGAGGCTTGCCAGCACTTCAGTACCGCACGCAGCAGAGGCCTGAGTTGCGCCAGATTCATCAGCCGGTCCGCATTTGTCGCAAATTCGGGCTGTAAATGCCATTCACTCTTAATGAGCTTGCAAAAGGCCGAAAACTGAGTGTCGTTGCCTATTGCCAAGATGATGTGGCCATCGCTGCATTCAAAGACTTCATAGGGCGCGAGATTGGGGTGCATATTGCCGATGCGCGCCGGCGTCTCACCGGAAACCAGAAAGTTGGCTCCCTGATTGGCATTCATCGCCACCGCTACATCCAGCAGTGCGATATCAAGGTGCTGACCCAGCCCGGAGCGTCCACGCTGCACCAAGGCCGCGAGCACCGCGCTGGTGGCATACATTCCCGTCATCAGATCCACCACGGCCACGCCGGTGCGCAAGGGGCCTGCCCCCGCTTCACCATCGGCAATGCCTGTGTAGCTCATCAAACCACCCATGCCCTGGAAGATGTAGTCATATCCGGGCTTTTGCGCAAACGGGCCGGTCTGTCCAAACCCCGTGACTGACAGGTAGACCAGTCCCGGGTTGATACGCACTAAACTGTCGTAGTCAAGACCATAGCGAGCCAGCGTTCCGACCTTGTAGTTTTCGACCACTACGTCGGCATCCTGGATCTGGCGCAGCAGCCAGGCTTTCTCAGGCTCTCGCGAAAAATCCAGCGTGACGGATTGCTTGCCGCGATTGCATGAGAGGAAGTATGCGGCCACTTGTTCACCGCTTTGAGTGCTCACGAAAGGAGGCCCCCAGCTGCGGGTATCGTCCCCTGTCTCAGGGCGTTCGATCTTGAGGACATTCGCGCCAAGATCAGCCAGATTCTGGGTGCACCATGGCCCAGCCAGAATTCTTGACAAGTCCACGACACGGACTCCATCGAGTGCATTTGCAAGCATCACATCTCCAAAATTTTTCTGTATTCTTGGAGCGGGCTTGCCCAGGGTCAATTGGCCATTTTTGCATTCGGAGTTCGCGGAATTAGGACGCTCTTCCGGACTGACGACATGCCTGAAATGGGCGTGGCCCCAGCGCCTCAGGAGATGGGCACGAGAATGCAGCTGGCTCGCGCCATCAACGCGTTGCCATTGCGCAAAGTGCACTCGGCAAAGCACATACGCCGGCCCCTGCGGGTGATCAGTACCTCGGCCTCGATCCAGTCTCCCAGGCGTGCACAAGACAGGTAGTCGATGTTCATTTGAGCCGTCACTATCGAGCCGGAAAGTGCCGTCGCCACGTTATAGCCAATGGCGTTGTCGACCACCGTCGCCACAAAGCCACCATGTGCGATGCCGTGCAGATTGAGGTGCTGCTCGCGCACCCTCACGCCTAGGATGCGCGATCCGTCTTCTCGCTGCCTCTTGTACATGGGGCCTTGCGCAAGCACGAAGCTGCTGGGTGACACATGCTCCTCAAATCCCTGCGGAAGTACGAAAGCGGAGGTGCTCATGGCTGGGCCAATATGTCGTTCAGGGCTTGTTGTTCAATCCATGGCGCCACAATCCAGTGCTCGCCATGCCGGGCATGCAGATCCCGAATCTTTGCGAGAACCTGCGTCCACCCCAGGCTCTGCGCATGGAACATCGGCCCACCCCGCCATGCAGGAAAGCCATAGCCATTGACATACACCACATCCACATCGGAGGCGCGTTGAGCGATTCCTTCGTCGACGATGCGCGCACCTTCGTTGACCAGCGCAAGCACACAGCGTTCGACGATTTCCTCATCGCGGACCCGACGCCTCTCGATGCCGGCCACGCGTGCGCATTCCGCAATGAGCGCCTCGACGAAGGGATCAGGAACTGGTGTGCGATTGCCGGCTTCGTAACGGTAGTAGCCGGCACCGGTCTTCTGACCGAAGCGACCCTGCTCGCAGATACTGTCAGCAACCCTGGAATAACGCAGATGAGATGCCCTCGTGGATGCAAGACGCTTGCGTGTCGCCCAGTTGATGTCCAGTCCCGCGAGATCGGCCATGGCAAGCGGTCCCATCGCGAAGCCGAATGCCTGCATGGCGGCATCGATCTGCTGCACCGTGGCGCCCTCTTCAAGCAGAAAGCCCGCTTCTCGCCAGTACCCTGTCAGCATGCGGTTTCCCACAAAGCCTTCGCAAACGCCGACCAGCACGGGGATCTTGCCGATGGCCACGGCCATCTGCATGCAGCTCGCGATGACGGCGTCGCAGGTGCGTTCTCCACGCACCACTTCCAGCAACTTCATCACATTGGCCGGACTGAAGAAATGCAGGCCGATGACATCTTCGGGACGCTGGGTGACAGCAGCGATCTCATTGATGTTCAGCCGCGACGTATTGGTGGCAAGAATCGTCCCCTTTCTGCAGATCCTGTCGAGCTGCACAAACACATCGCGCTTGATCGCCATGTCTTCGAAAACGGCTTCTATGACCAGATCGACCTCTGCGAACGCCGACAGGTCCAATGTCTGCTGAATATGCTGCATCCTTTCCTTGACCGCTTCGGCAGTGAGCCCTCCACGCGATACGGAAATTTGATAGTTGCGCTCGATCATCGCCATACCGCGGTCCAGCGCCGCCTGCTCTCGCTCGCACAGGACGACTGGAATGCCTGCATTCGCAAACGCCATGGCAATGCCGCCGCCCATGGTGCCCGCGCCCAGAATACCGACACGACAAATCTGCCTCTCCGCCACATCGCAGTCCCTGCCAACAAATTTGGCCGCTTCCTTCTCGGCAAAGAATATGTGACGCAAGGACTTGGAAGGCGCTCCGACAACCAGTTCCTCAAACAGCTCACGCTCCTTGTCCAGGCCCTGCTCGAAAGGCAAGTCCATGGCGCTTCTCACGCACTGGATGGCAGCACGCTGCGCAATCGCGTTACGGGCCTTGGGATTGATACCTGTGCGAAGACGGTCGAAGTCTGGCAGCTCGCCCTTGGGCGGGGGCGCCTGGATGTCGGCCAGCACCGGCAGCGCCGGATGACTGCCCGCCATGCTCAGCGCAAACATCATGCTGGCCTGCTCCAGATCGTCCTCGAAAATTGCATCTACCAGACCAAGCTCCAGAGCCTCCTTGGCTTCGACATGCTTGCCCGAAGTGATCAGCCGCACGGCATCCGCCGCCCCGATCAACCGAGGAAGCCGTTGCGTCCCTCCACCACCGGGAACCAGCCCCAGATTCACCTCAGGCAGCCCCATTCTTGCGGATGAATCCGCGACACGGTAGTGACAGGCCAGCGCCAGCTCCAGCCCGCCGCCCAGCGCTACACCGTGAATGCAGGCTACCACGGGCTTGGTGCACCGCTCTATGGATCGGTTGACTTGGCGCAACATGGGGCTCGCCGTCGCAGCCGGGGTATTGAACTGGCGTATGTCCGCGCCGCCGCAGAAGACCTTGCCCTGCCCACGCAGCACCACGGCTCTCACGGCGGTACTGGCTTGTGCACGGGCAATGCCTTGGGCAATACCGCGTCGTACCGTGTCGCCCAGCCCGTTGACAGGTGGATTGTCGATGACAATGAGCGCAACGTCCTGGTGCTCCTCATAGCGCACGGTTTCGGAAAGTTGAGCTGCTTGCTTGTAGTCGTTCATGGATCTTGTTTCAGTGCTGCACGAGCGGACGGATCGCGGACGGGTATTGGTTCAGCGGTGCGAAGCTGTCGGAGGAGTCGATCATGGCAGCGCCCTTTTCAGCTCGAACCGCAAATCGGCCCCTGTGCATGCTTCGAGGGTCTGTTCGTCCACCCCCTCCAGCATGTCGATGACAACAAGTCCCTGGGGCCGAACATCGATGACAGCCAGATCGGTGTAGACACGCTTGACGACACGCCGCCCCGTCAGGGGCAAGCTGCATTGGCTCACAATGCGCGGCCTGCCCTCTCGCGTGACATGCTCCATGAGCACGTAGACGGCCTTGGCCCCCACCGCCAGATCCATTGCACCGCCCACTGCGGTCGCCACGTTCTTCTGCCCCAAAGACCAGTTGGCGAGATCACCGTGTTCCGAGACCTCGTAGCCACCCAGAATGCAGAAGTCCAGATGCCCGCCACGCATCATGGCAAAGGAATCTGCATGATGGAAAAAGCTGCCACCAGCGCGAATATTCACAGGCAGTTTGGCGGCGTTAGACATGTCCGGATCTGCCGCCTCGCCTTCGAGCAGCGCACGCATGCCAAGAATGCCGTTCTCGCTGTGCACCACGATTTCGTCTTCCGGCTTGAAGTGATCGAGTACGGTGACAGGCAGACCAATTCCAAGATTGACGTAGGCACCAGCAGGAATATCCCTGGCCACACGCTGTGCCATCTGCCGGCGTGTCATTCCTTGCTTCATGCGCGCCGCTCCTGAGCAGCGGCGGCATTCACGACCACGCGCTGCACGAAAATTCCGGGAGTGACAATGCTCTCTGGATTCAGCTCTCCAAGCGTCGCAACCTCTGCTACCTGCACAATCGAAACCTTCGCCGCCATGCACATGATCGGACCGAAATTGCGAGCCGCCTTGCGATAAAGCAGATTGCCCCAACGGTCGGCCACATGCGCCTGCACCAACGCATAGTCGCCATGCAAAGGTTGCTCGAAAACATAGCCGACGCCGTCGATGACACGCGTCTCCTTGCCCGCAGCCAGCTCTGTTCCGTATCCTGTGGGTGTCAGAAATCCGCCCAATCCGGCACCTGCGGCGCGCAGACGCTCAGCCAGCGTCCCCTGGGGGATGCATTCATACTCGATGCGCCCCTGGGCATAAGCGCTCTCGAAGGCATCTGATTCGGCACCACGTGGATAGGAGGCAAGCAGCTTGCGTACTCTGCCGGCGCGAATCAGCCGAGCAGGACCGATATCCCGGCTGCCGCTGTTGTTGCAGACCACCGTCAGCTCACTCGCGCCCTGTGCATAAAGAGCATCCAGCAGCTCACCGGGCTGGCCGGCCAGTCCAAACCCGCTGACCAGAATGCAGGATCCGTCTGCGATGTCGGCCACCGCCTCTGCAGCCGAATCGAGAATCTTGTTGATCATTTTCTTCTCCCTTCTACAGCACCGACGACAGGATGGCTGTGGCCTGACTGGAGAGCACGCCTCCGTTGCCATGCACCAGCGCAATTTCTGCACCCTGCACCTGACGCAGATCTGCTTCTGCACGCAGTTGCGTCACGGCCTCGATGACCAGGAAAATGCTGTACATGCCCGGATGCACGCACGACAGACCTCCGCCATTGGTGTTCATGGGAAAGGCACCGCCCGGCTCGATCCGCCCTCCCTCGATGAAAGCTCCGCCCTCGCCCTTGCTGCAAAAGCCCAGGTCTTCGAGAAACAGAATGGGGTTGATGGTGAAGGCGTCGTATAGCTGCACCACATCCACGTCGGCCGGTGCAAGCCCGGCTTGGGCAAACGCCTTGCGACCCGACTCCACTGCAGGTGTCGCAGTCAGGTCTTCCATGCACGAGATCTGACGATGCCAGTGGGCATAGCCGCTCCCCAGTACATAGATGGGCTTGTCATGCAGACTCCTGGCTCGCTGGGAGGAGCTGACAACGATCGCGCCCGCACCGTCCGTAACCAGGCAACAATCGAGCACGGTCAACGGGTCCGAGATCATCCTGGAGTTGATCACCTCATCGACCGTCAAGGTTTTCCTGGAAAACGCATCCGGATTGAGTTGTGCCCATTTGCGCGCAGCCACAGCCACTGCTGCCAGTTGCTTGCGTGTCGTGCCGTACTCATACATATGGCGAGCCGCCGCCAGCGAGTAGCTGGACACCGGATTGAAGGCCTTGTAGGGATGCTCGTAGGGCTGGGGGTCCAGCTCGGCGCGCATCTGATTGACGCGAGAGCTACTGGGCGCGCTGCGGGGCGTGCTTCCGTAGCAGATCAGCACGTTCTCGCACTCCCCCGCATCGATCGCCATTTGTGCGATCTTCAGGTCTGCGATAAAGGCCGAGCCACCAAACATGGTGCTGTCGGAAAACCGAGGACGAATGCCCATGTACTCCGCCATGCGCATCACCCACCAGGGCGAGGTGAGACTGGAAGTGATGATGCCGTCGATATCGGATTTGCGCAGGCCGCTGCGCTCGATCGCCATGCAGGATGCCTGTGCGATGATTTCCTGCTCCGTGGCACCACCCGCATGCCCCATGCCGGCCAGGCCGGTACCGAGGATGGCGATGGAGCCTCTAGGAGATGCTGTATTCATTCCTGCCCTCCCGGTGCCGCGACGAATACCAGCAAAGGGCTTTCTTCCACCATGTCGATGCGGGCCCGAACAGGCATACCGATACGCACCTCATCGACGGGGATGTCGACCACACGGCTCATGAGCCTGGGACCTTCTTCGAGAGTCACCAGCACCACGGTGTAATCCGCTCCTTCGCGCGCGCGGACAATCGTCACCGAATACACGACTGCCCTTCCCGAAGCCCTCACCCAGTCGATGGCCTGCGAGCCGCAGTGGGGACAGCAAACGCGGGGAAAGAAGTGGAACCGTCCACATTCGCGACATTGAGGAACCTCGAAGCGGCCATCGGCCAAGGCATCGAAATACCGCTTGTCGCAGGCAGCCACCGAAGCAGACTGACGCCCGCCCATCTTGCTTGCATCGACCTCAGTCATCGGACTTCACACCGGTTTCCTGCACCACACGCTTCCACTTGTTCACCTCGGCTTCGACGAACCTGCGGGTTCGGGCGACATCCATCACGCCCAGAGGTTCGCTGTACTGCAAACGCAGACGCTCGACCATTTCAGGAGAATTCATGATGGTGCCGATCTCCTTGTTCAGCATCGTCACGACGGAAGCAGGCGTTCCGGCCGGGGCATACAAGCCCAGCCATGTGTACACATCAAAGCCCTTGAACCCACTCTCCTGCATCGTCGGCAACTCAGGGAACAGCTTGCTGCGTTCGGACGCCATATTGGCGATGGGACGCAGACGCCCGGATGTGATGAACGCTGAAACGCTCATCGAGTCCTGGACGGCCATGGGAATCTGCCCTGCGACGGCGTCATTGGTCGCAGGCGCAGCCCCTTTGTAGGGGACATGCACGAATGGATATCCGGTGACCTTGCCCAGCCACTCTCCGCCCAGATGCGTGGAGCCTGCCGCGCCTGCCGTTCCATAGGGAATCGAGCCCTGCGTCTTGGCCCAGTCCAGAAACTCGGGAAGTGTCTTGGCCGGAACCTTCGGATTCACCACGATCAGATTGGGCGACCTGGCCAGGACGGCCACCGGCTCCAGACTCTTGAGGGGGTCATATCCCACCTTTTTCATGGCTGGAGCAATCACATAGCCCGTAGCGCCCACCAGCAAGGTGTAGCCGTCTGGCGCTTGCTTGGCGACATATTCGGTTCCCACTTGACCAGCCACGCCAGCGCGGTTCTCGATCACAAAAGGCTGTTTGAGGTTCTCCGACAGTTCTTTGGCCAACGCACGGCTGACGATATCTGTCATTCCACCCGGAGGAAATGCAACGACGATCGTGACAGGCTTGCTCGGATAGGTGCGAGATTGCGCCAATGCAACACCTGTCGAAGCCGAAACAGCCGCCCATCCCAACACCAGGGCATAAGCAATTGGGCAGCCCTTGCCCAGGGGTGAAATCGCCATCCGTGTCTCCTTCCAATCTGTAGTTAGCAACGCTTTTCAGCGCTGATTCAGTGTATGAATCGCTACCTGACAGCTCAATCAGAAAGATTCGAACGCCCTGTTTGAGAATTTGATAGGAGACTCGGGGCAAATGGATTGTTCACGCCCCCAGAGCCGTGAAGGCGACTATTCCATGGCAGGGATCGGCAACTGCACTCGTGTCGCGGCGACCAGGGGATCTTCCAGAAGGAAATTCATGCAGGCGGTGATGAAGTTGGGAAAACGAGCATCTTTGCGAATCGCCAGATTCAGCCTGCGCAAAGCCCAGGGTTCGTCCAGCTCGATGACGGCCAGAAGCTTGGCCTGCTGCCGATTCGCCAGCACGCTGGTCGGAACCATGGCCACACCCACTCCGGAAGCCACCAGAGACAGCACTGACTCAAAACCATGGGTATGCAATCTGGCTCTCACCGACCGCCCGTATTTGGTGGCCGTGTCCCGCAAGAACAGGTAGTTGCTGCTGGCTCTGCTCGTGCAGACAAAATCGAAGTCCAAGGCTGCAGCCAGACGAATGCTGTGCTGCGACGCGAGCAGATGATCTCTCGGCGTGACTATCACCAGGCGGTCCACCGCGTACGGATAGATGTTCAAGCCCTCGACATCCGTTTCACCCGCGAAAATACCGATGTCGGCCTCGCGCGCCAGCACCGCCGATGGAATCGTCTCGCTCTGACGTTCGTCCACTTCGGCATCGATACCTGGGTAGGCCACAAGAAAGCGTCCCAGGGTATGGGTGATAAAGCCGTTGAGAGAGCTGCTGTTGGCCACCAGGCGCACATGTCCCTTGATACCGGAGATAAAGCGGCTCACATCGCCCTGCATGCGCTCTATACCTTCAAAGATCTCTCGCACATGCGTCAGCACAGCGTCGCCGGCAGGTGACAGCTCCATTCCCCTGGGAGTGCGCTCGAACAGAATCGTGCCCATTGCCTGCTCCAGATTCTTGAGCCGGTAACTTGCAGCAGACGGGGTGATGAACACCGCCGATGCCCCCGCGGTCAGGCTGCCTGCCTGGGCAATTTCAAGAAACAGGCGGAGATCGGTCAGCTCGTAGCGCATTCAAAAATCATATTCGAAGGCACTTGTCGGGATAAGCTGGCTTTACCCTGACCCGCCTGCTTTGCAGTCAGGAGCAGCTGCATGACGGCAATGTCTTTCACCAAAAGCCAGCGCCGCGCAACAGCCCAGGCAAGGCCTGCTTCACTGCTCCACCGCGCGCTTCAATAAACGGGATGCGACAGACGGCCCTGTGTCTTGGATGCCGTTCGGGATGTTGACGTTCGAGGCCGATGTCCGGAGGCATTGCGCACCTGCTCCGTACCCAGCCGAATCCCGGAAACAAAAATGCCCGCTTTTCAGCGGGCATTTTTTGCTGCAGACTCTGGTTTTATCTGCACATTTGGTAGGCGCGATTGGACTCGAACCAACGACCCCCACCATGTCAAGGTGGTGCTCTAACCAGCTGAGCTACGCGCCTGTTGTTCTGTTCGATGAAGCAATTGTAGCACGGGTTTTTCACTCATTTTTTGAGAGCTAACATTTTCTTGTCATCGAGCGCAGCCAGCTGCAATTGGGACTTACATCAGCGCCTTCTGGCCGAGCGAACGCCGGAGACACTGGCCACGATGCCGAGCACCTTGTTGAGGCGGCCCGAGTCGGCCACTTCCACGGTGAAAGTCATCCACGCCGTCCCCTTGACGGACTGGGTCTGTACGCCGATGACATTGGTCTTCTCGCGTGCAAACACGTCCGAGATGTCGCGCAGCAGGCCTTGACGGTCGGCTGCCTCGACTGCGACGTCCACGGGATAAACCGGCCCGCCCTTGTCCACATTCTTGGGGGTGCCCCAGTCAACCTCGATGACCCGCTCGGGGCTCTTGGCCATCATCTCGCGGAAATTCGAGCAATCGCAGCGGTGCACGCTCACGCCTTTGCCGCGGGTCACAAAGCCGCCGATCTCGTCCGGAGGAGCTGGCTTGCAGCATTTGGCCAGCTGCGTCATGAGCGAATCGACGCCCACCACCAGCACCCCGCCTCGCGAAGAGTCATGGCCGCGCGCCTTGCGCACCGGCGTGAATGCGTCTTCCTCTGGCGTTTCTTCACTGGGACGCAGCACTACTTCGATATTGCGCAGCGAATACTCGTCCTTGCCCACCACTTCAAAGAGTGCATCGGCAGACTTGAAGCCCAGTTGCGCCGCCAGCTCTTCGAGCTTGATCGCCGTCTTGCCCTCGCGCTGCAGCAGTTTCTCAACCGCCTCCCGGCCGCGCGACACGGTTTCGTGCGTGGCCTGGGCATTGAACCAGGCGCGCACCTTGGCCTTGGCCCGGTTGCTGACCAGATATCCCAGGTCGGCATTGAGCCAGTCGCGCGAGGGCCGGTCTTCCTTGGCGGTGTTGATCTCCACGGTCTGACCGCTTTCCAGAGCGGTGTTCAGCGGCACCATGGCTCCGTCCACACGCGCGCCGCGGCAGCGATGACCAAGGCTGGTGTGCACCGAGTAGGCAAAGTCCACCGGCGTGGCTCCTTGCGGCAGCTCGATCACGGCCGCATCGGGAGTCAGCACATAGATGCGATCTTCGAACAGGCCACGCTGGGCCGAGCCCGTCAGATCGCTGCCCCAGGCCAGCAACTGGCGCAGCACGGCAATCTTGGCGTCATATTCGCTGGACGCCGACACGCCCGCATAGCCCTTGGTGCCGGCTTCCTTGTAGGCCCAGTGCGCAGCCACGCCATGTTCGGCATGGTCGTGCATGGCCTGGGTACGGATCTGGATCTCTATGGTGCGGCCGGTTTCATCGCGCACCACCGTGTGCAGCGACTGATAGCCATTGGGCTTGGGTTTGGCGATGTAGTCGTCAAACTCCTTTTCCAGCGGCGTGAACTGCTCATGCACCCAGGACAGGGCTGCATAGCAGTCCTTGACCGTAGGCACGATAACGCGCATGGCACGGATATCGAACAGCTGGTCGAAGCTCAGCGACTTGCCGCGCATCTTCTTGACGATGCTATAGATATGCTTGGGGCGCCCCTGCACCGAGGCGCTGATGCTGTGGGCGCGCAAGTCGGCCTCGAGGCGCGCACGCATCTGCTCCATATAGGCTTCGCGCTCGACGCGCTTCTCGTCGAGCAGACGCGCTATCTGGCGGTAGGTATCGGGCTCCAGAAATCGGAAGGCCAGATCTTCGAGCTCCCATTTGATCTGCCAGATGCCCAGACGGTTGGCCAGCGGCGCAAAGACATACAGCGCTTCGCGCGCGATGCTGGGCGAGACCGGACTCTTCTCGGCCGCGTAGTAGCGCAGCGTCTGCAGGCGCGACGCCAGGCGCAGCAGCACCACGCGCAGATCGCGCGAGAAGCCCAGCAGCATCTTGCGCACGTTCTCGGTCTGCGTGGCCACGCCATCGACATGCTGGCTGCTCAACTCGGCGTCTCGCGCCTGCTGTTGCACGCGGATGAGCTTGATGGTTTCGACCGCCAGGGTCGCAAAATTATCGCCAAACGCCTTGGCAATCACTTCCTGCGGCTTGTTCAGGTGCACGCTGGCGTGCACCAGATAAATGGCCGCCTGCATGGTTTCCGAGCCACCGATTTTCTTGAGGATGGCGGCAACGGCGTCGGCGTGGATCAGGGTGTTTTCACCGGTCTCCATAACTTCGCCGGCAATCAGCGGTTCGGCAAAGGCGCGGGCGCGCGCCAGCGCATTGACTTGATCGGGCAAAACCTCGGAAGTGGCGGTAATCAGATGCGGCGTTGGCTCCGTGAGCTTGGGTGCGGCGTCAGAGACGGTGGTTACGGTATCGCTGGTCTTCATGCAGCTTCCTCTTGGGCCTGCTGCGCAAGACTGATGCTCGCAGGCAGACCCTTATCCCCTTGTAAAAACTTTTGTATCAACGCCACTTGCCCCGGCACTATCAGCGTTGGAGCATGTCCCACGCCTTCCAGTTCCGTGCAATGCACTCTGGGGCCACGCTCGGACATGGCTTGGGCAGTACGGCCAGAAAGCAGATCGGACTCGGCCCCTCTGATAAGCAAGACCTGTGCCGTGATCTGGTCGTAAAGCTGCCAGAGCAAGGCCTCACCAGCCTGGGCGGTCTCGCGCGTCATCTGGGCCATGGGCACTGCAATACGGGGGTCGTAATGCAGCACCACGCCCCCTTGGGGATCTGGCTTGATCATGGCCTGCGAGAGCCGGCTCCACTGCTCATCGCTATGTGGGCCGAATCCTTCGGAAATCAAGCGCATGGCGGCGGCAGCGCTCTCGAAGTTGGGAAACTGCAAGCTTTTGCCGACATAGGAACCGATGCGCTCCAGCGACTCCCACTCAATGGTCGGGCCGACGTCGTTGAGCACCAGCCGTCGCACCGGCACCGGCAGCGGCAGACCGGGCTGGCCCACGATGCCCATGCCGATCAGGCCGCCCATGCTGGTGCCGACCCAGTCCAGGGTTTCAATCGGCGCCTGAGCATGCAGCTGGGCCAGCAACGCCAACATATCGGCCGCGTACAGCGGCAGCTGATAACCCATGGGGTCGGCCAGCCAGTCGCTTTCGCCGCGTCCCACCACATCGGGGCAGATCACGCGGGCAAAGCGGCTGAGCTCGGCGGCCAGCACATCAAAGTCCCGCCCCTGGCGCGAAAGGCCATGCACGCAGACGATGACATGAGGATGTCTTGGATTGCCGGTACGGTTCCACTCCCAGTACGCCATGCGGTGGGTGCCCTCGGGTTGAGCCCCAAGCTGCTCCCGGCGCTGAGCGCTGGCCCAGGTGGGAGCCATTGCAGAGGCTCCGGGACACGATACGTAATTCAGCGTAGGTTGATTCATGGAGAACGTGTTTTCAGGACCGGGGCCGATAATGGCTGTGTCGCATCGTAATTCATTCGGAGACCTTGTATGTCCATGTTGAAAGGCAAAACCGCTCTCGTGACGGGATCGACCAGCGGAATCGGCCTAGGTATCGCAATCGCTCTCGCACGCCAGGGCGCCAATATCGTGCTCAACGGCTTTGGCGATGTCGAAGCACCACGCGCCCAGGTACTGGATGCCGGCAAGTCGGCCAACATCAAGGTCGGCTACCACGGTGCGGACATGAGCAAGGCCGCCGACATCGAGGCCATGATGAAGTACGCCGCCGCCGAGTTCGGCCGCGTCGACATCCTGGTCAACAACGCCGGCATTCAGCATGTGGCCAAGGTGCAGGACTTCCCCGTGGAGAAGTGGGATGCCATCCTCGCCATCAATCTCAGCAGCGCCTTTCACACCACGCGTCTGGCCCTGCCCGCCATGCAGCAGGCCAACTGGGGCCGCATCATCAACGTGGCTTCGGTGCACGGCCTGGTCGGCTCGGCCGAAAAATCGGCCTATGTCGCCGCCAAGCACGGCATCGTCGGCCTGACCAAGGTGACGGCGCTGGAAAACGCCACCACCGGCGTGACCTGCAACGCCATCTGCCCCGGCTGGGTGCTGACGCCACTGGTGCAAAAACAGGTGGATGCCAAGGCTGCCGCCCAGCACATCAGCAACGAGGACGCCACAAGACAGCTGCTGGGCGAAAAAGAGCCCTCCATGCAGTTCACCACGCCCGACGAGCTCGGCGAGCTGGCCGTCTTCTTCTGCTCGGCCGCGGCCAACAATGTGCGCGGCGTGGCATGGAATATGGACGGCGGCTGGGCTGCACAGTAGCCACCGCCGGGCTTGCGCAAAAGCGTCTATCAATTAGATAGCATCTAGCGCATGCCAGAAGCCATATTCAGCATCAAATCATGATGAAAATCAAAAAGGAGCAGCGCAAGCTGCTCCTTTTTTCATATGAACCTGACGCAGATTCGATCACTGCATCTGAATCGAGCCGCCGACGGTGACCGTCACCTCGGCGCGGTCCGCCTCCACCGGCACGGGCGCGGCATCCGCATAGCTGGCCTTGGCCATGCTCATCATGCGCGGGCGCGGCATGGGATGCCCGCCACCGCCGCTGCTGCTCACATTGACCTCGCGCAGGCTGTAGCCTGCAAAGCCGAAGCTCTTGGAGATGGCCGCAGCACGCTGGCGGAAGTTCTCGATCGCCTTGGCCTGGGCTTCGCCCTCCACCTTTTCCCGTGCCTCACGAGAGAGGCCGAAACTCATGCTGGCCAATGTCATGTCCTGCACCTTGGCCGCCGCCTGGGTGATGCGCACGAAGTCACGCCCCTGCAGCACGATCTCGGCCTGGCCCTGCCAGCCTTCGATCTTGCCGTTGTTGCCATAACGCGGCGAGATGGAGAAATTGCCGGTGCTCAACTCCATCTGCCGACTTTGCGCATCGTTACGCAGCGTGGTCATGGCGGACTCCACGATCTTCTGCAACTGGGACTGCACCGAAGCGGCATCGCGGCCGTCCTTGCTGGCCGACAGCGTCGCCGTCATCCAGTCCTGCTTGACCTCCACCGTGCCCTGGGCCGACAGCTGCACCACATTGGTGGGTCTTTGCGCGTCACGCGCTGCGGCCTGCGCCCAGACATTGCCACCGGCACAGGCCGCAGCCAGCGCAAGGGCGGCAGCCGCTGCGCGAGAAGAAGAGGAAGACTTGGAAAATTGATTCATGCGGTTCACCTTGTAAGTAAATCAGGCCATGCAGATACACATGCATTTCACCATTGCGCAAAGTCGCTGCTGTGCAGCATGTCAGCCCAGAGTGTGACTTTATGTACGAACAGCCGACATTAGACACACCACCAGAACAACCATTGAAACAATAGGGCAAAATACTGGTGAAAAGTTCCTCAAGAAACATTTATTGTTCTATTTACAAACGCAACAATCGTAACAAGTGGCAAGACTTGGGCTTGTTTCGCTGGATTTTTTGGATCTAGCGATAACAATGGGCCAGTTACAAATAAATCGATAAGGACGATCATGGCAACGACGAACAACCGTACTGACAAGATCCTCGTGGTGGATGACGATGCACGCATCCGCGACCTGCTGCGCCGCTATCTGACGCAGGAAGGCTTCGAGATCATGATTGCCGAGGACGGCAAGGCGCTCAACCGCATCCTGCTGCGCGAGACTGTCGATCTGATCGTGCTTGATCTGATGATGCCCGGCGAAGACGGTCTGTCCATCTGCCGCCGCCTGCGCTCGGCCAACGACCGCACCCCCATCATCATGCTGACCGCCAAGGGCGAGGACGTGGACCGCATCGTGGGTCTGGAAGTCGGCGCCGACGACTATCTGGGCAAGCCCTTCAACCCGCGCGAGTTGCTGGCCCGCATCCATGCCGTGCTGCGCCGCCGCCCTCCTCAGGAAGCACCGGGCGCGCCTTCGGGCGACAACGAGGTGGTGACCTTTGGCCCCTTCACCTTCGACCTGGGTACCCGCGTGCTGCAAAAGAATGGCGAAGAGCTGCCGCTGACCACCGGCGAATTCGCCATGCTCAAGGCCCTGGTGCGCCACCCGCGCCAGCCGCTGTCGCGCGAAAAACTGGCCCTGCTGGCCCGTGGCCGCGAATTCGAGCCGTTCGACCGCAGCCTGGACGTGCAGGTCTCGCGCCTGCGCAAACTGATCGAGGAAGACGCAGCTGCACCACGCTATATCCAGACCGTCTGGGGCGTGGGCTATGTGTTCGTACCCGATGGCATGAACTGATTCTGCCCGCCTGCATTGCAACAAGCCGCCCGCTGCGCGGCTTGCTGTGCTTGGGTGCCGGTCCATAAGGACCATAAGTCAAGCTCTTTCAACAACCACCAGTAGATAGACACTTTTTGGACAAACCGTAACCCGTGTTGCCCATATTGGGCGTACCCTCGGGTCCAGTTATTTCCGCATTGCTGTTCATGAGCGCTTTCCACCATCCGCCGCCCGACGCCACCAGCCCCGTACCCCTGGAGTACGAGCGGCGCAGTACAGCGCGCTCCCCTGTGGGGCTGAACCTGTTCTGGCGCACCTTCTGCCTGCTGGCACTGCTGCTGGTGGGCAGCATCCTGGCCTGGCTGCAGACATTGCGGGCACTGGATTTCGAGCCGCGCACACTGCAGACGGCCAAACAGGTGGCCTCACTGGTCAACCTGAGCCGCGCCGCACTCGAGCATTCGGATGCGATCAACCGCGTCTCCCTGATCAAGACCATGGCCGACCAGGAAGGCGTGCGCATTCTGCCCCGCGAGCCCGGCGACTCATTCGAGCTGCTGGAACAGAACGCTCTGGGCCAGAAGCTGACCGAGGAGCTGACCACCCGCCTGGGCTACGGCACCGTGGTGGCGCGCAGCGTCAACGGGGAGCCTGGCCTGTGGGTGGGCTTCACCATCAATGGCGACCGCAACTGGATGCTGATGGACCAGTCGCGCTTCACTCCCGCCAGCGGCCAGACCTGGCTGATCTGGCTGATCACGGCCGCCCTGCTCTCGCTCATCGGCGCGGCCGCCATTGCCCGTCTGATCAACCGGCCGCTCAAGCAGTTGTCTTATGCGGCCAACCGCGTGCGCGAGGGCGACTTCGACGCCAGCCAGCTTGACGAGGAAGCCGTGACCAGCGAAATCCGCGAGGTCAATATCGGCTTCAACCGCATGGCGCAGAAGCTGGCCAAGCTGGAACAGGACCGCGCCGTGATGCTGGCCGGCATCTCCCACGACCTGCGCACGCCGCTGGCACGGCTGCGCCTGGAGACCGAGATGAGCGTCTATGACGATGTGGCGCGCGAGCATATGGTGGCCGACATCGTGCAGCTGGACGCCACCATCGACAAGTTCCTGGACTACGCCCGCCCTGATCATCGCGTCATGCTCAGCCCCGTGGACCTGCATGCCGTGGTTGCCTCCTGCGTCTATGCCGTGCAGGACCACCGCGAACTGCAGATCACCATGAACGTGCCGGAGGACCTCTATGTCATGGCCGACGAGGTGGAGCTGGCACGCGTGATCTCCAATCTCTTCGAGAACGCACGCCGCTACGGCAAGACCCCGTCCACCGACACCACCGAGGTGGACGTGGTTGCCAAGGAAAGCGAGAAATGGGTGGTCATCCGCATCCGCGACCATGGCAAGGGAGTGCCTGCCGAGCAACTGGCCAACCTGACCCAGCCCTTCTTCCGCGGCGACACGGCGCGCACGGCAGCCGCAGGCGCAGGCCTGGGTCTGTCCATTGTGGACAAGACGGTGCAGCGTATGGGCGGCATGTTTGCCCTTTCCAACTCATCGACGGGCGGCCTGGTCGCCCATCTGCAGCTGCAGCGCGCCATGGGCGTGACAGCCGGTGCGGCGCCCGAACAGCGTCTGCAGCGCCCCCAGGTCAAGCGCAATCTGCCGCGCGACAAGAAAGACGACGAGGCAGGGGAAGACTGAATCGGTCCGCCTCCATGCACAATCGGCATCGCCTTTTCAACCATTTGCTGGAGAGTTCACCATGCAAGCCCGATGCCTGTGCGAAGCCGTTCTCGTCACCACACCCGACACCCACGAAGTTCATGTCTGCCACTGCAGCATGTGCCGGCGCTGGGGAGAAGGCCCCGCCTTCACCCTGCATGGCGGCACGGCAGTGCAGACCAGCGGCCCGGTCACGCGCTATGCATCCTCGCCTTGGGCCGAGCGTGCCTTCTGCAGCAGCTGCGGCACCCACCTCTTCTATCGCCTGCTGGCCAGCAACGAGCATTTTCTGTCTGCCGGGCTGTTTCAGGATGCCCGGGGGCTGACACTGGCACAGCAGATCTATATCGACGAAAAGCCCGACTATTACGCGCTGGCCAATGACACCCCGACCCTGACCGGGGCCGAGGTGCAAGCCCTCTACGGGGATTCATGACCGGCTTTCGCCGCGGCCATGGCGTCAAGCAGGGTCAGGCAGCCCTTACCAGCAAGGCCACTGCACGGGCCTCCATGGCCTGCAGCTGACCCACAGGCCCGAGCTTCTCGGCCGTCTTGGCCTTGACGTTGACCTGCTCAACATCCAGCTCCAGCACCTGGGCAATACGCTCGCGCATCTTCTCGATATGGGGTGCCAGCTTGGGTGCCTGGGCCACGATGGTGCTGTCGATATTGCCGATCTCGAAGCCCTTGGCGCGCACGCGCCTGGCAGCTTCGGCCAGTAGCACGGCGGAGTCCGCCCCCTTGAACTGCGCGTCGGTATCCGAGAAATGGCGGCCGATATCGCCCAAGGCCGCTGCACCGAACAAGGCATCGGTGATTGCATGCAGCAGCACGTCGGCATCCGAATGGCCGAGCAAGCCCAGGCTGTGAGGCACCTCGACACCGCCGAGAATCAGCTTGCGCCCAGGAACCAGGGCATGTACATCCCAGCCTTCACCAATACGAAAATTCATAAAAATCCTTGTCAAACTCTTGCTCATAAAGCGCAAGCAGCTATCAAATTAAATACTATCTATGCCAACCCGGCTCGGACACGGTGCTGCCAGCCGCCGAGCCCTGTCGATGGCGAATCCGTCTAGGCATGCGCCTTGCGCTGCAGCAGCACGGCCTCGGCCAGCGCGAAGTCGTCGGGATAGGTCACCTTGAAGTTCTGCGCACCACCCGAAACCAGCCTGGGTGAGTGACCGGCCAGTTCCATGGCGCTGGCTTCGTCGGTTACCGCAGCACCCGCCGCCTGCAGCGCCGCCAGCAAGGCTGCGATACGGAACATCTGCGGCGTCTGAGCCAGCCATTTGTCGCTGCGCTCCACCGTCTGCGCCACACGCGCCGGGCCTGCACCAGCGGCCTGCTGCTTGAGCGTGTCGGGCAGCTTCAGCGCCAGCAACCCACCCACCGCATCCGGCAGGCAGGCATCGATCAAGGCATTGACCTGCGCCGATGCGACCAGACAGCGCGCCGCATCATGCACCAGCACCCAGTCCTCGCCGCTGGCCCCCATGCGCAGCAACTCCTGCAGGCCGTTGCTCACAGTCTCGGCACGGGTGGCTCCGCCACAGGCAGCAATGCCGAGCCGAGCGTCCGTGGCGCGGCCCTGCCAGAAACCATCGGCAGCAGAGACCACCAGCAGCACCCGGTGCATGCGCTCCACCGCCAACATGGCGGCCAGCGTGTGCATGACCATGGGCTGGCCCGCAACGTTCTGGTATTGCTTGGGCAGCTCGGGGGCCGGTGAATCTGCGGCGATGGCGCGCAGACCGACACCCGCGCAGGGAATCAGCCCCCAGCAGCGGGGCGCAGGTGCCGGCGACGACGCCGCTGCAGCGTTTGCCTTGTCGTCCGTCATGGACTCAGGCGAGAAAAACCGATCTGTCATGCACAGTATTTTAAAATCAGCATTTCGTCCGAAAGCCCCTGAGATCCATCGAAGACCTGCTTTCGACTTGCATCGCCTTGAGGTGTCCCCATTTTGAGTGAATGCGCCGCCAACCATCAGCTCCGCGCTGATTGGGCCGTGAGCCCAGCCCTTGATGGCCGGACTCGCCCGCATTCAATCTGTCCCCGTTTTTTTGCATCCAGCCCGCACCTGTGTGCCGCTGCCTGCGCTCGTCTGTGAAAAACCATGCAACTGCCCAAGCTCACCCCCGGTAAACGCTTTCACCTGCCCCGCCCTGTTGGCAGCGCCGACGCGCTGCTGCTGGCCAGGCTGGGCGAGCGTGAAAAGCAAGACGGCCGGGTCACGGCCATCGTCACGGCCGATGCCGCCGACGCCCATCGTCTCATGGAGGAGATGGCCTTCTTCGCCCCCGAGCTGCGCTGCGCATTGTTCCCCGACTGGGAAACCCTGCCCTACGACAGCTTCTCGCCGCACCAGGATCTGATCAGCGAGCGCCTGGCCACGCTGTGGCGCATCAACCAGCGCGACAGGCAGCATGGCGCCGACGTGGTCATCGTGCCCGCCACCACGGCCCTCTATCGCCTGGCCCCCCCCTCGTTTCTGGCTGGCTATACCTTTGAATTCAAGCAGGGCCAGAAGCTCGACGAGGCAAAGCTCAAGGCCCAGCTCACGCTGGCGGGCTACCAGCATGTGTCCCAGGTGGTCAGCCATGGCGAATACGCGGTACGCGGCGGCCTGATTGACCTGTTCCCCATGGGTTCGCTCCAGCCCTACCGCGTGGACCTGTTCGACGACGAGATCGACTCCATCCGCACCTTCGACCCCGACACGCAACGCAGCCTCTACCCCGTGCCCGAGGTGCGTCTGCTGCCCGGCCGCGAATTCCCGATGGACGAGGAAGCGCGCGCCAAGTTCCGCAGCCGCTGGCGCGAGCTGCTCGAGGGCGACCCGACACGCAGCCGCATCTACAAGGATATGGGTGCCGGCATTGCCACGGCCGGCATCGAGTACTACCTGCCGCTGTTCTTCGACGAAACAGCCACTGTCTTTGACTATCTGGGCGACGAGGCCACCGTGGTGCTGCACGGCGATCTGGAGCCGGCCTTCCAGCGCTTCTGGCAGGACACCAAGGACCGCTACCGCCTGGTGCAAGGCGATCCCGACCACCCGGCGCTGCCGCCCGAGACGCTGTTTCTCAGCGCCGACCAGTTCTATACCCGCAGCAAGGAGCATGCCCAGCTGGCATTGCGGCCGGGCACCGAAGATGTGGCCGACAGCGCCATCTTCCAGAAGCTCGAAGACCTTTCCGTGCTGCGCGGAGCCGATGACCCGCTGGCCAAACTGCAAAAACATATAGCAGCCGGCACAAGCCGGGTCTTGCTTCTGGCCGAATCCGACGGCAGGCGCGAGAGCCTGCTCGACTTTTTCCGCGCTTCGGGCGTCAACCCGCCCGTGTTCGATTCTCTGGCCGAGTTCCAGGCCGATGCCACGGAAAAGGTCGGCATCGCCACCTCCAGCCTGATGACGGGCTTTGCCTGGGTCGAGGAAGGCCTGGACTTCGTCACCGAAACCGAGCTGTTTGCCAGCAGCCCCACGGGCCGCCGTCGCCGCCGCCAGGAGCAGGTCAGCGATGTGGAGGCACTGATCAAGGACCTGTCCGAGCTCAAGGTAGGAGACCCCATCGTCCATGCCGACCACGGAATAGGCCGCTATCGCGGGCTGATCAATATGGACATGGGCCAGAAGAACCCGGACGGCACGCCCGCGCTGCAGGAATTTCTGCACCTGGAATATGCGGCCGATGCCGTGCTCTATGTGCCCGTCAGCCAGTTGCACCTGATCAGCCGCTACACCGGCGTCTCGCCCGACGATGCGCCGCTGCACAAGCTGGGCGGCACGCAATGGGAGAAAGCCAAGCGCAAGGCCGCCGAACAGGTGCGCGACTCGGCCGCCGAACTGCTCAATATCTACGCCCGCCGTGCCGCGCGCCAGGGCCATGCCTTCCGCTTCCCCACGGCCGACTACGAGCAGTTCGTGGCCGACTTCGGCTTCGAGGAAACGGCCGACCAGCGCGCCGCCATCCACGCCGTGGTGCAGGACATGATCAGCCCCCAGCCCATGGACCGCCTGGTCTGTGGCGATGTGGGCTTCGGCAAGACCGAGGTCGCACTGCGCGCGGCCTTTGTGGCGGCCATGGGCGGCAAGCAGGTCGCCTTCCTGGCCCCCACCACGCTGCTGGCCGAGCAGCATTACCAGACCCTGGTGGACCGCTTCTCCAAATGGCCGATCAAGGTTGCCGAGGTGTCGCGCTTTCGCTCGGGCAAGGAGATCACGGCGGCCATCAAGGGCATCTCGGACGGTACGGTGGATATCGTGGTCGGCACGCACAAGCTGCTGTCCGAGTCCACGCAGTTCAAGAACCTGGGCCTGCTCATCATCGACGAGGAACACCGCTTTGGCGTGCGCCACAAGGAGGCCATGAAGGCCATGCGCGCCGAGGTCGATGTGCTGACGCTGACGGCCACCCCGATCCCGCGCACCATGGGCATGGCGCTGGAGGGTCTGCGCGACCTGTCGGTGATCGCCACGGCGCCGCAGCGGCGCCTGGCCATCAAGACCTTTGTGCGCAACGAGGGCACGGGCGTGATTCGCGAAGCCGTGCTGCGCGAGCTCAAGCGCGGCGGACAGATCTACTTCCTGCACAACGAGGTCGAGACCATAGAGAACCGCAAGCAGAAGCTGGAGGAAATACTGCCCGAAGCACGCATCGCCGTGGCCCACGGCCAGATGCCCGAGCGCGAGCTGGAACGCGTGATGCGCGATTTCGTGGCCCAGCGCTACAACATATTGCTGTGCTCGACCATCATCGAGACCGGCATCGACGTGCCATCGGCCAACACCATTCTCATCAGCCGTGCCGACAAGTTCGGTCTGGCCCAGTTGCACCAGCTGCGCGGCCGCGTGGGACGCAGCCACCATCAGGCCTATGCCTATCTGATGGTGCCGGACCTGGACGGCCTGACCAAGCAGGCCCAGCAGCGACTGGAGGCCATACAGCAGATGGAGGAGCTGGGCTCGGGCTTCTATCTGGCCATGCACGACCTGGAAATTCGTGGCGCCGGGGAGGTGCTGGGCGAAAACCAGAGCGGCAATATGCTGGAGGTGGGCTTTCAGCTCTATAACGAGATGCTGTCCGAGGCCGTGCGCAGCCTCAAGGCCGGCAAGGAACCCGATCTGCTCTCGCCGCTGTCGGCCTCCACCGACATCAATCTGCACGCCCCAGCCCTGTTGCCCAACGACTACTGCGGCGACGTGCATCTGCGCCTGTCGTTCTACAAGAAGCTGGCCACGGCCAAGACGGCCGATCAGATCGATACCCTGCTCGAGGAAATCGTGGACCGCTTCGGCAAGCTGCCGCCCCAGGCGCAGACCCTGATCGACGTGCACCGCCTGCGCGTGCTGAGCCAGCCCTATGGAGTGGTCAAGGTCGATGCCGCTCCCGGCGTGATCAACATCAGCTTCAAACCCCAGCCGCCGATCGATCCCATGAACATCATTCACCTGATCCAGAAGAACAAGCACATCAAGCTGGCGGGCAACGAGAAGCTGCGCATCGAAAAAGAGCTGGAGAACCCCAAGGACCGAGCCCAGATGGTGCGCGATGTGCTGCGCAGCCTGGGTCAGCCGCTCAAGAGCGAAACAGCTGTTCATGCCTGACAAGGCTGCTGACAAAGCCAGCAGGGCTATTGAGCCCGGTCCGATGCAGACGGTGCAAGATGGCGGCGGAACCTGATTTTCCGAGCCGCCATGTTTCTTGAAGCCGCCATTGCCCTGCTGGCCTTGTTTCTGGCCCTGCTCTGCCGTCCCTGGCGCATGCTGGGCAGCCGGGCCGGCCCCGGCGGCATGCATGACCCGGTGCTGTCGCCGCTGATCACGCCGCTGCTGGCCATTCTGGTGCTGCTACCCTGGGTCTGGGCGCTGCCAGAGCTGCACAAAATGCCTTTGCAACTGCACTGGTCTGGTGCACCGCTGGTGCTGCTTCTGATCGGCTGGCCGCTTGCAGTGCCGGTGCTGATTGCGACAAGCGCTATTGCCTTTGCACTGGCTCCCGCACTCGGACTGCAGGACGCTCTGGGCCTGGCGGTCTGGCAGGGGCTGGTGCCGGCCACGCTGGCCATGCTCTGGGGGGCAGCAGTGCGCCGCTGGTGCTGGCACAACATCTTTGTCTTTATTTTCTTGCGCGGCTTCCTGGGCACGGTTGTGTGCGTATTCATTGCGTCCTTGCTCGGCCAATGGGCCGGGCATGTGCTGCCCAATGTCAACGACGAGCTCTCGCACATGGCGCGCTGGCTCATGGCCTGGAGCGATGGCGTGACAACCGGCATGCTGACAGCGGTATTCGTGGTGTTTCGCCCGCACTGGGTGGCCACCTGGTCCGATGCCATATATCTGCAGCCGCCTGGCAATCCCGAAAGCTGAGGCCGTCGAGGTGCGCTGAGCTCTGCCACTTTCCCGGCCACTGCGCAAACCGCATCTTTCCCATCAGGCAAAACGCCAAGGCAGTTGGCACAAGGCTTGCTCATCATCGGGCTATCGCACCGCCGCAATCACCAAGCTGGTGCATATCTTGAGAAAGAGAGGGATCGCATGCTGCTCCAACCCGTGCGCAATATCGCTCACCGCAAAATTCGCCATGCCGTTCATGCCATGGCCCGCCCCGCACTGGCCTGCGCGCTGGTGGCAGGCCTTGCCGCCACGGCCCAGGCACAGGACGCCTATCCCGAGCGCGCGGTCAAGGTCATAGTCGCCCTGCCCGCAGGAGGCAGCGCCGACATGATTGCCCGAGTCGTGGGTCAAAAGCTGGCCAGCGAACTCAAGCAGCCTTTTGTGGTGGACAACCGCGCCGGTGCCTCGGGTCAGATCGGCACGCCGGCCGTGGCGCGTTCCGTCCCGGACGGCTACACGCTGATGGTCTCGCCGGCCTCATTCCTGACCACCAACAAGAGCATCTTCAAATCCCTGCCCTATGACCCCGAGGCCGACTTCGCGCCCATCAGCAAGCTGGTGAATCAGCCCATGGTACTGGTGGTCAAGGACAGACAGAAATTCCCCAGCGTGGCTGCCGTGGTGGCGGCCGCCAAAGCCGCACCAGGCAAGCTGACCTTTGCCTCATCCGGCGACGGCAGCCCGCAGCACCTGGCCGCGCTGATGTTCGAGACGCGCACCCAGGCCAAGATGCTGCACGTGCCCTACAAGGGCGGTGCGCCGGCCGTCAACGACACACTGGCCGGCAATGTGGACATGCTGTTTGCCGTGCTGCCCGAAGCCCTGCCCCATATCCAGGCCGGCAAGCTGCATGCCCTTGCGCTGATGGCGCCCAGGCGCGCGGCCATGCTGCCCAACACCCCCACCATGGCGGAAGGCGGTTTTGCCGACCTCAACCTATCGGCCTGGGTCGGCCTGTTCGCACCGGCCAAGACGCCGCAGCCCGTGATCGACAAGCTCAACCGCGCCGTGCGCGTTGCACTGGACAGCGAGATCAAGACCAAACTGGGTGAAAACGGCATGGAAGTCGCGCCGTCGACGCCCGAGCAGCTCAGGCAGACCATGGCCCAGGACATCAGGCTGCATGCCGAGCTGGTCAAGGCTGCGGGCATTCAACCGCAGTAAGCAGGCACCGCCCGGAACAGCACCAAGGGCAGACTCAGGGGTGAATGGCAAGTCGAAGCCCGCAACAACAGCGGATAATGGCGGCCATCTTGAGGAATGGCGCGGGCCTGATCTCCGCCATTCCACTTTCTGCTACCCCCTCATTCGCACGATTCGCAATGACCGACGCCACCGAATTCGCTCCCGGCCTGATGATCCGCGGCTTTACTGCCCCCCAGAAGCTGGCGGACTACAAGCTCATCGCCTTTGATATGGACTCGACGCTGATCACCATCGAGTGCATCGACGAGATCGCCGACGCCACGGGCAAGAAGGCCGAAGTGGCGGCGATTACCGAAGCCACCATGCGCGGCGAAATCACCGACTTCAAGGACAGCCTGCGCCAGCGCGTAGGCAAGCTGGTCGGAGTGACCGAGGCCGACATGGCCCGCGTTCTGGCCGAACGCCTGAAACTCTCGCCGGGCGCTGAAACCCTGGTCAAGGCCGCCAAGGCCGCCGGCCTGAAGGTGCTGCTGGTCTCGGGTGGTTTCACCTATTTTGCCGAGCATGTGCGCGGCCTGCTGGATATCGACTTCGTGCGCGCCAATGTGCTGGAGATCAAGGGCGGAGCACTGACCGGCGGCCTGGTCGAGCAGGCCTGGGGCGATATCTGCGACGGTGCGGAAAAGCGCCGCACCCTGCTGGAAGTGGCCTCGCTGATCGGTATCGATGCAAGCCAGTGCATTGCCGTGGGCGACGGCAGCAACGACATTCCCATGATGCAGGCAGCCGGCCTGTCCGTGGCCTACCATGCCAAGCCACGCGTGCGCAACGAGGCCAAGGTCGCCATCAACGAGGGCGGCCTGGATCGCCTGCTGGAAGTGCTCCGATAGGCTGGAACAAGCACCTGCCCTCATCAGCCGCTGCCCTGTCGTCCAGGGTCAGCGGCTTTTTTGCGTCCGCTGCGGCGCAGCCATCCCCGGCAGCTTTGCTACAGTGCCATGCATCTCCCTCAACCCAGTCGAAAGGTCAGAGCATGAGCCAACTCAGAATCGCCGTCATCGTCGGCAGCCTCAGCAAGCAGTCCATCAACCGCCAGCTCGGCCAGGGCCTGGCTGCACTCATGCAGGACAAGGCAGATTTCGAATTCATCGATATCAGCCACCTGCCGGTCTACAACCGCGACTTCGACAACACCCCCGATTTCAAGCCCTTTGACGACCTCAAGCCCCAGATTCGCGGCTGCAACGGCGTTCTGTTTGTGACACCCGAATACAACCGCTCCATCCCCGCATCGCTCAAGAACGTGCTCGACGGCCTGAGCCGTCCCTATGGCCAATCCGTCTGGGCGGGACTGCCGGCCGCCGTGATCGGCAGCTCGCCCGGCGCGGCCGCCACGGCCATGGCCCAGCAACACCTGCGCAATGTGCTGGTGTCGCTGGACATGCCCACCCTGCCCCAGCCCGAGGGCTTTGTGCGCTGGTCCGACACGCTGCTCGACGCCGACGGCAAGATCAGCCAGGGCAGCCATGACTTCCTCGTCAAGTACATGACACGCTTTCTGGACTGGGTGCAGCTGCACCAGAAGCGCTAAGGCAATCTTCCTCCGATTCGATAGCATGCCCCGCTCACGCACCAGGCGCTGCGGGGCACTTCATGACTATTTCCCTGCTTTGAAGACTGCTGGAACTTTTGCGCATGCAGACTGTTCCTACAATAGCGTGCGGCCTCATACATCACACAACACCCGGCCGCCAGGCGCCGAGCCCTGTCCTTTTACGGACAGTTTCAGCTCGGCACCTTGAAAATCCACCTCTCGATTTTAAATACCATAGCAAGCAAGCCTTTTGCGACAACCGTTGCAGGGCATGCTGGTTGCCTTCGCTCGTCAGAGTGCAGGCGGCCGTCTATGACAACCATGACTGGAAACCATTTCGTGAAGACTTCGTACCGTGCTGCTGCCTCCGTGATTGCCATCGCCATCGCATCGCTGACCGTGCCTTCCCTGGCTCAGGCCAAGCGCATGGGCAGCAGCAAGTCCGTTCGCCCTGCCAGCATCGGCAACAAGGCGCCGGCTCAGCCCGCACCCGTGGCTCCTGCCGCTGCCGCGCCCAAGGCTGCTGCTCCTGCAGCGGCCCCTGCTGCTGCACCCGCAGCTGCAGCGGCACCTGCCGCTCGTGGCTCCGGGATGATGGGCACCATGGCCGGCGCTGCCGTCGGTGCCGTGGCCGGCACCATGGCGGGCAACGCCATTGCCGGCGCCATGGGCGGTGGCGACAAGGAAGCCGAAGCCAAGAAGGCCGAAGCCGAGGCTGCAGCCCTGCAAAAGCAGCTGGACGAGGCCAAGGCCAAGGCAGAAGCCGCTCGCGCAGCTGTCAAGTAATCAACAGGCTTGTTGCAGCCCGGCACGCCGGGCCTGCGGCCACTGTCAAAAAAAGGGATGCACCTGCATCCCTTTTTTGCATCCTTTTTTTCATCACGCTCTGCATGATTTTGTGCTCCCCGGCAGCACAGCACCCGGAAAAGCATCTGCCCGCCACACGCCAGATGCACGGACGCGGCCATGAACCATGAGTGGGTCGTAGCCGTTGGTGCCGGCCTCCACCGCGATCTCAGGCGCTCCAGACAGCGGCCATGATCGCTGCAGCCGCAGCCAGAATGCAGGCAGCCGCAGCGGCCCCGCGGGCAGCGATGCTGATCAGGGCAACGACGAGCAATGCGCCTGCCGATAGCCATCCCAGCCAGGCCACGATGCCTACGGACCAGCCCCAGGCCTGTACGCAGGGCATGACCGCCGCAGCCAGCAGCCCCGCACCCACTGCGCGCAGCAGCCGCGCTCGCGCCGCAGAGATCTCCATGGCAGCTGTGAGCTGCTCGTGGTGGCGTTCCATGGCAAACGCCAGCGCCGCCATGCCCGCAAAGCTCAGCGCCAACGCCAGCCACGATGCTTGCAAGACATTCATGCTCCCACCTCCATCTTGCCCGCTGAAACCGGGCTTTGCGAACGGGCGCTGCGGCGCCGCAGATAACGCCAGGCCCAGGCTGCAAGCAATCCCATGGCCATGGCGCTCAGCTCCACCCCTGCGCTCTCCCAATCGCCGCGAGCGATCTGCGCAGGCAGACTGTCACCGACCGTGATCCAGTTCAGCAGCGGCAGCAGCAGGCACAAAGCGGCCAGCAGGCCCAGTTGCTCCCGCCATGCCGCTGCGGGCGCACGCACCAGAGCATGCAGCAGCGCCAGACTCCAGAGCCCGAAAAACACCGCCAGCTCCCAACTCGCTCTATGGGACAGCCCGACAGGAACCAGGCGGTTGGCCCACAGATAGCCAATGCAAGCCAGGCCCAGACCGGCGATGGCCGCAACATTGAGTCCTTCGACGAGCCGGTACACGCGCGCCGTGGCGCTGCCGAACTCGCCGGCCTGCCGGCCCAGGTGCTTGCCGCGGCGCTTGACCATGAACAGGATGGCGCCGCTGGCCATCATGGCGCTGCCCGCCAGCCCGCAGAGGAAATACAGCCACTTGAGCGCCTGGCCGCCGAACTCCACCTGGTGCAGACTGCCTATCACCGACTTGGCCATGGAGGCGTCACCACCGTCCACCTCGCCAGGCTGGCGCAGCCTCAGCACCTCGGCTGTCGCCGCCGAGAACATCACCATGCCGGTCGTCGGGTTCAGACGCTGCTGCATTTCCTCCTCGCTGTTCCAGCCGTAGACGCCGATGCGTGCCGCCGCATCGCCTGGGTTGTCCACGACCACGGCCCGCACGGGCTGGCCCATCAGCGCCTGGGCGCGTTGCACAAACGGCTCCAGCTGCGGAACCGCCATGGACCGGCCCGACGGTGCCGGCCTGTCCGACTCGTTGAGCGCCACCACATAGTCGCGCAGTCCCTGGCTGCCCGTGCCGAAATAGACCGCAATGCCGGCCGGCATCAAGGTCGAGGCGGAGATGGCAATCCCCGTATAGGCAATCATGATCTGGAATGGCAGCGTCAGCACCGCCACCGCATTGTGGGCATCCAGCCAGCTGCGCTGCCCCTTGCGGGCACGAAAGGTGAAGAAGTCCTTGAAGATGCGCCTGTGCGTGATGACCCCGCTGAGCAGCGCCACCAGCATGGCCATGCCCGCAATGCCGACCACCCAGAGGCCTGCCTGCCCTGCATGCAGCCGGTAGTGGAAATCCACGAAATGGTGGCCCCCCCCTTGGTGGCTCGCACGGCGCCGTGAGCCTGGTCCTTGCCCAGCGGCTGCCCGGTGGCGGAATCCAGTTCGGCCGCAGCGTACTGGCGCTTTTCATCGAACCAGTAGACACGCAGGTCGCCAGCACCCTCGGCATCCGAGGGCCACAGCTCCCACATCTCGGCCCCCGGATGGTGTTTTTCCATATAGGCCAGGCCCCAGGCCAGGCGCTGGCCCAGATCACCCCCGCGCTGGCCGGAAGCACGGGCGGCCGCCTGCGCCTGCTCCTGGGCGTGATGCTCGGGTGTCATCCAGTGGGAGATGGGCTCCTCGAAGACCGCCAGCGTCCCCGTGAAAAAGACTGCGAACAGCAACCAGGAAAACCACAGGCCGCACCAGGTGTGCAGCCAGGCCTGGGCCTGGCGAAAACCGCCCTGGCCTGCTCCGCCCGCATTTCTACGCTCGGCCATGCTCAAGCTCCTCCAGCCAGCCAGGCCGAGGCGCCTGCCAGCACGACGCTGGGCAGCAGCAGACCCAGCCAGACGCGGCCCGGCGACACCGGCGAGAAGGCCCAGATCACGGCCAGCAGATACACGGGGAAACTCCACAGCATACCCGCCAGCACCGCCTCGGCACGCGGCTCGGAGAGGACCGTCGCCAGGAATACGGCCAGGGCGCTGGCCAGCAGATAGCCGCCCAGGACGGCGGCCAGCAGCCGGGACAGAACGCTGCTGCCCACAAAGCGTAGAAAGAATGGTGTCATGACATAAGGAAAGAGATGAAGGCCCCGGACAGCCCGGGGCGAAGCAGGCCGCAAGGCCCTTTCTCTATGTATGACAAACGAAAACCCAAAAAGGGTCATCCGTGCCACGCACTGGCACAGGCCGGACCGAGCAGCAGTGCCTGCAGCGACGCGTGCTTGCCGCCGCCAGCCCGCACCGGGCTTTGGCTGAACCATGGCAGGGCGGGCCAGCAATAGCCCGCCTGGCGCACCGCCGCACTCAGGCAGAAGTGGCCGGCGGACTCGAGGACCCGAGTGCTGCCAGCCCTCAGAAGTCGTAGCGCATGCCCACGTTCACGCTACGCGGTGCACCCCAGGTGTAGTAAAGGCCGCCCAGACTGCTGACGCCGGCAAAGTATTTCTTGTCCAGCAGATTGTTCACGTTCAGGCTCAGCGACAGATGCTTGTCGACCTGGTAGCGGGCCATCAGATCCAGCACGGCATAGGACTGCTGTGCCAGAGTGTTGTGGCTGTCGCTGGTCGAAGTCTTGCTTTGCCAGCGAGTCGCAGCCCCCAGCGTCAGACCGCGCAGCGCACCGCCTTCGAAGCGGTAGGTGTTGCCGAGCTTGAGCTGGTACTTGGGATACAGGCTGGAGCTGGTCAGCGAGCTGTTTTGCTGCACCAGGCTACCCTGGACCTGCCAGCCGCGCGCCAGTTCGCCCGACAGCTCCAGCTCCCAGCCGCGCCGCGTGGCGCCGTTGACGGCACGGTAGGCCATATCGCCGCCAGGCGTGAAGGCGCCGGTTTCCTCGGCCGAGTTGTCGGTCTTCATCCAGAAGTGGGCGATGCTGGCGTTGAGTCGCTTGTCCAGGAATTCGCCCTTGGCGCCGACTTCAAAGGTCTTGCCTTGCTCGGGGTCCAGGGTGCGCCCCTGTGCGTCCTGAGCGCTTTGCGGCTTGAAGATAGTGGCGTAGCTGCCGTACAGCGAGACCTGGGGATGCACTTCGTAGACCAGGCCGGCATAGGGCGTGGTGACGGTTTCGCGCATATCGTAGTTCCACCAGGTGGGCGTCACGTCATGCTGGCGGTACTGCGTCACGCGCATGCCGGCAATCAGCTGCAGCGGATCTGCCAGGCGGAAGCGCCCTGCGGCATAGGCATAACGCTGGCGCTGGTTGAAGACATGGCGGTCATAGTTCCAGTTGCCGAAGTCTGGCTGGGCCAGCGCGCCGCCGCCCTGGGCATAGCTCAGGCCCAGATTGGCCAGCGGTACGCTCTTGGAGCTGCCGTAGAGCAGGCCGCTGTGGTAGCGCGACATGCCCATGCCGGCCAGCAGCTCGTGCGTGCGTCCCAGCAAGCTGAACGGGCCTTTGACATCGAGATTGACCGACCAGTTGCGGTTTTCCACATCCTTCCAGGGCAGATAGGCAGCGGTGGTGCTGTTCCAGAGGTAGCCCAGTGTCATGTCGTCCATCTTCACGCTCTGATGGAAGAACTTCAGGCTTGCCGTCCAGTCATGGGCCAGACGCTGCTCCACGCTGCCGAACAGCTCGGTGCTGTCCTGTTCATAGCCCGACCAGGGTGCACCGTTGTTGAAGGAACGCGGCATCAGCCCCACTTCGGCACCTGCTGCGGTGTAGCGCTGTATGGGCCGGGTCGTGCCGAAGCCGCGGGCCTCGCGCTGACGCAGCGTGATGCCCAGATTCAGCAGGGTATCGGGTGTGAGATCTGCCTCCAGCGTGCCAAACAGCATCTTGCTGTTGCTCTTTTCGTTGTCGCGGAAGCTGCCCGCGTCCGTCATGGAGGCCACCACGCGGCCACGCAACGTACCGGCCTCGTTGAGCGAGCCGCCTATATCGGCCTGCGCACGGTAGGTATCCCAGCTGCCGGCATTGGCGCGCACGCTGGCCTGGAACTCACGCGTGGGACGCTTGCGGATCAGGTTGACGGTGGCACCATAGCCGCCCTTGCCGACAACCAGTCCCGACGAGCCCTTGAGCACCTCGACACGGTCCATCTCGGCCATATCGTCCAGCGCATACATGGTGCTGGTGACGAAGTACCAGCCGTTGCTGAGCTGGGACATGCCGTCGACCTGCAGATTCACCTCCGAGCCGCGGGCCTGGAAGTCCGTCGCGTTGTTCTGGCGATAGACGCCAATGCCCGGCGTCTGCTCCAGCACATCGGCCAGCGTCTCCAGCTTGAAGTCATCCATGCGCTGGCGCGTCATCACGCTGACCGACTGCGGCGTCTCGCGTAGCGTCAGGCTCAGGCCGGTGGCCGTGCGGCTTGGCCCCGTCTGGGTGTAGCTTCCCGTGCCTTCCGTGGTGCCGCTGCGCTCGGCCTGGGCCGTCACGCGCACCTCGGACAGCGTGCTGCCCTCCTCACCCGAGATGGGAGACACGGCCTGCCTTTGCAGGGTGTAGCTGCCGCCGGGACGCGAGACCAGCTCCAGACCACTGCCTGCCAGCAACCGCTGCAATGCCTCGCGCGGCGTGTAGCTGCCAGCCAGAACCGGGCTTTGCCGGCCCTGGGTGAGCGCAGGGTCGAAGGACAGCGCCATGCCGGCCGTGGCCGCCACCTCGGACAGCACCCGGCCCAGCGGGCCTGCCTCTATCCGGTAGGTCTGGACCTGGCCGGCGACCGGCGGCTCGGCAGCCTGCACGGCGCTTGCTGCCAGCGTCCAGCCCAGCAGGGCAAGTCGGGCGGCGCGCGCAACGGGGCTGAATACAGGATTCGGCAGGGAACGGGAAGCCATGGAAGCAGGCATGAAAAGCAGTCCTTTGGAAGCAAAAAGTGAGTGGTTCACCTTGCTTGCCAAACAACTTGCGAAAAAGTCTCAGTTGCCTGCATCTTTTTTTGCGGCCGAGCCGGCGGACTCAGCGCGCCGCCACCGTGACCCAGTAGCCGCGCCAGCGCTGGTGCACGCTCACGGCATAGGTCTCGGCCAGCATGGCCAGTGCCCGGTCGGTATCGGCCAGGGGATAGGCTCCCGAGACCTTGATGGCCATCACCTCGGGAGCGCAGTGCAGCACACCGGAGCGGTAACGTGCCAGCCGCGCGCAGACTTCGGCCATGGGCATGGCATCCGCCACCAGCATGCCCTGCGCCCAGGCCAGTTGCTGCGCACTCGCCGTCTGCAGCGCTCCGGCGCCCTGGGCTGTCAAGCGCGCCCAGTTGCCGGCGGGCACCACCTGCGCAGGTCGTGAGGCTGCGTGTGGGGTGACTTCGACTGCGCCCTGCGTCACGGCCAGGTCCACGAACTGGCCCTCGCTGTCCTGCTGCACCGAAAAGCGCGTGCCCAGTGCCCGCAGACGCCCCACGGCCGTCGCCACCAGCAAGGGCCGGTCCACGCCGCTGGGATCGGCGGCGGTTTCCAGCAGGATGGAGCCTCGACGCAGATGGATCAGGCGCTGGTGAGCATCGAAACGGATATCCACGGCGCTTGCCGTATCCAGCAGCAAACGGCTGCCATCGGCCAGCGTCACGCTGCGCTGCTCGCCCGTGACAGTACGCAGATCGGCCGTCCAGCCCTGCTGCTGCGCCATGCGCCAGCTCATCCAGCCACCAGGCACGGCGGCCAGCAGAACCGCCAGCCTGGCCACGGCGGCTCTTCGGCTGCGGCGCTGCGATCGGTCCAGCGTCGGCATGGCCAGCGCGGTCGGCAGGCCACCGAGCTTGCCCATCAGCCGCTCGGCCCGCATCCAGGCGCCTTCATGCTCGGCGCTGGTACGGCGCCAGCGCTCGAAGGCAGCATGTTCAGCAGCCGTCAAGCCTTCATCGTTCAGGCGGACCAGCCAGTCCGCAGCTTCGTCAAGCAGGTGTGCCTCCATGACGCTTCAATCCATCAGCGCCAGGCAATGCCTGAAAGCCTGGGCCATGTATCGCTTGACGCTGCTCAGCGACACGCCCAGTTGCAGCGCAATGGCGTCGTACCTCATGTCTTCCAGCTGCGACAGCAGGAAGGTGCGGCGCACCAGGGGCGGCAAGGCATCGAGCATGGCATCTATCTCATGCAAGGCCTCCAGCACCAGGGCCCGGTGCTCGGGCGAAGGCACTTCGGGCTCGGGCAGCAGGGCCAGCGCATCCAGATAGGCGCGCTCCAGCGCCTGGCGCCGGCACCAGTTGACCAGCACGCCCTTGGCCACCGTGGTCAGATAGGCACGCGGCGACTCTATCTCCTGCGGCTCGCGCACACCAAGGATGCGCACGAAGGTGTCCTGCGCCAGATCGGCCGCATCGAAGGCATTGCCGACCTTTTTGCGCAACCAGCCCTGCAACCAGCCGTGATGGTCGATGTAAAGCGCAGTGACTTCGCGGTGGATGACGGATTCGACAGCGGACATGGTGCGATGGAGATAAAGCTCTGGCAAAGCTCAAATGATATCAATTCTCATTTTCAATGCAGGCAAAAGCGTCACTATTTACCCGCAGGAATCTGGCTTCGTCTTTCAGCCCGGCGCACCGAGGCCGGACGCCGGGCAGCAGCAAGATCGCAAGCCGCCACGCGGGGATCGCTGCGCGCAAGCCCAGGCCTCAGCGGGGCTCGCCAAGAGATCGGGGCAACTGGATGGCGTGGCAAAAGGCAAACAATCATCGGGCGCGGCGGCGGCGCACGATTGCGAGCTGCAGCCTCCGATAGACTTTCCGATGGCTATTGCACTGCCGAGCTCGGCGATGTTTTACTTGACAGGTGACCGCGTCGCTTGCGGTCCGGGCTGCCAATCAGGAAACTCCAGAATCAAGATGACAGGCTTTCATCCTCACCGGCTTTTGCGTCGCCTCGTGCTCGGCAACCTGCTGGTAGCCGCCCTGCTGTGCTTTGCCACCTGGCTGGGCGTGCATGCCAATTACCGCGCGGACATGGAGCTGGGAGTGGCCGTCACCAGACACCAGGCGAGCAGCCTGAGCCTGGAGCTGGCTGCCGAGGTAAGACTGGTCGAGAACGCCTTGTCGGCGATTGCCAGCCGTTATCGTGCACGCAGCTCTGACGGCCTGCCCGCCGCCAACTCTGCCCTGTATGAAATGCTGCAGGAGCAGCGTGCACTGATCCCTTTTGTCACGGCCTTGCGCACCACTGACAGCACGGGCCAGGTGCTGATCACGCCCAGCGAAGCTGATCTGCCGTTTTCGGTGGCCGACCGCGACTATTTCGCCCAAGCCCGCGAAACAGACCGGATGGTGGTGTCCGAGCCCCTGATCAGCCACTCCTTCGGGAAATGGTCCATCGTGCTGGCCCGGCGTCTTCAGTCCGATGACCGTCAGTTCCAGGGCATCGTCTATGCGATTGTCGCGGCAGAGCATTTTCACCAGCTGTTCCAGCGGCAGTCCTTTGGTGCGAGCAGCGCCATGGCGTTGCGCACCGATCAGGCCCGGCTGGTCGCGCGCTATCCGGCCGAAAGCCAGGACGCCGAGTCCGGCATCGGCAAGGCCGCAGTCTCGCCCGAATACCACCGTGCCATCGACCAAAGCCGCGAGGAAGGCTGGTACATCACGCCGACCCTGATCGATGGCGTGGAGCGCATCACGGCCTACCACCGTCTGCCCGAATATCCGCTGACGGTGTTCACGGGACTTGGAACCGAAGCCTATATGGCCATGTGGCGTGCCTCGGCCTGGCGGGCCTGGGGTCTGGCCGGCCTGTGCATCGCGTTCATCGCCCTGGGCTCGGTCGCGCTATACCGTCTGCAGCAGCGCGAACGCCGCATCCGCAAGGAGCAGGAGCTGGTCATCGACAATGATCTGATCGGCATGGCCCGCCTGCGCGAGCGCAAAATCGTCTGGACCAACCCGGCCATGCGCCGTCTGCTCAAGCAGTCGGCTGCGGCACTGCAGGGCGCGTCCACGCGCATGCTGTACCCGGACGAAGCCTCCTACAGGCGCATCGGCGAGAAAGCCTATAGCTCCTTGCTCGCCCGGGGAAAATTCCATGCGCAGTTCCAGATGCGCAATGCCGAAGGCAAGCTTTTGTGGGTCGATGCATCGGGAACATTGCTCAACGCCGAAGAGTCGCTCTGGATCCTGGTGGACATCGATGCCCTCAAGCGCGGCGAACAGGCCGCCAACCACCTTGCCAATCACGACGCGCTGACGGGCCTGGCCAACCGCCGCGCGCTTGAGGAAACGCTGAATCAGGAGCTGGCCGACGGTCAGATGGTTGCCGTGTGCTTCATGGATCTCGACGGCTTCAAACAGGTCAACGACACCCAGGGCCATGACGCAGGCGACGAGGTCCTGCGCGTGGTCGCGGCCCGTCTGCTGGCCCAGGCCCGGGCTGGCGACTGCGTCGCCCGCCTGGGCGGGGATGAATTCGTGGTGCTGCTATCCGGCCTGCACATGCCCAAAGAAGCCATGTCCGTGATGAAGCGCTGCATGGAGGCCGTGCGCCAGCCGATCGCGCTTCAAGGTGGAGTGATGGTTCAGGTCGGCAGCAGCATCGGCATCTCCATCAGCATGGAAGGCAGCTCCACGGCAAACCTGCTGCAGACTGCGGACGAGGCCATGTATGCGGCCAAGCATGCAGGCAAGGGACGCATTGTTCAGCATTCGGACCTAGCGCAAAGCTCCGGAACCTGAAGCCTGGCGCTGCCCCGCTGCAGCCTGGGCATGTCGAATTCATCTCTTGGCCTTCGGCCCTTGCCTGGCCGACAACCCTCTTTCGGCTTACTCCTGCGCCCTGGGCGGCAGGCCTGCGGCCCTGCGAATCGGCTCCAGCAAGGCACCGAGTCCGTTGTGGTCGAGCTCCTGCATCAAGGCCAACAACTGGCCGATCTCCCCCTTGGGAAAGCCCTCGCGGGCAAACCAGTTGAGGTAGTTGCCGGGCAGATCGGCAATCAGGCGGCCCTTGTACTTGCCATAGGGCATAGACACGCGCACCAGGCGCTCCAGCATTTCGGGATTCATGACAGACTGGCTTTGTATAAAAAACGACGCTCTTATAACCAAATAAGAAAAATGTCCTGCAGGCCTTGGTACAGGGCACTAGACTATGCACCTTAGTTCACTGCGGCCCAGACAAGGCCCGGGATTTATCGCAACTTGCTGAAGAAAGTCAGAACCAATGTTGAAGAAAGCTCTTTCTGCTATCGCTATTGCCACTCTGGCGCTGTCGGCCCAGGCCGCTGACGTGCTCAAGGTGGGCGCCACGGCCGTGCCTCACGCCGAAATCCTCAACCACATCAAGCCCGCACTGAAGGCTCAGGGCATCGATCTGGAAATCAAGGAGTTCAGCGACTACGTCCAGCCCAATGCCGCAGTGGAAGACAAGCAGCTGGATGCCAACTTCTTCCAGCACCAGCCCTATCTGGACAGCTACAACAAGGACCGCAAGACCTCGCTGGTGGCCGTGCCCAACGGCAAGGTGCATGTGGAGCCCTTCGGCGCCTATTCCAGCAAGATCAAGAACATCAAGGATCTGAAGAATGGAGCTACCGTGGCCATTCCCAACGACCCCTCCAACGGCGGCCGCGCGCTGATTCTGCTGGCCAAGCATGGCCTGATCGAGCTCAAGGATCCCAAGAGCCTGACCCCCACGGCTCTGGACGTCGTCAAGAACCCCAAGAAGCTGAAGTTCAAGGAACTGGAAGCGCCCTTGCTGCCCCGCGCACTGGCTGATGTCGACCTGGCTCTGATCAACACCAACTACGCCATCGAAGCCAAGCTCAATCCCACCAAGGACGCCCTGTTCATCGAAGGTGCCGACTCGCCCTACACCAATATCGTGGTGGCCCGCAAGGACCGCGCCAACGGCGCCGACATTGCCAAGCTGATGAGCGCTCTGCACTCTGCAGACACCAAGAAGTTCATCCAGGAAAAGTACAAGGGTGCCGTGGTTCCTGCGTTCTGATGCGCAAAGGCCGCGTCCTTCTTCGCAGGGTGTAGCGGCTGGGCTGCATAGTCCCGGGGCCGGGCAGACCCGACCGCAGACTGCAGCTGAAGGCCCGAGCCGAGAAAAGCGCTGCTACGGCAGCGCTTTTTGCTTTCAGTTTGATAGCTTACAGCGCTTTAGAGGAAAGCGTTTGAAGCCATTTTCAATTGCAATATCTCAATGCGAGGGAGCTGGCACCGAATGCACCAGCACCGGTGTCTCGCCATCACCGTTGACACTTTCCAGGTGCACGCCAAACCCCCATAGCCTGGCGACATGCTTGAGCACTTCCTGCGCATCCTCGGCCAGCGGCCTGCCCTGGTACTGGGTATGCCGCAGCGTCAGACTGCGGTCGCCACGCAGATTCACGCTCCAGGCCTGGATATTGGGCTCGCGCGTACCCAGGTCGTATTGCTGGGACAGCAACTGGCGCAGCGTGCGATAGCCATCTTCGTCATGGATGGCGCTGACCAGCACATCACGCTCCTCGGGATCGTCATGCAAAGAGAACAAACGCATGTCACGCATCAGCTGCGGGCTCAGAAACTGGCCGACAAAGCTCTCGTCCTTGTAATTGCGCATGGCATGGTGCAGAGCCGGCAGCCAGGGCGTTCCGGCCAGATCGGGAAACCAACGCCGGTCCTCCTCGGTCGGCTTCTCGCAGATGCGCCGGATATCGCGGTACATGGCAAAGCCCAGCGCATAGGGGTTGATGCCGCTGAAGGCCCGGTGTCCGGCCGGCGGCTGGTAGATCACATTGGTATGTGATGACAGCCACTCCAGCATCACGCCATCGGTCAGCCAGCCTTCGTCATACAAGGTGTTGAGCAAGGTGTAATGCCAGAACGTGGCCCAGCCTTCGTTCATCACCTGGGTCTGACGCTGCGGGTAGAAATACTGGGCGATCTTGCGCACGATGCGCACGATCTCGCGCTGCCAGGGCTCGAGCAAGGGAGCGTTTTTCTCGATGAAATACAGGATGTTCTCTTCGGGCTCGCGGGGAAAGCGCTCGCTGCCCGGCACCGTACTGTCCTTGTCCTTGTCCCTTCGGGCAGGCAGGGTGCGCCACAGCACGTTGACCTGCTGCTGCACATAGGCCTCACGCTCCTCGCGCTCGGCACGCTCGCGCGACAGGCTCTTGTGCGAAGGCCGGCAATAGCGGTCCACGCCAAAATTCGCCAGTGCATGGCAGGAGTCCAGCAACTGCTCCACGGTGTCCAGCCCGTAGCGCTCCTCGCATTGCGACACATAGTCGCGCGCATAGACCAGATAGTCGATGATGCTGCCGGCATCGGGCCACATGCGAAACAGATAATTGTTCTTGAAGAAGCTGTTGTGCCCATAGGCCGCATGCGCAATCACCAAGGCCTGCATGGCCGTGCTGTTCTCCTCCATCAGATAGCTGATGCAGGGATTGGCATTGATGACGATCTCGTAGGCCAACCCCATATGGCCGCGCCGGTAGCGGCGCTCCGTGGCCAGAAATTCCTTGCCATAGCTCCAGTGCCTGTAGTTGACAGGCATGCCGACGCTGGAATAGGCATCCATCATCTGCTCGGCCGTAATGATCTCCAACTGGTTCGGATAGGTGTCCAGACCATAGCGCTCGGCCGTGGCAGCAATCGCCGCGTGATACTGCTCGATGAGCTCGAAAGTCCAGTCGCTGGGATCGGGCAGCGGAGACGACGGCCGCTGGGACGCCACCAGCGGCGCCTGTGGCACATCGCGGTAACGCGACTCCCCCTGCGCGTGCGAATTGCCGGCTCTTTTGCTGGCCCTGAGATCCAGCACGGGATAGAGATTGAGGTTCATATCGATACCCCATCCTTTTTGAAGAGATCACGGAACACCGGATAGATCTCGTTGGCGGCCGATACCTTGCGCATGGCGAAATGGGGAAACAGCGGCAGCAGACGGTTGTACTCATCCCAAAGGCTCTGCTCTTCAAGCACTACCTGCAGATAAGCGTAGTAGCGAACCAGCGGCAGTATTCTTTCGGCGAGGATGCTGTGGCATTTTCCTCCGTCGTCGCTGAAATTGTCCCCATCGCTGGCCTGGGCCACATAGATATTCCAGTCATTGACCGGGTAACGGGCCCTGATGATCTGCTCGAGCAGAACCAGCGCGCTGCTGACCACCGTGCCACCGCTCTCGGTGGAGTGGAAGAACTCGTCTTCGCTGACCTCTGCCGCCTGGGTGTGATGGCGAATGAAGACGATCTCGATCTTGTCGTAATGCCTGGTGAGAAACAGGTACAGCAGAATGAAGAAGCGCTTGGCCAGCTCCTTGCGCTCCTGATCCATGGAGCCTGACACGTCCATCACGCAGAACATCACGGCCTGGCTGCTGGGCACAGGCACCTTGCTGCGGTTGCGAAACCGCAGATCCAGCTGTTCGAGAAATGGCACTCCGCCTATGCGCTCACGCAGGGCGTCGATCTGACGCTGCAACTCGGCTACCGCCTCGCTGGTGCCGTCATCCTGGGCCAGCAAGGCTTCGAGCTGATCTTCCAGCTCCTTGAGCTCTCGATGCGCGGCCTTGGTCAGTGCAATGCGTCGCCCCAGGGCACCGCGCATGGTTCGCACCAATGCCAGATTGCTGGGCGTGCCGTCATGGCTGTAGCCCGCGCGCCTGGTCTTGTATTGCAGGGTGTTGCCGATATGGTTGCGCAGCAGGCGCGGCAGGGCCAGATCTTCAAAGAAGAGATCCATGAACTCTTCCTTGGTCAGCGTGAAGGTGAAGTCGTCCTGCCCCTCGCCGCTGTCGCTGGCCTGCGAGCCTGAACCACCGCCCCCGCTGGGCGGGCGGGCAATGCGATCGCCGCGCACATGTTCCTGGTTGCCAGGCAGCACGACATCGCGGATACCGCCCTGTCCATGCCTGAAGACAGGCTCCTGAATGTCCTTTTTCGGGATGGTGACCGTTTCCGCCTGGTCGATATGGCGGATGTCGCGCGCAGACACGGCCTTGCGTACCGCTTCCGCGATCTGTTCCTTGAAACGCCGCACAAACCGCTCGCGGTTGCCCACCGATTTGTTTTTGCCTGCAAGCCTGCGGTCGATGATATGCAGTGCCATCTGTGCTCCCATCTCCAGGGACTGTTCTCAATCATCGCGCCGGTGGCCGCCCAGGACGACCACCGGTCCCTCGGTCAGCTGCTCTTGCGCACGCGCAGATACCACTCGCAGAGCAGGCGCACCTGCTTGGGCGTATAGCCCTTGGCCTCCATACGGGTGACGAAGTCCTCGTGCTTGCGCGCGTCCTCGGCGCTGGCCTTGGCGTTGAAGCTGATGACAGGCAGCAGCTCCTCGGTGTTGGAGAACATCTTCTTCTCGATCACCACGCGCAGCTTTTCGTAGCTGGTCCAGCTCGGGTTCTTGCCCTGGTTGTTGGCCCTGGCCCGCAGCACAAAGTTGACGATCTCATTGCGGAAGTCCTTGGGGTTCGCAATGCCGGCAGGCTTTTCCACCTTCTCCAGTTCGGCATTGAGCGCATTGCGGTCAAACACCTCGCCCGTATCGGTGTCCCGGTACTCGCTGTCCTGAATCCAGTAGTCGGCGTAGGTGACGTAGCGGTCAAAGATGTTCTGGCCGTACTCGCTGTAGCTCTCCAGATAGGCGGTCTGGATTTCCTTGCCGATGAATTCGGCATAGCGTTGGGACAGATATTCCTTGATGAAGCCTATGTACTTGGTCTCCAGTTCGGCGGGGAACTGCTCCCGCTCGATCTGCCGCTCCAGCACATACATCAGGTGCACGGGGTTGGCCGCCACTTCGGTGCTGTCGTAGTTGAAGACCTTGGCCAGGATCTTGAAGGCAAAGCGGGTGGAGATGCCCTCCATGCCTTCATCCACGCCCGCATAGTCGCGGTATTCCTGGTAGCTCTTGGCACGGGGGTCCGTGTCCTTGAGGCTTTCACCGTCATAGACCTGCATCTTGCTGAAGATGCTGGAGTTCTCCGGCTCCTTGAGACGTGTGAGGACGGAGAACTGCGCCATCATCTTGAGCGTGCCGGGCGCGCAGATGGCGTTGGCCAGCGAAGACTCCCGGATCAGCTTTTCATAGATGCGGACCTCCTCGCTCACGCGCAGGCAGTAAGGCACCTTGACGATGTAGATGCGGTCGAGGAAGGCCTCGTTGTTGCGATTGTTGCGGAAGGCCTTCCACTCGCTTTCGTTGCTGTGGGCCAGCACCACGCCGTCGAACGGAATGGCTCCAAACCCCTCCGTGCCCTTGTAATTGCCTTCCTGGGTGGCGGTCAGCAAGGGGTGCAGCACCTTGATGGGTGCCTTGAACATTTCGACAAATTCCAGCAGACCCTGATTGGCCAGGCACAGGCCGCCCGAGTAGCTGTAGGCGTCGGTGTCGTCCTGAGAGAAATTTTCCAGCTTGCGTATGTCCACCTTGCCCACCAGGCTGGAAATATCCTGGTTGTTCTCGTCGCCGGGCTCGGTCTTGGCAATGCCGATCTGCTTGAGAATGCTGGGGTAGCGCTTGACCACGCGGAACTGGCGAATGTCTCCGCCAAACTCCTCCAGCCGCTTCACGGCCCAGGGCGAGAGCACATGCTGCAGATTGCGGCGCGGAATGCCGAACTCTTCTTCCAGAATCGGTCCGTCTTCCACGGGGTCGAACAGACCCAGCGGCGACTCGTTCACCGGCGATCCCTTGAGCGCATAGAACGGAGCCTTTTGCATCAGGTATTTGAGACGCTCTGCAATCGAGCTTTTGCCGCCGCCAACAGGTCCCAGCAGATACAGAATCTGTTTGCGTTCCTCCAGACCCTGGGCCGCATGGCGAAAGAAGCTCACCACCTGCTCGATGGCATCTTCCATGCCGTAGAACTCAGAAAACGCGGGGTAGCGACGGATGACCTTGTTGGCAAACAGACGCGACAGCACAGGATCGTTGCGGGTATCCACCATTTCGGGTTCACCGATGACGGACAGCATGCGCTGCGAGGCTCCGGCGTAGGCCATGGGATCACGCTGGCAAAGGCTAAGGTACTCGTCCAGCGACATTTCTTCTTCACGCAGGCGGACATAGCGTGCTGCGGAATTGCTGATGACATCCATATGACCTCCCGTGGCGGCACCAGGGCTCGAATCAGTGCCGCAAAGTTGCAAGGCATTCGTTACCGTGTGCGTCCGTTGTAGCACCTCGCTCCTAATTTGAATAGACCGAGATTCCTACAAATACGCAGTAGCCACGACAGCCAAAACCGCAAACCGGATAGCGCAAAAAACGGTCAAAAGCAGGACTCAAAATGAGCATAGAGGACTGGCTTCACCTGGGTCATGAAGCACGCTATCTGTCTGCCAGTATTCAGGATTTCGGCGACTTCCGGGATCTCAGAAAACGGCTGCCGGCAGCCAGGCCGATGTGCAAAAAAAACGCTGCCCAGGCAGCGTTTCAGACCCATCCAGCTACAGAAAAAAGAGCTTGCTGCGCAAATTTCTAGGGTTATTCACTAGAAATAATTATTCAAAGCTTTGATTAGCAAGCGCTTACAGCACCTCTTTTCATAGCATGGATATTCATCCGGAAGTGGCTGCCGATGCATCTACGGCAGGAGGTTTGCTGCCTGGCCGCGTCACGGCACTACCCATGGCTGCTGCCATGATGCAGGCAATCGCGGTCCACTGAGTGGCAGTCAGATTCTCGCTGAGCAGCAGCATTCCCATCAGTGCCGCAATGGCCGGCTCGGTCGCCAGTGCAATGCCAAAGGTTGCGGGCGGCAGGCGGCGCAGGGCAAGCATTTCCAAGGTGTAGGGCAAGGCACTGGAGATGGCCGCCACCATCAGCCCGAACAGTAATATCGACGGTGTCAGCAGCTTGAGCCCGGCCTCGGCCACACCAAATGGCACCACCACCAAAGCTGCGCACAGCAAGCCAAGGGAGACTGCCTGGCCACTGGGAATATGGCCCAGCCTGCGCCCCAGCACGATGTAGGAGGCCCAGCAGATGGCGGCTCCGAGCGCGCAGGCAATGCCCACCGGCGACAGGTTCAGGCCCGAAGCATTGCCGCTCAGAGGAAGAATCATGGCCAGCCCGGCAACCGCCAGCGCCAGCCAGACAAAGTCCAGTGCACGGCGTGAGTAGTAGATGGCCACGGCCAGCGGCCCTGAAAACTCTATGGCCACGGCCAGGCCAAACGGAATATCGCGCAACGCCATGTAGAACATCAGGTTCATGCCGCCCAGCGCCATGCCGAAAATCAGCAGAGCCTGTGCCTGCTGGCGGTTGAGCGACCAGCGCCAGGGCCGCCAGACGCACACCAGAATCAGCGCGGCAAAGCCCACCCGCAATGCCGAGGTACCCTGGGCACCGACCAGGGGAAACAGCTGTTTGGCCAGCGAAGTTCCCAGCCCGAGTGCAGTGACCGAGCCCAATACGGCCAACACGGGCCACCAATGATTCCAGCTGTTTTTTGACATAGGTGGGTACGATATTGCATGTCACCCGCGAAATTTGCTCGTTTTCGGCCCTGAATCTGCAAGTTTCGCTCTCAACCTATCCCGCACCATGCCTGCTGCCGACCTGGACTCCTTTGACCACGCGATTCTTGCCCTGCTCCAGCGTGACAACCTCATGCCGCAGCGCCTGATTGCGGAGCAGATCAACCTCTCGGCGCCGGCCGTGCAGCGGCGCATCAAGCGATTGCAGGAAACCGGGGTGATTGCCGCCAACGTGGCCGTGCTGGAGCCCGTCAAGGTGGGCCGCACGCTGACCGCGATCATCACCGTGCAGCTGGTCAACGACAGGCCGGATCTGTCGCGCGGCTTCAGGGCCAGGATCGCCGATGAAGCGGCCGTGCAGCAATGCTTTTATGTGACGGGCGAAACCGACTACATCCTGGTCGTCACGGCAACCGACATGGATGATTACCAGGCCATCTGCAAACGCCTGTTCGAAGGTGACGAGAACATTCGCCGCTACAGCACCTCGATCGCACTGGAACGCATCAAGACAGGTCTGCAACTGCCGCTGTCCGCGCCATGAGGCAGTTCTGCCGTGTGGCCCGAGTTGGTGCAGAACGAGGGCTGCCATCTGCCATGGTGATTGGCACTGGCGCTGCCGGAAACAAAATGCAACAATTGCGTCATAAACCGGCTCAGATTCTGCGCACAACAAGAGTCCACTCTTGAGGAGACACGATGAACACTTCTTCCGCCACCTCGCCCGATATGGCCACGCTGGTTGCCGATCGCACGCTGGACAAATATGCCAAGGACTACTTCCCCCGGCGCGAGCAGGTGACGATTGCCTTTCGCGGCGACATTGCCGAAAAGCACAACTACGACAAGATCCGCCCGATCTCGCAAGCCCAGCGTCATGGCAAGCATATTGTGGTGATCGAGGGCCAGAGCCAGAAAACCGGAGCCACAGGCCACTACCGTATCGAATGCAATAGCTGGAACCTCATCGAAGCCGTGGGCCTGTGGGAGCAGGCCGCAGCGGCTTGAACCGCAGCCAGCGCCTGCGCAGCAATCCGCAGTGCGAAGCGCTGGCTCGACCTGGAACTCAGACGTCCATTCCAAAGGCGCTGCTCGCCACCCACCAGGCCAGACCCAGCATCATCACGCCGGTAATGCCATCCATGACGCGCCAGGCGCCGGGGTTGGCAAACAGGTGCTTGAGACGGCGCCCTGCCATCGCCAGCAGCACAAACCAGAGACAGCTGGCCGAGGCAGCTCCCACTACGTAGGACCAGCGGCCCGCACCTTCCTGCTGGGCACCGATCGAGCCCATCAGCAGCACCGTATCCAGGTAGACATGGGGGTTGAGCAAGGTGATGGCCGCCAGCGCAGCCAGCACGCTCATCATCCCGCGCGGTGCCGCCCTGCGCTCGCCAGCCTCCATGGCTGCATCCGGGGCCAGCCACATGCGCCTCAAGGCGAAAAGACCATAGGCCAGCAAGAATGCGGCTCCGCCCAGCGTCAGATACTGGGCCAATGCCGGATAGCTGGTCAGCATCTGGGCCATGCCGGCCACACCCAGCGCAACCAGCAAAGCGTCGCTGAGCACACACAGAGCCACGCAGGCCTTCACATGTTCGCCCTGCACTGCCTGACGCAGCACATACAGGTTCTGGGCACCGATGGAAACAATGAGCGATGCGCACACCGTGAAGCCTGCCATCCAGGCGGAATAAAAATTAGTTGTCATGTCCATGAGCCGTTGACTCCTCCAAACCGGCCCGGATTCTTGCTCTGACCGGCAATTAAGTAAAATTACATTTACTCAATCCAATGAAGAATTTCTAATGTTTGACTACGCAGGACTGGAAGCGCTTGGCGCGGTATTGCGTGAGGGAAGCTTCGAGCGTGCGGCGCGCAAGCTGCATGTCACCCCCTCCGCCATCTCCCAGCGCATCAAGTTGCTGGAAGAGCGCGTGGGCCAGGTGCTGGTGTTGCGCGGCACGCCTTGCAGCGGCACGGAGGCCGGCCGGCGCCTGTGCCTGCATGTGGAGCAGGTGGCGCTGCTGGAAAACGATCTGCGCCGCAAGAACCCCGAGCTGGTCCCCGAAGGCCAGACCGCCCTGCCCACGCTGAAGCTGGCAGTCAATGCCGACTCCCTGTCGACCTGGTTCATGGATGCCATGGCGGCTTTCACGCAGGACGGCAACGAGTTGCTGGACATCAGCATCGACGACCAGGACCACACGGCCAAACGCATCAAGGAAGGCGAAGTCATGGCCGCCGTCACGGCCACGGGCTCGGCGATAGCTGGCTGCAACACCTGGCCGCTGGGTCGCATGCGCTATATCGCCGTGGCCAGCCCGGAGTTTGTGCAGCGTCACCTGGCCCAGGCCGAGTCGGACCAGGAGCTGGCCCAGATGCTGGCCAAGGCGCCCATGATGTACTACGGCCGCAAGGACAGCCTGCAGGACCAATGGCTCCATGGTCTGGGGCTGGACGGACGGCGCAACAATGCGCGTCACTTTCTGCCTTCCAACCAGGGCTACACCCGTGCCGTGGAACTGGGCATGGGCTGGGGCATGCACCCGGCCCAGCTGATCACCCCACAGCTGGCCAGTGGCGATCTGATGGAACTTCTCCCTGGCAGGGATCTCCACATCCCCATGTACTGGGCCCATACCCGCAATGCCCAGGCCAGCCTGCGGCGACTGACCGACTGCATCATCCATGCCGCGGCCGCCTGGCTGGAGCCCATGCAGGACTAGCTCAGGCAGCAGCAGTCTTTTTCAGGCCGTAATAGAACACCCATGCAGCCGCCAGATACAGCAAGGGGTAAAGCGCCAGATAAGGCGCCAGGTGCAGATAGGCCGACCACCGGTCGGCCGCGAAAAAGCCTGCATGCACCAAGGCCGCAAGCAATGCCCCGCTGCCCGTCAGCAGTCCGGCATAGGCCAGCAAGGTGGCCAGGCGCAAGACCGGCCTGCCGCGCTCGACCAGCCGCAACCGGCCCGAACGCAGCTGCACGGGAATCTGGTAGAGGCGAGCGAGTGCCATCAGGAAGACGATGGGCACCAGGATCAGAGGCAGGAAAAACATGTCTCGCGGTGCAATCAGGGGCGATGCTCGGACTCCACATGGCGCGCGGCCGCCCTGGCCTGGGTCAGCATATGAAAGTCCAGAATGCGTGTCGCCATGATGGTCTCCCAGAGGAAGCAGCACAGCGCCAGCACAAAGACCAGCACCCCCAGCAGGAAGCTGAACACGGCATAGCCGTGGCCGCTGACGCCGTAGGCCTGGCCCACGAACAGCAGCACGATGGTCAGCCCTATGCACATGCCGCACAGCGTCAGCAGCGCGATGGAGACGTTGGCCAGCCGCCCGCGCTCGCGCAGAAAATGCAGCTCCTTGAGGTGGCGGGCGATCAGATCGTGATCGTCCAGCGTGCGCAGGCTTTCCTCCAGCTTGCGGGCGCGATCAATGATGCGGGCCAGCCGCCCCGCTACGGAGCCAATCATGCCGGCCACGGCAGTCAGAAAAAAAAACCGGCGCAACAGCGAGCTGAATGCTGTGGGTGACGGTCTGTGCGTCGATAGACCAGATGCTCATGATGTCCTCAGAATCGGGGGCTTTCTCAGCCTCTATTTTGTGCATAAATATCAGCTCAGTTTTGACTGCGGCCACTCAAAAACAGCCGCCGGCGACATTGCAGGCGGCTGCAGCCTGTTTGGGTATCGGATATCGATCACGGGCGGCGTCGCCACAGTGCCTGAACTTGCACCAGCGCCTCGCTGAACGCGGCGCCTACCTTGTGCCGTGCCTCGCTGCCCCAAAGGAATCGCCCTGAACTACCAGACCATATCTGGATGCGCTGCTATATAATTTTTCGTTGAAACAAGTCTCGGCACGCCCGTGCAGCAGGCTTTTTCTCCATGCGACAGGTGCCCGGTGCTTCATCGGGTTAAACGGGAACAAGGTTCAAAGCCTTGGCTGCCCCCGCAACGGTAAGCAGATCAAACCACTTCATGGCTTTTGCGCTTGCAGGAGTCTGTCACTGGTGTTCTACGTGGCCTCTTCTACGAGGTGCGCGGCAACGCCGGGAAGGCGAAGTGACATGCCTCGCGCAATCTGCCAGCCCGGATACCGGCCTGTTGAGCGCTGACCACCCGGACCCAGTTCCGGCAGTCGGCATGTGCAACGAGCGTCTGCGGGGAGCAGCGTGACGGCAACAGGCTGCGAGGCCCGCCCTCCGCCCGATCTCGTCACCGGCACGCAAACCGTCTGCCCTGGCTAATGACAATGAGACACCTTGCACAGGCTTTCGCCTCGCGCTTTGGGCCCGCTGGCGCCATGCCCACCTGGGGCCCCGCCCGGCTGCAGCCATGACCCAGCCGTTGACACAGATGTTCGTCCAGCAACGCCATCAGCTGAAGCTATGGCTGGCCATGTTGACGGCAGTGCTGCTGCTGTCTCTGACTCTGGCCATCACCTTGGGGCCGGTACGGATCGCCCCCGGGCAAGCCTGGCAGATCACGGCTTATGAGCTGGGTCAGCGCCTGGGCCTGGACTGGCCTTCAGGCAGCTGGAGCAGCGCCCAGTACCAGATTGTCTGGCGCGTGCGCCTGCCGCGTGTATTGCTGGCAGCCCTGACCGGCGCAGGCCTTGCGCTGGTGGGCGTGGCCATGCAGGCCATGGTGCGCAACCCGCTGGCCGACCCTTATCTGCTGGGCGTTTCATCCGGTGCGTCGGTCGGGGCCGTAAGCGTGCTGGCCTTCGGCGCACTGGCATTTGCCGGCGAACTGGCCTTGCCGCTGGGCGCTTTCAGCGGCGCACTGCTGGCCTGTGTGGCCGTGTACTTCCTGGCCCATGCCAATGGACGATTGCAGGCATCGCGACTCATTCTGGGCGGCGTGGCCATTGCCTACTGCCTGGGCGGCGTCACCAGCCTGATTGTGCTGACGGCCGATCAGCGCGAGCTGGCCAACTCCGTGCTCACCTGGACCCTGGGCAGCCTGGCCGGAACCCGCTGGCAGGAGCTGGGCCTGCCGGCTGCCTTGCTGGCGGCTGGCGTGGCCCTGCTGCTGACACAGGCCCGCTCACTCAATGCATTGCTGGCAGGCGAAGAGACCGCCGCCACGCTGGGAGTGGACACCACCCGCACCAGGCGCTGGCTATTCGTTCTGGTGTCGATGGTGACGGGCGTGCTGGTCGCGCTGACGGGTCCGATCGGCTTTGTCGGTCTCATCGTGCCCCATGTCGCCCGCATGCTGGTCGGCTCCGAGCACCGGCGCGTGCTGCCTGTGGCCGCTCTCACAGGTGCCATCTTCCTGATCTGGGTCGACGTGTTCTCTCGCATCAGCTTTGCCCCCGCCGAAGTACCTGTCGGGGTCATCACCTCGCTGCTGGGCGGCCCCTTCTTTGTATGGATGCTGTGCCGCAAGAGCGTGCGGGAAAAGGGCAATCCGTGAGTTCCGCATCCAGCTCCTCCTGCCTGCTGGAGGCCAGCCGCCTGCATTGGCAGACGGCGGCTGCCTCCATAGTCAAGGACATCAGCCTGCATATCAGGCATGGCGAACTGGTCGGCCTGCTCGGCCCCAACGGCAGCGGCAAGTCCACCCTGCTGCGCATGATCTACCGCATGCTCAGGCCTGCCAGCGGTGCGGTCTGCATAGACGGACAGGACGTCTGGCTGCGCAGCGCTCGCGACAATGCCCGCTCCATGGCGGTGCTGACCCAGGAAAACGCCAGCGAGTTTGATCTGCGCGTCTGCGATGTGGTGCTCATGGGTCGCATGCCGCACCAGAGCTCTTTCGCCCGGGACAGCGAGCAGGACTTCCGCATCGTCGCCCAGTCCCTGGCCCAGGTCCGTGCCCAGTCGCTGGCGCAGCGCATGTTCTCCACCCTGTCAGGGGGCGAAAAGCAGCGCGTGCTCATGGCCAGGGCACTGGCCCAGCAGACCAGGCTGCTGGTGCTGGACGAGCCTACCAACCACCTGGACGTACGCCACCAGTTCGAGCTGATGAACCTGATCCGCAGCCTGGGCCTGACCACGCTGGCCGCGCTGCACGAGCTGCCACTGGCCGCCCACTACTGCGACCGTCTGTACCTGCTCAAGGCAGGAGAACTGGTGGCGCAGGGCACGCCGGCCCAGGTGCTGACCGCGCAGGCCATTGCCGAAGTCTACGGCGTGCGTGCCCAGGTACGCCTGAGCGAGCGCAGCGGCAGACCGCTGATCGAGTTCATGCCGGACGAGTTGCTCTAATTCCCTGCGCGTTTCGCCCGGGGACTGATAAACTCTCGCGGCGCCTTGATGGCGCTTCGTTTCGGAAGGTGCTCGCTTGAAGCGAGTGAAACGGGAACAAGGTCTGATCGCAAGCTCAGGAAGCCTTGGCTGCCCCCGCAACGGTAAGCAGGTCAACACACTCATGCGAGCGCATCAGCGCTTGCAGCCACTGGACATGATCCGGCCCCTCGCATCGCGACGGTCTGCATATTTCGGGAAGGCGAGTCGTGAATTCAGCAATGAATTGCCTGTGAGCCCGGAGACCGGCCTGCCGATGACTCAACTCCGCCCCTCGGGGCGGTATTTACGAAAACTGTCTGCGGGGTGCGGATAGCGGCCAGAAAGTGGATTGCGTCATGTCTGAGAAAGGCGGACCTGTCTGCGGCACAGCTATCCCTTCAGGCAGTTTCGGCCTCGTGATATGTGCTCTCATCCACAAACCTTTGCTGCTCTTCATTCCGCCCTCAACTCCAAGCCTCAGCTGCGCCATCTAGGCAACACCGCACTCAAGCTGCTTTTGCTCTGCCCCGCCGTCGGCATGGCCCAGCAGTCCCTGCCCGAAGTCACGGTGCGGGAAAACCGCCTGCCCTCGCATGAGTTGCAGACCAGCCAGCCGTCAACCACGGCCTCCCATGTAAACGTACCCGTGCTGGATCTTCCGGCCAGCGTCAGCGGCGTGTCTTCGCTGCAAATGGACGAGCGTGCGGACTACAGGGTCTCCGACACCGTCACCCGCACCGTGGGCCTGAGCACATCGGGCGCCCCCGGCAATGGGGGGCTGTCCTTTTCAAGCCGCGGCTTCAATGGCGTGAACTCCATCGGCATTGCCGAGGACGGCATCATGCTGGGCGTGGCCTCGGGCACCGTCAACTATCCCGGCGACAGCTGGGGCTATGAGCGCATCGAAGTGCTGCGTGGCCCCGCATCGCTGATGTATGGCAGCGGCACCACAGGTGCCACCATGAATGCCATCCGCAAGCAGCCCAGCCGCGAGCGCTCCACCGAAGTGCTGCTGGGAGCAGGCAGTCACGGCAAGGCCTACGCCGGCATCGGCGCTGGCGGCGCACTGGGCGAGACCCTGAGCTACCGTCTCGATGCCTATGGCGACCGCACCGACGGCGAGCGCGAACTGGGCAAGGCCAGCAGCGGCAAGCTGATGAGCGCACTGCGCTGGACGCCGCGCAGCGATCTGACCGTGGACCTCAGTGCCGACATCAGCCAGCAAAAGCCCGAGCGCTATTTCGGCTCGCCCGTGGTCGACGGGCAGATCGTCAAGGAGCTGCGCAACAAGAACTACAACGTGCTCGATGCCATCGACCAGTTCAAGGACCAGCGCTTCCGTGCCAAGGCCCAGTGGCGTGCCAGCGACGCGCTGACGGTGCGCAACGAACTCTATCATTTCAAGTCCGATCGCCACTGGAAGAACATCGAGGCCTACGACTACCAGCCAGCCACCGGCCAGGTGGGGCGATCCGACTATCTGGAAATCGGCCACGATGTGCAGCAGACGGGCAATCGCATGGGGCTGAACCTCAAGGCCGCCAGCCACCAGATCGCCGTGGGCTGGGACATCTCCAACGCCCAGTTCACCAGTACCAGCAACTCTCCCTACACCGGGAAGTCCACGGTTTCAGCCTTCAACCCGCAGCATGGCTATTGGGACAGCCCCGATGCCTATCTGCCGCGCATGAACTCCAGCCTCCGCCAGAATGCGCTGTATCTTGAAGATGCCTGGAAGATCAGCGAGCAATGGCTGTTGATGGCCGGCATGCGCCGTGACTGGTATGCCTTCTCGCGCAACAATATTCAGGACGGCTCGGGCTTTGACAAGCCGCTGAACGGCACCTCCTGGCGCCTGGGCCTGACCCACAAGTTCGATGCGCTCAGCAGCGCCTATGTGCAGACCAGTACCGGCCATGACCCCGTCACCAGCCTGCTGGCAATTGCCCAGTCGCAAACCGGCTTCAGCCTCAGCCAGGGCCGCCAGATCGAGGTCGGCTACAAGCAGCAACTGGCCGATGGGCGTGGCGAATGGACCGTGGCGGCCTATCGCATCGTCAAGGACGACATCATCACCCGCGACCCCGATCGTCCGGCACTGTCGGTCCAGGGTGGCAAGCAGTCGTCCAAGGGGATTGAACTGACTGGCCTCATCCATGCCAGCAAGACGCTGCGCTTCGAAGGCAATATTGCCTATGTGGATGCGAAGTTCGACCGTTTGCTCGAAGGCAGCAAGGGCGTGGACCGTGCAGGCAACCGCCCCAGCAACGTGCCGCGCGTGACTGCCAACCTCTGGGGTCACTACCGCACCGGCCCCTGGCAGGCATCGCTGGGCATGCGCTATGTGGGCGACCGTTTTGGTGACAACGCCAACACCGTTCGCATGCCTTCCTATGTGGTGACCGACGCCGTGCTGAGCTGGGATATGAACCCGCGCACCACGCTGCGCCTGGTGGGCCGCAACCTGACCAACCGCCTCTATGCCACCTATGCCTATAGTGGCAACCAGTGGCTGCTGGGACGCGGGCGCAGCGTGGAACTGTCCGCGCTGATGCGCTTCTGATGCTGCCCAGGCCTGTTGCCATGCAAGCTCTTGGCTTGAATCGTCCCTGCGCCTCGGCGCTTCTGGCGGCATCGCTGCTGCTGGCTGGTTGCGGCAAAGCACCCGAGCCGCAGTCGGTTGCGGTACCGATGCGCCAGCATCAGCCAGCACTGGAGTTGCCGGTGTGCGGGCAGACGGTGCGCTACGACAAGGTTCCCCAGCGCGCCGTCACCCATGACGTCAACATCACCGAGAGCTTTCTCTATCTCGGTCTGGGCCGGCGCCTGGTCGGCTACTCGGGCATCCCTTCCAGCAAGGAGATCAGCCCCCAGCTCAAGCCCTGGCTGCAGCGTCTGCCCGATCTTTCATCCCAGGGCATGAACCTGGAGGTATTGCTGGGCGCCGAAGCCGACTTTGTCTTTGGCGGCTGGAGCTATGGCTTTCGCCAAGGTGCCGTGACCCCGGAGCGCCTGGCCAGCCACGGCATCGCCTCCTATGTGCTGTCCGAGTCCTGCATCCGCGTGCAAAAGCGCGAGCGCATCGCACTGGACGATGCATTGCTGGACATGGAGAACATCAGCCGCATCTTTGGCGTCCTCCCGCAGACCCAGCCACGCATAGACAAACTGCGGGCCTCCCAGGCCCAGCTGCGCCAGCAGATGCAAGGCAATCGCACGCTGCCGCGCGTCTTTGTCTACGACAGCGGCCAGGAGATTCCCGTCACCGTCGGCCACTTCGGCATGCCGCAGGCCATGCTGGACGAGGCTGGAGCCAGCAATATCTTTGCAGACCTGAGCCAGAACTGGCAGCGCGGCAACTGGGAAGACGTGATCGAGCGCGACCCAGAGTGGATCGTGATCATTGACTACGGCCAACCCGACGCCCAGGGCAAGATCGACTTCCTGCTGCATAAAAAGGAACTTGAGGCGGTTTCCGCCATTCGCAATCGCCGGTTCTTCGTGATGAGCTATGCCGAAGCCACGCCCGGCCCGCGCAATACCGAAGCCGCACAGCGCCTGGCAGCCGCCTTGCACCCCGAGCGCGAGATCAGCGTCCAACGTGTGGAGTTTTCTGCAGGAGAGCTGCCGTGAACAAGCATCTCCCCTCCACCCGACCTGCCGACCTCAAGCAGGCCGCAGTGCCTTCGCTGGCCATCATCCTGCTTAGCCGGGGCGGCGCCTATACCGCAGGCCTGACGGAGCTCAGCGATCTGGCCGCGCGGCTGGAGGCCGACATGAGGGCCTCAGGCCAGCCTGTGCAGCAGGTGACCACGGCCTATGTGGACCGCGCCCAGCCCACGCTGGGTGAGGCGCTGGACCTGTGTGCCGAGGCCCGCAGCATTCTGATCCTGCCCGTGATGGTGCCTGACGAAGCCTCGCTGCGCCGCTGGCTGCACAAGCTCATCATGCGCTGGCGCGCGGCACGTGATTCCTCACATCCTTGTCCGCGCCTGGTATTTGGTCAACCACTGCTGCAGCTACCCGGACTGACCGAGTTGCTGGCCCGGTCCGTGGAAGATGCACTGCGCCAGCCCGATGTGCCCGAGGTGCTGGGCGACGATCCATGGGAGCACGACCCCAAGGGTTGGTCGCTGGTGCCCGAGCACCGCCAGCATGTGCTGTGGTGCGTGGGCCCGCGCTGCGCGGCCAAGGGAGCGCTGCAGCTATGGCCCACACTGACGCGCACGATACGTGAAACCCCGGGACTGAAAAACCGGCTGCAGCCGCTGCAGACCGGCTGCCAGTACCCCTGCAACCATGGCCCGTTGATGATCGTCTACCCCGACGGCGTCTGGTACGGCCCCATGGATGCCGACAATCTGGCGTCGACGCTCACAGGCCATGTGCTTGATGCGCGCGTCAACCCGCAATGCCATGTCCACGGACCAGCTTTCCTCGAACGCCCCTGATTTTTCTTGCTTTCCTTCACCGGAGATAGATCCATGCAAACCACCAAGATCCCCGCCACCATCGTCACCGGCTTTCTCGGCAGCGGCAAGACCACCTTGATGCGCCATATCCTCGAGCAGGCCAAGGGCCTGCGCGTGGCCGTCATCGTCAACGAGTTCGGCGAACTGGGCATTGACGGCGAAATCCTCAAGACCTGCGCCATAGGCTGCAAGGAAGAAGGTGGCGCGGATACGCAGTCGGGCCAGATCTACGAGCTGGCCAACGGCTGCATGTGCTGCACCGTGCAGGAAGAGTTCTTCCCCGTCATGAAGGCCCTGGCCGAGCGCCGTGCAGATATCGATGTGCTGCTGATCGAGACCAGCGGCCTGGCCTTGCCCAAGCCCCTGGTCCAGGCCTTCCAGTGGCCCGATATTGCCAATGTCTTCACCGTCGATTCCGTGGTCACTGTGGTCGACACGCCCGCTGCGGCCGCCGGCCAGTTTGCCCATGACCCGCATGCCGTCGACGAGCAGCGCCAGGCCGACCCCAATCTGGACCATGACGCCAGCCTGCATGAGCTGTTCGAGGACCAGCTCTCTGCCGCCGACCTGGTGGTGCTGTCCAAGGCCGATCTGGTCACGGCCGAACAACTCGGCCAGGTACGTGCCCTGGTGGCCGAAGAAGTACCTGCCAGCGTGAAGATGATCGAAGCCGTGCAGGGCCAGGTGCCCTTGAGCGTGCTGCTGGGCCAGCATCGCGCCGCCGAGCTGTCGATCGACGACAAGCACAGCCACCATGACCATGACGAAGACCATGACCACGATGCCTTCGACTCCCTGCACCTGGACCTGGGCGCCGTGGACCGCGAGCGCCTGATGCAGGCCCTGCAGTCCATCGTGGAGCAGCATGGCGTGCTGCGCGTCAAGGGCTTTGCCGCTCTGCCGGGCAAGAAGATGCGTCTGCTGGTGCAGGGCGTGGGCCGCCGCTTCGATGCCTATTTCGACCGTGCGTGGGCCGAGGGCGAAGCTGCAGCCACGCGCCTGGTGTTCATCGGCAAGCAGCTGGACGCGGCCGTGCTGCAGCGGACGCTTAAAAGCGCCGAAGTCTGAGAAATTAGCCAAAGCCGGCTCTAGCCCTTTGCTGAAAAGCGCCATCAGCTACTGTTTTTGAATCATGCACCTGCTCAGCTCCCGCCCTGGCGGCTTTGTCGAAGACGACAGCATCATCACCCGTCTGGACCAGACGCCTGCCGACATGGTGGTGCTCAGTTCCGCCGACACCACGCTGTCGCTGCTGGCCGATGCCTACCGGATGTGGCAGCAAGCCGAAGCCGATGTCCCCACGCTGCGGCTCGCCAATCTGCTGCATCTGCGCCAGAGCGCCTCGCTCGATCTGTATATCGACGAGGTGCTGCAGCATGCAAGACTGGTCATCGTCGACCATCTGGGAGCCGAATCCACCTGGCCCTACGGCCTGGAGCAGCTGCAAAAGCTGGCGCGCCGCAAGGGCCAGAAGCTGGCCATGTTCTCTGGCGACAACCAGGAAGATCCCGAACTGCTGGCCAAGGGCACGCTGGAGCCCGAGCAAAGCCGTGCGCTGTGGCAATATCTGCGCGCCGGCGGCCTTGGCAATGCGCGCGAGTTCCTGCGTATGGCGGCAGCCTGGGGCCTGAACCAGGGCCGCGAGGGCGCACCCGTGCGGGTGCTGCCCCCCGTGGCCGTGCATGTGCCACAAAGCTGGCTGGCCGACGATGCCGGGCACCTTCCGGGCCTGGACGATCTGCAGGCGCGCTGGACCCCGGGCGCCCCCGTGGCGATGCTGGTGTTCTACCGCTCGCATCTGCTGGCGGCCAATACAGAGGCCTTCGACCTCATGGCTGACGCCCTGCTCGCACGCGGCCTGAACCCGCTGCCGCTGGCCCTGGAGTCGCTCAAGGACGGGCTGTGCCTGCAGACGCTGCGCTCCCTGTGCCTCACCCACCAGGTGCAGATCATTCTCAACACCACGGCGTTTGCGGCCCTCGGAGAACATGCGCGCACCGGCGAGGCGGCCGATGCGCTTGCGGGCGACATTCCCGTGCTGCAGGTCATCGCCAGCGGCAGCAACCGCGAGGACTGGCTGGCTGACAGCCAGGGCCTGCGCCCGCGCGACATTGCCATGCAGGTGGTGCTGCCCGAGATGGACGGCCGCATCATGACGCGCGCCATGAGCTTCAAGGGCCTGGCCCATCGCTGCGAGCTGACGCAAGCCGATGTGATCAGCTACCAGGCCGAGCCCGACCGCATTGCCTGGATTGCCGACCTGGCCTGGCGCTGGTGTCGGCTGCGCAGCAAGCCCGCAGCGCAGAAGAAAGCCGCGCTGATACTGGCCAACTACCCGGGCAGCGAGGCACGGATGGGCAGTGGCGTGGGCCTCGATACGCCGGAATCCGTCATCGCCCTGCTGGATCAGTTGGCACGTGACGGCTGGCAGCTGGGCGATGCTGCTGCGCGGCCTGACTCCGGTCTGGCTCTGATGGGCCTGCTGCAGCGGGGCATTGCCAATGACCCGAAAAAATGGCCTCTGCGTTCCGCAAGCCAGGGCTATTCGCTGCAGGCCTATCAACAGCGCCTGGCAAAGCTGCCCGGCGATATGGCCCAGGCCATAGCCGAGCGCTGGGGTGCGCCCGAGCAGGACCCCATGCTGCGCGATGGCTGGTTCATGATTGCGGGCCTGCAGCTGGGCCATGTCTTTGTCGGCATACAGCCCGCACGTTCTCTCGATGGACGCAATGACTACGCGAGCTACCACGACGCCGAGCTGGTGCCGCCCCATCACTATCTGGCGTTCTACTTCTGGCTGCGCGATGTGTTCGGCGTGGACGCCATGGTCCATGTAGGCAAGCATGGCAATCTGGAATGGCTGCCGGGCAAGAGCCTGGCGCTGTCCCAGCAATGCTGGCCCGATGCCATTCTCGGCCCGCTGCCGCATGTCTACCCCTTCATCGTCAACGACCCGGGCGAAGGGGCGCAGGCCAAGCGCCGCAGCCAGGCCGTCATCATCGACCATCTGATGCCGCCGCTCACGCGCGCCGAAAACCACGGTCCCATGCAGGAGCTGGAACGCCTGGTGGACGAATACTACGAAGCCCTGCTGGTCGATCTGCGTCGCTCCGGCATGCTGCGCAAGCAGATTCTGGACTGCGCCAGGCAGCAGGATCTGCTGCGCGAACTTGGCCTCGAAGCGGCAGGTGCGCAGCCCGATGCCGACGAGCAACTGCTGGAACGCATCGACGCCTATCTGTGCGAACTCAAGGAAACCCAGATCCGCGACGGTCTGCATATCTTCGGCCGCTCGCCCCAGGGCCAGCTGCGCGAATCCACCCTGCTGTCTCTGGCGCGCTATCCGGGCAGTGGTGGCAACGAGCAGGGCCTGCTCAACGCACTGGCCGCCGACCTGCTGCCGGCCATGGACTGGAACCCGCTGGACATGGATGCCGCCGCACCCTGGAACGGCCCGCGTCCGGCCGCGCTGCAGCAGCAGGATGCCGGTGCCTGGCGCCATGGCGGCGACACGCGCGAACGGCTCGAGCTGCTGGCCCTGCAGGTCATTGCCCGGCCCGAGCTGGCCCGCGACTGGCCGCACACACGACAAGTGCTGACGCGCATAGAGCAGCAGATTGCACCGTCACTGGACGCCTGCGGCCCTCAGGAGCTATTGCAGTTCTCGCGCGCACTGCAAGGACGCTTTGTGCCGCCGGGCCCGAGCGGCTCACCCTCGCGCGGGCGCTGCGACACCTTGCCCACGGGTCGCAACTTCTACACCGTGGACACCCGCGCCATCCCCACCCAGACTGCCTGGGCGCTGGGGCAGCAGTCCGCTCAGCGCCTGCTGGAGCGTTATTTACAGGAGCATGGCGAATATCCGCAAGCCATCGGTCTTTCCGTCTGGGGAACAGCCACCATGCGTACCGGCGGTGACGATATCGCCCAGGCCTTTGCCCTGATCGGGGTGCGTCCCAAATGGGCGGCCGGCAGCCAGCGCGTGACCGACTTTGAAGTCATTCCTGCCGTTGGGCTGCGTCGCCCGCGCGTTGACGTGACGCTGCGCATCAGCGGCTTCTTCCGCGATGCCTTTCCCAACGTGGTGCAGATGTTCGATGCCGCGGTACGTGCCGTGGCCGAGCTGGATGAGGACGCCGAGGACAACCCTATCCGCGCCCGCATGCTGCGTGACACGCAAACCGCCATTGACCAGGGCCTGAGCACCGACGCGGCCCGCGAACAGGCGCTGTGGCGCGTTTTCGGAGCGCCCACAGGCAGCTACGGCGCCAGCATGCACGAGATGCTGCGTAGCGGCCAGTGGACCGATGCGGGCGACTTTGCACGCCACTACCTGCACTGGGGTGCCTATGCCTACGGCCAGCAGGCCGATGGCGTGCCAGCCCGCGCCGCGCTGGAGCGGCGTCTGCAGGCGTTGGACGTGGTGCTGCAGAACCAGGACAGCCGCGAGCATGACCTGCTGGACTCCAGCGAGTACTACCAGCATCAGGGCGGCATGGTGGCGGCCGTGCGGCACCTGGGCGGCAGCGACCCTGCCGTCTATCATGGCGACCATGGCAATCCTCAGTCTGCCAGGATTCGCTCCCTGGCTGAGGAAATCGGCCGCGTGGTACGCGCCCGCGTCACAAATCCCAAGTGGATTGCGGGCGCCATGCGCCACGGCTACAAGGGCGGCTTCGAGATGGCGGCCACGGTGGACTATCTGTTCGGCTTCGATGCCACCACCGCGCTGGTCTCGGACCAGCATTACGCCATGGTCACCCAGGCCTATGTGGAAGATGAGAGCGTGCGCCAGTTTCTGCGCCAGCACAATCCACAGGCGCTGGGCGATATCGTCTCGCGCCTGCTGGAAGCCATAGACCGCGGCATGTGGGAGCAGCCCGGCGAGCATCGCCAGAGCCTGCTGGCCCAGATGCTGGAGCACGAAGAATTCATGGAAGGACAGGTTTCCCAATGAAAGAGTTCAATTCCTGTGAAACCGGCCTGCACCAAGCCAGGGGCACCAAGCAAGAGCCTAAGCCGGCCGCAGCGCCTCGCAGCGAAGGCCTCCTCCCCCCGCAGGGAGGAAGTGGCGAAGCCGCTCAGAGGGTCTTTCCCTTGTCTGCCATACAGGGACAGCCCGCACTCGTGCAGGCTCTGCTGCTGGCAGCGATCGAGCCACAGCTGGGCGGCGTGCTCATCCGGGGCCCGCGCGGCACGGCAAAGTCCACGGCAGCACGTGCGCTGGCGGATCTGCTGGCACCTGCACCTTTCGTCACCCTGCCGCTAGGCGCCTCCATCGAGCATGTGACCGGCAGTCTGGACCTGTCCAAGGCTCTGGCGGGCCATGAGGTGGCTTTTGCTCCGGGCCTGATCGCCAAGGCGCACGAAGGGGTTCTCTATGTCGATGAGATCAATCTGCTGCCCGATGCCATCGTCGATGTGCTGCTTGATGTGGCAGCCTCCGGCATCAATCGCATAGAGCGCGACGGGATCTCGCACAGCCATGCTGCACGCTTTGTGCTGGTCGGCACCATGAACCCCGAGGAAGGCATGCTGCGCCCGCAGTTGCTGGACCGCCTGGGCCTTTGTGTGCAATTGGACAATCCCCAGGACCCGCAGCTGCGCAGCAGCATCGTCAAGGCCAGGCTGCGCTTTGACCTGGACCCCCAGGGCTTTGTGCAATCCCATGCGGCCCGCCAGCAGGAGATCCGCCAGCGGCTGGCGCAGGCCCGCAGCCGTTGCCGCAATGCCTCGGAGCTGGCCTGGAGCGATGACGTCCACGAGGCCGTGGCCCTGCAATGCATTGCCGCCCAGGTGGACGGACTGCGTGCCGACCTGGTCATGCTGCGCGCTGCGCGCGCCCTGGCAGCCTGGCAAGGCAGTCACAGCATCACGCCAGCCCATGTGGCCGAAGTCGCGCCACTGGTACTGCAGCATCGTGCTGCCCAGCCAGACCCGGGCAGCGCCAGTCAGCCCCAGCAGACTCCCGCAGGCACAGCTTCGGCCGTGCCCGCTGCGCCATCCAGCACGGATCGCAAAGACCGCACAGAGCCTGGTATCCAGGCGTCAGCATCCCCTTCAACGGCCTCCCGCGAGCCCGGCGCCACCGGCTCCTTGCCTCAAGACGCCGGCCCGGGCCTCGAACAGCCGCCTGCCGGCTGGGGTCAGGCTCAAGCCGTGAGCAGCGTCGTCTTCGAGCCTCAACAGGCCGACGCCATGGCACAGGCAGCCCTGGAGGCCCTGGCCGCAAAAAAAGCCCGGGCCTCCGGTCTGCTGCGCTGAGCGCCGGCCGGGGGCAAGTCGGCTCCGCCAACCAAGGTCTGGCCCTGGCCAGCCATGCCGTATCCAGCGTCCACAAGATGCCAGGGGCATCGATTGACTGGACTGCCACCCTGCGCCAGCGCCAGGGGCTGCCACTGGCACCCGCCCATCTGCGCTGGCACCAGCCCGAGGGAACGGTGCGCAGGCAACACCTGTTCCTGCTGGACTGCTCGGCCTCGATGGTGGAGAGCGGCGCGTTTGCCCAGGCCAAGGGCCTGCTGCTGCAGTGGCTGCGCCGGGCCTATCTGCAGCGCGAAGCCGTGGCCCTGCTGTGCTTCGGCGCAGGCCGCCTGCACTGGCTGCTGGAGCCCACGCGGGCGCCACGCTGGAATGCCGAACTGATCGAGCCGCTACGCGGCGGTGGCGGCACACCGCTGGCCCAGGCCCTGGATTCAGGCTGGCAGATGGCGGCCAGATACTCCCGGCAACCATCCTGCCTGTGGCTGCTCAGCGACTTCCGCAGCCCCGATGTGCTGCAGCTGGAGCGCGGCCCCGTACCTGCCGTGGCACAGATTCTGGTGGACTGTGAAAACGCTGCGGGCCAGAGCACGCGTCGGTTTGGCGGTGCCGAGCGACTGGCAAAGGTCTGGCCGAACACCCTTCGGCTACCGCTGGAATTCACCTGAAAAAGACCTCTATCGCTTAGCAGAAAAGCGCCAGTAGCTATCTACTTTGATAATCATCTGACAAGACATCACGCCGCTCCGCCTGCTCGTCTTATCGATACCAGGTAGCCGCACAGGCGGCAGGAAAGCTGCCACCAGGCCGATGAATTGGGCCGTGTGCACCAGGTTTATCGCGTAAGATCGCGCCACCACAGGTGCCTCATGGCGTGCTCTGCGCGCGGAGGTGAAACGAGAAGCAGGTGAATGGAATCTCCATCAATCCTGCACTGCACCCGCAACGGTAATCAGAGATATGGCGATGCACGCTCTGGCCCACGGCCATGGCCGCCACTGCGAAAGCGGGAAGGCGCATCGACATGCCACCCTCAGGTGGGCTCTGTAAGTCCGGAGACCGGCCTGATGTGTACAAGGCGCAGCGGGATTGCATGTGGCTTGTGATATGCCGACGCCTGCGTGCGGCTCATCACCTCTTCATTTCCCTCTGCACATTTCCTTTGTCTGGCCCGGGTATCGGCCAAACCGACCGTGGATGACCTATGTTGCATGGAATTTGCCAGTCAGATTTGTCCCAGTGGGCCGGCCGTGCCCTGGCCGCTTCGCCTGGAGCAGCGCTTGTCCAGCCCTGAGCCCATCCAGATTCGCGGCTGGTGCCCCAGCACCTGGAAGCCCATGCAGGCACAGGACGGCTGGATCGTTCGCGTGCGCCCTCGCTGCGCGTCTCTCAGCGCCGCTCAATGGCTGGTATTGGCCGAGCTCGCACGAACCCACGCCTCAGGCCAGATCGAGCTGACGCGCCTCGGCAATCTGCAATTGCGCGGCGTGCGCGAATCGGCGCTGCCTGCCCTGCGCGCGGCGCTCGTTGTCTCCAGACTGGCTCCTGCTGATGAACAGGCAGATCTGGCGCCTGCCGTGCACTGCACGCCGTTCTACGCCAGAGGAGATCGCACCCACGCACTGGCTCTGGCCCTTTCCGTGGCAGTGGCGCGGGATCTAAGTCCCCTGACCCTGCAACAGCAGGACATGTCTGCCCTGCCCGGCAAATTCGACATGCTGGTCGACGACCCGCAGTGCCATCTCCAAAGCCTGAGCTCCGACCTTCAGCTATGGCCCTGCGCCGATGGGCGCTATGGGCTTGCGCTGGGCCAATCGGCAGACTGGTACGGTTTTGAGAGCGCACCGGCAGCCGTCCAGGCCGCCGTACGGATTGCACTGTGGTTTGCCCGTGAGCGCAGCGCGCAGGCGGCAGGCCGATTGCGCGCCCTTGCAAAGCCCATTGACTTTCAGGCCTGCGGGCTCGCCAGGGCCAGTCATCACCTTGAGCCCCGCACTCAGGACAAGACCACTGCCAAGCCGTTGCGGCCCGGAGCACTCAACCCTCACGGCCTGCTGCTGGGCGCCCCGCTGGGGCGCCTGGACGCATGGGCCATACAGAAGCTGGCGGCTCCGATGCCCGAACAGGCGGAGATCCGGGTCACGCCCTGGAGATCCTTGCTGCTGCCGAACAAGCATCTGGATTCACTGCCTGCCCGGCTTGATTCCTGGGACTGGATCCGCCAGTCCACCGATGTGCGCCTGCGGGTCTCGGCCTGCACCGGCGCCCCCAACTGCCCTCAGGCCCATATCCCGGCCCAGTCCATGGCACTGCGGTTCGCCAGCTCACAGGCGGCGGACCGGCATCTTCATATCAGCGGCTGCGCCAAGCTCTGTGCCCTGCCTGCCGATGCGACAAATGTGGTGTTTGCCAGCCAGGACGCAGCGGGCCAGATATGGCTGCACGCCAGCCCCGCCGAAGCACAGCCATCGGCCCGGGCCTCCATTCCCTATCGGCCTCTGGACTCCGATCCACACGATATACAGCAACAACTCAATGACCTACAACTATGAAAAGTGCGGTGAAGAGATTTACCGGCAATCGTTCAGCATCATCCGCCGCGAGGCCGATCTCAAGCGCTTCAACCCCGTGGAAGAGCGGGTCGCCTGCCGCATGATTCACGCAGCCGGCATGGTGGAGCTGGCCGCGCACATCCATTTCTCCCCGACCTTTGCCGCAGCCGCGGAAGCCGCGCTGCAGCGCGGAGCACCCGTACTCTGCGATGCACGCATGGTCAGCGAGGGCATCACGCGCAAGCGCCTGTCGGCCCAAAACCCCATCATCTGCACCCTGCAGGACCCGCGTGTGCCAGCGCTGGCCGCCGATATGGGCAACACCCGCAGCGCCGCAGCACTGGAGCTGTGGCGCGAGCATCTGGACGGCGCTGTAGTCGCCATCGGCAATGCGCCGACGGCCCTGTTTCATCTGCTCCATATGCTGCAGGACCCGCACTGCCCGCGCCCGGCCGCCATCGTCGGCTGCCCGGTCGGCTTTGTGGGAGCGGCGGAGTCCAAGGACGCGCTGCGCGAATGGGGACAGATTCCGTTTGCCATCGTGCAAGGGCGCCTCGGCGGCTCCGCCATCACGGTTGCCGCCATCAACGCGCTGGCAACCACGGTGGAGTAGGAAGAGTCACCATGAATCACGGAAAAATCTTCTGCGTGGGACTGGGCCCCGGCGATCCCGACATGATGAGCGTGAAGGCCGACCGCCTGCTGAGAAACGCCCGTCATGTGGCCTACTTCCGCAAGCGCGGTCACCCGGGCAAGGCACGGCAACTGGTCAACGGCCTGCTGCATGCCGAGGTCACGGAGTACCCGATGGAGTACCCGCTGACCACGGAAATTCCGCACGACGACCCGCGCTATATCGCCCAGTTGTCCAGTTTCTATCAGGACTGGCAGGTCCGGCTGACGCAGCTCACGCGCAGCGAGGATGTGATCGTGCTCTGCGAAGGCGATCCGTTCTTCTACGGCTCCTTCATGCACCTCTATGTGCGTCTGCGCCAAGCTGAACAGGTGACCGTGGAAGTGCTGCCCGGCATCCCCGGCATGGTGGGCTGCTGGCATGCCACCGGCATTCCCATGACCTGGGGTGACGATGTGATGAGCGTGCTGCCCGCGACCTTGCCCGATACGCCGCTGCGCGAGCATATGGCGCGCTCGGACGCGCTGGTCATCATGAAGGTGGGGCGGCATCTGGGACGCATCCGTGGGCTGCTGGACGAACAAGGCAAGCTGGACCGTGCCTGGCTGGTCATCAACGGCACCATGAGCGATCAGCAGGTCATGCCGCTGCGCGATGCGCCCGATCGCTGCCCTTACTTCGCCATCATCGTCGTGCACGGCCAGGGCCGCCGCCCGGCCAATGACATGTGATCGCGCCGCCATGAGCAAGACCTCAATGCCTCCACAACTCTTGGTGCTGGGCCTGGGCCCGGGCGATGATGCCTTGCTGACGCAGCAGGTACGCGACAGCATTGCCAGCGCCAGCGATGCATTCGGCTACTTTCCTTACGTAGCGCGGCTGCAGGGCCTGGAGCACCTGCAACTGCATGCCAGCGACAACCGTGAGGAGCTGGAGCGTGCGCGCAACGCCTTGAATCTTGCAGCCCAGGGCCGCAAGGTGCTGATGCTCTCGTCGGGCGACCCGGGCGTGTTCGCCATGGCCAGTGCCGTGTTCGAGACGCTGGAGCAGGCCTGCCGGGAGGAGCATGCCCGCTGGCAAGGCGTGGACGTGCAGGTGCAGCCGGGCATCACCGCCATGCTGGCAGCAGCAGCCCGCCTGGGCGCCCCCTTGGGACATGACTTCTGCACCATCAATCTGTCCGACAACCTCAAACCCGCCAGCATCATCGAGCGCCGCGTCCGTCTGGCCGCCCAGGCCGATTTCGCCATGGCCTTCTACAACCCCTGCTCGCGCTCGCGTCCCGAAGGCTTCTCGCGCGCCCTGCAGGTGCTGCAGCAGGAGTGCGAGCCCGAGCGCCTGATCTGCTTTGCCCGCAACGTAAGTCGCCCCGATGAGACGCTGCGGGTCGTGAAGCTGCTGGATGCACGGGCCGATATGGCCGATATGCGCACGGTGGTGATCGTAGGCAACAGCCAGACCAGGCAGGTGGGCAAGCATGTCTACACCCCGCGCAGCTATGAAGCCTTCAGCAGCGTCCCTTCTATTGTGAGCGACCATGCCTGAGTACGCTCAAGGTCCTGCCGCGCAAAAGTGCTCAGCAGCACTGCTGCTGCAGCCACTCCATGGCCTGCTGCGGGTTCTGGCACTGGGCGCGCGGCGCCAGCACCGGTCTGTCGACCATGATGACGGCAATACCCAGTTGCCGCGCGGCCTCGATCTTGGCATAGGTATCTGCGCCACCGGCATTCTTGCTGACGATGCAGTCGATGCGGTACTGCCCGAGCAGCGCCAGCTCATCGGCGAGCCGAAATGGGCCGCGCGCCGCGATCAGCTCATAGCTGGATGCCGGCAACGGCAAGGCACCGCCCTCCTGGTCGATGACGCGCAGCACAAACTGGTGCTCGCCGGCCAGGCCCGCAAACGCCGCCAGCTGCTTGCGCCCTATGGCCAGAAACACCCGCTTCAAAGACCGACTCAAGGCCTGTGCGGCAGCCGCCATATCCGGCACATGCTGCCATTGATCGCCGGGCAGCGGCTGCCAGGCTGGCCGCTCCATGGACAGCAGGGGCAGATCCAGTTGGGCGCAGGCCGCGATGGCATTGGCACTCATCTGTGCCGCGAACGGGTGGGTGGCGTCGATGACATGGGTGATGTGATGCGCACTCAGGTAATCGACCAACCCCTGCACGCCGCCAAAGCCACCCACACGCACCGGCAGGGCCGGAGTACGGCGCGTCTGGGTGGCCCCGGCATAGGAATAGATGGCTTGCAGCCCGGCCTCATGCAGCAGCGTGGACAACATATAGGCATCGAAAGTGCCGCCTAACAGGAGAACTTGGGTCATGGCCAATCCGTGGCTTTCAATTATCGGAATTCATCCATCAGGGCTGGAAGGCCTGAACCCTGCAGCGCGACGAGCCCTGGATGATGCCAGTGTTGTGTTCGGCAGTCCGCGTCATCTGGCGCTGGCACAAGCAGGGACGCGCGGCAGGGCCTGGCCCGTCCCCTTCAGCGTCGAGCCAGTGCTGCAGCTGCGCGGACAGCCAGGCGTGGCCGTGCTGGTGTCCGGCGATCCGTTTCACTTCGGTGCCGGTGCATCGCTGGCCAGGCACCTGGAGCTGGGCGAGTGGCGCAATTACCCTCAAGCCTCGACATTTGCCTGGGTTGCGGGCGAGCTGGGCTGGTCCCAGGAGCGTACCCATTGCCTGGGCCTGCATGCCCGCAGCCTGAGCAGCCTGACGTCTCTGCTGGCGCCTCAAGAGCGCTTTATCTGCCTGCTGCGTGATGGCCCGGCCGCTCACACCCTGGCACAGTGGCTGCTGCAGCAGGGCTGGGGTGACAGCCCGCTGTGGCTGGTGGAGCAGGCAGGCAGCGATCAGCAGGACATCCGCAGTGGCACGGCGCGCGAGCTGGCATCGCTGTTGGCAACCCAGCCGGCCAAGGCCCCCGTGACTGCGGCTTTCGAAGCGCGCGGCGGAAAAGGTCTGCCCCAGGTGCCAGGCCTGCCCGTCAGTGAGTTTGCACATGACGGGCAGATCACCAAAAGCCCGGTGCGCGCCATGACGCTGGCCGCGCTGGCACCGCGAAAAGGCGAGTGGCTCTGGGATCTGGGGGCAGGTTCGGGCTCGGTCGCCGTCGAGTGGTGCCTGGCTGGCGGCCAGGCCATCTGCGTGGAGCAGCATGGCGCGCGTGCAGCCAATATTGCGCAGAATGCTGAGCGCTATGCGACAGGGCTCGAAGTGGTTCATGGCCACGCCCTGGCAGCCCTGCCCCGTCTGCAGCCAGCGCCGCAGGCCGTCTTTGTCGGCGGCGGCTTCAGCGCCGAGCTGTTCGATGCCCTATGCATGCGCCTCTCCGGGCCTTGGCGGCTGGTGGTGAATGCCGTGGCGCTGCACACCCAGGCGCTGCTGCTGGAATTGCACCGCACGCATGGCGGCCAGCTGTATCAGCTGCAATGGAGCGAAGCACAGGGCCTGGGCAGCATGCATTCCTGGACCCCGTCTCGCCCTCTGGTGCAGTGGGTCTGGAGCAGCCAATGAGATATTTGTTCGCGGGCTGGGGCTTCCAGGCCTCGGCCCTGCCCCAGTCATTCGAAAGCTGCTGGAGCCAAGCCGCCCAGGCCCTGGCGAGCGCAGACACGGTCGGCTGCCGCTGGACCTTCGCCCTGCTCTCCAGCAGAAGCCAGACGCCGGCGGCTGGCGCCCTGCAGGACTGGGCCCGCCAGAGGCTTGCGCAGATAGACTGGAAGAGCTTTGCCGACAGCGCGATTGCGCATATCGCCACACCGTCGCATTCCCCAAGATTGCAGCAGCGCTTTGCCACCGGCAGCGTCGCAGAAGCGCTGGCCCTGCATGCCGGCGCCGCTCTGGCACATAGCCGGCTGCTGGTGCTACGCACCGTTTCGGCAGACCGACGTGCGACGCTGGCGATTGCTGGCCTGCCGCTGCCCACACCACCTATTCCTGGAGTTTTGCCTTGACTGTTCATTTCATCGGAGCCGGCCCCGGTGCGGCCGACCTCATCACCGTTCGCGGGCGTGATCTGCTGGCCGCCGCGCCTGTGTGCCTGTATGCAGGCTCGCTGGTACCCAGCGAGCTGCTGGCGCACTGCCCTGCCGGAGCCCGTCTCGTCAACACCGCCCCCATGTCACTGGAAGACATCGTGGCCGAAATCCAGACCGCACACGAACAAGGGCTGGATGTCGCCCGTCTGCATTCCGGTGACCTGAGCATCTGGTCTGCCATGGGTGAGCAGCTGCGCGCCCTGCGCGAACTGGACATCCCCTACACCGTCACGCCCGGTGTCCCCGCTTTCAGTGCCGCAGCCGCGGCGCTGGAAGCCGAGCTGACTCTGCCCGGTTCCTGCCAGTCGGTGGTGCTGACACGCACCTCGGGGCGGGCCTCGAGCATGCCCGAGGGCGAGACCCTGGCCGCCTTCGCGGCGACCGGTGCCGTGCTGGCGATTCATCTGTCGGTCCATGTGGCCGAGCAGGTGCAGCAGGAGCTCACCAGCCATTACGGCGCAGACTGCCCGGCCGCCATTGTCTGGCGTGCCTCATGGCCCGACGAGCAGTTGCTGCGCACCCGTGTCGGAGATATTGCCAGCGCAGCCCGGTCCAATCCGCTGCAGCGCAGCGCGCTGATCCTGGTCGGTGCCACGCTGAGCCAGCAGGACTTCGGCAACAGCCGGCTCTATGCCGATGACTACGATCGCCGCTACCGTCCGCGCGGCGACGAACCGCGCTTCCCTCGCGGAACCGAGGACGCCTGATGCTGGAGCTGTTTCTGATCGGCATCGGTACCGGCAACCCCGATCACCTCACCCGGGAAGCCGAAAAAGCGATTCGCAGCGCCGACCTGGTGCTGCTGCCGCACAAGGAAGACAGCAAGGCCGAGCTGGCCCAGGTCCGCCTGTCCCTGCTGCGGGAGCTGGATGTGCAGCACAATTGCATCGCCCACTTCGACATGCCGCAGCGCCGCCAGCAGGGCAACGACTACGACCAGCAGGTAGACGAATGGCACGATGCCATTGCCCGGCGCTGGCAAGCCAGTCTTCAGCACCATCTGCCTGCTCGCTCGGGACGCGTGGCCCTGCTCGTCTGGGGCGACCCGGCTCTCTACGACAGCACGCTGCGCATTGCCTCGCGCCTGGGCCTGGCCCGCGAACAGGTGCGCGTCGTGCCTGGCATCACCTCCATGCAGGTGCTGTGCAGTGCCCACGGCATTGCCCTCAATGAAATCGGCGAGCCCTTTCTGATCACCACCGGTCGCCAGCTGCGCGAGAACGGCTGGCCATCTGGAGTGAACACCCTGGTCGTGATGCTGGATGGTCAGCGCAGCTATGAGCAGCTGCAAGACACCGATGTCGACATCTACTGGGGCGCCTATCTCGGCATGCCGCAGCAATTGCTTATGCACGGCAGGCTTTGCGACATCGCGCCAGACATCACCAGCAGGCGCGCCCAGGCCCGTGAGCAAAACGGCTGGATCATGGACATCTATCTGCTGCGCAGGGCCTCCGCCCCCTGACCCTGGGTTGCCAAGGCGCATCCGTCGCCTGGCAGTCACACCCGATCAGCGCGCGGAGCGCTTCATATCTGCAAGGTCTCGATGCCCTGGGCGTTCAGGCTGCTTGCCGGTAACCGTCTATGCGGATGCCGGTGCTGCCGCATGAGGCAGCTTGAGCCGATGCCAGAGCTTGAGCATCTCCTGCAACAGCACTGGCGCATGGTCTGTGCGATACACCGCACCCAGCGGCGGCAAGCCACCCTCGATACGCACATCCAGCGCACGCACACGCCCCTGCGAACGCAGTCCCGGAAGAATGCTGCGAGGCACCAGCGATACGGCCCCAGGCTGGGTGAGCAGGCCCTCCAGCACGGGCAGGGACACGGTGGAGGCCGGAAACCAGGAGGCATCCTCCAGCACGGGCAGCACCTCGGTCTCCACGATATGGCGCACCGCGATGCCAAAGCTTGGCAGCACCCAGCGCGCGCCCCTCAAGGCAGGCAGCGGCACATCGCGGCGCCCGACCAGCGGATGATCTGCATCCGCAATCACCACGGCCGCATCCAGCAGCAGCGGCTCGAAGGAAAACTCCACCGGCAAAAGCTGGGGCTGGCGGCAGAAAACCACATCGAGGCCCGAAGCCATGAGCTGCGACAGCAACGGGGCGCTGCCGTCCTCATGCACATCCACATAGACCTGCGGGTGGGCCTCGTAAAAGCGCGGCAGCAGCTGGGACAGCACCGAAAGCGCAGCTGCCGGAATGGCTCCAAGACGCAAAGCCGCCGAAGCCCCGCGCCGGATGGAGGCCAGCGATTCCGACACCTCCTGCAATCCCACCAGCATGCCGCGTGCTGCATCGATCAAGGCCTGGCCTGCCACTGTGGGCCGTATGCCGCGTGCATGGCGCTCGAAGAGCTTGATGTCCAGCACCCGCTCAAGCTCGGCCAGGGCCTGGGTGGCCGCCGACTGACTCATGTTCAGCTCCACTGCCGCCTGCATGACCGAGCCACATTGCTGCAAAGCCAGCAAAAGCTGCAACTGACGCAACCGTACCTGCTTGACCATACGGGAGAAGAGCAAGCGGCCCTCGGGGCTTGCAGCCCCTGCACCGGCTTGCCTCTGAGAAAAAGAAGAGTCAGCAGCCATGATTCCAACAGGTGTCAGATCGTTTCAACAAAGTTCGTCGCAAGTCTTTAAACGGGTTGCCAGCACAGGCTCCGAACTCGACCGCTCTCCGAGAGCGAGCCGCTTGCTTGCATCAAGCGTCGGAATATCCGTGACAGGATAGCTTGCACGCATCTCTCGATATATGTAGTCACGCTTGGGTGATCGCAGGAAACGCAGAGCCACCGCATTGTCACGGCAATTGACCCGCGCTGCTGCCGGCTGCGGCTGCCGAACGGCCGGAAAGATGTATTAGCCATCCACTACGCCTCTTGATCTTCGTTCCACGCAGGAGTACAGCAAGCAGGTCAGCGGTAAAAGACTCTCGCTATGCCGGACAGCCCTGCAGCAGATGCTGCCGGTCGCCCTCTCGAAGCTGCGTCCTTTCGCGTTGCCAGAGCAAGGCCGCCTGAGAGTGCTCAGTGCATGGGTCGGCCCAGCCGCTGGCTGGCCTTTGAAATCCCATAGTTCACGAGGCAGTAAAGCACCGCAACGATCAGGTACACCGGAACCAGCGAGTGATAGTTCGCTATCAGCACCTTGGCGTTCTGCATGAGTTCGCCATAGGTGACTACATAGCCGAAGGTGGTGTCCTTGACCACGATGACCAGCTGCGCTACCAATGCCGGGATGATGTAGCGCAGGGCCTGGGGAAAGACGATGAAGAAAAAGACCTGGGCTTCGGTCAGCCCCAGGCTGCGCGCGGCATCGGTCTGGCCGCGCGGCACGGCGAGCACGCCTGCGCGGTATACCTCGGCGACCACGGCTGCGGTACTCAGACCTATGGGCAAGGTCAGCATCCAATAGGTGCTCAGCTTGATGCCGACCGACGGCAGTACCAGGAAACAGACGTAGATGAGCAGCAGCGTCGGCGTGCCGCGCAGGAACTCTATGACGGCAATGCTGGGCCAGCGCAGCAGCCTGAGCCGCGACAGCCGCCCCAGCAACAGCACCAGCCCCAGGGCCAGGGAAATCACGGCAGCCATCGCCGACGATGCCAGCGTGCCAAGCAGCCCCTTGGCAAGAAAGCTCCAGGTCGTAGCCCAGGCAAAGAATTCCCAGTACGGTGCTTCAAGCTGGCCTGCCGAATGGAACTGCCACACGATCACCACCGCAAGCAGAAGCAGCAGGGCTGCGGCGGCCGCGCTCACCGCTTTGGTGACGGCCCGGGCCCGCAGGCCTGGCGCGGCAAACAGTATTTCTTCCAGGGAGCGGCTCATCGCAGTATCCGCACTTTCTTTTCCAGAACCGCACCGGCCCAGGCGATGAGCAGACCTGTCACCACATACATGGTGGCCGCCACGGCGAACGCGGCAATGCCGAGCGCCGAGTCATTGGCAATCTTGGAGACCAGGGCTGTGAGCTCGCGGCCGGGAAACGGCAGCTGCGACGCCAGGGAGGTCGAGAGCATCAGGGCAATCAGCAGCGAGGTCATGGGCTGCACCACCGAGCGCAGCGCCTGCGGCAGGACCACGGCAGACACAATCTGCAGCGGCCGCATGCCCAGGCTGAGCGCGGCCTCGATCTGGCTGCCCGGAATCGTGTTGATGCCTGCGCGCAGGTAGTCCGCCGTGAATGCGGAGCAGACCAGCGTCAGCGTGAGGATCACGCTAGGCTCGTAGTCGATCACGATATTGAGATCGGGCAGCGCGAAGACGATGAAGATCAGCAGCGCCACGCTGGGAATATTGCGAAAGATCTCGACATAGACGCTCAGAGCCCAGCGCAGCGGCGGCAGGGGCAAGAGCCTGAGTACCGCGACGAGCACACCCAGCAGGACGCCTGGCACAAAGGACACCAGCGTGAGCTTCCATGTCAGCAACAAGGCCTGCCAGAAGGCAGGCCCGTGGTCAGCCAAAAGCCTTGAAACCTCACCCATTGTTCAAGGCAGAGCGGGCGGAGTCGGAACTGTCGTGCTGCCGGTGCGCTGCCCAATGGAAATAGTCCAAAGCTTGGCCCAGGTACCGTCGGCTTCCAGCTTCTTGAGAAAGGCATTGATGAAGGCCACGCCGTCCGAGCCCTTGGGCAGTCCCACGCCATAGGGGTCCTGGGCACCGAATGGAGCCCCAGCCAGCCGCGCATTGCTGGTGCCAAGGCTCAGGGCGTTGAGCAGCAGCGTGTAGTCGGTCACATAGGCATCGACGCGGCCCTGACGAAGGGCATCGAGGGCTTCCTGATGCGTCTGGAACTCCTGCACGACGGCCTTGGGGGCGTACTGAGCCAGTATCGCAGGCCCCGTGGAGCCGGCTTGCGTGGCCACTTTCTTGCCGCCAAGGTCGTTGTAGGACTGCAGTGTCTTGTTGTTCGACTTGACCAGCACACCGGACTGCGATGTGTAGTAGGGGCCGGCGAACGAGATCTTCTCGGCGCGGGCAGGAGTGATGGAATAGGTGGCGAAGACCATGTCCACCTGATTGTTGATGAGCACCTGCTCGCGCGTGGACGAGGTCACCTGGGTGAACTGGTACTTGGCAGCATCGCCCAGGATGTAGCGGGTGATGAGCTGGGCCAGGCCCAGGTCGAAGCCACGGATCTTGCCGTCCTTCTCGTTGAGCAAAGAGAAAAGATTCGAGGTTTGCGTGCTGCCCAGACGCAGCGTGCCGGCCTGCTTGATCTTGCTGGCCCAGGTACTGGACGCAATCGTCGCCGCATCGGCAACAGGGCCCTGCGCCACCAGCGCGTCATAGGCCGCTGCATTGATGGGCGTGCCCTGTGCGAAAAGCGAGCCGCTGGCCGCGATCGTCAGCGCCACCACGGTGGATTTGAAAATGGATTGGATCGACATGCGGTGTTCTTGGATGGTCGGTGATGCGAATCAATACAGAGCAGCGACGGAATGCACATGCCGCCGGTCCGGGCCGGACACCATTGTGCACACAATACAGGCCTCGCGCCCTGCGACAAGGGCCGATTATGACAACTCGCATGGATTGCAGGACCCATCCAGAGACGCCGCCCCAGGCCGGCTGGCCGTGGAGCGGCTCGTACGGTGGCGCGGCTTTGGCGCGGGGCGCCACGGGCCAGATCCTGCCCCATAGGGCCAGGAGCAGGCCGGCCTTGGAGTGCTCTTGCAGGACATCCGGCCCGCCTGCTGCATGCCTTGCAGCCCTGCCCTCGCCTCACTCCTGCTTGCGGCCCGCTGCGGATCCAGGCGCTCAGTACACGTCCCGGCGGTAGCGCCCCTGCGCGATCAGCTCGTCCAAGGGGTCGCGGCCCAGCAGCTCCTGCAGCACCGTGTCTACGCCTGCGGCCATGCCTTGCAGGCTGCCGCAGATGAAGATCACCGCGCCCTCGTCGATCCAGCCGCGCAACAGGTCCGCTGCATCGCGCAAGCCATCTTGCACATAGCGGCGCTGGGCCTGGTCGCGTGAGTAGACAAAGTCTGCGCGCGCCAGCTGTCCTGCCTGCAACCAGGCGCAGGCCTCGGCCTGGGCATAGCCATCATGGGCTTGCTGGCGTTCGCCAAACAGCAGCCAGTTGCGATGCTGGCCCGCACGCATGCGTGCCAGCAGGTGGCCGCGCAGGCCTGCATAGCCCGAGCCGTTGCCGATGAAGATGGCGGGCACATCCGATGGCGCGGCAGCATCATCGACGGGCGCGAATGCGCGGTTGTCCACCAGTCTCAGCATCAGCGCTGCGCCCGGTGCCGCATAGGCCGTAAGCCAGCCCGAGGCCAGCCCCAGACCCGCATCATGGCGGGCCTGGCGTACCAGCAGCCGCACATGGCCATCAGCCGGCAAGGACGCCACGGAATAGCTGCGCGCGGCCAGTGGCTGCAGCGCATCGGCCACGGCCTGCGCCGACGCATCCGCGCTCAGGTCGCCGGGCTGGGGCAGCACGCTTGCAGACAGTGCGGCCTGCAGTGGCTGGCTCCGGCCCTGCCACCGAACCACGGCATTGCCGTCCAGCGCCTGCTGCTGCAGCCAGGCGGCAATGGTCTGGGGCGCATGCCGCGGGCTGATTTCCACGAGCGCTCCGGGGCGCCAGTCCAGGGCCAGTCCTGCCGGCGGCGTCAGCGTGAGGCTGTGCAGCGGTGTGCCCAGACTGCCCGGATTGATCAGGCGGCGCTCTGCCAGCGTCCATGGCGCAAACGCAGGAGCGGCGGGTGCATCGGGCAATTGCCGGGCGGTGCGGAAGTGGCCGCTGAGCATCTGCTGCCAGGCGCTCCAGGCCTTGCCGTCTTCGCCGTCCATTTCGATTCGGGGGAAAATCGGCTGTGCAGCCAGGCGTTGCAACTGATGATCGAGTGCACGGCCAAAACCGCAAAACCGCGTGTACTGGCGATCACCCAGCGCCAGCAGGCCATAGTGCAGCGTGGTCAGGGGATTGGCTGCGGCGGCATCCAGCGCGCGGGCAAAGCGACGCGTGCTGTCAGGGGCTTCGCCGTCGCCAAAGCTGCTGGCAATGAAAAGAGCCCGGCCATGGTGGCGCAACTGCTCCGTGTCCAGTTGTGCCATGGGCTTGAGCGTCGTGGCCAGCCCCGCATCGCGCAGCGCGGCCGCGGTGCGCAGGGCCAGGCGTTCGGCATGGCCGGTTTGGCTGGCATAGGCCACAAGAATGCTGTCCTGCCCCTGGCCAGCAGGGGAACTGCCGGCCCAGGCCCGGCGTTCACCGTTCAGGGCACGGGTCTTGCGTCGGCGGTCCAGATAGAGCAGCCAGCCGGTGATGGCGAACAGCGGCATCATCAGCGCCGCCAAGGTGACGATGATGCGCCCTGGCAGTCCGAAATACGTGCCCATATGCAGCGGGTAGATGGCACCCACGGCGCGCCGGCCGACGGGCAGATCGGCATAGCGCTCGTCCTGCTGAACGCGGCCTTCGGGAGTCAGGCGCAACTGGTTGCGCGCACGCTCATGGGCCGCCGTCTCGTCGAACCAGGCAATCTGCACGGGCGCACCCGTGCGCTCGGGCAGGCGCAACTGGGCAAACTGCCAGCCCGGTGCCAGATGCTGAAAGCTCTGCCATGCGCTCGTCAGGTCCGGCGTCGGCTCAGCCGGCTCTCTGCCGGGCTTGGCGGAGGTGGCAGCAGCAGCGCGTGGCGGCACCCCTGCCCAGGTATCGACCGTGCGGCGCAGGCCGTCGAAAGCCCAGTACATGCCCGTGGGAGCCAGCACCAGATAGACGAGCAGCGCCAGAGTGCCCGCCACGGCATGCAGATTCCACAGAAAGCTGCGCCCCTTGAGGCGCATGTCCAGCCACAGCCAGCTGCGCCAGTCCATGGGCTTGCGCGGCCAGCGCAGATACAGGCCGGACAGCGACAGCAGCACCAGCAGGCCCGCCAGGGTACCAGTGATGGGCTTGCCGTCATCGCGCGACAGCAGCAGCCAGCGATGCAGGCGCTGCGCCCATTCGAAGAACTGTGCGCCCTTCTGAGGCGGCAGCTGGGCTGCTGTATAGGGATTGACAAAGACCGTCTCGCCGCGGCGCTGCCCCTTGAGAGGCTTGAAACTGATCTGGGCCGATCGACCTGCCTCGGAATGCACGGTGATGCGCTGTACCACACGCTCCTCGCCCTGCGCACGCAGCGTCTGCAGCAACTGCGCAGGCGTCATGGGCGCCTGGTCGCTGCGCGCCTGCACGCGCGCAGTGCCGGGGTTCAGCCAGTCCAGTATTTCCTCATGAAAGGAAAACACCGCACCCGACAGACCGAGAACGATCAGCACCGTGCCGGCCGTGATGCCGACAAACCAGTGCAGCTGAAACCAGAGTTGCTTGAAGGACGGCATAGAAAATCAATGATGCTTGGTATCGGTTGCCGCTCGCCGGCCCTGCAGCCGACACGCGGATACAGCGCCCTGCGGCATGGTTGCGCAGCGCAACAGCGGGCGCTGCATGCCGTCAGAAGTCCATGACCGCGCGCAGCACGGCCTGACGGCGCTCGCCCAGCGAGACATAGATATTGCTGCCCGAGGAAACGACATAGTTCTTGTCGAACAGGTTCTTGATGTTCAGCTGCAGGCGCACGGGGCGGTTGTCCCAGCGGGTTTCGTAGGAGACAAAGGCATCGGCGACGTTGTAGGCATCGTTGTCGAAAGTGTTGGCTGCATCTCCGGCACGCTTGCCCACGTGGCGCACACCGGCACCAGCACGCCACTGACCGTAGCTGCTGCGCTCAAAGGTATAGGCCGCAAACACCGAGGCACTCTGGCGCGCCACATTGGCAAGGCGCTTGCCCTGCAGCTGCGGATCATCGGACACCCAGGCGTCGGTATAGGCATAGCTGCCTATGAGCTGCCACTGGCGGCTGATCTGGCCGGCCACATCCACTTCCAGGCCACGCGAGCGGGCGCCACCAGCGGCGCGGGTAGCCAGATCGCCGTTGACGGGAATCCTCACCGCCACATTGCGCTTGCGGATGTCATAGAGCGCTGCCGTGGCGCTGAGGCCACGCGCCAGTTCCAGCTTGGCTCCCAGCTCCCAGGACTTGGCCTCTTCCGGCGGCAATGCGCCTATCACCGTGCCCACGCTGCTTTGCGGCTTGAACGACTCGCTGTAGCTGCCATAGAAGGACCAGTTGGAATCAGGCTGCCACACCAGGCCCACGCGTGGCACGAGCTGCCAGCCGTCGGAAGCACTGCCCACGACAAAAGGCCTGCCTTTGCCGGCTTCCTGGTCATAGTGCAGCCAGCGGCCTCCGGCCTGAACCATCCACTGCTCGGACAAGCGGATATTGTCCTGGAAGAAGAAGGCCTGCTGCCTGATCTTGTCGCGCTGGTCGCTGTCTGCAGCACTGATGGTGGTGGAATACGGCAGCAGGCCATAGACCGGGTTGTAGACATTGAAGCCGGTGCTGTTGCTGCCGCGAATCAGGTCGCGACGGTAGATATCGCTGTCCTCGAAGTCCAGACCGCTCAGTATTTCGTGGTGGACGCCGCCCCACTGCAGATTGCCCTGCAAGTTCAGCTGGGCCACATGCTGCTGGCTGAGCGCGCCGCGCGTTCCATCCGGTCGGCGGGTGAGCACGCCGGTGACCGGGTTCAGCGATACCGGGCGGGCCTGGTAGTCGTCATAGCGATTGCGGTTGTAGCTATAGGTGGCGTTGAGCTTCCACTGCGAGTTCAGCGTGTGCTGACCCTGAACGGTGAAGAAATCCGAATCCCCTATGGTGCGGTTATAGGCTTCGTCGAGGCGGCGGCGCGGGTCAATGGCCACCGGCTTGCCGGTACGGCTGTCGATGACAGTGCCGCGGTCAAAAGGCTGCTCGTATTCGGTGTGCTCATAGGACATGCGCACATAGGTGTCGCGGCCATACCAGGCAAGCGAAGGCGCGATCACGGTCTGCTTGTTGACGCCGAAGTTGCGCCAGTAATCCACATGGCTGGTGTCGGCGATCAGGCGGTAGGCCAGTCCCTTGCTGCCGATGGGGCCGGTGAGGTCCACCGAGGCACCGCCGCCGCCATAGCTGGACGCGCTCAGTGCAGCCTGGCCGGCAAATTCGAGTTGCGGCTTCTTGGTGACCATATTCACCACCCCGCCCGGATCCATGCTGCCGTAGAGAATGGAGGACGGTCCTTTGAGCACTTCCACGCGATCGGTGGTGTAGGTCAGATTGCGCGCCAGCACGGTGCGCACGCCGTCACGCAATATGGAGCCGTCGCGATTGAAGCCGAAGCCGCGCTTGATCAGCGCATCCTGCGTGCCGCCCAGGGTGTTGGCCTGGGTGATGCCGCTGACATAGTAAAGCGCCTCGTCGATATTGCGCACCTGCTGATCCAGCAGCACCTGGGCCGGCACCACGGCCACAGCTTGGGGCAGGTCGCGCAGCGAGGCATCGGAGCGGGTGGCCGTGGTCGCACGCTTGGGCTGGTAGCCGATTTCCTGGGCTTTCTCCTGCACGATGACCTCAGGCAATGGGTGCTGCTCGGCCGTGGGCTGGGTCGGGGTTTCGGTTGTGGTCTGTGCCAGAGCGGGCACGGCAGCACAGGCGGCCAGGCCATAAAGGCCCAGTGTGGTGCGAAGAGAGAGGGTCACGATGGCGTGGCGAGAGGAAATGCCGCAGGCTGCCGGCACAAGCCAGCTCGATGAGGACTGGCCACTGGTTTTGAAAGATGTTTGAAGGCGTTATTCTAATTCATTCTCATTTGCATCAGCGCACAAAAGCCGGCTTAGAACTGAGCCCGTGCAAGGGATTTGCAAGTCCTTGCACCTGCTGCAACGGCCGACTGGCAAGCCGCGGATATTACAGCGCCCTGCCCGATGCAGCCTGGGCTGACCGATGTTGCAGCGCATCTGCTGGCACTCGCTGCGGCATGCCCTGGAGCAGGCTGCCCCACGTGCATCAGGGGTGTGCATCCCACTGCCGCCAGGGTTTTTGGCCCCCGAAGCAGGCAATCAGTGGGCCTTGTCCTCGGCCAGACCGCAGGCGCTGACGAACGCTGCCGTGTGCTGCAAGGCCCGGCCTATGTCCGGCTTGGCGATCCCATGCCGCATGGCAAATTGCTCCAAGGCCATCGTATCGAAACGGGTGGTCTGTATGAAGTCCAGGGCTTCGGCGCTGGTATTGAGGTAACGCGCGACCGCAGGCATGCGCAACAGCAGCCTCAGCAATGGCAGCGGAACATGATGCCTGGGAGGCTTCAGGCCCATGGCTTGCGCAAGCTCTGCCAGCAGCTCTCGCAAGCTCGGGGTCTGGGCGTCAATCGCCAGCAACTCCTGGCCCGCCATGGCGGGATCGAAGGCACAGGCCGCCACCAGCTCAGCCAGGTGATCCACGGTCACTAGCGGCAGCCAATGCTCGGCCGTCCCGGGCACGGCAACCAGCTTGCCCTGCGCAAGATTGCGTATCAGCGCCACCAGTGGCTGAGCGCCGAGAATATGGCCGCTGCGGCTGTGGCCACACACCGTGGCGGGGTGGATCACAGTCATCTGCGCGTCCCTGGCAGCCATGAGCTCCAGGGTCGCAAAATATGCCTCCAGCTTGCTTGCCTCATAGGCACCGACCTGCCGGTAGACGGCTGGCCAGTTTGTCAGCTCCGGCCGGCGAGGATCTATGCCTATGCGTTGCAGATGGTCATGGTTTTTCACCATATAGCCACCTACCATGACCAGGCGGCTGTTTTGCCCGGCCGCCAGCAGCGCCACGCGCTTTGCCCCCTGCACATTCACAGCGCGAGCCTGCTTTTGTGAAAGCCCCCAGGCGAAATGGGCACCGAGGTGGAATACGACCCGGGCCTGCTTCAGCACCGCCTGGTCGGCAGGACCAATCCCCAGCCCTTCCCTTTCCAGATCGCCGGCAACCGCAAATATCCGGCTTGCCGCCCCTCCCAGCTTGTCGACCTGCTCGCGCAGTTCGGCCAGACGCTCGGGCTGACGCATCAGGACTCTGACGTTGTGAGCTTTCGCACTCAGGTTCGCCAGCAAATGTTGACCGATGAAACCGGTCCCCCCCGTGACAAAGCACTCCGCACTCATTTCCCCGCTCCTTGGTTTGGTGAGGAATCAAATGTAGAGTGTCGACCTCACTCTATAGTCAAGCGGTATTTTCATGAGAATCGGCGAACTCGAAACCCGCAGCGGCGCCAGCCGCCACACCTTGCGCTACTACGAGCAGATCGGCCTGATCTCGCCCATGCGGCAAAGCAACAACTATCGCGCCTACACCGCGCAAACGCTGCAGGACCTGGACTTTATCCAGCGCGCCCAAAGCATGGGGTTCTCGCTAGCGGAAATAGGCCAGATCCTGGATGCGCAGCGGAACCAGACTATGGATTGCGCCGAGGGTGCCAAGCTCATCGAGAAAAAGATGGCGGAAATCCGGCAGAAAATCGCCGACCTCAAAGACATCTATCGGTATCTCGGCGAAGAGCGGGCAAACCTCGAAGCCAGTGCGGCCAGGCAACTTGAACTGAGGCAACTGAGCGCATCGAACTGAGCTGTCGCCATGCGGAAGACGCTGCCGACCGGCCTCGAGCCCGCCCTGGCGTTTTCTGTCATCTTGCGCCTATGCACAGGCAGCCACTGCCGCCAGTCGGAGACGGGGGGCCGGGGCTTAGGCACATCAGGAACAGCCCCCGAAACTGTGCTTGCAAGACCGCAATCGGTCCCGTCCTGCGTGGCACAGCGCAGCTTGCAGCCGGCAAGAAGCACAGGGTTTTCACTAGATAGCGTCAACTCTCCCACAGAGAAGCTCGCATCAGATATCGACAACGCTTATAGCTACAGGCAAATAGCATCTACTGCCAAGGCTCCGGAATTTCTATATTTCATTTCCATGACGGCAGAACTTCGTGAACAGCACTGATGGTGTGGACACGGCTCGGCCGATATCTTTCAGGAGCCTTCCATGCCCATCTCTTCACGCACCCGCCGCTGCACAAAGGATCTCACCGGCCGCTTCGGCCTGCTCTCGCTGGCTGTGGCCGGCGCCTTGTCGGCCCTGCCTGCCTCGCGGACGCTGGCCGCCGATGCCTACCCCAGCAAGCCCGTCAAGCTCATCGTGCCTTTTGCGGCCGGCGGCTCCACCGACATCGTGGCCCGCGTGATTGCCGAAGGCATGCGAACCACGCTGGGGCAGCCTGTGATCGTGGACAACAAGGGCGGCGCCGGCGGGCTGATCGGCAGCGAAGCCATTGCCCAGGCCGCTCCCGATGGCTACAGCATCGGCATGGCGACCGTGAGCACGGCCACCATCAATCCCCTGCTCTACCAACGCGCCAGCAAGATCGAAGGCAAGCTGCTGCCGGTGGCCAATCTCGTGACCATGCCGTCGGTCTACATGGCTCACCCCAAGATGGGCGTGAACAACTTCAAGGACTTTCTCGCCAAGATCAAGGCCCAGCCTGGCGCCTACAGCGCCGGGGTGCCGGGCCTTGGAACGCTGGGTCATCTCATGGTTGCCTCGTTCAACGAGACCATGAAGACCCAGATCCAGATCGTGCCCTACCGCGGCAACGGCCCTGCGCTCAACGACGCCCTGGCCGGAATGGTTCAGATCATGACCGACCAGTTGCCCTCGGCCATGCCCCAGATCAAGGGCGGCAAGCTGCTTCCGGTGGTCGTCGCTTCGCATGGCCGCTCGCCCGATCTGCCCAATGTGCCGACCTTCAAGGAGCTGGGCTACGACGAACTCAATGAACTCGGCATCAGCTGGTTCGGGCTGGTCGTCCCCGCCAACACACCGGCCCCCATAGTCAAGCAGTTGCAGGACGCGGCCGTCAAGGCCGTGCACCTGCCCGAGGTGCAAAAGCATCTGAAGAATCTGGGCGCCACGGCTACCGAGACGGCACCCTCCCAGTTCCCGGCCCAGATTGCCGCTGAACTCAAGCGCAACAAGGCCCTGCTCGACAAGGCCGGCGTCAAGCCCGAATAAGAGCTGGCTCAGCACCGGTCGCAAACCTCGCCCGGTTGCCTGCTTTTCACACCCTGTCTTCTTCACCACAGCTCAAGGAGCCTTTGCCATGCAAGCGATGAGCGCCCTGCAGGATTTTTTTCAACGCGAGACACCACGCATGACGACTTTGGCCGACCAGATCTGGTCGCTGGCCGAGTTGCGTTATGCCGAAAATGCTTCGGCCCAGTTGCACAGCAGTGCCCTGGAGCAGGCTGGCTTTCGCATCACGCGTGATGTGGCTGGCATTCCCACCGCCTTCATGGCCGAATGGGGTGATGCCGGCCCGGTCATTGCCTTGCTGGGTGAGTACGACGCCCTGTCAGGTCTGAACCAGCAAAGCGGTGCTCTGGTGTGCACCCCATCCATCGACAGCCCTGGTCTGGCCGGCCATGGCTGCGGCCACCATCTGCTGGGCACTTCGGCACACTTTGCCGCCATTGCGCTGCAGCAGCATCTGAAACGCACAGGCCTGAGCGGACGCGTTCGCTACTACGGCTGCCCGGCCGAGGAAGGCGGCTCCGGCAAGACCTTCATGGCCCGCGCTGGCGTGTTCAATGATGTGGATGCCGCGCTGACCTGGCATCCGGCCAGCTACACCGGTCTGTTCAGCCAGAGCACGCTGGCCAATATCCAGGCCAAGTTTGTCTTCCACGGCAAGGCCTCGCATGCAGCCCACTCGCCCCACCTGGGCCGCAGCGCCTTGGATGCCGTGGAGTTGATGAACGTGGGGGTGAACTATCTGCGCGAACACATGCCCTCCGATGCCCGCGTGCACTACGCCATCACCGATAGCGGCGGCCTGTCGCCCAATGTGGTACAGGCGCGCGCCGAGGTGCTCTACCTGGTTCGGGCAGCGCGCAACCACGAAGCCGCCGAACTCTATGAACGCGTGCAGAACGTGGCTCGCGGCGCCGCGCTGATGACGGACTGCAGGCTGAAAATCGTCTTCGACAAGGCCTGTTCCAACCTGTTGCAAAACAGCACGCTGAACAGCGTGATGTATGCGCAGATGCAGGCACTGGGACAGTTGCAGGCCGATGCGCAGGCGCATGCTGTTGCCGGCCAGTTCCAGGCCACGCTGGACAAAAACGATGTCGACGCCGTCAGCCGCCCGCTCGCCAGCGTGCTGCGCGGCAGGGTGCCGGCCGTCTTCGAGGGCCTGATGCCCTACGACCCCGATGCCAGCGACATCATGTTCGACTCCACCGACGTGGCCGACGTGAGCTGGATCACGCCCACGGTTCAGGCCTGGGTGGCCTGCTATGCCTTTGGCACGCCTTTGCACTCCTGGCAGATGGTCTCGCAAGGCCAGTCCGGCCTGGCTCACATCGGCATGGTACATGCTGCAAAAATTCTCACGGCCACCGCCGTGGAGTTGTTGGCCCGGCCCGAACTGCTGGAGCGCGCCAAGGAGGAGTTGCTGCAGCGTCGTGAAGGCAAGCCCTATATCTGCCCCATCCCCCCCGAGGTAGCCTTGCCTTTTCTGCGCAAGTAAGAGAGAAGAGAGCCCCACGTCCCTGAAAGCGATCACAGCACTTCGCTTGCCAGACTCCCTACGGGCGTCTGGCAGGATTGATCGTTCATCCTGTACTCCTGCTTGCTCTGCCTCAAAGCGACGGCTGCCAAAGCTTGATGCAGCACAAGCACTCCGGCGGCCCCAGCAGCCATAGTGAGCCATGCCCGCAAGACTGCGGAGACTCAACAGGGAGGAACCATGAAGCTGATGATCGATCTCTTTTCCACCGACTACGGGCTGATGAGCCTGGCCGTGATTGTGCTGATTATCGTCATGGCCGCGTTCTTCACCCGCCTCTTCCTGGGCAAGATGAAAAACGTTGCAAACACCCCGCTGGAATAATCGCGATCCTCGCTGCATGCTGCGTATGTACTGCCTTGAGTTGCTGGCGGGATAACGTGAATTGAACGCAAAAAACCGGAGACCTCGCTATTCCCCGGCAATTTACATATCCAGGACGAGTGAATCAGTGCAAGCACTCTCAGCCCCTCTTGCAGGGGCTTTTTCTTGCCTGGAGTTTCTGTGGATGGGTGTCGAAGACTTGGCGATGGTGTTTCAAGGCATTCTTGAATCTCTACGCGTCAAGGAGCAAGAGTCGATCAAGAGTGCCTGGGGCATTTACTTACCGAAGAAAATCCAGCGGCAGTGAAGCGCGCAGCAAAGCCCGCTGCACTTCAGGCTTATCGCCACGATCCGCCATGCCAGCGGCAAACACCGCGTTGGCCGCATAAAGACCGACAGCCCGGAATGCCTGTGCGCCAGCGCACAAGCAGGAAGAAAGTGCCAAGGTCAAGCGCATGTATGCCAGTCCCTCTCTCGCATCACATGCCTTGAGGAACCGCTTGTTGCGGGGAGGATAGCCACTGCCGATTCTTCCGCTCCGAACGCTGCAACACTCCGTGAATCAAAAGAGAGTTCAACCGGTGGCGCCATCAGCTGGTTGCGACTTTCTGCGTCTGCATCGAGGCAATGCGCCTGAAGCCATGCCAGGAGCACGTCCTTGTCCATGGGCTTCGCGATGTAATAGCCCTGTCCTTCATAACAATCCATGGCGAGCAATGCCTGGCACACGGTGGCGCCCTCGATGCCTTCGGCCAGCACGCTCAACCCGAGCTTGCGACCCAGTTGAACGACCATTTCCGCTATCCGTGCGCCGTCCGGTTCGCCAAGCTGACACACAAAGGATCGGTCAATCTTGATCCGATCCAGAGGAAGCTGCTCCAGATAGCTCAGCGAAGAGTACCCGGTGCCAAAATCATCGATGGCGATGGAGACGCCCTCTGCCCTCAGCGCCGACAGCGTTGATTTCAGCAAATCCGTGGGAAGCGCCGCCACGGATTCGGTGATCTCCAGCTCCAGATGCTCCCCTCGCAAACCGCTGCCGGCAAGTGCGGCGCAGACCATATCGAGAAATCCTGGGTCCTGAAGCTGCACCGTCGAGACATTGACGGCGATGCGCTGCGGCGCGACTCCTGTATCCAGCAATTCGCGCATCGCTGCACATGCGGCCATCAGCACCCATTGGCCAAGTGCCACAATGAGACCCGAGTGCTCGGCAACGGGGATGAACTTGTCCGGAGGCACGAATCGGCCATCCTCTGTACGCCATCGCAGAAGCGCCTCAATTCCAACGACGCTACGCGTCACCAGGTTGAGCTGAGGCTGGTAGACCAGAAACAGCTCCTGGTTCTCGATCGCCTCTCTGAGCTCGGACAACAGCAAGGCACGAGATCTCGCCTCGGCCCCCATCTGGTCGGAGTACTGCAGCTCCTGACTGCGGTGATCTCGCTTCGCACGCTTGAGTGCAATCGTGGCATCCTTGACCAGGTCCGCCCCTTCTCGAAACTCTTGAGGCAAAAGCACATAGCCACAGGTGAGCGAGACCTTGTAAGGAGCCCCATCAATACTCAGCGGTTGGCGCACGCACTCCAGCAGACGCCTGGGCTGCACCTGCGCGATGGCCCCCAATACCCCGAAGGTATCCGCACCCAGCCTTGCCAACAGCACATCGCCTGGCAGCACATCTTCAAGACAGCGAGCAACGCGCTCCAGCAGACGGTCCCCGAACAGATGCCCCATCAGGTCATTCGTAGCACTGAAATCGTCAATATCGATCAGCGCCAGAATGTAGTCGTGCAGGCCTTGTCTTGCGCATTCATCGACTGCCTCGACAAAATGGGCGCGATTGGGAAGATTCACCAGAGGATCATGATAGGCACTCTCTTTCAGGCGCCCGAGCAGGCCGCGGTTGTGCAGCAATGTGCTCAGATTGGCACAGAAGACATCCAGCAGTTGCGGATGCAGCACGGCATGATGCCTGGGCACGTCGATAAACACCGCGAAGTTCTGTCCATCGTCGTGGCCGATATGCAGTGCCAGTCCGCCAGTCTCGCCGTAGACATTGCAGCGGCCCTCAACGGCCTTTCTTAGCAAGCCCAGCTCTGAGGTCTGCGGCAACAGCTCCAGAGGACACCCGATCAGCTCGGAGAATCGGCCCGTTGCCGCCTGCACGAAGTAGCAACCGTCGGGATTGGCCAACTCCTGGGCACAAACCACACCCACTTGTGCAACCTTCAGCAAAGCCGCCAGTTGTGTCAGTACGCCGGATGCGAATTCGTAGCAATCCTTGATCTCCAGCAGAGATGCACTGGATCGCAGAACATGCTCCAGGTCGCCTCGGCTTGTGTCCGCCGCGCACAGCTGCCTGTAGGAGCGAACTGCCGTGGCAACGATGACGTGCAACCGATCAGCAGTCAATTCCGCTCTAGTTCTGTAGTCACTGATGTCATTTTCAATCAGCGCATCGAGCCCGGGCTCCTGCCCCGGTTGGCCGGAAAGAAGAATGATGCGGGTATTGCGCAGGGCCGCAACATGACGTATGAAATGCACCAGATCGATTCTCACGCCCGCCCGCTCCATCGCAAGATCGAGTATGACCACGGCCAGGTCGCTTTCGCTCAAAAGCAGCTGTCTTGCCTCGTCGCCAGAAAACGCATTCAAAAACAGCAGCGGGCGCTCGAACAGCATTTGAGCCTGCAGACAAGCACCGCTTGCCGCATGAACCTCGGCATCGTCGCTCACCACCAGGATGCGCCACCTCGGCCCAGACCCCGGATCCACGCTGGGCGTCGCATCGGTGGCGACCGGGCGTGAGTGCCCCCCCCCTGGTGCTGGCTCAGGTCTCATGCTCGAGAGACTGCATGGAACAGGACGAGAGGCAGACCTGATTGCGCCCGCCACGCTTTGCGACATACAGCGCTTCGTCAGCGAAGCCATACGCGCTGTCGAAATCGCCGCCCGCAGGTGCCCAACTCACGCCAAAGCTGGCGCTGACACGGCTTCCATCGGGCAGATCGAAATCACAGATTTCAATCGCGCGCCGGAGATCCTGTGCAAGTCTCTCGGAAACGTCCGCACTCTGACGAGGCAGCACAACAGTGAACTCTTCACCGCCGACTCGGCCGATCTGCGCAGAGGAAGGTACCACGGCCTGAAGACAGGCAACAACGCCGAGGATGACCTTGTCACCCGTCGGATGACCAAAACTGTCGTTGATTCTTTTGAAGTGATCGATATCCAGCACGATCAGTGAAAGATCGTCATGCACGAAGTACTGGTTCACCAGCTCGATAACGGCAGCTCGGTTCAGGACCCCCGTCAGCGTGTCGTGCGTGGCCCGGTGTTCAAGCTCCGCCGCCAGATCCTGAAGCCGGGAATTCAACTGATTCATCTCCAGCTCCGCGCGATCGCTGCGCCGCACCAGTCGGCGCGTTTCTCGCAAAAGCCTTTCGTATGCAAGAAGCAAGTCACCCAATGCCTGCCTGCATTGAGTTGGCGCTGTGCAGGCGCAGACGGCATGTGCCGCTCGCGCAGTCAAAAGAGCCTGATTCTCTGCTTCAAACAGATCTGGCGACGCTGTAGTGCCAGGGCTGTCCATTCAGGTTGCTCCAACTGGATGGGCGACAAACTCGAGAGCGGGAAAATCCTCGCTGAGCTCCTGCCCGAACTCGAGAATCGTGTCGTCTTCTTCATCGTGATACCAGTTGAGCACCACGCGATTACCGGCCTCTGTGCAATTGCTCAGAGCCTCTATCAAATTGAAGAGCATTTTGGTGCTGGAGCTGTTGAAATACGCCAGCGCAATATTCACTTCGATCCTTGTCTCTGTCTGAGCGGACAAGTAGTCCTTGAGCCGAGAAATGATGTCGCTGTAGAAAGCTGCAGCATTTTCCGGATAGGACTCGCCACGCATGCTCAAGGTATGCGCATCAAAAATGAAATCCACCTCGGGAGAGCTGGGCGTTGGGGCAATGTAGAGGTTTTCCATCAGTATTCTTTATTCGTTGACGGTCTCGCCGTGCCTATATGGCCGCCTTAAGGTAGAAAACCGGCGAGTCGCCAGACTCTGCGTCGAAGTCGAACTCCAACGGTTCCCTGGCATCCCGGGCAACGGTCAAGAAACCCATGCCCGCACCCTTGCTCCCCTCAGGCGTCTCCTCGCGAAGTGTCTGTCGATAGGCTTGCTTGATCTCTTCAAGCGTCATGCTCCGCAGTGCATTCAATTTCACCCTCAGCGCTTCGGCCATCAGTGGCTCGATAGGATTGGCGCAAAGCAGCAAAAAGCTGCCGTCCTCCTCTCGACGAATGCAGACCGAGCCATGACGTAGCTCCCCGTTGTTCAGACTGGAGGGAGTCAGCGAATCAGCTGAGTAGTGAATGATGTTCTGCGCCATCTCCACAAACGAGGAAAACAGCTTGCGTCGGGTTGGAGCGGCAACCCCGGCAACTTCAAGCTGCAACTTCACTGCATCGGCCATAGCCGCAACTATGTGCTGCGAGAAATACCCGACGTAGTAGAAAATGACCTGGTGCTGACGCGCCAAATTGAAGAAGGATCCGTACTTCTCGGCAATCATGGGGGAAGGCATATATGGGCCTTGAGACTAGGTACGAAAACAGAAAAAGGTCAGATCGTCGCGGCGGTGGTGTTCACCTTGCCAGACACGCAGAGATTCGAGCAAGGCCATATTGATCTCTGAAGGAGACTTCTGCCGATGCTCAAGCAGTGATTCACGCACCCGGCGCTTGCCAAGAGCGATACCGCGTGGACCGCCGATCTGGTCAATCAGTCCATCGGTGCTCACAAAGACAAGCGTGCCGCGGGGAAGGCTTACCTCCTGGTTAAGCCAAGCGAAATCGATTTCGCTGTCGACATAGCCGACTCCCTTGCGCTGTCCCTCCAGCATCTCAACAGTGTCCGTATCGGGACGCAGCAGGAACATGGACAGCCGTGCGCCCGCAAAGCTCAAGCGCCCGTTCACGGGCTCAAACCAGAAGCAGGCCGCATCCATGCCATCGTCGGAGCCAGGCGTTGCATCCTGACCGTTCATCTGACCCAGCATCTGCTTGATGCTGCGATTGACATGGCCCAGCAGGCTGGCGGGGTCGCGAGGCCCGTTCTGCGCTATGGCCTGGTTGAGGCTGGTGGAGGCAATCAGCGTCATGAAAGCACCGGGCACGCCATGTCCCGTGCAATCGGCCACGGTCGCGAACCAGCCATCGGCATCGGTACTGAACTGGTAGAAATCGCCACCGACGATATCGCGCGGCTCCCAGACCAGATGAGCTGCGGGACAGGCTCTGGCGAGCGCATCCAGGGAGCTGCGAAGTGTCGACTGCTGAATCACGCTGGCATATTCGATGCTGTGCATGATCTGGCGATTGCGCGAAGCCTGCATATCCGCCACCACGCGCATGAGTTGCAGCCCATTGCCGGTTCCGGCAAACGCGCCATCGCGGGTGATGATGAAGCCGTCGGAAAGTGCCTTTTCGCCGTATTCCACGGTTCTGAAAGTCAGGGCATCGATGTCCAGAGCCGCGTCCACGATCAGCGGCTCTTTGTCCATGAATGCGATACAGCTCTTGCGACCATAGAGTTCCATGCGGAACTGCTTGCTCATCTGCGACAGGAAGATGTTACGGTTTATGAGTCCGATGGGCTGTTTGCCCTCAACAACGGGAAGACTGACAAGGTCACGGTAGCGGTTGAAAACCTCCATGACTTTCTCATTCGTGTCATCGGTCGTCATGCACGGGACCTCGGTGCAGAGATCGGCAGCACTCGGTGGACGAAAGCGTGGCCGGAAGTCGCTCAGATACTCGGAGATTTCAGGCATGCAGCATCGCCAAGGGAATTATTGTGAGTAAATGTTACGCACGCTATATGGCGATTTCATGACAAAGCAATGGTGAAGCCATTTCACTGACACATTCAACAGTTCACAGCAAGGAAACGGCCTCCTGCAGCCTCTGTGGAGTTTCAGCAAAGACGCTTTACAGAGTGCACACGTGATCAAAAAAGATTCCAGCCTTGAACGCTGCATCGAAGCATCCTGCTTGTGACTGGAATCAGCGCCATGTGACTTCCGCTCCCCTGCATCCTGTTCTAGGCGGTATCGTCATCGGCACTGTTGTGTGGACGTTCGATGCCTGCCGCTATACCGGGCCGGCATTCCAGACTTTGTGCGAGTGCTTGGCTAGCCCATTCAGCCTTGGCTACTACTGGGCAAGCTGCTGCTGACGATGACCTGCATCGGCAGCGGCTTCAAGGGAGGTGAGGACACTGCACTGTTCTACATCGAGCCGCACTGGGTGCCACGAAGCAACCACCGCCTGGCATCAATGTGTCAAGATTGCTGCATCTTCTCAAGAAAGCGAGTGCAGGCCACCAGGCTTCCTGCACTCGCCTGTTTAGTTCTGAAGTCAGAACGTATGGCGCAAGCCCGCGCCAAAGCCCGTCTGGTTCACGCCCGGCATTGGCGCTCCTCCAGCCTGAGCGCTGCTGGCTCCAAAAGCCGCATTGCCGCTGTTCTTCATATAGCCCAGCGAGGCATAGACTGCCGTGCGCTTGGAGAGGCTGTAAGTGCCACGCAGCACCATCAGCTGCCCCTTGTCCGCGTTGTCCTTGTAATTGAGCTGGTTGTACTGGGCATCCAGCGTCCAGGGACCCATGGGGTAGCTCACACCGACAAACCACAGGTCATTGCGCGGTGAGGCGATATATCCGTCGTTCTTGCGACGCATAAAGCCGGCACCAATCCTGGCGCCGCCCCACTTGACATAGCCATTGAGCATGCTGCGCTTGTCGGTCTTGTCGCTGCTGCTCAGTCCTGCGAAAGCGCCGGGGCCGCCACGCAGCTCGTCATGGGCCAATGCGGCACCCCATGTCGCGCTGTCGTACTTGAGCATGGCCGACCACTCGCGGCAGGTCTTGGAGTCCGTACTGCTCTCACCTGCGCAGTTGGTGCCTGAAGGACTGGGGCCGGCATTGACGGCATCGCGCCCAAAGCTATAGGTCGCGCCAATGGTCAGGCCCGAAAACACGCCTTTGTAGGAAATCGCATTGTCGGCGCGTGCATTGGGGAAGTAGCTGTCCAGGCTGGCCATGCTGTGCAGGCTCGGGCCGATCACATCGGCATCGAGCACGGACCAGAACAGCATGGTGTACTGGCGGCCCAGGCCCAGCGAACCCCAGGATCCGTTCAGGCTGACGAACGATTGGCGGCCGAAACCGCGTCCGCCCTGGTTGAGCGCGCCGCTATCAGGGCCTATGCCCATCTCCAGCGTGAAGGATGCGCTCAGGCCGCCGCCCAGATCCTCGCGGCCGCGAAAGCCCAGGCGCGAAGGAACGCTGCCCGAGAGATTGGGCATGCGCGTCAAGGTGGAGCGGCTCGCGCCCACATGATCCATGGTCTCGACGGCCGTGTCCATGATGCCGTAGATCTGCACTGACGATTGTGCATGGGTAAAACCTCCCACCCCTAGTAGCGCGACAGCGCCTGCTATTTTTTTCAGCATGAATGTCTCCAGTTTCCAATTTCGTTTAGTTATTTGCATGCGTGGCTTGATTCGATTGGTCTTTTGGGTCCTGAACCTCCTTCCGGGTCTATGGGGAAACGCGCTTACTTCTGCAGCGACCTGAGCCATTCCCGACATTCGGATGCAGCCGCGACAGGCCACTCGACACAGATCGTCTTGTCCAGCTGACGCACCTCTACGCGTATGAACTGGCCGGAGTTGCGCGTGTTGCGAGCAGTGCCGAAGATGCGCGACCACCAGCCAGCATCAGGGCTTGCGTCCTCGGTGCTGGCCGTGACGATCGCATCCATGGGATCTCGCGGAACCGGGCCGGGAACCGGCGCCGGTGCAGGATCGGGCGCAGGAGCCATTTCGGGCCGGGTGACGGCCTGCCTGGCCACAGCAGGCGCAACCGGCGCCAGCGAAGCCGCGCTGGGCACATCGAGAGCCAGGCCACCAGCCTCTATGCGCGCCGCCAGATTGCTGCCGAACTCCTCCCACAGGCGATCGGCCTTGGTCTTCATGACCGACAGGCCGAAGGCGCCCAGGCGGCCCAGCACGTCGACATTGACCTTGATCCGTAGATCGGTGCCGCCGTTGGCAGCAGGCGTCAGAAACACTTCGCTGGTCTGCTTGAGCGAACTGGCCACCGACGCATCCTCGCCCGTGCCTTCGACGCGCATGTATTCCGGAGCCTTCTGCTCGACGAGCCTGGTCTTGAGCTTGAACCTGGCGCTGATGAAGGAAATCTTCTGGTGCATCTCCGCCACGTATTCCGTGGGACTGATGACCTCGATGGACTTCATTCCGGGCACGGCGCCGGCCATGATCTGGGGATTGAGGAGCAGCTCCCAGACCTGCTGGGGAGGAGCTGAAACGGTCAGGGTTTTTTCAATTTCCATGATGCATCTCCTGTGCTGCATGCAGCACGGACTCGACGATTTGGGTGTAGCCGGTGCAGCGGCAGAGATTGCCGCTGAGGCCGTGGCGCACTTCCTCGCAGCTGGGCTGGGGCGTGTTCTTGAGCAGGTCGCAGGAGGCCATGATGAAACCCGGCGTGCAGTAGCCGCATTGCAGGCCGCCGCACTGCATGAAGTTCTTCTGCAGGGGGTGCAGCTGGTCATTGGCGGCCAGCCCTTCGATGGTGGTGATGCTGCGCCCATGAACCTGCACGGCCAGCATCAGACAGGATTTGATGACTTCACCGTCCAGCAGCACCGAACAGGCGCCGCAGGTTCCGGTCTCGCACCCCCGCTTGGTGCCGGTCAGATGCAGGTCATCCCGCAGGAAATCCGATAGCAGTCGCCGTGATGCGACTTCGGCACTGTGCGATTCGCCGTTGACCTGGCATTCGATGCGATGCGTGCTCATGCGGCAACTCCTTCATTGATATCGATTCCGAACAGCATGGACACCGTGCGGCGGGTCACCACGCCCACCATGGCGCGGCGGAACTCGCTGCTGCCGCGCAGGTCCGAGACCGGCTGGATGTCCTCGGCCACGATGGCGGCGACCTGGGCAGCAAGCTGCGCATTCACGGTCTTGCCACGCAAGCAATCCTCGGCGCGGCGCAGCCTGGTGGGAACGGGCGTGGATGCGCCCACGACCAGACGTGCCTGATGGCATATCTGCCCTTCTCTTTGCACGACCAGGGCCACGCTGACCAGGGGCCTGTGTTCTGCTGCCGTGCGCAGAAAGCGCGTGTATTCCCCCTGGGTGCCGGGCGCCTGCAGCGGAACCCGGATTTCCAGCAGCAGCTCATCGCTCTGCATGGCCGTGGTGTAGTAGTCGACCAGGAACTCTTCCATCGACAGCACGCGCTCTCCGCGTGTGCTGCCCAGAACCACCGAGGCATCGAGGGCCATGAGGCAGCCGGGCGGGTCCGTGGAAGGGTCGGCATAGCAGAGATTGCCGCCAATCGTGCCCTGGTTGCGCACCTGGGGATTGGCCACCTGCGCGGCCATCCGGGCCAGCACCGGTGCATGCGCTTTCACGAGCTCGGAGCGAGCCACATCGATATGGCGGCTCATGGCCCCGATACGCAGACCTTGGCGCGGATCGAAATCGATGCCATGCAGCCGGGGCAGCCTTGCCACCGAGATCAGGTGAGTGGGCGCAAGCATGCGTTGGCGCATGGCCAGCATCAAGGCCGACCCGCCCGCAATAATGCGTGCATCGTCGCCTTGATCGGCCAGCATCTGGCTGGCCTCCGCTACCGAGCTGGGCTCCGCAAAATCAAATTCACGCATGGCTTGCTCCTTGCTGCTGCTTGTCGCGCCATGCAGCCAGCACTTTTTCCGGGGTGATGGGCAGATCGGTGATGCGCACGCCTATCGCGTCATAGACGGCGTTGGCGATGGCTGGTGCGCCTGGCAGGATGGCGGTCTCGCTGGCACCCTTGGCGCCATAGGGGCCGTTGGGATCGGTGGACTCCACCAAGCCGCCGCGCAGCATGGGAACCGCATCGGCGGTGGCCATGTTGTAGTCCGCGAAATTGCCGTTCGCCAGGCGTCCGCCCTCATAGTGCAGTTGCTCATACAGCGTCCAGCCTATGGCCTGAACGGTGGCACCATTGGTCTGGCCGTGAATCGCAATCGGGTTGAGCGCCTTGCCGCAGTCGTCGGCGACATAGCTGTCGATGACGCTGACCTGGCCGGTCTCGATATCCACTTCGACTTCGACGGCCTGGGCGGCGTAGGAGTAGGCTGCGGCGATATTGCCGTAGAGCTTGTCGTCATGCATGACGGTCTTCGGGTCCCAGGTCCCGGTGACCTGGATGCCACCGCCACCATGGCGCCAGATATGCTGGCGTGCCAGCTCGGCCACGGTGCTGCGGCGTTCCGGCTCGGCGCTCACATAGACCGCACCGCCTTCCAGCGTCAGCGCATCGGGCGGCGCATCAAGGCGCTCGGCAGCCAGGCTCAGCAACTCCTGGCGCGCCTTGCGCGCAGCGATGATGGCCGCGTTGCCGCCCGACATGGTGACACGTGAAGCCAGAGTGCCCACTGCCACCGGAGAGACATCGGTATCGGGCGCAAGCACATGAATATCGGCCAGAGGCAGGTCCAGCTCATGGGCCACGATCTGGCTGAGCATGGTGCTCGCCCCCTGGCCCATATCGCATTCACCGCTGATGAGAAAGACGCGACCGTCTTCGTTGATCTTGATGACCAGCGTCGACCCGTCCCAGTTGCCTATGGTGCGGTTGCCGCTCACATGCATGGCTGCCGCCATGCCCACACCACGGCGCTTGGTGCCCGAGGCCTTGGTCGCTTGGCGCTTGCTTGACCAGGCGATGGCTTCGGTGGCCTGGTCTATGCACTCCAGCAGTCCGGTGCTGCCGATATGCCAGCCGTGGATCGAAATTTCTCCGGCCTTGAGCGCATTGATCTTGTGCACCTGCACCGGGTCCAGCCCGAGCTTCTCCGCCATGGTATGAATATGGCTGTTGAGCGCGAACTGCATCTGAGTTCCACCAAAGCCACGGAAGGCGCCGCGCGGCGGATTGTTGGTGTAGTACAGCGTCGCTTGCGAGCGCACATTGGGATTGCGGTGCATATTGTCGCTGCGCATGGCGCTGACATGCATCACATCGCCGGCAAGGCCGGCATAGGCGCCGCATTCGGCAACAATGCCCACCTGCTTGGCGACTATGCGGCCGTCCACCTGCATGCCCAGCTTGAGAGTGATGCGCTCCGGCACGCTGGCACATGCTGCCTGGAAGTCCTCCAGCCGGTTGTTGACCAGCCGCACCGGGCGCCGGGTATGCAGGGCCAGCAGGCCGGCCAGCAACTGGTTGTCGTCCTCCACGATCTTGCCGCCGAAGCCGCCTCCGGTAGCGGCCTGAATCACACGCACGCGGGAAATGGGCAGACCCAGGGTCATGGCCACCTGCATGCGCACCAGATTCACGGCCTGGGTCGAGGTATAGAGCACCAGCCGGCCATCGGGGTCCAGCGAAGCCACCGTGGCCATGGGCTCCATATAGCCGGGGTACTGAGAATGCGTGGTGTAAGTGGCTTCGTGGATCAGATCCGCGGCGGCAAAACCTGCCTCCACGTCACCGCGCTCGAACTGGATATGCTGGGCCACATTGTTGCGTCCCGGGTGGATGCCGAAGGCCTCCTCGTCCATGGCCTCCTCGGGCGTGAGAATGGCGGGCAGCTCCTCGTACTCGACCCGGATCAGATCCAGCGCATCGCGTGCAATCTCGTCGGACACGGCGGCCACGGCAGCCACTTCCTCGCCACAATAACGCACCACACCCTTGGCCAGGACGGCTCGTTCCTTGTGATGCGCCCCCCAGAGTGTGGCAGGCGCATCCTCACCGGTCAGAACCGCCTTGACGCCAGGCAGCGAGCGCGCCTCGGCAGTGTCTATGCGAACGATGCGCGCATGCGGGTAAGGGCTGCGCAGAACCTTGCCATGCAACATGCCGGCAAGCTTGAGATCTCCAGCGTAGACGGCCCGGCCAAGCACCTTGGCCTTGGCCGTTACCTGCGGAGTGTCCATGCCCAGCGTGGATCGAGATGAAAGAGCAGATGTCATATCCGTGCCTCGCGGCAGAAGGCCCGGGTCGCTGCGGACCCCGGGCTTGTGCCACGTCAGTCAAATAGAGGTCAGTTCGAATCGCCCAGGCCTGGGCCTGCGCGATTGCTCGGTTTCACTCGGCCGCGATGCCGAGTTCCTTGATGGCCTGGCCCATCACCATGTACTCGCGTTGATTGAGATCGCTGAGCACCTTGGGCGATCCGCCCGCAGGCAGGGCGCCGAAGACCGCGAGCTTTTCCACGACTTCGGGCTCTCGCAAAATGGCATTGAGGTGCTCATTGAGTAGATTGATCACCGCTGGAGGCGTCTTCTTCGGCGCGAAGAAACCGTTCCAGGCGCCGACCACCACATCCTTGTAGCCCAGCTCGGTCAAGGTCGGCACGGCGGGTGCAAGCGATGAGCGCCGGGTATCGCCTATGGCCAACGCCAGCAGCTTGCCGGAGTCCAGATACTGGCGCACCGGTCCGAAAGTGACCCAGGCCGTATCGACATGACCGGCCACGACGTCGGTCACCGAGGGCCCGACGCCGCGGTATGGAACATGGGACAGCTTGACGCCAGCGGCCTTGTTCAGCCATTCGCCGGCGATGTGCATGGGCGAGCCGGCACCGGGGCTGGCATAGGAGACGGTGGCTCCACTCTTGGCCCTGGCAATCAGCTCGGGCAGGCTTTTGACACCGAGCTTGGGGCTTGTGACCAGCACCAGGGGCTGTGTGGCAGTGTTGATGATGGCTTCGTAGCCCTTGAGCACGTCGTAGGCTGCAGCGCCCGACAGCTTCATGACCAGGGGCGCGGTGGTGAAGGGGTTGGGAGTGAACAGCAAGGTGTAGCCGTCGGCACGTGCACGGCCCACCATGCCGTTGCCTATCGCGCCGCCAGCACCCGGACGGTTGTCGATCAGCACGGTCTGCTTGAGCCTGTGGCTGAGCTTGTCGGCAAAGAGGCGGGCGATTGCATCGGTATCCCCGCCTGGCGGGTAGGACACGATCACCGTGATGGGCTTGCTCGGATAAGTCTCTTCAGCAAGCACCGGCTGCGCAAGCAGCGTGCCGCAGGCAAGCGCGGTAAAGCAAAACTGGCGTCTATCAACTGACATGGTCGCCTCTCCTTGGGCCGTGGGTATAAATCTGGTGCCTCGTCTCACTTGATTTATTAGTGAAACATTGAATCGCAAGAGAAACAATAGACGGAGTTATACGCTTATAGTTGATTGATCAAATTGCCGTTTTCACTATTGACATCTGAATTTGTTATTTCCGGTGGAACAATGGCGCATGAACAAGAAAACATGCGAAACGCCCTGGTCGCAGCTCAATGCGCAAGGCGACGGATTGACGGTGGACGACTTCATCACCACCTTGATGAGCCAGGTGGGAAATGCTCTGCGGCGCACGATTACCGTGCCCTATGCCGAGAAGCACGATCTGACAGTCTCGGAGTGGCGCTTGCTGGCCTTGATTGCCCACGCCAGGCGGCTGGCCTTCTCGGATCTGGTCATACAGTCCACTTCGGACAAGGCCCTGGTGAGCCGCGCTCTCAAGCGGCTGCAAGCCAAAGGTCTGGTGGATCTGCAGGGTGAAGGCAATACGCCGCGCAAGAAGATTTTTTGCCGGATCACAGAACAGGGCGAGACCCTGCATGCACAGGTTATGCCCCTGGCGCGTGCCAGCCAGGCTGCCGCCATTCGGACCTTGCCCGAAGATGAGCGCAACGCCATGTACCGGGCCTTGATGCGCCTGCGTGCACATTGCGAACAAGCAGCCACCTTGTCCGCCGAGCAAGAAGCGGGTCTGGACTAAAGCGGGATGTAGCGTGTCGGGCAAGCGCCGAGAGACTGCTGCAAACCATGTACACGCCAGTGCCGGGGCCAGCAGGCCAGACCGCATAAGGCGGCCCAAGGTGAGTGACGTGCCAGGGACACCTATTTCAGGGCAACAGGTTCCGAAACCGCAGCTTTCGGCGCTGCATCTGAAACCACCGGCCCTCGTTCGCCCCAAGGCCGTCCAAGCCTGCGCGCACATCCTCGCCCCACCCTCTCGCGCAAAAGGCAGCACTCGGCAAGTCCTGAAATGCCATGCCGTCAGACAAGAGGCCATGCCGTTGGGTGTAGAGCCTGCTTCCCGTCGCCCCAATGGTGCATGGCGCTGACGGCGTGCCCGCCATCAGGCTTTGACAAGGCACCAGAAGCCCGGGCCGCAGCAAGACATCGCGCCATGCCACGCGGCCGTCCAGGGCCTTTGGCCAGATCTGGCCGTAGCGCAGGCCTGCATGCCACGGATTTCGCTCATGCGAGCTTGCGTGCCTCTCTGCAGCACGCCATCGACCAGAACGGCTGCCGGGGGCAGCGGCCGCTCAGATCGCGCAGGCCGAGGTCTCGGACGGCAAGGCCACCTGCCAGGCGTCATAGCCGTAGACCCAGTCGGCATTGCCGCCGGCCCGCAGCCAGTTGTTGCCGCGCGAGCCGATCTGGATCTGGCTGGTGCGCTGCTTGCGCATGGCCTCGTAATTTTGCAGGGCTTGCGGCACGCCATCGGCGTCCTGCGCTGCATCGAGATTGCGCGCCAGCACCACGGCGTCCTCGATCGCCATGCCGGCCCCCTGAGCCATGAACGGCATCATGGGATGGCTGGCATCCCCCAGCAGCGATACCCGACCCTGCGACCATTGCGCAAGCGGATCGCGCTCATACAAAGCGGTCTTGAGCACGCTGTCGCATGCATCCAGCAAGGCTCGCGCATGAGGGTGAAAGCCCGCATAAAAGCCGCGCAGCTCGCTTACGCTGCCTTCAGTGGTCCATGACTCCTCGTGCCAGGACTCCTGTGCCGTGGTGGCGAAGATAAAGGTGTCGCGCCCCTGGTTGAGCGGAAAGGTCACGATCTGACTCTCCGCTGTCGGCCCCCACCATTTGGTGAAGGCCCCGATATCGGGAACATGGCGTACGCGCTCGGTAGGCACCACGGTACGGAACGCCACCACACCGGTAAAGCGCGGATTCTCGGCGCCGAACAGGGCGGAACGCACCACCGAATGAATTCCGTCTGAGCCGATCAGCGCATCCAGCCCCTCAACCTGCGTGCCGTCGGCAAATTCCACGGCAACGCCGGCATCGTCTTGGGCAATCCGGCTGACGCGTCTGCCGAACTTCACCTGCTCGCCGGGAAAAGCATCGGCCAGTGCAGCCAGCAGATCGGCGCGATGGATGGTGAGCTGCGGCGCGCCGTACTGGCGCTCGGCTTCGTTGCCCATCGTCAGGCGCGAGGTTTCCTCGCCGCTGTCCCAGTTGCGGCTGATGCGGTGCGTGGGACGGGCCGCCGAGGCGCGCACGGCCGCCGCGATGCCGGCACCCAGACCATCGAGAGCGCGCACGGCATTGGGCGTCAGATTGATGTCGGCCCCTACGCGCAGATATTGCTGGCTTTGCTCGAACACCGTCACCTGGTGTCCGCTGCTGTGCAACGCATTGGCGGCGGCCAGGCCGCCGATGCCGCCTCCCACAATGCCTATCTTCAGTCCTGTCTTGCTCATGCTTGCTCCTTGATATGGGTATGGGTTTCTCGGGTCGGTCCATGCCGGCATCCTGATCCCGGTGCCAGCCAGTGTCGGCAAGAGCTGCTTCGGCGTGAAGCGCAGCACATCCTTAAAATGGCACAAATCGTCCCAAATCCTCCATGAAGCAAAGCAGCGACCATTTAAGCGATGTACTGGCCATCTGCCGGGCCGAGCGTGCGGTAACGGCGCGCTTTTTCCTGAACGCCCCCTGGGCGCTGGCCTCCGAAGGCGTGCCTGGCACCATGATCCGCATCGGCCAGGGGCAGCCATACTGGCTGCAGGTACGAGGCCAGGCTCCGGTACAGGTCATGCCGGGCGATCTGGTGCTGCTGCCGCTGGGCAGCCCGCATGTCATGGCCTCGGATCTGACGCTGCCACCGATTTCGTTCGCCCAGATGATCGAGCGCTTTGCCCAGGGTCCCAAGGACGAGAACCCGCTCACCTTCGAGCATGGCGGCAGCGGGGCCAGCAGCCGCATCGATTCGGTGCTGCTATGGATATCGGCCCACTGCCGCCACACCATCTTGCCCCTGCTGCCACCACTGCTGCATATACCGGCACACCAAGCCGCACCGCCAGCCATCCTGGGCCATGTCCTGCAGACGCTGATAGAGGACTCCCTGGCACGGCGCCCCGGCTGGCGTCTGGCGGCAATGCGTCTTGGCGAACTGGCCATGGTCCATGTGCTGAGCAGCTATTTCGCCGCACAGCAAGAGCATGAACAGGGCTGGGTGCGCGGCCTGGCCGATGCGCAGATTGCCACGGCCCTGGCCGCCATCCACGGCAGCCCCAGCCATGACTGGACCCTGCAGACCCTGGCCAGGGAAGCCGCCATGTCGCGCTCGCGCTTTGCCGAAAAATTCAAGGCACTGGTCGGAGCATCGCCGATGGCCTATCTGCTGCAGCAGCGCATGGCCCATGCTGCCCAGCAGCTGGAATCGGGCCTGCCCCTGGTACAGGTCGCCGAGAATTGCGGCTACGAATCGGAGCGCGTCTTTGCGCGCGCCTTCAAGCGCTGGTGCGGCCTGCCGCCACGCGCGTACCAGCGCGAAAACCAGGCGCTCCGAAAAGAGTTTACGGCGCTCAAATAAGGCTCTGCTGCCGTTGCCGGGCAGAGCCACCGCAGGCATCTTGAATCTGCCGCAGCTCAAGCGGCAATTACAGGCACAGCCGCAGTCAGTAATGCGGTGGCAATTCGTCGCGCAGATTGCGCACCGCCGCACCGCCGCCCTCGGGCGCCTGGCGCTTCAGCTCCCGCACTTCGCCAATCAGCAGATCGATCTGCTGCTGCTGGCGATAAATCGTCATATTGAGCTGCTCAAGCAAATCCTCGGTGTAGCTGGCCTTGATCTCCAGCTCCATGATTCGCTCTTGCAGCGCTTCCTGGCTGTCGCTCATGCCTTGAGTGCCTTGGCAAGGCGGGCAATGCCTGCGCGAATCTTGTCTTCGTCGGCAGTGGCAAACGAAAGGCGGAAACTCGATGCGTCGGGGTTTTGCGCATAGAACGGAGCACCGGGCACAAAGGCCACGCCCTCTTCGATGGCCTTCTTTGCCAGCACTCCGGCATCCGCCAGCTGGCCACGAGCGCCCGTCAGACGCACCCACATGAACAGGCCGCCCTCAGGCTGCACGAACTCGATGGCATCGCCCAGTTGCTCACGCAGTTCATCGCCCATGGTCTTGGCGCGCTTGGCATAGACCTCGCGTACATGAGCCAGGGTCTGAGGCATGACGCCGGACTTCAGGTACTGGGCGGCAGTGGCCTGGGCAAAGGTGCTGGTATGGGCATCGCTGAACTGCTTGCACATCACGGCGCGAGCCAGCAATTCGGGTTGGGCGATCAGCCAGCCGATGCGCAGGCCGGGGCTGAGCACCTTGGACAAGGAGCCGCAGTGGGCCAGCCACTCGCGGCTGCCGGGAACTTCGCGCGTCAGCGACAGCAGGCTGGCAGGTGGCGCCTCATTGAAGTACAGGTCGCCATAGGGGTCGTCTTCCACCACCAGCGTCTGGTACTTGACGGCCAGCTCCAGCACTTTCTTGCGACGCTCCAGGCTCAGCATGGCTCCGCTGGGGTTGCCAAACGTGGGAATCAGGTAGACCAGCTTGGGCTGGTGCTCGGCAATCAGCTTTTCGAGCTCATCGGTCTTCACGCCATGCTCGTCCACAGGTGCGGAAATCACCTGCGCGCCATAGAGACGGAAGCACTGGATCGTGGCCAGGAAAGTCGGCCCTTCCACGATGACCTTGTCCCCCTCGCCCAGCATGGTCTTGCCCAGCAGGTCCAGTGCCTGCTGGCTGCCCGTAGTGACGACGAGCTGATCGGGCGCCACGTCAGGCACGCCCTTGCCGGCCATGAAGGCCGACAACTGCTCGCGCAGCGGCTGATAGCCCTCGGTCGCACCGTATTGCAAAGCAGCACCCGCCTCCTGCTGCAGGGCAGCGGCAGAGGCTGCGCCGATGCCGGCTACGTCAAACATGGCGCTGTCCGGAAAGCCCCCCGCAAAGCTGATGATTCCGGGCTTGCCCAGCAGCTTGAAGAGTTCGCGGATCGCAGAGGTTTCTACGTTATCGAGTCGTTTGGCAAATTGCATACGTTTTTTGGTTAAAGCGCTACAGGAATCTCGTCGCTGCTTGAGCGGCAGGCTTGCATTGTGGCGCGCGAATCGCCCCAGAGACAGGAAGTGGCTTTTATGTAGGCGCTATTCCATGCAGCAGGTAATCAAACTCCTGCCAATCTATTGAAGTTGATAGCAATTGTTAATTGCGCATAACTTCGTGTCTCAAACTTTGAATTGGACAGCGCCAAGCCTCTGACAAGAACATACGCCTACCGATCCACGGACCGCGTATTTAACGGATTTTTTCACTTGTTTTTGGGATGGAGGATTTATGCGTACTAGTTTTACCAGCAAGGCCTTGTCTGCCGCTATCAACGGCAAGACCCCGTTAAGCCTGCGCAGCCTGTGTGCCGTGGCTCTGGTTGCCAGCCTGGCAGCCTGCGGCTCCAGCGGCTCCTTGCGCAGTGATCTCGGACCCGACGGCACCGGCGGCGGCGACGTGGTTGCCGGTGGTGGCACAGGCGGTGGCACAGGCGGTGGCACAGGCGGCACGGGCGGCGGCACGGGTGGGGGCACGGGCGGCGGTACCGGTGGCGGCAACACCGGTGGCGGTGACGGCGGCACGGGCAATCCGCCCGTTGCAAGCACCCCGCTGACTCCCGTGCGCGAAACCGTGGCCGATGTCACAGGAACGCTGACCGGCACCACCGGCGTCATCAGCGATGTCAACAATATCGTGACCTCCACTCTGGGCACGGCCACCAGCGGCACGCCTCTGAGCGGCGTGGCCCAACCTGCCAGCGGCATTCTTGGCAATGTGAACAATGCCGTCAACAGCGTCGGCAGTGGCGTCAGCGCGGGCCTGGGCCAGATCGGCAAGACGGCTGACCCCATAGGCACCACCTTGCAAGGCGTGGCTCCCGCCGTCGGCTATCTGGGCGCTGCGGTCACTTCGGCAGGCAAGACGGTCAGTGCGCTGGATACTCCTCAGCTTGGCGTGGTCGGCGATGTGGCGGGCCTGGCGGGCGGCACGGTGCAAATCCTCGGCACCACCGTTTCCGGCGTCGAAGGCACGGTGGCTCAGCTGACCAGCAATCCGCTGGTCTCGGGTCTGACCACTCAGGTCAGCCAGGTCGCAACGCCGGTGTTGAGCACCGTCCTGGGCACCACCCAGAATCTGGTTCAGACCACGGGCCTGGGCCAGCCAGTGAACAGCTTGCTGGGCACTGTGGGCGGTGTGGTCAATCATGTAGGAGCTTCCGTCACCAGCACCGGAGTTCCGGTTGTGGCTCCGCTGGGCGGCGTGGTTTCGGGTGTCGGCCAGACCGTGGCCGGCCTGGGTGGCGTGGTGACAGGTCCCGGCACACCTAGCGGCGGCCTGCTCGGTGGCGTGCTCGGCAATGTCACGGGCGGCGCGGGTGGCTCTGCCGGCGGCTCCGGCAATATCGTCGGCGGCGTGCTGGGCTCGGTCACGGGCCTGGTGGGTGGCGTGACTGGTGGCGTGAGCGGCGGCGGCAATGCCGGCAGCCCGGTTGCAGGCGCAGGCAATCTGGTCGGTGGCGTGCTGGGCGGCGTGACCGGGCTGGTCGGCGGTGTCGCAGGATCAGCAGGAGGCAGCGGCAATGCCGGCACCGCAGTCACGGGCCTGGTCGGCAACACCGTGGGCACGGTCACCGGCCTCGTGGGCGGCGTGCTGGGCGGCGTGACCAATGTCACGGCTGGCGCAGGTGCTGCAGGTGGCGCAAGCGCCTCGGGCGGCCTGCTGGGCGGTCTGCTGGGTGGCAATCTGGCGCTTGGCCTGGGTGGTGGAGCGGTAGCCACCAGCAAGTAAGGGAAACAGCGGTGGCCAGTGCACCGCTTGAGCCTGGCCCGCCTTCAGGCGGGCTTTTTTACGACAGCCCCATACCCAGTTCTGGGGATGTAGGGAACAATGAGAGCCATAAAAATAGAACAGGAGGGACTTTTGCAGTCAAAAGCAAAACCAAAGGGCCGCATCGGCCACAGAATTCAGGCACTGGCACTTGCGGCCTGGGCTCCTCTGGCCTGGTCACAGCAGGGCGGCAATCCGCTCAACAGCCTGCCGCAGACGCCCGAGTCCGCAAGGAATCTGCAACAGCAGCCCAGGCAGGTTCCGGTGCAGATCGACAAGCCCCCGCCAAGTCCCCAGGATCTCATCAACCTCCAGGTCGCAGTACGTGGCGTCAACGTGCAGGGAAGCACGGCGATTCCTTTCGAAGAGGTCAGCGCGCTTTTCACCCCTTTCATCAATGGCACGCATACGGTCGGTGAACTCAATGCCGCGACCCAGAAGGTCAGCGAGCTATACCAGCGCCATGGCTACGCCCTGTCTTTTGCCTACCTTCCTCCACAGGACTTTGCCAATGGCGCGGTGCAGGTCATCGTGGTCGAAGGCTATGTGCAGAGCCTGAATCTGGAAGGCAATTTCGGCCGTTCCGAGGACCAGATACGCGAAATTGCCCAGCCGCTTCTCAACGAAAGGCCTTTGACCACCAAGACTTTTCAGCACCAGACCCAGCTGATGGCGCGCCTGCCCGGAGTGCAGATCACGGCATCGGCCAATCTGCCGACGACCACTGACGGTGCTGTGCCACTGATCATCAAATCCAAGCACAAGCCCATCGCCGTCACCGTCGGAGGCGAAGCACGCAAGCCCACACCACGCATCATTGCCTCTCTCACCCTGAACGACCCCTTGTGGGCTGGCAGCCAGCTTCAGGCCTCGGCCATGCTGCAAAACCCCGACAAGGAAAGATTCGGCAGCATTGGCTTCACGCAGCAGCTGACCCCAGAGGGCACGCAGGCACGTGTCAGCTATTCCGACTACCGCAGCCTCAACCCGCCGGCAACGCGCATTCCCGGCATCGACGACCTGACGCAGCAGCGCAAGCTGGACTTCAACATCAGCCACCCCTGGATACTGAGCAATACCACCCAGCTCAGCACCACGGCAGGCCTGTATGCCATCAACTACAGCCGCGAGCTGGCCGACAGCCAGGCCTCGCTGCTGCGCGAGGAAAAGGTTCGAACGATCTATGCGCAGATGGCCTGGGCGTCCTATGGCAAGACCACCACCCGCTCCGCATCGGTCCTGTTGGCCCACGGCCTGGACAGCCTGGGGGCCTACAAGAACCTGGACCTCTACTATGGGCAGGGCCTGCTGCAAAAACTCCAGAATCCGGCCAAGCTGGACTTCACCCGCATCACCGCAGACTATGCGCAGCGCCATCGCTTTGCCAACAAGATGGGAGCCGCTTTTGCCGTGGGTGGGCAATACAGTGCCGACGTTCTTCCGGTCCCGGAGAAAATCTCCTTTGGCTCCACCCGCTTCGGCCGCGGCTATCAGGCTGGCGAGTTCTCGGGCGATTCCGGCATGGGTGCCAGTGCCGAACTCAACTACCAGTTCCCCATCAACCAGGCCTGGATCAAGTCGGCCGAGCCCTATCTGCTCTACGAATGGGCTCGCACGCATCAGCAGACCAGCGGTGTCAAGGGCAACACGCTGCGCTCCGCCAGCCTGGGCCTGCGCCTGTCCGACAGCCGTCATTACGCACTCGACCTTGCCATGAGCAAGCCGCTGGGCGAGCGCTCCATCAACAATCCCGAGCGGGAGCTGCGCTACAGCCTGGTACTGAGCTACAACCTGGACCCCTGAGCCGCCCAGCCCATGGCATCCGAGCCGCTGTGCAACACAGCGGCTTTTTCTTGGTTCGGCCCCACGAACCACAAGCCACAATATCGCCCATGAAGAAAAACGATATAGCGCCGTTTTTTGCTGCGCTCAAGGCCGCCAACCCCACGCCACAAACCGAGCTGGAATACACCACGGTATTCGAGCTGCTGACCGCCGTGCTGCTGTCTGCCCAGGCCACCGACGTGGGCGTGAACAAGGCCACGCGCAAGCTGTTTCCGGTCGCCAACACGCCGCAGGCCATTCTGGATCTGGGGGTCGAGGGATTGGAGAGCTATATCAAGACCATAGGCCTGTACCGCAGCAAGGCCAAGCATCTGATGGAGACCTGCCGCATGCTGGTTCAGTTGCATGGCGGCAGAGTTCCAAGCACCCGCGAAGAGCTGGAAGCCCTTCCCGGCGTGGGCCGCAAGACCGCCAACGTGGTACTCAACGTGGCTTTCGGCCAGCCCACCATGGCCGTGGACACGCATATCTTCCGTGTCGGCAACCGCACGGGGCTGGCCCCTGGCAAGAATCCGCTCGAAGTCGAGAAGCAGTTGCTCAAGCGCGTGCCCGACGAATATGCGGTGGACTCCCACCACTGGCTGATCCTGCTGGGCCGCTATGTCTGCCAGGCGCGCAAGCCGCGCTGCTGGGAATGCGTGGTCTCGCAGTACTGCGATTTCACGCCCAAGACCCCGGCACCGGCAGCAGGAAAAAAGAGCTAAAACCACCTCAGACGCATACCCAAAAAGCGCTTGCTGCTATATTTTTTCAAATACCTCAGCTCTTGCCGCTGACGCCGGCTGATTCAAAGCTGGCCATCTCGTTGAGCATGGTGCATGCCGAGCGCAGCAGCGGCCAGGCCAGCGCCGCGCCAGAGCCTTCGCCCAGGCGCAACTGCCAGTCCAGCATGGGCTGGGCCTGGAGGTGAGCCAGCAGGCGGGCATGCCCAGGCTCGCCTGAGCGATGGGCATACACACAGCGCTGCAGCACATGAGGCTGAAGACGGCTGGCCACCAGCACGGCAGCCGTGGTGATGAAGCCATCCACCACGATCAGGCGGCGTTCTGCAGCGGCCTGCAGCACGGCTCCCGTCATGGTTGCGATCTCCAGCCCGCCCATGGCAGCCAGCACAGCCAGCGGCTCTTGCACGCTGGCATGAAAGTCCAGCACCCGCCTGAGCACGGCGATCTTGCGCACCAGGCCTTCGCTGCTCAGGCCCGTGCCCACCCCGGTCACTTCCTCGACGGGCTCGCCGCACAGCCGTGCCAGCAGCAGTGAAGCGCTGGACGTATTGCCGATACCCATCTCACCCAGCAGCAGTGCATTGCCCGGCAGCTTCCTGACAAGTTCTGAGCCATTGCGCAGCGCCATTGCGCATTGGGCTTCGCTCATGGCCGGACCCTGGCTGCAGTCCGCCGTGCCATAGGCCACCTTGCGCCGCCACAGGCGCGGCTCATGGGCCCTGGGAAGCTTGTGCGCAGGATCCTGCTCACGTGCCTCAAAGTCGCGGGCCACCCCGCAGTCGACCACATTCAGATCAATTCCGTTTTGCAGAGACAGCACGCTCACCGCGGCACCGCCAGCGAGGAAGTTCTCCACCATCTGCCAGGTCACGTCGACCGGATAGGCCGACACCCCCTGGGCGGCCAGTCCGTGATCCGCGGCAAACACCACCATCTGCGGTGCATGCAGCTCAGGAGTCTCGCAACCCACGATGCCGGCAATGCGCAAGGCCAGCTGCTCCAGCACGCCCAGCGATCCCTGGGGCTTGGTCTTGAAATCCAGACGATGCTGGACCCGGGCTTGCAGCACCGCATCATGGATGTCCTGCACCTGCGGGCAGGACCAGAGGGTGGACGGTGGGAATTCGGAAAAGGAAGCGGAACTCATGCGTGCAGTCATTCCCGGTGCATCTGGCCTGGGTGCCATCCACCACCGGGATGCGGAAGGCACGTTTTTGCTATCTTGCAAGTATCGCGCTTTCATCGGCACCGCAACGCCAAGTTCACCGATTGCCCAGAAGCTGCATGAAAAAAGGCCCCGAAGGGCCTTGGCTGAAGGCGCGGCAAAGGCATCAGCGAATGATTTCCTCAACCGTGATTTCGCGCAGGATGCCGCCGTCCTTGACCGAGCCGCTGACCGCGCCATCCTTGACGCGCGCCATGCATGCCTGCTGGTCGATTTCGGTCTTGAACACCCCGCAGCGGGCATAGGCATTGCGCTGGTACTGGCTCATGCCCTGGCCATCATCGAGCTTGCCCTTCTTGGCCTCGGCACTGGCCGCCATCGCCTCGCGAGACGATGAATTGCTCTCGCGCATGGGGCGCTGACCCTTGTGATGGTGACGATGGTGGTGCTTTTTCATCGCAGGCTTGGCCGCATCCATCGCAGCTGCTTCAGCCGCCGGCTTGGCCGCATCCGTCTGTGCGCCGGCCATGCCGGCCAGTGACAAGACCACAGCACCCAAAGCAAGTTGAAGAGTCTGAACCTTGAAAAAAGCCATACGCAACTCCATTCCAGAAAGTGAATAGCTTGGTCAGCTTGCACGCAGTCTCAGGCAGGGCTTATCGGTTCAGCGGCTATGAGCCCGCAGGATCAGTCCTACAGCTGCTGCAGGCGCTCAGAGCGCTCCCGGCTCAAACCATTGCTGCACGCCCTGCGCCAGCCGCTCAAAAACCTGGTCCAGGCTGGGTGCATCGTGGCCGAACAGCGCATGGATCACCTCGGCGTTTTCAAACAGGCCATGCAGATAGGTGCCGAGCACAGCGCTATTGCCGCCCTGCCACAGCATGCCTGGCAGCAGCTCCCGCGCCGGCTGCGCGCTGGCCGTCTGCATGTCGGCGCGCAAGCGGGTCTGCCCGTGGTGTATCTCGTAGCCTCGCGCCGTCACTCCGCCAAGGGCACTCCAGGGGGCTTGCAGCTCTGGCAGTTTCAAGCTCGTCGGTTGCACGGTCTTGTCCTGGGCGAACAGGGTCGCCAGCGGCAGCAGGCCCAGGCCTGCGGCATTGCCGTCCACGCCATGCAGATCGATCAGCGCCTCGCCCAGCATCTGCAGACCGCCGCAAATGCCCAGCACGCGTCTGCCGCGCTCGGCATGGGTGACGACGGCTGCATCCAGCCCCTGGCCACGCATCCAGGCCAGGTCGGCCGCCGTGGCCTTGCTGCCCGGCAGAATAACCCAGTCCGCATCGGCGATTTGCGCGGGCGAACGCGCCCAGACCACGCGCAGACCCGGCACTTGCAGCAGGGGCTGGAACTCGTCGAGATTGCTGATGCGCGGATAGGCGATGATGGCAATCGTGGTGTGAACAGCCTGCCCGGCGCCCGTGCTGCCGCGATCGTCGAACACGCCGTCCTCCTCGGGCAGACCGTGCTGGAACTGCATGGGAATGCAGGCCACGGTGGGCACACCTGTCTTGTCTTCCAGCATCTGGGGCGCCGGCGCCAGCAGAGCCGCATCGCCGCGGAACTTGTTGAGCACAAAGCCCTTGATGAGCTTTTGCTCGTCCTCGGGCAGCAAGGCCCAGGTGCCGTAGAGGTGGGCAAAGGCGCCGCCACGGTCGATATCTGATACCAGCAGACAATGCGCGTTGCAATGCCTGGCCACGCGCATGTTGACCACGTCGCTGGCGTGCAGATTGATCTCGGCGGGCGAGCCTGCGCCTTCGATCACCACCACATCGTTTTCGGCGCGCAGCTCGTCCAGTGCCTGTGCGATCTGCGGCCAGACCTTGAGGCTGCGCCCGCGCCAGGGCATGGCGCTCAGTTCGTCATTGACCTGGCCAAACAGCACGACCTGGCTGCGCGTGTCGGCCTCGGGCTTGAGCAGCAGCGGATTCATGCGCACATCGGGCACGGCCCCGGCCGCCAGGGCCTGCAGATACTGCGCCGTACCGATCTCGCCCCATTGCCCCTGCGGCGTGGCAACGACACGCGCGTTATTGCTCATGTTCTGCGCCTTGAACGGCGCGACCTTCAGGCCCTGGCTGCGGTAATAGGCGCACAGCGCCGTGGCCACCCAGCTCTTGCCCGCGCCACTGCTGGTGCCCAGCACCATGATGCAACGTGCTGTCATGTCTTAATTCCCGGCCTCTATGGGCAGCACCACGCGCTGCAGGATTCGGGCCAGCGCCTCGCCGGGATGGGTGCACATGCCCATATGCGAAGGCGAGGTCTGGATGATGCTGCTGCGCTTGGCCGTGAGCCAGTGGTAGCGTGCCCGCATGGGCAGCTGCGCAATCGGCCCGCCATCGACCCGGCCTTCGCAGATGGCCACGATGGAGCCCAGGTGACGGTGCACGGCCTCCAGATCCACATTCGGGTCCAGCGCCAGCAGACGCTTCTCGTCAAGGACCACGGCCGCCTGCAGATGGCCGGTTCGCTGGCAGGAGAGGATCACGCCCGCATTCACAAATTCCTCACGCTCCACGCGCGGCACCACGCGCACGATGGCGTAGTCATAGACCTCATGCGCGTGCATCGATCACTCCTTGCAACCAGCGGCCACGCTCGGCAAGCCGGGCCGCAAAATAATCCACATAGGCCGCGCGATGGGCCTGCACATTCTTGATCACATCGCCCTCTTTGTCGGCTGCGGCCTGTTCCAGAAAGCAGTCGGGCACCTCGTTCAGAATGCGCTTGAGCACTTCGGGCCCCAGCCTGGCCGCCAGCTGCGCATCCAGCTGCGCCAGCTGGCTGGCCTGCGGCAGCAGCACATGTTCGGCACTGGGCGCAAAAGGCTTGGACGGATCGGCAACGACTCCGTTCCAGGCATGGTGAAAGGTCAGGCTAGCGCCATGATCGATCAGCCAGGGCTGCTTCTGGTACATCAGCATATTGGTGTTGCGCGCCGTGCGGTCCACATTGCTGACCAGGGTGTCGAACCACACCAGGCGCGAGGCAAAGTTGTCGTCCACCGCGTCCACTGCCGGGTCAAAGTTGATGGAGCCAGGCAGATAGTCCAGCCCCACGTTCAGCCCGTCGCTGGCGCGAATCAGGTCTTGAATCTCGGGGTCGGACTCGGTGCGGGACAGGTCGCCGTTCAATTGCAGCAGCACGATCTCGGGCACCGGCAGGCCCAGCGCACGTGCCATGCCGCCCGAGATGATCTCGGCCATCAGCGCACGCACGCCCTGCCCGGCCCCGCGGAACTTGAGCACATAGGTGCCCAGGTCGTCGGCCTCGACAATTGCCGGCATGGAGCCGCCTTCACGCAGCGGCGTGACATAGCGCTCCACCAGCACCGAGCGCAGCTTCAGGGTTTCAGTGTCCATGGGAAATGGTAGCGCCTTGCGCACATCGAGTCTGGCCTGCAAGGTCATTCAATGCTTTTCCAGGCCTGCTCCAGAGCGGCCTGAGACACGGGCGGCAGCACACCCAGCCGCACATGGCCAGCCAGACCAAAGCTTGCACAGTCCCGCAGCTTGATGCCCTTTGCACGCAGGCTGGCCAGAGGCGCGGCAAGCCCCGCCAGCGGCAGGCCTGCGACAAAGTAATTGGCCTGATGACCGGGTACGACCTGCCAGCCCAGTCTCTCGCACAGCGCCAGCTGCTGCGCCTTCCAGCGACGCAAGGTCATCAGGCTGTGGGCCAGCCACTGCTGCACCTCGTCCGTCACCCAGGCCTGCAGCATGGCCACGCCATGCGAGCCCACCACCCAGGATGCCGCCAGCGCACTCAGCGCCTGCAGCTCTGCGGCCGTGGCATGCAAGGGGGCAATCGCATAGGCAGCGCGCACACCCGTCATGCCCAGGGCCTTGTTGGGCGTCCACAGCTGCCAGACGGCGTCGAGGTCGCGCTCGGGCGTCTCGCCCTCCAGCCATAACGGGCGATAGGCGCAATCCAGCACGCGCCATTCCTTCTGCGCCGGCGGCTGCTGCCAGGCAGGCCAGACGTCTTCCATCGCCCCCAGCGGGCTGGAAGGCTCGCAGGCCCAGCTGAGCACCGGCGCCACGGCCGTCTGCGCGCGCGGGCCAAGCGACAGACGCCAGACCCGTGCGGCCTGCAGATAGTCGCCATAGTGGTGCCGGGGAAACTGCACGCTTTTGGCACCGCTGCGCACGGCATGCAAGGTGAGGCGATGAATCAGCTCGCTGCTGCTGCCACCAATCAGGATGCGCTCGACCGCCACGCCATGAAAAGCCGCCAACTGCGCGCGCAATGTCCTGTATTGCGGATCGGGGTATTGCGCCACATGGGCGGCCTGCAGCGCCTTCACTGCCATGGGACAAGGCCCGCAGGCATTGCGATTGGTCGAAAAATCATGCGCCGGAACGCCCAGCGCATCGGTACCGCCATGCATGGCTGCCGCATTCACATCAAACATTGGCAAGCAGCCTTCCTCTCCACAGAACAATCAAAATCATAGCTGCCAACGCAAGCAGGACCTGCGATAGGATTACTTTTGATGCAAATTTTACAGACTTCTCCAGATCAGCCGCCTGCGGTGCCCGTCCCCGCGGGTTGAGTCGATAGACGCCGGGCTTGGAAAGCTGAACCCCCAATGCCTGGGCCATGGCCCCCATGGGCCAGCCACCATTGGGCGATGGCGTCACGCCAGCATCGCGCCTCAAACCGGCCCAGGACAGGCCACCGGCCAGCAGCGCCAGCCACATGGCGGTGAGGCGCGCCGGAATCCAGTTCAGCACATCGTCGGCGCGGGCCGCCCATTTGCCCGCCCATTGCCAGTGGCGGCGGCGGTCGCCCTGGCCGCGCCAGCCAGGGTAGCCCCACATGGCATCGGCCGTATTGGCAAGACGATAGACGGCCGCCCCGGGCAAGCCGGCCACGGCAAACCAGAACAGCGGAGCAATCACGGAGTCGCTGAGGTTCTCGGCCAGGGTCTCGATGGCGCTTTCGCGCACGGTGGCCGCATCCAGCTGAGTCGTGTCACGGCTCACCAGCCAGCTCAGGCGCTCCCGCCCGGCGGGCAGCGATTGCTGCAGTGCAGCTTCCACAGCCAGCACCTCATCCTTGAGCATGCGCCAGGACAGCAGCGGCTTGAGCAACACCCCCATCACCAGTCCCCAGAGCCACCAGGGTGCAAAACCCAGCATGAACTGGGCCAGGCCATAAACCATGAAAAACAGAGCTGCCAGCGCACACCAGACAAGCGCTGCCAGGCAGAACCGCAGATAGTCACTCTGCACTTCGGCGCGCGGCGCGAGCGCCTGCCCCGACCAGCCCAGCAATTTGCCCATCAGCACCACCGGGTGCAGCCACACCGGCGGCTCGCCCCAAAGCCGGTCCAGCAGCAGGGACACCAACACGGCCAGCAGACCCGCCTGCACATTGGCAGCCCAGTTGAGCGCCGCCAGATCACTGGCGGTGAATGTCTGGTAGAGCCATGCCAGCGGACTGAGAGAAAGACCGATCAGCTCAGTCCAGCCAAAACTCGTCATGCGTCTGGCTTGCCCTTCGCGGAGCATGGATCGCTGGCCGGCTTGCTCTGGGTCGCCGCAGCCACGACGCGCGCGTCGTCCCAGACATCGTCCATCAGCATGTCTTCCAGAGGCGCCCGGCAGGCCCACTTTTCCTGCTGCAGCATGGGCTCAGCATAGTAGGCATCGACAGGACCCAGGCAGAGCACACCCAGCGGGTGGGCCCCTTCAGGCATCTGCAGCAGTCTGGCCAGCGCCAGCGGATCGAAAATCGAAACCCAGCCCATGCCCAACCCTTCGGCTCGCGCGGCCAGCCAGAGGTTCTGGATGGCACAGGCGCTGCTGGCGATATCCATCTCGGGCAAGGTGCGACGGCCGAAGATATGCGCCTCGCGTCCTGGCGGCATGGCCACGACCAGCACCTCGGCCGCATCGAGCACGCCCTGGACCTTGAGCTTCATGAAGTCTTCTTCACGCGCACCCAGGGCATGGGCGGTGCGCACGCGCTCCTCCTCGATCAGACCGTGGATCTGCCGACGCAGCTCGGCGCTCCTTACCCGAATAAAGCGCCAGGGCTGCATGAACCCCACGCTGGGCGCGTGGTGCGCGGCGCGCAACAGGCGCAGCAAGACCTCGTCGGCCACCTTCCCGCCCGCAAAATGGCGCATGTCGCGGCGCTCATAGATGGCGCGGTAGACGGCAGCCCGCTCGGCCTCGGTGAAAGGCGTGGCGGCTATCGTCGCGAAGGGGCGGGTCTTGGATTCGGTCATGGAACTATTGTCGCGCCACAGACATGGCAAAAGCCATCAGTCTTCGATACCTCTTTGAGCGGGAATACCCGCCTGGAAGGCATGTTTGATCAGCGTCATCTCGGTCACGGTGTCAGCGATGTCAATGATCTCCCGCGGGCAGCGGCGGCCTGTCAGGCAGACATGCACATCCTTGGGGCGTGCCTTGAGCGTGTCCAGCACCTCCTGCAACGGCAGCCAGCCATAGATCAGCGGATAGGTGATCTCGTCGAGCACGACCAGAAACAGCTCGCCCGAAAGAATATCGGCCTTGGCCTTTTCCCAGCCGTCACGCGCCAGCTGGGCGGAGTGATCGAGGTCCTTGCTCTTCCAGCTGAAGCCATCGCCCAGCCCTTCGATGGGCAGACCGACCTGCTGGGCCAGGCGGTGCTCGCCAAAGCGGGCCGTAGGCACCTTCATGAACTGATAGACCTTGACGGCCTTTCCCCGCCCTGTGGCTCGGAAGGCCAGACCAAAGGCGGCCGTGCTCTTGCCCTTGCCATTGCCGGTGTTGACGATGATCAGGCCACGGCGTTCGCCCTCAGGCTTTTCGTAAGGCTTCTCGGAGGGAGGAGTTTCAATATTCATAGCTACTCTCGCTTGTCTATCAAGGGCTAAAGGACAAAAAGACAAAAAATTTCGGCCCAACTCAGCTCAGGCGCGGCAAGGCCAGCCACAGGCCGTCGAGTTCGCGCACCTGTATACGTCGGTCAAACACGGCCTCCAGCGCGGCATGGGTGGCGGGATCTCCGCAAGCGCCCTGATGCGTGATACGGCCGGCCTGCATGACGACCATTTCATCGGCCAGCAGGGCGAAGGACAGCTCGTGCAGCACGCTGACCAGGGTCACGCCTTGCTGCACCAGACTGCGGGCCGTGAGCATCCAGTCGGTCTGGTGGGGCGGATCCAGATTGGCCAGTGGCTCGTCCATCAGCAGGGTGCGGGCCTGCACGGCCAGGGCCCGCGCCAGCAGCACGCGCTGGCGTTCACCGCCCGATAGCTGGCCTATGCTGCGCTGGCGCCAGTCCCAGGCATGGGTCTGGCGCAGCGCCTGCTCCACGGCCTGGCGATCGGCGCTTGAGGCCGGCGCCAGCCAGCCCTGATGGGGCAAGCGCCCCAGCATCACCAGGTCATAGACGGCCATATCGGCCGCCACCGGCTGATTCTGGCCCAGCCAGGCCAGCGCCTTGGCACGCTCTCGGCCATTCCAGTCGCCGAGCTTGCGGCCCTGCAAGAACACGGCACCGCTTTGCCGCTGGTGGGCGGCACGCATGCCTGCCATGGCGCGCAGCAGCGTGGACTTGCCCGCGCCATTGGGGCCGACGATGGCCGTCCAGCGGCCTTTGGGAATCTGCAGACTGAGCTGACGCAGCACCTCGCGCTCGCCCAGATGCACGCTCAGGGCCTCAGTCGCCAAAGCGATTCCGGTCTCGATATGGCTGCTCATGCGCCTTCTCCGGACGGCATGGCGCCGCGTTGGTGCATCAGCCACAGCAGATAGCTGCCACCCAGCACGGCAGTGAGCACGCCCACCGGCAATTCCTGGGGAGCAATCAGCCAGCGCGCCAGCAGGTCGGCGGCCAGCAGCAGCACCGCCCCCATCAGGCTGCTGAGCACCAGTAGCCAGCGGTGCAGCGCACGCACCATGGAGCGCACCAGATGGGGCGCAGCCAGGCCTACAAAAGCGATCAGACCGGTCTGCGCCACGGCGGTGCCCGTAGCCAAGGCCAGCAGCACGATCAGCAACAGGCGCAGCGGCACCAGCGGCAGGCCCAGGCTATGGGCCGTGGCCTCGCCCAGCGCGAGTCCATCGAGCACGCGGCTCAGGCAGCAGGCCAGCACCAGCGCAGGCAGCAGCACCCACAGCATGAGTGCGCAGGCATTCCAGCCCGCAAACGCCGTGCTGCCCAGCATGAAGGACTGCATGGCCTGCATGATGTCGGGGTTCATGAGCAGCACCAGCGATGCGGCGGCGCCGAGCACCACGCCCACCACTACACCGGCCAGCAGCAGGCGCATGGTGTTCTGCACGCCCTTGGCCAGCACCAGGGTCAGCACCACGGCAAGCACGGCACCCGCAAAGGCCGCACCCGTCACGCCCCAGCGGGCCAGGCCGGCCAGAGCGAAAGGCGAGACACCCAGGGCAGCCATGGCCAGCGCCACCCCCAGCGATGCCCCCGAGGCACTGCCCAGCAAGTAGGGATCGGCCAGCGGGTTGCGAAACACGCCCTGCGCCACCGCCCCGGCCAGCCCCAGCAGCCCTCCAGCCAGCAAGGCTGCCGCCGTGCGCGGCAGGCGAATGTCCATCACGATCTGCCAGGCCAGCGGATCATGCCGGGCATGAAGCACGCTCTCGAACCCGGTGCTGCCGATACCCGCGCCCAGCAGCGCCAGCAAAGCCGCAGCCAGCGTCAGCCACAGCAGCAGCCAGGCAGCGGCAAGCCCGCACTGACCCCTGCGGTGATGACTGGAGATGCAGGCCTTCATGGACTCTTGCCCTGCCTTGCTGCCAGACGTTGCAGACACTGGACGATGATTTGCGCCCCCTCTGCCATGCGTGGGCCGGGGCGCACCAGAATGTCGGATTGCTCGGGCGTGAAGGCGCAGATCGCGCCCTGCTTCACCGCCCGCATCTGGGCCCAGCCCGGATATTCGGGCACACCGGTTTTCCAGGCTCGCTCGCCGGCCATCAGAATGTCCGGGTCCAGCTTGACCACATATTCGGGGTTCAGGCGCGGAAACGGACCTTGCCTGGCATCGATCACATTGCGCAGATGCAGCCGCGCCAGTGTCTGGCCGATAAAGGATTTTTCACCGGCAGCATAAGGGCCGCGGCTGGCTTCAAAGTACACGCGCTGACCGCGCATGGCCTCGGGCACGCCGGCTGCAGCCTTGTTCAGATCGGCTTCGATGCTGGCCCAGACGCGGTCTGCGCCCTGAGCTGGCGGCAAGGCCAGCAGCTGGCCCATCTTCTGCATCACGGTGCGCGCTTCCTCGTGGGTGCGCGGCTCCAGCGCCACCACCTTGAGGCCCAGCGCCTCCATGCGCGCAATGGCCCGTGACGCCATGGAAACCAGCACCAGATCGGGCTTGAGCGCCACAATGCTCTCGATATTCGGATCCAGCCCCCCGCCCACCACGGGCAAGGTCTTCACATGGGCAGGCCAGTTGGAATAGCGATCCACCCCCACCAGACGCTCGCAACCGCCCAGCGCGCACAGGCTCTCGGTCAGCGAAGGCAGCAGGCTGACGATGCGCTGCGGAGGCTTGGCCAGTTGCACCTGGACGCCGCGCGCATCAGAAATCTGCACGGGTTGAGCCACTGCAGGCAGGGCGCTGACAAGCAGCAAGCCTGCCGCGACACAGGCCGCCAGGCGTTGGGTGATCGCTTTCATGCCTGCGGCCCTTTCAGCGCCAGCGGCAAGCCGGCGCACATCAGCGTGACGCTTTCGCAATGCGCAGCCGCCTGCTGATTGAGCAAGCCCAGTGCATCGACAAAGGCGCGCACTTCGCGCCCCATGGGAATCACGCCCAGACCGATTTCGTTGCCAACCAGAATGACGGGGCCCGCCGCGGCATCAAGTGCTTTCAAAAAGAGAGCTAGCTGCGCTTGCCAGTCATGGGTTTGAGGTTGACTCACCTCTAAATCCTCAGCCTCCACCGGCATCAGCCAGTTCGTCAGCCACAAGGTCAGGCAATCAATCACCAGCAGGCGCTGCGGGCTGCTGTGCCGGGCCAGCACCTGGGCCAGCTCGCGCGGCTCCTCTATGGTCAACATGCCGGGCACGCGCTCGGCGCGATCACGCTGGTGGTGCGCAATGCGCTCGCTCATTTCCGCGTCCCAGGCCTGACCGGTGGCCACCAGCACCGCCTGATGTCCGGCATCCGCCTGCAGCCACTGGCGCGCCAGCAACTCTGCACGACGGGATTTGCCGCTTTTCTGCCCGCCCAGAATCAGCTGGGTACGCGGCATGACGAAGGAGACTGTGCTTGCAGGGCTCATGGTGATGGACTAAAGGCTCAGCCTTCGATTGTTGCGCCAAAAAGCGCCGCCACAGCCGACGGGCTGGACGGAAACCAGGCATGAAAGTAGCTGGCCTGCACACTGCCATGCTGATAAAGCGCCTCGCCACGATCAGCCTGTACGGCCGCGCCGGGGCGACTGCTGCGCGTGAGCACCGGCATGGCCGTCTCCAGCCTTGTGTAGTGAAAGGTATGGCCGCGCAACAGGCCCGCATCGAGGGCCAGTTGCTGCATGCCCAGACCGCCGAGCCGGCTCTGCATCACGACCTGACCGGGCAGCAGCCCCCACATGGGCTGGGTGCTGCCGTCCAGGGCGGTCACACCATCGCACAGCGCCAGCATGCCGCCGCACTCTGCCCAGACCGGCTTGCCCTGGGCCATATGCTGGGCAATGCCGTCGCGCAACTGCCGGTTCTCATGCAGGGCTGGGGCGTGCAGTTCCGGATAGCCGCCGGGCAGCCAGATCGCATCGCAGGGCGGCAGCGCATCGCCAGCCAGTGGCGAGAAAAAGCACAGCTCTGCCCCCATGGCACGCAGACAGTCCAGATTGGCGGGATAGATAAACGAAAACGCCGCATCGCGCGCAATGGCAATGCGACGTCCGCCCAGCCATGGCTCCAGGCGGGGCTGAGCCGCGCCAATGTCCGGTGCGGCAAAGTCCACACACCAATCCTGCCAGCTGGGCTGCCCGTCGTCCGAGCTCCAGGCCCTCTGCCCCAGCGGCGTCTGGGCCAGGGCATCGGCTGCGGCATCCAGACGCTGCAGGGCATCGCCGAGCTCGTGGGCGGCGATCAGGCCCAGGTGGCGCTCCGGCAGCAGCGCCGCAGACCTGGCCTTGACTGCCGCATCGCCCAGTTGCACCCCCGGCATGGCCCCGAGCCACATAGACTGGTCGCGCAGGCCTTGCCGGAGCAGATCCGCATGATGCGCCGTGGCCACCCGGTTGGCCAGCATGCCGGCCCAGCGCAGGCCGGCCTGGTAATGCTGCAAGCCGTAGGCCAGCGCCCCGAAAGTGCCCGCCATGGCCGAGGCATCGACCACGGCCAGCACGGGCAGACCCAGCAGTTGCGCCAGATCGCCCGCGCTGAAGCTGCCGTCGAACAGGCCCATGACGCCTTCGACAAGAATCAGGTCAGCCTCCTGGGACGCCTCATGCAGGCGTTGGCGCACATCCGCCTCGCCTGTCATCCACAAGTCCACCGAATGCACGGGCGAACCACTGGCGAGCTCGTGCCAGTAGGGGTCCAGAAAATCCGGCCCGCACTTGAATACACGCACCTTGCGTCCCTGACGCGCATGCAGCCGTGCCAAGGCTGCCGTCACGGTGGTCTTGCCCTGGCCAGAGGCCGGAGCACTGATCAGCAGCGCGGGGCAGCGCACGCCCGAGCCTGTTTCATGCATTGCGGTGACTGTCATGGCCGCTTACCTGGCTTCCCACTTCACCCCGATATAGCCGCTGCGGCCTTCGGTGGCATAGGTTCGGGCCAGCTCATAGCGCTTGTCAGCCAGATTGTTGATGCGCGTCACCAGGCTCCATTCACGTGTCAGCTGCTTTTGCGCACTCAGATTCCAGAGCGTGTAACCGCCCAGCACAGTCTTGTTGGCAGCATCGTCAAAGCGCCTTCCGGCAGCCTGCATTTCGACGCCCAGCCTCCAGCCGGCCAGTGTGGTGTCGGCAGACAGATTGGCGTAACGCTTGGAGCGGCGAGCCAGTTGCAGATCCTTATCGGTATCGCGCGGATCCTGGAAGTCCACCGAACCTTGCAGATTCACCATGCCCAAGCGGGTGGTGGCGGCCAGGGTGATGCCTTCGTAACGGGCCTTGGCCACGTTGGCATAGCAGCCGCCGTAAAGGCCGGTATTGCCCGCACAGGTGCCCGTCCCACCCACATAGTTGATGAGATTGGATACATTGTTGCGATAAAGCGTGGCCGAGAAGCTGTCGCTGCCCTCGCCCCATTTCAGGCCCAGCTCCACATTGCGGCCTTTTTCAGGCGACAGGCTGGCATCGCCATATTGGCTGAAGCGCTGATAGAGCGTAGGTGCGCGAAAGGCAGTGCCGGCCGATGCGGTTGCGCGCCAGTTGGGCATGAACTCATAGCCATACGCAGCGCTGCCCGTGGTGTGTCCGCCGAACTCGCTGTCGCGGTCATGACGGGCGTTGAGCTGCAGCGTGTGCTTGCCTGCATGCAGGCCATAGCCCAGTGCCAGCGCGTTCTGAGAGCGATTGCGGCTGCCGATATCCAGGCCGTTGTTGACCAGCTTGTCCTCGCGGCGCTCCAGCGCGGCCGTCACGGTCTGCGCTCCCAGCCGCCACTCATTCTGGAACAGATAGCTGTGCAAACGCGTGTCGGTTTCATAGACACTGGGCTTGGTCTGGTAGAAATCGCGTGACTGCGTGTACTGAAGGCGTGTGCTGTAGACATCGCTCCACTTGGCCAGCCAGTTCAGGCCTACCGCATTCATCTTGTAGATGCTGCGGTCGTCGGCCATGGGACTGGTCTTGGAGACAGTGGCGTCATAACCCGCGTTCATATAGCTGGTCAGAGCCGTGGCCTCAACACGTTGATTGCTGTTGATCTGGTAGCCCACACGGCCGTTGAAGGCGTTGCTGCGATAGCCATCGGCATCGGGATTGAAGCCCGCAGAGGTCTTGGCATTGAAGCCGTTGCTGCTGGCATGCGAAACACCCAGGCTGTAATCCCAGCCCGCAACACCGCCGCTGATGCCTGCCTGAGCCTTCACCGTGCCACGACTGCCCCAACCCAGACCCACATAGGGCTTGGCTTTGCCCTCGCCCTTTTTGGTGAAGATCTGCACCACGCCGCCCATGGCGTCTGAACCGTAGACAGCCGCCGCCGGGCCGCGCAACACTTCAATGCGGTCGATCGCTTCCAGCGGAATATCCTGCCAGGATGCACCGCCCGTGGACTGGGAGTCCACGCGCACTCCATCGATATACACAGCGGTGAAACGCGTGTCGGCACCGCGCAGATAGACGCTGGTGGTCGAGCCAGCGCCGCCGTTACGCACCATCTGCACACCCGGTAGACGCGAGAGCACATCGGCCACACCCACGGCACCCGCAGTTTCAATCGTTTCACGACCCACCACCGACATATCGGCCACCAGATCCGACAAAGGCTGTTCGATGCGATTGGCGGTAACCACGGTTTCTTTCATGTGCACCGGATCGGCCTGGGCAGTTGACTGAGCCTGTGCGGCAAACGCCATGGCCAACGCAGATGCCAGCAAGGTGGGACGGAGAACAAAACAGGAGGCGCGTGCGCGCGAAGCCACCTGCGCCAGGCGCAGGGACGAAGATTGCGGACTCATGGAAAGCACACTTGAATACGCCCACGCCAGCCTACCCGCCGACATTGAGCAAACATACCTGCACACAATGCAGGCAACCCATGTTGGCCGGTATCCGGGCTAGGCGAATCATCCTCTTGCCGGCCTTCCCAGCGCGCAGCGCCAGTGACCATGGGGAAAAAGGCGGAATGCCGCAGCATTCCATTCGCCGACCGTTGCGGGGGCAGCGCAGGTTCGGAGTGCCAGTGCATCTGGCCAGCCCCTCCCTGCTTCCCGTTGAACTGAGACCACAGGAAAGCAGCCTCGAGCACCAACAGGCGCCCATTGTAATGAGTGCCACGCGGCGCGAATCCTTCATTCGAAGTAGCCTTGCGCGGGTGAGGTGACGATTTTTTACCTTAAACCTGCGTTTGAGGCACACAGAACTTGCGCAGCACGCTACGATTTTGGGAGAAATACTGCAGTTTCCCGACTGCGACAGTCAAGCAGGCCGTGCTCTGGCGCAAACTGCGAATTTGCCTGCACATTTATACTCACCCACGGACTGCAAGACCTACAATGGCAGAGTCTATGACCACCCAGCCCTCTCTTGATCTCATTGCCGAGCGCGTGGAGCGTCTGCTGGTGCGCCACGAGGAACTGCAGCGCACCAACACCCTGCTCACCGATCAGGTCACCGCTCTGACGCAAGAGCGCGATTTGCTGCGTCTGCGCCTGCAGGCCGCTCGTGCGCGCGTCGATGCATTGATCGAACGCCTGCCCGCCAACCAGGGAGAGTGACAGCCGTCACCCTCCATCACCAGACCCGCCACTGACGCCCATGAAGCAGATCGATGTGCAAATCATGCAGCAAAGCTATGTGCTGACCTGCCCCGATGGTCAAGAAGAACGTGTGCAGGAAGCCGTTCGCCGCGTGGACGAGGCGATGACCCGCATCCGCGACAGCGGCAAGGTCCGCTCGCGCGAGCGGGTGGCGGTGCTGGCAGCCCTCAATATGGCGTTCGACGTGCTCGACCGCGATGCCCAGCAAGCCCATATGGCCAACGCCCAGGCTGAAATGCAGGCACTCGCTCAGGAGCAGAGCGCGGCCTCCGAAGTCAGTGCCGCCGCCCAGGCCGAGTTGCAGCGCCAGCAGGATTTGGCAGAGCAACTGGTGCTCAGGCTCGATCAGGCTCTGGATGCTGACGCCAGGCTGCTTTGATCAGTTAACCTCGGCAACAAAGCAGTCATGAGCTGCGCACGACTGCCAATTCCCGCTAGAATAAAACCGTCTGCAAATCTGCCGGTTTTTATATTTCCTTGAACCAATGCTCAACGAGCATGGGCTTGATAAATCACCTATTGAGCGTGATCGTCTCGCGTCAGATGAACCCAACGATAGGTTGCTCTTGCCCACCTGAACCCCCGGTTCAGGATGACGAGCCGGTGGCATTTGCAGACACCTTTACCGACAAGCTGTTGATGAAGTTGGTCTACAGCCATGAACGTGGCCCAGAAAATCAAACAAGGCCACGCTAGGCATCAACAACTTGCAAATCTGGATTGATGATCGGCCCGCATTGCGGGCCTTTTTCTTGCCCATCGCCTGAGGCCATTCCGATAGCAGACCTTGATCTGCGCTGGCTGAACCCAAGGCTTTAGGTGCCACTCCCGGAAATCGATGCCCCGGCAAAGCCCGGCTCGACACACCTGCACCCACAACATGCCCAAGCGACTTCAGACACGCATGCCACCTCAGCCGTTTGCGCAAGCATCCACCATTCCTGGAAGCACCCAGAAGTCAGTTATGCGCATCGGTGAGCTCGCGGCACTCACAGGCTGCACACCCAAGGCGCTCCGCCTCTACGAGGCCCACGGTTTGCTCGGCACCGTGGCGCGCAGAGGCAGCTACCGCAGCTATGGCCCCGAGGATGTACAGCGCGTGCAATGGATTCGCCAGGCACTGGCACTGGGATTTCGCTTGGCTACGCTTCAGCCGCTACGCGCCATCGACACCGCCGCGGGCGCTGCAGCCGTCCTGACACTGATCCAGTCCCGGCGACATGCCATTGCCGAGGAGTTGGTACGACTGAAGGCTGCCGACACCGCTCTTGCGGCGCTGAGCGTGGAGCTGGCCAGTTGTGAGGACGCAAGCGGGTGCGCTACGCCAGACAAGCTCCCGATCCGATCCAGCGCTTGACTTTGTCCCACGGGGCAAGGTGATGCTGGCGGCCTGCAAACTTCGCAAGCCTCTATCGCCATGTCCCGTCGCATCCTCATCATCCTCGGTCATTCCTCTTCCCAAAGCATGTGTGCAAGCCTGGCTCACAACTATGCCGACGCCGCGCGCCAGTCCGGAGCCGAAGTACGCCTGCTGTCACTTGGGGAAATGTATTTCGATCCCATCCTGCGCCATGGATATGCGCATGCCCAGCCGCTGGAACCCGACCTGCGGGATGCACAGATCGACATTGCCTGGGCTCAGCATCTGGTATGGGTCTATCCCATCTGGTGGGGTGGACTGCCGGCGCTGCTCAAGGGCTTTCTGGATCGCATCTTTCTTCCAGGCTTCGCCTTCAAGTACCGAGCCAATTCCGTGTTGTGGGATCGCCTGCTGACAGGCCGCACCGCCGAGCTGCTGGTGACCATGGACACCCCGCCGTGGTATTACAGATGGGTACAGCGCCAACCAGGTCACCGGCAAATGAAGCAGACCATCCTGGAGTTCAGCGGGATCAGACCCGTGCGCGTGCACAGCTTTGGCCCGGTGGTCAACTCCAGCGATGCAGCGCGAGCGGGCTGGATCAAGCACGCATGCAAGCTGGGTGCTCGTGCAGGCGCCTGAGGTCTGATTCCCATGCATTGCACAGGAGAGGCGGCCGGCAGGTTAACTCCTTGCGTAAAGCTCCTCGTGTGCAAGGCATATGCGTATTGAAAGCTATCGGTCGGGTGCAGCGCTCCCGCAATCACGGCGGCGTACAGCCCATCCCTGACTTACTTGTTGTCCTGCAACACCTCGGGCACCACATTGGGTGGAGTGAATTCGGAGGCTGCCACCTTGCGCTGAGCCTTCTCCTCTTTTTTTTTCTTCTTCTCCAACTCGCGTTGCCGTTTTTCGAAGGGATAGTTTGGTTTGGGCATCGGAGCTTCCTTGGAGTTTTACGCTGCTCACCATAACCGATATCCCGGTGTGCGTCATGCGCCGGACATGGCTGGTGCGGACAGTAAGCTGCCCACGGCTAGTCGTTCTGCCCCAGGACGATGAGAACCGCGCCGCCGAGGAGCAATAAGACCGCCAGAGCCAGCCATAGTTCGAGATAGGCAATACTGCCGCGCGCATCCAAAGCAAATCCCGCCGCGCACGATAGTGCGGCACTGACCAATAACAGTGTTCCCAATTTGCTGCGCAGCATGGCTTGTGTCCGTGCTTTTCTCTCAATGATTGCGTGATGACGGCCATGCCGACCTGGCATTCCAGCCGCCATCAGCGCCAAAAATACCAGGATCGGCCCAGCCCTGTCTATTTTCGACGATGGCCATGGCTTGCGAAGCCAAGTCTCGAGGGTTTTGTTACTGAAGGTAGAGCACGACTCCTGCGTTTCAGGGGCCCACTCGAACAGGGGTTCAACGAGTCGTAACATCGAAACCCAGAAGCCTTCCGACCCCGATAAACAAAGCGTTCGCGGATGCCCATCCGTACCAAGCTTGACGACGATTGACATGGCCTGAGCAGCAGGGCTTGGCAAACAAAGCAAGCAGGATCCCGGAACCGGTGAGAAGAAGAGTTAAGCTCTGCGCCCGAGGAATGCACACACTCACACTGAGAGCGGGTGCAGGCGGCGGCTCAGTTTAGTTGGAGAGTTGAATGAATGGTTCCGCGATAGCGGCACTGCTACCGGTGATTGCATTGATCGGTACGGGGTTTGGCGTGGCACGTGCAGGACTGGTGCGACAGACAGCAGTCAAGGATATGTCCAATCTGGTGTTTCTGCTGCTGCTGCCGGCACTGCTGTTTCGCACCATGGCGCAGGTACATGTCGGCGAACTGGACTATCGACCGATCGGCGTGTACTTTCTTTCGGCCATCATCGTGTTTGTGGCGACGATGCTGGTCTATGGCTTCAACACATTGGCTGCGGCGCGTGGACTGGCCAGCATGTTCAGCAATGCTGCCATGATCGGCGTGCCACTCGTGGGTCTGGCATTTGGCGAGCAGGGACTGGTGACATTGTTCACCCTGATCTCGGTGCACGCCCTGGTACTGCTGACGGCCGCGACCATGGTGTTCGAGCTGGCCTCCTCTCGTGAGCAGCATACGGACGACCCCCACGGCAGGCGATCCCTGGGGAGCACCGTCTGGCAGGCGGTACGCAACAGCATCATCCACCCTGTGCCGCTGCCGATTCTGGCGGGTCTGCTGTGGTCTCTGACAGGCTGGCCCCTACCTGAGGTGCTCGATACCTCGCTCAAGATGCTGGGCTCTGCCATGGGCCCCATGGCGCTGCTGCTCGTCGGCATCACCCTGGCCTTCACCAGGATCGGTGCCCACTGGCGCCCCGCAATGCGCATCACGCTGGTCAAATCGCTGGTGCATCCCCTGGTGTTTCTCGCCTGCGCCTGGCTGCTGCAGCTGCGCGGTCCGGCCATGGGTGTGATGCTGATCTGCTCGGCCTTGCCTGTGGGCGCCAATGCCTTGCTCTTCACTCAGCGCTACCGGGTCGCCCAGGACGAAGTGGTCGCTGGCATTGCGCTGTCCACCTTGCTGGCCCTGGTGACCATGCCGCTGCTGCTGATGCTGCTGCATGTCTTGCATGGGACCTGAGCATGCTGCTCAGGCTGCGCCCGCGCAGGCACTATGGCATCGCACGACGCCACGAACCGGACCATGCCTGACATTCTCGAGGAATTTCATTGACCACCGTTCTCATCCCAGGGTTCATGCTCGATCAAGACCTATGGTCTGACATCGGGCCATTTCTGCAAACACGCGCACCTCTTTTCCATGCGGATCTCGCTTCCGCTGGCTCGATTGAGGAGATGGCACAGCACACCATAGGCATGATCCCCGCCGGTCCATTCGATGTGGTCGGGTTCTCGATGGGAGGCTATGTGGCACGTGAAATCGCAAGGCTTGCCCCGGACCGGGTCAGGCAACTCGTGCTTATTGCCACCTCGTCGCGCGGCGACACGGAGCTGCAGGCGCGGCGCAAGGTCGATGCAGCCATGGCTGCTCCCAAGACCTTTGCCGGCGTGAACCGGAGAGCCATTCGCCAATCATTGGCGCCACAGCGGGAGCAGGATGAACAACTGGTGGATCGCATCCATGCAATGAGCGTGCGCCTTGGTGGAGACACTTTTCGCCGCCAGGCGCTGCTGCGCCGCGAAGGCGACACGGACAGGCTGAGCGAGATCCGGTGTCCAACCCTGATCCTTGCGGGCGAGCAAGATCGCTTGCGCGGCCTGGATGAGTCCATGGAGTTGCACCAGGGCATCCGAGGATCGGAGCTGAAGATCATCAATGCCGGCCATATGCTGCCCATGGAGGCTCCCACGGAAACCCAGGCCATGCTGGCGAAATTTCTTCAGCACAATCCCGCATAGTCGGCTGTCCACCTTGAAATCAGGCTGGCCCACAACGTGGGCAAGGGCAGCCGGCGCCGTTTTCGGCTGCCGCAGATGGACCCGAGCCCTTCAGCCAAAAAACCAGCAGTCACGCGTCTCAACAGCCGGCATCCGCACATTGCGGCCTCGTGGGCAGCAGGGCTGCGAACGCTCAGCCCAAGAAGCTTTCATTCGCAATGGCTGTCGACTCTGCCGCCACAGACAGCGGCAGACCTCTTTGCCACGGACTTGTCGGCAGCCAGTGAGGTGACAGCAGCAGTCCGGAGCCTGAGCTCGATCCCTGGCAACCGAGCGGGCCGAGGACGAATCGCCTGCCACGATGGCCAAGTCGTTTCGCTCCAGGTGTACAGGCGTCTTACAGCTGCGCCCGAGCCCCACGCCGTATGGCCTGCGGCGGCATGCCGAAGCCACGCAGAAAAGCCTCTCGCATATGGCGGCGGTCACGAAAGCCCGTCTCCTGCGCAACCACCTCCAGCGGGTGTCGGCTGCCTTCAAGCATCAGCCTTGCGGCCTCCAGCCTCAGACCCTCAACCGCCTTGGCGGGGGATTGACCGGTCTCGGCCGTGAACACCCGGCTGAACTGGCGCGGACTCAAGTTGGCGGCCTCGGCCAGCGCCTCCACGCTCAGTGACCGAGAAAGATTGCGCCGGGCATGCTCCAACGCCTGCTGTATACGGTCTGACCTGGGTGTCAGCCTGAGCATCTCCGAGTGCTGCGACTGCCCGCCAGAGCGGCGCTGGTGCATGACCAGGCGATGCGCCACCGATCGTGCGACCTTGGCACCCAGGTCTTGCTCCACCAACGCCAGCGCCAGGTCAATCTCTGCCGTCATGCCTGCAGAGGTCCAGATCGGCCCGTCGGCGATGTAGATACGATCGGCTTCAATCTGAGACCGTGGGCAGCGCTGCTGCAAGACCTCGGCCCAATACCAGTGCGTGGTGGCACGGCGCCCGTCGAGCAGACCGGCTTCGGCCAGCAGGAAGGCGCCCGTGCACAGGCCCGCCACGCGCCGCGCGGATGCCGTCACCTTGCTCAGCAACCGGATCAGCTCGGGATCCGCAGCGACGTCCTGCGGCGCGAGCTTGCCTGCAACCAGCCAGGTATCCGCCCTGCAGTGTGCCGAAAGTGGCTTTGCCTGCAACACAGGCCCTGCCGAAGAGTGGGCCACACCGCCCAGCGCATAGGTCTCCACCGCATAGAAAGGCTGCTCCAGCATCAGGTTGGCAAGCTCGAACACGGCCTGTGTGGCCAGCGCCATGACTTGAAAACCCTCGGGCAGCAGGTAGGCAATACGGTGCATCAGGATTCCCTTTCATGTCCTTTTTCATGACTATATACGTCATTTACGACAATCACTGCATATCGCACCATTCATGCCATGAACCACAGCCATCAACCCTAAGGAGCTTCAACATGGCACAAACCCATCTGGGTACCGCACTCGTCACCGGGGCATCGTCCGGCATCGGTGCGTTATATGCAGAAAGGCTCGCGCAGCGCGGCTATGACCTGATCCTGGTCGCGCGCAACCGCGAACGGCTGGATGCCCTGGCTAGCAGCATCAGCACACGCACCGGCCGCTCGGCAGCAGTCATGCCTGCGGACCTGAACGACCGAGCCGATCTGGCGTGCGTCGAGCTGCAGCTGCGCACGGACGCCAGCATCACCCTGCTGGTCAACAACGCCGGCATGGGCACACATACTCCATTGCTGCACAGCGACGTTGAACAGATGAGCCGCATGATCGATCTGAACGTCATGGCACCTATGCGGCTGGCCTATGCAGCAGCTCCTGGCTTCGTGACTCGCGGCCACGGAGCGATCATCAACATAGCGTCCATCGTCGCCATCTCTCCCGAAACCCTGAATGGCGTTTACGGCGCCAGCAAGGCTTTCGTGCTGGCCTTCAGTCAGTCGCTTCAGCATGAGCTGGCCGACAAAGGGGTTCAGGTACAGGCCGTGCTGCCCGGAGCCACGGCAACGGACTTCTGGGCTGCCGGGGGGCTGCCGGTGGAGAACCTCGATGCGCGCATCGTGATGAGCGCGGAAGACCTGGTCGATGCAGCTCTGCTGGGCTTTACGCGTGGCGAGAAGGTCACTATCCCTTCACTGCATGCCGGCGAAAAATGGGATGCCTATGAAGCTGCGCGCCGCGCCATGACAGGCCAGCTGTCCAGCAATACCGTCGCCCAGCGCTATGCCGCTGCGCACTGATCAGCACAAGGAGCCCCTGCCATGAAAGCCGTTATCGCCGCTTATGCGCGCTCACCGTTCCACTTCGCCCGCAAGGGCCGCCTGGCCGACGTGCGGCCCGACACGCTGGCAGCCCAGGTGCTCCAGGGCCTGCTGCAGCGCATCGACCTGGATCCCGGTCTATTGGAGGATGTGATTCTGGGCTGCGCCTACCCGGAGGCCGCCCAGGGCAACAATCTGGCACGCATAGTCGGCCTGCTGGCCGGCCTGCCCGAGACTGTGGGCGGCATGACCGTGAATCGCTTTTGCGGCTCGTCGATGCAGGCAGTGCACATCGCCGCAGCGCAGATAGAGGCCGGCATGGGCGATGCCTTTGTCTGCGTCGGCGTGGAGTCGATGACGATGGTGCCGCAGGGTGGCTTCAACTTCTCGCCCAACCCCGGGTTGCAGGCAAGCAGCGATGCCTATATCTCCATGGGCGAAACAGCGGAGAACGTGGCTCAGCGATGGAACGTGAGCCGAGCCGACCAGGAGCTGTTGGCGCTGCAATCCCATCTGAAGGCCGCAGCGGCCCGCGATGAGGGGCGGCTGGCCGACGAAATCATACCCATCCCCTTGCCAGGCGGAGAGCTGGTGGACAGCGATGGCTGCATACGCCCGGCCACCACGCTAGAAGGCCTGGAAGCGCTCAAGCCAGCCTTCCGACCTGATGGCATGGTCACTGCTGGCACCTCATCGCCGTTGACCGATGGCGCTGCGGCCGTGCTGGTCACCAGCGATGATTTTGCGCAACGCCATGGTCTTCGGGCATTGGCGCGCATCCGCAGCTTCGCGACCGTAGGGGTGGATCCCGCGATCATGGGCATAGGGCCGATCCCGGCCACGCGCAAGGCGCTGGCCCGTGCAGGTCTCACGGTGGCCGATCTGGACGTGGTCGAGATCAACGAAGCCTTTTCATCGCAGGCGCTGGCCTGCATCCGCGACCTTGGCCTGGACATGTCCGTCGTGAATATGGATGGTGGTGGGCTGGCCATCGGCCATCCGCTCGGTGCGACGGGGGCGCGCATCACGGGCAAGGCAGCGGCCCTGCTTGCGCGGAAGCAAGGACGGTATGCCCTGGCTACCCAATGCATAGGCGGCGGACAAGGTATTGCCACGGTGCTGGAGAGACCGTGAAGTCAGATCAGCCAAGACCAGAAATCCAGCTCCACTCAAGGAAGCCATGATGCTCCGCACCACCGAAACCCTGGACAGCCTGTTTGAACGCCAGCGTGGAACGCTGCCCGATACCTTTGGCACGCGACCGCTGACCATTGACGAAGGCCGCATGACCATGGAGCTGACCATTGCGCCATGGATGATGGCCCCCAACGGATTCCTGCATGCTGCCACGCAGGTGATGCTGGCCGACACCTGCGCCAGCTATGCGACCCTGGTGCATCTGCCCGAGGGCGCCAAAGGATTCACCACACTGGAGTTGAAATCCAACTTCCTCGGTACCGCAAAGCAAGGCGTCTTGCAGGTGGAGGCCATGGCAGAACATCTGGGACGGACAACACAGGTGTGGTCGGCTAGCGTGTTCGATGACAAGGGGCGCAAGCTGTCGCTGTTCCGCTGCACGCAGATCGTTCTTTGGTAGAGAGCCGGTTGCCGGACACGGCAGGGGCTGGCCACGCATGTCCCTCCAGCGCCGCAAGCTTCGTGCCTTGGGCCCCAAGGCGGCAATGAGATCTGGCGGACTTCCGGGCAGTCTGATGCTGCTCTCGCACAGGCAGGCGTGTGGTGGCGGTTCACAGCGCGCTCCTCTACCGTGACTAGCTTGCCAGAGAGCAGACTGTCCTTCGATCGGGGCCATAGCAAGCTGACTGCTTCACCTAGGCTCTCAAGATTTGCAGCGCATTGTGTGCCGCTGCAACGCCCATCTTGATATAGGCATCGGCCGTGATTCCTCCGATATGGGGACTCAGCACGATACGCGGCTCTTCGCAAAACAGATGCGGATGCGCCATGGGTTCTATCGCGAAGCTGTCCAGGCCTGCAGCCCCTACCCGACCGTTCCTCACTGCTTCCAGCAAGGCCGACTCATCAATCAAGCCACCTCTGGCTGTGTTCACAATGAGAACACCCGGTTTGCAGGCAGCCAGGCTGCTGGCATTGAGCAGATGGGCATTCTCATTCGTCAGCGGGCAATGCAGAGAAATGACATCCGATTCACTCAGAATGCAGCTCCAGTCTGCCCGCTGCACAAAGGTCGGCAGGTTCTGGGCATAAGGATCGAAGCCCAGCACCCGCATGCCCATGGCATTTGCCACTTTGGCAAAGCGCAGACCGATGGCCCCCAAGCCCACGACGCCGACAGTGCGCCCTTCAAGCTCCACATTCTTGTGCGTGGCCTTGTCCCAATGACCTGCGCGCATGCGTTGATCGAGCTGAATCACGGACTTGGCGCAGGCCAGCATCAGCGCCAGCGCCTGCTCCGCCACGGCCGCAGCATTGGCACCCACCGCAGCGACGACCTGAATGCCGCGCTGGGCGGCAGCCTGCTTGTCTATGGTGTCCGTCCCGCTGCCATGCTTGGAAATCACCCTCAGGCTGGGTGCCGCGTCCATGGCCTGTGCCCCCACCCTGCTGTAGCGCACGATGATCCCCACCGGGTCATGCTGTTTGCAAAGGCGCACCACATCGTCTTCGGTGGGCGCCTTTCCCGCATACACCAGGTCGAACTCGGCCAGCAACGCCAGGGCCTGAGGCGCAAGGTCTGCGCCCGTCACTAAAAAAACCGGCCGCTTAGTCACAGTGTTTCTCCTTCCCGGATCACGCCGGCAGAGCGCAGCGAAGCATCCAGCCATGCCGGTGCCAGCGCTTTGCGGTTGCGAATGTCGGCAATGCGCTTGGTTTCCGCAGCCACCTTGCTGACGGCCAGCGGCAGCATCGCCGCCGCCTTGGTGCGCTCAATGACAGTCACGCCATCGGCATCACCCACCACCAGGTCACCCGGGCACACCGTCACGCCGCCAACGCAGATGGGATGATTCAGACGACCTGGTACAAACTTGGTCGGTCCATTCGGGTTCAGGCCGGCGGCGTACATGGGAAAGCCCAGTTCGCGGATGGCCTCGCTATCACGTACTGCACCGTCAATCACCACGGCGGCAATGCCCAGAGCCATGCATTGCTGCGACATGATCTCCCCCATCAGTGCGCTGGAGAGATCGCCCTTGCCATCCACCACAATGACATCCCCGGGCTGCGCCACTGCCATGGCGGCATGAATCATCAGGTTGTCGCCTGGCCGCACCTCGACGGTGATGGCCGGCCCGGCAAAGCGCATGCCGGGAGCCAGCGGCGCAATCCGACCATGCAGCCCGCCACGGCGGCCGGCCACATCGGCCAGGATTGACGAAGGAAACTGGGCTGCCTGTGCAACCACTTGTGCATCCACGCGCTCTATATTGCGAACCACATCAGGCAATGCAGCGGCTTGACTCATAAGAATCTCCAGGGGGCCGGTGCATTCCGGCCGATTGAGGGGTGAAAAGGAAAGAGGAAACCGAATCGGTCGGTCAGTCGATGCGCGCGCCGGACTGCTTGACCACCTGGCCCCAGCGCACGATGTCTTCCTTGATCAGAGAGGAAAACTGCTCGGGGCTGCCCCCGACCGGGAGGGCGCCTTGATCACTGAGCTTTTTGCGCAGGTCCGACTGACCCAAGGCCCTGTTGAACTCGCTGTTGAGCTTGGCGATCACCTCCCTGGGAGTGCCGGCAGGCGCAAGCAATCCAAACCATGTCACGGCATCAAAGCCTTTGTAGCCCGACTCGTTGATACTTGGCACTTCGGGCAGGTCATCCACCCGCTTCGCAGACGTCACGGCCAGAGAACGCATCTTGCCTTGCCGGATCTGGCCAATCAACGTGGGGACGGATCCCAGGTACAGATCCACATTTCCGCTGACTACATCGGTCAATGCCTGAGCCGCGCCTTTGTAGGGCACATGCTGCATCTTGATCCCAGCGGCCGACTGCAGCAGCTCGCCCGTGAGATGCGCCACCGTGCCATTGCCGGGAGATGCAAAATTGAGGTGCCTGGGTTTGGCCCTGGCCGCTTTCACCACATCGGCGAGTGTCTTGTACGGTGCACTGGTGCCTGTGACCAGCACAAAAGGCGCATTCGCAAGCTGCACGATGGGTGCCAGATCCTTGACCGCGTCATAAGGCATCTTGGCGTACAAGGCGGGACTGATTGCCAGGTTGCTGGACTGTCCCAGCACCAGGGTGTAGCCATCAGCAGGCGCCTTGACAACCATGTCCACGCCCATGTTGCCCGCGGCACCGGGCTTGTTCTCCACCACAAAGACCCAGCCCGAAGCGCTGGTTACCTTTTGCGTGACCTCGCGCGCAATGATGTCCGTCCCTCCCCCAGCGGGGAAGGGAACCACCACTCGGATGGGACGATTGGGATAAGTTTGTGCGTACGAGGTCGCTGCAGCAGCGAGAGCACAGAAAGCGACCAAAGTACGGCGGTTCAGCAACATGTTTGTCTCCAATGGATTGCCGGCCACAGCGCCGGCTTTTTTGTGATGTGCTTGAGTATTGACGCGGCAAAAGATACAGTCCAATCGATAATTTTTTCAAATACATCAATCTTGCTTTTGCTATGGACCTGCGTGATCTTCGCTACTTCGAAACCATTGCGGAGCTCGAACATATCGGGCAGGCCACAGAACGCCTGCACCGCACCCAGCCGGCTTTGACGAGCTGCATCCGCCGGCTGGAAGCAGAATGCGGCGCCCCCCTGTTTGAAAAATCAGGTCGCGGCATCCGCTTGACGGCTGCCGGCCAGGTTTTGCTCAAATGGGCGCAGCGCCTGCGCTTTGACACCGAGGATGCCAAGCGAGAAATCGCAGACATGGCACTCGGCCTGCGCGGCCATATTCGCGTGGGCATCGTGCCTACCGCCGCGCAATTTCTGTTGCCGCAAGCTGCACGCCAGCTCATGGCCCAGGCTCCGGAAGTCACCTTGCGGACCGTGGTAGGCCTGGTCGACACGCTGCGCCCGCAACTGCAGGCAGGGATGATTGACTTGCTGGTGGGCACCGAAGGCCCGGATGAGCCTGGCTACATTTCACAGGTGCTGACCTCAGACACCATCGTCGTGGCCGCCAGTGCAGAGCATGAGATACACCACATGCAAGCAAACTTGCGTGATCTGACGGCATATCGCTGGGTGCTGCAACCTCCTGGTGCCCCTACCAGAGACTGGCTTGATCACGCGTTTGACCGCAAGCGCCTGCCTCGCCCTCGTGTGCAGGTGGAAAGCACCATGCTTTTGATGCTGCCCACATTGATCGCCGAGACCAAGCTGCTCAGCTTCATCTCGCGCCATCACCTGGAGAGTTCGCCTGCAGCATCCCGGCTGCGCGAAGTGCCCATCAAGGAAACCACCATGACCCGGCGACTGGTTGTCACATACCGCGAGCAAAGCTATGTCGCCCCCGCAGCCAGACTGCTGATCGATCTGCTGTCCAGCGCTGCCGTCATCGATTAGGTCTGGCCAACTCATCCAAGCATTCGACATTGGCTGTCTGGACATGCCGTGTCTGAAGAAATGATCTCAAGTGCCAAGCATGCAATGGCGGTGCCCCCATGGCTGTGACCTTGCCTCTAATCACGACGCCAGCCAAGGCCTCCGGAAGTGTCATCCCCGCCAGACCATAGCGCCGTGGTGCCTGGACCCTGATATGCGCCACGCCCCCACTCATGGCGCACATCACTGCTTCCCATGGTCTGCTGGGCATTGGAGCCTGCATCGCGCCCCGGCATCATGGAACAAGCTGCCAGCATGCTGGCAACCGCCGCCACCAAAAATAGCGCTTTCATGGCAACTCCTTGAAAAATTGGAGTCCTTCAGGCTATTCCTGCTGCGCATGCCGCTTGTAAATTCTTGTTGAACAGCCGCTTTGCCTACCTAATGCGTACACCAACCCGCGAATCGCGCGCTTTGCTTTTTGAAGCCCTGAATCCATGGGACATGGGCGCTCACCATCTGCCGGGAGCTGCTCTGCTCTCTCTCCCCTGCAAAGAAGCCATCTTTCCCAGCACGGAGACTGCATAGCGCATGCCTGAGCACAGGGGATATGACAGATGGCTGGACGAAAGAGCCATGCAGTTCCTGCGCAAGAATGCCGGTACAGTTCCTCGTTTACATTTCTGTCAACCAACTGACATCATCAGGCGTTAAAAAGAAACAAATCAGCTTCTATCCACCTCTTCAAGGAGTAGCCATGACCTACCTGTACGCCGCCTATCCAGAACTCAAAGCGACGAATCAAGAGATCATGACGCCGATGCCTGATCCGCGTTCCCCGGAGGAAGTTCTGAGCATGCTGTCCCAGAACCCGCCCGAAGGTGAATACAGCGTCGACGCCTTCTAAGCAGTCCCCCTCAGCAAGTACAGGCCACCTGACCGGTGGCTTTTTTTGTTTCTGAAGCTTCCGTCTCCAAGAGCATACGCAGGAGCCGATCGGAGGTCGTTGTGGCGCCACATCGGCCTGCAACAATAAGCAGCTACTTCGACGATGAAACAGGTCCACCGACCGGGGAAGAAACCATCACCAATGCAATTCCGCCCAGAATGGCGGCACCGGCCAGTGTCAACCGCATGGTCCAAGGCTCTCCGAGCCAGGAAACAGCACCTATGGCTGCCAGCAACGGAACGCTGAGCTGCAAGGATGCCGCAGCTCCCGCCTTCAGATGAGGCAGTGCGGCATACCACGCGACGTATCCCAGCCCCGAGGTCAGCATCCCTGAGCACAGCGCATAAGCCAGTCCCGCAGAGCTCAATGAGGCTCGGTCCTGCATCAGCAGGGGCAGCAGCAAGGCAAAAGGTACGGTCCGAAGAAAATTGCCTGCCGTCACGCCAATCGGGTCAGCGGCCCCCTTGCCGCGCAAGGAGTACAGCCCCCAGGAGACTCCAGCGAAAATCATGAGCAGAGCCGCACCCAAGGGCGGTGCCGATAGTCCGGGTCGCAGCAGCACCACCAAGCCGCCAAAGGCCAGCATCAGACCACCCCACTGCCGCAGTGCAAGTTTCTCGCCGCGGCAAAGGCCGACACCCACCATCGTTGCCTGTACCGCCCCGAACAGCAGCAGAGCGCCAGCCGCTGCCGAAAGACTCCCATAGGCGAATGAGAAAGCTGCGGCATAAGCGAACAAAAACCCGGCCGACCACCAGTTGCCTACGCCAACGCAGGAGGCTCGCCTCAAGCCCACCACCAACGCCAATATTGCAGCGCCTGAGGTCAGGCGTAGCGCCGTAAAGCTTGCCGCATCAATAGAGTGGGATTGCAGCGCCAGCCGACACAAAAGTGAATTGGCCGCAAAGGCAGCCATCGCCAAACAGGTCAACGCAGCAGTACGAAACAAGGGCATCTCGAACCCGACAAAGAGACTAGTCGCAGTATTTTCCCACTCCGACCGTGCATGACCAAGCGTGCTTTTTTGTTCAGAGGCCCTCCTGAATCCGAAGCTCGTTCCCCACTGCGGCCACATTGACAACCATCTGTACCCAGGGTCCAGATGACGCAGATCGGCAATAGGCATTGCGATAGCTTGTGAAGTCACATATCTAGCTGTATGAATGGCGACTGTCGCCTGTCGCTTTATATTGGGAGAGCAGGCATGCTACTGCGTTTCGATCTTTGGTCGAGAAGGCTCTGGTCAGATGTTCGCGAACAACGACTTCCTCCTGGTTCTGACGCCATCACTGGCAATACTGGCTCTCGCAGCCATATTGGTCATCGCCTGGCTCGCTCAAAGATCTCAGCGCTTTCTGCTCTGGCAGGCTTGCGCCTATTCGCTCACCGCCCTGCCTCTCGGTGTGCAAAGCCTGCTGCCCCTGGATGAACTCAATCACTACGCCTTGTACATCGGCAGCTTCTACCTGCTGAGTGCCTGGTGTCTTGCCAAAAGTTGGTCAGAGAGGTGGCGTGTATCGACCCAGCCATATGCAGTATCACTGATAGCCATCGCGACCTTGGCTGCGTTGTATCAGTTCAGCCGGGTCGAACCCAACGTCTGGGCTCGGGTGAGCTCCTTCAGCATAGGCTCCGGTCTTGTTTTGCTGCTGCCCATACTGCAGGTGCGCTCGAGGAAGCACTCGTTTGACTGGCTCGATCGATCGCTGCTCTGGCTGAGCATCATCTTCACTGCCTACACCTTCACTCGGCCGGCCCTGATCTGGCTGCTTGGATACTCGGATCTGCGCTCCCTGCCAAGATCGCCCTACTGGATTTTGACGCTGGTGAGCATTCTCAACTTCTCGCTGCTTTTCACTGTGGTGATGACCGCCATTGCAGTGAAGGAAACCGTGGACAAGCTGCGCAAGGAACGTGACTTTGATGCATTGACCCAGGTACTGAATCGCCGCTCTTTTCAGGAGCATGCCCAGAAGCGGCTGGATGATCCGAGGCTCTACCCCATGGCCGTGCTGGCCTGCGATATAGACCACTTCAAACGCATCAACGATGCCTGGGGTCACGAACGTGGCGACAAAGTGCTGCAGCTTGTCTCTGCGACCTTGCAAAACAATGTACGGGAGCAGGATCTGGTCGCCCGATTCGGCGGCGAAGAGTTTGTGATGCTGTTGACCGACATAACACCATGCGATGCAGAGCTGATTGCCCAGCGCATCCAGCGTGACCTCGGGTCCAAGAATCCGGTTCTTCCATCGGGCCCCAAACTGACCATGAGCTTTGGCATTTCTTCGATCACCAAGTCATTCCAGCTTGAGCAAGCCCTGAAGGAAGCTGATCAACTGCTCTATCAAGCCAAAAATGCGGGGCGCGACCGAGTTCATGTGTCGGGAGTTGTCTACCCGGATAGCTCCGACAAAACCCTTCAGCAGCGAAACAGACCTGCAGCTTAGGACTTGCGGATTCATATTCCCCTAGACATCCGCCAAGAAACGGTTTCGCCGACATGTATGAACAACTCCGGCCCGACTGTCGCGCTTGAGCAGCACTACAGCGCATCAGAGCAGCTCCCGGCCTGCACAATGCGCGTGCGGCATGACCCGGAAGCGATCAAGTCCAAACGGCCCAAGACGCGAGGGCCCTCGTGCAGACGAGCTTGCGGGTCCGGGCCGGAATCATTGATTGCCCAGCCAGGCCACGCTGTTGAGAAAAAGTCGCACCAACTCTGTCTGACGGCGAACCCCGGTCTTGGAAAAAATGGAACGCAGATGGGCGCGCGCAGTATTGGGTTTGATGCCCAGAGCCTCCGCAGCCTCTTCCAAAGACATGCCATTGCTCAAATGCGTGGCCACTGCGGTTTCGGCAGGAGTCAGATGGAAGAGCTGCTGCGTGAGCTTGACGGGCGGCTCCGCCTTGCCCGTCGTATCGCGCAGAAAAACCGCCACGCTGGGACGCTGCTTGCCTTCAGTCCATTCATCGGCAGAGATGCTCTGCACCACCACACCCCAGTTCAGCTGACCGGACTGGCGGGTGATGGACATACCCTCCGTCGTCGAAGCCCGCTCCAGCCTGGGCGAAAGCAAGGCATCGCGGATCAGACGCTGCAGCTTGCGATTGTCATTCGCATAGACGGCTTCGAGCGCTCCGTTGTTGACCCGTATGCCATCGCCCAGATTCAGAATGGTTGTCGCCGCTGGGTTGGCCTCTATCATTTTCCCGGCCTGATCGAGAATGACCACCCCCATCATCAGCTGCGCAGTGGCACGCCCATACAGCGATATGACCTGCCGGTCACGGTGCAGATTCAGCTGCATGTTCAGCACCCGCTTGAGGTGAGGCACCAGCATGCGCACCAGGTCCAGCTGCCGTGATTCGAATGCACCGGCGCTCGCAGGCCGCGTGATACGCCAGCCATAGGAGCAGCCGTTATCGGTCATGACGTCGACGGCCAGAATGTGCTCAATATCCACCCCCTTGCACCAGTCGGTGTAGTAGCGGCAGGAATGCCATTCGGACTCCGTCATCACATCCCGCAAGGTGAGCACCTGGTCCTTGGCAATGCCGAGAAACGGACTCCACTGCGCATAGGGGTCGTAGGGAATGACCTCGGAGCGGCCTCCGGTTGCCGAGATTACCCAGCCCACATTCTCACCATGGGGGTCGCGCACCACGAGCGAGGCATAGTTGCCATTGGCGCAAGAACGCAGCAGTTCCAGAAAAACCTTCCAGTGCTGCGGATCCATGGCGGACTCATACAGCGCTGCAATCAGCAGACTCATGGCTTCGGTGCTGATACGCGGAGTTTCATCCAGCAAGCCAGTTGCACCGGACTCGGCAGGCCTCGGAGCAGAAAAGCCGACAGAAAAGCCATTTACGGCCTCGAGAGCGGCCGAGCGGTAGTTGTAGAAGTCAAAACTTGCGTATTCGCTTTTGGGCATTGGCTATCTCAAAAAATCCGGCCCATCAGCACTGCACAGTTGCTCAACTCTGCACGCATTGTTCATTGTTGTAGGTGCCCGGCAGTCGGCCCAGGAAATGCCCTGATCTTGCCGAGCCCGCACAGACTGCGCATCGTCAAATCAGACGATGGAAAACCTAGCGCAAACGCATGCCCAGCGTCTATTGCAGACCTGCAATATGAATACCGCTGCCATCTTCGTCCGGCGAGTACGGCTGTGCGCCGGATGCCTGCTCGGATGCGCCTTGCTCCAGGCGCTTTCTGAATTGCTCCGCTGGCAAGGCCGGCGAACACAGATAGCCCTGAAAGTAGTCGCCCTGCAGTTGCTCTATGGCCTGGCACTGCTCCTGCGTTTCCACACCTTCGGCCACCAGCTCCACGCCCAGGGCCTGCCCCATGCTGATGATGGCGCCCACGATGGCCTTGTCTCCCGCGTCGTGAGGCAGGCCGCGCACAAAGCTCTGGTCGATCTTGATCTTAGAGATCGGCAGTTTTTTCAAATAGGCCAGGCTCGAATAGCCGGTGCCGAAGTCATCGATCACAAGGCCCACGCCCAACTCTGCAATCTGATGCACGCGCAAGGCCATTTCCTGAGCTTCCTGCAGCAGGATGCTCTCGGTCAACTCCAGCTCCAGCCACTGGGCCGGCAAGCCGCTGGCTTCCAGCACGCGCTTGAGGCGATCCACAAAGTCCGGCTGCCTGAACTCCAGTGCCGAGACATTGACCGAGACCTTGACGGGCTTGCCCATGGCCAGCCAGCGCGCTGCCTCCTGCACCGACTGCTCCAGCACCCAGGCATCAAGCGCAACCACATAGCCGGACTCTTCGGCCAGCGGAATGAAGGCCGCCGGGGAGATCACGCCCAGCTCGGGATCCGTCCAGCGCAGCAAAGCCTCCGCTGCCACAATGCGACCCGTGCGGATATGAACCTGGGGCTGGAAGTGCACGGCCATATGCCCCTTGTCCAGAGCCTGCCGCATGGCGTGCTCCAGCTTCATGCGCGAGAGCAGGCCTGCACTCATCTGCGGCTGGTAGAAGCTGAAATTGCCGCGTCCGCGCTCCTTGACGCGATACATGGCGATATCGGCCTGACGAATCAGCTCGTCAAGCGTCAACCCATCTGTAGGGAACTGCGCCGCGCCAATGCTGCATTGCACGGAAAAACCCAGGCCGTCGAGCATGAAGGGCTGACGCATCTCTTCCAGAATGCGGGCGGCAACGGCCGAAGCGCCCTCTCCGGTACAGTCGTGCAGATAGAGCACGAACTCGTCCCCTCCCTGGCGACACAGCACGTCGGCAGGACGCAGCAATCCACCCAGCCGCTGAGCAACCAGCTTGAGTACCCGATCGCCAAAGTCATGACCCAGCGAGTCGTTGATGATCTTGAAACGGTCCAGATCCAGAAACAGAATGCTGAAAGGCTGCTGCGTAAAACGCGCAGCGGTGATGGCGGCCTGCACATGGCGGCTCAAGCTCAGGCGGTTGGGCAGTCCGGTGAGGGCATCGCTGTAGGCAAGCTGCTCGATCTGCTTTTGGGCACTGCGCTGCATGGTCATGTCGCGCATGAAGCCAATGCTCTGCACCAGACGACCATAGCCGTCGCGCAATGCCACCCAGGACAGCCAGACCGCACAGCGCTGACCGTCGCTCTGCTTGAGCCAAAGGTTGCCCTCCCAGAAACTGCCCACATCCCAGCGCGCGGATGCCAGTTCCAGCAGATCGGAAACAGGGCCGCCTTCGGACTCGAACAGCGCCCAGGCGGCAAGACCCAGCACCGACCTTCCATGCAGCAGTTGCACGCCCGCCGGGTTGATCTGCACAATGGCGCCCGCGGCATCGGCTATGAAGATGCCGTCCAGGCTGGACTCGAACACGCGCGCCGCGAGACGCAGCTCGGTCGCTGAACTGGATTCCGCCGTGATATCCCGGTAGGAATAGATCCGCCCTATCGCCACACCGCGACTGAGCTGAGGCACGGAACGACGCTCCAGCACCCGGCCGCTTAGCAGTTGCAGCACCTCCGAGGTCTCGGGTGCCGACAGATTCTGCGCCTCCTGCAACAGCGTGAACTGGCTCTCGCTGCTGATAGTCTGCGCCTCAAGATGGGCAAAGATGGCCCCGTCGTCACGTTGCACGAGCAGGGACTCGGGCAGTTGCCACAGCTCTGCGAAACGATGGTTGAAGGCGCGAATGCCGCCGCGCAGATCGCAGACCAGCATGCCGTCTGCGGTGGACTCCAGCGTCGCCCGCAACTCCGCAAGCAGCATGTCGAGCTCGCTTTCATGCCGCAACTGCTCGCTGCGGTCGAGCATGGAGAGCAACAACCAGCGCGGGTTCTGGGCGATGGAGCCAACCCCCATCTCCACGGCCGTCAACGATCCATCCGCCTTACAGATCTCCGTGAGAAATTTCGCGCCGCCCACCCAATTGGAAGCATCCTGCCAGAACGCCTTCTGCACCAGGGAAGCGCAAAGCACATCGACATACTGCTCCTGTGCCTGCTCGGGGGTGTAGCCCGTGAGCTGCGTGCTTGCCGCATTGGCATGAAGCACGCGCAGGCTCTGCGCATCCAGCAGCCAGACGGCCTCCTGCAAGCCATCGAGCATGGCGGCGAGCAGAGGGTCGATCAGAAAACTCTGCGGCATGGTCACGCGAGATCTTTCTCGACAGCAGGTGCTGCAGAACTGTCAAAAAAATAGCAAAGACGTCTTTGTGGCTGTAAAGCTTCCAGCGCATTGCGCGATAGCTGATTACGCGTCAGACCGCGACGAATCCCCAAGCCCACATATTCAAGCAAATCGACGAACCGCAACTTCTGCGCCGCCTGCGTGTCATAGGTCAGCACCTGCGGCTTGAGAGACTGGCTGGTATTGACGGACACCACCACGCCCATGCGCCCATCGCTGAGCTCCACCAAGGACCCCGGCGGATAGACACCCAGGGTCTGCACGAATGCCTTGAGCACTTCAGGTGCATAGCGCTGGCGGTACTGCCCGTACAGTGCGGCCATGGCTTCGTGGGGCGTCATTTCGTTGCCTTGCAGTGGCAGATTGCACAAACGCTCGAAATTGTTGGCCAGCGCCAGTATCTGTCCGGCAACATCCATATCGGTCGCCAGCAGGCCAAGCGGAAAGCCCGATCCATCGGCCCACTCATGATGCTGGGCGATGGCCGTCGTGACCGAAGGAGGATAGCCCATGGACAGAGCCAAAGCCACCGACTCTCCGACATGCCGTGCATAGGTGGTCTCTCGCAGCGGCATGCGATCCGTGGCTTGATTCAGTGCATTGGCCGACGCGGAAATCTCCAGCCCTGGCTTGCCGATGTCATGCAGCAACGCTGCCGTGCCCAGATCCTGCAGCACATCGTTGCGCAAGCCCAGCGTCTTGCCGAGCAACAGGCTCAGCACGGAAACGTTCACTCCATGAACACCGAATGTGACGCCGCCCGTATCCGCGAGCAGATGCAAGCTCAGATCACGATCCTGCGCCAGTTTGACGACTTGCTGCGCAACCAGCCTATCCGTCGTGGCGCGCGCCCGTTCGGGGTTGGCAGGCAACAGGGCCTGAACATCGTCAAATACCGACACCGCACCCAAAAACCGGGACTGCACGCCCAGAATGCTGTCTCGCCAGGCATGCGCATCGCTGTCCGGATGGCTCGCAGCGGAGCGAGGAGGCGCGACGGAAGGCGTGACAGCCTCCTCCAGATCACTTCTGGAGAGATCAACCTGTACGGCCTTGAGCTTCAGGGTCCTGAGCGTCTGCAACTGCTCGTCATTGACAATCTTGAAGCTGCTGACGGGAAACGGGTGGCGCAGCCAGCCAGTCTCCAGATGGACATACATGCCAATTCGCAGTTGTCCGATATCAATAGCAACGAAACGATTCACTTTGAGCGCTACACACAAGATAAGACATTATTCCGCAGTTCCATGACTGCTCAACCATGACTAGGGTCTGTTGGGATGCAAACTGCACCAACATTCCCCTCCTGTGTGACTTATCGGCACCAAAGGCTGGGTTTGTAGACCAGATCCATCCACAAAGCCCAACTCGCAACACCAATCAGCATCAAACCCGCAATTCTGGTGCCCCAGCGCGCCCGCAATGCATTCAGATGCGACTGCCCCAGCTGCCACAACCAGGGGCCCGCCAGCAACCACGCTGCGCCGCCAATGGCAAAGGCTGCCATTGACAGAGCACCTTGCCAGACTCCGCCACTCAGCGCGGCCACCAGCACTGCCGAATACAGCAAGCCGCAAGGCATCAGGGCCCAGGCAAAGCCTGCGGCCAGACTCCCTCCCGGGGCGACGACCCAGGGCTGGACCCTGGCCCAGACAGAGCGCCCCGCCTGCTCCAGCCATACCGGCTGCCGCGCCTGCACCAGCATGGCCAGACCCCAGGCCATGACCGCGACATGCATCAGCGTCCACAACTTCTGCAAGGCCGTTGTCTGGCTGGTCAGCCAGGCCAGACTCTCCATCGCCACGGCCGCAACCCCGCCCAGCAGGGCATAGCCGGCAATGCGTCCCAGATGAAACAGGCTGGTGCGCAGCCATTGGCGTTTTTGCAGGCCGTGCAAGGCGATGACCTGGCCATCGCTGACAGGTCTTGCCCCTGTAACTACACTGCAGGGCGCAGCGCACATCACAAGACAATGGGGCCCACCCACGAGCCCCATGATCAAAGCAGTCCAGACCAGCGAAAACAACATGCGCTAGATGATGCGCGAAAAGCGTGCGCGGTTTCGGTCGGCCTGCAAATATCGATCAAACAGCATGGCTACTCCGCGCACAAAAAACCACCCCAGGCCCGTGACCTTGAAGCCCTCGTCGGATAGCTGAACCAGGCCATTGCGCTGCATTTCCGCCAGCGCTGCCAACTCCCGAGCAAAGTACTCGCGGAAATTGATCAGCCAGGCTTGCTCCATCGGCTCGTACAGGACGGAGCCCTGACACATGATGGCCATGATGATCGCTCTGCGCACCAGATCGTCACGCGAGAGCGCCAGTCCGCGCTGCACGGGCAGCATGCCGCCATCAATGGCGTCGTAATACTCTTCCAGGGTCTTGACGTTCTGGCTGTAGGTGGCCCCCACCTTGCCGATGGCCGATACGCCCAGTGCAATCAGGTCGCAATCGGGCTGGGTGCTGTAGCCCTGGAAGTTGCGATGCAGGCGCCCCTGACGCTTGGCGATGGCCAGAGAGTCGTCGGGCAGTGCAAAGTGATCCATGCCGACATAGACATAGCCACCATTCATGAATGCATCAATTGCGCCGGAGAGCATATTCAGCTTCTCCTGTCCCATGGGCAAGTCAGCCGATGCAATACGCCTTTGCGGCTTGAAGCGCTCGGGCAGATGCGCATAGGCATACAGAGCAATACGGTCGGGACGCAACTCATTGACCTGGGCCAGCGTTCGCGCAAAAGACTCGGATGTCTGCTTGGGCAGGCCGTAGATCAGGTCCACATTGATGGAGACAAAACCCAGACGGCGGGCCTCGGCCACCAGCTCAAAGACTTGCTCGGCTGGCTGCTCCCGGTGCACCGCTTTCTGCACCGCGGGGTCAAAATCCTGCACGCCAAAGCTCAGGCGATTGAAGCCCATGTCCTTGAGTGTCTTCAACCTCTCGTTGCTCACGGTACGCGGATCGACCTCGATGGAATACTCGCCGGCCGGATCGAGCTTGAAATGCTCACGCATCAGAAGCATCAACTGCTGCAGCTCGGCATCGCTGAAGAAGGTCGGCGTGCCGCCTCCCAGATGCAGCTGGCTTACCAGCTGGCCTTTGCCGCAATGCTCGGTATGCATGGCCAGTTCACGGCCCAGATAATCCAGATACTCGGCAGCCTTTTCATGATGCTTGGTCACGATCTTGTTGCAGGCGCAGTAATAGCAAAGCGACTCGCAAAACGGCACATGCACATAAACGGACAAGGGCAAGGCACGTGAACCCGAATGCGTCTTGCGCTGTTTCAGCGCCAAGATGTAGTCGTCTGCACCAAAAGCCTCAACAAAACGGTCGGCTGTTGGGAATGATGTGTAGCGTGGGCCGGGAATATCAAAGCGGCTCAGCAACTCGGGCGTGACTGCGGTCATAACTGAAAGTTAGGGTGCGCCCACACTCCACATTGAGCAGATTTCAAAGGAAATCAGACCCTGGAAATCATGCCCATAATGGGCAGATTTCAAAGGAAATCAAATCCTGGAAATCATGCCCATAATGGGCAGAAGCACATGTTTTTGAATGAATGCAAACAATGTGCACCAAGGCAATCCAGCTGTCCTTGATGAATATCAAGAGAGCGCAAGGCAAGTGCTGCGACAATTTGATCCAACTCATCACTAACTACGAGGTCAATGATCGGCGCGACTCTCCAGTCCAAGTCTGTCTGTGCCGTTGCTGAAAAGCCCATGAATCTTCAGACCATCAAAGCATCCTGCTCCAACTGCAATCTGCGTGAACTGTGCATGCCCATGGGCCTGGACGATGAACAAATGGAGCGCATTGACGAAATTGTGGCCACGCGCCGCAAGGTCAAACGGGGCGGGCTGCTGTTTCGCAACGGCGAGGAGTTCACCTCGCTGTATGCCATTCGCACCGGCTTCTTCAAGACCAGCGTGGCCACGGAAGACGGTCGCGACCAGGTCACGGGCTTTCAGATGGCCGGCGAGATCATCGGTCTGGATGGTATCGTCAACGACCACCACACCTGCGATGCCGTGGCGCTGGAAGATGCCGAAGTCTGCATCATGCCTTTCGACAAGCTCGAGCAACTCTCGCGCGAAGTCACGGCACTGCAAAATCATGTGCACAAGGTCATGAGCCGCGAAATCGTGCGCGAGCATGGCGTGATGCTGCTGCTGGGCAGCATGCGCGCCGAAGAACGCCTGGCGGCCTTTGT